>JAGDMU010000017.1 GCA_017860615.1 Pseudomonadota bacterium | reverse complement strand
GACGCCACAATAAGAACATTTGCTATCTTCATTCACTCTATCCTTTGTGTTAAAAAAACCTATTGTATCTTCTTTTTTGTTATCTTAAAATAAAAATAGATTTTTTCGCTTTGAAGTCGATTTCTTTCAAGCAACTTGTCTCATTTAACATACAAAATGATACAATAGATGAAATATTTGTTTTTTAAAAGGAATAGTATGATCTTCTCTGTGAAAGCGCCGATCCCTGGATTTGAAACCATCAAAGAGGTTGAAATTGAAAAAATTGATGAATTTTTTGTCAAATTTATCTCAAAATCCGATACTACCACTTTTACACTCATCAATCCTTTTATGCTTCGCCCTTACGAATTTGAAATTCCTGAGTACTTTAGAGCACTTTTGGACATTAAAGAGAACGCTAACATTCTTATTTTAAACATTATGATCATCGCAACGCCGATTGAAACCTCAACGATTAATTTCATCGCCCCACTCGTATTCAATGTGGACAATGGAAGCGTTGCACAAGTTGTTTTAGACGCCAATCAATACCCTGAATTTGGTTTGATGGAGAGTATTTCAACCTTTTTAAATAAAGAAAAATCTGAGTAAACCGTGTATTTTCTTTACACATTTTCAGCCTTTACTTTTAAAGATTTAGCAAAGGTGATGTTATGAAAAAAATGATCCATCTTCACTTTTATTTTTTACTATTCATTCTTATATTTATGCTTCCAAATACTGCCTATGCAGCTATAAGTATTACTTCAGCAACACTTAATGGTCTTTCCAATATTACTGTCGCTACAAATGCAACAATTACTGCGACTCTTAATATAACGACAACAAATAGTACAGACTGGAGATCAACTTCATGGCGCATTGGTACTGGAAGCATTACATGTGTTAATCATGCAAATCACGATATAGAAGGTAGTTATACTGAAACATTCAACATTACTGCCCCCAATACAGCAGGTACCTATTCTGTCAGTTTTATGGCATCTAGTAATAACATTTGTGGAGGAACAACCGATACTGAGACAATGACCAATGCCATTACGGTTACTAGTCCCGAAATTGATATTCGTGGTAACAATATTAGTATTACAGATGGCGATGCTACTCCCTCAAGTATAGATGGGACAAATTTTGGAAATATTTTGGTAAATGAAGGTTTTGTATCACAAATCTTTACAGTATATAATACAGGAACTGCAAATCTTACGCTTGGTAGTGTTAGTATTGGAGGGACAAATGCCAGCAACTTTACTGTCACATCACAACCTTCAACATCTGTCACTCCCAATAACTCTACCTCATTTACAATTCGTTTTGCTCCGAGTGCAATAGGTACGCGTAATGCAACACTTTCGCTAAGTAACAATGACTCAAATGAGAATCCTTACAATTTCTCTATTCAAGGTATAGGGTATCTACCAACAATCTCTATTGCTGATGCAAGTTTAGTAGAAGGCAATACCAGCTATAGCAATATGAATTTTACCGTTACTATTTCAGAATCCGCTAACGCCTCTGTGCAATATGCAACTACCGATGGCTCAGCTACCGCAGGAAGTGACTATAATCAAACTACTGGAACATTAATTTTTAAAACATCAGATACCAACCTTACTAAAACGATTTCAGTGCCAATTTCAGGAGATCGAATAATAGAGAACAATGAGACTTTTACTCTATCACTTTCAAATGAAATCAATGCTACTCTTGCAACGACATCAGCTATAGGAACCATTATAAACGATGATAAAAGTTATTGTGCAAGTAACAACCTTTCCACAGGTTTTCATGTTGTAAATCCTTTTAATGACATCAATAAATCTATCGAAATCTTTTGTTACAATAACCGTGATTTTATAGCCTTACCAAATCAAAACACCTCTAACAACTTTGTTTTCAACAGCAATTCGTTATCAACCAGCAATTACTACAATGAAGCTTCTAGTAATGGGTTAGCTTTTGATGCTATAGAAATTAACGCATATACCTTAGAGGTTATTACAAATGCTTCACTAAGAACACCGCAAACCGTTGGTAGCTTTAAAACAATGGGATCTTCATTTAGCAACATTAATTTAACAGCAACGCCTTTTGCGATTGACTGGAGCAATACCACCATTTCAAACTGTACAGAAGGAAAATTAAGAAAAGCCTATTATGGTCAAGATGTTAAAATCAATACACTCGATTATGACTCAAAAGCGATCTGTAATATTGATAAAATGAAGCTCAAATTACTCGATGACTACCGTTATTTGGAATACAATGGCAATGAGGTTTTACAAAAAAGCTGTAAAACGATGGCAGAAAACGTTCCAGAAAGTTTTCTTGCAAGTTCTTCAATCCAAGGACACTACTGGATTTCGCCTTCTTTAAATGCGAGGAGTTACAATTCTACAGATATAACATCTGCTAAGCGACCTATTGTTGTCTATTGTTGGTACCAAACTGACTTAGATTGGGTCTGGACATTTTCACTAGCAATGGATGGAAAAGTAACAAATACAAAGAGTGACTTGACTAATAAAGCGGATACATGTTCAAAATTTGGTCTATTCCCTTTCGTCCCTAACAATGAAAAAACATTTGATAGAGTACGAGCATTCTTAACCGATAAAAAATCACAGTGGATTAATTACACAGGAACAAATAATGAAAAATTTAAGATGTTCAACAACAATAGTAATTATTATCTAAGTACAGAATATGATGGAGCGATTTGGCCTTATGGTTCTTTTGGAGTATATTTTCCCTATGCAGGGAATAATCCACAAACATGGGGAGGTTCCGCAACCAATAAAACGGGATGGATGAGTGGCTCTCCTATGCACAATATTAAATCTATTACAACTGACTATGATCGTTTTAATGATGGTACAAACCGAAATTATTATAGTTGGGGTCATTATAGCAGTACAGATACGGTAACAGCTACAAATCAATATACGTATGCTGATACTATGGGAGCAAAAGGGTGGGTTTCTATTTTAGGATCTGCCGATCTTAATAAAACCAATGAGTGGTTTATCTCCCGTACAGGAGCAGGTGATAATTTTAGTAGTATTGGCAATTACCCATATTATGAGCCTAATGGTAACTATTACGCTGGTGCTTGGGTGAATTTCCTTTATGATAGCTTTGGAAGAGTACGTCATCTTGATGACTTAAATAATGCATATCCATATTATGATTATATGTGTATGGCAGAAGACAATTATGATTTTACAACACGTTACACACTTATTGCTGGTCCATTTAATGCCATTGAACATTCTACTGCTTCTGGAAGAGAAGCTACAGATACCGTATTAACAACTAAAATTGTGAATAATACATTACGATTTGACATTCTTCTTCTTGATGATACTTCAAAGACTACATTAGTACCTGATAAGAATGTTAGCGTTGGAATATTCCTTGATGATGACAATAATGGAGTATCACGAGATCTTTACTATTTTGGTGATATCAAAAAATATAGTACTGGAACCTTTAATACTCTAAAATCAACAGGGCGTTTTGAACTTCCTGCTTCGGCGTGGCCATCTGGAAGTAATACATGGGATAAAGCCAATAAAAGTCTTTTCTTTACCTTCAAATATTGTGCAATAAGCGATATTTCTGTGAAAGAGTGGACAGATTGTTGGACGCTTAGTAGCAATGTAGCAACATGTAAACCAGGATATGAATCATATTGTGCACAGGCCAATTCACTTGATAAATTTGCACTGCGTCCGAATAAATTTGATGTTGATATCACGGGAACAACTCCTTACAAAGCTGGTAAATCTTACAATGTATCTTTCTACGCAAAAGATTATACCAATAACAATACCGCAAATTATAATGAGAAGATACCACTTACTCCTACTGAGACATTATCAAATTGTATCACTGGCGTATACGATACGAATTTGTCGAATTTGACATTTACAAATGGTATAAAAAACATACCAAGCCTTTCGTACAGTGAAGTTGGCGTAGTTAATATTAAAATCAAGGAAACGCAAGGCGCTGAATTTGCAGAAATTGACGCAAGTGATACTCCAGATAGTGAGCGCTATATTACACCGTATGATCAAAACTGGACTTATACACCTGATCACTTTAGTGTTACAGGAACGATTACAAATGGTGCTAATGCTTATACCTATATTTCTAGTGATTTAAATATGTCACTTATTTTAGATTTAAACATTACAGCGCAAAAAGAAGACAACGTTACAACTCAAAATTATAATTATGACTGTTATGCCAAGAGAACAGACTATACCATATCTTACGATAATTTAACCATTACACCAGCAAACGCATTATCAACAATCAAATATATTGAGACCAACACCTCTAAGGAAGGGAACGTTTCAATCAATCACACTATGACGCTTAATAATCTCTATAAATCTATCTTCGCCACCGATCATAATGGTTCTGCTTTTCCTAAAATAAAAATAAATTTTGATAGGAATATCACTAAGCCATCCAATCCCTTTTCCTTTGTTCTAAGAGATGTTAATGTAAGCGATGATGATATGATAAAAGGGTCGTCTGATATTAACCAAAGCTCTCTTTTTTACTATGGTCGAGTCTATTCTATAGATTATCGAGATCCAAGTCCCATTCAAACAACGATTCGTTATGAAGTCTATTGTAACGGTTGTACTCTAGCTAATTTTAATATCACTGGAGCACAAAGCCCATTATCATTAAACTGGTACCAAAATAGTTTGCATGTAAATGCGGATGGTAATGTCACAACAAATGGATTTACATCCGTAGGAACAACATTAATTAATGGTGCAGATACTGCAATTTCAGGTAATATAGCCAATGGACTTGAGAACAACACACTTAGGTTGCCAAATGCAACCCCTGCCCCTTATACAGACCGTATTCGCATGGCACCTTCTCCATGGCTCATTTTCAATCCATACAATACAAATGCAACAACCAATGATTTTAATGTTGAATTTATTACTTCTGGTAGTTGGGCGGGACAAGGAAGTCTTGGAAGAACCGTTGATGTCAATACTTCTACTCGAACGAATCGAAAGATGGAGTGGTAATGATGCGTTCAGCCATGTCGATGCTAGAGCTTGTTTTTGCCATAGTCATTATGGGAATTGCTGTTATGAGTCTGCCACTGATTCTCACGCAAGTACAGACGAACAATGCCTTTGCTTTGCAACAAGAAGCCATTCTTGCCGCAAAAACAAAAATCGGCGATATTCTCACGCATGAATGGGATGATAATAGCTATGATGCCATAGCACAACGTTCTTTTGTTTTAGATACGGCTAATGGTGATGGAACGCTTAGTCGTGTTGGAACGACCAATCAACGCATAGGTCATATCAATGCAGATTATAGACGCAAATTGTATGATGCAACAGTCGTTCTTAATGATAGATCAGCTTCAGCTATCGGTGCTGATGGTGGCGATTTAGATGATATTGATGATTTTAGTGGGCAAGCTACAACTATTGCTAGGACACTAGAAACGGCTGGAACACTTGACTATGTCTTTACTGCATTGACGCTCACACCAACTATTACTTATGCAAGTGACACTGCAACATATAGAAATTCGACGTTAACTAATTTTACTTTCAATCCTGCTAATGCACCAGCCACGCCTACAAATATAAAAACTATTGCTGTCACAGTTACGGGAGGTAATCAAAATATTACTTTACGTGCATTTTCATGCAATATAGGAGAATCTTCTTTGCTTCCTTCAAGGCCATACCTATGAGAAAGCACCCTGCTTTTACGATGATAGAGTTAGTCATGGTCATTGTGGTTTTTGGTATCGTTGCCAGCATTGGAGCGGAGATTGTTGCTAAACTTTATGAGAACTACCTTCGGACACGGGCCATTAACCGTCTTGAAAGTCAAACAAAAATCGTGTTGGAGCAAATAGCTAAACGCCTGCAATACCGCATTAAAGATAGTGTAAGAGCTAACAATAATAACGGTGCAGCAGCCAACTGGGTTGCCCTTTCTAGTGCCGTTCCTGGATACAATATCATCGAATGGATCGGCATTAGTAATGAAAGTTTTTTAGGAGAACACAATGGAACCTCTGTTGTACCAGGATGGAGTGGGTTGATTGATATGAGTGATGTCAACAACACAAGCCATGCCAATAGAACACTTTCATCCCCTGGCAGCAGGCTTGATTTTGCAAATGACATTATCAAGACACTGACAAACAATGCGATTGCAATGGATGGAACCGCTGGAGCACAACGACCTGCACTCTTTTTTAAAGGTTCAAAACCAGGTACGTTTTCTAATTACTACGAAAATGCAACAACCATAGCCAACAACCCATACGCAAGACGTGTACGTTGTGTAAATAGTAATTGTGCAGCTAATCTTACCATTCTTCAACTCAATTCTAATGCCGCCAATGATGACTTGATTGACTACGATGGAGACTTAGTAGGTGATCTTTTTGAGCAGTATTATCTTTCGCATTCTGCTTATGCTCTTGTTCCTGTTGGAAATGCTGCTGATTTTAATCTAACCCTTCGCTACAACTACCAACCATGGGAAGGCGAGACCTATGCAAATGGAACACTCTCAGTTCTTGCGGAACATGTGAGTACATTTCGTATCATTCAAACAGGCGATACCATTCGTATCAAACTCTGTATCCACGACAATAATCAAAGCGGTAACTTTGACTTTAGTGCATGTAAAGAAAAGGCGATATTCTAATGCGTAAAGGTTTTTCACTCCTCACGGCGATTATTTTTATCGTTCTTATCGCTTCTATAGCAGCACTTGCGCTCTCTTTTTCAACATTTTCGACTAAACAAACCAGTGATCTCTTTCTTCGCGAACAAGCAGAACTCTTGGTACAAAGTGGTACTGAATTTGCCCTACTTGCCATTAGTGGGCATGACATCAACACAACCAATGGTTGTTTAAACGCTATAAACGCACAATATCCACAAGCGGGAGCTACTGCTCTTTTTGACATTAATATCACAATCAATTACTTAGGAAGTGGACTTGCAACTGCTTCTAATAATAACTGCAATATCCTCAGCGATACGGTTGCTACTGCTGACTCAAATATTACGGTTATCATTGACACTGTTGTCTCAACGACATTAGACAATAACATCTCTACAGAGCCTATCAGACTTCATCGCCGTACCATCCAAAAGCCGTAATTTCAGCTTTAAAACCTCCTTTTCATTTAAGGTTTTATTTGTTATACTGACTCCATAATCAAGGCTTATGTTGAAGGAGCGGTTGATGCTCTTGGCAAATACAATTTGGACATTATCTCTGTGCGTACTGTGATCTCAGCGGATGAAAAAAATGGCAAAAAAGGCTTCAATGTCGAGTTTGCAATTAACATGGCGCATAAAAACACCGTTGTCATTCAACAAAAAGACAAAGATGTCTATGCTGCGGTTGATCTAGCCGTTGAGAGAGCTAAAAAAGTTTTACGTCGTCACCATGATAAAATTACCAATTATAAAGCTGAAGAACTCATTGCTGTCGAAGAAAACAGTGAAGGAAGCGATGACGAGATCGTTCCAATGCGTCTTAACAGCTACAAACCTGTTGAAGTTGAAGATGCTATGAATGAACTTAAAGCTTCAGACAGACAATTTATCGTTTTCCACGATATGGAAGACAAATTCCGCGTTATGTATAAAAAAACTGACGGAAGATTTGGACTTTACTAGGACTAAACTTCGGGGAGGCTTTTTGCCTCCTCTAATCTTCTTTTTGCCTCTTTTAAAATTTCCTCATCATGTGCCATTTCAAACCAAACCAGCTTTTTACCACTTTGAATGCTACCTTCCACCACATCACCCCCTTGACGGTATGCCAGATCCAGCTCTGCAATTTCAAAGCCATCCAACGTCTGACTAAACTTCGCAAGTCTTTCGCTCTGCGCTAGATTCGTATAAAGATAGCAATACCCCTTTAAACCATTGCGACTCACACGTCCACGAAGCTGATGCAAACTAGCAAGTCCAAGCCGTTCTGCGCCTACAATGACGATGGTAGAAAGCCTTGGAAGCGATATGCCCACTTCGACAACGGTGGTAGAGATGAGTAAATTGCCCTCCTCCTTAAATGTTTTGAGGATTTCTTCTTTGTTTTTATCTTTTCCATACGTTACATAGACTTTTTCAAAGTTTTTCTCCCAAAAACCACGCCCTTCATCGATGGACTGATAATTGACCATCTCACTCTCTTCCACAAGCGGGTAGACAATGATGCACTGATGATGCTGTGTAATTTCATTTTTAATATGCTCTACCAAAGCTTTAAAATCTTTTTTAGCGATAACCTTTGTTGTAATATCTTTGGGGAAAGGAAGCATCTTAATGAACGAAAAATCAACCAAAGAAGACTGAATCATACTGAGAGTCCGTGGAATAGGCGTTGCAGAAAATTGCAAATAGTGTGGATGCCACGCCTGCTTTGAGACAAGAGCAGAGAGCAATGAACGCTGTTTCGTACCAAAACGATGCTGCTCATCCACCATCACCAAGGCACACTTTGGAAGTTCTCTATAAAGTAAAGCGTGTGTTCCAATGATAAAGTCAAAATCCTCCACTTTTTCCTTGCTATCAGCTTCTTGAGTGATCAAAACCGTCTTAACATGCTTTGGTAAATACTTTACAGCTTCCTCAAACAGTTGGTTGGCAAGTACCGTAGTAGGTGCCATCAAAACGGCTTTTCTAGGGTATGCCATCATGACAGAAGCCAATATAACCATCGTTTTACCACACCCCACATCTCCCATAATAACGCGCTTTGCTGCATTCTCGCTTAGAAAATCTCGCTTGATCTCACCAATGACTTTTTGCTGATCGGCGGTTAAAGTAAAAGGAAGTGAGACTATAAAAGGTTTTTCATCACCATCAAGCTTAGCACATGAAGGAAAACTGACCTTTTTCCCAGAGAGTTTTTTAAGATAGTTATGGATTTCGACATATTTAAGCACTTTGAGTATGGATTCCGAGTAACCAAAACTGCCTATTTGGCTTGCTTCTTTAGCACTGGGGAAATGCAGACTTAAAAGCGTTTTAGCTTCTTTTTCGCTCAGTCCTTCATGTAGCAGTGCATGAAGGGTAAGATAACGCTGTATTAAGCTTATCACTGTTTTATTTTGAAGTTGTGTTTTATACTTAGGAACTAAGGTATTGATGGACGTGATGATTTTAGGCTGAACCATTTGCAGCCTGCCACCATTGTAGCTCACTTTACCATGGATGAAGAGCTCACTTCCTACTCTAAATTGAGCTTTATGATAAGGTTTTGCGGCAAAGATGACACCATCTAGGTTTGTTTTCCACATTTCAGCATAAAAAACTATTTGAAAGACTTTAGGACTTTGTTTGAGAGAGAGTACTTTAACCGCAACCGTGTTGATTTGATCTAAAAGAGGTGTAGGTGTGAGGGTTGTGTTTTCATACGAATGAGGCAGTAGGAGCGCTAAATCTAAAAGCGTTCCTACCCCTATTTTTTTAAAGCGTTCTTTGTCAATTGGGTCAAGGTTTTGCACGTTTCGTGACTACCGAAAAGCTAAGGGCTGTGATCTCATCGTGTTTTTTAATAAAGCTATTAAGTTCTTCCAAACTTAACTTTTCAATTTTCTCTAACTGTTTTTTAGAGTGTCCTAACTCAAATCCACTGTAATACTCAAAGAAAGCGCGAGAAAGACGTTGAGAAAGTGTCTCGTTGCGAAGCGGTTCACTGCCTAATAAAAAGCGTTTGGCTTGAGCGAGTTCCTCTTCACTAACCCCTTCATCCACAAAGCGTTTGATCTCAGAAGCAACCACTTTTTTAGCCTCTTCCAAGTTCTCGTTTTTCGTTTGAAGATGCCCTGTAAAGCTACTACTTGACTTGCCAATACTGCTTCTGCTGTAACTTGAATATGCCAAGCCTCGCTTCACACGTACTTCTTCCATCAAACGGCTTCCAAAACCACTCTCTCCTAAAATGAAGCTTGCAACTTTAGCCTTATACGCTTCAGGATCGCCACTTTTCATATAAAAAGGTGCCCCAAAATAGATATAAGCCTGCTCACTCTCTTTATCAACAATCAGCTCTTTGGCGTTTTTATTCGCATCAAAATGGGTAATTTCACGGCGTTTACCATGTTTAATTTCAGCAAGAACGGGTAAAAGCAACTTTTTAAGCTCTTCTAACTCAATGTCTCCACCTGCAACAATGATAAGGCTTTCTAAATTAACACGCTCTTTATAAAAGCTCTCAACATCTTTGAGTTTAAGCGCTTTAATGCTTTTGACATCACCACTGTACGCGTGTGCAAAAGGGGTATTTTCAAAAATCAGTTTTTGAAGATTGAGGTTTGCAATGTAGTCAAAATCACTCTCTTTGTTCGAGAGCATTCCAAGGGTTAAAAGCTTGATTTTATCGAAGCTCTCTTTGCTGAAATTTGGACTTTTCAGCAATTTTTTGAGCATATCCATAGCGTAAGGAAACTGCTCTTTAAGGGCAGAAGCTTCAAAGACAAGCGTTTCGACACCACTATGGGCGCCAAGACTAATAGCACGAAATTCGAGTTCTTCTGCAAAGGCAGTAGCACCCATCTCTTTGGTTCCTTCTCCTAGCATGGCTGCTAAAAATTTAGCGATACCTTCATTGGCACCATCTTCCATGCTACCTGCGTTTTTAACCACCAATTGGACTGAAGCAATAGGCAAAGAGGTATCTTTCTCAAATACCACAGGGATTTCGACACCATTTACGTTGATTTGACTGACCTCTTGACCCACTAATACTCCTTGTACCAAAATCATTATTGTTAACAACATTTTTTTCATGCGAACTTCTCCAAAATCGTGTACGACGTATCACGTTTGGCAGGAATGGAACCGATGTCTTTGATGAGTTTAATCATCTCAGCTTGATTCATTCTATTAGCTGCACCCGCGGCTTTGACCACATTTTCTTCCATCATCGTACTACCCAAGTCATTTGCCCCAAACATGAGAGCAAGCTGACCGATGTAACTGCCTTGCGTTACCCATGAACTTTGGATATTTTTAAAATTATCAAGATACAAGCGACTGACAGCTAAAAGTCTAAGGTAGCGATTAGATGACTGTTTTTTGATCTCAGGATGTTCCTCTTTAAGCTTCGTATGATCACTTTGAAAACTCCACATAATGAACGCTCTAAAACCACCTGTTTCATCTTGAAGCTCTCTGATTTTTTCCCAATGCTCTATAATCTCTTCATCCGTTTCTAGCGTTCCAAACATCATTGTTGCAGTGGAGCGCATACCGATTTTATGGGCTGCTCTGTGTACGCCAAGCCACTCTTCACTCCCTAATTTTTTAGGTGCGATAATATCACGAACACGATCACTCAGTATCTCAGCTCCAGCGCCAGGGATACTGTAAAGCCCTTTTTTTTGAAGGCGAAGGAGCACTTCTTGGTAACTGATTTTAGAAATTTTAGCGATATAATCAATCTCAATAGCGGAAAATCCATGAATCGTGATGCTAGGGTAATTCGTACTAATCCACTCGACCAACTCCTCATACCATTCGATTTTGAGCTTCGGATGCACACCGCCTTGAAAAAGAATTTGCGTTCCACCAATTTCAATCAGTTCTTCAATTTTTTGACCAATCTCCTCGAAAGAAAGGACATATGCTTCATCTTCTTTATGATGGCGGTAAAAGGCACAAAACTTACAATCAACCCAACAGACATTGGTGTAGTTAATGTTGCGATCGACCACAAAGGTGGTGATGTTTTCTGGATGAAGCTCCATCTTTCGCTTCATCGCCATTTCACCTAATGTATTCAAATCTGCCTCACGAATCAGGCGTAAGGCTTCTTCATTACTCATTCGTTTCATTCAAACCCTTTTTAACAAACACAACAGATAAAAAGCTTGAGAGTGGCACCACGCTTAAGCCCACAAAAAATGCAATCGCATCTAACGTATCATGACGAATTAAAAACAGTACCGCTAAAAATAGCACGCCATACGAGACGATACGATACAGCGAAAGGGCACTTTTATAGCTTAAAGCGAGATTTTGAAAGCTCTGTTTAAAGCCTACTTTAGCGACCCTTGGTGCAACGCTCTCTTTCTCATCATCATCTTCTTTATCGTCTTCATAGTATTTATCGAACTTATCATCAGGAATCAGCCCTGCATCAACGCGGCGCTGAACAAAGGTGTGATACGAGCGAAACGATGCCAAAGTAATCAGCAGTGAGCATACAAAAGCCATCTGAGTATTGAGTAGCCAATTGCCACCTTGGACTAATGAAAACAAGACCACAAGGATATCGCCTAAAAAATAAAAACGTAAAAACCTACTTGTCGTCGTCATCTTCATCATCATCTTTTGGTTGTTGGTATTTTTTATAGCGCACATCATCTTTGAGTTCATCCAGTGAAGCCACATTTTTCTTATACGCTTTGTAAACGTTGAGAATTGCTCCACCAATACCCCACGAAACACCGACCCATAAAAGCCAAGGTGTGTTGAACCAGTCGCTCATCAACATGCCCAAACCAATACCAATAAGAATGGCGACAACAATAGAAATACCTAAAGAGAGCTGTTCAGCCCCTTCAATGAGTTTACCATACTTTGGTTTCTGTTTATCGCTCATGCAATCTCTTTAAAGACTTTTTGAGCTGCTTCGATGGTCTCTTCAATCATCTCATCACTCATAGCGTCACAGATAAAACCTGTTTCAAACTGGGAACATGCGAAGTAAAAACCCTCTCTAAGCATCCCTTGATGGAATGCCGCAAAACGGGTTGTATCTGATTTAAGGGCATCATCAAAATTTTTGACAGGTTTGTCATTAAAAAAGAAGCCAAACATAGAGCCAATAGCACCTACTTGAAGCGGTATGCCTGCTTCTTTCGCAGCCTCTTTAAGCCCTTCAACCAACTTTTTTGCTTTCTTTTCAAGTCTTACATATAAATCTGACTCATCAACAATTTGCTCCAAAGAAGCCAAACCTGCTGCCATTGCGACAGGATTACCGCTGAGTGTTCCTGCTTGATAAACTGGTCCATCAGGTGAGAGTTTATCCATCACTTCAGCACGTCCTGCAAATGCGCCCACAGGCATTCCCCCACCGATAACTTTACCAAACGTTACTAAATCAGGAACGGTTGGATAGATACCTTGTGCCCCTTTTAGGCTTGCTCTAAACCCACTCATCACCTCATCAAAAATCAGAAGTGTGCCGTGCTTATCACACAATGCACGTAACTCTTCTAAAAATTTTGGATCAGCAGGGACAAAACCCATATTCCCAGCAATCGGCTCAATAATAATACATGCAATATTTTTAGAGTTTTCAAAACATTTTTTAACACTTTTAATATCATTGTATTTGGCTAAAAGTGTATGCTTTGTCAAATCGGCTGGCACACCAGGTGAACTTGGGCTTCCAAATGTAACCGCTCCACTGCCCGCTTGAACCAAAAGCGAGTCACTATGCCCATGGTAGCAGCCTTCAAACTTGATGATATCATCTTTGCCGCTAAATCCACGCGCTAATCGAATCGCGCTCATCACCGCTTCGGTTCCACTGCTGACAAAACGGACTTTATCCATCTCAGGGAAGAGTGAGCAGATCAGGCTTGCAAGATTGGTTTCAGCCTTAGTGGGAGCACCAAAGCTAAGCCCTTTTTTGACTGCTTTAATCACCGCTTTTTCGATCGTTTTATTGGCATGTCCAAAAATCAATGGACCCCAACTTTGAACGTAATCTACATAACGGTTTCCATCCACATCGATAAGATAAGCACCCTCACCTTTTTTGATAAACAGAGGTGTTCCACCGACACTTTTAAACGCACGAACAGGCGAATCAACACCACCAGGAATAACATTTCGTGCTTTTTCATACGCTTTAATGCTTTTTTGATAGTGCATTGTCACAATTCCTTAATTCATTTTTTGATTATTTTACAGAAAGTTTCTAAACAAACTACTTTTTCACTTCGCTGGAGACGTAATAATACAAGCTATCGATCTCTTGCCATGTTAAAAAGTACGTTGGCATTACCTTATGCTGAGATGTCAAGGCTTGGAAAAAACGCTCTTTAGGTACGTTGGTAATATTCGGAGCTTCAAGTGCAACCATTTTGCCTTTGTGCTGGTATTGAGAGATGATTGACCCCTCTCCTTTTTCACCATGGCACTTGTTACAGCCAATACCTCTTGGGTTGGAATAAAGCATCTTGGCATATTCCATTTTCGTGATAAAATCTTCACTCAAAAGGGGTGTTATCGACAAAAATAAGAACACATGACAAGTAAGCAAAAACCGCATCAAAACTGCTTTATCCTCTCTTTATTCGTAATTTGGTATAGTACCAAAAATGAACTAAAAGGATGTTTGAATGCAGATCCTCGATGGAAAAGCACTGTCAGATCAAATCAAAATTGAACTCAAAAAAGAGAGCGATGCGCTAGGTGAAAAAGGTATTACCCCAGGACTTGCTGTTATTTTAGTCGGCGATGATGCCGCGAGTCAAACCTATGTCAAAATGAAAGAAAAAGCGTGTGATACCGCAGGAATTTATTCGATTATTCATAAAATGCCAACCACCATTTCACAAGAGAAGATTTTAGAAACGATCCATATGATTAACAACAACCCAAATATCGATGGTGTACTTGTTCAACTTCCTCTTCCAAAACATATCGATACCACCAAAATTATTGAAGCGATTGACCCTAAAAAAGACGTCGATGGATTCCACCCGTTTAATGTCGGACGTTTAGTAGCAGGACTTGATAGTTTTGTACCCTGCACACCTCTTGGCGTTATGCGTCTTTTAGCACACTATAACATTGACCCAAAAGGACTCGATGCGTGTGTTGTGGGAGCAAGCAATATCGTTGGAAAACCAATGATGAACCTGCTGCTTAATGCAGGCGCAACCGTTGATATTTGCCATATTTTCACCAAAGACCTTAAAGCCCATACGCAAAAAGCAGACCTTGTCATCGTCGGTGTAGGTAAACGAGACCTTATCACCGCAGATATGGTGAAAGAGGGAGCCATTGTGATTGATATTGGAATCAATAAAACCGAAGAGGGTCGCCTTGTCGGTGATGTGGATTATGCAGGGGTTGCTCCAAAATGCAGTTACATCACTCCTGTTCCTGGAGGCGTTGGTCCTATGACCATCGCGATGTTGTTAGAAAACACCATCAAAGCTGCCAAACACCGTTTATAATTAGGAAATTCATGAAAAATTTACTCAACCGTTTTTATACCTTTTCCAATAGCTGGACGGGTACACTTGTTATCGTTTTATTTGTTATTTTCTTCGTGGCACAAGCGTTTGTTATTCCAAGTGGTTCAATGAAAAGAACCCTTCTTGTTGGAGACCACCTTTTCGTTAAAAAATTCTCGTATGGTATTGCTACTCCACACATTCCGTGGCTTGAAATTCCTGTATTTCCTGATTTTAATGGTAACGGTCACCTGATAGAAGGAAGCAGACCAGCACGTGGTGATATTGTTGTATTTCGCTATCCAAAAGATGAAAAAGTTCACTACGTCAAACGCTGTGTCGCCACAGAGGGCGATGAAATTTTGTTCCAAGAGAAAAATCTTTATATCCACTTTAGCGAAGGTGATGAGTATATCAAAGCCAACTATCCAGCAGAAAAAATCAAAACCATTGCAGGTAAACTTTGGGTCAACAACCCGTATAAAGAGAAATTTCATGGGATTCAGTACGATGATTCTATCGATCTTTTTCAGCAAATGGTACTCCATTTAGGGGCAAATCAACTCGCAATGAAGCCCGCTCTTGTGCAAGAACTTCCTACTATTTCAGGTTATAGCTTTAACGCTTTTTACACTAAAGTGGATAAAGACAACTTCTTTATGATGGGTGATAACCGTGACCACTCCAATGACAGCCGTTTTTGGGGAAGCGTTCCTTACAGACTCATTGTTGGAAAACCATGGTTTATCTATTTCTCTTGGGAGAAAAAAGGTGCAGAAGAAGAAAAGCTTCTCTCAAACAGTGAGTTGGATGTATGGAAAAAATTGGATGAGTATAAAATCAGATGGAATCGCATCGGTCGTTTTGTAGAGACGATGCAATACGATGAAAGCTTTTTCTAATGGATGAACTTAAGTTTATTGAAATCACCGCTACCGTTTTAGGCCTAATGATGGCGATTATCGGGCATGAGATCATGCACGGTTATGTAGCGTATCGTTATGGTGACAACACGGCCAAATACCAAGGGCGTCTTAGCATTAACCCTATTGTGCACGTCGATCTTGTAGGTACTATTATCGTACCTGCAGTGCTCTTTTTTAGTGGTGCTCCATTTATGTTTGGTTGGGCAAAACCTGTGCCTATTTTTATTCCTACCGTTATTCGAAACGGTGGGTATAAAGCAGCCATTCATGTCTCTTTAGCGGGTATTGCTT
The DNA here is from genome assembly GCA_017860615.1 of Pseudomonadota bacterium. Classification (GTDB taxonomy): domain Bacteria; phylum Campylobacterota; class Campylobacteria; order Campylobacterales; family Sulfurospirillaceae; genus Sulfurospirillum. The sequence continues at coordinate 28,822 of JAGDMU010000017.1, read as the reverse complement.
ATAACTTTTCACTGGCACTTGTGTGTGCTGGTGTTTTGAGCTTTTTACCAGATCTAAGAGAAGCGAATAGCTTCCTTGAAGCTTTTGTCATCTTTTTCTTCATTCAATCACTTGTTTATAATGTGGTCCTAGGACTTTTTAATCTCTACCCCATCCCGCCACTGGATGGTTCTCATGCCCTTACCTATCTTGGTATGATTATGGGATGGCATTCATTGGTTCGCCTCTATGAATCCATGGAGCGCTACGGCATGGTCATCTTAATTCTCTTCATTGCAACACCACTCTCACACTACTTTTTTATGCCTATTCGCTACGTTATCGGATGGTTGTATTAGCAGACTTCCTAAGGGAGGTCTGTTTTTGGAATTTATAATAATCCTTGTGCTATAATCGTCCTTATTCCCTTATTAAAGGACATTTCCTTGAAGTTTTTTATTGCAACCGATCATGCAGGTATTGCCATCAAACCCGATGTCATTGTCATGCTCCAACATATGGGGCACGAAGTCATTGACCTTGGACCATTTAATGATGAACGCGTTGATTATCCTGACTACGCACACGCACTTTGCCTTGAAGTTCTTAAAAACAGTGGAACGCAGGGTATTCTCATCTGCGGATCAGGCATCGGTATGAGCTTGGCAGCTAACAAACATGAGGGTATTCGAGCCGCTCTTTGCCACGATGCTTACACAGCAGAGATGGCACGCGCGCACAATGATGCCAATGTCCTCTGTTTTGGTCAACGTATTGTTGGGCTTGGTGTTATCGAGTCTATGCTCAAAGCATGGTGTACTACCTCATTTGAAGGTGGCAGACACGCTCTTCGTGTTGAAAAAATAGAGTTATGACCATGGCAGTAGAATGGATTATAACAACGGTACTGTTTTCAGCATGTACCTATTTGTTGATTATGGTGTTCTACTTTAAAACGCTTCTACGTAAAGAGAAGCGCAGTAATATTGTGGTCAAACAAACCCTCAATGATGCGGAAGTCGTCATCCGCAAATATCAAGTTCAGCTTCAACGATCTTTAGGAAATATTGATATTTTAAGTGACGAACTCAAAAAGGTCAAAAATGACCTCAAATCACTTCGTACCCGAAACAGTCAATACCGCATGGAAGGCGACAAATTACGCCAACATATCAAAGAGCTCGAAGGAAAGATCGAGGCACTTTTGTAATGGGCTTGTGTGGCTATCGTCTTTTTGTGTTCACTATTACATGTAAAATTATGAAAAAGGTTCTTGTATGAGTCATTTAAGTGAAGCCGATAAACTTTATCTTTTAAATTCTATTCGTGAGATCGAAGATTTTCCAAAACCAGGTATTAAGTTCAAAGATATTACAACTCTTTTAGGCGATGCAAAAGCATTTACCCTTTTGATGGATCATTTGGTTGAGCGATATACCACTATGGAAATTGATTATATTGCAGGCATTGAAAGTCGTGGGTTTATCTTTGGAGCGGCATTAGCAGCGCGTCTTAAAACACGTTTTGTTCCTATTCGTAAGCCTGGTAAGCTTCCTTATACGACGATTAGTGAAAAATACTCTTTGGAATATGGTGTCGATGCTGTTTCCATTCACATTGATGCTTTTCAAACAGCGGGCAAAGCAAAACCAAAAGTCCTTTTAATCGATGATCTTATCGCTACAGGAGGAACCGCGACGGCTGCGGTCAATCTCATTAATAAAGCAGGCGCTGAGTGTATTGAAGCGTGTTTTGTCATCAACCTTACCTTTTTACAAGGTGATCTTGACATTAAAAAAACCACGTCCGTTTACTCTGTATTAGAGGTGTTCTAATGTATATGCCAAGAGCTTCAAAATTTGACCCCGATTCAAATGGACACTTTGGTATTTTTGGTGGACGATATGTTCCTGAAACATTGATGCCTGTTCTTTTGGAGCTTGAAAAAGAGTACCAAAACCTTCGTTTCAATGAAAATTTCTGGATGGAAGTCGAACACTACATGAAAGATTATGTAGGTCGTCCCTCAGCGCTTTATTATGCTAAAAATATCTCTCAAGAGCTGGGTGCGAAAGTTTATCTCAAACGTGAAGACCTTAACCACACGGGTGCCCATAAAATCAACAATACGATAATACAAGGCTTAATTGCTAAAAAAATGGGCAAAAAACGTGTCATCGCTGAAACAGGTGCAGGACAACACGGTGTGGCTACGGCAACTGTTGCCGCTTTGTTAGGGCTTGAATGTGAAGTCTTTATGGGTGAAAAAGATGTTGAGAGACAAGAACTCAATGTTTTTCGCATGAAGCTTTTGGGTGCTAAAGTCCATGCGGTTAAAAGCGGAAGCAAAACACTTAAAGATGCCATGAATGAGGCTATTCGTTACTGGGTTACTCATGCGCGTGATACTTTTTACATCATCGGAACCGTTGCAGGGCCTCATCCATACCCTATGATGGTACGTGATTTTCAAGCGATCATTGGCTATGAAGCTAAAGCGCAAATCTTAGTCAAAGAGAAACGTCTTCCTGATATGGTCGTTGCCTGTATTGGTGGTGGCAGTAATGCTATGGGTATTTTTAGCCACTTCTTAGGCGATGAGGGTGTTCAGTGCATTGGCATCGAAGCAGGTGGACATGGCATCGATACCGATAAACACGGCTGTTCCCTTGCCAAAGGAAGCCCTGGTGTGCTTCACGGACAGATGAGCTACCTTCTTCAAGATGATGATGGACAGATTCTTGAAGCGCACTCTATTTCCGCAGGTCTTGATTACCCAGGCATTGGACCAGAACATGCGTATCTCAAAGAGTTAGGTGTCGCGAAATATGATAATATCACCGACCAAGAAGCATTGGATGCCTTTGTGTGGTTGAGCCGAAAAGAAGGCATTATTCCTGCCTTTGAGAGTGCCCATGCCGTGGCATACCTCAAAAAAATCCCTAAAGACGAGATCAAAAACAAAGTCATTATTGTCAATCTCTCTGGGCGTGGAGATAAAGACATGGTACAAGCAAAATCTATCTTGAACATAGGATAATGGAATGAGTGAATTTTTCAATAAACACTCAGGAAAACTTTTCACTCTTTTTATGGTTACGATCCTTTCGGCATTAGGTTATGTTTTGTACATGGCTCCTGTGGAAGGGTTGGAGAACAAATTTATCTACCTCATGAAAGAGTATGGCTATATCATTCTCTTTTTCTGGGGAATGTTAGAGGGTGAAATGGGGCTTGTTATGGCAGGCTTACTCACCCATACAGGCGATATGAACCTCTTTATTGCTATCTTTGTAGCAGGTCTTGGCGGCTTTGCAGGCGATCAAGTCTATTTTTACATTGGACGTTTTAACAAAAAATTTGTTCACAAAAAATTGAAAGGTCAACGCCGCAAACTGGCACTTGCACACCTTTTACTCAAAAGGTACGGTTGGCCTATTATTTTCATTCAACGCTACCTCTATGGTCTTCGTACCGTTATCCCTATTTCTATAGGTTTGACACGTTACAGTGGTAAAATGTTTGCCTTCATCAATCTCATCTCTGCATGGTTTTGGGCAGCACTTACCATTGTTCCAACATGGTATTTTGGACAAGAAATTCTCATTGTGATTCATTGGGCAAAACAGCACTGGTATTTTGCCATTCCATTAGCCGCCATCATCGGTGGAGGCATCTCGTATTATTTTCACAAAGTTACTGACAAGACATTTAAGGAAAAACATGCAAATCGAATTACTCAATAAAAAGCTTAGCGAAGCAACCTCAGACGCTAAAATCGTCTTTGTTATTAATAAAGATCTAACCCACGCATCGATCACAGATAAAGAAACTTTAGAGCTTTTAGGTTTTAAAGGCGAAAGCGAAGAGACACTCTTTGTGCCTTCAAGTAAAACCATTTATGTAGGATGCGACTCTTTGGATGCGGATGAAGTACGTCTTGCAGCTTCAAAAGCACTAGAAAGCATCAAAAAGACCAATCTCAAAACGCTTGCTATTGGCACATACTCCAATGACTGCCCAGGGGTTAATATCAAAGCACTTGTTGAAGGTTTTATCTTAGGAAGCTACACCTTTGATACCTATAAAAGTAAAAAAGAGCCTTCAAAACTTGAAAAAATTACGATCTGTTTGGAAGATTATAGCCGCACAGATGTTTCTATGGAGACGGCAAACAAAGCACTACGTGCTGCAACAGCCGTAGCAGAAGCAACGAATTTTGCTAAGGAAATTGTCAATGCAACACCTCAAGACATGACTCCTATTGCACTAGCCGATGTTGCTCAAACGCTCACTTCGATTCCAAATGTGACATGTAAAGTGATGGATGAAAACTTTTTAAAAGAACAAGGTATGAACGCATTTTTAGCCGTCAATCGTGCAAGTGTCCATCCTCCTCGTCTCATTCATCTGACCTATAAACCCAAAGAGGTTAAAAAGCGCCTTGTGTATGTTGGCAAAGGATTAACCTACGATAGCGGTGGACTTAGCTTAAAGCCAAGTGAACACATGGTCACCATGAAAGCTGATAAAAGCGGTGCTGCTGCGGTTATGGCGATCTTAAAAGGGGCTGCAACGCTTGAACTCCCTTATGAGATTCACGCCATCATTGGAGCAACCGAAAACATGATCGGTGGCGATGCGTACAAACCTGATGATGTGTTGGTTGCTAAAAATGGAAAAACCATTGAAGTGCGTAACACTGATGCTGAGGGTCGCTTGGTCTTAGCGGATTGCCTCTGCTACGCGCAAGAACTTAACCCAGATTTGCTCGTGGATATGGCAACGCTCACAGGTGCATGTGTGGTAGCTTTGGGTGAGTACACAACAGGCATTATGGGGCATAACAGCGAGCTTAAACACTCCATGCGCAAAGCAAGTGATAAAAGCGGTGAATTAAGTGGAATATTGCCGTTTAACAAGTACCTTAAAAAACTGCTCAAAAGCTCGGTTGCCGATATGTCAAACATTAGCTCAAGCCGTTATGGTGGCGCTATTACAGCAGGGCTATTCTTAGATAATTTTATTGAAGAAGCGAACAAAGACAAATGGTTACACCTCGACATCGCAGGGCCTGCTTACCTTGAAAAAGCATGGGGGTACAACCAATTTGGCGCAACAGGTGCTGGGGTTAGAATGAATCTTTACTGGATGATTGAAGAAAATAAAAAATAATCTTCTTGCTTTTGCAAGAAGATTCTACCTCAAAAGAGGTAAGCTTAAGTAACCTAGCGCTTACGTAGGTTTATGGGCTTTGCTCATAAACCGTTATCATAAGAGTTCTACGGAACTCTCATACAAATGTGGAGTCTAATGAAACCCAAAATTGTGTTGATCGGAGCTTCTACCGGAGGCCCTGGTCATCTTAAAAAGATTTTATCTGCGATTTCACCAACCTTCAACGGTGCTATTGTTATTGCTCAGCATATGAATGCAACATTTATCCCCAGTTTCATCAGCCAGTTTCAAAATGAACTGCATCTGCCTGTACATGCTGTGGATAAAAAAATGAGCTTACACAACTCCAATATCTACATCTGTCCTCAAAATTGCCGTCTTAAAAAAGGGGATTTTTCACCTAAAATCGAACCTGTTGAAGAGGGAGAAACTCCTTATAACCCAAGCATTGACTCACTCTTTTCTTCCAGTGTTGAGTGTATCAAAGATGCTGAAATTTTAGCTGTTTTACTTACTGGAATTGGGCATGACGGTGCCAATGGGCTCAGTGAATTACAAAAAAATGGCGCACAATGTATTGCGGAGAGTGAAAAAAGTGCTATAGTATATGGAATGCCAAAGCGCGCCGTAGAAATCAACCCCAATATTGTCTCGTTAGCACTGGACGATATTGTACAAACCATTAAAAAATTTGGAGAGTCTTGATGTTGTTTTGGAAAAAGAAAAAAGAGCCCCAGATCGCACTCAAAAATGAAGTTGTCGTACCTCAAGAGTTTAATACCTTTGGGCTTCAAGATCTTTTGCATTACATCAAACGCGAAATTGGTGTTGATCTGCTTTCTAAAAACAGTGTTATTGAAACCAAACTCCGCCTCTTTTGCGAACGCAAAGAGATTTACAGCTTTCGCAAACTTTTTGAAGCACTCCAACATGACAAAATGCTTAGACAAGATCTCATTGACTTAGTCACTGTCAATGAAACCTATTTTTACCGTGAAGAGTCGCAACTGGATATGGCAGTAAATTTTGCACTTACCATTCCCAATGTTAGAATTCTCTGTGCCCCGTGTGCTTCGGGTGAAGAGGTTTACTCACTTTCTATGATGTTACAAGAGCGCAGACGAGAGCCTAGAGAATTTAGTATTACAGGAATTGACATTAATTCTGAAGCCATTGAGAAAGCGCAAAAAGGGCTCTTTTCGGAGCGTTCTTTACATAAGCTAGACCAACGACTCAAAGAGAAATTTTTCACACATGAAGAGCGTTTTTACCGAGTAAAACGAGAGTATTTTTCGTCTACCTCATTTACTAAGGTCAATATTTTTGAGCATGAATTTCTCTCTTTAGGAAAATTTGACATCATTTTTTCACGCAATATGCTCATCTACTTTGATGATGAATTTCGTCTCAAAACCATTGAGCGTTTTGCTACATTGCTTAAACCTGATGGTAAACTCTTTTTAGGACATGCAGACATCATCCCAGACAACCCTTATTTTATCAAGCACACCGATCATCGACTCTCATACTATGTCAAGAAGTCTTAACTTCTTGACACTTTAAAGTGCTTTAACCAAAGCACTGATCATTTTAAACTGCGGATGACTTGCACCTTGAAGAAGCTCAAATAAAAGCGATTCTGTTGTGCACAGCCATGCACCCTCTTTTTCCATACGACGTAACGCAATCGCATGGTCATTGTGTTTACGCGAACCTATGGCATCTGTGCACAGTATAACCTCAAATCCTGCCTCAATAAGATCACGTACACTTTGCAAGACACATACATGACTCTCCACGCCAGCGACAACCACTGATTTTACATTGAAAGCTTTTAGCTGCATCATGACATCATCGTTTTGACAACAGCTAAAAGTGCGCTTTTCATACACCGTTTTTTCTTGAAGTACAGCGCGCAACGATGCAATCGTATCACCCAAGCCTTGTGTGTATTGTTGGTTGCATAAAATCGGAATCTCCAAATGTTGAAGCCCTTGAATAAGTGCCACTAAATGTTTCTCTATAAACGCATGGTCTTGTATGTGCCCAAAAAGGCGTTCTTGAACATCAACCAATAACATCGCTGTTTGATCAGGGAAAAGGCGCATAAAAACTCCTTATTTTTTGCCATAATCATAACCTACTCGCTCTTAATTAAGTCAGGCTAGACTACAATAGATACTTAATTTTATAAGATGAGGAATTTATGGCAACATCTGTGCTTATATTACCAGGGTATCAAGACTCAGGAGCTGAGCATTGGCAAACGCTTTGGGAGAGGGAAAATCCTGATTTTAAACGTGTTATTCAGCGTGATTGGGAACATCCAGTCTGCCAAGAGTGGGTAGCGAAGCTTGAAGAAGCTGTTGCAGAAGCGGGCGAAGACGTGATTCTTGTTGCACACAGCCTTGCGTGTTTGGTCATTGCGCATTGGGATGCTCAAAAGATGCACTCTTCTATCAAAGGAGCTCTTCTTGTTGCACCTCCCGATTCAACTTCAGCTGTCTTTCCAACTGCTGCTGAGGGATTTGAAAAAACACCGATGGGATTGCTTGATTTTCCAAGTATTATTATTGCAAGCACCAATGACCCTTACGCCAGTATAGATTATGCGAAAAGTTTAGCAAAAGCATGGGGCAGTGCATTGGTCAATGTAGGAGATAAAGGGCATATCAATAGTGCGAGCGATATTGGCACATGGGAAGAAGGAAATGCTTACTTAGGACAACTACGACGTGCTTAAAAAGCCTTTTTATGATTGGAGTTCTTGTAAGATCCTGACACGTCTTTAAAGCAAAGCTTTAAAGACTATGTTAACACTGGGTTCTCATCAGCAGAGTACTCGCGCACCTTTGGTGTTTTTACAAGCGCTTGCTTAACATCCACATTCACAACGTGGTGTGGACTTTAGCAGTTCAATTTTGTCTTCTTGATTTGGAACCAAACATAAAAATTCATAATCTTCATCGCCGATTACGTGATACGAATGAGGCACACCTGCTGGCACAAAGATAATATCATCCTTGACTGCGATAAAACTCTCTTCGCCCAATTCTACTCTTGCTTTGCCTTTTAAAATATACTGCTCATGCTCAACCGTATTGGTGTGCAAAGGCATAAACCCCTCTTTCTTAATAACAAATTTACGCATCGCAAAATGAGGAGCCATCTCTGGAGAAATAAGCATCTGCATACTCGCACCCTCACCTGCTTGAAGAGGTGTGCTTGGAATTTCATGGAGTGATTTTTTCATCTATAACCTTTACCTGTAAATTATTTTATTTCAAATTTTAACTCTTCTAACCTTGCAATTCTATCTTCCGTGGAGGGGTGCGTTGAAAAAAGTGACGCAAAGGAGATATTTTTCCCCGAAAAAGGGTTGATGATAAACATGTGTGCACTCTCTGGCGTTGCTTCGTGTACCATGCCTTGACGGTTATAATTGGAGAGTTTGGCTAAAGCACTTTGCAGCCACTCAGGATGACGGGTCAAACGAGCCGCGCCCTCATCTGCCATGTACTCACGGTTACGGCTGATCGCCATTTGAATCACGGCTGCGGCAAGCGGTAAAATGATAGCAAGCGCAATCATCACAATGGGATTAGGTCGATTTTCACGATCTCCTCCAAACATAGCGCCAAACTGCATCATATTGGCAATGACACCAATAGCTCCTGCAATGGTCGCGGCAATGGTTCCAACTAAAATATCATAGTGTCTTACATGGCTTAACTCATGTGCCAAAACGGCTTCCACTTCTTCATCGTCTAAAAGTTCTAACAGCCCTTCAGTCACCGCTACTGCGGCATGTGAGGGATTGCGTCCTGTTGCAAATGCATTGGGTGTGGAATCTGGGATAATATACACCTGTGGTAGCGGAAGATTGGCTTTAGCGCATAAGCCCTCAACAATGGTGTAAAGCCCACGCGCCTCTTGAACGGTTATAGGCACAGCATTGTAGTGGCGAAGGACGAGTTTATCAGAATAAAAATAGCTCACAAAGTTCATCACACCTGCTAATACAAGCGCGATCATCATTCCCTGCGTTCCTCCCATCATGCCACCAACCCACACAAACAACAGTGTCATCAAGGTCAATAATACAACGGTTTTAACGACTTCCATACATTCTCCTTTGTCAATATCATAGAGTATTTTACACCAGAATGGTAAATAAATTTTACACACGATTTACGAAACCAATGTGTTATAATGCGCCAACAAAACAGAAGGAGATACGTTGAGACTGCCTCAGGGCTTTGGTAAAAAAGGCTACTTTTCTCTTGCCGCTATACAAGCTTCGACCAGCGAAGTGAAAACCAAACGCGTTCATGCACGTCTGCTTCATACCACTCGTCTGTTTGCCGACACCTGTGACCAAGAAGAAGTTGAAGACGATCCGCCTCCTTTATCTGCCACTCTTTTAGGATTTATCTCAACCTATCGACCTCGCCTTTGTAAATGCAGTCGACTTTTTGCAAAACGTGCACACTCCGCCATAAAGCGTGCCAAAATAAGACGTAAATCTAACTGCAACTGCCGCTACTTTAGCTTCCGCCGTTCAGGCATCCACCCTCCATTTTTTCCTTTTTTACAACCACTCCATAACATGCTTTGCCACGCACTGAAGCTGGCCTAATTTTCTCAAAAAAGCACTGCTTTTTTGATGTGTAAATGAACAAGGAAAAAACTATGTCAAAAACTTACGTTACAGGGTTTCCTCGCATTGGGGAAAAACGTGAGCTCAAATTTGCATTAGAAGCATTTTGGGCTGGAAATTCCTCTTTTGAAGAGGTTAAAACGGTTGCAAAAACATTGAAAGAACGCCATTGGCATTACCAAAAAGAGCATCATATAGACTTCATCTCATGCAATGACTTTACTCTTTATGACACGATGCTTGACACGACCGTTATGTTAGGAGCCATTCCTCCACGCTTTGCAAATATTGAAGACAAAACAGCACGTTACTTTGCAATGGCTAGAGGCGACAAGGATCGTGCCGCGATGGAAATGACCAAGTGGTTTAACACCAATTATCACTACATCGTTCCTGAAATTCACGCCAATATGACCTTTAAAGTCGATATATCCAAAATCGCTGAAGAGTATCTTGAAGCTAAAGCGTTAGGATTCACTCCCAAAATAAACCTTGTGGGTCCTCTAACCTTCCTTGCACTCTGCAATTCTGTCGATGGAAGCGATCTGTTTTCACTGTTTGATGGCATCGTAGAAGCATATGAAAAAGTTCTTAAAGCTATCGAGAGTTTGGGTGAAGGCATAGTGGTGCAATTCGATGAACCACTTTTTGCTAAAACCTTAGAAGCAAAATTTCTAAGCCTTTTAAAAATTGCATACGATCGTTTAGGTGTTGTCAGCCCATCACTTAAAATTGCAGTTGTAACTTATTTTGATCGTGCCAATGAGGCGGTGGAAGTGCTAGGAAATTGCCCTATTTGGGCGATTGGGCTTGATTTTGTTTATGGAGAAGAGAACCTCAAAGCACTCTCACACCTTAAAGACAAAGTGCTCATAGCAGGTATCATTGATGGTCGCAATGTTTGGAAAAACAATCTTTCAAAAACCTACACCCTTTTGGAACAGATCAGCGCAACGGTTGATGAGCAACATATCATCCTCTCCACGTCATGTTCATTGTTGCATGTACCTTTTAGTACCCGTTTTGAAGAGAATATGGCATCTGAAGTAAAAAGTCGCCTGAGCTTTGCACTGGAAAAACTAGCTGAGTTAGAGCAGATCAACACCCTGTGGAAAAAACGCCAAAAACCTGTGGCAACGGAATGCTTAAAAAAAGCAACACCTCTTAAACATGCTGGTATTTTTTATGCACGTTCCCCTTATGCAACACGCTTTTTACTGCAACAAAAAGCACTGAACTTACCACTTTTCCCAACCACCACCATCGGCTCTTTTCCACAAACTAAAGAGACCAGAGCAGTACGCAATGCTTATAAAAAGGGTGAGATTTCACAAGAACAATACGAAGCATCGTTAAAAGCATCCATCAAAGAGTGCGTTGAGATTCAAGAAGCATTAGGACTAGATGTTTTAGTGCATGGTGAGTTCGAGCGCAATGACATGGTTGAGTACTTTGGCGAACTCTTAGAAGGCTTTGCCTTTAGTCAAAATGGTTGGGTACAAAGTTATGGTAGTCGTTGCGTTAAGCCACCGCTTTTATACGGAAGTGTGAGCCGAAAACAACCGCTCAGCGTTGACTGGACAGTGTATGCGCAAAGTTTAACGGACAAGCCAATGAAGGGTATGTTAACAGGTCCTGTGACCATCCTCAACTGGTCGTTTGTACGCGATGATATCCCGAAAAGCGAAGTTGCCTTTGAAGTTGCCAAAGCGATTGCAGAAGAGGTCGATGATCTTCAACGCCACGACATTCAGATCATCCAAGTCGATGAAGCAGCCTTTAAAGAGGGTTATCCATTACGCGAGGAGAAGATCAAAGCCTATGAAAAATGGGCGGTTGATAGCTTTAAAGCTTCTGTAGGAACGGCATGGGATCAAACACAAATTCACACCCATATGTGTTACAGCAACTTTAACGACATCATCGACACCATCGAGCGAATGGATGCCGATGTCATCACCATCGAAACCTCACGCAGTGGCAATAAACTGCTTAAAGTGTTCCAAAAAGCCAACTACAGAGCACAAATTGGACCGGGTGTGTATGACATTCATTCGCCTCGTGTGCCAAGCGTGGAGGAGATGAGCGAGCAGATCAAAGCGTTCTTGCAGGTACTTCCTAAAGAACAACTCTGGATCAACCCTGATTGCGGGCTTAAAACCAGAGGTTGGAGTGAAACCAAAGCGGCACTCACCAACATGATAAAAGCGGTGCATTTAGCGCGCTAAAAATCACCACGAGAGGAGTTTTCCTCTCGTGGTTACCATGGTTCAATTTCCACTTACTTTTCAAACCAATGTCGTGTATTGTTCGCAATGTGCACGAGGGCAAGCATGACAGGCACTTCCACGAGCACACCCACCACCGTCGCCAGTGTCGCACCTGATTGTAAACCAAAGAGCGTGATCGCTACGGCAACGGAAAGTTCAAAAAAGTTACTCGCACCTATCATCCCAGCGGGTGCTGCAATGTTATGAGGAAGCTTCCATACACGTGCCCAACCATACGCTATATAAAAAATAAAAAAAGTTTGAATGGTCAATGGAATAGCGATTAAGAGAACATGCAGAGGATTGTTTAAAATAACATCACCCTGAAATGTAAAGATAATAACAAGAGTGAGCAAAAGCCCTATAATGGTAGTGTTGTCGAATTTTTTAATAAACACATTTTCAAAGTAACTCAGCCCTTTGTGTTTGATGATGTACCGTCTTGAGAGATAACCACTCAATAAAGGGATCACAACAAACAAAATAACCGATAAAAACAAGGTGTCATAAGGCACAAATACATCGTTAACCCCCAATAAAAAAGCCACAATGGGCGTAAATGCAATCAGCAAAATTAGGTCATTAACAGCCACTTGCACCAAGGTATAAGCCGCATCACCTTTGGTAAGATGGCTCCATACAAACACCATCGCCGTACAAGGAGCCGCACCTAGTAAAATAGCGCCTGCCAAGTATTCGTTGGCAAGATTTTCAGGTAAAATATTCGCAAAAAGCACTTTAAAAAACAAAGCCGCGATAAGATACATCGTAAACGGTTTAATCAGCCAATTTACCGTACACGTAACACACAGCCCTTTGGGTTTTTTGCCTGCATCCAAAATACTTGCAAAGTCAATTTTGAGCATCATCGGGTAAATCATGAGCCAAATGAGAATGGCAATAGGAATGGAGATGTTCGCATATTCAAACTGACTCAAAGTCTGGGGAATGACGGGAAAGAACTGACCGATAGCCACACCCGCAATAATACACAACACCACCCACACCGTAAGATAACGTGCAAAAATGCCCATACTTTCGATAGCAACAGTTGATTCGTCGTTCATCACAACATCCTTTACATATCAACATATATTGATTGAAATTGCCTGTTCTATAAAAACAAGCAACTGCTGTAAACGAGCTAGTTCACACCAGCAACTTTGTCTCAGTCTCAAATATTGTATCAAAATATTTTATATCAAGTGTGTAGCATGAAAATAGCATAACTCAAATTCATTCGCCTTGTGTGCCAAGTGTGAATAAAAGGTGCCAGAGCTAAACTTTTATTCATTTGGTCATTTCTATATAAATGAATATAATATCTATTAAATTAGATGCGAATGGGGAATTAAGCGTGAATTTGCAGGATGTAACAATAAACCAACATTTTGTACCTCAAATTGAACAAAGGCTTAATGCGATTAATCCTTCAGATAACAAGAAAAAACAAAAAATCTATTCCTTTAGTTTAATTGATCGTGAGTCATATTCTATTCACCTTGATTCGGAAGAAGGCTCCAAGATTGTAAAAACTCTCAGTTTGAACGATATATTTAGCTTTGATGTGTTAGACAGAGAGCCTACCAGATATAACTTCGAAAAACTATTTTATCAATACGAAGCCAATATAAAATCTAATACTGAAAGTCTGATTTCAAAATTATCCTGCCCCAGCGCTGATATAAAGTCAGAAATACTCAATATTTTTCTCTCCAAGTTTTTAAATTTTGTTCGGAATCCTTATTCAATAAAAAAAGTTCTAAAGACATTTGCTTCGCTAAAAAACAAATATCCAACCAATCCTCTTCATCATAAAAACTTCGAACGTGTACTCAATGGAAGGAAACCTCATCAAAGCTATCTTTGCAAGCAATTAAATATATCTGAAGAAGAATATAGAGATTGGCTTGCAATGATATTCTTATCACTCTCCTCTTTTAAAGAAAATCAGCCAAATTTTCTAGAACAAATGATAAAAGGGTATTATGAAGATCCAGAAATATATATTGGTGTAATGATATATACCTATGATGATAAAACTTGTCTTCTCTCTGATCGCGGTTATAGTTTCCCATTTCCTGAAAATGAACATCAAGCATGGGATTTCAACCTGTATTCACATGGTTTTATTAGATATGCTTTTATTGATGAGGCTCTTACATCTAAAAGAACTCCTCAAAATATTGTCGAAAAATATAAGGCAGCGCCTAAATCGATTAAGTTACATCATATAATCAACGATTTGAGTGCATTAGAACAATATAACAAGCACGTTGTTTCACAGTGTCATCAAAAGGTATTTAATTCTAGTTCTGAGTGCTATGGCATATAATAACCACATATCGTCTGAGGCTTTCCCTACACCCTCTCAATATTCTGAAGCTTAATATACATCATCGCCGTCATCACCGCATCATTGAGCGCGTCATGCTTCCCAAAGATGGGCAAGCCCAACTCTTTCATCATGACATCAAAACGTAGGTCTATCACACCATCGGGAATGAATTTTATCTTTTTATCGTGGTAGAGTCCTGAAACTTCGATTTGGGGATTTGGTAAGTTGATGCCAAGCCACGGCTTGACGTATTTGTTGATCATCTTCATGTCAAACTCAAGGTAATAGCCAACCAGTGGGCGTGAGCCTATGAAGTGTAAAAACTGCGTGATGGCTTCGCGTGCTTCGCATCCATTCGCCAAGTCGATATTGCGAATTTGATGAATTTTGATGCTTTGTTCGCCCACTTCACGTGTGGGTTTGACGAAAAGCTCGAACTTCTCGGACATCAAGATTTTATTGCCTTTAAGTTTGACCGCTCCGATGGAGAGAATCTCATCTTTTTTAGGGTTAAGTCCTGTGGTTTCGGTGTCAAACACCACGACCTCATCAAGAGGTGCTTCCTCAAATAAAAAGCGGTACTGCTCGTCTTTGAGCTTCCTTGCATTACGTTTGGCAAAAAAAGAGGCGAACATCTTAGCTTACCATCGAAAGTTTGAAATGATGCGTCAAAAACTTCTTAAATTTATTAACGATTTTGAAGCTGTCTTTGAGAAGTTCTAGCTCTAATTGGTTGAGATTTTCGATGTTCACGAAATTATCAAGCCCTTTGTCTTCACCCCTAGCTAGTCGTTCTTTGAGGCGCAAGTTCAAAAGTGTGTCCAGTGCTTCGACGAGTGCGCCTGCAAAATCGCTGTCTATGACATCGAGTTTTGCCAGTTTTTTGATGCGCGTCACCGTATCGGTTGACTCTATCTTATGCTCCAACGCAAGGGCACGCACGCCTTGAACGATGGGGAAGATGCCGCCTTTTTTCACATCGATTTTATTGTTCTCGGAAATGAGGGTTGTAAAGATGCCGATGGGTGTTTCAAACGCCGTTGCAGCATTTGCAAAGTTGGCTAAAAATGGGCTTTGCTCCTCAACCCTTTCAAACACCTCCGCTTTAAGTTTGCGCAACATCGACGCATCACCTGCCACAGAAATCGCGTCAAAAAAGATCGCAAGGTTCATCACATCTTCCATATTGGGGGCATCAAACCATCGTATAATCTCTTTATGGTAAGTACTCCAATGCTTACACCAGTACGGATTTGAAACCATGATGTTACCCTCACAGCGAGGAAAGCCAAAGTCGATGAGCGTTTCGGTAAAGCGCTGCATATAAGGGGTATAGAGGCTTTCATCCACCCCATCATCAATGATGAGAGCGTTGTCTTGGTCGGTTTTAAGGAGCTGCTCTTTGCGTCCTTCACTTCCCATGACAATCAAGCAGGCTTTTTTGCCAAGCTCTTCTGGCACAATCAGACCATAGAGCTTTTCGTAAATCTTCTCATTTATCTCAGAGATAAGCTTCGCAATATAATCAACCTTCGTACCTTTGGCATGTAATTTTTTTACGATGTTGATGAGATCCGAACTGGCTTGTTTTAACTCTTCGATCGTCGTTGCTTTTCGTATCTGAACCGCTACCAGATACGTGTGATTGGCAAAATAGCTCAGCAGATCCAGTTGCTCTAAAATGCCGATAATCTCGCCATCACGTGTCACAACAATGCGCTTAATGGAATGTTTTGTAAAAGCTAAAAGTGCGTTAAAAAGATAGTCATCGGCTTCGATGGTGATGATGGGATGAAGCGCTATGGGACCAATGGAGCCGTGTTTATCGTATTCGTTAAATAAAACATGACGGCGCACCACACTGTCCGTTACAATGCCATACTCATAACCATCACCATTACGAACGATGATGCAACTGCTCTTTTTTGCCTCCATCTGTTTTAAAGCATCCATGATGGAGCACTCTTTTTCGACAATGGTCGGCTCGTGTAAATAGCTGTCTTGCACACGTGCCATCATAAAACCAGAAAGTTCGGTGGTGTACTCTTTTTGTTTAGCAGATTGGATTTTGTTGGCAAGGTCTTGGATAAAATATGCCTTAAATGCGGCATTGCTATCAAGAAGTGCTAAAAAGTCCTCTTTCTTTAGCTCGTAACAGATGAGCTCTTCGAGAACTTTAAAGGTGCTTTCGCTTTTGGTGTAAATGAGGGCATCCGCATCAAACGAGTTGGACTTGCTATAGACTTTGAGCAGTTCTTCTTCGTTATACTCCCCTACTTCGCCTTTGATGATGATGTAGAGAAATTCAGACGGTTTAGAAGGGGAGAGAAGTACCGTCTCTTTTTTGTAGTAAGCGATGTTCATAGCCCCTATGGCTTTGCTTATCTCGGTTTTGGAAAGCAGTTGAAACGGATGGATGGAGCGTAAAAACGCCTCAAGATCGTACATACTCATGCAAAGCCCTTCTGCTAAAATGACTTTGATTGTAACGTGGAACACTAGAGTTCATGCTTACATGAAAAAGTTAATCCTCAAGATACGCCAAGAATGTGGCATAATTGCACACAAAAAATAAGGATATGAACTTGCATCCAACGATTGAAACATTTTTAGCGAATATCACAGCCCTTCACCAGCTAGAGCCTAAAAATCTCCCCAATGATGTTTTACAGATCATGGTCAAAATGAGCCCCGAAGAGCTTTTCAAAACCTGTACACAACTTTCTGTGTTACTTAATAATGTACCCACTCAAGCAGCACCTATTACACTGAACGAAACTGAAATTGCAAGCCTAGCAGAAGAGTATCTCAAAGGGATTTTAAAACGTTTTCGCGGATAAGTGGTAGTTTTCGCTCAATAATCGTGCAATATTTTTAGCCATTAAGTCATAACCTTGCTCATTGGGATGCACTTGGTCAGATTTGAGATTTTCACCATCCATAATCTTTTTAAGACTTTTATCTTCGATTTCGATGCTGTTCTCTTTGGCAACCTCATAGTAAAAGGATGGCACATTAAAGGTTAAAATATCAAAACTCGGCACGCCCACTAAAAGGACATAGATGCCTTTGTCTTTTGCCATTTTGACCATTTGGTTGAGATTGGCTTTGGTTTGGGTTAAGTCTTGCTTTCGTAGTATGTCATTGGCACCATGGCACAACACCAAAATATCGGGCTTATGGCGTTCAAGAACAGTTGGTAAGCGTTCCATTCCTTGTCTACTAAGCTCTCCTGAGATGCCTTCATTGATAACCGTGACATGCAAAAGATCCACGAGCACAGAAGGGTAACTTTTATCACGTGCTACGCCATACCCAAATGTCAGGCTATCGCCAAATGTGAGCACTTTAGTATCCAGTGGTAAAGAGAGACTTTGCACATCAACCTCCTGCTTACTTTTGTAGTAGTTGATGCCAACAATGAGAACAATGACAAGAATGATGTTGCGTAGGTTAAAAAGTTCCATGAACTCATTGTACATCATGACCGCTGGATTTAGCAAACAAAAGATACAATTACAAACATTTTTTGACAAAGAGATTACGTGATGAAGCAACAACGCATTGATTTGATTGGTATTGTATTTTTACTCACCGCCATGTTGACATGGGCGAGTTCGTTTATAGCGCTTAAAGCAGCAATTGGACCTTTAGGACCTATGAGTGTTGTCTTTGGACGTATGGTTGTGGCAAGCCTCTGTTTTGTCTATTTTATCAACCAATTTCGCAAACTTGAATTTACCAAGAAAGATCTCAAATACATTCTATTGTTGACTCTTTTTGAGCCATGCCTTTACTTTATCTTTGAAGCAAAAGCCCTACAACTCACCACTGCTTCCCAAGCAGGTATGATCACCTCCATGATGCCACTTATGACAGCTATTGCTGCCAGTTTTGTGCTCAAAGAGTACCTAAGCAAGCGTGTCGTTATAGGTTCTATTTTAGCCGTTGTGGGTGCTGTTTGGCTGAGCCTTGGGGCACAAAGCAGTGAACATGCTAGTAACCCACTGTTGGGCAATTTCCTAGAGTTTTGTGCGATGATCTGTGGTACATGGTACGCTATCTCCGTGCGTTACCTTAGCCAAAGGTTTTCAGCGCTTTTCTTGACGGCGATTCAAGCGTTTATTGGCACGATTTTCTTTGCGCCACTGGCTCTTTGGGAGTACTTTACACTTCCTATGACCCTGACTTGGGAAGTCTTTGGCTGGATTTGCTATTTGGGCATTGTGGTAACATTAGGGGGATATGGTATGTTTAACCTAGCCCTAAGCCGCATCGAAGCCTCTCGCGCCTCGGTCTTTGTCAATCTCATTCCTGTTTTTACAGTCCTTCTTGCCTATATCTTTTTAGGCGAAGTGCTCAGTCAAACGGAGATGATGGCAAGCTTTGTGATTTTTGGAGGAATTATTATCTCTCAACTCCCTCGCTTTCGAGCAAAAGAGAAGATTCTTTAATCTTTATTTGCAAGAAGTAAAAGCACCAAAGGTGCGTGGGCTTCCTGCCGAAGGAAACTTAGCGTTAGCGTAGCTCTGGGGGCTTTGCCCTCAGAGCGTATCAGAATTAGACAAATACCACACACGCTTCCGTTGCACCATGCGCACCAATAACGAGGGACTGTTCAATATCTGCGGTCTTTGAAGGACCACTGATAAAAAGACCAAAAACATCTTTGTCGCCAAAATTCACCCGTGTATACGCTTCGTGCATACTGTGAACGACTTCACCTTTTGGCACAATAATCATCAACTTTTGAGCAATGAAATAAAGCGCACGATGTCTAGCATCTGCCTCTTTAACCCATACTGCACCATTTTCTGCTACTGCAAACTCACCTTTGATGATCGCAAGATCAACATCTTTAAGCGTATGAGGATCATCGGTTGCACTAAGCTCTTTTGTGCCTTCAAGTCCACTCACCGTTGAGACAATGACAGATGCGTCTTTATAGTGCTCTTTGATGTAATTTTTCACTGAATCTAAAGTCTCCAAATGAACCGCATTTCCACCGACACTAGCCAGAGTTGTGGCAAACTTCGCATCCAAGTCTTCATAGGTTGTATGAAAAATATTGACCTCTGGTAGAGCATTTTCATTGTGTGGTCTGCCCTCTTTGATCGCTTTTAAAATGGCTTTGCGTGAACTCATTTGATTCCCTTTTTCGCTTTGTAAAGTTCTTTAAAACTGTTTTTTGGAAACGGCGGTAGTTCCCTATTTTTACCCCATAGGTTAAACTTAGAATAGACCAGAAAACGCGGCAAGATAGGCACCATTTTACGCGCCATAAATCCTGCAAAGTCCATCAGTTTAGGACGGCACATAAGCCATGTTGCTATTTTTAGGGCATTGTGTTTTACAGGACTCAAATAGCCAGCTTCTACCACGTCTTGACGTTTTAAGTAGAGCTGTTGTGCCAAATCCACTTTGACAGGGCAAACGTTCGAGCATGATGAACACAGTGAGCAAGCAAATGGTAAACTGTAGTATTTTTTAAGATTACGACTAGGAGCGAGCGTTGAGCCAATAGGTCCTGGAATGGTGTAACCATAACTATACCCGCCACTGCGTCTGTAAATCGGGCAGGTATTGAGACACGCACCACAGCGAATACATTGAAGCGATTTAACATAACGCTCGTCGCTGAGGATTTTTGATCTGCCATTGTCCACGATAACGACATGCATCTCACCACCCTCAACAGCACCATGATAATGTGAAGTATACGTTGTAACGGGCTGACCTGTTGCACTTCTGGCTAAAAGACGTGTAAAAACACTTAAATCTTTAAGACGAGGAATAATCTTCTCAATACCCATACATGCAATATGAAGCTTCGGCAAACTTGCACCCAAGTCTGCATTTCCCTCATTGGTACAAACCACAATGCCACCCGTTTCAGCAATGGCAAAGTTTACGCCTGTCATAGAAGCATCAGCTCCCAAAAACTTCTCACGCAAATGCGCACGCGCCGCACGAGTCAGATACGTAGGATCCGAGTTGCCTTTTTCAGTCTTTAAAAACTTCTCAAAAGTAGTACCAACATCCTCTTTTTTGAGGTGAATAGCAGGTAAAACGATATGGGAAGGTGGCTCATTACGAAGTTGTACAATGCGCTCACCTAGGTCTGTATCGACCACTTCAATGCCATTTTTTTCAAGGTAAGGGTTGAGATGACACTCTTCTGTTAACATGGACTTACTTTTGACGATCATCTTTACGCCTTTAGAGCGTAAAATCTCCAGTACTATGTCATTGTGCTCTTTGGCGTCTTTCGCCCAATGCACGTGAATACCTCTCTCTTGGGCGTTTTTTTCAAAAATTTCAAGGTATTCATCCAGATGGCTGAGTGTATGGGATTTGATCTTATCGGCGGTGTTACGAAGTTCTTCCCACTCATCCAAACTTTTAGCTTGATTGTCACGTTTGACACGCACAAACCAGAGCGCCTTATCGTGCCATTTCATACGTTCAACGTTAGAGGCGAATTTTTCGGCAAGTTCAGGATGGTTGTGACTCATTGGACATCTCCTGCTAAGATTTGGGCAATATAAATCGTCTTCAGTGGCATTTTTTCACGATCAATTACGCCTTGCATGTGCATCAAACAAGACATATCGACACCCGTGATGTATTCGCTTCCAGCATCAAGATGATCTTGCAAACGTGCACGTCCCATAGCCACACTCATTGCCTCTTCGGTAATCGCAAAGGTTCCACCGAAACCACAGCACTCATCTTTGCGTGTTAACTCAGAGTAGCTAATGCCTTCAACTTTATCGAGTAAGTTTTTGATTTTGGAAAACTCGGGTACGTTCTTCTCACTCATACTTGCCATGCCAAGTTCTCGATGTGCATGACAGCTGTTGTGAATACCAACTTTGTGGCGAAAGGTAGCATTCATAGACGTTGGTTTGATGACGTCGTGCAAAAATTCGATAAGCTCATACGTATGGCTTCGCATACGCTCAAACCCCTCACGACCTTCTAAAAACTGCGCATAATTGTGACGTACCATACTGACACAGCTTCCACTAGGAGCAACAATATAGTCATAATCTTTGAAGATTTTAAAAAAGCGTTCAGCAAGAACACCCGTTTCTTTAGCACAGCCTGTATTGGCTTGGGCTTGTCCACAACAGGTTTGCTCCAGCGGATACTCAACATCTAACCCCAAGTTTTCCAGTACCTTAAGCGTTGACATGGAAGCCTCAGGGTATAGCTCATTCATAAAACAGGGGATAAAAAGGCCTATTTTCATACATACTCCATTACCATAATTTTTACCTTATCGTAACAGCTATGTCACACAAACGTATGATATTTTTTAGGAGCCTAAAATATTTTCTAAAATGATTTCAATAAGTAACACTCCAAAAAAAAGTGCAAGAATGATGGCTAAAAGTTGAGACTTTTTCATCGAGATGTTAGGGCTAGTTTTATAGCCAAGCCTGCAAAAACAGTACCCGCTATACGGTTGAGGATTTTCTCACCATTTTGTGTCTTAGAAAACCATGCCCCCACACGACCCGCCAGCAATGAAACCAATGTAAATACAACAAGGGCACTTACCATAAACAACGCTCCAAGTACAAAAATTTGCGCTGTCACATTGCCTACTTCGGGGTTGGTAAACTGAGGAAGGAAGGCTAAGAAAAAGATGGAGACTTTTGGATTTGTGATGTTCATAAAAATACCACGTTTGTAAAGTGCTTTAAAGCTAAGTGGGCTTTTGTCACTCTCTAGTTTACTCTTGCTGGCATCTTTAAACGCCATAAAAGCAAGGTATAAAAGATAAGCAGCTCCCACAAATTTAAGAATACTAAAAGCGAGAATGGATGTTTGAAAGATAACGGCAACGCCTAGTGCAACAGCTGTTGTGTGAAAGATGAGTCCACTGCAAAGTCCTAATGCTATCACGATACCAGCTCTGCTTCCTTTGGTCATGGATTGGGTTAAAACAAAGAGTATGTCAGGTCCAGGGGCGAGCGCTAAAAGCGTTGAAGCGGTCACAAACATCACAATCGTTTGAAGTTCAAGCATTACAATCTCCTTTTACGGGTTAAAGATTTGAGGAAATTGTACTGCCAAAAGCCTTAGTTTACCCACCCAATTGAGCGATTTGCATAGAAATTTTCAGAATTTGAATCATGATGCTATTTTTATCCGTTGGGTCTGACGCTTTAGCGAGCCTACCTTCAAGCAGTTTAAGTCTGCTTTTGAGTGAATCAATAATACTTTCATTGACCTCAGCAGTAGACGATTTGAGTTTGGATAAAAAGGTCGGATTTAGGGAAATTTTAGCCCCTGTTTCACTCTGTGCCGTAGTACTATTTGATGTTTGCCCTGTTGCAGGAGGTGTTACTGAAAAATCAAGATGCGACATCCACCCTGTTCTACCGTCTTCAAAAAGTACCACACTGCTCTCTTTAAGCTTTGCATTGGTATCAGAACCTTCTTTAAAGGTAAACGAAGATTCAACACTAAAGAGCAACAATGCCCCTACTTTAGCCTGATCAAGACTTATTAGATGATCTTGCATTGCGCTTTTTTGCCAAATCTGAAGCTTCGAAAACACACTATCGTTTTCATCAATCCAGCCATTACCATCTTCATCAAACGCAGCCAAATCAGAAAAGCCATCGCCACTTTGCGTTCCAAAGAGTTCACTACCATCATCAATCATGCCATTTTCATTGCGATCCAGCGCTAAAAAACCACTGCCTTTCCCTAACAAAGAGATGTCATCTTTTTCGCCATCGCTGTTAAGATCAAAGCCAAAGGTTTCGCTCTCATCCACGTGAACCAATCCACCCTCTAGGTTAATGACTAAAGGATCAACCATCGAAGCTAAACTTTGGCGCGTCTCTATTTTATAGCTATCGTAACGAGAAATCTCATTTTGCATTGAAAGGTTAATAGTCTTTCCATCTTCGGTCTGAATGGTTCCTTGTGCTACCAAAGAGAGTGTTTCTGACTCTTGAAAACGTGTCAGCGTTTGAACTTCATCTTGTGTTGTTTGAGAGAAGCTCATGCTATTTTGGAACTCGTCATGGTAATGGAGTAAGGTAAGATTTGATGATTCTATGCGCATTGTTTTTCTCGTAATGGTTTTAGTAACTAAATCGGCAAAATCGCAGTATAATAAACAAGGTTTCTCTCAAAAATCTACGAAAAGGAGACACCATCGAAACATCACATTCTTACTCTTTGATTGAAGAGCTTTGGCATAGCATAACTCATGGTATTGGACTTTTACTAAGTGTGAGTGCATTGACCCTTTTATGCGTTTTCGCAGGACAAAGTGGAGATGGGGCAAAAATCGCTAGCGCATTAGTCTTCGGACTTTCGCTGATGGTGATGTATGGCGCGTCAACACTCTACCATGCGATTCGTATTCCTGAAATAAAATCCATTTTGCGCCAAGTAGACCACTGTGCTATCTACATCCTCATTGCAGGAACGTATACACCCATCAGTCTACTGGGTATTCAAGGGACTGAGGGATGGGTACTCTTTGGCATTGCATGGGCTATTGCAGCACTTGGTATTAGCTTAAAGATTTTTTACCCACAGCGTTTTCAAAAACTCTCTTTGGCTTTGTACGCACTGATGGGATGGATGGTGGTAGGTGCCATTGAGCCACTGATCACCCATCTTGATACACTTTCACTCTCGTTACTGGTGAGTGGAGGTCTTATTTACACGGTTGGCATCGTGTTTTATGTCTGGAAAGGGCTCCATTTCAGCCATACCATTTGGCATTTTTTTGTACTGGGAGGGTCTATTTTTCACTTCTTTGTCGTTTTGTTACTGATATTGGATTAAGCCCAATTCTTTATCAGATTTTTATCATAGATTTCTTATAAAATGAGTGTAGATTTATCTTATCGAAATATCATAAAAGGGGTGTACGATGAATGTCTATGAATATGCAATGAAAGTCGAAAAAGATGGAGAGCGATACTACCGTGAACTTGCATCTAAAACCAATGATGCAGGGGTCAAGTCCATTTTGACAATGCTAGCCGATGAAGAGGTAAAACATTATATTGTGTTTGATAAAATGAGTAAAAATCAGATCATCCCAACACAACCGAGCGTTGATATTTTCAAACACACTAAAAACATCTTTGAAAAGATGCAAAAAGAGAATAAGACACCAAGCTTTAGCCAAGATCAGATAGAGTTTTATAAAAGCGCTTTACGTTCTGAAGAAAGTAGTTACAAATTTTATACCGAAAAAGCTTTAATGCTTGAAGAAGGTGAGCAAAAGCAGGCCTTTTTACGCATAGCAGAGGAAGAGAGAGCGCATTATGTTCTCTTGGAAAATTTGGTCGAGTATGTGAGTGCGCCTGAAAGTTGGGTGGAAAGCGCTGAGTTTAACCATCTTAGCTCTAAATTTGTGCAAAAAACAGCGTTGTTATAGTCTTTAGAGGATGCCCTAAATTAGGGCATCCTCTTTATCTATCAGATAAGTTTATCAAACCCTATCTTCTTTTTAAAACTCTCAATCCCTACAGAAATAACCAAACAAACACCTAAGAGTACTGCAAAAATCAATACAGGATTGTGAAATTTGTAGATAAACTCAGGAAAATAGTAGTAGTAAATAAACGTGTGAAATAAAAAGATATTGAACGAATGCACGCCTACAAACTCAAATGCCTTCTTCGCCCAAGCAGAGAAAACAACCAATTCTGTTGTCCAAAGAATGAGCAAAATCGCAAAAAATGTGTCTGCTCTGATACTGTCAAAAAGCCAGCCATTTTGCCTATACCACGCTACAAATGCCGTAAAAACCACCAGTGTTAAAAAGCGCCATTTGCCTTGCTTGTCAAACCAAATGAGCATTTTGACAAAACCATCTTTTTGCGAGAGATACACGCCCACCGCAAACGGAAAGATCCAGTCATTGACCAAAGGAATCGGAACAAACAAAAGGAGTGCTGTTAAAGCCAAAAACCAAAGATTAAACTTTTTTGTGAGTGTATAAACAAAGGGAAAAATCGCATACAACACGATGATAAGGCTCATAAACCACCACGTAGCGTTATAGCCATAACTCACCCACGTAAACATCTGAAGCCCTAGCATTTGAATGATAAAGCCTTGAAATACATGCTCTCCATACACACTAGAGAGTGTTCTGCCCATAAACCATGCGCCAAAAGGCACAAAAATAAGCGCGATCAGCCAGTAATTCATGTACAGTTTGAGTAACCGCCGTTTGTAAAAAGCCCCTACTTCAAGCCCTTTTTTCTTCACAGACTCTGCCAAACCGTATCCGCTCAATACTACGTAGATGCCCACACATACTTTAGCCAAAAGCGCTGTTTGAAAAACGATAAAACCAGATTCAGGCTTCTCATAGAAAAGGTGATGCCACAAGATGAGCATCAGCGCCATTCCTTTACTCGCATTGGTGATGGAGACATCAAACTTTTCTAGAACCATGCCCGCTCCTTTGGTAACGTGTAATTTTCTAAATTTTTGCGTGTAATTTTTCTAAATTTTCCTCGATAGCATCCTCTTTATACACTGCACTGATCAGCGAATACATCGCAATATCGTAACAAGAAAGCAGCTCTATATTTTCCTCACTAATGCCACCAATAGCACAAATGGGCACACTGAGTGTTTCTTTTGCGATTTTAAGGACATCAGGTTCAACCACTTTCGCATGAGGCTTGGTAGGCGAAGGAAAAAATGAACCAAATGCAACATAGTCTGCTCCTAAATTGGCATACTTTTGTGCACGTTCGATATTTCCATAACAGGAAACTCCGATGATTTTATCAGCCCCTAAAAGTGCGCGTGCTTCTTCATAACTCACATCATCTTCTCCCACATGCAAACCATCGGCATTGATTCGATGGGCAAGCCCAAGTCTGTCATCAATAATAAAAACCGCTTCGTAGTAGTCGCACAAAGCTTGAAGTCTTAGACACTGTTTTTCCGCTTCTTCATCTGTAGCCTCTTTATCGCGGTATTGAATGACCTTGACACCGCTTTTTAAAACGCGCTCTATTTGTTCAAGCATTGTCTCTTCTGGAGTAAGTGTTGCGTCGGTGAGGACATAAAGTCCTTTGAGGAGGGATTTATCTAACATGGAAACTCTCTGTATAATTTTTTACAAAGATTGTACAAGCCCAAAGCTTAAATTGCCCACGCGATGTAACACTGCATGGGCAATTTCAAGATATATGAGGTGCTGTTATGACTTAAATTTACCCAGTTCATTGTTAAGGTTTTCCGTCATAACATGTAAATGTTCACTTGCTTTTGAAACGTTGTCAATGCTGGTCACATTCTCTTTGGAGATAACATGAATTTTTTCAATCTCATCAACGATTTTCTTGATTTTAGAAGATGTATCAATAAAATCGCTGACCGTATAATGACTCTCATCAATGGTAGCATGAATAATCTCTGAGACATTATTCATGCCATCTTGAAGCTCTGCTGTAATAGAAGCCAGCGCTTGAACTTCTTGCGCATTATGCGCGATGTCCGTGTTAGCATCCATGATGGATTGAACCACAACATTGATGGTTGCATCAATCTCTACTAAGCTTTTTTGAGTACGCTCTGCAAGCTTTCGCACTTCATCCGCAACGACAGCAAAACCACGTCCATGCTCCCCTGCCCTTGCTGCTTCAATCGCCGCATTAAGGGCTAGTAAGTTGGTTTGATCGGCGATATCACGAATAACGCCTAAAACATCTTTGACTTCATTGGCATTATGGCTTACATGGTTAAGTCTATCTGCCAAGCTTTGCTCTTTGGCTGCGGTACTTTGCATGGTATGTTCAAGCTGTTCGACTTTGGTTTTGACTTCTGAGATGTCATGTTGTGTACGACTCAGTGCCTCTTGTGAATTTTTTGCTTTCAACACAGAGGTTTCAAGGCTTTGAACCAAAGCGATACCCTCTTCTTTGGTATTGTGCATAATCTTGGATTCACTCTCCACATTGTGTACGACCTCAGATGCCGTCCTTGAAAGCTCTTCCGAGATAGAGGCGTTTTCGTTGCTAATCTCTTTTGATCTTTTCACAATTTCATGCAATTTTTCAATAAATTTATTGATGTTGCGCGAAACGTATGCAAATTCATCGTGTGAAGAGGCTTCAAGCCTTTGGCGAAGATCGCCCTCTGAGCTTGAAAGTTCTTGGACAACATCATTGAGTGTATTTAATGGACGAAGCAGTGTTTTGATCAATACAACCATAATGCCGATAGAAAGGGCTAACATCATAAACCCTGCAAAAAACAGCTCACTCATCTGTTTCGTTAAAAAACTGTAAGCAATGTTTTTGTCATACAAAACACCCATCTTCCACGAAGACTCCACCGCGGTATTAAATGAAAAGATTTTTTCATCACCTTGTGCGGTAAAGTAAACAATGCCATCTTTTTTACCACTCACTTCTTTGCTGGCATCAGAGGCAATCACACTAAACTCTTTTCCTAAAAGTTTTTGATCAGGATGCGCGATCATCACGCCTTTGCTGTCAAGCAAAATGCCGTAACCTCCGTTAAAGTTGACATTGCTGATCGCTTTAACTAGTGCATCAAGACTAAGGTCAACTCCAAAAACACCTATCAATACCTTTTCTCTTATAATAGGCGCCATAACCGTCACAATAGGCTTATTGGTCGTCGCATCAATGTAAACATCGGTAATGCCCAGCTGCCCTGTCTGTTTGGCTTTGACATACCATGGACGGATTCTTGGGTCATACCCAGCAGGAAGCTTAGAGCCTGAGCCCATCGTCATACTTCCATCTTCCAAACCCACATAAGAGTCCATTGCCCCTAACACTTTGGTTGTCTCTTGCAGCTTTGCAATCAAATCATTGGGTGTCATCAAGTCAATATCTTGCATAAAACGCGCGGTGCTTTCAACACCATTTTTCTTGGTACTAATCCACAGATCAATGTAATCTGCTAAGGATTGCGAAGACATATGCAACGTGGTTTCAATTTGCATAACGCTGTTCTTTTTCGTATCAAAATAACTAATCATACTAAAGATACTCAAACTTAAAAACATTAAGAGTGAAATGGTTACGATGATCTTGGCTTTAAACGACATAAAGGCTCCTTGAAAAGGTTAAATTCAAGGTTAAAGTATAGCGCCATGTCATTACAAGTGTGTAACTTTTATGCACAAAAATTCATCTTTGGTAAAAATTTTTTGGAAAGATCTATTAGATAAAGCGCCAAGTAGTCTCTTACTACTTGGCGTATAAAAGGGGATAATGAAGTGGTTACGACTTAAACTTACCCAGCTCGTTGTTGAGATTTTCCGTCATGACATGAAGGTGTTCAGAAGCTTGAGAGACATTGTCAATACTTCCAACATTCTCTTTAGAGATCACATTGATCTTCTCTATCTCA
>JAGDMU010000003.1 GCA_017860615.1 Pseudomonadota bacterium | reverse complement strand
GCTTTTTGACTATCTTTCTTAGAAAGACCTGCTTTCTCAGAGACTGCTTGGATAAATTCCGCTTTTTTCATTGCTCATTCCTTAAAATAAAGTGTTTGTGCGAGGATTGTACAATTTTTTTTAAAAAAAGACAATAATATTTTTTAAAAAGTTAAAGAATGTTCCCAAAAAGTCGATATTTTGCACAAGGAATTAAAATTGCTTGTATCTTAGAATGAAAAATAATGGAGAAAGCCATGAGAGTAACAAACGCACTTTTATATAATACTTCACTACGTAACTATCGCACTTCTAGCGAGAAACTTTATAATATTAATCAGCAGCTTGCTTCAGGTATGAAGATACAGAATAGTTATGAAAATACTGGTATCTATGTTGATACGATGCGTTTGAACTATGAAATTAGTACTCTGACTCAATCTTCTGAAAGCAGTTCAAAAGCGAAATCATTTGCAGACAATACAGATTCTACGCTCACTGAGATTACCTCTAAATTTGATTTATTTAAAACAAAACTTTCACAAGCAGCCAATGCTTCTAACTCAACAACGAGCTTAGAAGCGATTGCAAATGAGTTAGAAGCGATTAAAGAGCAGCTTATTGGTCTTTCCAATACCTCTATTAATGGTCAATTCTTATTTTCAGGTTCTGCTGTTGCAACGAAGCCTATTAGCAGTGATGGCACCTATAATGGTAATGATGATAGTTTAACAGCAGTCATTGGTTCGGGGGTTGAACTTCCTTATAATGTAGATGGTAAGTCACTTTTTTTAGGAACCGATAGTGATTACAGCAAAGTGATTTCTACCAATGTTGGTATGCTAAATCAAACAGCTCTCCATCCAGCGATTATGAATAATGCAGGAAGTGATGCAACTTCGAGTGAAGTTTATTTAACAGGTGAAGATACTATTCGTGATATGGTAGGCGATACCGATAGTGATAAGACCAATAACCCTAATACTGTTTTTTATCTCTCTGGTCGCAATCCAAATGGTGAGACGTTTTCAACAAAAATTACTATGAGTGCAACATCATCGGTTGATGATCTAATGGAAAGCATTGGTAATGCTTATGGCAATACTTCGACGAATAATGTTGTTAACGTTTCAATGAATGCTAATGGACAAATTGAAGTCAAAGATCTTACGACAGGTAACCAAGTACTTGAAATGAATCTTTTTGGTGCAGTAGATAGAGATGCCGCAGCTGGAACATCAGGTGATGCTGATCAAACAGATGTTAATGCACTTCTTTCTAATTCAAACGTCGATATTATCGCATTTAATGCGAGCAACTATACTTCTACCAATACGGCAACGACTATTACGTCTCGTGCTGATATTTATAATGCGGGAGTTTACCGTGTTGGTTATCCATTAGAAACAAGCAGTGGCGATGCAGCAAAAGCAAGCACACTTTTAAGTACTGTTCTACCATCCAATGTTGACAATATCCTTGTTGGTGGAACGGCTATGGCTGTAACTGCAGCAACGACTGTTCAAGATTTGATGAGTGCGATTGAAACAGAGTATGGTTTGACTGCGGGATCTGTGCGTATTGAAGATGGTCAAATGATTGCTGATGATCCGAGTGCAACACTCAATGCAACATTGGTTGCAAGAGACGGGCTAACGGCTACATCTGGTTTTAGCATTCCCGATGCCATTAACTATACAGAGCGTGGTTTTGCCAAAGATGGCAATGAGCTTAACGGTAATGTCTCTCAAGTGGTTATTGGAACCAATGAATATGCTACAGCTACTACCAAACTGAGTGAAGTTGCGGGCGTTGACACTCTTAATGGAAAGTCATTAACTTTGGATTTTAAAGACAAAAATGGCAACACCAATACTGCAACAATCAATTTTGCAAATGCGGGAAGCAGTGTTTCTATTGATTTGAATAATGACGGTGACACAACAGATACAAATGAAACATTCTCCATTCTCAATGGAAGTGGTAACGTAACCAGTGCAGATGATGTTACGTATCAACAATTGACAGATATTATAAGTATGTTAACATCTGGCACACTTCCAACAGATGGTGTACCTGCGGCAAGTACGGATGCAGAAGAGTACAACTATGCCATTAAAACAGCTCAAAATAGTGTCGAAGTTGAATTGGACTATAAAGGTCGTATCTCCATTTTAGACCGAACCGCTTCTGAATCTAAAATTGAATTTTCAATGTATGACAGCGATTCAGGTGATTACAGTGGTACAACAAGTACAGCACTTTCTTTTATGGCAAACGATTCTGTAACCATTGAAAACCCTACCATTGATATCTTTGGACAATTGGAAGAAATGATCGCAGCGGTACGTTCAGGCAATTTCCGTATGGATTCAGATGCAGATGATCCACGCAATATCGGTATTCAAAATGCGCTGAGCCAAATTGATCATATTTCCGATCACGTTACAAAAGAGCATACTAAAATAGGTGCTTATTCGAATGCTTTAAAAGATGCCAAAGAGACAACAGATACCCTTAAAGTCAATGTCCAAACGGTTCAGACAGATATCGTTGGTGTAGACCCTACAGAGGCTTATTTAGAATTTACCCAAATTAATACCTCCTATCAAGCGATGTTGTCGACAATTACGAAAGTAGCTTCCATGTCTCTACTGGATTACATGTAATAATCTGTTATAATAACACTTCTATATTATTACATGTAAAGGATCTGCT
Source organism: Pseudomonadota bacterium (assembly GCA_017860615.1). Lineage (GTDB taxonomy): Bacteria > Campylobacterota > Campylobacteria > Campylobacterales > Sulfurospirillaceae > Sulfurospirillum. Next base: position 112,445 of record JAGDMU010000003.1, on the reverse strand, counting down.
ATCTTAAAAGAGACTCTTTTTATTATTTTTATTGCTATTGCACTTTTTTTAGGTGTAGCAACCATTTTACCAGATGCTTCCGTTGTTGGAAAATTTGGTGCATTCCTTGGAAAATCGAATCAGCACGCATTTGGGTATGCTGCCTTTTGTTATCCATTTGTATTGATCCTACCAGCCTTTGCGCTTTACAAAGAGAGTACATTAACGGAGCGCCGTATTGGTGTTTTTCTTGCATCAACCATTCTTCTCTTTAGCTTTTTGATGGCGCAGTCTATTATTGTTAAAAGTGATCTTAGTGGCTCATTTGGGCGTTCGATCGTAGATATGTTGATAGCTTCTATTGGTATTATGGGTGTTTGGCTTTTTATCGTGGCTATTTTCTTGCTTTCAATGACGTTACTGGTTGAGTCAAGTATTAGTGATTTTTTAACCCTTATCAAACCTACATTTACCAAAACAAAAATTAAAGAGTATAAGGCTGAACCTGAAGAAAGCCCAAGAGTAGAAGAGAGAAAGTCAAAAGTTATCAAAAAACAAGGTTCTCTTGTTGAAGAAAAAATAGTGTTAGACGATGATCTTCCTGATGAAAACCCTGTCATTATTGAACCACTTTATCCTGATCAAGAAGAGCCTAAAAAACCACTTGTTCGCCTCAAAAATGCTAAAAAAGTCGAAATTTTAAGTGAAGTAGCGGAGAATACCAAGTTACTCTCTGAGATTGATCAAGGCGAATGTGATAAACCAAAAGACTTTAAACTTCCACCACTTTCATTTTTAGCCAATCCTCCTGCCAAAGCAGTGCATGTAAATGAAAATGAGATTGACCAAAAGATTCAAGATCTTTTAGAAAAACTCAGACGCTTTAAAATCGAAGGTGACGTTGTGCGAACTTATTCAGGTCCTGTGGTTACAACCTTTGAGTTTAAACCCGCACCTCATGTGAAAGTTTCACGTATTTTAACCTTACAAGATGATCTTGCTATGGCGCTTAAAGCTAAAACGATTCGTATTCAAGCGCCAATTCCAGGTAAAGATGTCGTAGGTATCGAAGTTCCTAATCAAAAGATAGAAACCATTTACCTCAAAGAGATTTTGGAGAGTGAAATCTTCAAAAAGTCCTCATCTCCTTTAACCATTGCCCTAGGTAAGGACATTGTAGGCAATGCGTTTGTAACCGATTTGAAAAAACTTCCCCATTTATTGGTCGCTGGAACGACAGGTAGTGGTAAAAGTGTGGGAATTAATGCGATGTTGCTTTCGCTTTTATACCGTAATTCACCCGATACATTGCGCTTTTTGATGATCGACCCTAAGATGTTAGAATTTTCGATTTACAACGATATTCCACATCTTTTAACGCCTGTTATTACGAAGCCTAAACAAGCCATTGTTGCGCTTGCCAATATGGTAGGAGAGATGGAACGACGTTATCAGATGATGAGCCGTTCTAAAACTAAAAACATTGAAAATTACAATGAAAAAGCTAAGAGTATTGGTGTTGAGCCTCTTCCTTATATTGTGATTATTATTGATGAGTTAGCCGATCTTATGATGACCAGTGGTAAAGATGTAGAGTTTTACATAGCACGACTTGCTCAAATGGCAAGGGCAAGCGGAATTCACATCATTGTAGCGACACAAAGACCTTCGGTTGATGTTGTGACTGGTCTTATTAAAGCAAACTTACCTTCTCGTATTAGTTTTAAAGTAGGGCAAAAAATCGACTCAAAAGTCATTTTGGATGCTATGGGAGCTGATTCACTGCTTGGAAATGGCGATATGCTTTTCACTCCTCCAGGTACTTCTGGACTCATTCGTTTACACGCTCCATACACCTCTGAAGATGAGATTGATAAGGTGGTTGAATACCTCAAGAAACAGCGCCCTGTCGTATACGACGAGAGAAAAGCCATTGTCCTTAATGAAAGAAAGAGCTCAATTTCTTATATTCAAAGAAGATTGAATATTGGCTATAATAGGGCAGCGACGATTGTCGAGCAACTGGAGGCTATGGGAATACTCTCTTCTCAAAACGCTAAAGGGCAGCGTGAGATCATCGTATAAACTTACCAACCACAAGGAGTCAGTCACAATGAGTTTTTTCCAAGCGTATGAAGCAGAAGTGAATGAAAGAGCAAAGTTAGGTGTTCCTCCTTTACCTCTTGATGCCAAAAAGACAGCAGAGGTAGTAGAGCTTTTAAAGAAAGAGGAGGGCGACCAAGCCTTTTTAAAGGATTTATTGGCAAATCGTGTTCCACCTGGTGTGGATGAAGCAGCGTATGTCAAAGCAGCTTTTTTAAATGATGTAGCGCAGAAAAAAGTTACTTGTAAAGCCATAACTCCTGTTTACGCGATAGAGTTATTAGGAACAATGTTTGGTGGCTATAATGTTCAACCTCTTGTTGATGCGCTTAGCTCTTCCGATGAAACGGTTGCACGTGCAGCATGTGACGCACTTAAAACCACTGTCCTTGTTTATGGCTCATTTAACGACATTGAAACTTTAGCTAAAACCAATGCTTATGCGAAAGAGGTTATGACTTCTTGGGCAAACGCTGAGTGGTTTACGACAAAGCCTTCCATTCCAGAAAAAATTACTGTGGCTGTTTTAAAGGTAGCAGGCGAGACCAATACGGATGATTTAAGCCCTGCAAGTGAGGCGTTTACACGTAGTGATATTCCACTTCATGCCAATGCGATGTTGGTTAAAAGACTTCCAGGCTCTATTGAAAAGATCAAAGAACTCATTGCCAAAGGGTATGAAGTTGCTTATGTGGGCGATGTTGTAGGTACAGGCAGTAGCCGAAAATCAGGTATTAACTCTATTCAATGGTTTATGGGACGTGATATTCCAAATGTACCAAACAAAAAAACAGGTGGACTCATTTTAGGCTCAACCATTGCTCCAATCTTCTTTAATACCGCAGAAGACAGCGGTGCACTTCCTATCGAAGTCAATGTTGAAGGGCTAGAGACAGGCGATATTATCGATGTTTATCCATTGGCTGGTAAAATCGAAAAAAATGGCAAAGTCGTTGCAACGTTTAAACTTTCCCCAAATACCTTAGCAGACGAGTACCGAGCAGGTGGACGTATTCCTCTTATCATCGGTCGTGGACTCACCACAAAAGCGAGAGCAAGCCTTGGTATGGGTGCAGAAAATATTTTTGCAAAACCAGAACAACCAGCTGAACAAAAAGGTGTCGGTTACACGCTTGCTCAAAAAATGGTAGGTCGTGCATGTGGTGTTGAAGGTGTACGTGCTGGTATGTATGTTGAACCTCATACATTAACGGTTGGTAGTCAAGATACCACAGGACCAATGACCAGAGATGAGATCAAAGAGCTAGCAGCTCTTGGTTTTAGCGCTGATTTAGTGATGCAAAGTTTCTGTCATACCGCAGCATATCCAAAACCAAGTGATGTAAAACTCCATCATACGCTTCCAGACTTTATCACTTCACGTTCAGGTGTGAGTTTAAAAGCAGGCGATGGTGTTATCCACTCATGGTTAAACCGTATGGTGCTTCCAGATACTGTTGGAACAGGTGGTGACAGCCATACACGTTTTCCTATTGGTATCTCTTTCCCTGCTGGCTCTGGGTTAGTAGCATTTGCGGCTGTTACAGGAAGTATGCCTCTTAATATGCCAGAGTCTGTTTTGGTGCGTTTTAAAGGTGAAATGCAACCAGGTATTACACTTCGTGACTTGGTCAATGCTATCCCGTACTATGCCATCAAAAAAGGCTTATTAACTGTTCCTAAGAAAAATAAAAAGAACATTTTTGCAGGAAAAATCCTTGAGATTGAAGGACTTCCAAAACTAAAAGTTGAACAAGCGTTTGAGCTAAGTGATGCAAGTGCGGAGAGAAGTGCCGCAGCATGTGCCGTAGCGCTGGATGTTGAACCGATTGTAGAATATCTCAAATCAAACATTACACTCCTTGAAGCGATGATCAAAGCGGGTTATGCTGATGCCAAAACATTGCAACGCAGAGCAGACAAAATGAAAGCGTGGATCAAAGAACCAAAACTTCTTAAAGCAGATAGCAATGCGCAGTATGCAGAAGTCATTGAAATCGATCTTGCTGAGATTAAAGAGCCAATTTTGGCATGTCCAAATGATCCAGATGATGTTGCAACACTCAGCGAAGTTTTAGCCGATGAAAATCGTCCAAAGAAAATCGATGAAGTTTTTGTCGGGAGCTGTATGACGAACATTGGTCACTACCGTGCCCTTGGTGAAGTGCTTCAAGGTGAGGGCAAAGTGCCAACCACACTTTGGATTGCACCTCCAACGAAAATGGATAAAGACCAACTCACGGCTGAGGGGTATTACTCTATCTTTGGAACTTCAGGGGCTCGTATTGAAATTCCTGGCTGTTCACTCTGTATGGGTAACCAAGCCAATGTTAGAGAAGGTGCGGTTGTCTTTTCAACATCAACCAGAAACTTCGATAACCGTATGGGACCAAACTCTAAAGTTTACTTAGGTAGTGCAGAGCTCGCAGCACTTTGTGCGCTTTTAGGAAGACTTCCAAGCGTCGAAGAGTACATGAGCTTAGTACCTAAAAAACTCTCAGGTAAGACTGATAAAGTCTATAAATACCTCAATTTTAACCTCATAGAAAATTACGAACTCGCAAATTAATACCCACAAAGCCACTCAAAAGAGTGGCTTTTACTTTGAATATGTAAGGACTCTTTTGATCATTTCTAAAAATTGCCTCGTAACCCTCGATTACACTGTTTTTGATACAGAAAACAACCTACTTGATAGTGGTGCACAGCCACTTATTTACCTGCATGGTGGATACGGTGATGTTTTTGAAAAGATCGAAAAAGCGTTTGAGGGAAAAAGCATAGGCGATAGCATTCATACGCAACTCTCTCCCAAAGAGGCCTTTGGTGAGTATAAACAAGAGTTAGTGCTGATTGAAGATCGTAGCCAATTTGAAGATGATTTGGCCGTAGGGCAAAATGTTGAAATGGTCTTTAGTGAAGGTGAAGATGAGGAAATCATGTTGACCTATACGGTTGTTGAGATTTTAGAGGATCGCGTTATTTTAGATGCCAATCATCCTCTCGCAGGAGTTACCATCATTTTTGATGGCACCGTCATTGGTGTCAGGGAAGCTACAAGCGATGAGATTGAAAAAAGACTCCTCAGTCACGAAGAGTCTTTAATCGCTCAACAAAGCTAAGTAAGCCTCTCTTCTAAATTCTCTACCACTTGATGCATTCTATACAGCGAATCAGGGTTGAGCGAGATTGAATCGATTCCATTTTTGACTAAAAACTCTGTAATTTCAGGGTAATCTGAAGGCGCTTGTCCGCAAATACCAATGTATTTACCTCTTGTTTTACATGCAACGATTGCCATTTTTAGCATCTGGGTAACGGCTGGATTGCGCTCATTGAAGATATGTGCTATTTGTCCACTCTCTCTATCGACTCCTAAAACAAGCTGTGTAAGGTCGTTTGATCCAATCGAATAACCATCAAAGATTTTCAAAAATTCATCGGCAATAATCACATTAGCAGGTATCTCGCACATCGCGTAGATTTTAAGAGCATTAACACCTTGAACTAAACCTTGCGTATTCATAATATCAATCACTTTTTGCCCTTCTTCTGGGGTACGGACAAAGGGAAGCATAATGATGACATTGGTAAGTCCCATATCATCGCGTACACGCTTAAGGGCCTCACACTCCCATGCGTATGCCTCTTTGTAGCTTTCATCGTAATAGCGACTCGCTCCACGAAAGCCTATCATTGGGTTTTCTTCTTCAGCTTCATAGGCTAAACCTCCAGGCATATTGCGGTATTCATTGCTTTTAAAATCACTGGTACGAATGATGACGGGTTTGGGATAAAAAGCCGCAGCAATCATGCCTACACCTTCACTGATTTTTTGTAAGAAAAACTCTTTAGCATCACTGTAAGGACTCATAAAAGCACGAATGGCTTCTTCATCTTCTACAGGATTTCCTTTATGCATATTTACCAGTGCCATTGGATGGGCGTTAATAGAATGGGTCATAATGAACTCCATACGCGCCAGTCCTACACCATCATTGGGCATTTTAGCAAAGTTAAATGCTTCTGCTGGATTGCCTACATTCATCATGAGTTTTGTTTTGGTTTCTTTGAGCGAACTTAGGTCTATCGTTGTGCACGTAAAGGCAATTTCGCCCTCGTATATGTGCCCTTCATCTCCCTCCGCGCAGCTTACGGTTACTTTTTGGCTGTTACTGAGCACTTCCGTTGCGTTGCCACACCCCACTACCGCAGGTACACCGATCTCGCGAGCAACGATAGCGGCATGACACGTACGACTGCCCCTGTTGGTAACGACGGCTGAGGCTTTTTTCATGATGGGTTCCCAGTCAGGATTGGTCGTATCGGCGACCAAAACATCTCCTTCGTTAAAGAGGGCAAATTCTGAGGTTTTATGAATGACTTTTACTTCACCACTGCCTATTTTATCGCCTACTGCACGACCTGAAGTGAGAAGTTTCACATCTTTGGCGCTCTTTAATGAATATTTTTCGATGGAAATATGGTTCTGAAGCTTGCTTTGTACGGTTTCTGGGCGTGCTTGGACGATATAGAGTTTGCCATCCAACCCATCTTTCGCCCACTCAATGTCCATTGGACGTTTGTAATACTCTTCAATAATCAAAGCTTGATGCGCTAGAATCATCACTTCCGTATCAGTGATTGAAAAATGATTTTGCTCTTCTTCTGTTGTGGGTACATTGATCGTATGGGCTTCGTCGCTGTAAAGCATTTTCTCTTTTTTACTGCCTAATGAGCGCTTTAAAATGGTATTGAGTCCCTTTTTAAGGGTGGGCTTAAAGACAAAAAATTCATCGGCATTGACTTTACCACTCACCACATTTTCGCCCAGCCCCCAAATGGAGTTAATCAAAATGAGATTTTCAGAGCCACTTTCTGTGTCAATGGTAAACATAATGCCACTACTGGACTTATCGCTTCGCACCATCTTTTGAACACCCACCGAAAGGGCAACTTTAAAATGGTCAAACCCACGGCTTGTTCGGTAACTAATCGCACGATCGGTAAAAAGAGAAGCATAGCACTGCTTAACGCTCTGCAAAAGTTTTTCTGGCGTGTTGATATTTAAAAAGGTCTCTTGTTGTCCTGCAAAGCTAGCATCAGGAAGATCTTCAGCGGTTCCAGATGATCGCACGGCGACATCGATATGTTCTGAGCCATACTCTTGAGAGAGCATACGGTAAGCGCTTTGAAGTTCTTTAATAAGCTGTTCAGGCAGGGTTGCCGCTAAGATAAGTTCGCGAATAGCATGACCGCGCTCTTGAAGTGAAAGGGTATCGGAGATATCAAGACCATCTAAACATTGTTCGATTCTTTCTTTGATGCCATTTTCTTTAAGTAACAGATGGTAAGCTTCACTGGTTGTGGCAAACCCATTGGGAATTTTGATACCTTTGGTAGAGAGTTTTTGGTACATCTCACCTAGACTAGCGTTTTTCCCACCAACAAGGGGAATATCGCCGATATGAAGTTCATTGAAGAAGCGAATATAACGCATAATAACCTCCCATACGAAAAGTTATATCTATGATAGCACAAAAGAGAATCAAGGTTGCTATAAGCGGAAGATTAAAAGAGAAGAAAAAACGAAGATCAAATGGTCGGAGTGACAGGACTCGAACCTGCGACCTCTACCACCCCAAGGTAGCGCGCTAGCCAGGCTGCGCTACACCCCGACACATTTAAGAATTTGGATTTTAACCAAGATAACCAAAAAGTTTTATTATAATAAGAGTTCTATATGCAACAACAATTTGAATCGTTTTTACAAAAAATCAACAATGGTACTTCATGAAAGAAATTCTCTTAACCACCTTTAATGCACGCTATACACACACTTCCATTGCACAACGCTATCTCTTTGCCAACCTTGAAGAGCTTCAAGAGAAAGCTAAAATCTTAGAGTTTGTCATCAACTCCCAAGTAGTCGATGCCGCAGAAGAAATCCTTAGCTATCAACCCAAAATCGTAGGTATTGGCGCGTACATTTGGAACGCCTTGGAAGTCCAAGAACTCATCACCATCCTCAAAAAAGTAGCGCCACATGTTCTTATCATTTTAGGAGGACCTGAAGCGAGCCATTTTCCGCATCGTGTGGACTTTAGTGGTGCAGACTACATCATTCAAGGTGAGGGTGACATCGCTTTTTATAAGCTCTGTAAAACACTTCTTGAAGGCAATACCCCTAGTGAGCGTGTCATTAAATCACCAATGGTTGATTTGAGTGCCATTAAACTTCCTTATGACTACTACACAGACCATGACATCAAAAACCGTTACTGCTATGTGGAAGCGAGCCGAGGTTGCCCTTTTACGTGTGAATTTTGTCTCTCATCAGCCGATAAAAAAGTACGTGACATCGAGATAGAACGCTTCATAGATGAACTTGAAAAACTCTGGCAACGAGGTGTGCGTAATTTCAAGTTTATCGACCGCACGTTTAATCTTAGCATTGAAAATGCGACTAAACTTTTAGACTTCTTTCTCTCCAAAACAGAAGAGTATTTTGTCCATTTTGAAGTGATTCCAGACCATTTTCCTGCCATCCTTCGTGAAAAAATTGCCCAATTTCCTCCAGCGGCATTGCAACTTGAAGTGGGCATCCAAACGCTTGATCCTGAGATTTCTAAAAATATCCACAGACGCCTCAACATCCCTAAAATTGAAGAGAATCTTGCTTTCTTACAACAGCAAACTCACGCGCATCTGCATGTAGACTTGATTATTGGCTTACCTGGAGAGAGTTTAGAGGGCTTTGGGCGTAACTTAGACACGCTTTACTCCCTCACGCAGTGTGAGATTCAAATCGGCATCCTCAAAAAGCTCTCAGGAACAACTATTTCAAGACACGATGAGATTTATGGCATGGTATATTCTGACAAGCCACCTTATGACATCTTGCAAAATGACCTGATACCTTTTAAAGAGATGCAAAAGATGAAACGCTTTGCTCGTTTTTGGGACATGGTCTATAACAGCGGCAATTTTAAAAAGAGCGCTGCACTGTTATGGAAAGAGGGCAAAGTCTATGAAGGTTTTTATGCCTTTAGCCAATGGCTTTACACGCAAACCGAATCCACATGGCAAATCTCACTCGATCGTTTGGCACAGCTTATTTTTCGCTACCTTTGTGAAGAGATGGGGCATAGTGAAGAGGAGATTAAAACACTACTTATCGAGGACATTATGACCATTCGTGGACGTAAAATGCCTTCGTTTTTGCGCGAAAATTATGTGCCTAATGTTGAGCAAAAAGAGGGAAGCGCAAAGCTCAATAAACGTCAGTTAAAACATGCCACAGTATAAATAATAAGGAGTTAAAATGAAAATAGATAAAAGTTGGTGGACAGATATCATCAGTGTTGGACTGATTGGTGTATCGTTTGTCATTCCAGAGCCATATGCACACTGGAGTTTACTGACAGGTCTTTTTGCCTTTTCAGGGGCAGTAACCAATCAAATAGCGATTCACATGTTATTTGAAAAGGTACCGTTTTTATATGGTAGTGGTGTGATTCAGCTTCAATTTGAAGCATTTAAAGCTTCTATCAAAAACTTGATGATGGAACAGTTTTTTACCAAAGATCAGTTGAACGCTTTTTTCGCAAAAGAAGAGAAAAAGCTTGATTTAACGCCTATCATTGCAGAAGTAGATTTTTCGCCTGCATTTGACGCACTGACAAAGACGGTTATGGAGTCCTCTTTTGGTGGAATGCTTGGCATGTTTGGAGGAGCTAGCGCATTAGAGGGGCTTCGCGCACCGTTTAGTGAGAAATTGAAAGATTCTATCCTAGATATTAGCAAAAGTAATGTATTTCAACAAAAAATAGCACAAAGTATACAAAATTCATCACTTACAGATGATATGCTTATCACCATAGAACAGATGATCGATGCGCGTTTAAATGAGTTAACACCACAGATGGTCAAAGAGATTGTACAGAATTTCATCAAAGAGCATTTAGGTTGGCTTGTTGTTTGGGGTGGTTTCTTTGGTGCTTTAATTGGGCTACTTTCGACATTCGTTTTATAATACATATAATTTTACATAAAATAATAGATAAGGAAAGAGATGGAGTGTTCTTATTTTGGAAAATGCGGTAGCTGTACGCTTTATACATTGGACTATAATGCGCAGTGTGTCCATAAAAAGGCTCATATGTATGCTTTGTTTGAACCTTTCAATGTCAAACATTTCGATTTCTTTGAGTCGGCTTCTGAACACTACCGAGGACGTTCTGAATTTCGTATCTGGAAAGAGGGCGATACGATCAGTTATGCTATGGGTGCTGTGGATAAAAAAGGCGCTGTTTGCATTGAGGGCTGTCCTAAAGTCGAGATGAAAATTTACACGCTGATGCCAAAGCTTTTGAAACAGATCGAAAGCTCTCTTATACTTCGTGAAAAGATTTTTGCGATTGAATTTCTCGCTTCTTCAGAGCATCTTTTAGTCACACTTATTTATCACAAGCCTTTAAATGAAGTATGGGATAATGAAGCGAAAGAACTTGAAAAAGCGTTTGGTATTTTTATCATTGGTCGAAGCCGTGGCATGAAACGCGTCCTTAGTCAAGATTTTGTGGAAGATCATTTTGATATTGCGGGTAAAATGTATCGTTACCATATCATCGAAGGCGGCTTTTCGCAACCTAACCGTGCTATGAATCAGAAGATGATTAGCTGGGTATTAAGCCATCTTGAAAACTGTGAGGATTTGTTGGAGCTTTACTGCGGTTATGGCAATTTCACCATTCCGATGGCACAGAAATTTAAAAAAGTTTTAGCCACCGAAATTTCTAAAACATCCATTGCATCGGCACTTCAAAACTGTGAGCTCAATGACACGCATAACATAGCCTTTGTACGCATGAGTGCCGAGGAACTTACTTCTGCACTTAAAAAAGAACGTGAATACAACCGTTTAAAGGGCATTAATCTCGAAGATTACCGCTTTAGCCATGTCTTTGTTGACCCACCTCGTTCAGGTATGGATGAAGCAAGTTTGGAGTTTATCTCTCAGTTTGAGAACATCATCTACATTTCATGCAACCCTGAAACGCTTAAACGTGATCTTGAAGTGTTAACGAATAAGTACGCCATCTCCCATTTTGCGCTGTTCGATCAATTCCCGAACACTGAGCATTTGGAATCTGGCGTGATTTTAAAACGTCTCTAACCCTCAAAAAGGGTTAGATTTTAAAGAGTGCTAACTTTGATGCTAACGTTTCAGAAAGTCCTAAAAGTTTCTGAGAAGAGGTGTTAAGGTTTTTGACATCATCACTGTTTTGAAGAGATGACTCGTAAATTTCACCGATATTTTTGATAATTGTTGTGGTGTCATTTGAGAGTTTTTGAGAAACGGTGGAAGCGATTAAAGAGGCATCTGAAGCTTCTTTAATGATGGCTTCGGTATTGCTGATCTTCATCTCGACTTCTTCAGAGTTGTGTGCCATTTGCTCAATAAATTTATAGTTTTTACTCATCTGTTCACTGGCATCCATGATGTTTTGAACAATCACATTAATCGTTGCATTGATTTCTGTCAAACTTCGTTGTGTTCGCTCCGCAAGATTTCGCACTTCATCGGCAACCACGGCAAATCCACGCCCATGCTCACCCGCACGCGCCGCTTCAATCGCGGCATTGAGTGCAAGTAAATTGGTTTGATCGGCAATATCAGAGATGACAGTAAGTACATTTTTGACTTGGTTCGCATCGTTACTGAGTTGCTGGAGACGTTCTGAGGTGTGTGATTCTACTTCTGAGGCTTGTTGAATATTGTTAACCAGCGTTTTTATCTCACTTGCCGTTGTGTTCAGTGTTTGGGAAGCATTTAAAATATTTTGGCTGGTTTGCGTTGCATTGAGTGTATTTTGCTCCAGCGTGAGCTTCATGGTGTCGCCTAAATCTTTTGTTTTTTTGACAAAATCGCGCTCTTCTGCCATACGTTTGTCGACATCATTGGAAATCGTTGAAAACTGATGCGCCATCTCAGCGCTTTGTGATGAAGTTTTGGTTGATGTTTCCACAGTTGTATGGATTTTTGCGATGAATTGATTGATATTTTCGGATAAATCAGCAATCTCATCTTTTGAATTGATGACAATACGCTTCGTAAGATCTCCGCTCCCTTTTGCAAGATCAAGTGTAATGCCAAATAGGGCATCGATAGAGTTTGTCATACTCACGATCATGACACGTGTAAATACAAAGAAAAATATCATACCGCATATGGACCCTACAATTAAAACCAATCGCTCCGTTCCTGTGATGAGAAAAGAGACCAAGATAATATTTGCCATAAACCCACACAAAACTCCAATAGCTAAAAACCAGCCCTTGGTTTTAATCTTAATCTGATTAAGAAACATTAACCCTCCTTATGTATGTAAACCTCTCGATTATAACAAATTCACATGATAAAAGCCATGGATAATCGAGGCAAAAGCTACGAAGTGCTAAACTTCTAGCTTAATTTATTTTAAGGAGCAATAATGGAATGCGACATTTCAAACATTAGCATGCCTGGTGATGCAGGCATGAAAGACATTTTTTCGATGTGTAAGAGCATTGCCATTATTGGACTATCTCCTGATCCAACCAAAGATAGCCATAAAGTGGCATGTTACTTGCAAGAACATGGGTTTAAAATCTATCCGATCTATCCGAAAGAAGAGATGATTTTAGGTGAAAAAGTTTACCGTAGTCTTTTAGATATCCCTGAGAAAGTGGATATGGTAGATATGTTTCGTAAGCCTGAAATTGCGGACAGTTTGATCGAAGACGTTTTAAAAAAAGGTGACGTAAAAGTCTTTTGGTTGCAACTGGGCATCATCAATAATCAAGCCTGTGCTAAAGCACAAGAACACGGCATAATAGCCGTACAGAATCGATGCACCAAAGTAGAATATGAAAGGTTAATGAAATAATGATAGCATTAAGTGAAATCGTAAAAGCAAAACGACAACTCGGAAACGTTGTCACTAAAACCCCTTGTGCCCTTGCTCCACATTTAAGTGAGGAAGTAGGCGCTCAAGTCTATTTAAAAAAAGAGAATCTTCAAATCACAGGAGCGTATAAACTCAGAGGTGCTTACAACAAAATCGCCTCTTTAACCAAAGAAGAACGTAAAAAAGGCGTTATTGCAGCGAGTGCGGGAAACCATGCACAAGGCGTTGCCTACTCTGCGCGTAGTTTTGACATTTCTGCAACGATTGTGATGCCTGAAGCAACACCGCTTTTAAAAGTCACGGGAACGAAGGCTTTAGGTGCTGAAGTTATTTTACATGGCGATAATTACGATGAAGCGTATGCGTATGCTTTAACGTACGCCAACGAACATGGTTTGACGTTTATTCACCCTTTTGAAGATGACATTGTCATTGCAGGACAAGGCACTGTTGCACTAGAGATGATTGACGAGATCAATGATCTTGATATTATCGTTGTTCCCATCGGTGGAGGAGGGCTTATTAGCGGTATGGCTTCTGCCATTAAGCAAATTGACCCAAAGATTAAAGTGATTGGTGTTAATGCCGCAGGCGCTCCTGCAATGTATGAGTCTTTTTATGCTAAAAAAGCGATCAATTCTAAAAGTGTGCGTACCATCGCTGATGGTATTGCGGTACGCGATGTTAGTGAGTCAAATTTAAAGCATATTTTAGAATGTGTGGATGAAGTGGTAACGGTGGATGATGAAGAGATAGCAGCGGCTATTTTATTTTTACTTGAGCGTCAAAAGCTGGTTGTTGAAGGTGGTGGCGCTGCTAGTGTTGCGGCCATTATGCACCAAAAATTTGCCTACGATAAAAATATGAAAATAGGAGCCGTTTTAAGCGGTGGAAACATCGATGTACAAATGCTTTCTATTATCATTGAGAAAGGTTTGATTAAATCACATCGTAAAATGAAGTTGGTCATCACACTTATCGATAAACCAGGCTCACTGATGCGTCTGACAGACCTGTTTAAAAATGCCAATGCTAACATCATTCAAATCGACTATGATCGTTTTTCAACGAAGCTCTCATATGGTGATGCACAAATTACCATTATGCTTGAAACCAAAGGTGCAGAACATCAACAAGCAATTCGTGAACTTTTAAAAGAAGCGGGATATCCATTTAAAGAAGAAGTCTAAAAGAAGAAAGTGAGGTTTAAACCTCACTTTTTTAGTCGAGTTGTTCGTATGCTTCCAAAAGAGTCTCTCGAAGGGCATCGGAGAGAGATTCTCCCTCTACACAGTACTCTTTGAGAAAACTATCCAAATGACTTAAAAGCTCAAAAAGATCAGCTTCAATCTCTTTTGCACTCTTCTTCTTAGCCATCATGGTTTCAAAAAAGACCAATTTACGAATAAAATTAGAAAGAAGCTCAAGAGCCTCTTCTTCATTTTTACCTTCAATCAGTTTAAAAGGGCGCTCATTTGGCGTTTTTGAACTATCAAGGCTCTGTTTGATTTCGCGTACATGCTCTTGGATGATAGCTGAAAACTTGGCATAGCGTTCGTATGAACCTGCATCTGCAAAGGTATCAAGTTTGCTCGTAATTCTACCTATCTGTTTTATCAGTACAAAAGCTACCATCGCTACGATCATCAAAACAGGAATCAATTGCTCCATTTCTTATCCTTACATTAAAACAAAATCAGTGCGATAAGATTTGCTCCAAAAAGAGTTTAAGTCGATCAGACTCAGGGTTTTGGAAAAACTCTTCAGGTGTGTTTTCTTCAACAATTTGGCCTGCATCCATAAAGATAATCCTATCGGCTACCTTTTTTGCAAAGCCCATTTCGTGGGTAACACACACCATCGTTTTATCTTCGCGTGCTAATTCTATCATAACATCCAAAACTTCGGCAACCATTTCAGGATCAAGTGCGGAAGTTGGCTCGTCAAAGAGCATAATTTTAGGGTTTTTACACAAACTACGTGCAATGGCTACACGTTGTTGTTGTCCGCCTGAAAGCTGGTTGGGGTATTTGTGTGCTTGATTGGCGATGCCAACGCGTTCCAAATACTTCATAGCCATCGCTTCAGCCTCTTTGCGTGGCATTTTTCGAACCCAAACAGGTGCTAAAGTAAGGTTATCTAGAATCGTTAAGTGTGGGAAGAGGTTAAAGTGTTGAAATACCATTGCCACTTCTTCACGAATCGCTTTAATCTTTTTAACGTCGTTCACAAGCTCAATGCCATCAACAATAATCTGTCCTTCTTGAAATTGCTCAAGATAGTTGATACAACGAATAAGTGTTGATTTACCCGAACCTGATGGTCCACAGACAACGATGATTTCACCTTTATTGATCGTAAGGTTGATGTCTTTTAAGACGTGGAAATCACCGTACCATTTGTTTAAGTTTTTAATTTCTATGATCTCTTTTCTATCTTTCATCTTCTATCCTATCTCAAATTGGTATTAAATCGTTTTTCAAGCTTTTGGCTAAAGTTAGACATTGAGTAACAAAAGAACCAAAAGATAAAAGTAACAAACACATAACCTTCTGTCTCATAACCCAACCAATACGAATCTGCGGCACTCAAACGTACCATCGCAAGCAGATCAAAGAGGCCAATGATAAGTACCAGAGTGGTATCTTGGAAGAGGGCAATCGAAACACCTACTAGGTTAGGAATAGCCACTTTTAGGGCTTGTGGGAGAATGACCAAAAACATTTTTTGCCAGTACGAAAGCCCGATGGCATCGGCAGCTTCATATTGGCCTTTTGGAATAGACTGAAGTCCGCCACGAATATTTTCAGCAATGTAAGCGGCTTCGAACATCGCAATACCAATGAGTGCGCGAAGCAGTTTATCAAAACTCATGCCCTCAGGAAAGAAGAGTGGCAAAATAATGGATGACATAAAAAGAATCGTAATCAGAGGTACACCTCTGATAAACTCAATGTACGTGACACTAATACTTTTGATAATCGGCAAATGTGAAGCACGACCAAGAGCTAAGAGAACACCGATTGGGAACGCTGCGACAATGCCAACAGCGGCCACCATAATGGTGAGCATCAAACCGCCCCATTTATCGGTAGGTACCGCTTCCATTCCAAAAAAGCCACCATGAACTAAGAAAAAGCCAACAATAAAATAGACATGCGCTAAAGCGATCTTAACCAATGGGCTTTTGAGGTATTTAAATGCTGCAATCAGTACAAAAAAGAGTCCATAAACGCTGTTAACCCTCCATCTAAGCTCGGATGGGTAAAATCCATACATAAACATATCGATCTTCATACGTATAAAAACCCAACATGCTCCACCACTCACACAATCTTCCCGTGTCGTTCCAGCAAAGTTAGCATTGATGTATGCCCACTTGACAAAAGGAGGAACAATCCAAAAAAGAATCATTACACCAAGCAGTGTTAAAGCAACATTTAACGGTGTAGAAAAAAGATTTTCTCTAATCCAAAAAGTAACGCCTTTTGTACTTGAAGGAGCTTTTCGTTCTTGTTTTTTTTCATAAATTGCCATCTTAACGCTCCTGAATCTTCATTTTATGGTTAAACCAGTTGAGTAAAGCCGATACGACTAAACTGATGATGAGATAAACGAGCATTGTCATCGAAATAATCTCAATTGCTTGACCGACTTGATTCAGAGATGTTCCTGCAAAGACAGTTACAATCTCGGGATAACCAACCGCCGTTGCCAAAGAAGAGTTTTTGATAAGGTTAAGATATTGGTTAATAATCGGAGGGATAGCAATACGAATGGCTTGGGGTAAAACAACCAACTTTAAAGATTGATACGGACTAAAACCCATGGAAACAGCAGCTTCTTTTTGACCATGACTGACGGCTTCAATGCCTGAGCGAACCGCTTCAGCAATGAACGTTGCGGTATAGATGGTCAATGCAAACGTAAGCGCTAAAAATTCAGGCGAAAGTGTTTTGCCACCTTTAAAGTTAAATCCCGCGAGCTCTGGAAAACTAAAGTTAAGGTGTGCTCCACCTAGAAAATAAGCAAGTATTGGAAACAGGATAAACATACCTATTGCAAATGGGAACACAATAAAATCTTGTCCTGTAGCAATCTTACGTCTGTTTGCCCATGTATTGAGTGCAAAAGAAGCGATTAGAGCGCAGAAAAGACTTGCCAGTATCATAAAAAACGTTGTATTGTATTCAGGGAGAGGAAAGTACAGACCTCTGTTATTGATAAAAATAGTATCAAAAAAGTTAAAACTCTGTTTTGGATTTGGCATGGCACGAAGTACCACGTTATACCAAAAAAGTATTTGCAGTAATAACGGTATATTTCTAAAAAAATCGATATAAGCCTTTGCAAGCTTTGCAATGAGCCAGTTACTTGAAAGCCTTAAAATACCGATAATAAGACCAACAATGGTTGCACAGATAATGCCAACAAAAGCGATAATAATGGTGTTTAGAAGTCCTACAATGAAAACACGTCCATGGGTGTTTTCTTCTGTGTACGAAATAGGGGATTGATCGATGCCAAATCCAGCCGTTCCATCCAAAAAGCCAAAGCCTGTTTGAATGCCCCTTTGTTCTATATTGGCAACAGTATTGGCACCAATATACCACAAAAAAGCAACCAAGCCAATAACGGTTAATAATTGGAAAATAATTCCCCTGATCTTTTGATTTCTCAAAAGTGCTAACATACGTGTTCCTTTATGCTTTAAGATTAAGGGCAGAAAACTCTGCCCTTAGTATGATTTTGTATTTAATCTACTATCTAAAAGGAGGTGCGTATTGGAGTCCGCCATGAGTCCAAAGAGCGTTGTAGCCTCTTGCAATTTTAAGAGGAGAGCCTTGTCCTACTGTTTTTTCAAATGATTCACCGTAGTTACCGACTTGTTTAATGATGTTATAGGCAAAATCTTTTTTAAGACCTAAGTTTTCACCCATTTGTCCCTCAACGCCTAAAAGACGTTTGACATCTGGATTGTCAGATTTGAGCATAGCATCAACATTGGCACTGGTTACACCTGCTTCTTCCGCTGTTAACATCGCGTAAGAAACCCATCTAACGATGTCAAACCATCTACCATCACCTTTACGAACAACTGGTCCTAAAGGCTCTTTAGAGATAACTTCTGGAAGAACGATGGACTCTTCAGGTTTTAAAAGTTTGATTCTCAAACCGTAAAGTTGTGATTGATCTGACGTTAAAACATCACATCTGCCGCTCTCATACGCTTTAACCACTTGATCATTGGTATCGTAAGAGACGAGTTTGTATTTCATTTTATTGGTTCTAAAGTAGTCTGCTACATTTAGCTCTGTCGTTGTTCCTGTTTGAAGACAAATCGAAGCGCCATCAAGCTCTTTAGCACTTTTAACGCCTAGCTTTTTAGTCACCATAAAACCTTGACCATCATAGTAGGTTACACCTGTAAAGTTAAGACCCAAAGAAGTGTCACGTGTCTCAGTCCACGTTGTGTTACGTGAAAGCATATCGATTTCGCCTGATTGAAGGGCTGTTAGACGCTCTTTTGCATTAAGAGCTACGTATTTTACTTTTTTAGCATCACCTAAAACAGCTGCTGCAACAGCGCGGCATTGGTCGACATCGATACCTTTATAGATACCATCACTGCCTACTTCTGAAAATCCAGGGAGTCCACCATCAACACCACACTTCACAAAACCTTGTTTTTGTACCTCTGCTAGGGTATCTGCACTGAGTGTTGTTGAGCCAAGACCCAAAACAGCAATTGTTGCTAAAGAGATTTTAGCGAGTTTAGAACGTAACATCATTATCTTCCTTTCTAAGTTGATATGAACAGAATTTTAACACTAAATTTTATTTTTTGGCGAAAAAACTGCCTAAATATTAATCAATATGTCACAGTGTGTAAAATTGCTATCTTTTGCAATATATTCGTTTTCTGCATATTAATTGGTTATTTTTTAATCAATTTTTCCATTGAAAGAATTTTAACTTTTTTGTATAGTAAAGCGTTGTTTTTTTAAATATATAAAGCTTTAAATAAACGATACTGTAAGGGTTTTGTTTTATTGGTCTGCATTCGTACAATAGGGCAATGTTGCTTTTTTATCACTGGTATAAAAAGAATATGCCGCATTCGAAATGTAATTCTCTAAAATAAATTTCACCAAATGATTAAAAATTAATCAAATTAAGATATTAAGGAGCCTTCTCGTGTTCTCATTTAAAGATAAATGTAACATCCTGCCAAAGTGGCTTAGAAACAAAGCGATGCTCGGTGCAGTGGAAACTGCCTTTGATGGTATTGCTCAAACACGTAAGCGCATTATGATCGAATGGGCGAATGAAATCTGGCGTGAAGTTGAAAATAGTGCCATCCTCTTAGAGCAAGAAGAGGGTGACGTTGTTTCTATATTAAAAGAGCAAGAAAAACTGAGCGAAGCGATCTTGGAGTATTATGTACTAAACAGTGCTAAAAAGATGCTTTTTACCTCCACCAAACGCCCTCTTAAAGAGTATCGATACGATGAAAGTAGCTTTTGTGAAGCCGTTGATTATGTACTTCTTGGCTCAACCCAGCTCTTGTTTGGCCCTTATCTTGATGATGACACGCTCTTTTTTAAACCAAAAGCGTCAACCTTTCATGATCGCGTAACGCTCTCTTTTTTGAAAAGCTTTAAAATAGGTGACGAAAATTGTATCCTTGTCGCACGTGTTTCTAACGATACACTCAGTGATCTGATTCAACGAGAAGCTGGGCATATCTTTAAAGAATCAGGTGACAACTATCTTTTTATGATAGACCCTTATTTCAACAAAAACATTAAAACAGGAACAGCCCTTTCGCGTTCACGTTTTGAAGACAACACGTTTAGTTTTGGTGAAAACCTTAAAGAGGGTGTGCATACAGAGCAAGGCATCATTTCTATCAAACAGCATACAGAGTTTGAAATTGTCTTTAATGACCCTTCTACGGGAGTACTGCATCCAGGTGTTGCCAATACAATTAAAAAAGGTACCAATCTCTTCTGTTCCTATCCTGGATATCCTGATTATCGGGGCATTCCCGTTATTGGCAAAGGTATTACGGTTACGCTGCCTTATAGCTTAGATAAGTGGGGTATGATGTGCGAAGGTGATCTTTTAGAGGTCTATGACATTATGCAGTTCCGCCATAAAATCTATGCCAAAATGGCACTTTTAATCGGTATCTTAATTCCAAGTGCTTATTATGCAACGCTGACATTTATGCCATTTTTGAGCCGTATTCAAGAGGTTGGATTGATTACAGTCGCATCGCTTTTGATGATTTTAAGCATAATGGGTAAAGAGCTTTCCGAATTTTTCACCAAATATGCTTCACTTCGTGCCCTATTACAGGGCTTTGTCGAAGGTGATGGCGATATAACTAAACGTGCAGATCTCACCAAATTTGCCAAAGATGAAAACAGACGTACCGCTATTTGGATCAACAGTGTGATTGATATTTTCGATACCATTCTTAAAAAAACCAAAACATCGCTCTTAAATCTTTTAAATCTCAACCAACACCTGACCAATACGATTGTGGTTACAGGCAAAAAAATTGAGCAAATCGGTGTGAGTATTCAAAATATTGTGGCACATATTCAAATCCAAAATAACTCTATTCAAAGTTCTGTCGATAAAGCCGATGCCATGAGCCAAAAGATCGCGCATACACAAGCACAAGTGGCAAGCAGTCTTGGCAAGGTTGAGTCTTCCATAGGCAATATTAAGTCCATTGCAGGTGACACGACACAAATCATTTTTACGCTAGAGCACAATGTGGCAGAAGTCTCTTCAATGATTGAAACCATCAAAGACATTACTGATAAAACCAATCTTCTCTCTTTAAACGCTGCGGTGGAAGCAAGTCGTGCAGGAGAGCAAGGACGAGGATTTGCTGTCGTTGCCGAAGAGGTGAGAAAGCTTGCTGATATGACCGATAAGGCAACTGTTCGTATTGAATCTATCGTCAATAATATCAATGAAAATGTCAATGAAGCGCTTTCCAGTATGCAAAATGTCAACAATACGGTGGATAAAGGTATTGAGATCTCAACACACTCACTGCAAACGATTGATGCTATTTTACTGGATCAAAAAGAGGTTATTTTGGCGATGAAAGAGGATGTTTATAAAATCTATGAAGACTCAAAAAATACGATGACTCACGCCAATGCCATCAGCAGTGAAGTGCGTGAACTAACCCATCTCAACCATCAAGTAAAAACCATCTCAGATAGCGTGACACACCATGTCAATTCACTGAGCAAAACTGTAGGGCAGTTTAAAACTTCATGAGTTTGTTTTGCTATTCAATTGTCTTTAAAGCCAATCGCATTATAATAAGTAAAAATTCTATTAAGGGTCATTTATGAGTTCTTGGACGCGCGCATCATGGAGAGAGAAACCAATTAAGCAACAACCGACTTATACAAACCAAGAGTTGTTGAAAAATGTTGAGCAAGAACTCAGCAAATATCCACCACTTGTCTTTGCAGGTGAAGTGCGCCAACTTAAAGCCTCTTTGGCAGATGTCGTACATGGTAAAGCCTTCTTGCTTCAAGGTGGAGACTGTGCTGAGAGTTTTAGTGAATTTAACGCTGTCAATATTCGCGATATGTTTAAAGTGATGCTTCAAATGGCAGTTGTTTTAACCTTTGCGGGTGGCTGTCCTATCGTTAAAGTCGGTCGTCTTGCGGGTCAGTTTGCCAAACCAAGATCATCTGATTATGAAGAGATGGATGGCGTTTCACTTCCAAGTTACCGTGGTGACATCATCAATGATATCGAATTTACGGAAGATTCACGTGTTCCAAACCCTAAACGTATGCTCAAAGCGTACAATCAATCCGCTGCAACGATGAACCTCCTTCGTGCATTTTCACGTGGTGGTTTGGCGGATCTTCACCAAGTCCATAAATGGACATTGGGCTTTGTTTCGGAGAGTCCTTTAGGGGAACGTTACCAACATCTTTGCGATCGTATCTCTGAGACATTGGCGTTTATGGAAGCGTGTGGCATTACCTCTGCCAACACCCCAAACATCAATGAAACGGTTGTCTATACCTCACATGAAGCATTGCTTCTTAATTATGAAGAGGCTCTCACACGTCAAGACAGCCTTACAAATGACTGGTATGACTGTTCCGCGCACATGCTCTGGATAGGCGATCGTACGCGTGATGTGGATGATGCGCATGTTGAGTTCCTAACGGGTGTTAAAAACCCTATCGGTATTAAAGCAGGTCCTACCATGACCGCTGAGGGTTTGATGAAACTCATCCATAAACTGAACCCTGAAAATGAAGCGGGACGCCTTAACATTATTGTTCGCATGGGTGCTGACAAAATCGAAAAAGAGTTTCCAAAATTGGTTCGTGCCGTCAAAGAAGCAGGTGCTAATGTTCTATGGAGCATTGACCCAATGCACGGCAATACCATCAAAGCATCGAATAACTACAAAACACGCTCTTTTGATGAAGTGCTTCGTGAAGTCAAAGGCTTCTTTAAAGTCCATGAGCAAGAGGGCACATTCCCTGGTGGTGTTCACTTAGAGATGACAGGACAAGATGTCACAGAGTGCATCGGTGGAGCACAAGAGATTACCGAAGAGAACCTTGCATGTCGTTACCATACACAGTGTGATCCTCGCCTTAACGCTAACCAAGCACTAGAGCTTGCTTTCCTTATCGCAGACTCTCTCAAAGCTGCTCGTCAAAGATTTTTACCACACTAAATACTTCTTTACATGTAAAGGTTTTTCCTTTACATGTAAAATTTTTCTTCTTAATCATTCGTGCTCAAAGGATTTTAAAATGTCAAAAAGTGTTAAAGCTGCATTATTTGCCAATGGTGTTATCGCCATAGCCAAAGGAATGGCAGCGTTTTTCACAGGCTCAGCCTCTATGATGGCAGAAGCGATTCACAGTACGGCAGATTGCGGAAATCAAGCCTTGGTCATGTTAGGTGAAAAACAAGCTTCAAGAGGACGTTCTGAATACCACTCTTTTGGGCAAGGCAAAGCAAACTTCTTTTGGTCTTTTGTCGTAGCAGTAGTTCTTTTTTTATTGGGTGGTCTTTTTTCGCTCTATGAAGGTTTTCATCGTATTCAAGACCCACAACCCATTGAAAATCCTTTACTGATTTTAGGCATTATTGTTTTATCGATTTTACTAGAATCCAGTGCTTTAAGAGTAGCGCTCAAAGAGAGTAATTCTAGGCTTAAAGATATCTTCTCAACCATCAAACATAGCTCTTCATCCCATATCTTAGTTGTTCTTATTGAAGATTCTGGTGCATTGTTAGGTCTGATGATTTTAACGTTAGGATTGGTTCTTTCAGAATTTGTTCATCCTATTTTTGATGGCATTGCCGCACTGATGATTGGCTCACTTTTGATAGGGTTATCCACTATTTTATTTATTGAGCTTAAAAAGCTGTTGATAGGTGAGAGTTTAGACAGGAAAACGACCAAACAGATTAAAGAGCTGATTAAAGAAGAGTCCAATGTTTTAGTTCATATCAATGCTGTAAGAAGTATGTTTATAGGTTCAAATGAAGTGCTTTTGATTATTTCTATGAATGTCAAAGATGATGCAACGGGACATGAAATAGAACAAGATATTAAAGAGCTAAAATACAAAATCCAGGCACTGCTTAAAGAACATAAAATGCAAATTTATGTGGATGTTTTTGAGTTTTAAAAAGAGGAACACTATCGTCCACTAAGCCAATCGCTTTTAGAGAAGGGATACTGCTTTTTAAACTCTTTTTCATCAAAATCAAAACGATAATTTTCCATATACTCCCTAATTAAGCGGTACGCATCGTTAATCTCTTGAAACTTTACTGTATCGCCAGTTGGGGCATCGGGATGAAACTCTTTGGAAAGCGAGAGGTAGAGTTTATGCAGGGTTTTTTTATCGGTTTTAGCGACAACGCCCAAGCTTGAGAGTGCTTTTTCAAAATCACTGTATTCTAAACCTTGGAACATTGCCTTTCCTTTAATGTTTTTTTGACGTACGTTTACGCTCTTTTTTCTTGTGAAGCCAAATATAAATGACTCCAGCAACAACAATAAACACAATCACAGCAATGGTGATAGTATGCAGATGTTCATTGAGTAAGGCTTCGTTTTGACCAAAGAAATACCCTAAAAAGGTCAAGACACTCACCCAAATTCCAGCACCAAAGCCTGTGTAAAAACAAAACAGACCCAGATTCATTCGAGCCAGTCCCGCAGGCAGTGAAATATAGTGGCGAATGACAGGAATGAGCCTTCCCGTAAAGGTTGAAAAAGAACCGTGTGTTTTGAAGAATACCTCTACTTTTTCCAGTGTTTCAGGTGTAAAAAAGACGTAATGTCCATACTTCAAAATGAGTTTTCGACCTAACTTTACAGCCAAATAATAGTTCAGCAATGCACCTGCGATACTCCCTAAAGTACCAAGGGCGATGACAATCCATAATTCCATTTCACCTTTAGCACACAAATACCCAGCAGGAATCATCACCACTTCACTTGGAAGCGGAAAAATACTACTTTCAATCGCCATCATCACAAAAATACCAAAATAACCCAGTACGCCTACGGTTTGAACAATCCAGTCAATAATAACGTGCATTCTATTCCTAATTTAAGATTTTAATTCGATCATACGATCACTACACCATGATGCTAAGTTTTTATCGTGAGTAATCAGTAAAATGCCCACTTGGTCTAAAAACTGCATCAAAAGTTGCATAACATGCAAGCCTGTAATGTTATCGAGTGCAGAGGTTGGCTCATCGGCTAAAAGAAGTGAAGGTTTCATCAACAAAGCCCTTAAAATAGAGCATCTTTGAAGCTGTCCACCACTGAGTTGATGGGGTTTTTGAGCCAAGACATCAGGGTCGAGGTCAAGCGCGTGACAGAGTTGATGCAAGTCATGCAAAGGAGCAACATCGCTGATTTGATTGATGATGGTGTATGTTGGGTGAAATGATGTGTAAGGATCTTGAAAAATCTGTGAAAGTTTAGCCGCAGTTATCGTGCCACTTTTGGCTTTGAGATTTCCCGCCACAAGTTCAAAAAGCGTACTTTTCCCACTTCCACTTGCACCTAAGATAGCAACAACTTCTCCCACCTTTACATGTAAAGAGAAGTCATGGTACAAAAGCTTGGAATTTGGGTATCCAAATGTAAGGTTTTCAACGCGTAAAACCTCTTTATTCATGCGCGAATTTGCCCTTTTCCATACACTTTGAACTTATACGTGGTCAAATCATTGATGCCCATAGGGCCTCGTGCGTGAAGTTTATTGGTACTGATCCCCACTTCCGCGCCAAACCCAAACTCACCACCATCGGTAAAGCGTGTAGAGGCATTAGCATACACACAGGCTGCGTCCACTTCATTTAAAAAGCGCTCAACCATGCTGTAATTTTCACTCAAAATGGCTTCGGAGTGGGAAGACCCAAACTCAGCAATATGAGCGATCGCTTCATCGACACTCTCTACGATTTTAATACTCAGCGCATTGCTCAGATGCTCGGTATGGTAATCTTCATCGTTTGCAGGCTTTACATGTAAAAGTCTTTGCGTTTTTTCACACCCTTTAATCTGTGCACCTGTAAGCTCAAGTGCCTCTTTCATCCGTGGTAAAAAGCTTTTTGCAATTGCTTCATGTACCAAAAGTGTTTCCAGTGAATTACACGCACTTGGGCGTTGGCATTTGGCATTTAAAACAATCTCAATCGCTTGCTCTAAATTCGCCTCTTTATCGACATACGTATGGCAAACACCTTTGTCATGTTTGACCACAGGAACCGTGGCATTTTCACTGACAAAGCGAATGAGTGCTTCTCCACCACGAGGAATGATGAGATCGACAAATTTGTCCATTTTAATAAGCTTTGCAACCCCTTCACGACTGGAATCTGGCAGAAGTGAAATGATCTCTTTAGGAAGATTATGTTTTTCAAGAACTTCTTGCAAGATAGAAGCAATGATGGCATTGCTGTAAAACGCCTCTTTACCACCTTTAAGCACACACGCATTGCCACTTTTAAAGCAGAGTGCTGCGGTATCACTAGTGACGTTAGGGCGACTTTCATAGATGATGCCTACAACACCAATAGGAATGCTTACTTTCTCAATTCTGATGCCACTAGGAACAACCCAACCCTCAAGTACACGCCCGACTGGCTCTTTAAGTACTGCAATTTCACGGATTGCTTTTGCCATCTCGCCAATGCGTTTTGGGTTAAGTAAAAGCCTATCAACAAGAGCGGAGCTTAGATTGTTTTTTTTAGCTTCTTCTAAATCTTTTTGGTTTTCACTCATAATACGTTCACTGTGCGCTTCCAAAGCATCTGCCATGTGTGCTAAAACATCATTTTTTGTTTGAGGATCAAGTGTCGCGATAATTCGACTCGCAGATTTGGCATATTTTAAAAAAGTTTGCACGTTAATTCTTCCTTAGAATGGCATTTGATGGGATTTTACACTTTTTATATTTAATGTGTCATAAGTATGTTCAGAGTATAATCATTACATTAGAAGATAAAATAGAATAAGGAAAAGATACGATGTTGCAGATTTATGACTTAGTAATTATCGGTGGGGGACCTGGTGGTATTGGTGCGGCAGTTGAAGCTAAAGTGCTTGGTCTCAAACATATTATGATGATTGAGAAAGGTGATAACCATTCACAAACCATTCGTAAATTTTACAAAGACAATAAACGCGTCGACAAAAACTACAAAGGTCAAGATATCGAGCTTAAAGGTTCTATCGACTTTCGTGATGGCACCAAAGAGAGTACACTCAACTATTTTGATTCACTTTTGGATTCAGGCGAAATTGATTCAGCGTTTAACAGTGAAGTGGAAAGTATTACGAAAGAGGGTGATGAATTTCACATTGTTACGACAAAAGCAGGATATCGAGCTAAAAATGTCATTGTAGCAATCGGCACCATGGGCAAGCCTAATAAACCAGACTACACACTGCCTATTTCTTTAAAAGAGCGCATTAACTTTAATCTCGATAAATGCTCACAAGGTGAAAAACTCCTCATTGTCGGTGGTGGAAATTCAGCTATTGAGTACGCGATTGAGCTATCCAAAAGTAATAACGTAACGGTAAATTACCGCCGCGATACGTTTAGCAGACTCAACGAAATTAATCTAAAAATGATCCACGAGTATAATGGAGAAGAAAAACTACGTCTCCGCCTTGGTATGGATATTGTCTCTATTGAAAATGAAAACGGTCTTGTTAAAGTTAACTTTACCGATGGTTATCATACGATTTATGATCGTGTCGTTTATGCTATTGGCGGGACCACTCCTGTTGATTTTCTCAGAAAATGCGGCATCACGCTTGATAGCGAAGGTAAACCAGAGTTTGATGAAAACTATGAGACGAAAACCAAAGGGCTATATTTAGCAGGTGACATTGCCGTTAAAAGTGGTGGAAGTATTGCTATAGCACTCAATCATGCATACCAAATTGTTTCACACATCTTAAATTCAAAATAATGAAGGCATTGTATTAATGGCAAAAATTGCTCTTTCTTCTTCGCAGATTTTAAATATTGCTCTTGGATTCGTTATTGTAGTCGGAGGCTTTGCCTCCGTCCAATATGGTAATTTTGGTGGTATCTCCTTTGATGAGCTCACAGAAAAATACATCAGTAAAAATGATGTTAAATTTAGTGACTTACCCCTTGACATACAAAAGCAATATATAGACAAAGAAGCCACTATTGAGCAGAGCAAAGATGGCAATCTTTTTGAAGATGCCTACTATGATGAGAAAGGTAATCCAATCGCGGAATCGGAACTTACCAAACAAGATTTTAAACGCATGATCAATAAATTGCAAAAAACACTGCTTTTTGTTCAACACGACAACTTGCTGATGGCGAATGAAAAAAATGAACTCTCTAAAAAACTTGACGAACAACAAAATGAACTTGAAGAGCAACGCAGTCAATGGACCAATAAAAATACAGAGCGCCTTAACGAAGCCGAACAGCAACATTACCGCAATATCAGCGATTTAACCATGAAAATCAATGAACTGCAAAAAGAGAATGTTGTGATTTCACAAAAAGCAAACATCGAAGCCAACACCTTAAGAGGTCAAATCGAAGAGCTTAAAGCTAAAGCGATTGAAGATGAAGAGAAAAAACATATTGCGATTAAACAAGCACGAGAAGATGAACAGTCAAAATTGACAGACTATAAAGAGAAAATCAAATTCTTAAATGACCAAATTGTTCTTTTAAATGAGCAAATTAACACCAATAATGAAACGGCTAAAACCGCTTTTGTCCGCAAACAAGATGAGATTAATAAGCTCAAAGAAGAGATAGTTCAAGCGGCTAAAGAGAAAAATGAGCTTATGAGTAAACAGACTCAAACACTGGTTATCAATGAGCAAAAACATAAAGAAGAAATTGCTAAATACGCCAAAACAATCGAACAACTTAAAGTCGATACTGAAAAACTCATAGCAAAGAATCGCCAAGATATGGCGATGCAAGATGAAGATCATGTGAAAAAAATGGCACTTCAAGAAGAGAAGATAAAAGGGATTAATAGTGAACTTGCAAGCGCTAAAAAGCATATTGATGCTTTAATGCTTGAGAATGAAAAAGACTTTAACAAATTTAGAACCTATCTTGAAGATGAGAAAAAACTCAACAAAGAGCTTAGCGCTACTAACAAAATGCTTGAAGAAAACGCGCAAAATAGCGAAAAAGCCTTAAATACCTCTATTTTAAAGCTTAAAGAAGAAATTGCTAAAAAAGAGAGTAGTATCAAAGAGTTAAACGATAAAATTGCATTTTTGAACAGTGAAAAGCTTAATTTTGAAGCTGAAGTTAAAAAACGCGTTGATGAAAACGATAAAATTCATAACAAAAACTATAAAGTCTTTAATGAAAAAATTGCTAACTTTGATGCCTCAAAAAAAGAACTTGTTGAAAAGCTTGATAAACAACTGAACGAATACAAAGCGACGGCTAAAGAGAATAACGAACGCATACAGTTCCATGTCACTGAACTTACAGCATCTAACAATGAGTTGAAACTGAAAAATGACGAAAAAGAGAAAGAACTTCAAAGCCTAAAAACACAAATTGTTGCGTTTAGAACAGAAACTCAAAAGTCTAAAGAGAGTGATGAATCAAAACTAAAAGAGCTTCGTGCTTCTTTGGATGAACTAAGAAACACTACTAAAACAAAAGAGGGTGACTATATCGCTAAAATTCAGCTTTTACAAGCGGATATTAAAGACAAAGAAGCGGCTATTGTTTCCAATAGAAAAGAAGAAGCCCTCAAAATCGCTGCTTTAGAAAAAGAGATTAAAACCAAAGCGATTGAGCTTCAAAAAATTCAAACCGAAAATGCTCGTCATGAAGGAACCATTCAAACCTTGCATGTAAAACTCAAAGATGCCGAAGATAATGCTACCAAAGCAACCAATAAACAGGTTGAAGAGCTTAAAGCCAAAGTTGCAACCTTTGAAAAAAATCGTATCAGTGAAGATGCCAAAATGGTTAGTCTTAAAGATGAACTACGTCGTAAAGAGATTGAGTATTTAGATATTATCAAAGAAAAAGAGAAAGAGTTAAAAGCCAAGGAAGCAGCGATTGTCGCGAGTAAAGAAGGGGTTAAAAAACTTGAAGGCTTAAAAGCCTCAACAGAAGAGAATCTCACAAAAACCAAAGAAGAGTTTAAACAAAAAGAGCTTCAACGTCTTGCTGAGATTAAAGCCCTTCAAGGTGAAATCAAGGCAAAAGAGAGTCAATTGAACGCTTCCAATAAAGAAGAGACACTTAAAAGCATTGCTTTAGAAAAAGAGCTTAAAGCCAAAGAAGCAACTATCGTTGCTAATAAAGAGAACTATAAAAAGACAGAAGCACTCAAAGCTTCTTTGGAAGAGAGTTTAACAAAGCTCAAAGATGAATTCAAACAAAAAGAACTTCAGCATTTAGAAGCAACCAAAGCCTTGCAAGCGGAGCTTAAAGCCAAAGAGACACAACTGGGTGCAAGTAAAAAAGATGAAACACTTAAAATTATCGCATTGGAAAAAGAGCTGAAACAAAAAGAGAGTGCACTAGCCCAAAGCCAAGATGAACTTAATAAACGCATTGCGTCTAATGAACAGACGATTAAAACATTGAATGAAAAAATCAAGCTTTTAGAGACAACAGCGCCAAAAGTTACTGTGGCTAAGACTTCATCATCTCCTGCACCAAAAGGTCAAAAATTAACGATGATCGATAAAGTGACCTGTACTGATATGGGCACAGGGGTTAATGCCATTTCAGAAACATGTAAAAAAGAGGTGCAAACGTTCCTAGCGAAGTACGACAGTTCGTACTTCTTTGAAGTTGCACCGATTGTTGATAACGGTGGTTTTGCTTCACTTAAATTGATTAAAAGTAAAAAAGTGGGAGTTGAAGACACTGAGATTGACCGTATTAGCGGGCTTGCAAACATTGGTCTTGGAAAAGCACGAGCAAAAGCGGGTGGTGAGCTTGTTGAATCTTACGTGGGAGAGGGTGCAAAGATCAGCTATGCACTTTCTAACATAGAGCAAGATAAAGCGAGAGGCTTTCAAATCAGGGTATATCATTAAACTATGAATTTATTTCAACCTGAACGTGGGTATCGTTACAACAGTGACACGCTTTTACTGTATGATTTTATCAGCTCTTTCGCACCCAAAGGCGAGATTCTTGATGTAGGGTGTGGATGTGGTATTTTGGGGCTTTTGCTTAAACGTGATTTTCCTCATGTGAAGATGCATCTTTTAGATATCCAAGAACTAAACTGTACGATTGCACATGCTAATGCAGAGCAAAATGGTATAGCAATTGCTAGTGTTACATGTAACGATTTTTTGAAGACAAAATTCGAACACAAATGGGATATGATCGTTTCAAATCCTCCTTTTTATCACAAAGGTGGGGAGAAGAGCGAAGATACTGCACTTTCTTTAAGTCGTCATAGCAGTGCACTTCCTTTTGAAGCTTTTGCAAGCAAGGTCACTAAGACACTCTCCAATCGTGGGTATTTTTGCTTTTGCTACGATGCTAAACAGTTAGACCACCTCATGGCATCCCTGCTTAGTAATGGACTCAATGTTGAGAATATCTGTTTTGTTCATCCCAAAGAGGAGAAAGAGGCATCTTTAGTGCTTATTCGCGCACGTAAAAATTCCAAAGCACTTTGTAAAGTACATCCACCATTGTTTATCTATAAAGATGAAGTATTTAGCGAGCGTGTTCAAGCCATTTTTAAACAGTCTCAAACACAGAGTGTCACATGGCAAAATTAATGCACTGCGAAGGATATCCTTATGCATTTGATCCAAAAGCATGTCAAAGTTGCTCTGGAAAATGTTGTGTAGGGGAGAGTGGGTACATATGGGTTACCCAAGAAGAGATAAGCGCTATTGCAGAAAAACTTTCTCTTACAAAAGAGGCGTTTATCAATGACTATTTACTAAAAATTCGCTATCGTTTCACGATTAAAGAGATCATGTACGAAGGCGGCTATGGTTGCGTCTTTTTCGATATGGAAAAAAAGATGTGTCGTATCTACGACGTACGCCCTTCACAGTGCCGTACATTCCCATTTTGGGAATATTTTAAAGAAAACATTGACGAGGTAGTTGCAGAATGTCCCGGTATTATTCGCTTATAGTCGTTCTTTTTTTATTGGTAGGATGCGCCACTAAAGAAGTTGTTGTTACCAGTGAAAGCACTAAAAAAGTTTTTGAAGAAGAAGACAATCTTATCTTACAAGCATTAGATTATCAACAAAATGGCGATTATGTCAACGCGCGCAAAATTTATCATACACTCTATGAACAGAGCCAGAAGAAAGTTTACCTTACTGAAGATGCAGGACTTGCTTTTATTTTAGGTGATCCAGATGCACGTGATCTGATTATGCAAGGAATCACAAAATACCCTGAGGAGAAAAACTTTAACCGTTTACTTGTCGGGCAACTTGTGAAAGAAAAGCGCTATGAAGAAGCTGAGAAAGAGATTTTGAAATTGATTGAATACGACAAAAGTGTACAACATCTCAGCATTGCGGGCAATCTTTATTTACAGATGAAAGCCTATGATTTAGCGCTCAAATACTTTGAAAGTGCCTACAAGCAAGAGCAAAGCGAAGAGATTTTGATCAATATCGTTGAGCTTTTATACCGATTTTTAGGTCGAAAAGATGATGCAGTAGCGTATCTTGAAACCTATGCAAACATGGAAGGCTGTGGCAATCACACCTGCTTTAAATTGATTGAAATCTATGGACGAGATCGCAACGTTCAAGGTCTTATCGCCACGTATAAAAAACTCTATAAAGAGCAGCAAAGTGATGAAATTGCTAAAAAAATCGTAGAGCTTATGATGTATATCAAAGATGTCAAAGGGGCTACAACCTTTTTGGAAAAAACAGGATTTAATCAAGATATTTTGCTTCAAATCTATGCAACACAGAAAAAATTTACAGAAGCCTATACTTTGGCTGAAAAACTCTATGATGAGAGCAAAAATCTCGATTATTTAGGGAAAATGGCTATTTATGAGTATGAACTCAACAAAACGAAGCTTTCTCCTGAAGCACTTCAGTCCATTTCTCAAAAGTTTGATGAAGTCACAAGCTTACTCAAAGATTCTGTTTATCTTAATTACTACGGCTATTTGTTGATTGATCATAATATCAATATCCAAAAAGGAATTGCTTTAGTACAAGAAGCCCTAAAATTAGAACCAAATTCACCTTATTACCTCGATTCATTAGCATGGGGGTTTTACAAGCAAGGGCAGTGTGAAGAGGCGTATAATATTATGAAATACTTTGGTGAGAATGTTATGGAAGAAGAGGTTGCTGCACATATTGAAGCAATTAAAAAATGTTTGAAAGAGAAAAAAGCACCATGATTTTAGATGAAATTATCAGACGTACTCGTGAGGATTTAGAGAAGAAGAAAAAAGAGTATACCATTGACTGGTTGGGCAGAAGCCTTGCATTTAACCCTTTTATGCCTCGTGATGTTAAGCCATATCTTAAGGCAACACCTGAGAATCCTTACCGTATTATTGCTGAAGTGAAAAAAGCAAGTCCGAGTAAAGGGGTTATCAAAGCAGATTTTGATCCACTGGCCATTGCCAAAGCGTATGAACTTGGAGGTGCAGATGCTATCTCTGTTTTAACAGAACCTCACTATTTCCAAGGAAGCTTAGAGTACTTGACTCAGATTCGCCGTTATGTGCCAACACCTCTTTTACGAAAAGATTTTATTGTCGATGAATACCAAATTTTAGAAGCCCTCGTTTACGGTGCTGACTTTATACTATTGATCGCTAAAGCACTCACAAAAGCCGAATTGAAGCATCTTTTAGAGTATGCATTACGACTTGGACTCGAAGTTTTAGTCGAAATACATGATAAAGAAGATCTCATCAAAGCGATCTTTGCAGGTGCTAATATCATCGGTATCAATCACCGTAACCTTGAGACTTTTGAGATGGATATGAGCTTAACAGAGAAGCTTATGCCACTCATTCCTCAAGGAAAAATCATCGTAGCAGAAAGCGGACTCAATGATAAAGAGACGATCCAACACTTAAGTAAAATTGGTGCAGATGCTTTTTTGATTGGCGAATATTTTATGCGTGAACCAGACATCCAAGCATCTTTAGAAGCTATTAAAAGAGTTGATTAATGAATTATATGTATGCTCCTTGGCGTGATGTTTATTTCACTGAAAAACCAGAAGGATGTGTCTTTTGCAATATTACAGAGCATCCAGAACGAGATGTTGAACATCATGTTCTTTACCGCGATGCACTTTGTTTTATTGTTATGAACCGTTATCCCTATTCACCAGGTCATTTTATGGTGATTCCACATCATCATACAGATTCAATAGAAGAACTTGATCCAGAAGTGTGGCTACATATCTCGTTTATGGTTCAGCGCTGTGTTAGGATGCTCAAAGAGGGTATTGGCGCACAAGGTGTTAATCTTGGCATGAATCTTGGGAAAAGTGGTGGAGCTGGCATTGCAGAG
Source organism: Pseudomonadota bacterium (assembly GCA_017860615.1). Taxonomy (GTDB): domain Bacteria; phylum Campylobacterota; class Campylobacteria; order Campylobacterales; family Sulfurospirillaceae; genus Sulfurospirillum. The sequence continues at coordinate 78,315 of JAGDMU010000003.1, read as the reverse complement.
CATATTCATTACCATGTGATTCCAAGATGGCTTGGCGATACCAATTTCATTACAACCATTGCAGATACCAGAGTCTATGGAACCGATTTTGAAAAAATCTATACACATCTTAAAGGGCTTGTACCTGAGTATCTTTCATGTTAAGTGAATTAGAAGTCGATGATTTTATAGCACAAAAATCTACCTTTGATCTTTTAATCGATGCACGTAGCCCCAAAGAGTTTTACGAATCACATATCCCTAATGCTCAAAATTTCTATGCACTGAGTGACGCTGAACACCAAGAAGTAGGCACACTTTACAAACAGGTTTCGCGTAATGATGCCAAAATTTTGGGAGCACGCTATATCTGCCAAAATGTCGCACTTCATCTTCAAGAGATCGCTAAAACCTATAAAATAGGCTCAAAAATAGGCATTTATTGCGCTCGTGGAGGCCTAAGGTCCAGCTCTATTGCTATTATTCTCTCACATATTGGCTATCAAGTTTACAGACTGATCGGTGGCTATAAAAGTTACCGTTTGCATGTGCTTACTTACCTTGAGAACTTTCCACATCATCGATTTATTGTTCTTGGTGGAAATACTGGCTGTGGTAAGAGTGAATTATTGCAAACACTTCAACCCTCTATCGATCTTGAGAAGCTTGCCAATCATCTGGGGTCGAGTTTTGGAAGCATCAAAGGAGCACAACCCAGCCAAAAAGCCTTTGAAAATAGTATATGTGAAATTTTATGTAAAATTGACTCAAATGCCTATATATTCATTGAAGCTGAGAGTAAACGAATGGGTAAATGCACTGTTCCACCTCTTTTACATGAACGTATGTTACAAGGCTACCGTGTTGAAATTACGGCACCACTTTCACAGCGAGTCGAACGTATTTTAAAGGATTATGAGAGTATAACACCAGAATTTTTTAATCAAGCGATGCAAATCATTGCACCATACATTAAAAAAAATGCGAAAGAAGCCGTTATCATTGCTTATGAGAAGCATGATCTTGCAGAGGTTGCAAAAATACTCTTAGTTGAATACTATGATCTTGTTTACAAAAAACCGCACCATATTGATTTTAGCTTAGACAATGCCGATGAAATGGCAACATTACAGACACTTCAAACTTTACATAGTCAATTTACATCTATTAAAAACGCTTCGAATCAGCCTTAAGGCAAGGACCTTCTCAATAGTTTTGCTCTTTCCTAATATAAAACTGCCTGCCTTTTCGAATAATAAATTACTTTTCTAGATAGCTATTTAAGTTTTTATTTATGCGCAAAATGTCACAATAATACCAAATATAGTTTGGTATTATTTATGAGGAGTATTTGTATGAAAGTATTATTAGCATCTTTGGTGTGTGCATCATCACTCTTTGCTCATTTTCAAACCGTTATGACTGATAAATCGGTTATAGAGCAGGGCAGCAGTACCAAGGTGAGCATTAACTATGAGTTTACTCACCCTTTTGAGCAAAAACTTATGAATATGGAAAAGCCAAAAGAGGCTGGCGTTTTTCTTGATGGTAAAAAAACATCACTCTTAAACATATTGCAAGCCGTTGAAAAAAATAAGCTCACCACATGGAAAAGTGAATATACCATTAAAGAACCAGGTGTGTATCAGTTTTATGTTGATCCTGTGCCTTATTTTGAGCCTGCTGAGGAAAAATTTATCCGTCATCAAACCAAAACGATTATTGATGCCTTTGGTTCAGGAGAGGGATGGGATAAACCTATTGGTCTTAAAGCAGAGATCATCCCCCTCTCTCGCCCATACTCGCTTTATGCAGGAAACATTTTTAGTGCGCAAGTACTGTTTAAAGGCAAACCTGTCCCTAACGCAGAAGTTGAAGTAGAATTTTACAATACTAAGGGGCTTAAAGCACCGAATGAAATGTACATTACGCAAGTATTTAAAGCTGATAAAAATGGTGTGTTTCATGTAAGCTTACCACAAGAGGGTTGGTGGGGATTTGCAGCTTTGATGGACGATGATGAAAAGATCAAAAAAGAGGGTAAAAGTTATCCTGTAGAGCTAGGTGCTGTTCTATGGCTTAAAACTGAGGCGATGAAATAAGATGCATCTTAGTGAAGGTTTACTCAGACCTGAAATACTCATAGGTGGAGCCGTCGTTTCGGCTTTTTTTACGCTTTATGCATTTAAAACACTTAAAGATGAAGATATTCCCAAGACGGCTGTGCTTTCAGCGCTCTTTTTCTTAGCTTCATTCATTCATGTTCCCATTGGTCCAACATCCGTGCATCTTGTGCTGGGTGGCATTGTAGGAGCTATGCTTGGACTAAGAGCCTTCATTGCTATCTTTGTTGCCCTTTTACTCCAAGGTGTTCTTTTTGGCTTTGGTGGACTTACCACGCTGGGTATCAATCTCTTTAATCTTGCTACACCAACACTGATCGGATACTGGCTCTTTATGCTTCCAACACACAAACGTTGGCAAAAAGATATACTCTGGTTTTTAATTGGCTTTATTCCTTTAGCACTTTCAGCCTTTTTGCTTTCTCTCACTCTTGCCCTTAATGGTGATGCCTTTATGGATGCCGCTAAAATTGCGTTAGTAGCGCATTTGCCGCTCATGTTTATCGAAGGAGCTATGACACTTTTGGCTCTTCGTTTCATCGAAAAAGTAGCTCCAACACTTTTATATCAAAAGGAACAGCATGTTTCGCGTATGGCTGCTTAGTTTCCTCTGTATCAGTAGTCTTTGGGCACATAAAATCAATCTTTTTGCCTACGATGAAGAGGGTAAACTCTATGTCCAAAGTTATTTCACAAAATCATCTCCTTGTAAACAGTGTGTTCTCAAGCTTTTGGATGATAATCAAAAAGAACTTCTTGTCCTAAAAACAGATGATGATGGAAAAGCCTCAGCAAAGCTTCCTGCTGCTGAGTTTAGCATTGTGGTCGAGGCAGGTATGGGGCATCAATCGCAAACACATTATGTTGCACAAAGCCATACCAAAGAAGAGGCTAAAACATTGCCATCCGATACTCCATGGGATAAAATACTCTTAGGATTGGCTATAATTGTCTTTTTCTTTGGAGTACTCTATTGGACCAAACGCAAACCTCGCCACATATAACGCCCACTACAGCGCTTCTTTTGGCACTTTTATACAGTAGCAGTGTCGCATTGCAGGAGCATCTATATACACCGATGCTTTTACCACTTCTTTTGTTGGGATGGTTTCAAAAAGAGTCACTTTTGTCTATTTTCAAGCGACTCTTTTTTCTCAATACGCTTATTGCAATTGTAGTTCTCAGTATGCTTTGGCAAAAAAACTATGATCTTGCACTCTTGGTTTTTTTACGTTCAAACTTTATTTTAATGTTTATTTTGATGCTTTTTCAGGGTAAAGATGAGTTTGCGATTGCGATTGCAATGCATCGTTTACGTTTGCCTCATAAACTCACGTCTATCTTCTTTTTCACAGCGAAGTCCATTTTTCTTATTAAACGGGAATTTTCTCTGTTTAAAAATACATTGCATGTCAGAGGTTTTACCCCTAAAACTAACATACTAACCTATAAAACCATGGCAGGATTTGTGGGTATTTTATTCATCAAAGCACTTGAGCGTTCCGTTTTGCTTCAAAAAGCGATGCAACTTCGTGGATATTGTGGTGAAGTCTATACACTTGAAGAGCATCAAGCCTTTACAAAGCAGGATACATTGCTTGCTTTGATCACTATTTTATCGCTTTTATGGCGACAAGGAGCCCTTATATGAGCTGTTCGGTCAATATCAAAAACCTCTCCACATCGCGTGATGGAGTGTGCTTGTATGAAAATGTGACACTTGATGTATCACACAAAGAGAAGATTGCCATTATTGGACCGAATGGGTGTGGTAAAACAACACTTTTAGAAATTATTGCAGGACTTAGAAGCCAAGAAATGGGGACATTAGAGCTTTTTCATCAACCTATGCTAAAACTCGATGATTTTAAAGCGATGCGCCATCTCATAGGCTACCTTTTCCAAGACTCAGACAATCAGTTTTTAGCTCCCATTGTGGAAGATGATGTTGCCTTTAGTCTTCTTGCGGGAGGGGCATCCAAAGAGGAAGCGAGACTTAAAACGACCATGATACTGCAAGACTTGGGAATTTCACATTTGGCTAAAAAAATTGTTTATCATCTCTCAGGAGGCGAGAAAAAACTGGTCGCATTAGCAGGCGTATTGATTACCGAGCCTAAGCTCATGCTTTTAGATGAGCCTACCAATGGACTTGATCATGCAATGCAACTGCGTCTAGTGGAAATTTTATGTAAAATTGATAAGAGTATTATTATTGTTTCTCATCACAAAGAGTTTATTGAACTCGTTGTAGAGAAAATTTATGAGATAACGCCAGAAGGGTTAAAATGCTCGCTCAATCCTAAAAATGGGAGTCATCACCACCATCATGATCATACGCATGATCACTCCCATTCGCATACGCATTAAAATGTCAAAAGAGCCTTACCTGTTGCAAGTTTGACGGCTTCTTTTACCGCATTAATATAACTTAGGCATGAAGGATTCCCCTCTTTATAGGCAATGTCAAAAGCGGTTCCATGATCAACTGAAGTTCTCACAACACCTGCATTAAGGCTTACATTGATACTTTCTTCAAAATAGAGCGTTTTTAAAGGAATGAGTCCTTGATCATGGTACATACACACATAATAGGTGAAATTCTCACGATTTTCCTTTGAAAAAGCGGTATCTGGAACGAGAGGTCCAAAAAAGACTTCACGTTCTAAAAAATGATTGGCTTTTAAAATCGCTTTTTCAATCTCTTCATCTTCTTCACCAATAACACCATGATCTCCCGCATGAGGATTAAGCCCCAAAACAGCGATACGCTCAACACCAAGCTCTTCATAGACTTTAAGTAAAAATGGTTTGAGTTTTTTGGCCTTGATTTCATGAGGAACGTCGCGCAATGGAATGTGATGTGTGTAGAGAATGGTAAACATTGCTTCACACCCTAACATCATGATCGCTTCAGATCCCAAAAGATCGCTTAGTGCATCAGTATGTCCTTTGTACTCTAGTCCTGCAAGTGCCCATGATTCTTTATTGATTGGGAGCGTAACAATGGCATTTACTTCATTGCTTTTAGCCAGTGCTACCGCAGTAATAAAAGAGTCATAAGAGCTTTCTCCTGCCTCAGCAGAACAGACACCTGCTTCGATCTCAAAAACTTTGCCACAGTCACGTATCTCAAAGTCATTGGGAACATCCAGACCTAGAAGTGCAGCTCCCCAACCAAGCATATTTTCATTGATGCAGTAGACAGGATGGCAATGTTTTTTAACTTCTTCATGAGCACGCAGAGCTATTTCTAGCCCAATACCGTTAAGATCTCCAATACTAATGGCTATTTTTTTCATTTGAGTAACCCTAACATCTCTTTTACGGCTTGTTCAAAACCCACAAAAACAGAGCGTGCAATGATGCTTTGACCAATGTTTAGTTCACTGATCTCTTGGATGTCCAAAATGCGTTTGACATTTTGATAGTTCAAACCATGTCCTGCAGCGACTTTAAGTCCTAATTGATGCGCAAGTTTGGAAGCATTTTCCAATTCATGGGTTGCTTCAAGCAGTTTAATATGCAATGTTTCGCGGTCAAGTTCAAGCGTTTTAATACTGTGGCGTGAGCGTGAAAGGTTAGAGTAAAGCATCGCATAAATATTGGCATACATTCCCGTATGAAGTTCAATCCACTCCGCGTTGATCTCTTTGGCAGCCTCGATCATAGTACTGTTTGGATCGATGAAGAGGGAAAGTTCAATCTGCTCTTTTTTGAGCCTTTGCGCAATCTCTTTCATCACTTCTTTATTTTTGAGTACATCAAGTCCACCCTCTGTCGTAACTTCTTCACGCTTTTCAGGCACTAACGTAGCGCGGTGAGGACGAAGTTCTATCAATTTTTCGATAATTTCTGGTGTGATAGAACACTCTAGATTGACAGGGAGCTGGGAATTTTCAATAATCTTTTTTGCATCATCATCGTTAATATGACGTCTATCTTCTCTTAAATGAATTGTGATCTGATCCGCACCAGCACGTTTGACTAAAGAGACGGCATCTAGCGGATCGGGGTCATTAATCTTTCGTGCCTCTCGGAGCACTGCAATATGATCGATGTTTACGCCTAGAAGCATCATGGTATCCTTCGTTTTTTAGGGATTATTATAGCTAAAATATGATTTCTAAAAAGTTTCCATCATCTCAAGATGGCTAAAAAGAGGTATAGCTAAGATAACGTGTAAGCATTTTTTGACAATGTGGAATTTTTTGAGAAAGACCTTTCATGAGACCATAAGCAATATAGCTGGTATTTGTTTTAGAATTCATATAGGCTTCACTTAAGTAACACCCCGCAGGAATATTGCCATTTTCACGTGCAAATTCTAAAAGTTCAATGGCTTTCGAGTGATCTACCGTTATTCCTTCACCGTAAAGGTACATTTTCCCTAGCATGTACGCAGCATTAGCAGACTCTTCTTTACGAATAGCCAGTTCAAAAAAAGTTTTCGCCGATGCATACGATTTTTGATTGTAAGCTAAAACACCTTCGCGAAGGTAATTTTCTGCACTAAAGAGTGATGTCAATATAACCAAAAAGAGCACAATAAGTGATTTCACAGCTAACGCCTTATTTTAAAATGGATTGTTATGATTATAGTCCATTAGTTTAAAATCTATTTAAACTTTCACAATTAACGTGGTATATGAATGCGTGTGTTATCTAAGATGCCATATTCGAAGTCAGGATGGCATACGAAGCAATTAGAGGCATCTTTGATGGGCAAAGATTTAAAGGTACTTTTTTCAATATTTTTGTGTGCCTCACGCCAGTAAGGAACCTTACTCATCGAAATAGGGCGCATGTCACCTAAAGAATCCAATGTTTTAAAAGCTACTTTATGTGTAGATGTTTCAGCGCTCTGACTTAAAAGATACTCTTTGATATTAATGTGCTCCTCTTTAGTGATGTTGTTTTCTGTGATCTGCTCACCAAAATGGTTATTAAGCCCATCCATAAGGCGTATCCATGAGGCATGTGGCAACATGAAAGGAGGGTAAGTTTTGTGGCATAGAGTACATTTTTCATAAAAAGTACGATTTTCTGCTTTAAAGTCTCGTTTCTCAAATCTACTTTTTGTCAAAAATGTTTCACTTGAATGTGCCACAATATAGAGTGTAACAATTGATAAGCCAATGACCGCATATGCAAAAAGATGGCGTACCATAGAAACACTTGCATCATTGCCATCCGCCTTTTTGTATCCCGTAATCATGGCAAAAAGCATCTGTGTTTTATGGTAAAACTGTTCAATTAAAACACCGACAATATGAATGATTGCCCAAACAAAAAGTAAATACGAGAGCACTTCATGGAAGACAAAAAAAGTAGATGATAAGTGAAAATAGTGTTCATTTAGACAGCTCAAAATACCACTGGCTTCTTGTGTTCCTTGCAAAAGTAGTCCAGTAAGAACGATCCAACTGCCCAAGCCTAGAACAATGAGGGTAAACCAACTGGATGCCGCATTGTGCCCAGCATGAATCTTACGCCATCTGTTGTGAACTTTCTGGGCAAAATAATCTTGAAGCTCTCTTAGGCTTAGTTTGAATGTTTTAAACGTTGCATAGTTTGGTCCCACAAATCCCCAAATAAGCCTAAAAAGTAACACAATACCAAAGATAAGACCAAATGCCAGATGCCATCTAAAAAGATGATGGTAAAACGAAGTAAAAAATGCGAAGAAAAATGAGCTTGCAATTATCCAATGAATAATACGTGTACATAATGGCCATACAAAAACTTCATGAGATTTTTTATTCATTCATAGCTTTCAGATGTTTTTTGATGCGTTGCCACACCAAAAAACATCATACTCAAATTTTTATTTAGCGACGTTAAAGGTGTTGTGCAAATAATTTGCCATCATTTTAATATCGTAGTCATACCCTTTTTCAGCCAGTTTTTTCATGTTATGTTCCATAACTTCATGCTCTGTCGCTGTTGATTGTCCACCAAGACCGCCATTTTTAATGTCAAAGAGTGACATTTCAAGCTCTTGAACACTTTGCTTCGTAAGAGCAGGTCCTTTTTTCTCAGCAACGCCTTCACCTTTTGGACCATGACAGTGTAAACATGTCTCTTTGTAGACTTGTTCTGGAGTGTATTTGTATTTGACAACATCCGATTTTGGTTTATCACCGCATCCGCTTAAAACAACCAAGACAACGGCAAATGATAGTGCTAAATTTATTTTTTTCATGCGTTTTTCCTTTTTATGTATCATCAACAAAATTAGGCTCTGCCAGAGAGCATACCATACACGGTCATTGGTTTAAGTGCATAGACTTTCAGTAACCACCAAATCCAGCGTTCTTGTGTCGGATCAAGAGGGAAAGAAGGAGCAGGTTTTGCTGTCCAGTTAAATTCAAGGAGTGCAACCGTTCCAATACTGGTAATCAAAGGACATACCGTGTAGCCATCGTACGCAGCAGGAAGTTTTTCTTGTTTTTCCATAACAGCGATCAAGTTTTCAGCCACAACATTGTATTGCTTACGTGCACTTCCACCTGTTTTTCCCATAGGCACAGCAGCGACATCACCTAGTGCAAAGATGTTTTTATAGGTCACGTGTTGAAGTGTTTCTTTAACAACAGGTACCCATCCTTTGCTTGAACCAACAGGTGATTTACCAACGACATCAGGTGCTTTTTGAGGAGGAGTAATATGAATAAAGTCGTACTTTTTCTCAACGTTTTTGCTCATTGAGATCATGGTGTACTCTTTAAGGTCCTCGTCATACTCACCTTTTTCGAGCCACTTTTTCTCAAACGTTGCTACTTTTTTCTCTGTATCTATCGCCACTAAATTGGTTTTAAATTCCCATTTAAAATCTCTGGCTTTAAATTGTTCAAAAATAGCTGTATTGTATTCAGGCACACCAAACATTTTGTCGCCACTTGGACAGAATGTTAACTCTACTTTGTCGCGTACACCAGCTTTACTAAGAAGATCATGCGTAATATACATAATTTTCTTAGGTGCACCACCACATTTAATCGCCGTATCTGGATCTGTAAAAATTGCTTGAAGTTTTTCAGGTCCTTTGTGCGCTTTCGCTTTTGCGATAAGCTCTTCAATACCTTTTTTAGTATCAACAGCACCATCTGCAAAATAGATAGAATACACGCCATCTTTTCCGACTTTCGTACGAACAACATCATTAGCACCTGAAGAGGTAATTTCGCCTTCGAGCCCTTTGATAGCCCCAAAATTGAGCATTAATCCTGTTGCAACAACCAAATAGTCATAACTTATTTCTGTACCATCCGCTGTTTTGACTTTATTGTTTTGGGGATCAAAACTGACGACTGAATCTTTGATCCATTTCACACCTTTTGGCATAAAATTAGCAGTTTCATACTCAATGTCACTTTTTTGCCATACGCCAGCCGCGATCAACGTTTGCCCAGGTTGATACGAAACGGATTTTGGGTTTGGCTCAATGAGTGTGATATTAGGATTTGAAAGTCTACTTGTAAGCTTTGCAGCGGTTGCAACACCCGCAAGACCACCACCCACAATAACAATTTTGCCCGTTGCATTGGAGCTTGAAGCGTGAGCTTCTGTCGCAGTTGTAGCACTTGCCAAGACGCTTGCAGCAATTGGTGATGCTGCTAAAAACTTCATCGCATTACGGCGAGACATTCCACCTTCATGCTTCTCAATCTCAAAGAGTATATCCTCAATGATTTTGTTTGATTTCATTGTTTTCCCATCCTTTTTGTTGTATGTTCTCCCCATTCTACTTCCAACAATCTGAGGCTTTCCTTGGTTAAAAATATTATACTTGATTATTTTAGTTGTTTATAATCTTCTGAAATTGTCCTCATAATGTAATGTTATCCAAACCTATTATTAAGTTTCTTTTTCCTAAAATCATCTATTCACTTTAAATCAAGCAGGGATTATGTTAAAACGAGAAGTTTTTATTTTTATCGTCATTTTTTTGTTCCTAGCATTAGGAATGCACATGAACCAATGGCTAACACATCCTATTGAGCATTTAACTCATTTAAGCACTCATAAGATGCCGTATCATCCGCTTCTTTACACTGCAATTGTCTACCTTCTTCTTGGAATTATTCGTGCTATTGCCAATACGTTTATGAAACTTTTTAGAAGAAAATAGCATTACGATGATTGGCTGTGATTTAGGCTCAAACACCTTACGTATTGTTGAAATAGAGTGTCAAAGTAGAACGCGTATTCAAGCTTTTGAACGCATTGTAAGAACCGCAAAAGATTTGCATATAACAGGTGTTATAAGTGAACAGTCCAAACAAAATATTTTGAATGCATTAGAAGAAGCATCAAAGCTTTTTGACTTTAAAAATAAACGCTGTTTTTGTGTCACAACCGAGGCAATGCGTGTGGCTTCCAATGCAGAGGAGATTCTTAAAGAGATTGAAACAACTTTTGGTCTTACTTTTAAAATTATTACAGGAAAACAAGAAGCGTTTCTTACGTCACTTGCTGTTGAAAATGCCTTAAAACGTGAGGGCTTTAAGCATCAAACCTATGCATTATTTGACCTCGGTGGAGGTTCAACAGAATTTACCTTTTGCAAAGATGGAGACAAACAATCGCAAAGTTTCCCTTTTGGAATTATTAATGTAGCAGAACGTTATCAAAGCAATCTTGAACACCATATAACACGCATTGTAGATTCTATTGATACTTTTATTGGAAAATCAAACATTATTCCTTCCAATTTTTTACAATTAGTAACAACTGCTGGAACACCTACAACTGTTGCTGCTTTTTTAGAAGGACTAGATTATGATCATTATGACGCCAATGTGGTCAATGGAAAAGTTCTGCATAGAAGCGATTTTGAAGTAGCTTACGAACGTTTAACTACTATGAATGAGTATGAAGCAGAACGCTATACTGGAACAAATCGCAGAGAATTAGTTATTGTGGGTATCTTAATCGTAAAAGCGATTATGCGTAAACTTGGTTTTGAAACATGTATTGTGATTGATGATGGACTTAGAGAAGGTGTTGTATTAGAGCAGTGTTACAATTTGGAAAAATCATAAAAAATCCCCTAAAAAGGAGCCTTCTTTAATCTTTATTTGCTATAATAACCCACTTTTTTTACAGAGCTTATGTTGAAATAATGCATACTTTGTAAAATAAATTCTGCCTCGTGAGAGGCAAGTTTTAGCGCCCAGTGCACAACGCAGGTGTTGGGCTCTGCCCAAATACCATATAAAAATATGAAAGGAGAGGTCATGGAGTTAAGCGGTTCCCAAATGGTCATAGAAGCACTACGTAAGGAGAATGTCAGCGTCGTCTTTGGCTATCCTGGTGGTGCTATAATGAATGTTTATGATGAAGTTTATAAACAAAATTATTTTAAACACATTCTTACAAGGCATGAGCAAGCAGCCTTACATGCAGCCGATGGCTATGCAAGAGCAAGTGGAGAAGTTGGTGTTGCATTTGTAACCAGTGGTCCTGGCTTCACCAATGCTGTGACAGGCCTTGCCACTGCTTATATGGATTCTATTCCGATGGTTGTTATTAGTGGGCAAGTTCCTATTAGTATGATAGGCACAGATGCATTTCAAGAGATCGATGCGGTAGGCATTAGTCGTCCATGTGTCAAACATAATTATTTGGTTAAAGATGTTAAAGACTTGCCACGTATTCTAAAAGAAGCATTTTACATTGCACGAAGCGGCAGACCTGGTCCTGTTCATGTAGACATTCCTAAAGATGTCACAGCACAGATTGGTCATTTTGCATATCCTAGCGAAATTAAAATGCAAACCTATAAGCCAACCTATAAAGGCAACCCACGCCAGATCAAAAAGGCTATAGAAGCGATCCAAGCTTCTAAACGCCCTGTTCTTTACATCGGTGGTGGTGCAATTAATTCTAATGCGAGCGCAGAAGTAAGAGAGTTTGCTAAGATCTGTGGTATTCCTGCTGTTGAAACGTTAATGGCGCGTGGAGTTATGGGCGATGAGAACCCATTGCTTCTTGGAATGCTAGGAATGCACGGCTGTTACAGTGCCAATATGGCAATGAGCGAAGCTGATCTTATGATCGCATTTGGACCGCGTTTTGATGACCGTGTTACAGGCAAACTCAGTGAATTTGCGAAACATGCCAAAATTATTCATGTCGATATCGACCCAAGTAGCATTGGTAAAATTGTACCGATTGATTACCCCATTGTTGGTGATCTTAAAAATGTTGTCGAAGCGATGATTCCACTGGCTAAAGAGCATATTGAAGAGAGTAAATACAAACCTTGGCGTGATCTTTTGAAACGCTACAATGAGATTCATCCTCTCAAATACGAAGACTCAAATGATATTCTCAAACCACAGTGGGCAATTGAGCGCGTAGGGCAAACCCTTGGGGATAAAGCGATTATTTGTACTGACGTTGGTCAACATCAAATGTGGGCAGCTCAGTTTTACCCCTTTTCATACCCTCGTCAATGGTTAAGCAGTGGCGGACTTGGAACAATGGGATATGGTCTTCCCGCAGCCATTGGTGCTAAAGTTGCGGTTCCAGAAAAAACGGTTATTAACTTTACCGGTGATGGTTCAATCTTGATGAACATTCAAGAGTTAATGACAGCTGTTGAAAATAAAGTTGCGGTGGTTAACATTATCTTAAATAACCAATTTTTAGGAATGGTTCGCCAATGGCAAACATTCTTTTACAATAAACGCTACTCTTCAACTGACCTTTCCGTTCAACCTGACTTTGTCAAATTGGTTGAAAGTTTTGGAGGACGAGGCTTTAGAGTTAAAACCAAAGAAGAGTTTGATAAAGCCCTCAAAGAGGCAGTTGAAAGTAATACGGTCTGTATGATCGATGTTCAAGTGGATCGTTTTGAGAACGTTTTACCAATGGTTCCAGCAGGTGGGACGCTTTACAATATGATGCTTGAGTATAAGGAGTAAGGGATGGAACATATCAGAAGAGTTTTATCTGTTATCGTTTTAAATGAAGATGGTGTTTTATCGCGTATATCAGGTCTTTTTGCAGGACGTGGTTACAACATTGACTCTCTTACCGTGGCTCCTATACCGAAAACAAATCTATCACGATTGACGATTGTCACCTCAGGCAGTACGCCAGTTTTAGAGCAAATTGTTAAACAGTTGCATAAGCTGATACCAACGTATAAAGTTATTGAATCAGGTCAGTTTGTTGAAAAAGAGATGGCGCTCGTTAAAATCCCCCTCAGCGAAGATTTTAACGGTCTTGATGCTATGCTTAAAGCGTATAATGGAACGATTGCAAGTAGTGGTGAGGATTTTATCGTTGTTATGGTTGCCGATGATTACGATCGTATCGACAATTTTTTAAAAGCAGTTAAAAAATACAACCCTACAGACATCGTCAGAAGCGGCTCTGTCGCAATGGACATCTAATGAAACTTAGCCTTCTAGCGCAAGCGATTTCGCTTGAATTTTCTGGTTCTGATATAGACGTTATCTCCTTTGCAACACTGAAGGAGGCAACGTCCTCTCACATTACTTTTTTTGAAAATCCTAAATTTTTAACTGACTTGGAAAATACAAAAGCGGGTGTGGTTATTCTTTCCCCTGCTTACAAAGAGCATCTTCCAAAAACTTCTCAAGCACTTTTTAGCGACAATCCACATTTAAGCATGGCATATGCCAGTGCCTATTTTGCTAAAAAAGCGTTTGATACATCCATCCCAGCAAAAATTTCAGCAAAAAGTCACATTGCGCTCCATGTGGTTATTGGTAGTAACACCGTCATTGAAGAGGGTACTGATATTATGCCTAATGTCACCATTGGTGCGAATGTTTGTATTGGTAAGAATGTCAAAATTTTTCCTAATGTTGTTATTTACGATGATTCAATCATTAAAGATAATTGTATCATTCAAGCAGGGGCTATTATAGGCAGTGATGGTTTTGGCTATGCTCATACGAAGATGGGTGAACATATTAAAATTCATCATAGTGGCAATGTCGTTCTTGAAGAAGATGTTGAAGTGGGTTCTAACAGCACGATTGATAGAGCTGTTTTTGGATCAACCATCATCAAAAAAGGGACAAAAATTGACAATCTTGTTCAGATTGGCCATAACTGCGAGATTGGTGAGTTTAGTATTTTGGTTGCACAAACAGGTATTTCTGGTTCAACAAAATTGGGTCGAAATGTTGTTATGGGCGGACAAAGTGCAACGGCAGGACATTTGGAAATTGGTGATTTTGCAACCATTGCTGCACGTGGTGGTGTTTCAAAATCAATCGAGGGTGGTAAAATTTACGGTGGTTTTCCACTTACGTTACAAAGTGAGTGGCTTAAAACACAAGCGAAAATAGCTAAATTTTTTAAAAAGAATTAAAAGGATTACGTCATGGGCGGAAAAAACACTATACTTACTAAATTTCCATTAGCTGGAACAAAAAATGGAATGATTTCTGTTTCTCACTTAGAAGAACCTTATGGAAGTGGGTCATTTGCTGTTGTGAGTATTGGAATTGCTTTGAAAAAAAATGGAGAAGAACCTGATTGGAAAGCGCACATTCCTTATGAAAATCTTGATGAGCTTATTAGCGCACTTCAAGATGCAAAAGCACGTTTTGGTACAGAGTCAAAATAATCATTGAGAGTTTTACATGTAAAACATACATGTAAAACTCATTTTCTCTTTAAATTGAATCGATATACTCTTCGATTGCTACCGCGACACGTTTTGAAAACGCTACCGCTTCTACAACGGTTCTAGCTCCCGTTACAACATCACCAGAAGCAAAAACACCTTCCATTGTTGTACGTCCACTCTCATCTGTAACCACCAATCCTTTACCATCCACTTCAATCGCTTTTGCTGTTTGAATAATATTATCTTTAGGACTTTGACTAATCGCAATCAAAAGTGAATCCGCTTCCAGTAACCCTTCTTCACCACTGTTATCGGTACTGCTGTAAATAACACCTTTTTCAGTAATTTCCATAGGTTGTTTGTAAAGATCAAATTTAACACCATCAATTTTGGCACATTCAACCTCATGATGCGATGCTGGAATATCTTCCATACCTTTACGGTACATAATAATCACTTCACGTGCACCATGTCTAACAGCCGTTCGTGCAACATCCATGGCAACATTACCAGCACCTAAGACAACAACTCTATGTCCTAATTGGTAGACAGAAGGGTTTTTGAGATAATCGATAGCAAAATGAACATGACCTAAACTTTCACCTTTGATACCCAATTTTTTAGGAGCCCAAACACCTGTACCAATAAATACCGCTTTGAAATCATCGCGGAAAAGATCACCAACAGTAATATTTTTACCAATAGTAATATTGGGACGAATCGTGACATCTAATTGGCGCAATTTTGCCTCAATCGTGTCTAAGATGTCCTTGTTCAATCTAAAATCAGGAATACCATAACGTAGCACACCACCTATTTTATCGTGTGCATCGTACATAGTAATGTCATAGCCCTTAGCACCTAAAATAACTGCTAGAGAAATGCCAGCAGGTCCACTGCCAATAATAGCCACTTTTTTGCCATTTTTCGTAGGCTTTTCAAACTGAAGGTCGTTCATATAGAGATCGGAAATATAATTTTCAATACTTCCTACACTAACAGCTGTTCCTTTTTTATTGAGAATACAGTGACCTTCACAATGTTTTTCATGAGGACATACCATAGAACAGATCACAGAAAGTGGGTTATTTTCAAAAAGCATTTTTCCTGCTTTTTTAATATCACCTGCTAAAAATAGGCGAATCATCTCAGGAATGGGAGTGCCGACAGGACATCCTTTAACACAAGATGGCTTTTTACAGCCTAAGCACGTTTTAGCAAGTGTGATGACATATTTATTCATGTCTTTAAGCCTTTATTAATGTATGTAAAAATAATGTCAGAATTGTACCAAAACTGTATGACTTTTGTGGAATTTTTTAGAAGAGGAGAGGGCATTTTAAAAAATGCCCCGGTAAAAGCTATTTGTAGTTTTCAACAAACGTACGAATACGTTCAATTCCTTCTTTAATCGTTGCATCATCGGTTGCAAAAGAGAGTCTGAAGTAACCATCGCTTCCAAAACCAAGCCCTGGAACTACCGCGACACCTGTTTCTTCTAAGAGTTTTGAGCAAAACTTCATTGAATCAGTTTCTACAGCTTTTGTGTTCACGTACAGATAAAAAGCACCTTCAGGTTTTATGACTGAAAGACCTTTAATTGTGTTAAGTAATTCATATGCCATATTTCGACGCTGTTCAAATGCAACACGCATCTTTTCAATATCATCATCTACAAGACCATTAAGTGCGGGAATAGCTGCATGTTGAGTAATGGAGTTTATATTTGAAGTACTCTGACCTTGAAGATCAACAATCGCATCAACAATCTCTTTAATAGGGCAGGCAAGATAGCCAAAACGCCAACCAGGCATAGCAACCGATTTGCTTAAACCATTAACAGTAATGGTGCGATTAAACATATCTTCGCTAATAGAAGCCACAGAGGTAAATTTTAGATTATCAAATAAAATCTTCTCATACATCTCATCTGAAACAACTAAAACATCTGTACCTTTAAGTACTTCAGCCAAACCTTCAAGCTCTGCTTTAGAATAAACAGCTCCTGTTGGATTTGAAGGAGTATTAAAAAGAAGCACTCTTGTTTTAGGTGTAATAGCAGACTTAAGCTGTGCTGGAGTAATTTTAAAACCAGTTCTTTCGTCTGTCTCAATATAAACAGGTGTACCACCAGAATATTTAACAATTTCAGGATACGTAACCCAATAAGGAGAAGGAATAATCACTTCATCGCCCTCATTAAGAATGGCTTGAAAAATGTTAAACAACGAGTGTTTTGCACCAACATTGACTACAATTTGAGAAGGTTTGTAGTCGAGGTTATTTTCACGCTTAAGTTTGCCAGCAACTGCTTTTAGCACTTCAGGCATACCTGCAACAGCAGTATATTTTGAGCAACCATTTTGAATAGCCTCAATCGCGGCATCTTTGACACGTTGTGGAGTGTCAAAATCTGGTTCACCAGCTGAAAAGCTAAGGATATCTCTTCCCTGTGCTTTAAGATCTCTTGCTAAAGCAGTGATTGCTAAAGTCAAAGAGGGTGATAACACTTGGATTCTTTTTGATAGCATGAAACATTCCCCTATAAAAATATCGTGCAGATTATAGCGAAATATTAATCATTTCTTGCCAAAAAAAATTTATTCTTTGACCGATTCCAAATAACATTTGTAAATGGCTTCGAGTTCATCATCTTTAATTTTAAGATCTTTGTTCGTTGTTAACACAGCTTCTTCCAAAATCTTAATACGTTTAAACATATAGATAAAAAGTTCTTTGTTAATATCTGGGATTTTATTGTGTGCCATAGGACTTTTGTCACGCCCTTTTTCAATGATACGTGCTGGAATTCCGACAGCAGTAGAGTCATCAGGAATACTCTTTACTACAACAGAATTAGAACCTATACGGCAATTCTCGCCTATGATAATATCACCCAAGATTTTAGCCCCAGAGCCAATAACCGTATGATTTCCAATCGTAGGATGGCGTTTAACACCACGTTCTAAACTCACTCCACCTAAAGTGACACCTTGATAGATTAAAACATCGTCACCCACAATCGCAGTCTCCCCAATGACCACCCCAAAAGCATGGTCTAAAAAGACACGGCGCCCAATAGTACATGCAGGATGAATATCGGTATTAGTAATAATCTGAGAAATGCCCATAATAGCGCGGGCAAGGGTTTTAAAACCCTTGAGATGTAAGGCATGTGCGATGCGATAATTTGCTAAAGCCCAAACGCCTGGATAATTAAAAAAAAGCTCTATTTTAGAGTTAATTGCTGGGTCATGCAGAATCGGTTGGGAAAAATCTTCTTTAATTTTTTCCCACAAAGAGACGGAGTTCATTGCACATTATCCTCATTGTTAATCGTTTTAAGATAGCCATTGTCATTTAAGAAAAGATAAATCTCACCTAAAATATGTTTTTTCTCTTTTTCACTGATGATGTCAGAAGCCTCAATACGATCATTAAGATTTTCTTGAACCTCTTTAATGTCATAATCGAGATCTTCTAAAATATCGCTAATGCTTTGGGATTCTAAAATATTTTCAATTTCATAGCCATCATCGTCAATGATAATAGTAGCTTCTGTTGGATGAGTAAAAAGGTTGTGTTTCATACCCAATACCTCTTGATAAGCACCCACTAAGAAAAAGCCTAAGAAATAGTCGCGGTTTTTAATGTCTACATCGTGTAAGAAGAGGGGTGTTTCGGTGTTAAACCCTATCTCTCCATCACTATCACATGTGATGTCCCAAAGTGATGCAGAACGTGTTGGTACTTCATCTAAACGATCCAGTGGCATCACAGGGAAGGTTTGACCAATGCCCCAAAAATCTGGCAAACTTTGGAAGAGAGAGAAGTTTACCAAGTAGCGCTCTTGCACGCGATCTTGAATATCTAAAATCTCACTAAATTTTTTATCTGCAACCAAGCCTACCGCTCTTTTAATAATGAGATTGACTAAAATCTCGGTATTTGAGCGATCTTGAAGGTCGATGTAACCCAAATCAAAAAGTGTTAAAAGCGATTCCATATGATCAATGCTATCATGTAAAAATTCTAGCGCATTTTTACGGTTCATCGTTCCAAGAAGGTCATACAGCTCTTGAACCAAAGGAGGGTTCACTTCTTTAAGTCTTAGTTTTTGATCCGTATATTCTTGCGAAAAGAGCTCTAAAACAGGTGCAATAAGAACCGCATGATGGGCAGCAACAAAACGGCCTGATTCAATGAAAATATCTGGTTCATGCACCCCTTTTTGCGTCGCAATGTCTTTAAGTAAATAGACAACGTCATTAGCATATTCACTTAAGGTATAGTTTTTATGCAATGTGGTTTTGTGTTGTGAGTATTCAACCGCCAAACCACCACCCAAATTGATGGCTCTAAGATGCGTAGCACCCATACGGCAGAGCTCTGCATAAATATTTCCCGCTTCGCGAAGTGCTTTTTTTAGAGGAGCAATATCGGTAATTTGTGAACCAATATGAAAATGAATCATCGTAAATTTATCGAGTAAATTGGCATCGCGAATCATATTAACCGCTTCTAAAAGCTCCGTAGAGGTCAAACCAAATTTGGAGTTAATACCACCACTCTTCGCCCAAATACCAATGCCTGAGCTATGAAGACGAATACGAAGACCAATGTTTGGCACACACCCAAAACGATCTTTTGCAATAGAGATAATGCTTTCAAGTTCATTCAGTCCTTCGATGGTGAGGGTGATATCATGACCCATCTCCGCAGCAATAAAACCTAAAGAGATCATCTCATTATCTTTAAAACCATTCACCGTAATAGGCGAATCTGGGTTATTGTACGCCATTGCTAAAATAAGCTCAGCTTTACTACCTGCTTCAAGACCGTAGTGATACTTTTGCCCCAAAGAGACAAGGTTTTTAACAAAATTGGGGAATTGATTTACTTTGAGAGGATAAACCGCACTAAAATTACCTTCGTATCCAAACTCTCTTTTCGCATCAGCAAAACTTTTATAAATCATACGGATCTGTTTTTGAATCAAGTGAGGAAATCTCAAAAGAATAGGACCACGGATACCATCTTTGCGTATTTGTTGTATGATCTCTATTAAAGAAGGCTCGCAGCCTGTGTTAACTTTTACTTTACCATCTTCGATAAAAAAGTTATCGTTTCCCCATGTTTTAATTCCGTAATCCAATGTTTTGCTCCTTAAAAATGCGCAATATTAATAATTTTTTCTTCTTTTGTTTCTAAATCTTTCATCCAAATTGTCTGCTTTGAAAGCTCATCTTCACCGATACATACACAAAATTTTACATAGTTTTTATCGGCAATTTTAAGATGATTTTTCAGTGATTTAGCATCATAATCGGTTAAAACTTTTGCTGTTTGGCGTTTACGATCAACAAGGTCAAAAACAACATCTAACGCTTCATCACATAATGCTCCGATGTAGTATCCTTCGCGTTTCACTTCTGGCATTTTCACAAGTTCCATCAAGCGCTCAATTCCCATTGCAAAACCAACGGCAGGCGTTGATTTTCCATCCAAGAACTCAACCAAACGGTCATAACGTCCGCCACCTGCAATAGCACTTTGTGCACCAATTTCATTGCTCACAAATTCAAAAGCTGTTTTGGAGTAATAATCAAGCCCCCGAACCAGCTTAGGATTGACCACATAAGAAACACCAAACTGGTCTAAAATGCCTTTGAGTATTTCAAAATCATCTTTACATGGTGAACATAAATGATCCACTATCAATGGCGCATCAGTAAGCAATAGTTTGCAGTGTTCATTTTTACAATCAAGCACACGAATAGGGTTGGTCAGCTTTCTTCTTTCACAATCTTCACATAAACCTTCGCGTGTCTCTAAAAACTTGACTAAAGTGGTACGATACTGCGGCATACACGCTGGACAACCAAGCGAGTTAATCTCTAAGCTAAAACCAATGCCAAGAGCATCAAACATCGCTCTAATCATCAAAATAATCGTTGCATCTTCTCTGACATCGCTTTCACCAAAACTCTCTGCACCAAACTGGTGAAATTGACGTAATCGACCTTTTTGTGGTCGTTCATAGCGGAACATCGGTCCATGATAAAAAAAGCGTCTGTTGCCACCCGCTTTATCAAATTTTTGTTGTACAAAAGCTCTTACAATGCCAGCAGTTCCTTCAGGGCGTAAACAGACATCGTTTTCACCTTTATCAATGAACTGATACATCTCTTTGCCGACGATATCACTGCTCTCACCTACACTGCGTTTAAAAAGTGCGGTCTCTTCCAAAATAGGTGTTTCAATAAATGAAAAACCATAATTTTGGGCAATGCACGTGCACGTCTCAATAATATGTTGATAGATTTCACTGTGTGGAGAGAGTGTATCTTTCATTCCACGTAATGCATTAATCATTTAAAAATTCCTCAATCTGTGTATAAATTGTTTCAATATCTAATGAAGCATCGACTTCTAAAACCTGAATCGGTAAGGTTTTAACAACGCGACGCATTATATCTTGAATACGTAACAAATAGCTTACACCACGTTCTTCAATTGCATCATGCTCTTTATTTCCAAGTCGTGACTTTATAAGTGTTTCATTGGTTAAAAAAAGAACGATTTTTTCAGGATAGTTTTCTTCTAATGCCAAGCGGTTCATATTCAGAAGAAACTCACCATCCACATCGCTGTGATTAGCACAAGCATATGCAATTCCCGATAAAAAACCACGATCACTGATCACTAAGCGCTCATGACGAGCGGGCTTAACAACGCTGTCATAATGCAAAGCACGGTCTGCTAAGAAAAGAAACAACTCCGCATTAAAAGAGCTTTTAAGCTCTCCACCCAACAGCATTTCACGAAACTTCAACCCAGTCGGTGTACCACCAGGTTCTTTGGTTGCTAAAACATTTTTATTTCTTTGAGCAAAAAGGGCAACTTGTGTACTTTTGCCTGTCGTATCAATTCCTTCAAAAATCACATACATGTAAATCTACTTTGCAAATAAGGTAAAACAGCACTCGGTACTAAATGAGAAACATCACCACCATGTTTTGCGATGGAGCGCACAACCGATGAACTAATAAACGCATTTTTAAGGCTTGGCATAAGATAAACGGTCTCAATTTCACTCCATAAAGAAGCATTTGCGTAGCCCATTTGAAGTTCAAATTCAAAGTCACTTACCGCTCTAAGTCCTCTGATCATCACGCGAATATTTTTCTCTTTAGAAAAACTTACCAAAAGATTATCAAAAGGTTCAACTTCAACCCCTTCCATATCTGCAATGGCAGCTTGAACCATTTCAACACGTGTATTGGTGTCAAACATAGGGCGTTTTTCTTCGGAGGTAGCAACAGCAACTAAAACCTTATCAAAAAGTTTTTTGGCACGCTTAATAACATCCATATGACCATTGGTAATAGGATCAAAAGTCCCTGGATAAATGGCAACTCTCATGCTCCCTCCCAACGTTGAAAAAGATTGTGTTCGATTCCTAAAAGATCAAACCACTTACCAATCAAAAACTTCTCCATATCTTCAAGGCTAGAAGCTTTTGCATAATAGCCCATCACAGGAGGTGCAATATGTATGCCAAGCATGGAAAGTTTCAGCATATTTTCCAATGCAATGGCCGAAAAAGGCATCTCACGAGGGGCGAGAAGAAGAGGGCGCTTTTCTTTTATCATAACGCTCGCAGTTCGGGTTAAAAGATTGTCAGCAATACCATGCGTAATTTTAGCTAGTGTATTCATGCTGCAAGGAATAATCGCCATAGCATCACACTTAAAAGAACCCGAAGCCGTAACCGCACCAATGTTTTTATCATCAAGTAAAAACGTATTGGCTTCTTGAGCAAAAACAACTTTAGCATGATCAGAGATGATAATGTATTTTCCAATTTCAGCAGGAAGTGCTTTAATAAAAGAGAGACCAAGTTCTACACCACTGGCACCACTAATGCCGACAATAATACGCTTCATTCGAGTATGATCGCTTCATGGCGCGATAGAATTTTTGCATTCAAAATTTTGCCTTGTTCTGTTTTAATTTTGACAATATCTCCCACATTACCATCTTCTAAAAGTGTTGCTTGAACCTCGATCACCAATCCTTCTTCTTTAAATAAAGCTTTAATGCTCTCTTTTTTACTCAGTACTTTTTTAACATCAAAGTGAAAATCTGTCAAGATTTGCCCCTCTTTAATGCCATTTTTTATGACAACATTTTGGGGTATTTCATTAAGAATGGCTCTTGTGGGAGGAGTATCTAAACTCACCCAAACACTCTCGTAGTCATCGTTTGTGAGGATTTTACCGTTAAGCAAATTACGTTTCGCTTTAAACACCTTCACCTTAGCATTTATCTCATAGGTAAAATAGAGCTTTTTCTCACGATCACCGACTTTAAAAATAGCTACGAATGAGCCACTGTTTCGCTTAAGCATAGCATCAGAGATATGAATATCGACAAGCTCATAACGTTTAAAATCAGCAGGTAGAGAAGTTTTAATGGAGATACGCGGCTTTTCATCAATCATCACAGAAGGTGCAACTTCTTGAAATTTTTTTAAGAAAGCTTCTTCAATGGCATCTGCTTTGCCCATTAAAGTGCAATTACGTTTGAAAATAACAACGCCATCACTGCTATCAATAATCGTCACATTGCGATCGCTAAAGGCAGAGCGTATCGTGTTAGTAGGAACACTATAATGTGTGCGTTCTTTGGGAATGGTAACAATAATGGGATTATCATTGCTTTGGTAGCCAAAGAAAGAGGCTCTAAGTGTATCTTCTTCAATACAATATGTTTTATCAATATAAAGAGGTTGTGAAACAAGGGAAGAAATAAAAAGGAGTAAAAATAAAATGGAGCGGGAAACGAGGTTCGAACTCGCGACCCCAACCTTGGCAAGGTTGTGCTCTACCACTGAGCTATTCCCGCAAAACGGACGGAATTCTACCAAAAAAAACCCTTTATGTCAATCTATTTGGACTACAATTGTAGCACAAATAGATTTTAAAGGGCTTAGATAGCAATTTTATACCTTAAAAATGGTGATTTCTTGCTCTAATTCTGCCGTTGATAGATTAAGACTGCTTGATACTTGCATCAAATTATCAGCAATCTTTTTATTTTCATGTGCAAGCCCTGTCGCTTCTTCCACACCTTGCGTGAGATGATCAATCTCTTGTGTGATGCTGAGTGCTTTTTTATAGGCAATATTGGTGATTTCTAAACTTTTAGCCGTTTTTTCCTTTGTCTCATTGGCTAATGATGAAATTTTGATAGCATTTTCATTCAAATCAACGACTTTTTGGCTATTTTCTTTGATGTTCTCACTTGCACTAGAGACACTTTGTACGACAACGCTAATCGTCACATCTATCTCAGAGAGTGATTTTTGGGTTCGCTCTGCCAATTTTCGTACTTCATCCGCAACCACAGCAAAACCTCGCCCATGTTCACCTGCACGTGCAGCCTCAATGGCGGCATTAAGCGCTAAAAGATTGGTTTGATCAGCAATATCTTTAATCATTTCAAGAACAGAGCGAATTTGAGTCGTCTGCTCTGCAAGATTATTCATCTGGGTAGAAATATGCTGTTCATCTTGACTCACACGATTGATACTTTCAACAATTTCATCCAAAGTAACAATCATTTGATCCAACATTGCATAATCTTCTTTCATATACGTTGCAGACGTTTCTGAGATATCACGAGACTCTTGTAACTCTTTATTGATTTTAGAAGTGAGTTTTTTGACATTATCCACAATACGATCTTGATTTTCGGCAACATTCGTAATCGTATGCGCAAACGTTTGCATACTTTTATTGATTTCTGAATTTGAGGTCATTGTCATTTTTGCTTTGATCAACGCTTGTTGAAGAGTACTTAGAAGTGTGTTAAGGTTTTCACTGATGTGCCCAATTTCATCTTTATTGGCAACCACAATAGGGCGGTTAAGCGCTAAGTCTTGTGTAATCTCCGATAAATGCTCTCCTATGCGCGCAATGCGCTTTACAATATAACGTGTAATGGCAAATAACAAACCAGAAGTAATCACTAAAATTAGGGAAGAGATGACAATGACAAGGTAGAGATTTTGTTTAAGTTTAGCACTGATTTGCACGCTAATGTCTTTGACACGTTGGGTGGTAAATTTTGAGATGTTATCGAAACGCTGTGCAATGTATTTACAATCGGCTTCAATTTCAACCGCCATATCGCCAATGTCTTCACGATTGTCTTTAACATAAAGCTCATAGATACGCTGATATTTGGGTGCGATTTTCTGACTGTAACGCTCATACGCTTCATGAAGATTTTGATTGAGTGTTGGTTCAGCATAAAAATCACTCTTCAAAGCCTTTTCAAAAAACGCTTTCATGTTCTTTTCAATCAAAGGAAGACGCTCTTTTGCCTGTCCTGTAGGTAAAAACTCACTGGTGACATGAATAAGATCATTTAGAATCATCTCAAAATGATCACGTGCTGCACTAATTTCACTATCAGGAACCACATTTTTTTCATAAATGGTTTCTAGCGAATTTTTGCCAATAATGCTTGAATTAATACTCACATAAGAGAGAATAATCAAACCAAGGACGGTTACAATGGATATAAAAAGCAGTTTCGTCGAGATCTTTATTTCGTTAAACATCACATACCTTTAGTGTAGCACTTGCCATTTTTTGTGTTGCCATGTTATCGAAAAAAACATCAAAAGGTCAAGTTTTTTAAACTAATGTCAAAAGAAAACCTCTTGAATGTTAAAATAAAATTCTAGAATAATAAAATGTTCAGCTCCTGTTCGGCTTCAATATTACTTGTTTTTTCGTCACTAATCCACAATGCATTACTACTTACAAGGGGTTTTACCATTCCTGAGCCATATTTATTAGCACCAAAAACATGAAATACTCCATCTTTGAAAGATCCTAAAACAAGGTTTACACGTCCTGATTTGACGTTAAAAGCTTCGGCATTACGAGCATGAATAGTACTGAAGTTAAATTTTTTTTGACCTTGAAATTTTTTAAGAACAGGAATTAAAAATAAAAAGGCATTCACGTATGCAGCAAGTGGATTTCCTGGCATTGAAGCAACAATTGTTTCGCCCATTTTACCCATCATCGTTGGTTTTCCAGGCTTAATATTAATCCCATGAAAAGAGGCGGTAAATCCATTGGCAAGAAGTGCACGTTCTATAAAATCCGCTTCTCCCATACTAACACCACCACTGGTAACCAAAACATCGTACTGTTTCATACGTGCAAAATAGGCTGTAGCTGCTTCCAGATTATCAGGAATAACGCCACAACTGTGTGCAACGAAGCCATGCTCTGCGAGTAAAGAGATTAAAGAGAGGGCATTAATATCATAAATTTCATCTTCACTGGCGCTTTCCCAAGGCGATTTAAGTTCATCACCTGTGGAAAAAACAGCAATCTGAAGCTTTTTATACACTTCAACCATGCTAATACCCTGTGAGGCAAGAAGCGCGATATCACGTGAGTTTAAACATGTGCCTTCAGCCAACAAAATAGAGCCAATACGTTCTTCTTCCCCTTTAAGACGTAAAGCATTACCTTTTTTAATGGAAGAAGGCAACACAGCTTTGGTTTCATCGTAAAAAGTGCAATCTTCAAAAGGAATGATGGTATCGGCATCATCAGGAACTTTTGCCCCTGTCATGATTTTATAACACTCATTTTCCGCCAAACATGCTTCTACTACACTGCCAGCAAGTATGGTGGTTTTTATCTGAAGTTCGGCTACCTCTTCGTGATATTTGAACGCAAAACCATCCATCGCAGCATTATTATACGAAGGGAGATTTTTTTTACACGTAATCTCTCGTGCAAGTGTTCTTCCCAAAGCATCAAAAATACTCACCCATGCTCTATGAGGTTTTGTTGTCGCAAGCTCAAGACTAAGGCTTATTGCATCATCAAAACTCACTGCTTGCTCTTTGCTCATCTTCTACTCCTCAAGTCTCTCGATATGAGCACCTAATTTAGAAAATTTACCTTCTAAATCTTCGTAACCACGATCAAGGTGATAAATTCTATGAATTTTGGTAGTACCTTCTGCTACAAGTGCTGCTAAAATAAGCGCAGAACTTGCTCTTAAATCCGTTGCCATAACGTCTGCTGCATTGAGCTTCATTTTGCCTTCAACCGTTGCACTATGACCCTTAAGCTTGATGTTTGCACCCATACGCGAAAGCTCACTCACGTGCATAAAACGGTTTTCAAAGAGACGCTCATCGATGATGCTGGTTCCTTTGGCTTGCGTACACAGAGTCATAAATTGTGCTTGAAGATCGGTTGGAAAACCTGGGTATTCGGTCGTTTCGATGTCGGATGGCAAGATTTTTTCCGCTGGATGAATCGTCAGTGTCGTTTCTGTTTCATCAATTTTGAAGCCCATTTGCTCCAATTTTAAAATAACCGCATCAAGGTGTCTTGGATTGACATCGGTAATAGTAATTTTTGACTTTGTAATCGCACCTGCGCACAAATAGGTTCCCGCTTCAATACGATCAGGAATAACACAAAAATCTTGAATATCTAAAAGTTTGCCACCGCTTCCTTTGATAACAAGTTTAGAGGTACCAATCCCTTCAATGCTGACACCAGCTTCGGCTAACACTTCACACACTTGAACGACTTCTGGCTCTTTGGCCACATTAAACAACGTGGTTGTACCATGTGCAAGGGCCGCTGCCATGATGATATTTTCACTGCCTGTAACCGTCACTTTATCAAAAATAATGGTCGCACCCTTAAGTCCTTTAGGCGCTTTGGCTAAAACATACCCTTGTTTGATCTCAATCTCTGCGCCCATCTGCTCCAAAGCTTTTAAGTGCAAATCAATCGGTCGCTGACCAATGGCACAGCCACCTGGTAGTGAAACTTCACAGTGTCCAAAACGTGCAAGCAATGGTCCAAGTGTTAAGATGGAAGCTCTCATTTTACGTACAATGTCATAATTCGCACACGCCGAATTCACCGTTGTGGCATCGACTTCAACAATGTTTTTATCTTTCTGTGTAAAAGTTGCGCCCAAATTGGTAAGGAGTTGCAACAATGTTTTCACATCAGCTACTTGAGGCATATTGGAAATGGTAATTTTTCGTTTTGAGAGGAGGGTTAATGCTAAAAGAGGGAGTGCGGCATTTTTGGCGCCTGAAATAGAGACGGTTCCGCTAAGTTTTTGTTTCCCTTCGATCGCTAAATAATACATCATTCGACTGTTCCTTTTAAAAGATGAAGTATTGTAGTTAAAAAATGATTAAATTTTCTATGAATTTTGGTAGAATTTGAATTACTAAGATTGTGAGGAATTTTGATGCTTTTGGAACAGTTTTTACACGAAACACGCTATTTGTCTATTGCTCATCTCTCTTTTGGTGAAGAAAAACTAACGATTTTTAATCGTGCAAAAAAAGAACATACAAAATTTCAATCTTTTGACATGCATAAAGATCTCAAATCTATTCCTATAGCAGATGTTTTATTTATCGAAATTGGCGAAAGTACCAAAGAAAAACTGAAACTGCTTGTTGGTCTTTTCGCGAAACATAAACCTATCATTGCTTACCTTTTTGCTGATGATGTCGAAAACAGACTCCTGCTTAAATTTGCCCTTCACTTCGGCATTACCGATGTCCTTCCTTTGAAAAATGAAGAGAGTTTACTCTTTTCAATCTTCTCTAAAAATGCCAATAAATTGGATGATAAGCTCTACACGTTCCAAAAAATCGAACTTGAAAAAAAGATAGAGCACTTTTTTCCGTTTCTTGTCTTTCAAGGAGAAACCCTTACCTACGCGAATGCTAAAGCAAAAATGCTTTATGAAACAAATGATCTCACTGCTCTTCAAGACAAAATTAACCGCGATGAAGAGTTGTGTGAAGCTTTAAAAGAAAATGAAGATGCGCAAGGGAGCATTGTTATAGAAACGGCTTCAGCCCAAAAAGAGGTTTATTTGTGCGTGATTAAATCTTTTCCACAAAGCAGCGAAAAAATCGTTACGCTCATTCAATATGATCCCGAAAGTGAATCTAAGAATTGCTCAACCATTCTCAACCGTTTCGATTTTGTCGATAAACTCAAAGACCGCCTTGCGCAACAAAGTGTAACACACGCAGCCATTTCACTTATTTTTATTAATATTTCAAACCTTGATAAACTCAGTAAAATTTTTACCAGTACAACACTTTATGACGCATTTAAAAACCTCATGCTCAAACTTTTTCAACTCAAAGAAGATACTCAAGAGGTTATTCAGTGGAGTCCAAATCTCTACATCCTCATGGGAGAAGAGCGTAGTTTTGAACACGCGTGTGAGCAGACTAAACACCTGCAACAAGAGCTGATTAGAGCTACTGCAAATGAAAAAATAACACCGATTATTCTCACATCTGCCTTTCACGTCGAATCAGATGATCTTAATGAAGTGATCGACTATATTGAAAAAATCAATACCAAAAAACTTTTACCGCATGATGTTGAAAAGATCAAATATTTTGAACTGGAATATTTAGATCATGTGATTGAGGAACAAGAGCAGATCACGTATTTGATGCACAATTGTGTCAACAATAAAATTCCTATTAAGCTTCTGAATATTTACAAAGGCCTTTGCATTAATACCAACTCTTATATTTTGAAAATAGCGGAAGACAGCTACCAGATGAGTTGTGAAAACCTGCAAGGTTACGCAATGCAATTAGAAGGTGAAACCGTTTTACAAGCACCCAATTTCCCTAAAGATATTAAAGCAGAGATCTCTTTGGTTGATATAAAACGCTCTTTAGTCATCATTAAAAATCTTACATTCATGCCAAACAGTGCCAACAATAGACAACATACGCGTGTTCAAACCAGCATCCGCACACCTGTACTGATCAAATACGCCCATCGTTCATCGGCACAAGGCGATATTCTTGATATTTCAGTTAATTCTATTGCCATGAAAGTGGGAAAATCGTTCCGTGAAGAGGAGATGTTAAACCAAAAAGTACGCCTTAATTTTTCTCTACCAAACGAAGAGGGCGAAAATGGTTATGTGATTATGGATATAGAGGCAAAAGTCACCTATATTGGTCAAAGAGAAGATTACACTAAAATCGTAGTGATGCTTGACAATCTTCCAAAACCTTACGATGACTATCTGTTGCGTTATATGTACAACCGTCAAAAAGAGCTTATTTTCGAGATTAAGAAGGCTACCAAAGCATATAATTAAGGTAGCCATATACTTAACAAAAATAAATGTTCTGTTGAACTATTCGGTTTTTTTCTCTATATATTTTGCCCCATCATTAACCTTTTCCTTGCTCCACTGAGCACCATCAGACGTATCTTGCTTGACGCCACGCCATGTCTCACAACCACTTACCATAAGTATCGCACATAAGAGCATTAGAAATATTAAACTCTTTTTCATTGAATATCCTTTTTAATTTTTAAAGAAAAGATAGATACCAACTACAAAACTGACAGCGCCCGAAATATAATAGGTCATTACTTTATCGGTATCAGAACCCGTCACAGCTTGGGTTACTTGTGAACCAATAGAACCTGACAATTGAAAACCCCATACCGCAAACCCAATGCCTACGACGACTAGAACCAAACCAATAATTTTGCTTGTAGAGCCTAAATTTGTTTGCATAGTAAACTCCTGTATTTGATAGAGCTGAAATGGTTGTAGCATTGCAGATAACTACACTATACATCAATATTTCTTGTTTAGGATCATCTGTATTTGAGGTTAGATTTTGAAGACTTTATCGGTAAATTTGAGAAGAAAAAGGGGAAACCCCTTTTTTAAAGATGGTTAATAATACTCGCGTTATACGCCGCTCCAAAGCCGTTGTCGATGTTGACAACACTTACACCGCTCGCACAGCTGTTGAGCATGGAAAGAAGTGCAGCGACACCTCCAAAGCTTGCACCATAACCTACACTGGTAGGTACAGCGATGACAGGTTTGTCAACTAAACCTCCGATGACGCTCGCAAGCGCTCCTTCCATACCTGCAATGACGATGACTACCTTGGCATTTTGAATGACATCCAAATGCGCAAACAGACGGTGAATCCCCGCCACCCCCACATCGACCACTTTTTTAACGTGATTTCCCAAGATACGAGCTGTTTCATAGGCTTCTTCAACCACGTAAAGATCCGAAGTCCCAGCCGCAATGATGGCAATGTAACTTTCAGGTGGCGTCACGATTTCACGCTCAATTGTTATTGTTCGCCCCATCACATTGTACTTCGCCTCAGGTGCAATGCCAAGAACGGCTTTATATGCCTCATCATTGGCACGAGTAATGAGAATATTATTGTCACGATCAAGCAATTTCTGAGTAATTTGCGCAATCTGATCTGGTGTTTTACTCTCACCATAAATGACTTCAGGATAGCCCAAACGAATACCGCGATGATGGTCAATTTTCGCAAAATCCAACTCCTCAAAGGGAAGTGATTTGATTTTTTTGAGTGCATCAGAGATACTGACATCGCCATTTTTAACCGCTTCTAAAAGCTTTTCAATCCCTTGCGCACACATTTAAGCTCCTTTTTCCATATCTGAAGATTCTGCCACAGAATTGTGACGATATTCTTCAAGATCCAATGTTACATGTAAAAATCCTAGCGACTTGAGAAAAGAACATATCTCTGCTAAGCGTCTATCGCTCAGTAGATACACACTGTGTTCATAAGGCATTTCAAGCCTTGCTAATCCTTCTTCATAGCGTACTCGTATATTTCCATAACCTTGTTCGATCATATACGCTTCAGCACGATCGACCATACGAAGCGCTTTTTCATCTATCGCTTTACCATAAGGAAACCGTGTCAATAAACATGCATAAGAGGGCTTGTCCCATGTACTAAGGCCTAACGCTTTGGATAGAGCTCTAATCTCACTTTTGGTAAGTCCTGCTTCCAACAGAGGTGTTTTAATGCCAAGTTCACCGAGTGCCATGCGCCCTGGTCTAAACTCTAAGGTATCATCCACATTACTTCCCTCCGCCACGGCACTAAAGCCTTTTTGATCTGCAGCATCAAGCAAAGAGGAGAAGAGAGCATGTTTGCACAGATAACAT
Source organism: Pseudomonadota bacterium (assembly GCA_017860615.1). Taxonomy (GTDB): domain Bacteria; phylum Campylobacterota; class Campylobacteria; order Campylobacterales; family Sulfurospirillaceae; genus Sulfurospirillum. The sequence goes on along the minus strand of JAGDMU010000003.1, from coordinate 46,494 downwards.
CTGTTTTTTGGATTTTCACGAATGGCTTCAATCCAAGCTTTTTGGACGACTTCGTGCTGTACACCAATCTCACCAGCAATACATACAGCATCATCGATCTCCCATCGTGCAATGTAAGGGGTAGATGCCGTAATGCCAACTGCTTTGCTGCCTAAAATGTCATAGGCAACTTTGAGCAAAAATGTACTATCCACACCACCCGAGAATGCCACAATAAGGCTATCATACGAAGCGATAATCTCTTTTAAGTGTTCATATTTTTTATACATGATGATTTTTTCCCATAACAAAAGCAACACTTTCATAGACCGTTGTAATGGCCACATGATGTTTGAGAGCTGCCTCTTTGCACTCTTCATATTCTGCTTTATATTTGAGCATTTTCCCATCTAAAAAAGCACATTTCACACGTATTTCTCCATAAGGTGTTGTAACCATTCTAATTTCACGCTCCAGTGCAATCTTTTGCACACGTGAACGTCTAAGCCCTATAGAAGAACTTTCCGCAAAAATAGTTTCTATCGCTTTTGCCTCATTCTCGACACTGACCAATACGCTCAGTTTTACGCCTAAACGATTTTTTTTAGTTGTGATAGCGGTTGTATAAACATCTTTGGCACCCGCATCAAAAAGCCTCTCTTGCACGTAAGCTAGAATTTCAGGGCTCATGTCATCAATATTGGTCTCCAAAACAATCTCTTCTGGCATGGAAGCAATGGATTCGTCTTTACCTAAAAAAACACGCAAAATATTGGGAATTGAAAAATCTTTATGACCGATGCCATAACCAATTTTTTCAATCACCAAAGAGGGTGTTTCCTCATAAGCATCCACATTGACTTTGATAATCGCAGCACCCGTGGGTGTCGTGGTTTCAAACAGTACACGCCCTAATGTTACAGGCACATTTTTCAAAATCTCTAACGTCGCAGGCGCAGGAACGGGCAATGTACCGTGTTCACACTGTACAAACCCACCGCCCAGTTCTATTTTAGAAGCGATGATTTTATCGACCTTGAGTGCTTCTAAACAGATGGCAGAACCCACAATGTCAACGATGGAGTCAATAGCTCCCACTTCGTGAAAACCTACATCGTGTGGTTCTTTTCCATGAATTTTTCCTTCCGCCAATGCTACAGCCCAAAACATTTTCAAGCTTCGCGTTTTAATGGCGTTTGAAAGCGTACTGTTGTTGATAATAGCTTCAATCTCTTTAAACGTACGGTGTTCATGATGATGAAGGCTAGTATGCCATGTAGGAGTAAGCTTTACGTCAACCATTGTCCCACAAATGCCTTTTTTACTCGCTGTTTTGATTTCAAGTTGAAACGCATGATCTAAAGAGAGTTTGGAGAGTTCTTGCTTTAAATAATGACTCTCTACACCCAGATCCAAAAGTGCGCCAAGGTGCATATCGCCACTAATGCCGCTAAAGCAGTCGTAGTACAGAACTCTCATCGTCTTCTCCATCTTCTCTTAGTTGTTTACCAGTTTTGGAACCGTAATGGATCCAAATGGAAGCACGATAATACTAGCATCTGCACCTTTTTCTTTAATCGCTTCATCGAGCGCTACATGCAAATCATGGTAAGGCTTTAAGTGTACCGCTTTCATCTCTTCATCGCTCAGTTCACTGACCGCCCAACTTTGTGCCCAGAGGTTAATTTCAGCCATTTTAGCCGCTTTATGGTAGCCTAGTTTATAACCGCATTTGATTTTATCCAGTACCGCTTGTGCAGAATGGGCTGAGCTCATCAGTTTGAAAAAGCCTTCCTCACCAATACCCGTACGGCATTTTGCAACCATGATAAGAATACCATTCTCTTTCAGTGCCAATTTACCATTGTCAAGGGCTTTTTGAGATTGGTAAAGGTCGATATCCATTGGATAGGGAGCAACCGAGATAACAATGTCTGCTTTTTGAGGAATATTGACACAAAAGACTTCATCGGCTTTATCGATGCCTGCATAAAATGAATCACTGAGATCGCCAGCTCTTACGGCACAAATATCGTGATCGCTATCAAGTACAGTCATAATTGCAAAAACATCAATGTGTTTTAAAACACCCATGGCATCCATCATATCTTCATGCACAGGGTTGCCTTTTAGAGAAAGAGCCTGAGCATTAGGATGAAGGGCTAAAAGGTGATTTTGCTGAATTGTATCGTACGCTGCAACACCTGGTAAAAAGGCTTTTCTTCCACCTGTATACCCAGCAAAGTAGTGTGGTTCTACAGAACCTATAGGACATACTTTTTTAGCCTCTGCTACGATTTTATTGAGATACATCTCTGTGCCATTGGTTGACTTACCAAGGTAAACCATCTCATCTTTATGAGCATCGTGGCTCCAGAGGCGATTTTTAGCTTTTAAATCCTCATAAATCTCTTTACCTAAGATAAAATGCCACTCTTCCTCTGTGGGTGCTCTATGACAGCCTGTCGCTACGATAAAGAAAATATCTTTATCTTTGATCTTTGGATAGATACGAGCAAGCACTTTACGCGTTGGAGTAGGGCGAGTACCATCGTTAACAATAAATATAATACGCTCATCTGTATCAATAAATGTATCAAATGCTTCTTTACCTATTGGATGTGCAAGCGCATCATCAATCGCGTGATTGTAGTCAATCTTAGGAACACTATTAGGATTATAGACGCCTATAAGCTGTTTTTCGCTAATATCCAACTCAAATTTTTCATCTTTTCCATATCCAACACTAACTTTCATACATTATCCTTTATCACCGTTTATATATTTTCTCATTTAGACTTCAACGCCACCATAATTTCATCAAAATATTACCTTCAAAATTTAACCATTGATATATGATATTTTATCACCGATAAATCAATGTTTATAAAAATTTTTATCGAAAAGAATGACGCACACAAAGAGGCCAAGAAGATTTTGATAAAAATTTTATTTTGAAAAAGAACACAAGAGAGAGCCAAAATAGGCTCTCATACTTGAATGTGTCAGCAGAATATTTACTGATGTTACGGACTTTTGCAAAAGTCCGTAACATTTGACCTTTTGTTTCTCATAAAACTCGTTTTATGAAGCTTTAGGAGGTGTCGGGGATATACCCTGTATTAAAATACTTCGTATTGTGCGCGACCAATTTTGTAAAGATCTGCACCAAAAGTGTCGTTGATAACAGTTAATGGAAAATCAACTACTTCGAGTTTTCTGATAGCCTCAGGTCCTAGTTCTGGGTATGCGATAACTTCAGCACTTTTGATTTGGCGTGCAAGAAGTGCACCCGCACCACCTGTTGCTCCAAAGTAAATTGCTTTAGATTTAACACACGCATCAATAACATCTTGGTTACGTTTACCTTTACCAATCATACCCTTAAGACCTTGCTCATTGATAAGTTTTGGAGAGTAAGAGTCCATTCTGTATGATGTCGTTGGGCCTGCACTACCGATTGGGTCACCTGGTTTTGGAGGAGTTGGTCCAACAAAATAGATTACCGCGCCTTTCATATCAAATGGAAGAGGTTGACCTGCATCTAAAAGATCAACGAGTTTTTTGTGTGCTGCGTCACGTGCTGTATAAACAACACCTGTTAAATAAACAATATCGCCCGCTTTAAGTTGTACTACATCTGCTTCACTAAGTGGTGCTGTTAAATGATAAGTTTTGCTCATAATCTTCTCCTTATAGCTTGATATGCATGTGACGTGAACTATGGCATTGAACGTTAACGCTCACTGGCAAGCTCGCAATATGGCAAGGGTTTTTCTCGATGTGAACACCAAGAACGGTATTTGTTCCACCCATACCCATAGCACCGATACCTAAGTTATTAAGAAGTACCATTAACTCTTCTTCCATTGACTCTAGAACTGGATCTGGATTTTTGCTTCCAAGCTCTCTAAAGAGGGCATGTTTAGAAGAGATAACTGCTTTTTCAAATGTTCCACCAATACCAACACCAACCGTAAGTGGAGGACATGGATTTGGACCTGCATCAGAGATAACTTGTTTAACGTATTCGATAATACCTTTTCTGCCTTTTGCAGGAGGAAATACTGTAGCACGTGAGACATTCTCAGAACCGCCACCTTTTGCAGCATATTCGATATCTAAGCCATCACCTTCAACTATGTCAAAGTGGATGATTGCTGGTAGGTTGTATCCCACTTCATCTTTTAGGTTAGCCCTTGTATCCCAATGACAGGTAGATGCTCTTAAATAACCCTCTTTATAACCTTGTTCAGTTCCCTCGTTGATTGCTTTTTTCAAGCTTCCACCAACAACTTTAAGATCTTCGCCCACTTTAATAAAGAATACTGCTAAGCCAGTGTCTTGGCAAAGAGGTCTTGCTTCATTTGCTGCGATATCCGCATTTTCCAAAATCTGCTTAAGAACTTGTTTACATACTTCACTTTTTTCAGTTTTATATGCAGTTTCTAATGCTTTATAAGCATCTTTAGGCAAGTTGGTAGCACTGTAAAGAATCATATCCTTTACACTCTTGACGATGTCTTCGTACTTGATTTCTCTCATTTTTCCTCTCCGAAAAAGTTGGTTTTTGTCACACATAGTACTAGGTGGCAGAGGTGCTTTGTTGAGTTTACATTTAAAAGGAGGGCACCTCTACAAATCTCTACAAGTAAAGATTTGTAAAAGTGTACATCCCAATTTCTGGGATGTACCTTTAATATTATACGAAAATGAAAACACCTAATAGTAATACACCAAGATAAATTGCAGCAAAAAGTGCACCTAGTGCCCACCATCTTGCTTGGCTGATATAACCAGCACCGTACCAAATTGGTGAAGGACCTGTACCATACGGAGTGATAATTCCCATAATACCAAGTGAACCTGCAAGTAAAATCATAAATGCTGGTAATTGCTCAGGAGCAATAAATTTAACAGCGATCAATGCAAAAACAGGAACCAACGCTGAAACGTGCGCAGTAACGCTTGCAAAGAAGTAGTGTAGTAAGAAGAATACGACTAACATCGCAATCATCAATGAAAGTGGAGCAAGACCTGATAGAGAAGACTCTGCCAATGTACCGATCCATTTCAAGATACCTACTTTTGCCAAACCGCCTGCAAGAGCAACAAGTGTAGCAAACCATACTAAAACGTTCCAAGCACCTTTGTTACCAATGATGTCTTCCCAAGTGATAACATTACAAAGAACCATTAAAGAAACAATAGAGATCGCTGCCATAGTAGCATCAACACCAAGTTCTTTACCGAAAATCCAAAGGACAAGTGCAAGTACCGCAAAGAAAAGCATCATGATCTCTTTGAAGGTAACTGAACCCATTTTTTTCAATTCATTAGCTGCCCAAATAGGTGCTTCTGGAGATTGTTTTTGTGTTGGAGGATACACAATGTATGCCAACAATGGAGTTAACAAGAAAAGTGGCAACATTAAAGGAATCATAATTTTTGCCCAAGCGCCCCATTCGATGGTTACTTTAGCACTTTTAGCAATAAGATCAACTGCGAGTAAGTTTGGAGCAAGTGCTGTAAGGAACATAGAACTTGTTACACATGTTGCTGCCATTGCTACCCATGAAATATATGCACCGAGTTTTCGTGGTTCATTTTCTGGAGTAGAGTTAAAGATTTGTGGAATGTTGATCGCGATAGGGAAAATCGTACCACCACTTCTTGCTGTGTTAGACGGCATAAATGGAGCAAGCAATAAGTCAGCAAATGCAACAGCATAGCCAAGACCCAATGAGCTTTTACCCATAAATTTAACCATGATAAGAGAGATTCTTTTACCAAGACCTGTTTTTTGATAACCTGCTGCAAACATAAATGCCGCGAAGATCAACCAAATAATAGAGTTTGAAAAACCAGAAAGTGCCCATTTAACACCTTCAGCAGGTTTTGGATCGATAATTCCCATAAGGGCAACCAAACAAACACCTAGTAAACCAACAAGCGCCGCAGGAACTGGTTCAAGAACAAGACCTACAACAACTCCTAAAAAGATTGCCATAAAATGCCATGCATTAGTACTCAATCCCTCAGGAGCAGGGATAAACCAAACAACTAACATTACCAATACTGGAATCAGCATGGATATTGCTTTTTTCGACATCGCGAAACCTCCATCAATAAATTTTACTCAACATCTCATAATTAAGACTGCTGTAATTATATGGCGACAAAAGAGATATAAATGAGACTTTTTTGATAGAATTACGAAAAAACATGACTTTATACTTATATAAGTCTTAAAAAATATAGTTGTATTGTTTTTTTATAGCTAAATTTTATATTGAGACTTTTTAGATAGAATTTAAAAAAAATTATGACTGGATTTTTATGAAGCTATTTACATTTATTTCGATGCTATTTTTTTACAGCTCAATGCTGTACAGTAATGAAATTTTACTGCTCCACTCTTACAATAAAGGCTTAAAATGGAGTGATGGTATTTCGCGTGGCATTGAAGACATTATGCAGAAACATCCACAGTATGAGCTGACGACAGAATACATGGATAGTAAAAAAATAGAATCAGAGCACTATTTTGAAGAGTTACTTGATCTATATAAAAAGAAATTTCGACACAGAAGCTATAAAGCAGTTATTGCAGCCGATAACTATGCGTATGATTTCGTCCTGAAATATCATCGTGAACTCTTCCCAAATACTCCTATAGTTTTTTGTGGTGTAGAGAACTTTAATCCTAAAGATATAGATGCCTATCTGAAACAATATGTTACAGGTGTTATCGAATATAAAGATATACGCAAGAACTTAGAATTGATCTATCAACTTTTTCCTGCCATTAAAATGGTTTATATTATCAGTGATGATGCCTACTCGTCCTTGGTCATTAAAGATCAAATTATCGAAGAGTCTAACTATTTTAAAGACAAATTTCGTGTTGTTTTTGATAACCAGATTGATTTTAGTACGATTGACGAAAAAATAAACAAACTTCCAAAGCATAGTGCGATTTTGTTTACCAGCTTTTACCGCGATATGTATGGAGCCTATATTCCTTATTATAAACTGCAGTCTTTTTTTAAACGTTCAAAATTTCCTGTCTTTGCATTAAACCATATACATGTTGGAGAGGGCGTTATTGGTGGCTTTATGATCAATCCTTATGAACAGGGTATGATCGCTGCTAAAAAGGCGTTTGAGCTTATTAATGGTAGAAAAATCAGTTCAGTTCCTATAGAAACACCTGCGAGTAGCTATTTTTTCGATAATAATGTTCTACGTAAATTTGGTATTTCCCTAACCGATGTTCCTAGCCCATCTGAAATACTCAATGGCGTTGAAAGCTTTTATGAAAAACACCGTAAGTTTGTTGAAAATGCTTTTGCACTTATGCCATTGCTCCTTTTATTAACCACCATCTTGGTACTTAACATCATTAAGCGTATTTCGCTGGAAAAAGAGCTCTTGCGTCAAGGAAAACTAGACTACGTTCTTTTAAATAACATTCAAAGTGCTATTTTTTGGAAAGCGAACGATGGTAAAATCTTGGGATGTAACGATCTTTTATGCCATATTTTAGAACGCGATAAAATAGACATCATTGGCAAACACGTCAAAGAAGTGATGCCACAAATTTGCGATGCGATTCAAGAAGTGCCTCTTGATTGCCCCAATAGTGCTGAAATTGAGATGCAAATGCCGTTTAAAGATAAAATTATCTTTGCAGTGAGACGCACATACTACACCGATGAAAATAACCAAGAAGCAGGCGTTGTAACTGTTTTAACGGACATTACCGAGAAAAAACGCATCGATACGGAACGAAAGCGTCACGAACAGTTTGTCATTCAACGCTCTAAACAGTCTGAAGTAGGAGAGATGATCGCAAGCATCGCACACCAGTGGAAAACACCGTTAGTTGAAATATCGGCTATTGCACAAGAGCTTATCTATAAACATCGCAGGAAACCTTTGGATGAAGAAGATACTCAAAAAGTTGTCGATGACATCATGACACAAGTCAAATACATGTCAAACACCATTGATGATTTTAGACAATTCATCAAACCTTCATCGATGCAAACCGCTTTTGATGTACGTGAAGCTATCGATACACTTCTAACCGTTGTCAACCACAATGTCAAATACAACTACATTACCATCAATATTGTCCAAAAGCAACCTGAACAACTCTTAGCTTTTGGCTACCCTAATGAATTTAAACAGTGCGTTTTAAACATCATTAATAATGCAAAGGATAGTATTGTAAAACAAAGAGAGACAAAAGCAACAGATGGTGTTATTGACATCGAACTTGATAGCGATGAAAACAATATCTATCTCTCCATTAGTGATGATGGTTGTGGTATTGAAAAAAGTAAATTAGAGTCCATTTTTGATCCTTTTATGAGTACCAAGGACAATGGTGATGGTTTTGGTCTTTATATGGCACGTTTGATTATTGAAGATAAGATGGGCGGTAAAATTATCGCTAAAGGGAAAAAGAATGGTGCACAAATTTGTATTACGATTAAAAAAGCTAAAGGAGCTGCATGAAAATATTGATACTTGAAGATAACGAACGCTTAGCCAATCTTATTGTAGAAGCCTTGGAGCAAAAAAAATACCATGTTAATCTTTTTAGCGATGGAAAACGTGCTCTTGAAGCAATCGATAACGGCTATGACTGCTTTATCTTAGATATCAACGTTCCAGGCATCGATGGGTTGAGCCTTCTTAAAGAGATTCGAAGTATGGATAACTCCACACCTGCTATTATCATCAGTGCCAATGTTGAACTCGACACGATTCAAGAAGCCTACAGCAAGGGCTGTGACGAGTACCTCAAAAAGCCATTTTACATGTACGAATTGGAAACTAAAATCGAAAAACTCTGTAAGCCAAAAATTTGTCTTGTAACCTTGCCCGAGGGATTTACCTACTCCATGGAGCATGAGCAACTGCTTGATGGTAGCAAAGAAGAGGTAAAACTCGCGAAAAAAGAGATTTTATTGCTGAACCTTTTTACGAAAAATCTTAATAAAAACATCTCTTTTGAGCGTATTGAGCAGTATGTTTGGGGTGGAGAACTCACCACAACTGAAAATATTCGTGCTTTAGTGAAACGCTTGCGCAAAAAACTCCCTGAAGATACCATCGAAAATCAAGGTGGCATTGGATACCGTCTCAATTATGAACATTAAAGCCTCGTTTTTTGCCTCACGTGAACAGCTGCTCTATTTACTTGCGGCCGCTGTTCCTATCGCATTTACAGCATGGAATGCCCTTTTAAATAACTTTGTCGTAGAAGTGGCAGGGTTTGATGGTGAAAAAATAGGACTCCTTCAAAGTATTCGTGAAGTGCCAGGACTTTTGGCTTTTAGTATCGTGTTTGTTTTAATGATTTTCAGGCAACAAAGTGCTGCGTATTTTTCACTAGCACTTTTAGGTCTTGGAACACTCTTAACAGGCTTTTTCCCTTCAACTGTGGGACTTTATGCAACAACACTTCTCATGTCTGTAGGATTTCACTATCTTGAAACTCTGCACAGCTCGCTCTCTTTGCAATGGATTAGCAAAGAGAAAGCGCCTTCTTTTTTAGGTAAACTCTCAGCCCTTCGCTCGTTGATGGCACTGTTTATTTTAGCCATACTTTATGTCATGATGAAAATCTTTGATGTCGGCTATATCGCTATTTATGTTCTCAGTGGTGGGATTACCATGCTTTTAGCCGTTATAGCATGGGTTGGATTTGAGCATTTCAAGGACGATGTAGTACAAGAAACCAAGCTCTTTTTGAGAAAAAAGTATTGGCTTTTTTATATATTAACCTTTCTTGCAGGCGCACGTCGTCAAATTGTCGTTGTCTTTGCAGGATTTTTACTGGTTGAAAAATTTCATTTTAGTGTTGAAAACATGCTTTTACTCCTCATCGCCAATACAATCATTAACATGATCTGTGCACCTTATGCTGGGAAACTTATTGAGCGTTTTGGTGAAAATCTCTCGTTAAAGTTGGAATATATCTGCATAGTTCTCATTTTTATCCTCTATGGTTTGGTACAATCACAAATCATGGCCGTATCTTTGTATATCTTAGATAATCTCTTTTATACCATAGCCATTGCCCTAAAAACCTATTTTCAAAAAATAGCCGATCCAAAAGATATAGCTGTGACATCAGGTGTTGCGTCTGCAATCAACCATATTGCAGCTGTTTTCTTACCTTTTACGTTGGGTATTGTTTGGATAAACTCGCACAGTGCTGTTTTTTTTATAGGAGCAGCTATTGCGATGGTTGCATTTTTATTAGCATTTTTGATACCAAAAAAGGAGACTGAATGAGTTTACAAATCAAAGAAGATTTTTTACAATTTGATGACTATCAACACGATGAAAACACTTATAATGAAGCCACTTTCTTTGAAGAAGAAGGCAGTGAAAAATTTGACAAAACCTCTGCAAAACAGATGCTCATGATGATGAACCGTATTTCAACTGATTTGCGTTTAGATGCATATTCGATGAAAAAGCTCGAAATTGTGCTCAGAGAAGAGCTTCCTTTTTTTGCTGTGAACCGAAGACTGGTTTTAAATTGGGTCAATGAGAACTTTTTATTTTAATCTCATACTTTCTCGTCTATAATATGCATTGATGAAAGGGTAGTGATGAAAAAAATTTATTTGATTAGACATGCAAAATCAAGCTGGAAAGATGAAACATTAGACGATTTTGAAAGACCTCTCAATGGTCGTGGAAAACGTGATGTCGTTTTTATGGGAAAACGCTTAAAAATGTTTGATGTTATGCCTGATCTTATCTACACAAGCCCAGCAAAACGTGCTCTAAAAACGGCGAAAGAGCTTGCAAAAGAGCTTGAGTGTGACAAGAAGAGGATCATAAGTGCAGATACACTTTATGAAGGTTCTTACGAGAGTTACCTTGATCTTATACACTCTGCTGATGACAAACACGCTTCTATCTTTATCATCGCACATAACCCTACCATTACAGAAGTGGGAGAACGCCTTAGTGGTGCAATTTTGAGTAATATTCCCACCTGTGCGATTGTCTGTATCAGTTTTGATGTACAAAGTTTTAAGGAAATAACCGAAGAGAGCGGACACATTCTCTTTTTTGACTACCCGAAAAAACACCTTAAAGATTAAAGTCTTTTTTTAAAGAATAAAATCACTCCCGTCATTACAAAAGCACAACTCACCATTATCAGTGTTACCAAGCTTGTACCATAAGGGATTTCATTAAAAGGAAGTCCTTGGCTATTCATACCAAAATAGCCTGCCACAAAATGTAGTGGTAAAAAAATACCTGAAAGAATTGTCAATAGGTAGATCGTGCGATTCATTTTTTCATTACTACGGCTGGTATAAAAGTTATAAAGGTTGTTCAGTTTGTCGGTTGCTAGAAGGGCAGAGCGATTGGTTCGGCTGATATGCTCATAAATATCTTTAAAATGAATCGCCAAAAAATCCTCTTCTTTGAGATATGTCGTGATAAACGTATTGAGCACTTCAACATCCAAATTAAGAACCCTATGGATTCGACTCAAATCTTTTTTATTGGCAAGCCAATAGTGCATAAAGTTTGAGAAACGCGCATTGTCATAAAGCTTCTCTTCCATCAGATCAATACTCTCATGCATCGTTGCAACCATTTTCATGACAGTATTGGTTTTTTCATTTAAAAATTCATACACGCGTTGCATGGTTTCAAAATTGATAAATTCAGCTTTTTGTTTATCAAAATAGTAGTACGACTCATGGTCAAACACAAAGGCATGAGACTCCATTTTAAGGCTTGTATCCATATAAGGAAGTGCTAAAATGAGAATATCATACGTCGCTTCTTCAATAAAAATAGAAGGATGCGTAGGGTTTTTAAGATCCGATAAATAAAAACTATCCAGTTTTTCAAACAGGTTTTTCATGATATACCATCCATAGTGTCTGCTGCAATTTTAAGACGTTCTTTATCAAAATGGGTGTAAATCCGAGAGGTATTCAAATCAGCGTGCCCAAGGGCTTCTTGTACTAAAATAAGATCATGATTCTTTTGATAAAGCAATGTTGCAAACGTATGACGTAACATGTGTGCACCATTTTTCTCTTTGCGTATGCCTGCACTCATCAGTATTTTGTCCATGATATAACTCACATACGCTTGTGTTAAAGGCTTGCCTGTACGGCTTTGAAAAAGAAGCATACTTTCAGAATGACGGTACTCCATCCACTCAAGTAAATCGTGCTCTATATGCTCAATTTTAATCATGGCAGTTCTGGGTTTATTGCCTTTACCACGGATTTGAAAAACGTAATAGTCCCCATCTTTAACCATATCTTTCAACCTCAGTCCCAAAGCTTCACTCACACGCATTCCTGTAAAAATGATGAGCTTGATAAGAAGCCTATTTTTAGCTTGTGCATAAGGCTTAAACTCTGTTACCTCAATGGCTTTAAAAAAGCGAGACAGCTCTTCTTTATACATGTGAGCAGGCAGTTTTTCACCACCTCTACCACCCAGACCTCCCCAGTTTTTTAACTCGATACGAAACTGGTGGGAACTGCCTTTTTCATCCTCATTTTGTTTGTCAATAAATTTAAAAAGCCCAAGCAAAGCAATGCGATAGTTTTTTTTCGTTGCATCCGAGAGCGAGCCTGTTTGAGAAGCTAAAAACTCGCTCAAAAGCTCCTCATCAATCTCTTTGAGGCTCGAAAGTCCCATAGGAGCAATGTAGTAATAAAATTTCTCTAGAGGATTAATAAAAAGATTAATGCCAATAAGCCCTATATTACGGGCTTCTTTGGCAAGTTGTTTGAGATCATCCATACTTTCTGATCCACGATTCAAAGAGCCTATAATAGAAGAGAGTTTGGCATTTTCTTCAACATGGCGGTTGGAAAGAGAGGTGAGTTTGGACTTAATAAAACGATCAAGCCAAAAGAGCAAGCTTTGCTCAAAATTCTCTTTGACATCCACCTTGTAGCGCATTTTATTTGGCTCGTTTCGCGTAAAATTCTGCTTTGAAGGCTTTAAACTCGCCTTTTAAAATAGCTTCTCTCATCTGCTTCATCAAAGTGAGATAGTAGTGGAGGTTGTGAATGGACGCCAGCCTAAAGTAAGTAAGCTCTTTTGCACGGAAAAGATGGTGTAAATACCCACGCGAATAGTTCTTACATGTAAAGCAGTCACACTCAGGATCAAGCGGAGCCTCGTCACGTTGAAACTTGGCATTTTTAATGCTGACTTTGCCAAAAGAGGTAAAAAGTGAGCCATTGCGAGCATTACGCGTAGGCATAACACAGTCAAACATATCAACCCCTCGCTCCACATTTTCAACCAAATCCTCAGGGGTTCCTACGCCCATCAAATAACGTGGTTTATCTTTGGGCATGAGTGGCGTTACAAATTCGACAGTTTCGTACATATCAGCATTGGCTTCACCAACACTCAGCCCGCCAATAGCAAAACCATCAAAATCAAGTCCACAGAGTTCATTCGCACTGATGCGACGGAACTCTTTATCGGTTCCACCTTGAATGATCGCAAAAATATTTTGGTGTCGACCAATCCCTTCAGCCTGTTTTTTTCGATGATACGTAATCGCTCTCTCAGCCCAATCGGTTGTACGTTTGATGGAGAGTGCAATACGCTCTTTCGTGGCAGGGAGGGCGACAAGATCATCTAAAATCATCATAATGTCAGAGTTTAGGTTGTACTGAATATCAAGCACCTTCTCAGGCGTAAAATAGTGAGATGATCCATCAATATGACTTTTAAACATAATGCCATTGGCATCTGCTTTGGAGATGTCGCTTAAGCTAAACGCTTGAAATCCACCGCTGTCGGTTAAAAAACTATTCGGAAATTTGGTAAAGCCATGAAGTCCCCCAAAATGTTTAACAACTTCATCATTAGGGCGTAAATAGAGATGGTAAGTATTACCCAAAATTATTTTAGCACCAAGCATTTCACTCATATCGACTGCGTCTAAGCTTTTAACACTTCCTACGGTTCCCACAGGCATAAATACAGGGGTTTGAATGGTACTGTGTGCCGTTTTTATCGTACATGCACGAGCTAATCCATCGGTTTTATCTATCTGAAATTCCATTTTAGTTACAATATCCTCTCGTAATTTAGGAGCAAAGGTAAACCTTTATAATGAAAAAAATTTTAATCATCGCTGATGGCATTCTAGCAAAACAATTTTTAGAAAAGGTTATGGAAACCGAAGCAGGGGAGAATAGCTACACTATTGTTACCTACAAAGAAGAAACTTTACCCAAAAAACGTCCTGAAAATTTTAAATTTTTTGAATTTGATCCAACCAGTTATGAAAAGCTTGCCGTTGTATTGAACGAACAGTTTTTTCAAGTTATGATCATTATGTCCAATGAACTCGATGTTAAAGCAACCTACACCAACATTAGACGTGTTGATGGAAAAGTGCGTATTGTCATTATGGACCGATGGGACTTACATATCGAAGATAAACGCCTTTTAATGCTTAATTCTCGGGAAATTCTTGCTTCTCGTTTTACCGACCATCTCCCTAATACACCTATTGTGGCACAAAACATTGGACTAGGTATTGGTGAAATTATGGAAGTCTCGGTACCCGTGGGAAGCTCTTACGCGTATAGGCATCTTGCCTCTATTGAGCAGAGTAAGTGGCGTATTGCAGCGATTTATCGCTCAAATACACTGATTTTACCTCGTCCAGCCCTTATGCTTTTACCGAATGACCTTTTACTCCTTGTGGGTGATCCTAAAGTATTGCAAAGTGTCTTTAAAAGCATCAAAAGAGAGCTTGGACAATTCCCTTCACCCTTTGGAAGCAGTATTTACTGCCTTGTGGATATGCTCCGCATGGAAGAAGATGCGATTGATGTACTGATCAATGATGCACTCTTACTCCACTCAAAGCTCAATAGCAACAAGTTACACATTAAAGTCATCAATCCAACGTATTCAAAAACATTCGAAAAAATTAAAAGCTATAGCAATCATCACATCAACGTGATTATCGACTACTTTGAAACCAATCCTCGCAAAGCGCTTCGTGAAGATACCGAAAAGATGGATATTGGTCTTATCGTCGTTATGAATACATTTTTTCAAAAAAATAAACGCGCTCTTTATAAGACAAAACTTCCCATCTTTAAAATGGGGAAACGTGGCTTTGGAAGCCTCAATCAAGGTGTTGTTTTAAGCAATGATGCTCATGAAATTGAGCAAGAATCTTCAGTTATTTTCGATGTTGCAACCCAACTTTCACTCGAACTCAAACTTTACTCGTACAACCCTGACCATGAAAATGAGAAAAATAGCCTCATCGAACACTTCGATAACCTCTCCAAAATCTTTGGACGTGAAGTTGATGTCGTACAAAGCGACAAAAATCCACTGGTAAAACTACGTCATAAAGATAATATTTTGCAATTTCTACCGTTTAGCCCCAAAATATTGGAAGCAAATTTTCTCTCAATTTTTTCAACCGATATGGAAAAATTACACTTTAAGCTTGCCGACAATTACCAACTATTCATCCCAATCAATGCATAATTAAGTGCTTTTTGAGTATTATAGAAACAAAAAAATTTGGATAGCGCATGGAAGTCAATGTTGTCTTAAACAAAAACAGCTCAAAAGATTACAGTGTCTATATTGACACATTAGAACAACTCCTGTTTGACACAAAAGTTTTAATCGTCACAAACACTACTGTCGCGGCTTTGCACCTCGAAACACTCAAAAAACATATCAGTGCAAAAGAACTTCATACCATCATTTTGCCTGATGGCGAAATGTATAAAAACTTTGAGAGTCTTAACCTCATTTTAAATGCGTGTTTTGAACATAGACTCGATCGCCAATCACTTTTGATTGCCTTTGGTGGTGGTGTTATCGGTGATATGACAGGCTTTGCCGCTTCTATTTACCAAAGAGGGATTAATTTTATTCAGATTCCAACGACTCTTTTAGCACAAGTGGACGCCAGTGTTGGTGGAAAGACTGGTATCAACAACAGCTATGGCAAAAACCTCATTGGCTCTTTTTGGCAACCTCGCGCAGTGTATTGTGAGAGTACATTTCTAAAAACGTTACCAAAGCGTGAATTTTCAGCAGGTGTCGCAGAGATTATCAAGATGGCAGTGACCTTTGATAAAGAGTTTTTTGAATGGTTACAGACACATGATTTAAACGATGAAACAAATCTCAAAATTGCCATTCACAAGAGCATTGCCATTAAAGCCAATGTCGTCTCGCAAGATGAAACAGAGAAGGGCATACGAGCGGTGCTAAATTACGGACACACGTTTGCGCATGTCATTGAAAATCAGACCCATTACAGCACTTATTTGCACGGTGAAGCTGTTGCTATCGGCATTGTCATGGCAAATGCGCTTGCACAAAAATTGGGACTGCTCAGCGCAGAAGAAGCAGGACGCATTAAAGCTCTTTTAGAGCGTTACGAGCTACCAACACACTATAAAATTGATTCTTTAGAAGCTTTTTACGATGCTTTTTTCTTGGATAAAAAAAGTGCCAATGACAAAATAACCTTTATTTTAGCCAAAGGCATTGGTGGTAATGAAATGCGAAGCGACATCCCTAAAGAAGTCGTTTTGGAAGCATTGGAGCAAGCTAATGTTTAAAAAAATTCTCTGGCTACTGTTCGTTACCTGTAATCTACTCTTAGCGGCCGAGAGTAATGCAACCAAACTTGAAGATGCTATCAAAACCGATGCTATTCGTCAAAAAATTACAGCGATTGATGAATCCATCAAAGACAACTTATGGTTTAAACGCTACGGGAACTATCTAAGTTATCAAAAACTCATTGAAGAGCTTTCCACCGTTGATGCAGAGATCAAAAAATTTAAAAATACCAAAGATAAAGTAGCCCTTGAAAAATACGAAAAATTGGTTTCAAAGCAAGAGTCTTTAGAAAAACAGATAGAGCTATTGCAAGAGTTTAAAAACTCACCCTTTAGTAAAATGGTCGAATCTATCGAGCTTGAGAGCTATCCAAAAATCACTAATCCTCTTGCGATCATTTCTGCACTCTCGTATGTTAAAAAAATTAAACAAGACAGCATGGACTATCGCGCACGAATTGATCGTTTGGACTTTTTAGTTGGAAAACTCAAAGAAAAACTTGCATTACTTGAAGAGATCTACCAAATTGAACCTATCATTACCAATGAAGATATGGTCTATGAAGCCCAAAAAGAGCTTAACGCCTTTATAGCAGCACAAGAAATCGCTAGTACAAGTTACTCACTACACGTTAAGAAAGTCGAAGAGGCTACGATTCGTGTTACCCAAGATATTACGTTGCAGATGAAACGTGCCTTTAACATTGGCATTTTTATCGTTGTTGTCATTGTCTTCACACTTTTACTTAAATTTGTTGCTAAACGCTATATCAAAGACAATGATCGTTTTTATACTGCCAATAAAATCATCAACTTTGTCAACGTTACTTTAATTATTCTCATCTTACTTTTCTCCTATATTGAAAACGTCTCCTACCTTGTCACCGTACTTGGATTTGCCTCTGCGGGTATCGCCATTGCGATGAAAGACTGGTTTATGAGCATCTTGGGATGGATGGTTATTATTTTTGGTGGTAGTTTCCATGTTGGGGACCGTATCAAAGTGCAAAAAGATGGACTGCTGTATGTAGGCGATATTATTGATATCTCGTTGCTTCGCATGACCCTTTTTGAAGATGTAACAATTAGCACGTACCGTGATAACAGAAGAGCGGGTAGGGTTATCTTTGTTCCCAATAACTACGTTTTTACAAGCCTTATTTCTAACTACACACATGGCACCATTCGTACCGTTTGGGATGGCATTGATGTGTTTATTACCTTTGATTCCAATCATAAAAAAGCAGTCTATCTTGCTCGCGAAATTACCAAAAAATACTCAAAAGGCTACACAGACATTGCACGTAAACAGCTCAATTTACTGCGCAATCAATACAGCCTTAAAAACACCAACGTTGAACCTCGTATCTTCTCATTTGTCGAACCACAAGGTTTTTGTATCAGCAGTTGGTATATGACCAATTCGTATGCTACGTTAACCCTTAGAAGTACGATCAGCAGTGAAATTATCGATGCGTTCAATCAAGAACCTGATATCACTATCGCTTACCATACACAAAATATCAACATTGGTTCTCAAAAAAAGAGAATGCCAAACTTTGAAACTCCAAAGAGCCCTGATGAAAAAAGTCTTTTTTAAAACGTTCGGCTGTCGCACCAACATCTACGATACCCAAGTGATGATGGAAAATCTCACCGATTTTGAGGTGACCGAAGATGAAAAAAGCGCGGAGATCATCGTTGTGAATTCTTGTACCGTTACCAATGGAGCTGATACAGGCGTGCGTAGTTACATCAACCATGCAACCAAAGAGGGCAAAAAAGTCATCGTTGCAGGCTGTGGCGCGATTAGCAAAGGGGAGAGCCTTTTTAGCCAAAAAAAGGTTTTTGGCGTTATGGGACACTCGGAAAAAGGGCAAATTAACACGCTACTCAAACAAGAAACACCGTTTTATCAAATCGGAGATCTTACTTCTTTGGATGAAACCATCGTACACGAGTACACAGGCAAAACCAAAGCGTTTATCAAAATCCAAGAAGGGTGCAATTTTAGATGCTCTTACTGCATCATCCCTTATGTCAGAGGCAACGCACGAAGTCAAGATGAAGCCAAAATCATTGAGCAAGTCCAAAAATTAGCGCTTAATGGCTATGGTGAGTTCGTGCTGACAGGTACAAACATCGGCAGTTACGGCAAAGACAAAGGAAGTTCTCTTGGAAAACTCGTTCAGCGCTTAGGCGCTATCAGAGGCGTTCGTCGTATTCGTCTTGGAAGCATTGAGCCTGTGCAGATCGACGATAGTTTTAGAGAAATTTTAAGCGAGCCTTGGTTAGAGCGCCATCTGCATGTAGCTTTGCAACACACCTCTGAGCGTATGTTAGAGCTAATGCGAAGACGCAATAACGTCAAACGAGACTTAGAACTGTTCCAAGAACTCAGTGAACGTGGCTTTGCTTTAGGAACCGATTTTATCACAGGACATCCAGGTGAAAGCGAAGAAATCTGGCACGAGGCATACACCACATTAGAGCAGTTTCCACTGACCCATCTTCACGCATTTACCTACTCAAAACGCGATGGAACGCCTTCAAGTACGATGAAACCAGAGGTCAAAGGCGATGTTGCCAAAGAGCGACTCAAGAGTATTGAAGCACTTGTAGAGTCGAAAAACATTACTTTTAGACAAAAAAATAATGCAATACCTTTAAATGTCTTGGTCGAAGAGCATAAAGATGACCACTACATCGGATACGATCAGTTCTTTAACAAAGTCATTATCCAAAGTGAGCGTGACTTGCTTAAAGAGTGGGTCACAATCGAAAAATACGAGATCAAACAGGAGGCAAACTATGCACATTTTTAAATCCCAAAAACTGATGCTCTCTTTAATGGCGCTGAGCATTTTTGTTGTTTTACTTGCTTTTGGGTATGTGCGTGATTCTGCCAAAATTATCGACTTACCTACCTACCATGCGCTTTTAGAAAGTGGTGGGATTAAAAAAGCGAAAGTTGAAGAGAACGAAGTATGGCTTTATGGACTTAATGATGAGTTTGTCATCATTAAAGATGGCATTGACATCGGGGATCTTCTTAAAAAAGTGCCTATCGAAGTCAAAAAATCCAATCCTTTTTTTGAAGACCTCATTGTCTTAGGAATGCTTGGTAGTTTACTCTTTGCACTGCTCATTTATGCGCGTAAAAAACGTGCAGAGGATGCTAAAAAAGAGCAAGACAGCAACCAAAAAGCTTACGCAAGTTACGATCCTTTTATGAGTAGCATCATTCGTCCTGTTCGTGCACAAGTGAGTTTTAGAGATGTTGCAGGCATCAAAGATGTCAAAGAAGAGCTTGAAGAGATCGTAGATTTTCTCAAAAATCCTGCACGTTACAAACGCTATGGCATAACCCTTCCTAAAGGTGTCCTTTTAGTAGGCCCTCCAGGTGTCGGTAAAACGATGATCGCTAAAGCCGTAGCAGGCGAGGCGAGTGTGCCTTTCTTCTATCAAAGTGGCGCAACGTTTGTGCAGATTTATGTCGGTATGGGCGCAAAGAGGGTTAAGGAGCTTTTCTCTCAAGCGAAGGCTCACGCACCTTCCATCATCTTTATCGACGAAATTGACGCTGTAGGGCGCGCGCGTGGCGGTATGCGCAACGATGAGCGCGAATCAACGTTAAACCAACTCCTCACTGAAATGGACGGTTTTGAAGACAGCAGTGGTGTCATCGTCATCGCCGCGACCAATAAAATCGACATCATCGACGAAGCATTGCTTCGCTCAGGGCGTTTTGATAGACGTATTTTCATTCCACTTCCCGATAAAAATGATCGCTTGGAAATTTTAAAAACGTATATGCGCAACAAGCCTACCGAAGTGGACTTAAATGAGCTTGCGAACATGAGTGTTGGCTTTAGCGGTGCTGCGCTGGCAACCTTTGTGAATGAAGCCGCCATCAATGCACTTCGCCGTGGCTCAACTATACTCGAACTGAGTGACTTTGTAGCCGTGCGCCAAAAAGTATTGATGGGTAAGAAAAAAGTACTCAGCTTCTCCGATGAAGAGAAGAAAATCCAAGCGCTCTACCAAGCCGCCAAAGCGCTGTGTGCGTACTGGTTTGAGATAGACTTCGACAAAATCACCATCGTCAATGACCGTCTTAAAGACATGGACAGAGAAATCGAGTCTAAAACCCAAATGCTCTCTAAAATCAAAGTCTATCTTGCAGGCATGGTCGCAACCAAACTCGCTTACAATGAAAAGTTTACCAATGCCACAGAAGACCTTAGCCGTGCAACTGCAATCGCCAAAGAGATGGTTGAAGTCTATGGCATGGGAGAAAAACTCATACCGTATGAGAGCGATATACTGCTTATTTTAGAGAATGCCCACAAAGAACTAGAGCATTTTTTAGAAGGGATGAATACCGTTTTAGCAAAAGTCTCTGACGAACTCTATACCGTAGAGAGCATCTCTAAAGTGCGCTTAAAAGCCATCATTGATGAAGTTCTTTAGTGGTTTTTGCCTTGCCAATGAGCAAGAGCTCTTCACGTCCTATCTAAACCCAAGTGACTTTAGCATCGCTGGGTTTAGTTATGGCGCCATCAAAGCCCTAAAATACGCCCTTGCGCATCATGAGCGCATCGACACGCTCCAACTCTTTTCACCTGCTTTTTTCCACGACAAAGATGCCAAGTTTAAAAAGCTTCAAACCCTCTCATTTTCTAAAAATAGCGAAACTTATACACAAAATTTTATGCAAAATATTGCGTATCCTTCTTCTTTGGATATGCAGCCTTATTTCAAGCAAGGAAGTTTGAATGAGCTAAGTGAACTTTTACACTACACATGGGATGAAGCGCATTTACAAGCTCTTAAAGAACGAGGCATACACATCGAAGTCTATGTGGGAGAATGCGATGCCATCATCAACGCAACTGCTGTCAAAACGTTTTTTGTAGAGTATGCAACGGTGTATTATTTCAAACGCTTTGGGCATATACTTAAAAATTAAAAAGGAAGTTTTCATAATGAAAAAATTAGTTTTAGTGGTGCTTTTGAGTTTAAATGTTTTTGCGGGTACGCCATTGTGTGATTCTGGAAAAGTCATTAAACTGCTCAGCGATGATAACGTCGGCAACCGCCATCAACGCTTCATCGTCAAATTAGCATCAGGAAAAACGCTGCTCATCGCACACAATATAGACCTTGCACCCAAAGTGACGACGTTGCAAGAGGGTGGAGTGGTGAAGTTTTGCGGTGATTTGGAAACCAACGATAAAGGTGGTGTCGTTCACTGGACACACCGTGACCCACACAATAAGCACGTTGCTGGTTTCTTGGAATATAATGGGCAAAAATATGAGTAAAATGTACTTTTACAATTATCTAACTAGGAAATTAATATGGAAAGATTAAAAAAAAGTAAAGCAATTAATTCTGTTCATCCTTTAATGTTTTGGATA
The DNA here is from genome assembly GCA_017860615.1 of Pseudomonadota bacterium. Taxonomy (GTDB): domain Bacteria; phylum Campylobacterota; class Campylobacteria; order Campylobacterales; family Sulfurospirillaceae; genus Sulfurospirillum. The sequence continues at coordinate 24,440 of JAGDMU010000003.1, read as the reverse complement.
AAAAACGAGTACTGTTATGAAGATAATCCAAACGATTATTTCGTAGGAGGAAGAGGTACGTCATTTTTATTTAAAACAGATAAAAATTTTTATCTAATCACAGCTAAACATAATTTTGATAAGCAAGATGATGAAAGTATTGTCAATCAAATGAAAAATTGTTATATTCTGAAGGACTATGAAAAAACTTATAATTGTACAAGAGTGTATGATTTTAATAAAGAGAATGTTATTAAATTAGAATATATTCCTATTAAGGTTTCAGAAGAACATACATGTATATATGAGTTATGTATATTTCGTATATCTGATAACTTCCCAAATAAAGAAAATTGTTTATCTTATCAATTTCCAGATTTTTCCACCGAAGATAAAGGTTTTTTGATAGGGTTCCCAAAAAAATTTAAAAGCAATAATAATGATATTGTAGAATATCAACGAGCAATAGCTCCATTGGAAATTGCAGGTATGAAAGTTAATGACTTATTAATAGTATATAAGCATAATTCAGGAATTATGGACTTGAATGGATTTAGCGGTGGTCCCGTTGTTCAATTCAATACAGCCAAAAATGAATATATTTTAATGGGAATGGCAATATTGGGAGGGAACAATACAATTACTGCGATTCCTGCTTCTACTATACATGGAGTAATATTAGAATTTGAAGAAAAATTCCAATGTTGAGAATAGAGTTTAAACTTTCATAAATAAAGGTCGGAAACATACTTTTAACTTTTTAAAATAAAAAACTCAAACACATATTGTAGGTAACATTAAAAAATTCTCGTAACCACAAGGAATCCACAGAATGAATGAAATACCAAATAATTCTAAGGAGCTACTCGTCCTCAACAAACCTAAAGGCTATGTGGTAACCCGTTCGGATGACCTTGGGAGAAAAACCGTTTATGAGCTTTTACCTGAATGGGCATATACTGATGGTTGGATGCCCATCGGTCGGCTTGATTTGGAGTCAAAAGGGCTTTTGCTCTTCACCACAAACAGCAAACTAAACCACGCATTGACTACCCCTAAAAAGTGCATCAAGGTCTATGAGATTTGGGTGCGAGGGCATGTCACGGATGAACACATCCAAGAAGCGTTAAAAGGGGTACAAAGCCCTGTGGGGTTGCTTCAAGCACTAGAGGTTGAGAAGATAAGCACGGGTGGGGCAAAAACAAAGCTTCGCGTAAAGATAGATGAGGGCAAAAACCGACACATTCGCCGTCTTTTTGGAGCACTGAAAGACCCAAAATTTGGTACTCCTTTAAAGGTTTTGGAGCTAAGCCGCGTGAGCATCGGGAGTTTTAACCTTGACATACCAAGCGGTGAGTGGCGTTTTCTAAGCTGTGAAGAAGAAAAAGAGCTGTTACAGCATGTCATCAAACTACCCAGCAGGAAAGAGTCGTAAAGTTTTGAGGTGATTTGGGAGTCAACGACAAAGGCGGGGTGGTTCACGGTACACACCATGCCCACACAACCGCGATGTCGAAGAAGCTTTAGACCTGAGCCAAAACCTCAGCAAACGGCTCTTGAACACCTTGTTTCGCAAAATCAATCTGAGAAATCATCCCCACTTTTCCCGATTCAAATAAAAAAATACCGCTTTGACTCAGTACGCCTAAGCACTCGTTGGCATCATTTTTAAACATAAAAGGCGAACTCTGTGCTCCAAGATAAATTGCTCCAATTCCCGATTCTCCCAAGCCGATCAGTTCGTTATTGCTCCAAATGCGTAGCCCATCATAAATCGAGTCGTTTTCATCGATCCACTGGTTATTATCAGTATCGTATTGACTCAAATCTTTAAAGCCATTGCCACTTTGCGTACCAAAGAGTTCGCTTCCGTCATCAATCTTGCCGTTTTGGTTCTTATCGAGGGCTAAAAACCCGCTGTTATTCGCAAGACGCGAGATCTGGTCGCTCTTGCCATCACAATCGATGTCAAACGAAAAGGTCGTATCGGTAAGCTCTGGCAAAGTTCCGTCCATCGTGATGACAAGAGGGTCAACCACCGTGGAAGTCAAACGTGTTTTGGCATAAAAAGAACGCTGCATGTTAAATTCAAGATTGAGCTGTATGCTCCTGCCATCGGTAGTCTTCACACAACCTTGTGTCTGTACAGACAAGCTTTCTTCCTCTTTATACGTTGATTCATAATTGACTTCATAGATTTTTAGCCCTTGAAATTGGCTTGAAGATTCATTGACGTAAGAAGCGTTATTTTGGAAAATATCTTGGATGTTTTGGGAATATCCCTTGTGTGTAGCACTCAAAAACTTGAGCAACTCCTGAATCAGCAAACATTTGACTTGCTTAATCCAATCAGCGATCTGCTCGTGCCTTGAAGTTTCCTGCTCTTGCACTACCGCTTCGTTGGAAGAGAGTGATGCTAATGCCTCATTAAACGTATCTGTCTTTTCGGACGAAAACTCATGCTCCATAACATACGTGATGCTCTGTGATTCAATTTTCATGACACACCTCCTGAAAGAAAACGCAAGCAAAAACTATTCTCTCTTGAAGCGTTTTGGTATATAATGCCTACCACAAGAACATTAGAGGAGGGCACAATGGTACTGTTGGAGAAGATCAGCAACGATATACTAAAGCTACTAGGCGAGTTAGAAAGCATCTTAAAACACGCAAACATCAACGACATTGCGACGAAAACCAACATGCAGCATCGTACCGTGAAACAGATCGTAGGGCATTTGTGCGATTCGGCATCGAACAACACACACCGTATTATTCACCTTCAATATCAAAACAGCCCGCTCATCTTCCCCGATTATGCAAATCTTGGTAAAAATGACCTTTGGATAAAACTCCAAGCATATAACGACTACGATTGGGAAGATTTGCAAACACTCCTTAAAGCCGTCACCAAACACGTTGCTCATGTCATCAGAAATATTGACAGCTCAAAGCTTGAAAACGAATGGATCAGCGCATTAAACGAGCATATTAGTTTAGAAGCGATGATCGTGGATTATCCACGTCATTTTAAATTGCATCTTGATGAGATCGTTGATTTATTGCATTAAAACGATTACTTCAAAGGAGTAAACGATGCCACAACACTTAGAAATCTTCCAACTCGGCGCTCCCATCATCCGTATGGTAGCCAAGAGAGTTTCCGACATTAAGGCATCTGAAGTTCAAGCGCTCATTGACGAGATGATTTATACCTGTCTAGAATCCAAAGGTGTGGGCATCGCAGCGCCTCAAATAGGGCATTCTCTAGCCATTATGATTATGGCATCGTACCCAAATACACGCTATCCGTATGCGCCAAAGATGGAACCGATGGCATTGATAAACCCTAAAGTGATTGATTATTCTGAAGAGCAGATCAAAGACTGGGAGGGCTGTTTGAGTTTGCCAGGCATTCGTGCACGTGTGCCAAGGCATACACACATTGAAGTTCTCTACTACGATAGAGAGGGCAAAGAGCAAACGGTTATTTTTAGAGATTTTCTTGCACGTCTTTTCCAACATGAATATGACCATCTTATCGGCAAAGTGTTTATCGACAGAGTGGAGAGCACACAAGAGATCATCATGGAAAAAGAGTACCAGCGTTTGATGAATGCAAAACTGTCAAAAAACGAATCCTCTTTTTAAGATTGAGCCAACCATGCCTTTGGACTCATGCCATACCACTTTTTAAAAGCCCTTAAAAAGGGACTTGGCTCGGCATAGCCTAAGTATGAGGCGATGGTTGGAGCATCGAGTCCTTTTTGCAGGTAATGCGCGGCCAATTTTTGGCGCACTTCACCCACAAGCATTACAAAACTAACCCCTTCTTCTTTAAGCTTTTTTTGCAATGTTCTAGGGTGCATTCCAATTTTCTGTGCCACACTCTCCAAGGAGACATCCAGTTCACCTGTCGCAATGAGAATGTAGCCTAAAACGTGTTCTTTGAGGCTTCCATGCACACTCATTCCCAAGCTTTGCTCTGCCTCTTTTTCAAAAACACTCAGTAGATAAGGATTGTCGTAGCTTGTTTTCATCGCTAGTTGTGCTTTGTCAAAGAAAAGAGCATTTTCAACCTCATCGAAGAGAATCGTCTCACCAAACACTTTTTTGTACGCGTTGACGTGCAGAGGTTTTGTATGTCGGAAGGTTGTCTGTTTTGGGAAAATAGGGTGGGGGATGATTTTATTGATCAGATTGAGAAGCGCACTTAAGTGAATCTCAGCGCTGTACTTTTCAAGGTGCGCTACTTCACCATTTTTATGGATGAGCAGGGTGAGTTTATAGCCTTCTTTTTCAGCCACAAAAATGGGTTTGAGTGTTTTACCAATGAGCAGATAGTACCGACACAGCTTGATGATTGCCTCTTCAATGCTCGATGAATGCAACATCAAATAACCTAAAACACCTAGATTGTTTGGCGTGACAGATTCGGCAAATTTAAAAAGTAGCCCAGCATCACCTGAGAGCCTCATAGCTTCTTCAATCAGCTCATTGATATAAGAAGCCCTAATCATCGCCCCTTTGACCTGCAAGGCTTGCATCTGCATCCCACGTTCTTGCATAAAAGCAGTCGCATCAAACACATAGCTCTTCGTCAAAAAAGAGAGAATAAACAAAAAAGCTTCCGCAGGAGCCTGCTTTGAGTCATCAAGTCGCAAAATGTCATCCCCTGAGTCGTAAAATGTCACTAGAAATTTCTAGGCAGATTATATACTAACGAGCATTAACCCTGCTTAATAAGGAAGTCAAATGAACACCTATAGTCTCGTTCTCGCATTTCATGTTATCTTCATCGCCACATGGATGATCATGCTTGTGTATCTGCCTAAACTCTTTGTCTATCACATCAATGCGCCTCATGATGCCCAAGCTACGATTGCCCTACAAGAGAGCATTCTTTACAAAGTTGGCACGGTCGCTATGATCTTTTCGATCAAATTTGGTCTTATCTTACTTTATCTCAATCCCTACTTACTCAAAAGTGGAGGGTGGTTGCATCTTAAGTTAGCACTTGTTACGCTAATGGTGGTTTATCACTTTACCTGCAAACGCTTCATCGCGCAATTAGCAAGCGGAGCTCTAAAAAGCCTTCTGTTTTACAGAGTCTTTAGGGTTATTCCTGAGATCACAACATCGATCATTATTTTACTGACCATCATCAAGCCATTTTAATAGACTTTTTTCATAACCCTTGAAAAGATAAAGAGTTTGCTTAGAGTGCGTTAATTTTTAAAACTCAAAATTGAGTCATAGCTAAAGCTATGGCGATGTTTTTAGTTTTAAAAAGTGATGTGCTATAAGCGATACTCTTTTTTCAATGGCCTATGGAAGAAGTCTCCTATTCGGCTTGAAATTCCATTGACAAAATAAGCCAAAAAATGTACTATTTCAAAAATGAATGACCGTCAGTCATTTAAAAAGGTGCGTTATGGCAAGAATTATAGATAAAGAAGAGAAACGGTGCGACATTGCACTTTCGGCTATTGAGCTGTTTTGCGACAAAGGTATACAGCAAACCAGTATCGATGAGATAGCAAAAAGTGCAGGGGTAGCCAAAGGTACAATTTATTTGTACTTTAAAAATAAAGAAGAGATCGTCTTTGCCATTTGGGATATTTTTGCAGGGCGACATCGTGACGCATTTGCTAAACGTGTCAGAGACGATATGAGCGCTAAAGAGAAAATTTTAGAATTTTATAACTTCAGTGAATGTGATGAGGACCAAAATAAAGAGCAAGTGCTTATGCTCTATCAACATTTTGTAAGCTCTATGCTTATCGATAAAACAGGACTTTACACCACATACTTTGAAAGCTTTTTTCAAGAGGATTATGATTTTCTTTCAAGTGCTTTAAATGAAGGTATTAAAAGGGGTGAATTTCAGGTTGATAATATTGACTTACTCATTAACACCATCATTATGCTTTTAAAAGGCATTTTAGTACGAGCCAAAGCCAGTAATATGGGCTTTGTTGAAGCGCAATCAACGCTCATCAAACATATTAACTATTTACTTGATATAGGAACAAGGAAAGAACCATGAAAAAGTTAAGCCTTTTATGCCTCTTTCCACTGTTTGCTTTTGCGGGAAACTTGCCCCAGCTTTTAAACCTTGCAGAACAGAACAAACAAGTGGAATCTTCACGCTATAACCTAGAGGCAGCCAAAGAAAAAGAGTACGCCACCAAAAGTGGCTATATGCCAAGTCTCAGTCTTGGGGCTAACCAGACATACAACCAAGAAGAGAGTATGCTCGCTCCTGAAAAAAGCCGAACAGGTTCCGCAACACTCTCCTTTACCATTTACGATGGTGGAAAAAGAGAAGCACTGTTTGACCAACAACAAGCCCTTGTCAAATCAGCTACCTTTTCCTTGGCTTCAGTTCAAAACAACGTGTCACTCAACATGATCTACTACTACTACAACTACATCAGCACCCTTGCGAGCAAAGAATCAACGCTGCAAAAAATGGAACAGCTCGAAGCGGAGCGTTATAGACTTGAGAAGTACCTCTCCGTAGGAAGCGCAACAGCCGATGAGTTGCAAAAAATCATCTCAAGCATCGAGCAGACAAAGGTCGATCTTTTAACTTTAGATAACACCCTTAACAATATTTCCAATACCTTAGAATACTTGACAGGTCAGGAAGTGAAGGTAGAAGCAGGCTCATCAATCGTATTTCAAGAGGGCAAAGTGGACGATACAAAACGTTTTGACATCTTAGCGCTTGAAGAGAGTGTTCAAAGTGCTCGTGCAGAAGCAGAAGCCGCTAAAGCGCCTCATCTTCCAACGATTAAGATAGAAGATACCTACTCACGATTCAAATACGACTACGCCAATCCAGCATGGGATAGCGATGCTGATCGCCAAAATACAGTGCAGCTCACGATGCAATGGAAAATCTTTGATTTTGGTTCTACCTCAGCTTCTGTGCAAGCGGCACAAAAAAGCTACCTTTCTAAAAGCAGTGATTTAGCCTATGAAAAACAAAAAGCCAAAGCAAGCTTGAAAAGTGCTCAAAACAGCTATAAAACAGCGCTTGCAAAGATAGAAGCAGCTAAAGCCAGACTCTCCGCTTCAGAGATGACGTATGAACTCGTGAAAAAGAAATTTCAACAAGGCATCGTCAATAACGTGACCTATCTTGACGCCCTTACTGATAAATTTAATGCAAGATCTCAGCTTCAAACAGCACTGAATGAAGTCGAATACCAAAAAGCCGTCCTACTCTACGAAATGGGTAAAGAGATAAAAGGAGCTATCCAATGAAAAAAGTTTTAATCAGCACATTATTTATGTTTCAAGCACTTGTTGCTGCAGAAGTTTATGCAACCTTTGATGTTGTCAGCGAAAAAAGCTCCGAACTAGGTCTTTCCATTTCAGGTGTTGTTGGAACCATGCACGTCAATGTGGGTGATCGTGTCAAAAAAGGCGATTTACTCCTAGCTCTCAATAATGCACAAGAAAAAAATGAGTATGAAATTGCTCGTAAAAATGCGGAGCATTCGGTTAAAACCTATGAGAGATACGCCAAAATATCGGATGTTATCGACAAAGAGAAGATGGAAAACTACCTTTATGATAGAGACATTCAACTCTTAACCGCTCAAAATAAAGAGATCATTTTCAAAAAAACAGAACTTCGCGCACCCTATGACTTGGTCGTTTCAAAGAAAAATACCGAACTGGGTAACATCGTCCTAGGTTCTCAAACTAAACTCTTAACGGTTGAAAGTACCCATGATGTCAAGTTAGTCCTTAAATTGGATGAAAAATACTGGACAAAAGTCAAAGTAGGGCAAAAATTTACCTATAAAGTCGATGGTAGCGACAAAAAGTATGAAGGTGTCATCAGTAAAATCTACCCAACCATTCTTCCAAGTACCCGTGAAATGCAAGCCGAAGTCAAAGCCGTCGACCTTATGCCTGGTCTTTTTGGTAATGGCATGATTAGTGTGGAATAACCATGTATAAATTAGCCATAAATCGCCCCATAACCACCCTTATGGGTGTTTTAACTTTTATTGTTTTTGGTTTGATGTCCTACAACACCATGCCAATCAACCTTTTTCCCAATGTTGACTTCCCCATCGTTACCGTACAAACAACCTATAATGGGGCAGATCCTGCAACCGTTGAGACAAAAGTAACGGACAAGATAGAAGAGGCCGTTTCGGGTGTGGATGGCATCGATAAACTGATGTCAACCAGCTATGAAGGCTTTAGTGCTGTTACTATTCAGTTTAAACTCACGAAGAATCTTGATGTTGCGACCAATGACGTCCGCGATAAAATCGGCGCCATCAATCTTCCAACAGAAGTCGATAAACCCGTCGTTAAAAAGCTGGGGGCATCGGGTGGTGTCATCAACCTTTTTGTGGCGAGTGATGGTAAAGACGACATTGCTTTAATGCGTCTTGCTGATGAAAAGCTCAAACCAAAACTTCAACGTATCAAAGGTGTGGGTGAAGTTAACATCATTGGTTTTCAAGAGCGTGAAATTCGCATTTTTCTTGACCCCTTTTTGCTGAACAAATACAATTTAAGCGCCTCAGATCTAAGTGGCATTATCTCTAAGCAAAACGTTAAGCAGGGTGCGGGAAAGATGATCAACAAAGATCAAGAGATCATCATCAAAGCCGAAGGCGATGCAGCCAATATTCAAGAGATTGAAGAGTTACTTGTAAAACCAGGCGTTCGCCTCAAAGATGTTGCTACGGTTGTTGATGGACTGAGTGATGCCAAAAGCTTTTCATCTTACAACGGTCAAAGAGGTGTGACACTTGAAGTGAAAAAGATAGCAGGTGAAAATGTACTTAACATCATCACGGGTGTTAAAAAAATCATGCCCGATCTTCAACTCTTAGCAGGTAAAAACAACGAAATCAAAATCTTACAAGACCAATCTGAAAAAATTATGGTTAACATCGACAACGTTCGCTTTGACCTTATTTTTGGTGCATTTTTGTCGATCATCATTGTTTTTGCCTTTTTACGTAATGCCACGGCTACGATTGTTTCAGCTCTTGCTATCCCAACTTCGGTTATTGGTACCTTTGCCATTATGAATGCCCTTGGCTATGACCTTAACCGCCTAACACTCATTGGTTTAACGCTTGCTATTGGTATTTTCATCGATGATGCCATCGTTGTAATTGAAAATATTATGAAAAAGATGGAAGAGGGGCAAAAGCCTTTCCAAGCTTCGTTTGAAGGTATCAAAGAAGTGGCATTCTCCATTCTTGCGATCTCGTCGGTACTTTTGGCTGTATTTGTCCCTGTGGCCTTTATGGACGGCATCGTTGGTATGTTCTTTAACTCGTTTGCGATGACCGTAGCTTCGGGTATTGTTATCTCTTACCTTGTTGCGGTTATGTTTGTTCCTTCCATTGGAGCAAGGCTTTTAAGTGCTAAAGAGAGTAAGTTTTACTATGCAACTGAACCCATTTTAAAAGCAATTGATAATGCCTATGTAAGGCTCTTAAAGCCACTTATTCGCTTCAAAACGATTACAGTTTTAGCAACATTTGGACTTTTGTTTGCATCGATGACACTCAAAGTGGGTATGGACTTCCTTCCGATGCAGGACAACAGTGAATTTCAAATCACCATTAAAGCACCAGTGGGCATTAACCTAGAGACCATGAAAGAAAAAGTGATTCCTATTGATGCGATGCTCAAAGGTGATTCATCTATCTCATATTCTATCATCTCTATAGGGTATGATTCAGCACAAAGCATTCATAAAGCACGTATTTATGTCAAGTTAAAACCTGTAAAAGAGAGAGCCATCTCACAACTTAAACTCATCGAAGAGTACCGTAAAAAGATGAAAGGTGTTGAAGGCTTGGTCATAGCCGTTGAAAAAGTGGATGATTTTGACACAGGTGGCACAACAGCACCCCTTCAAGTCGTTCTAACAGGCGATAAATTTGAAGTCTTGGATGAGACCTCTACCAAGCTTATGGAGTTTTTAAAATCAACTCAGGGCATCGTAGATGTAGATAGAGACTATGAGAGTGGCAAACCTGAGATGAAACTCAGTATTCTTCGTGAGAATGCCCAAAGAGTGGGCGTTAGCGTAAAAGAGATTGCTGCGGTTTTAGGCTCTGCGTATTCAAGCGACAGTGCCATCTCTTACTATGAAGACAATGGTAAACAGTTTGACATCACCGTTCGTTTTAGAGATGATTTTAGAACATCACTGGAAGATATGAAAAAACTTCAAGTCAAAAATGCCAATGGCGAATTTGTGGCACTTGAAGGGCTTATTGCCTTTGAAGAGTCTTTAGGAACAGCGTCCATCAACCGTTTTGATCGTGAACGTAAAATCTTAGTAACTGCTGGTACTTCGGGTATTTCATTGGACAAAGTCGTTGTACTGGTCGAAGATAAGATGAAAGAGATCCTTCCTGAGGGGTATCATTATCGTTTTACAGGCGATGTTGAAAATATGAGCGATACAGGAAAAGCTTTTGGTGCAGCGGTTCTCTTAGCGGTTATTTTGATCTATTTGATCCTAGCAGCCCTTTATGAGTCACTCATTCAACCGTTCATCATTATGATCTCTATGCCACTCTCCTTAACAGGTATTATGGTGGCATTGTATCTCTCGAACAATACGTTCAGTCTTTTTGTTATGATTGGTATTATTTTGCTTCTGGGAATGGTCGGTAAAAACGCCATCTTAGTTGTTGACTTTGCCAACAGAGCGATTAAAGAGGGTAAAAACATCGATGATGCACTTTTAGAAGCAGGTGAAAAACGCCTACGCCCGATTTTAATGACAACCTTTGCAATGATAGGCGCGATGATGCCTCTCGCCTTTGGAAGCGGAGCAGGGCACGAATCTAACGCACCTATGGCACTTGCCATCATCGGTGGACTTTTAAGCTCGACTGTATTAACCTTGCTCGTCGTTCCTGCCATCTATAAGTTTATGTATCCGATGGATAGCTGGTTACGTAAATGGTACGAAAAAGGTACGGTGCATTAAGTGTGTGATAAAGGAGGAGTAAATCTTCTCCTTTACATCTTATTTATTTTTTTTTCTATCTTTCTTAGCCTGTTTTGCTTTTGCCTTCGCTTTGGCTTTTTGAGCATCACTCGGTTTAGCTTTATCAGAGTTCACAGCGCCGACATTCGTCTGTTTACCAACATAGGGTACCGTATGCTTTTGTTGTGTCGCAAGACCTGCTAGTTTGTAGCCATTTTCCATTTTAACGCTATTGTTAAGTAATCCGCCCATAATGTGTCCTTAGTGTTTTTGAAATGTGATTGGAGAAAAATCGTTGAGAGTTGTGTAACGATATATCTATTATTATACTTTAGTCTTGCTTCAAACCATGTAAAAGTTTGACAGAGAGATTTTAGCTTTCCTTTCAGCCTAGTTGATTAAAATACCACTTAATATTTTTACATACCAAAAGGAAAAGTATGTCAGAACAAAACCTTATAACCATGCAACAATACGCTGTAAAACATAAAATGAGCACTTTTGCCGTTGTAAAATTGGTGAATGCTAAAAAACTTACAACCATTAAGAAGAATATTGATGGAGAAGAGCGGGAGTACATCATCGATGACACCATACCAAGTCATCCAACGGAAAAAAACGACACCATAACAGCGCCAGAACAAACAACAAAAATTGACTATGAAGTCGAATTTCATAAACTTTTAGCAAAATATATTGACATCCAAGACAAATATACCAAACTCATCGAAGAAACTAAAAAATAAAATCTTTAGAGAGTGTAAGAGAGAAAGAAGAAGAGGGCACTTTAAAATGCCCTTTAAATGCCGTGTTTTAGTGGTTTAAAATATCAAGTGTTTTTTCATACACACTCAGCTTACTAAGCTCTGTATTGAGTTCATCGGTTAATTTTGATTGTGATCTTAGCTCGCTAGAAATTATCTGACTTTTATTTGCCAAATTTTCCATATCAGACGAGAGTGTATTACTTTTTGAAGAGACTTCCAACAAGCCACTGCTTACACCATTCATTGTTTTACTAATGCTTTCAACCGCTTGAATGATGGTACTTACCGACACATTGGTCTCAGAGAGGCTTTTTTGCGTACGTTCAGCCAGTTTTCGCACTTCATCGGCAACAACGGCAAAACCACGACCATGTTCTCCTGCTCGTGCAGCTTCTATGGCAGCATTAAGCGCTAAAAGATTGGTCTGATCTGCAATATCAGAGATGACACTTAAAACAACGCGAATATCGCGAACATTATTGGTAAGATTTTCAACCTCTATAGAAAGATTGGCGTTGTCAGCGCTACCTTTTTCCATACTAGATGAAAAAACAACAAACTCTTTTTCAACTGTCGAAAGCTGTGTTTCAATCGCATCTATAGCACTTACAGCATGTTGAAGCGTTACACCAATCGTTTCAAGTACAGGCATACTCTGTTTCATCTGCTCAAGCATCGCTTTGTTGATATTATTGATCATATTTTGACGATTGATTTTTCGTAATAAGAAATAGCTCTTAAATCCAGCGTATTTTTGAACAAAATTATCGATATACTCATCTTCAAAATTTGCTCCATCAACCTGATAGAAAAAGATTGCTGTCAAAGTTTGGTTGATGTTAACACCCAAAAGCTCGCCAAAGGTCGAAAAACCAACGACAGGTATCTCATTAAAGGTAAAAAGCTTCTTGATCTCTTGATCGTTGCAAAGACGTCTTAAAATACAATCATTGAAGATTGCTCCAATAGCTTTAGGTTTATTGCGGCTAAATTCAGAAAAATCATGGTTTGTGGTCTGTACAAAGTCTGTTTTTTCAAGCAAAAGAAGCTCTTCACCCGCTTCAATATCACAATAAAAATGGATCGTATCGTTTTGAACATCAATGGCTGCGACGGAACGAATATAGATTTCACCATCAATTTCAATACCAAAAGTATAATTAGCAAGCTTAGAGTTCAATTCATTGGCTGAACATCTAAAATGGCTTGTTAAAGCACTTATAACGCCAACACCCATATTTGAATTATGTTCTAAAAAGGCACTCACCGTACGTGTAATTGGATTGGCTGCTAAAACAGTAAACGACGCAGATGTTTTTCTAAAATTCTGGCTCTTAAAGACACCAAAACGATACTCAGGTGCTAATTTAATAAATGTAACGACCGCATGATGACGCAAAACACGTGTACCATCATAGATGTAGGTATTTTGAAAATCTAATTTACCTCCTGCACTCCCACCAATAAGCAAACAGGGGAATTTAGCTACATTATAAACCGCTTCCATAAAAAAGCTCTCACTGGCACTCAGTCCATCAATCAGTGTGTACCCCAAAGTGTCATCTGAACGCATTTTAAAAGGAACCCGTATTTTTTTGACCTCTTCAGCAATGTTTGCAGAACGCTCTGCCGCTGTTTTTTTACTCGTTGCCATATCTTCACTTTTTAACGGTATAGAAGCAACATACACGTCACTAACCATTTCAGGAGAAAAAAGCATTAAAACAATGTTATCGCCTTCACCAGCACCTGAGGAGGAATAGAGTGAGGGAAGGGGATTTGTATCATTAAGACTACATAATTCGCCTGCTGTTGTTGATAGAATCAACGTTGTATCATTGGGAAGTACTTGTTTGAGTTTGGAAGAAATTGAGTTAAAGTCTAACGCTGGAGAAACAAAACCTAAAACAACTTTAGGTTTAAAAGAGATGTTTTCAAGCAAAGATCCAATCATAGCTTCCTTAAGAGCTAGAGTTACAATGGCTTGATTGGCATAACCATTAGATTTAAAGGCAGTCTGTTCTTGTGAACGAAAAAAACTTAACATTGGACTTTCCTTATTCGTATATTCTTATAGCTTATAATCTACATAATTCATCCTAACCGATGAATAATAAATATGCACTTAAAATCCAGATACAAAGCATTTTGATACATATTCACTCTAAATAAGTTAACACTTTTGTTTCAAAATATTTTAATGAAAGAGATTTTACATTAAGTGAATAGCATGAAAATAGCTTAAAAAATCTAGTTTTCTATTGAAATAACCAATTTTGATTCTTCTACGGTTATCATAGAGTAATAAAAGTTAGAGTATTAATTATTGAAAACTGTAATTTTCAAAGTTAAAGAACTAAGATGATTAAGGCAATAAACTTGCCTTAATCTAATCATTACCTCACACTTAATCCTTCATCCATATACTGGATAATCGGGTAAATAAAGAACTCAATGATTCTTCTCTTGCCTACTTTAATCTCTGTAGTTACATTCATACCAGGCTCTAATCGTTTCTCTTTACCTTCAACCATAAGCGACGTTGATGTTGGAATGACTTTGATCTCATAGATAAGTCCTTGTTTTTCATCTTCTATGGCATCATTGCCAATGGTATCTACTACGCCTTCGATAAGACCGTATTTTTGAAAGGTAAAAGTGTCTATTTTAATGGCAGCACTCATCTGCTTCGTGATAAAGCCTATATCTTGATTCAGTACAGTTGCTTTAACGATCAAAGGGGCATCATCAGGTACGAGGGAGATAAGCTTTTCAGCAGGGGTTACCACCCCTCCTTCCGTGTTGACCATCAGTTTGCCTATATAGCCACTAAGCGGTGCTTTGATCTGTTGTTGTCTGTTTTGAAACGAAATCGCGTTGATTTCTGATTCTAAGGCTCTAAGCTCTTTTTTCTTTTCAAGCAGTTGATTGAACCATGTAGAAATAGTCTGCTCAACATAGACTTTTGCTTCGTGTTCAACCTCTTTGAGATGCTGTTTGCTCTCCTGTTCTTTATGACGCGCCATATTAAGCTGTTCATGAATGTTATGGGCACTCTTTTGAACTTCTTCGTATTCATTACGAGCGATGATGTCAAGTACTTTTTCCATTCTTTGAAGCCTTGTCTGCTCTTTGTGTAAAAGCCCTTCGAGTCTTTGCACATCGGATTTTGCACTATGGTATTGGGCTTCTGCTTGGGACTTTTTCATAGCGTATTGCGATTTTGAAGCACTTAGTGAGTCAAACTGATGGCTATAAAGATCTTGTTGTTCTCGTAGAAGCGCATGATCAAGGTGCTCAAACATACTCCATTTTGGTGTTCTAGTTTCCACTAAAGCACTTAAACGTTCATTCTCTAACATATGCACCATCAAATCTTTCTCTTTAGACGCAAGGCTTGTTTGAGTGACACTGGGGTCTATCTGCATCAGTACTTGGTCTTTTTGTACATGTTCGCCCTCTTTGACCAGTATCTTAGAGATAACTCCTGTTTCAATGGGCTGAAGGATTTTGATCTCACCGCTTGGTACCACTTTACCACGTGCACTTACCACGATGTCTATTTTGGCGAAGCTCAGCCATAAAATTCCAAAGAAAATAACCCCAAAGATAAGCCATAAGATACTACGTCCCAAAGGATTAAGCGGTCTGTCTTCAATTTCAACCAGAAGAGGCTGAAACTCATGCACATCATTGTGCCCTTTTTGTGTTTTCATGCCCTCTCCTGCTGTGTGGTTAAGAAGTGGTAGTAGCCTTTAAGTGCCATTAGCTCATTATGGCTTCCTCGTTCTACAATGTTGCCTTTATCCATAACGATGATTTCATCGCACTCTCTAACGGTACTTAATCTGTGAGCAACGATAAACATCGTACGCCCTTCCTTAATGGCTTTAAGGTTATCTTGAATGATCTTCTCTGATTCATAATCAAGGGCTGAAGTTGCCTCATCAAAGATGAGAATTTTAGGATCACCCAAAAGTGCCCTTGCTATAGCGATGCGTTGTCTTTGCCCACCTGAAAGCGAAGAACCCCTCTCCCCTACAAAGGTGTCATACCCCTCAGGAAGTTCTGAGATAAACTCATGAGCCCCTGCGATTTTAGAAACGCTGATAATGCGCTCCATGGAACTCCCTGGTACTGCAAAGGCGATATTTTCCTTAATGGTTCCACTAAAGAGGTAATTCTCTTGCAACACAACGCCAATATTATGGCGAAGCCATGAGGGATTCATGTGTCTGATGTCCACTCCATCGATATAAACGGCTCCTTCATGCGGCAGGTAAAGGCGTTGTAAAAGCTTTGTAAGCGTACTCTTACCACTACCACTGCGCCCTACCACACCTATGCTTTTCCCTGGGCTTACCTGCAACGAGAGCTGCTTTAAGATGAGGGGTCCATCAGTTGCATAACGAAAGGCGATTTTGTCAAAGTTGACCTCCCCTTGCACCTTTGGAAGTGTGATGGCTTTATCATTCATCTGCTCGGTAGGAGTATTGAGAATATCGCCCAATCTATCAACCGATAAAAGGGCTTGTTGAAATTCATTCCAAAGCCCTACTAAACGCATAATGGGAGCGCTAAACTGCCCTGCAAACATCTGAAAGGCGATGAGTTGCCCAACGCTTAGTTTTCCCTCTATAACAAGCCCTACACCAAAGTAAAGGATGCTGAGCGTCATCAACTTTTGCAAAGCACCGCTGACACCTGAGAGAATGTTGGAGAGATGCGCTAGATTAAAGCCCGCGTTAACATAAGAGCCTAAATACTCCTCCCACTTCTTTTGCATACTGCCTTCAATCGCTAAGGCTTTGACCGTTTGCATTCCTGTGACAGACTCAACAAGATAGGCATTGGATTGTGCGCCCATTTGAAACTTGGCTTCTAGTCTTTTTCGCAGGTTTGGCGTCACGATGATGTAGAGTGTTGCGATGATGGCAATAAAACCTAAAGAGACAAACGATAGCTGCACGCTATAGATCATCATCATGATCACAAAGACCACAGAAAAGAGCATATCCAAAAGCACCGTAACAGACTTGTTGGCAATAAACTCTCTGATCTGATCCAGTTCTCGCACACGTGCGATGATATTTCCCACCTTTCGCTTCTCAAAGTAAACCAAAGGGAGTGAGATAAGATGGCGAAAAAGTCTTGCTCCAAGCCTTGCATCTATTTTTGAGGTGGTATGCACAAAGACGTAATTGCGCACGATGCTAAGGAGAAACTCAAAGAGAATGACCGCTGCAAAGGCGATGGCGATGACATTGAGCGTGCTGATGCTATGATGCACCAGTACTTTATCAAGCACCACTTGGGTAAAAAGAGGGGTTACGAGCCCAAAGAGTTGCATCACAAACGAAGCGAGTAAGATTTCACCTACGATGCGTTTATAGTGTAAGAGTTGATTGTAAAACCATGCAAAGCCAAATTTGATCTGATCGGTCATAATTTTATGTTTTAGGATGATGACTTTAGATTGCATGGTAGCTGTGAACTCTGTGAAACTAAGCAGATAAGGCTCTTTTTTACCCTCCTCGAAGACGAGCATCTGCTCTTTTTCAAGATCAATTTTTAAGATCGTGATGTAGCCTGCATCTTTTTTTCGTGCGATGCACGGCAAGGGGTATTTTTCCATTTGAGCAGGGCTAAGCGATTTAAGCTTTGCTTTAAAGCCCTGCTCTTTGGCAATTCTGGCTAATACTTCAATGGAAGGTTCATTGGCATCAAGAGCATATTTTCGAGCAATGGCAGTGGAGTCAATCGCGATACGATTGAGTTGTCCCACTACTTCAAGTGCGACTAATGCGCTGCGCATTCATACTCCTTTTGGGCAAAGAGGATCTCTTTGGTTTGGCTAAGATGTAACAGCTCCTCGGCTTCATGGGAAGCGATGGCGGTTTGGTAATATTGGATTTGAGCCTTAAGGCTAGAGAGTTTATCTTTTTGCCCATTTTCATGCAGGGTTTCGATCATCTCAGATACGTTATGTGAAGAGGCTTCACTTTTTTTGGCATGACTTAGCCTCTGTTCGCGCTCACGTGTTTGCGCCTCTAGGAGATACTGCTCTTTTTCATACACTCGCTTAGCCTCAACCAGTCCTATTTTGGCTTGTTGAAGCTCTAAAAGCCGTGTCTCAACAGCCGCTTCTCTAGCAAAGCCATCAAATAAAGTCCATGAAAAAGAGAGCCCTGCCCTGTAGCCATTGCGTTCAACATCGTGCATGGAGCGGTTCAACTGATCTTCATCAGAGCCATAAAGATCGTATTTGCCATAGAGTGAAAAAACAGGCAGATAGCGTGTTTTCTCGGCCTTTAATTGTGCCTCTTTTTGAGAAACACTTGCATACGCTTGTTTGGCACGAGAACTCTCTTCAAATGCTACCATAGCAAGAGAAGTCTCTTTAAGTGTTAAAGGCTCTAACTTAGAAGTAGTATCCAGTTTAACACCGCTAAGATATGTAAGATGCGCCAACATGCTCTCTTTTTCTTCATAGATTTGAGCGGTTAAGACCAGTTGATCTGCCATGTATTGTGCATAGGTGATGACTTCCGTTTGGGCGAGTTCCCCTGCTTCATTCAGTCTTTTTGCCATGATGTAGGAGTCTTGATAGAGCTTTTGCATACGTTGGTAGTAAGCCAACTTTGCCGTAGCGATACGCACTTTGGCATAGGCTTCCAGTAAAGAATCTATCTGCTCTTTAAGATTGACACACTCCCCTGCTTTGGACGCTTTGATCTGCTCAGTTGCAGCTTTAACACCAAGGTTGGTGGCACCAAAGCGAAAGAGATCGTAACTTAAAGAGATGGTTGAAGAGTTTTGGTACTGAGAAGTTTGGGTTAGACTATCGCTTCCCACAGATGAAGGCGTATAACTATCATGAAACTTATGCGAATACTCCGATGAACCACCAAGTGTTAAGGTGGGCAAATACGCCGCCGCCGCAGTTCTGAGGCTTTGTTCTGCAATTTTTGTTTGAAGGCGTTGCTGTTCAAGCTTTGGGGAGCTTTGCTCCATGGCTTTCAGTAACTGCTCAAAGGTAACACTCTGCTCTGCAAAGGCAAGAGTCGCAGAGAAAACTGCGACTCCTAACAAGGCTTTTTTCATCATGCGTTATGCCATCCTGAGCTAACGATTTGCATGAGATCGGCATTCTTTTCAATGCTACTGATAGAGCTTAAGTGCATACCATGGTCTTTAGCGTAGGCACTCATCTGCTGGATGATATTTTCCACATCATCTGAAGTCATAAAGCTTCCATCACTGAGTTCAAAGCGTTCAATGGCTCCAGCATCATTACCTTGTCCTACGATGACAACGCTCTCTTCATCACCGTATTTGATAGAAAGGTTGCCACATTGCATTAAGAATGTGACATCCTCTTTATCGATGCCTTCTCCAAAGCGGATGGTATCGTCTCCTCCATCAACAGAGCCTCTCCATGAGCAGAAGCTAAAAGTTGTATCGGTAATGGTATCTTTGCCATCACCTAGGTTAAAGTAGTAGGTGTCATTGCCTAGATCACCTCTGAGGTAATCATTACCTCCCCCTCCGTTAAGGTTATCAGCACCCTTTCCACCATACAAGCTATCCGCTCCGCTACCCCCTAAGAGGTTATCATCGCCATCTTTGGCATCAAGGATATCGCTACCACTATCGCCATAGAGGGTATCACTACCCACACTACCGATGAGAGTATCATTGCCACTTCCAGCGATAAGGAGATCATTGCCTGCATTACCTGTGAGTTTATCACTATTGCCTGAGCCTACTAAGACATCATTCCCTGAGCCTCCTGTAAGTTTATCGCTATAGTTTGTACCTATCAACAGAGTATCGACACCATTCTCAGCGGTTGCGTTGCCAAATGGCCACCACCACGTACCACTTGCTTGTTGAATAGCTTCTTTCCCAATATTGATCTCACCCCATGAAGTACTGAGTGTTGTAAGGGTTTGATGGGTTTGGGTGAAATAATCACTAATGGTAATCATCCCTTGATCTTTAACGGTGATTGTGAGGTTATTGCCTGTTTTAGTGAAACTTAGGGCATCCATACCAATGGAACCAAGTTCAAGCGTATCGCCAATGGTTTGAGCAGAGAGAGTGAGGTCACCTCCTTCATAGACTAAGCCTTTAGAAGCAAAGGTAAGCTCTTTGGTGATGACGCCACCTTTGCCATCACTTACACTGATGGTAGCACTATCACTTCCAATGTAACCAAAGAGGCTCTCATAACTCCATTCTCCTGTGGTTTGATCGAGCGTTAGAGTTCCATGTGTTGGATTGGTTGATAGTGTATAACTTAAGGTATCACCATCCACATCATTCGCATTCAGCGCTCCTGTAACGATGCGGGTATTTTTAAGCACATAGGCTTCATCCTCACTACTCTCAAAGGTTGGGATGTCATTGACAGATGCGATGTTAAGTTCAATGGTTTGTGTGGTGCTTAGACCATATTCATTGGTGACTTTGAGTGTTACACTATCTACGCCATTATAGTTTGCAGAAGGATTGTAGCTGTAAGTTCCATCACTGTTGAGAACAAATACACCATGGTCTGTTGCATCGACAACTTCATACGTTAACATACCTCCAATAGGGTTAGTGACTGAGAGTGTATTGCTATAGCTGTTGTCTTCTAGGAGACTTAAGGCGGTGATATTGATCGTTGGTGCTGAAACTTCAAGTGTGAAGTTTAGGGTTTGTTCTACTACACCACCATTGCCATCATCTACTTTAACGATGGCACTATCTTCTCCTATATAACCATCATTGGCTTTATAGACCCATTCGCCATTGTCATTCACATACAGTCTTCCATGCTCTGCTTGGGTGGATACACTGTAGGTTAAGGTATCGCCATCAGGATCTGTGGCATTAATAGTACCTGTGCTTTCTCTAATATCTTTAAGTGCTACACTGACTTCGGTGTCTTGGAGGGTTGGAGCTTGGTTGCGGAGATCATCAAGGCTGAGTGTTGAGCCATCATAGAACTCTACATATTCTATATCGAATCCAGGTTCTTTCCAATTTTCAATAGTAATTGTATTAGTAAGCTCAGTAAAAGATTTACCTTTTTCTTTTAAACCAAGAACTAGGGTTGTTCCTACAATCTCGCATATAAGATCATTTTTACTGATGCCTTCTCCAAAAGCAATTGTATCTTTGCCTAGAAAATCAGTAATAAAATCTCTACCATCACCACTGTTATAGATATATAAATCATCTCCACTTCCACCTTCTAAGGAGTCATCGCCCTCACCTCCAACAAGAATGTCATTACTTTCTCCTCCTTGGAGTAAGTCATCACCTTCCAAACCTTTGAGATAATCATTTCCTGCATTTCCATAAAGAGCTTCTTCACCCGTAGTTCCATAAAGAAGATCGCTGTATTTTCCTCCTTCAATAGAGCCATTTTCTTCTAAAACTCTAGCAGTAAGTGAGCGTTCTTCTTTTGTACTTAAAAGCAGATCATACAAACTCTCTTTGGTCAATGATTGACCATTGGCAAATTCAAAATTTTCAATCGAACCACTCTCTGCAAACCAGTTTTGAATATGCATCTGATCACTTACTTCAGTAATGGAGCTTGGGTCATAAATACTTTGTCGAACACCAATGATTAAATCACCTGTTGATTTGTCCCATTTTACGAGTAATTGTTCAGGAATGATATCTTCTCCAAAACAAATTCTCTCTTGCCCATCACCATTGTCATTTATGACTATCTTACCATCACCTAAACTATAGAGATATGTGTCATCGCCATCTCCGCCAGACAACAATGATCCATAATGTTTTTGGTCTAATGTGTCATTATTTGTAATGGTATCCGTTGCATCGTAAGCAAATCCAACATCTCTTATGATTCCATTACCATCAACTCCTTTATACGTAGTCTCATTTAATATGATATTACCTGCTTCTTCTCTTTGTTCAAACATAACGCCATTCTTCCGATCAAGATAAATAGCTGTTACTTGACTTAACTGGATATTAACAAGTTCTCCTTCTTCGCTTTTCCCATTTTGATTTTTATCAAACCATAAAGAGAGATTTCCAAAAGCTTCATCTTTACTGTCTATGACTCTATCACCATTCGTATCGTACTGAGCAAGTGCTTCGTACCCATTTTTGGCTAAAGAGCCATCAGGAAGTTTGGTGTATTCGCCAAAGATTTCACTTCCATCATTTATCTTTCCATCATGATTTAAATCAACAACTAATTGGGCATCACCTTTTTCCATCCAAGCGGTATGCTCTCTGTTTCCATCACCATCATAATCAAAATAAGCAATAGAGTCATATAAAGGGATAGAAGTTAAAACATTATGATTCAAATCAAGAACTAACGGCCTAGGTCTACTATCAACAAATGCCAATGTTTGATTAAGAGTTCCACCCTTTCCATCATCTACAGTAATTGTAATTTCTCCCGAACCTCCATAATAATACTCCCAATGCCCAGTGTTATCAATACTAAAAGACATATTTTCTGGGACAATAGCACGATAACTCAAAGTATCTCCATCTGGATCAAGAATATAATTCAAATTACCAGAAAGACTTTGCCCTGTATAGAAAAAGTTTGTCTGAGGTACCTCTCCCACTTTTTCTCCATCAGCATCAAACCTTTGTAAATAAACGTCGAATTCTGAACCATCTTGACCATATGATGTCCATGTAATTACGTAACCACCATCACTCAGTGCACTTATCTGAGGGTACCTTTGATTACTTTGAGTATAAGTATTTACCTGTTGCTCAACGCCTACTTTTCCCCCATTAGCATTAAATCTTTGTAAATAAATACCAGAGCCTGAACCATCTTGACTATTATAATAATCACCTGATTGCCACGTAACTACATAACCACCATCTTGTAATGCTGTTATTTGAGGTACGTTTTGATAACCATCAGTATATGTGTTTACCTGTTGTTCAATGCCTACTTTTTCTCCATTGGCATCAAATCCTTGTAAATAAATACCAGAGCCTGAACCATCTTGTCCATATGATTGCCATGTTACAACATAGCCACCATCTTGCAGTGCTTTGATTTGTGGGCAGTCTTGATAATCATTGGTGTAAGTATTAACCTGTTGTTCATAGCCAACTTTTTCCCCATCTGCACTAAATCTTTGCAAATAAATTCCGTATTCTGAACCATCTTGTTCAGATGATTGCCATGTTACGACATAGCCACCATCTTGTAGGGCTGTTATTTGAGGTGCGCTTTGATAACCATCAGTATATGTGTTTACCTGTTGTTCAATGCCTACTTTTTCTCCATTAGCATCAAATCTTTGCAAATAAACTCCATCTCTAGAGCCATCTTGTCCATTATCATAGGAACCAGACGTCCAAGCAATTACATACCCGCCATTTTGAAGAGCTGTGCTTTGTGGGTTGGTTTGAGAGCCATCAATATATGTATTTACATGTTGTTCAATACCAACTTTTTCTCCACCTGCATCAAATTTTTGCAAATAAACTCCAAATTCTGAACCATCTTGTCCATTCGATTGCCATGTAGCAACATACCCACCATCTTGGAGTGCTGTAAATTGTGGCATTGAAGTATAAGGAATCATTTGCTCATTTCCTATTTTTTCTCCATCTACATTGAAAGCTTGTATATAAACATCCCCTTCATTTTCATTGCCATAATAATAATTACCAGAAATCCAAGCAACAATATAAGCCCCATTATTCAATGCGAATATATGCGGATTTACTTGAGAATTTTGAGTAGTAGTATTTACTAAAGTTTCTTTTATAAAAGAAGTTACTATAGGAGCATGATTTTCACTACTTGTTTCAGCCGTACCTGTAACAGTTAATGTTATAGTTTTTACACCACTAACCAAAGATGTATCATCTGCGTTATAGTTAACATTATAAGTAAAAGTAACTTTTGCTTCCTCCCCTTCATTAAGAGCATCAAAATTGCCACTGAGTTTATACTCTCCTGTTTCTTCATTGATGATTGTGACTGTAACATCTTTTGTTTTATCGGAATCTACATGTAAACTATCCACGTTGATTAAAAATTTGTGTGGAGTATTGGACGTATCTTCATTTAGCGAACCTGTATACACATCTGCAAGCCCATCTAACTCAAATATCTCATCTGAAACGATCTTTTCTAGTATGATATCTTTGATATCAAGACTGCTACCATCTTCAAAGGAAATTTTTTCTATATCTGCTTTTTGTAAAGATATAACATTTGAAAATGGTTCGGAATTATTTATTGGATCCATTACAACAAATGAAGCCACTCTTAGAGTATTTCCTTCATTTATAACATAAAAACTTTTGCCTTCTTCATACAAAGCAATCAAGAGAGTATCACCATCTTGCTTTATATATATGTCGTTCATCGTTATGCCAGCGGCAAATTTGATGGTATCTACCCCCGCACTATCGATAATAATATCTCTTCCGCTATCTCTATTGAAAATGTAGGTATCATTGCCATTTCCTCCATCTATCGACTCATCCCCACCATTTCCAGTGATGGTATCGTTACCATCAAAGCCATAAATAGCCAATTCACTGTTATCAGTTCCTTCCATGACGTTGTTATTTGCATCACCATAATAAATAACTTTGTTTTCAACATCGTCGATGCTTAAAATCGTTCCGTCTGCAAAGAAAAGTTTTTCTAGTTTATACTCTCCTTC
>JAGDMU010000024.1 GCA_017860615.1 Pseudomonadota bacterium | reverse complement strand
TAAAACAATGACTGCAAGTAAAGCAATTGAGTCTGAGCCTCAAAATGCTTCACCTATGGCAGCGTAAAAGGAGGATAGGATTATGTTTCATTGGTTAGAGAGAAACCCATTCTTTTTTGCGGTAGGTGTGTTTTTGGTGATTGCGTATGCAGGTGTTGTAACAATTTTACCTGACTTTATGGAGACAGCACGTCCAGTAGTTGGTACAAAGCCTTACACAGTGCTTGAACTAGCAGGTCGTCAAGTGTACATTAAAGACAGCTGTAATGCATGTCATTCACAATTGATTCGTCCTTTCAAATCTGAGACAGACCGTTATGGTATGTATTCACTCAGTGGTGAGTTTGCTTACGATAGACCTTTCCTTTGGGGTTCTAAAAGAACAGGTCCAGACTTGATGAGAGTTGGAAATTATCGTACAAGCGACTGGCATGAGTATCATATGCTTGATCCTATCAGCGTAGTACCTGGTTCTATTATGCCAGCATACAAACATATGTTTAAAAACACTGCTGATATTGATACAGCGTATGCAGAAGCATTGACTGTAAAAAAAGTGTTCAATACGCCTTACGATCAACCTGATATGCCGAAACTTGGTACCCATGAAGAGGCTAAAAAAGCGGTTATGGAAGAAGCTGCACTGATTGTTGCAGATATGAAAAGCCAAGAAGTCAAAGAGGCATTTAAACGTGGTGAGATTAAAGAGATTGTCGCACTTATTGCCTATCTCAATAGCTTAAAGTAAGGTGTTAACGGTGAGTATGGAAGAAATTAGAGCGATTCAAGCGTATGCTTATGTGGCAGCAACAGTTTTTTTGGTCATTGTTATGTACAGTTATTTGTATCATCTTTACAGGGCTGAAAAAAAAGGGACACGCAACTATGAGCAGTATGGCAATATAGCATTAAACGATAATATTGATGATGCTCCAATTGAAACCCGTACTCCATCAAACAAAGAGAAAGAATAAAGAGGAGCGATAAATGAATTGGCTGAATGACAATGTAAACGCGCTATCATTGCTTGGTGCAGCAGCAATTTTAATTCTTACATTTTTTGTTGTCGGTAAATATATGAAACAAATGAAAACCGACAAAGCGAGTGGAGAGTTAGCGAAAGAGAATTGGGATGGTATTGGTGAATATAAAAATGCACTCCCTATTGGTTGGGCGCTTTCATTCCTTGGTACTATTGCATGGGCTGCATGGTATTTTCTTGCAGGATATCCATTAGCAAGCTATTCACAGCTTGGCGAGTACAATCAAGAAGTAAAAAGTTACAATACAAAGTTTGAGAGTAAATTCGCAAACCCCGACAAAGCAACATTGATGGCTATGGGTGAAGGCGTATTTTTAGTACAATGTGCACCATGTCATGGTGTTACAGGCGATGGAATGAATGGCAAAGCGCTTAACCTTTCTAAATGGGGTAATGAAGAAGCTATCGTTGCATCCATCTTAAATGGTTCAAAAGGCTCAGATTATCCTCTTGGCGAAATGCCAGCAGGACTCCTTGATGCTGAAAGTGCCAAAGCCGTTGCAGCATATGTTATGCAAGAAGTATCTGTTGTTAAAAAGAGTAAAAATCCAGCTTTGGTTGAAACTGGTAAAGCGCTTTGGGCAACATGTGCAGCATGTCATGGTGAAGATGGCAAAGGTATGGCAGGCAGTGCTCCAGATTTAAGTGTTTATGGCGATGCAAAATTCGTTGTCAATGTCCTAGGTACTGGTAAAAAAGGAATGATTGGTAACATGCCTAAATTTAATGATGGACGTTTAACCAATGTTCAAAAAACAGCGGTTGGCGCTTATGTCAGCTCTTTAGCGAAATAAGGACGACTCAATGGAAAATACAAATCGAAACGTATTTGGGTTAAATGGCATTTCAGGAATGTTGATTGCAGTAGTCTTATTGCTTTCTATTCTTGGGGCATTAACATTCTTCGGCTTAAAAGCACAACAAGCAGTTGCTGATAAACCTTATAAGATTACTGATCCACAAGCACTTCAGATGAGAGATGCTGCGAATGCGAATCAAAAAGTTATAGCGAAATAAGGGGTATAACATGGCTGAAAATATGGATAAAATCATTGCTCTTGGATTGGTTCTTATAGCTGCAATTACAGCGTGGGCAGTATTGACCCCACACCACTTGTTCATCGGTTAATGAAGACCTTGTTACATGTAGGGACAAAGAAGCTTTGGCTTCTTTGTCTTATTTCATTGCTTCCAGTGTTGGTTTTTGCCAAGGATTTTGTCATTTATGATGACATTTTAGAAGAGAAAACAGCTCAAAAAATTGAAGAGATGGGCAGTGAACTTTTTGCCAAAAGTGGTGTCAAAGTCATTTTGATTGCTAAAAAAAGTGGTGAAGGTGAAAATATTCTCACGTATGAACAAAACTTTGTCAAAGATCTTACGCCTCCTTATGCACTTTTAACGCTTTTTCAAGCAGAACAAAAAGTAGATATTTACACTTCTAAAGGATTAGAGAAAGAGTTTGATAGAGAAGCGCTTCTTTCGCCTCTGCCATGGAAAGGGACGATTATTCCTTTGCTGACTTCTAAGAAAAAAGAGGTTGGGGTAAGTCCTGCATTACTGAATGGTTATGCCGAGCTTGTTGAAGAGATCGCAGCATATCGCAAAATAGAGTTAGAAAGTGCCATTGGCAGTGCGAATAAAACAACGATTAATATTGTCAGACTCTTGCTCTATAGTTTTATGGCGTTTGTTGTCGTATTTATCATTTATAAAAGGATGAAAAACCGTGGATAAAGCAAAAAGTGAACATACGTACTATCCTCATGTAGTTATAGGAATGATTCTTGGGTGTGTTGTTGCTTGTGGTTTTACGATTAAAATTGCACTGGATAACCCTGTTGAGATGGATACCTTTTATATGGAAAAATACCAAAAGGTGGATCATTCAATCAACGAAATCATGGAGCTTCAAGAGAAATTTAACGCGAAATTTGACCTTACTTATTCAACAGAAAAATTCGTCATAGGTCAAAATAGCATTACGATACGATTGACAGACAAAAACGGTCAACCTGTGAATGATGCCAATGTGCTTATGATGCTCTCTCGTCCTGATAGCAATAAAGAAAATAAACAATTTGCACCTTCTCATGTCGAAAATGGAAATTATACCTTTGGACCTTTTGAGATTAATAAACCAGGGCGATGGCAAGTTCTCAGCAAAATAGAACAAGGCGAATTTAAAGGCTATCATAAAAATGAAGCCTACGCAGCACAGTAGTAGTTTCCCCTTTCTCCCTTAATAACGTGCGGTAAGGTAAGTTGTGTGACCTTGCCGCTTTACTTTCATTCTGACATAAAAATCCATCTTAAATCTTTGCTTTGTTATAATAGACTTCTTACATAACCCATTGAAAAAAGAGTATCGCTTATAGCACATTACTTTTGAAAACTAAAAACATCGCCATAGCTTTGGCTATGACTCAATTTTGAGTTTTCAAAATTAACGCACTCAAAGCAAACTCTTTATCTTTTCAAGGGTTATGCAAGAAGTCTAATAAGATCATTAAACAAAGGTGAGGGAACATGTTAGAAGTTTTTGCAACGAGTCGTGCCGTACGCTCTTTTTACGATACTTTTTTAGATGCAAACACTCTTCTTCCCAAAGCCATTACCATTGCAGAACTTGAGCAAAAAGCGGTTCTTGTGCCACACCACTCTTTAGTCGATGAAGATATGCGCGTGCTTCTGATGCAAGAAGCTTCACGTTTTACTAAGTTAGAACTGTTGTACATTGAGCGTGAATTTTTTACTTTTTTGAAAAACTCCTCTTACCTTTTTCGTTTTTTTGAAGAGTTAAGCCATGAGAAAGTAGCACTTGACGCGTTGTTGAGCGCTGATACGTATGAACACTACGCTGAACATTTAGAGGTACTTCAAACCCTTTTAAAACACTATAAAGCGCTTTTATCAAAGCATAGTTTGTATGATCGCATCACACTTCCTGAATGCTATGAACTCAATGTTGCGTATATTCGCTCCCTTGGAGCTGTTCGTATTCACTTGGAAGGTTTTTTGAGCCGTTTTGAAGTGGAACTTCTGAGCCAAATAGCAGCGCTTATTCCTTTACATGTAAACGTTACTATCAGTGCTTACAATCAAAAAATGGCGTTGCTCTTTGCTGATTTTGGCATAGAGCTTGTGCAAAACAACACCTATGAGATCAATCTCTCCACGAAAGAGATTTTACATGTAACGCCGCAAAACAGTTCCAAACAAGCTATTCAAGCCTACGGTTTCTCATCCCGTCTTGCGCAAATGGGCTATGTTCAAAGTGCTATCGCTCAGTTTGTGGAAGAGGGGTTAAGTCCCGAAGAGATCGTCGTGATTTTACCCGATGAGCGTTTTGCTGAAGTGCTGCGCCCGTTTGACACCTTGCACAATCTCAACTTCGCAATGGGCATAAGCCTCAAACAGAGCCAGTTTTATCAAACATTGAGTGCTCTTGAAAAAGCAATGCGCAACGACGAGATCGAAGACCATCTCCGCCTTACGCGCTTAAAAATAGAACCCGAAATTTTAGTTACATGTAAAGAGATTTGGCACCAAAAAATTTCCAGTGAAACGGCGATGAATTTCTTTGAAAAATTGCTTTCCAGTGATGCCAAAGAGCAGAAAAATCCTCTCTTTCAAGAAGCCTTTTTTGCTTTCACCCACTTTTTAAAGCATGCACCAGCTCTTCGCTTTGAGCAGGTAACAAAACTCTTTTTAAACCGTCTTGCCGTACTGAGTCAAGATGATGTTAGAGGGGGAAAGGTCACCGTTTTAGGCGTGTTAGAAACCAGAGGTGTGGTGTACAAAGGCGTCATCATTTTAGATTTCAACGATGAGTTTGTACCAAAGCGGAGTCAAAAAGACCTTTTTCTCTCCTCAGCAGTTCGCGCACATGCGGGGCTTCCTACCAAAAGAGACCGTGAAAATTTGCAACGTTACTACTATCATCAGCTCTTCTCGCGCGCGCAGAAAATCGCCATTGCTTATATGAAAAATGAGACCTCCATGCCTTCACGCTTTTTGGATGAGTTAGGTTTCAACACAAATACTATGGCCGATGAAAAAGCACTGCAACCGCTTCTGTTTGAAATAAATAGCCCTAAAAGTCTTTACGATCAGCCTTTCATCGACGCGCCTTATGATCTTAAAGCATTTCCTCTTTCGGCAACAAAGCTCAAAACACTGCTTACATGTAAACGCCAGTTTTATTTTCGCTACATCGCAAGGCTTAAAGAGGCAAAGATGCCAAGCAGTCAAATTGATGAGCAAACGATAGGTATTGCGCTTCATAAAGTGCTTGAAGATGCGATATGCGATGAAGTGCTCATGGAAGAAAAAAGCCTTTATGCAAAACTTGAAACGCTTTTAAAAGAGAACAATCACCATGAAGTGTGGGGTTACTTTGTCGATGTCTGGCTTCAAAAGCTCCGTCCCTTTATGCAAAATGAAATCAGTCGTTTTGAAGAGGGCTTTCGCGTTTTCAAAAAAGAGTTTGTGCATGCGGTGTTGTATGAGGGTTTTATATTAGAAGGGCAGATTGACCGTATCGATCAAAAAGGGGATGAACTGTTTGTCATCGACTATAAAAGCGGGAAAGTGCCAATGACGAGCGAGCGCTCGCTTGAAAGCACGGTTGATTTTCAACTGGTCTTTTATGCGTTTATTGCAAGTTCTTTAGGACAAGTTGGAGGTGTTTATTATTATGATCTTAAAGAGGGCGTTTTAGTCCCTGAAAACTTCCTTGAAGAGAAGAAAGCACTGTTACATACTAAGTTACAAGAGCTCTCCAAACCAATCAATGGCTATGAGCTGTGCGATGAGATCAAGCATTGTAGGCTTTGCCCTTACGTGCAGTTATGTGGAAGAGAGGAGCAGATATGAATCTAAGTCCTTATTTAGCCCTTGAAGCCAGTGCCGGAAGTGGTAAAACGTTTGCGCTGAGCGTTCGTTATCTCTCACTTCTCTTTATGGGTGCGAATCCTCAAAAGATCGTCGCACTCACCTTTACCAATAAATCTGCGGCGGAGATGAAAACGCGCATTTTTGAGACGCTTAAACACTTAGAAGACAAAGATGAATTAGAGGCGATTTGTGTGCAAACGGGTAAGTCTAAAGAGACGCTACTCTTTGAGAAAGAGCGTGTGATGCAGGCTTTGCTACAAGCAGACATTAAAATCTCAACGCTGGACTCTTTTTTCTCTCTGATTTTGCGCCACTTTGCGTTACATGTAGGCTTGCAGCCTGATTTTAAAGTGGGGCAAAATGGACTTGATGAGGAGCTGGTGGAGCGTTTCATTAAAGGGTGCAAAAGCAAAAATCTTTACAATGCACTTATCGCTTTTAGCATTAATGAAGATAAAAAGCTGGGGGATCTTTTTAGCCTGTTAGATATGCTGTATCAGAAAAAATCAGAGCTTGATATTAGCACTTTAGATGAGGGGCATTTTCCATCCTTAAAACCGTGTTTGGACATTTTAGAGCGTATCAGGGACTATTTTGAGCAAAGTGGACTCTCTGCGCGCGGGCTTGCGACACTCAAAGCGGATACACTGAGCGATCTGCTTGCCAAGAAATATTTGGAGCGCGAAGATTTTGGGTATTGGGACTATAAAAAATATGCCAATGAGACAACCGATGCACTTTTGCGAGAACTCAAACAGGCTTTAAATGAACATGTCAATGCTAAAGAGGCGTACTTTTTAGGGCAACTGGGAAAACTCTTTGCGATCTACGATGAGAGCCTGCGAAGTTTGATGGGAGAGTTTGGCGAACTTCGTTTTGATGATGTGACCAATCTGCTTTACACCCTTTTACGTCAAGAGATTAGTAAAGATTTTCTCTATTTTCGCCTTGATGGCGTCATTGAGCATCTGCTGATCGATGAGTTTCAAGACACGAGCATTGTGCAGTACCAGATTTTGCTACCACTCATTGAAGAGATACGTGCAGGGCAGGGCGTGAAAGACTTTAAAACACTCTTTTTTGTGGGTGATGTGAAGCAGTCGATCTATCGTTTCAGAGGTGGTGCTAAAGAGCTGTTTGGCTATGCTAAAAAGAGTTTGCATTTAGACGTCAATGCGCTTGATACCAACTATCGAAGCACCGAGCAGGTCGTGAATTTTGTCAATGAAATCTTTACATGTAAAATCAAAGGGTATGAGTCCCAAAAGGTTGCCAAAGCCACGGGTGAGGGGTACATCAACGTTCGCATTGAAGAAGCCATCGAGCCTTCCGTTTTAGAGGCGATTGGGATGCTTTTAAAAGAGGGTGTAAAGCCTAAAGACATTGCGCTTTTGGTGCATACGAACAAAGATGCCAAAGTGTTTAAAGCGTTGGTGCAAGAGCAGTTTTCTGCTTTACATGTAAGGCTTGAGGCGACCTTGAAACTGATCGAAGTTCGCTCTATCAAAGCCATTATTGCACTGCTCAAATACCTCTATTTTGGCGATGAACTTTACAAAGCAACATTTCTAGCTCTTTGCGGCAGGACGTGGGATACACTACTTTCTAAAAGCGGGTGGGATTTAGACGTGACACCACTCGTTTTGGTCGAAAAAATCATCAAAACCTATGGACTGTTTGATGGCAGTGCGGATCTGCTCAGTTTCTTAGAGGTTGCCAGTCGTTATGAGGAGATTGAGAGCTTTTTGTTTGCCATGGATGAATTGAGCGATGAAGCCAAAAGCGAAGATGTGGATGGTTTGCGGGTCTTGACTGTTCACAAGTCCAAAGGTTTGGAGTTTGAGCATGTCATCGTGTGCGATCGTTTGAGTCGTGACAACAACCGAAGCGATACGATTTTATTTAGCTACGATGAGGTGGACATCAAAGGGCTTTACCTCACTATGGGGAGCAGAGAATCGGTCGATGCCATCTATGCCAAAGCCAAAGAGCAAGAGAGCGTCTTGATGTATGAAGATAGGCTCAATGCACTTTATGTCGCTTTTACGAGAGCAAAGCGTTCCTTGTTTGTGTGTGCCAAAGCGCAAAATAGCGCGTTTGAGATGTTGGAGTTAAGCACAACAGAGCGAGGTGTAATCGGTGTTTCAACCAAAGAGACACCGTTTATTCCAAGCACGATGAATGTTTATCAGCCTAAGCGTTATGGCGTGCAAGAGGTGGCGAGTACATCTGAGGAAGAGGGTGAAAGTGCTGAGATCGCTTCTATCACGTTTGGTATTGCACAGCACTATTTGTTGGAGATGTTAGACAGTTTTGATGAACATGCGCTAAAGCGGGCTTACATTGCATTGCAAAACCGTTTTGCACCGCTTTTGGATGAAACAACCTTGCAAGCAATCTATCAAAGAGGTGAAAAGCTCATTTCTTGTAAAGCCTTTTTGGATTTGATTGATGGGGCAAAAGTTTATAAAGAACAACCACTTATTTATCAAAAAGAGCGTAAACAGATCGATCTTTTGCTAGAATTCTCTGACAAAATCATTGTGGTTGATTACAAAAGCTCTAAAAAGCAGAGCGCGAAACATCAAGCACAGGTGAAGCTCTATCAAGACGCACTTGCACAGATTTATGCGCTTCCCGTGGAAGCCTATATTTGCTATTTGCAAAACGATGGAATTGAACTTCTTAAAAGCTTATAATACACTTAATTTAAGTAGTATTTAAGTATACTTTGATTACACTTGCACTTCGTTAAATAAATACGTCAAAGGTTATGACAGATGAAAGCTACACAAGCGATTAAGCCAAGCGAAGTTAAACGCGACTGGATCGTAGTGGATGCTGCTGGTAAGAGATTTGGTAAAGTCCTTACAGAAGTAGCAACACTGCTCAGAGGCAAACATAAACCTTATTTTACTCCAAATGTTGATTGTGGCGATTTCGTTATCATCATCAATGCGGAAAAAGTAGAGTTTAGTGGAACAAAATTAGACACAAAATTGTATCACAGACACACAGGATATTTCGGTGGCGTTAAAACTGAAAAATTGGGTGATCTTTTGAACAACAACCCAGCGAAATTGTACAGACTTGCGGTAAGAGGCATGTTACCTAAAACAAATCTTGCTAAAGAGATGATCAAAAAGCTAAAAGTATATGCTGGTAATGAGCATCCACATACAGCGCAAGTTAAAGCAGAGGTAAAGTAATATGGCAAAAGTATACGCAACTGGTAAAAGAAAAACAGCTATCGCTAAAGTATGGGTAAGCGCACCTGGTAAAGGTACGATTACAGTTAATGGCGTTGATTTTGAAGCGTGGCTTGGTGGTCATGAGACCATTAAAAAACGTGTTCGTCAACCCCTTGCTCTTACAAAACAAGAAGCAAGCTTTGACATCGTAGCATCTACTCAAGGCGGCGGTTATTCAGCTCAAGCTGATGCACTTCGTCATGGTATTTCTAAAGCACTCGCTTCTATCGATGCAGACTTTAGAGCGATTCTTAAACCATTTGGTTTATTGACTCGTGACTCAAGAATCGTTGAGCGTAAAAAATACGGTAAAAAGAAAGCAAGAAGAAGTCCTCAGTTCTCAAAACGTTAATGATTTCCTTCAGGGAATCATTAAAAGTTTCCTTGAAAACGTTAATGGCTTTTCTACGAAAGTCTTTCGAGACTTTTGTGCTTTATGCAAGGGATTTTCCCTTGCATTTTCTCTTCTCCTTTTAAAAATTCCCCACTTAAAATCGTTATAATACTTCTTTCTTTACACTAGGAGTAGCATAATGAGCTCTTTTTGCCTAATAACCACAACATGCCCTGATGAACAAAGTGCTAAAGTTATCAGTCATCTCTTGCTAGAGGAAAAACTTGCTGCATGTATTCAGATGCAAACCATTCAAAGTTTCTACCATTGGGAAGGGAAAATGTGCGAATCACGTGAGCAATTACTTCTGATTAAAACTAGGAGTTTACTGTTTACAAAGATAGAAGCGTTGATTTTAAAACACCATCCGTACATAACACCTCAATTGATTCAAATTCCTATAGAACAAGGATTTGAGGCATACTTAAACTGGATTACTGAAGAAACAACGTCTCTTTAATAACCCGCCAATTCTTGTATCAGTATTTTCACTTCATCTTTATCAAAAAAGAGATTAAACTCTAACTCTTTAGCAAAGACTTTAAGTAACGCAATTTTTTTCGTTTGGCGCTCATCATGGTTTTCGATGGCTAAAAGCTCAGTGTTTAGTCTTTCTATGTAGCCTAAGCGTATCTCTTCTTGCTTTTGCTCTTTTGATTTTGGCTCTTTTTTAGGCTTTAGTACAAGAATTAAAAAGCCAAGAAGAATGAATATGAGAAGAACGCTGAAGAAAGTTTCCACAAAAAACCTTTATATGTAGATGCGTTTGATGTGAAAGTATATCCAACTCATAGCCATAAAATTTTAAAGTTCTTTCATTTCTTAAACCACTTTTGTGTAAAATCTCTTAAACTAACACAAAGAGGAATCCCATGCATTTTACAACTCCCCTTAAAAGTAACAGCACCAAAATCATGCTCATTGGCAGTGGCGAACTCGGCAAAGAGGTCGTCATCGAAGCAACGCGTCTTGGCATTGAAACCGTAGCGGTGGACTCTTATCCACAAGCACCTGCGCATTTGGTTGCCAATAAAAGCTATGCCATCAATATGAAAAACAAAGAGGAACTTTTAGAGGTTATTCGCCGCGAAAAGCCAACGTTCATCTTGCCTGAGGTGGAAGCACTGAGTATTGATGCGCTCATTGAAGCGGAGAAAGAGGGCTTTTGTGTGATTCCTAATGCAGATGCGGTTAAAAAGACGATGAACCGTAAAAACATTCGTGAGTTTGCAGCAGAAAAACTGGGGCTTAAAACCAGTGGATACGTCTTTGTTAAAACCCTTGAAGAGTTAAAAGAAGCAACGAAAAAGTTGGGTATTCCTTGTGTGGTGAAGCCTGTTATGAGCTCATCTGGACACGGTCAAAGTGTCATCCGAAGTGACCATTTGACTATGAGATCACGCTTCTCACCGTTCGCAATGGCAAAGAGACGGTCTTTTGTGAGCCTATCGGGCATATCCAAGAAAACGGTGACTATGTTCTCAGTTGGCAGCCTGTTCCGATGAAGCCTGAAGTGTTAGCCAAAGCACAAGTGATGGCAAAAACTGTCACCGATGGCTTAGGCGGTCGTGGGCTTTTTGGCGTGGAATTTTTCGTGAAAAATGATGAAGTGTACTTTAGCGAACTGAGCCCTCGTCCACATGACACGGGTATGGTCACGATGATCACACAAAGCCAGAGCGAATTTGCGTTACATGTAAGAGCCGTTCTTGGCTTACCGCTTGACTTTACCTTTTACGGAGCAGGTGCAAGTGGCGCATTTAAAAGCCTTAATGAGGAGCATGTACCAACACTGAGCATTCCAGAGAGTGCTTTTTCGAAAAACTCTTATGTGCGTGTTTTTGGAAAACCTGTAAGTCATGTGGGACGTCGTATGGCAGTAGCTTTGGTTCTTGATGAAGTGGAAGCGGCAAAGAAAAAAGCGAAAGAAATCGTTTCAGCGATTATCGGGTAATGAAGCCAAAAATTCTTATCAGTGCGTGTTTGATCGGTGAAAATGTCAAATACGATGGTGGTAATAACGCTTTACATGTAAAGATTCTTGAGCAGTGGAAGGAAGAGGGTGTTTTAGTGCCTCTGTGCCCAGAAGTGCTGGGCGGATTGAATGTCCCTAGGTCTGCATGTGAAGTGATTGAGGGAACGCGTACGGTCATCTGTAAAACAGGTGAAGATGTGACTCAAGAGTTTGCACAAGGGGCAAAAGAGAGTTTACGCCTTGCCAAAGAAGAGGGTGTTTGCATGGCGATCTTGAAAGCCAGAAGTCCATCGTGTGGCAAAGACATCATCTACGATGGCACGTTTACGAGCACGAGAGTGAATGATTCTGGGATTACATGTAAACTTTTACAAGAGAGTGGCATCCCTGTTTTTAGTGAAGAGGAGTTGAGCTTCGCCGAAGCATTTTGGAGGCAAAAAGGGTAAATTCCCTTTTTGCTTTGAGACGTTATGCGTTGTGTAAAATGGCTTCGATGACTTTTTGAGTGTAAAGCTCGCTTGCACCTTCTCTGATGGCAGATTGCGCCGCGTTTTCGGCGATAGCCTTAATGGAGTCTGCGCTGATAGATACCTCTTTTAAACTCACAGGTGCGCCGATTTCAGCAAACCATTTTTTAAGCTCAACGATGCCTTCTTCTGCATTATTTTTTCCAAAGATTTTTTCTGCAAAACGTTTAAATTGAGCAGGGTTTTGCGTGTGAAACCATGTCATCCATGCAGGAATGACGATAGCCAGACCCGCACCGTGTGCTATGTTGAAAAGTGCTGAAAGCGAATGTTCGATCATATGGTTTGGAAAGCCTGTTGGGTTTGTTCCAGCGGTTGTGGAACCATTGAGGGCTTGTGTTGCCACCCATGTAAACTCGGCTCTGGCATTGTAATCTTCAGGATTTTTGAGCAAAATCTCAGTCGTTTCCATAACCGTTTGGATGATACTTTCCACCATGCGTGATTGAAAATGCGGTTGATCGGCGGCTGTAAAATAGCCCTCAATAACGTGTGCAATGATGTCAACGGCAGAGTACGCCAAGTAGTCATTGGGTACGCTTTTGGTCAGTTCTGGATTGAGAATCGAAAGACGTGGGTAGATGTGCTCAGAATAGATGTGATACTTTTGTGCCGCCGCATCATTGGTCACAACCGCATAACCATTCATTTCACTACCCGTGGCGGCTAACGTCATGATGGCATAGATGGGTAACGCTTTCTCTATAGTCGCTTTACCAAGGAAAAAGTCCCAAACATCATTGCCATGTAAAGCTCCAACGGCGATGGTTTTAGCGCTATCAAGCACAGATCCGCCCCCAACGGCAAGGATGGCTTGCACCTTCTCTTTTTTAGCCAGAGCAATACCTTCGTTGACTTTGGTGAGTTTTGGATTGCTCACAATGCCTGAAAGCTCAACCCAAGCGATACCTTTTGCTTTAAGTGAAGCGGTAACTTTCTCATAAAGACCATCGGTTTTAATGCGTTCACTACCATAGCAGAGCAAGACTTTTGTGATGTTCGCATTTGCAATCTCTGCACCGATTATATTCTCTTTGCCTTTTCCAAACTCAATTTTTGTGGGGTTGTGATAGGTAAAATCAACCATACGTTCTCCTTTTATTTTCTATGCGATATTATAGGCTTAAAGAGTCAACAAGCGGTAGAACATTTTCGTGTAGTTCTTGCCTATTCCTCCAAATTGGTTTATAATATGGCATTGACTCTAAAAAAAAGAGAGAAGCATCAATGGAAAATGAGTTTATACAGTTCCAACACGATGAATTAAAACGACTAATTGAAAAACATGCTAATAGTGAAGGTAGAACCAATACGATTGTTCCTTCTCTACGTTTTTTTTGCACAACAACACCAAGTGAGTTTTTGCACACACTTTATGAACCATCTTTATGCCTTATTGCTCAAGGCTCCAAAGCGGTTGGTTTGGGGGAAGAGCTGTTTTCGTATGATAACCATCGCTATTTAATCGCTTCAGTGCATCTGCCAGCACGTATACAAATTCTAGAAGCATCTGGTGAAAAACCTTATTTGTCTTTGCAACTTACCTTTACGATGGATCAAATCTTAGAAATTCTCAAAGAGTTTGATGACGAAGAAAACAGCATACAACAGCCTGAATGTGGTCTTTATTTCGGGGAAAATAGCTCGTTGCTTCTTGATCCTATACTTAGGCTTGTGCGTTTGCTGGAAAATCCAAAAGATATTGGCATACTTGCGCCCATGATTACGCGTGAAATTCTTTATCGCATTGTGCAAGATAAAGGAGGGGCAATCATACGGCAGTTTGCGAAAAATGGTAGCCTTGCGCAACGAATTTCCAAAGCGATCACGATGATCAAAAATGATTTGGCAGAGCCATTGCGCATTGAAACATTGGCAAAAGAGGCTGAGATGAGCGCATCGTCGTTTCATCATCATTTTAAACGTGTGACCACGATGAGTCCATTGCAGTTTCAAAAGTCATTACGTTTGCAAGAGGCGAGGCGACTTTTGATGGTTGAAGCGATGGAAGCAAGCAATGTAGCTTTTCAAGTAGGCTATGAAAGCCCTTCTCAGTTTAGCCGTGAGTATGCACGCCTTTTTGGATTGCCTCCAATACGAGATGTTAAGCGTATTCGTGAATCATTTGAGTCCGCGTAAAAGAGGCTTTAGATCTTTACATGTAAAGATCTAAAGTCGTGTTATTTCTGTGCAATCGGGTAGGTGTTTAAGCGATTCTTCAAAGCTTCTGTACGTTTGCAAGGCTGTAATAACGATGCTTAAAGGCTCACTCAGTATCTCTTGAAAGTCGATTTCATGGGATGTTTTGACTTTAAAAGCGAGTTGTTCGAGCGGTGGAGAGAATGCTGCATTGATTCCTTTTTTATTACCTCTGGCGTCAACACGGTACCAGCCAAAATCTTTCAGATAAAGTGCATTAAGTCCATGAAGCGTATAAGGTTCTCCTCCATTGTCTAAAAGGCTTAGTCGTTGGTAGCAAAATCCTACTGGGATACCATTGGCACGACACAACGCTGCCAAAAGATGGCTTTTGGCATAACACCATCCTGTCTGATACGCTAAGACATCGCTGGCTTTACAGGTAATAATAGTATCTTTATGATCTCCCGTATGACGGATGTTGTCTCGCACAAAGGTAAAACAGCTTTTGGCAATCTCAACGTCGCTGTTAGAATCCCCTTTTAACTCTTTTGCTTTTGCTAAAATCGAAGGGTGCTCAAAATCAATAACAAATGAACTTTTAAGATAATCATTGAGTACTTGTGTCATCAAATTCCTTTAGTGATTTGCTAAAAAGGAGAGTTTGGGTGAGGTCATTGTTGGTGTAAAGTCGGTGATCTCATAGGTTGCTACATCATGAATGTAAAAAGGATCAAGCGCGATAATCGCTTCTATTTCTGCTCTGTTGGTGGCAAGTGCTAAGATGATGCCACCTGTGCGGGGATTTTTACGTCCTGAGGCTAAGAAAATACCTTTGGCATAGGCGTCTTTGAGAAATTCGATATGCGCATTTAGATGTGTATCAACTTCATCAAGGGATTTTTGGTAGGTTAAAGAGATAATAAACATCAGGGTTCCTGTTATGAATTACGTATAAAAGATTGCATTTTTTTAGAGAGTGAGCCAAACACGAGATCATACGAGTCATCGATCCAGCTAAAAAGCATTGATTCATCAATGTCATCATCGCAGATAACAGTATTCCAATGCTTTTTATTCATATGATATCCTGCTATGACATTTTCATACATTTCTCTTAACTCTCTAGCATAGTAAGGGTCACATTTGAGATTGATACGAGGTGGGTTACTCTCTTCATCGATAAGAGCAAAAATTTTATTTCCAACTTTATAAACAGCGGTTGTTTCATCAAAGGGGTACTCTTTAATTGCACCTATGTGGCTGATGCAGTAGTTATTGAGGATTTCAAAGGTCATTTTATTTACACCTACAGCTGTTTTCATGGTCATTCACCATGCCACACGCTTGCATAAACGCATAAAGGGTGGTTGAGCCTATAAACTTGAAGCCTCGTTTTTTAAGATCTTTGGTTAACGCATCCGAAATGGACGATGTACATGCTGCTGTTTTATAATCAGGTACATCATTGACAATCGTTTTACCATTCACATAGCTCCAAAAATAGGCATCCAATGAACCAAATTCTCGAATGATGGCTTGAAAAAGTTTAGCATTATGGATGATAGATGTGATCTTTGGACGACTTTTAATGACTTCGCCTTCGTTTAAAATGCGTTCAACATCCATCTCACTTAAATGGGCAACTTTCTCAAGGACAAAACTTGCAAATGCATTGCGGTAGCCGTCACGTTTTTTAAGAATGGTAAGCCAACTAAGCCCAGCGGATTGTGTTTCAAGGCAGAAAAGTTCAAAAAGTGCGCGATCATCATGCAGAGGTTTTCCCCACTCTTCATCATGGTACGCCATGTACGTAGGATCGCTTAATTTCACCCAGCCACAGCGTGAAAGATTTTGTCTCATTTTATTCCCTTGCGCAGAAATATCTTTATTAAAATTTTAGCGCAAGAGAGTTAACGAACAGAAAATGACTCTAATGACAAATACACACAACTAAAGTAACTTTTTTGAAGTGTCGTATGCCAACTCGTAATAGTGATTATTGTTAAATGAAAACTCTGCAATGACTTCCAGCCCAAGTCTCGTATGGGCTTTAAAAGAGCGTTGATTGATTTTGTTGATAAATGTCACCATGATAGGATAGCGTTGACTCATCTCTTCCCGTGCAAAATCAAAAAGAGCTTCTAAAACACCACTACCTCGTACACTTTTATCGACGCAAACAGGACCGTATTGGTAAGAATTTTCTGTTGTAATGGCTTGTCCAAGATAACTTAAATTTGGTAGATCTTGAACCATTTGGGTAAAAATAGGCCAGATGGAGCAAAATTTCCATGAACCGCACATAACATAAGCAACCACTTTGTCATTTTTACGAGCAATAAAGAGACCTTGCTCTTCGTTAATAACCTTAGCAAGTTGCTCTTTGGTAAATGAAGTGGTGACAAAACCATCTTTTTTATCTTCGTGTGAGATAGAGTCTATTTGGTATTTTGCATGAAGCTCTAAGACTTCATCGATGTCGTTTAGTGTTGCACTACTCAGTTTCATAAGCTTCCTTTTTTAGGCAAAGTGTATCGCAGCTAGAAATAAAATGAAATAAAAAAGATAAAATAACTCCTATTAACTTTTTGTTTACGAAAGATTAATAGAGCGTTTAAACAACTACTCTATACTTTCACTACCAAGACAATTACCTCCTTTTTGTGAATCACTTAACAACTTTAAAAATCAGCTTCCAGATTGCCCGGTCTGGAAGCTTTTTTTATTTTAACACGCAAAAAAAGCAAAGCTCTTTTTACTACGCTAGCCGCTGAGGCACTAAAGCTAGCCTCTTGGGAGGCAGAATAGTTTATGCAATTTACAAAAGTTTATGTTTTAATACGCAAAAAAGCAAAGCTCTTTTTGCTACGTTATCCACTAGGGCACTGAAGCTTTGCAGAAGGATTCTATGTGGTATAATTTCTCCATGAAAACACTTTTAATGACCTTCCTTTTCTTCACAAGTACTGTTTTTGCAAGCACATTGCACCTCTCTATTTCCGCAAATCCTAGTCGTCTCAATCCTATTCTTTCCACAGATAAAACAAGCTCCGATGTTGCACAATGGATGTTTAATGGGCTTATAAAATACGATAAAGATGCAAATATTATTCCAGATCTCGCGCAAAGTTACCACTTTGTGGATGATACGACATTGATCTTTGAACTAAGAGATGATGTAAAATGGAGCGATGGAGCGCCTTTTAGTGCACGTGATGTTCTTTTTACGTATGAGACGATTATCTCTCCTAAAATTTTTACACCCTATGCTTCTGGGTTTATGCACATTGAATACGTAAAAATGTTGGATAACTTTAAAGTGGAAGTGAAATACAAATATCCTTATTTTAAAGCACTTGAAGTATGGATGATGGAGATATTGCCCGAGCATAAACTTAAAAATGAAGCGGATTTGATGACCAGTAAATTCAATCAAAATCCACTCGGAACGGGTCCTTATACGCTAACGCAGTTTAATATTTCCAAAGACATTGTTCTAGAGGCAAATCCAAGTTATTTTATTCACAAAGCCAACATAGGTCAAATCATTTTTCACTATTTACCAGATCGTTCCGCAGAATTTTTGATGCTTAAGTCTAAAAAACTTGATGTGGGTTCACTTTCTCCTCTTCAATTAGAGCGTCAAATCGATGAGGATTTTCGCAAACACTACACTATTTATGAAGATATTGCGCATAACTACTCGTATATGGGCTTTAATCTTAAATCAGAAAAGTTCAAAGATGCTAGGATACGAGAGGCACTCTCTTTAGCGATTGATCGTCAGGAGTTAGTGGATATCCTTTATTTTGGGCATGGTAAGGTTTGCACAGGACCTTTTTTACCAGGTACAGGCGCTTTTAATGAAAATGTAAAAGCTCCAAAGCCAGATATTGCTAGAGCCAAAGCATTGCTTAAAGAAGCAGGCTATGATGACGCACATCCTTTTGTGTTTGAACTGAGTACCAGTGCCAATGGTAGCGGAAGTTACTCCGCACAAATTCTTCAACATCAGTTAAAAAAAGCAGGTGTTGTTATGAAGCTTCGCATTATGGAATGGCAAGCTTTTTTAAATACCGTCGTACTTCCTCGTAATTTTGAAGCGGTTTTAATGGGATGGTCTTTAGGGCTTAAGCCTGATGCTTACTCTATTTGGCACAGTGAATCGATCCGTAAAGGTGGGTTTAATTTTATTGGTTATGAAAATAGTGAAGTGGATCGTCTTATCAAAGAAGCTGAGCAAATTGTAGACCAAGAAAAGTTTGATTTGCGCTATCAAGAAATTTTTGCCAAAATTGTTGCTGACAATCCTTATCTTTTCTTGGTGATTCCAAACGAAATTACGGTTGTCAATAAAGAGATTACTCCTGTTTCAACCTCTATAATTGGGGTGATGCACAATGTTGTTGATTGGATTAAACAGGATTTTTAATTTTCATTTGCCTAAAGTTGTGCTATAATTTGAATCTTCACACACAAAATGTTAGAAATATTAGTTTTAAAGGATAATAAATGAAAAAAACATTGTTTTCATTAGCGGCACTTGCATCTTTGGCGTTTGCAGCACCAACTGCATACAACTACGAGGTTACACCAACTATTGGTGGTGTTTTACCAGAGGGAAATCTTGATCTTAAAGATCAATTAACATATGGTTTAAGATTTGGTATCAATCTTGATAGTAATATTGTAAGCCAGATTGAACTTGGTTATGATAGAAGTGACAATATCGACTACAAAAATGGTAGAACGGACGATACAGATTTTAACCGTTACTATGCAAATATTGTTAAAGAGTATAAAATTACTCCAGAGGCTGCATTGTATGCGTTAATTGGTCTTGGTTATGAAGATATGAGCAATGAACAGCTTGATAATAAAGACAGTATGTTTGCGCAATACGGTGGTGGTGTAAAATACTGGGTAACCGATAGTTTTGCCCTTAAAGCTGAAGTTCGCCATGCTGTTAAATTTGACAATAGCGATAATAACTTATTTTACAGCCTTGGTTTTGTTATTCCTTTTGATGCAAAATCAGCTCCAGTTGCAGCTAAAGCAGCTCCAGCTCCAGTTGCAGCTCCAGTTGCAGCTCCAAAAGATAGCGACAATGATGGTGTTTACGATGACAAAGATAAATGTCCAAGTACACCAAAAGGTACAGTCGTTGATGCTGATGGTTGTACAAAAATCATTCGTTTACATGTAAAATTTGATTTCGATAAATCAGCTGTAAAACCAGAATTTATGCCTGAGATTCAAAAAGTAGCAGACTTCATGAAACAAAACCCAGGTTACAGTGTTGTTCTTGAAGGTCATACAGACTCTAAAGGTAGCGATGCCTACAATATGAAACTTTCAGATCAACGTGCAAAAGCAGTTGCTAAAGCA
This sequence comes from Pseudomonadota bacterium, assembly GCA_017860615.1. Lineage (GTDB taxonomy): Bacteria > Campylobacterota > Campylobacteria > Campylobacterales > Sulfurospirillaceae > Sulfurospirillum. The sequence goes on along the minus strand of JAGDMU010000024.1, from coordinate 3,937 downwards.
CTTTCAACCCTTGGTGTTTCTGGTGCTAAAGTAACAACAGAAGCATATGGTGAAAGTAAACCAGTTGCAACCAATGACACAGAAGCTGGTCGTTCTGAAAACAGAAGAGTTGACGCACTTTTCAAAAAATAATTTAGGATTATAGATTGCATATGGATTTTAGCTGGACAGTGGTTATTAATTTTATCACTCTTTATGGAGTGAAAGTACTTGCTTCTTTACTGATTTTTTTTGTTGGTAAAAAAATAGCCTCAATCATCACAGCGATTGTGGTGAAAGGGATGCGTACTTCTAAAGTTGATGAAACGATTACTAGCTTTTTCTCCAATGTGATCTATTTTGGTCTTTTGGTGGTGATTATCCTAGCAGCTCTAAGCAATCTAGGAATAAACACCACCTCTTTTCTAGCTGTCCTTGGAACAGCGGGTCTCGCTATTGGACTAGCGCTTCAAGGAACACTTTCTAACGTGGGTGCTGGTATTTTACTGGTATTCTTCCGTCCTTTTAAAATTGGTCACTCAGTGCAAGTTGCAGGAGAAAATGGCACGGTTGAAGAGTTGAATCTTTTCAGTGTTGTTTTAAAGACGGGCGATAATAAGCAAATTATTATTCCTAACTCTGCCGTGATTGGTAAAAATATCATCAATTTTTCCGCAAAACCTACCTCTCGTGTTGATTTAGTTTTTAATATTGGGTACGAAGATGACCTTCGTTTGGCGAAAGAGACATTGCAAGAGATAGTGGATAAAGAGCCAAAAGTCTTAAATGAACCTGCTCCATTTGTTGCTGTAAGCGAATTAGCGCAAACGAGTGTCAAACTTATGGTACGTTTTTGGGTTAAAAATGAAGACTCTGCAACAGTGAGTTTTTCTATGACAGAGAAAGTAAAACTCTCTTTTGATGAAAAGAGGATAAGTATTCCTCATCCTCCATTAACTAATACTCCTGAAGCGTAACTACTTTCCAAATACTTGTTGGATAATAGAGCTTCCGCTCGCCATTGGATTACTACGAAGTGCTTTCTCTTTTTCTGCAATCATGTAAAAAAGACCATCAAGTGTTTTACGACCAATATAATCTTCAATATCTTCATCCCCACTTGGAACTGCATCTCCCATTCCAAATCCTTTTGCAATAGAAGAAGCTTGTCCGATCATTGCGTTATTTGCAAGTCCAGAAGTCGCATTACTGCCGCCTGCAAAACCTTTAAGGCTTTGGTATGAACTCATGACTTGACTCTCTTTGATACTCTCTTTAATAATCGGCATAATGGCACTAAGTAGTTTTGTTCCCGCTTTAGTTTTAAAGTAATCGGTTGCTGCAGTATTGCTACCATTTACGATGGCATTGGCATCTTCCACACTCATAGACGAAATGGTATCACTTAAAATGGAAGCCGTTTTAGGAACAGATTTAGTCGCTGCATTATTCATGGTTTTGACAAAATCATCGACATAAGATTTTCCACCTAGTTTTTCAGCAGCTGTTGCTATAGGTTTCATAGAAGCAGGAAGCGGAATTTTAACCGCAGCATTATTCAAGTATCCTCCCTCTTTGCCAAGCAAAGAAACAGCTTGTTTTGCACCAAGACTAAGTGCTTCTTTTACGCCTGAAGTAGCACTGCTTTGTGAAGTGGTATTGCTTGAAACAGCGCTTTTTTGTGTGGATGATGTGGCACTTACAGCCGTATTGACGGCATCTTGCCAGTTAGCTGCACAAAGCATAAGTGGAGCTAAAAGTATAAGGCTTTTGGGTAACATGTATCTCCTTTTTAATGGTCTTGTAGTTATAATACATCCTTACATGTAAAAGGTAAATTAAGGGTTAAAATGAAAACAATTTTATTTGATTTAGATGGTACATTAATTGACTCAACTGATGCAATTCTTGAGAGCTTTGGCGTAGCTTATGAAACATTTGGACGGCAAATACCTGAGGATGAACAGATCAAAAAACTGATTGGACATCCTCTGGATTTGATGTTCACAATGTTAGGGATTGACGCCTTAGAAGCGGATGATTATGTGGCCGCATACAAAGAGCATTACAGACTCATTTCACGTAAAAAAACAACACTTTTACCTCTCGCATTAGAAGCCATTAGACATGCTTCAAAAATTGCAATTTTAGGTATTGTAACCACCAAAACAGCACGTTATTCGGAAGAGCTTCTTGAACATTTAGGAGTGATGCACCACTTCAAAGTCTTGATAGGCAGAGAGAGTGTTACATACCCCAAACCACATCCTGAGCCAATTCAAAAAGCGCTACTGGCCTTAAATGCAGATCCTATGCATACATGGATGATTGGGGACACGCCAATGGACCTTATCTGTGCAAAAGAAGCGGGAGTCCATGGTATCGGTGTTTTATGTGGATACAGTAGCAAGTATGAGCTTGAAAAACACACCTCTTTCGTTGTTCATGATGCATTAGATGCAGTAAAAGTTGTGGCTCAGCATTCATAGTTTTGTTATATCTTTATCATATTTTTAGACTATGATTTTGCGTAAGGCTTGGTTAAACTTTCATTAAAACGCAGGCTCTCAAGTTTCATTTATGAGTTATTAAGAGAATGCTAAGTAGAATGAGAAACTCATCAATCCAAAGAATGAATGAAAAAATAACACAAGGGGAATTTAATGGCTAAAGTCATGAAAACTATGGATGGTAACGAGGCTGCTGCATACGCATCTTACGCCTTTACCGAAGTTGCTGGTATTTACCCAATTACACCTTCTTCTCCGATGGCGGATTTTACCGACATTTGGGCAAGTCAAGGCAAAAAAAACTTATTTGGAATGCCTGTTAAAGTTGTTGAAATGCAAAGTGAAGGTGGCGCTGCTGGAACCGTACATGGTTCACTTCAAGCGGGTGCTCTTACAACAACGTATACCGCTTCTCAAGGTCTGTTACTAAAAATCCCAAATATGTATAAAATGGCAGGCGAGTTGTTACCAAGTGTTATTCATGTGAGCGCACGTACACTTGCAACCCATGCTCTTTCAATCTTTGGTGACCACCAAGACGTTTATGCAGCACGCCAAACAGGCTATGCGATGCTTTCATCTGGTTCTGTTCAACAAGTTATGGACTTAGCAGGTGTTGCGCATTTGTGTGCGATTAAAGGACGTGTTCCATTTATGCACTTCTTTGATGGTTTTAGAACTTCACATGAGATTCAAAAAATTGAAGTAATGGATTATGCAGTCTTTGACAGACTTTTGGACAAGGAAGCCGTTCAACGTTTCCGTGATGAAGCACTTAACCCTGAGTCTCCAAAAACCAGAGGTACTGCTCAAAACGACGATATTTATTTCCAAGGTAGAGAAGCACAAAATAAATTTTATGACGCATTGCCTGACATTGTAGCCCATTACATGGCTGAAATCTCAAAAGAGACAGGACGTGATTATAAACCTTTCACATACTATGGTGCAAAAGATGCAGATCGTATCGTTGTTGCGATGGGTTCTGTTACTGAATGTTTAAAAGAGACGATTGATTATTTAATGAGCAAAGGTGAAAAAGTAGGTCTTATTACACCACATCTTTACCGTCCATTTAGTATCAAATACCTTATGGATGTTATGCCAGAATCTGTTAAAAAGATTTCGGTACTTGATCGTACTAAAGAAGCAGGATCTATCGGCGAGCCATTGTATCTTGATATGAGAGCAGCGTTTTATGGTCAGAAAAATGCGCCTATTATTGTAGGTGGACGTTATGGTCTCTCTTCAAAAGACGTTGATCCAGCACAAATGTTGGCTGTTTTTGAAAACCTTAAACTTGCTGAGCCTAAAAATGACTTTACCGTAGGTATCGTTGATGACGTAACATTCAAATCTTTGGATGTTAAAGAGAAAATGAGCTTAGGTGAGCCTGAGACAAAAGAGTGTCTATTCTACGGACTTGGCGCTGATGGTACGGTTGGTGC
>JAGDMU010000002.1 GCA_017860615.1 Pseudomonadota bacterium | reverse complement strand
TTTTGTGGCCAATGCAACATCGTATCTTTACCGACAACGAGAATTTTCATCTTAGTTTTCTTTGGAATAGCGTTCAATAAAAGCATCAATGTTCTCATCAAGCAGGAGTGGGAAAGATTCTTCGACTTTAGCAATATCCCAATTCCACCATGCAATGGCTAAGAGTTTTTGAATTTGATCCGCAGAAAATCTAAAACGAATATGCTTAGCGGGGTTGCCTCCCACGATTTCATAAGGTTTGACATCTTTGACAACCACAGCGCGTGCTGCTATGACGGCTCCATCACCGATGGTAACGCCTGATAAAATAAAGGCACCATCTCCAATCCACACATCGTTTCCGATGATCACCTTGCCTTTTGAGCGAATAATCTCTTTTTGAGCAGCAATAGAAAACTTATTAAATGAGTATTGCGACACCCAGTCAAGCCGATGTTCTGCTCCTGCATAGATGCTTACCCCTCCTGCAATGGAGCAAAATTTACCGATAGTCACTTGACCATTTTCTCCTCCACAGATGGAAGGCTTACCAAAGGTATAATCCCCGATAGTAATTTTTTTATATTTTCGATTTTGATTGGTATAAAACGGATGTTTCTTTTCTTTAATCCATGCTTTTAGTGCTTTGAACATAGCATCTCCTGTGCTTTTTTCATAACCGTATCTACCGAAATACTTTCCATACATTCATGCTGAGTTGGGCAGGTTGATTTATAGCACGGTTGGCATTTTAAAGGAAGCGCTGAGACAAGGAAGTCATGATTCCCTCTGTAATTGCCAAATTTCACACAATGTTTAATGTCCGTTGAGCCAAAAATAGTAAGCGTATTTTTGCCAATACCCGCAGATAAATGCGCAGGGCCACTATCATTGCCAATCAATAAATCGGTCTTTGCCAATACACTTTTAAGCTCACTCAGTGTTGTTGTAGCGATGAGGTTAATGACGCCTGAATTGTGCTTTTCAATGAACTCTCCAGCTTCTCTCTCTAAAGAAGAGCCTATTAACACAACGGTGTAATGGCACTCTAGCAAACGTTTTGTCAGGAGGTTAAACTTTTCATCGCCCCATTTTTTACTGCTCCACCTCTCACTTGCTCCTATGGCCAAAGCAATAATAGGAGAAGGATGTCCTGACCACTCAAAATCAACGTGTTTATACGGAAGTGTGATGGTTAGATTTTCAGGAATAGCGTAATAGTCTTGAATGCGCTGTTCATCAATACCCGAATGCCTTAACAAAGCAGGCATCCATGTAGGTTTGGCTTTGATAAATAAAAACTTTTGCCACCACGTTTCGGATTGGTTGAGTATTCGACCATGTGAAACACCAATGAGCAGGAGGTGTGAGAGTCTATTGCATTGGACGTTAAAAATGATGTCATAGTGTCTTTTACGTAGTGTAGCATTGGTGTCTAAATACTCTTTTTTAAAAACAATATACTCATCAAAGTAAGGACTGTCTTCGTACAGTGCTTTACCAATGGAGGAAGTTAAAAATGTGATATGTGCATGAGGATAAAAATGGCGAACGGCTCTGAATGCAACCTCTTGTGTCACCAAATCGCCTAATGAAGAAAATCGAATGATAAGAATATTCATCGAATGACCCCAAAACGGCAAGAGAGGTAGCGTAAAAAGTATTTGAGGAAGTATTGAAATTTCAATTTTTTCAATGCTTTGAGGTAAGACTTACGGTAAATCTTGCAGAGTCCTTTTTGCAAAAGGGCAGGATTGTCAATATTTTTTTTATAGATTTTAATGATCTCTTCATTGACAAATTTGAGTGCATTCTCTGCATTACTGAGATTTTCGCCGTGTCTGCGATAGTAGTTCAGGGGCTCAGAAATATAACCCACTTTAAAATGTTTGGTGAGCCTTAGCCAAAAATCAGTATCTTCCCAGCGAAATTGTGGGTCATAAACACCAATTTTTTCATAAACACATGTTCGATAAAGATGAGAAGGTGTGTTTACAAGCCCTTTGCCACTAATGAGCGCTTCATAAAGGTCACCTTCATTTTGGCGACCTTTACATGTAAACAAAGATGTGATGTGACTCTCTTTATCAACGATGTAAGAATCACTTTGTACCAACGCTATATCAGGGTGTGATTCTAAATAGGCGACTTGTTTTTTTATTTTTTCAGGGTGTATAAAGTCATCAGAGCCAACAAACGAGATGTACTCTCCTTTGGCGAGGGTAATAATCTCATTGAGGGTATTGCACATGCCTTTATTTGGCCGTGTTTTAAGGATGTAAGGACGTTTGGTTGGATTGGTTTCAAAAGCACTAAGGGCACTTTGGTACGATGCGTCTTTTGAGCCATCATCAATAACGATTATCTCGATATTGTCATACGTTTGATTGAGAATGGAGTCAATACACTCTTTGATGTAGGCTTCGTGATTGTAGAGTGCTATACCAATGCTGACTAAAGGATTAGTGGGAGGTGTTTGCATTTTGCTCTTTTTGTAAGGAGTTGTATTTTCTTCGTGCGCGATAGTATTTTTTAAAAAGCCAAAAATTGTAAGGAAAGCCAAAGTTTTTGATATTTTTCTTGGCTGTTTCCATGCCTGATTTCCACATTTTGATCAAAACGGCAGGATTATTGATGGTATTGGATGAATGCAGGCGATACGCAGCAACTTTTGCATCGTAAAATAAAATAAGATCTTTGGCAACAGCTCTTAGATAAAAGTCCCAATCTTCAATAAAAAGCGTTTCGTCGTAGTTTCCAATAAGATCATAAATCTTGCGATTAACCATTCCCACAGGACCAACAACAGACCAGTTTTTAACAATTTCTCGTTTAAGTCCTGAATTATTGAAATAAGAAGTTTTATTGCCATGATGAAAGCCAAAAAGACCGCTCTCGTAGGTTGTAGTGTCATTCTCATCCACAACAATAGCATCGCCTATAACCATCAACTTGGAAGGATTATTTTCTAAAAGACGCACTCTTTCTTCAATCGTATTGTTAATCAAATAATCATCACTACCCAAAATAACAATGTACTGACCACTGCTTCGAGTAATAAGCTCATTAAGTGTTTTGGTAAGACCTCTGTTTTCTCTGTTCAGATAATTCACTTCAATAGTGCTCTCATGAGCTTGAATCCACGCTTGAATAACGGCATCACTGTTGTCTTTTGAGCCATCATTGATGAGTACAATTTCTTTGGATGGATAGGTATCGCACAGGATACTATTGAGCGTCTGTTCAATATACATTGCATGGTTATATACTGGGATGATAATGGAAACTTTAGGAATCATTGCTCTTCTTTTTTGCAAGGATTAAACACATTTAAAACTTGCACAATTTTGTGTGTTTCTTCTAGCGTTTGATGCGCACTGATAGGCAGGCTTAAGACTGTATTGTGAATCGTTTCACTGATAGGATAAGAGCATGAATTCCACTCTTTATAGGCAGCCTGTTTGTGCGGAGGAATAGGATAATGTATCAGTGTTTGAATGCCATTTTGGGTTAAATAGCTTTGAAGTTCATCGCGATATGTGCACCTAATCACAAAAAGATGCCAAACATGGTTGTCTTGATGTTCGACGAGTGGTACTATAATCTTCTCATTCGAGATATGTTCACGATAGTAATTTGCAATTACCCTTCGCTGAGCAATTTCTTGGTCAAGAAATTGTAGCTTTACCTGTAACATAGCTGCTTGTATTTCATCCAATCGGCTATTGGTACCTTTATAGAGATTTTCGTATTTTTTATGGCTACCATAGTTGCCTAAAGCGCGAATGGTTTGCGCGAGATCATTATCATTGGTTGTAATAGCTCCACCATCACCAAGAGCACCTAAGTTTTTACCTGGGTAAAAACTAAACCCGCTCGCATCTCCTAAATTGCCACTTCGTTTATTGTTAAAAAAAGCACCGTGCGATTGCGCTGAGTCTTCAATGACTTTGAGGTGATAGCGTTTGGCGATTTGATTGATTGCATCCATCTGGCACGTTTGTCCGTAAAGATGAACGGGTAAAATGGCCTTTGTTCTTGAGGTAATATGTTGCTCGATTTGTGTAGGATCTATCAAATAGGTGTTAATGTCAGGCTCGACCAAAATAGGTGTAAGCTGATTGGCTGAAATGGCTAAAATGGAAGCGATGTAGGTGTTTGATGGCACAATGATCTCATCGCCATCTTGCATAATCCCTAGTTCTTTATAGGCTCGAATAATTAAAATCAGAGCATCAAGGCCATTGGCGACACCTACACAATGCTTAACGCCACAGTAGTTTGCAAATGCTGTTTCAAAGGCTTCACACTCTTTGCCATGAATATACCAGCCACTTGTAATAACTCTGTTACATGCCTCTAATAGCGCATCTTTATAATGCGCGTTGATGGTTTTTAAATCTAAAAAAGGAATCATTGTCTCTCTTTGCAATTTTTACATTGTAATGATGTGTCACATTTTTGTCCACATTGGCACACATAACCTTTAAACTTCACAGGATTGCCATACCATAGCTCTTGCGTGCCGATATTTTTAGTTACGACACTACCTGCGCCTATCATCGCATATTCACCGATGGTGATTCCTCCAATGATGGTGCTATTAGCACCTATGGAAGCACCTTTTTTGAGTGTCGTTTGTAAAAATGCATCAGGGCGCTGTTTGCTTCGTGGTAGAAAATCATTGGTAAAAGTGACATTAGGTCCAATAAAGACACTGTCTTCAATGCGTAAGCCATCCCAGATTTGAACGCCACTTTTAATCGTAACATTATTACCTATTACTACATCATTTTCAATAAAAACATTGGCATTAATATTGCAGTTATCGCCTATATGAGCATCTTTTAAAACAACACAAAATTGCCAAATGAGAGTATCTTTGCCAATATGGGTTGATTGGACATCGGAGAGTTTATGAATCATGGTGAGCTTCTTTTAAAAAATCTTCATAGTTTCGTATGTAATCATCTTCACTATAGTAATTATCAGCTAGCACCATAAGAACACAGTCATCGCTAAAGTCATACATTTCTCGCCACATAACGCCTTCTATTAAAAGCCCTTGGGTAGGAGAGTTGAGTTCTAAATGAACTTTTTCTTTCCCATTATCAAGGAGAAATTTGCATGAACCAGCCACACAAATGGCTAATTGTCTTAGATTCTTATGGGCATGCTTGCCACGGCGCACATCTGCTTTGGTTCCAAATATATAATACACACGCTTGACATCAAAAGGGACGTTGTGGTTTTCTTCTAGGGCGATTAATGAACCACGCGCATCTCCCATAATTTTAAAATCAAGAAGTTCATAATTGCTCATTATTAGTTGCCCTTATCCATTGTTAATTTCGCGTTGTTGCAATACGTTTCATAGTGTTTTTTTAACTGATTCAGATGATCTTTTATCGTATCTTTTGTAACAAAAAATCCAAAATCTTGAGGTAAAGAAGAAGATACTGGTGTGAAAATCTTCTCAGCAATCCACTCACCTACATGGGGCCTATAATGCGAATGCTCATAATAGTTTTGATTATTTAATGTCACATTATTATAGCCAGAAAAATCCCAATAAGGCGTTATTTCTGATAGGCTTAAAAGAAAATTTTGATACGCCTTAAAGTCAATACTCTCAAGCATAACATGGTTATGTGGTGCTACAAAAACAATGAGCTCAATGCTGTTTTTTTGACAGAGTTCTCTAATCTCTTCTAAGGCGTGTAGATTACTGGTTAAGGCTCTTTGAGAAGCTTGTAGCTTTTTTGAAGCTCTTTTATGAAAAGAGAGCTCATTTTTGATGTATGCTTCAGGGTTTTCGTGTAGTGCTTTTTCTTTTTGATCAAAATACCATCGACCTGTTTTTTCAAAATCATATCTTACAGAATGTGCTTCTTTTTTTAAATCTGCTTTGATTTGACGTTGAAGGTCTGCAAATGGAAAGCTCATCAAATAATCACGGTAAAATTCCCAATTTTTGCCTTCTCCAATGGGGGGTGCAAAACGGTAGAGGAGCACTTCTTTGGCGTGATGATCATTGACAAAGTTATCATAAACATCGACTTGCAAATATAAAAATTTGATAGGAAAATGGTGTTCAATCATGTAACGGATAACATCAGCATGTTGCGTTAGCGTTGAAGCTCCTAAGGTCAGATTGTAAAACTTCATATCGGGTTTATACTTTTCGATAGCACTAACTTCTGTTGTTCCAATGCGAGATGAGCCTATCATATACGCGTTGTAATTAGAATGGTTTTTATCTAAAAACTTGATTTTGTTGTATCGCTCGGAGGGTTGCACAATAGCATGATAGTCTCGCCAAAAAATACCAAAGGGGTCAACGACATAATTCACGAAAGCAATGGCAACAGGACTTAAAAAGATGATAAAACTACCATAAAGAAACCATTTTTTATAAGACATTTTGTGCTCCATGACTTAAAAATTGAAATATAAAAATGATTTGACGTGATTGAGTTGGGTGATACACCAAAACATTACAACGACCGTAAACATAAAGTATTGATAGTTTGGTTTAAAATCACGTAACCATTCTTGTGAATTTTTTGCCCAAAATGTAAAAATGAGAGCAACTAAGACGGCTTTTAGTGCACCTTTTCCACTATTGCCATCATCTAAGAAATTGCCAAAAGTAACACCGTACTGCGTCATAAAGGCAAGTGTTTTAGCCAGTCCTCTATCAAACATAATGCCTTGAAGTCCCATCATACCATGTAAGATATTGACAGCTTTGTCCCATGTTTCGGCTCTAAAAAAAATCCATGTTATATTGACAAAATTAAAGGTAATGAACCATGCAAAAAGCTTAGGCATCTTTGTTTCAAAGCGTTGCCATATACGATGTAAGACAATGGCAACTCCATGCAGGGCTCCCCATAAAACAAACATCCAACTTGCCCCATGCCATAGTCCTCCAACAAGAAAAACAATAAACAAATTCGCATATGTTTTTGTTTCGCTTTGTTTATTACCTCCAAGTGGAATATAAATATAATCACGCAAAAATCGTGAAAGAGTCATATGCCAACGTCTCCAAAAATCTTGAATGTTGAGTGCTTTATAGGGAGAATTGAAGTTGAGTGGAAGCGTTATATTGAACATAAGTGCAATGCCTAATGCCATATCGGTATAGCCTGAGAAGTCAAAATAGAGTTGAAAGGTATAACTTAAACTGGTTGCCCACGCTTCAAAAAGTGTCAAAATGCGTGTGGTTTCAAATCCTACATTCGCCCAAAGTGCGAAAGTGTCTGCGATAATGGTTTTTTTAAATAATCCTATAGCAAATAAAAAGAGTCCAGACGAGAGATTTTTGTAGTTTAGGATTTTTTTACGAGGCATATCAAATTGTGGCATCATCTCTTTGTGATGTAAAATAGGACCTGCAAGTAAATGAGGGAAAAAGGTAACAAAAAGGGTATAGTTGAGATAGTCTATCTCATGAACTTCTCCCTTATACGCATCGACAAGATAGGCAATTTGAGTAAATGTAAAAAAACTAATGCCAAGTGGTAAAATAATATGCAACAGCGGATAATCTGTTCCTGCAAGCGTGTTGAGGTTGCCAATAAAAAAATCAGTGTATTTAAAATAGCCCAAAAGTGCTAGATTTGAGATAATGCCGAAGGTTAATAGGCTTAAGTGATGAAGCGATGGTTTTGGCGTTTTAGAACTTCTTGAGATAGTCGTTCCGATGGCAAAGTTAAATAAAATTGAGCCTAATATTAGAGGAAGATAACTAATATCCCACCATGAATAAAAAAATAAAGAGACAAAAACTAACCATGCTTTAGCAGCTTGTGTAAGCCTTTTTTTGTTAAGCCAAAAATAGACAATGATGCTAATAGGTAAAAAAAGAAAAATAAATTCGTAACTGTTAAATAGCATGGATCTTCTTTAGCTCCTGTTCTCTCAATGTAGTGTGCTCAAAAGGTACTATGAGTAGTAGTGCGACTAATAAGACAAAAATTCTTTCAACATCCCCATAAATCAAAAGTGGGTTAGCAAAGCATGTAAGAAGAATATTGATGATAAGTATATACGGTAAAAGTCTTAAAAAAGTTTGTTTGGGTTTGATTTTATAAATTTGATAGAAAATATTCAAAAAAGCGATTAATCCAATGATCCCAAATTGAAGCAGTAAATCTAAAAATTGATTGTGCAAAGATGAGCCATGAGAATAGGGAATATTTTTTAAAAGAGCTGCTTTATTTTTTGGATTTTTCTCATTTTCTAAAATTTTCTCTCGCACAGCTTCAACATGATCACCTGTTCCAAGCCCTAAAAGAAAATTTTCTTTCAGAATGTCAGCACTGTAAAACATAAATCCAAGGCGAACACCTTGAGAGGTTGAAAGGTTGTTATTCTGAGTAAAATTTTTGACATCACTAAACATTTGAGCCGATTTTTTTTGAAAGATAGGGCTATAGTGTGTACCAATCCAGTAAATCAATGGAAAGATCAAAGCAATGGCTATGATAAGCTTTACTATCTGTTGTTTATAAATTAAGGTCAGTACCGTTATATTGGAGAAGAGAAAAAGAATGTACCCTATGCCTGAGCTTAGTATAAATAAATTGAGTGATGAACTCAGAATAAACAAGCTATAAAGTATTTTTTGGATCATCGAAATGGTTTGTTTTTGAAGGATCTGGTATAGCGCAAAGCTAATGGCGATATTAAGAACCGTTGCGTATTGTGTGTAGTTCATCATGAAAGGGACATTGTCCAATCTTTTTCCTACGAAAAGTCCTATCGTTTTTTCAGCAATATGAAAATACATCATCAAAGAGACAACTTCACTGAGAAAAAGTGCACCAAGAAAACAATAAATGATATTAGGGATGAATTTTTTTTGAACACTCAATGTAAGAATGATTAAGGCAAAAATCAATTTACTGAGTTTGTTGATCGCAAACAGTGCGGTATCTAAATGATCACTTCCAAGAGTCCATAATGTATAAATTGTAAACATGATACAAAAAGCGTGTATGACTCTATTTTTTACCAGTAGTAAAAAACGCTCTTTAAGCTCGGAGCTAAAAAGCAAACAGAGTGCTACAAAAATGAGTAGTTTTGAGGCAATTTTAGGAGATAATGGGAGCATAAAAGCATACGCCATTAACCCATAGTTGGCTAACTCTATAGGATGAACATGGTGCTTGATGCGATTTAAAGTAAACACAGGCATTCTTTTAGATAAATGGAAAGATTTGATAGGCTTTGATGCCCAGTGAATCTTTGATGATTTGGGATAATTTGATCTGTTTGTCCATCGCATAAAACTCTTTTTGATGTTGGTATAGAAAACGTAAAAGAGCAAAGCTTATCAATGAATTTTGAGATTGTTTACATAAATGCAGGAGTTTACGAAAAAATTTCTGATCTTCTTGCCCCAAGATACCTAATTGTGCAAAGCTTTGAATAAAAGCAATTCTTCTTTCATAGCTTTGTTTTTTTGCAGTTATTTTTTGTGTAAATGTTTTACGTTTTTTACGTTTTTTATTGATATCAGTGATGTTGCATGCATGTTGGCGGTATAAGATGAGGGGTTGATCAACATAGCCTATAGAGCCGTATGTTGCTGCAACAAAAGCGAGCCAGACATCATGAAAGGAGATGCTTTCTGGAAATGGTAAGCAGACTTCTTTAAACTTTTTTCGAAACATGACTGTATTGCCTGAAATGCAGTTTTTAAAGACGAATGCTTTATTGTTGGATCCTGAAAAACAGTTGATTTTGCGTGCGTCTAATAAGTTTTTACCTAAGGGTGCTAAATGTTCATCCACCAGTTTGGCATTGGAGTAGACTAAAACATGATTTTCCATGGCATCAAGCAGTGTTTGAATTTTGCCTGTTTCCCACACATCATCTTGATCGCTTAATAGGATATATTCACCTTCGCATAAAGAAATAGCTCGCTCAAAGCTTTTAACAAAACCTCTGTTTTTTTCGTTGATAACATATTTTAGATTGACGATGTGTGCATAATGTTCAAGAATCGAAACTGTTGTATCGTTTGAACAATCATCTACCACAATAATTTCAATATTTTGATAGGTTTGCGCAAGAATAGAATCAATTTGTTCTTTAAGATAGCGTTCTCCATTATACGTACATAAAGCTATAGAGATAAGAGGATAGGAAATAGGTTGCACTGTTACAGTCCTAAATAGCCAAAGATCTTTTCATAAGCCGCTTTGGTTGTATAGTTTTTAAGACATTTATCAAATCCACTCTGCGCAATCATCTCTCGCTCTTTTTCATGACTTAAGAAGTAGCGTACTTTTTCTAAAAGCTCTTCTTTGTTTTTATAGGTTTCAATATCTTTTCCTAGCACAAAGTACTCTTCGAGTTCTTTATGGTGTTGTGTCATATACAATGAGCCAGTAAGCGGTGCCTCGAAGTCTCTTCCTTTGAGAATAAAAATATCGTCGTTAATGCCAACTCCCGCAAAGCCTAAAACAATTTTTGCCTGATTGAAAAGCTCTATCATCTCATCAGGTGTTGCATTGCCTTCTTCCCAACCATCTCCTTTGGTTAACACGGAGATGCCATTTTGTCGCAAATAGTCAATGTACATAGGGCGTGTACCGTACTTTGCACCTACAAAAACGACATCATATTTTTTGGCAAGTCCTAATTTTCTGTAGACTGAAGGGTTTGCTGCATAAGGTTTATAGAGCGCTTTACCACCCTCTAGGGCATATTTGATTAAAGCACTTTTTGAGGTTGTGAGCGATAAGTCAAAGTAAGAACAGACATCTTTCATACCACGATAAATTCCATCAGGACCTTTTCGGCTTTTAAATTTTCGCTCATCATCTAAACCTTCATTGATGATCGGCATAGAAAGTGTTTTAAAAAAGTCAAGAGTCTCTTGTGTCAGCGTTCTGCCTGATTGATAACAAACGATGACGTCGATTGGGAAGAGGCTCATTTTTTCTTTAATGAAGTTAACCATGGCTCTATTGACATCTACTTTTTTGGCATACCAACTTTTGCGATCATCTTTGGGGTCCATTTCAAAGCGAAAGACTTCTCCTAATTCTTGCAAAGGAAGGTACGTGTTATTGACACTAAAGGTTCCATCGTAGGATGTTAAGTAAATGATATTGAGTTTACGACCTGAAAATTTATTTTCTTGGATTAAGAAGCTTTCAAAAGGTGGCAAAGCACCAAATTTTTGAATATAGGCTTTTTCGTAAAAACTGTTTTCTGTGTTTAATCGCCATTTGCGGATTTTTTGTTTGAGGGCACTAAACATGGTTAAAACTTTGGATTGATCGGCTTAACACCGCTTTTGATCATTTTAGCAGGATTGCCTGCAACAACAGAACCCTCAGGTACATTTTTAGTGACAACGCTTCCAGCGGCAATGATGGCATTATCGCCAATGTTAACGCCTTTTAAGATCAGAACATTATTGCCAATCCAGACATTATTGCCGATGACAACTTCTTTGGTTTTTTCTGGAATAGTGCCATCTTCTAAGGTATATTCATGAAAATCACTGTCCATGATGGTGACATTCCACGAAATAGCGCATTGATCGCCAATAGAGACTTTATGTGCAACACGAATGGTCGCTCCTGCGCAAATGTAGGTACTACTACCAAGTTGTAATGTTGCATTTTCTTCAAGGGTTAAGGCACTGCCTAAGCCTATCATGCTGTTGCCATTTAAAACTAGTTGGCTATGACTCATTAAATTAAGATTACATCCCGTATGTGTAAAACGAGCAATGGTGCAATCACCATAGCCTAATGTCAGTCTACCATTTGAGCGTTGTTTTACAGAAGCACTTTTTTTGATACGAATCTTGGCTTTTCCTTTAATGCGAAGCAAAGAGTGCCCAAGTTTCCAGCGTAAAATAAGTTTATTTAACAGTGTATAAAACATTAAAACCTTTCATCTTTCCATTCATAGTTTTCACTCAAGGCTTGGTTGAAAATCGTTTCTATCATATACTTGGTAATACGCGTATTGTTGAAAGAGTGTTGTGTCTTCTCCCAACCTTTTTGTGCGATATGTTGACGTTTTTGAAGCTCTTTTTGAAAGTATTGTATTTTTTCGCTCAAATCTTCTAAGGTATCAAAATAGACCACTTCATCTTCGGAGTATAAAAGCTCCATTTTGGGGATACGAGGCGAAAATGTCAAGATGCCGTTACCTGTAAGCTGGACTATCCGATCTGACATGTAAAGCTCAACATCATTGCGACGGTTGTAACTCATTGACATTGCTGTATGGGCTAAGAGATCATAATAGTCACTGCCAAAAAGTGGTTTATAGTTTAAGCACCCACAAAATTTAGAAGATAATATAGCAACTTGTTGATGAAGACTCACGAGAAAAGCTTGTCTTTCAGGCTCCTTATAGTCTCTGCCACAAAAAGCAAAATCATACTCAAGAGCTGTTTTAGTGAAATTTTGGTGTGTTTCAACGCTAGGATCGCACATGTTTGGTAAGTAGGCGGCGGTGTTTGTAGAACGTTTAAATTCTTTTAAAAGTACTCCACTGGTTGTTGCAAAAAAACAGTCTAGAAATGGTAGTTTTGCAATTATATTTTCATGGTGATGTTCCATCCATAATGGATCGACAAACCACATCGCAATTTTTATAGAAGGGATAAGCTCTTTGATTCGTGAAAGTGTTTGAGGCTCAATGATCTCTGTATGCCCTAAAAGAAGAAGTTCTGGCTTGATATTTTGACAGGTCTCGATCAATTTAAGGTTGGCTTTTTTCTTCCCCAAACTTTTTGTTTTAAGCCAATTTTCGGAGCGCGCGACATCTCTGTAGCTAAAATTATAGACATAATGACTATTGCGAATGAGTCCATTGCTGATTTTATCGTCGGTAAAATAGTAGTTTGCACCATACTTAAAAACGCTGAAATTTGCAGCGTGTACAATTCTCATCGATTTTTTCCTTTGGTGATTTTCAGCATAAAATCTATCATTCCTTGTCGTCCACTTATCATAACGCGTTTGAGTTGAAATTTATTGGCATTTTCCCACGCTTCGTAACCGTTTTGTGTTGTAACGGCATTGGTATAGCCACTTTGTGCGACTAAAGAGACATCATCCTGATCAAAAAAACCGAAAGGATAAGCGAAGCTATCGCAGAGTATAGCATATTGTTCCTCAAGCATTATTTTGGAGTGGGCAATTTCAGTCTGTTTCTGCTCATAACTCAGTGTAGGTAAATTGACGTGATTGAGGGTATGACTGCCAAATTCAATGAGTCCAGATGCGAGCATTTCTTGCACCATTTCATGACTTAACATAGGCTCGGCATTGAGTTCTTGACTGGATTGCTTGGTATCTTTATCGCTTGCCCATGTTTGATGAAAGCGATTAACGACCAGATAAATCGTTGCTTTCATTTTGTATTTTTTTAAGAGAGGGAATGCGTTGGCGTAGTTGTCGGCATAACCATCATCAAAGGTGAGCACCACTGTTTTGGGTGGCACAACATCGCATTTGGCAAGTTCGCTCATCGTCATAGATATCCAGCCATTTTTTTTCAACCATCGAAGCTGTTTTTCAAACTCGGAGGGTGGAACGCGCAAGCGATTGAATTTTGACTTACTTTTGGGCAAATGTGGACTAATCATGTGGTACATTAAAATGCGAGGATAAATGATATTTACATTTGCACGCCACCACGCATGACGAAGAGATCATAGCACACTCCTGTATAAAGAGACAAGTTGTTCTGTTGCGGCAGTTGTCGTAAAGGAGGCTAATGCTTTTTCTCTCAAAAGAAGCTGTTGTGCTTGGTAGGTTTCATAATGGTTTTTAACATCTATTACTTTTTCACGCAAGTCATCTTCTTGAAAAATTATCTGGGGCAAAAGTGCCTCTTGGGCAATGCCAACAGGCGTTGAAATAAGTGCAGGCGCGTAAAAAAGCCCTTCTAAAATCGTGTACGAAAAGCCTTCACTTTTAGAGTTGACTACGAGCAGATCAACCGAAGCCATCAAGGAGGGTATATCTTCAACAAAGCCTATCAGTTCTACTTTATCATTTAGGTTTAGCGTGGCAATTTGTTCTTGAAGTGTCTCTTTTTGAGGTCCAACACCTGCAATAATGAGTTTACATGTAAAAGGAAGGAAAGGCATAACATCGATGAGTTTATCAAATTGTTTGATAGGATCGAGCCTGCCAACACACAGCAGGGTAAACACATCGGATTTGGGAAGAGGGTGTGGCTGTTTATAGGTTAGTCCATTAAAAATAATAGCTACATTGTCTTTTTTTATAGAGTTGGCGACAACGCTTGAAACGGCGATGGGGTATTGCACTGTGTTGAAAATAACACCTTTGCGGTCGTTGTGTTTAGTGGCAAAATGCTTAAACGATGCAAGGTCATGGTGAATTTTAGCGATAAGCTCCGTGGCTTTTGCACTGTGTGAATGAACAATAACGGGGCGATATGCTTTGATGATGTGTGTGATAGCACTTTTTAAAAAAGGGTTGTGACGTGAGGTGTTTTCTGTTAGTTCTATGATATTCACGCGAGAGTCAAAACGCTCACGGTACTCTGTATGTTGAGGCACGATGGCTACGATGCTAAAAGAATGGTTTACGAGTTCATTGCAGGTATCGACAAAGTTTTTTTCGGCACCGCCGTATTTAGCACTAAGATTAATGTGACAAATAGTAGGTTGGAGAACCTTTCGATAGACGTTTAATGTAGCATCGACCATCTGCTCCAGTGAAAAATTTTGGCTGATGTAGGCGTAGCCATCAAAGTGGAGCTCTTTTGCTTTGATGATTTTCTCTGCTAAGTCTTTGGCATCACCAATTTTGGTAAAGTAGCCTTGAACTCCCTCTTCAATGATGTCCAAAACGCCACCATGACCTGTTGCAACAACGGGCGTGTTTAGCGCAATGGCTTCAGCGACACTTCTTCCAAAGCTCTCAGGTTTTTTAGAACTACTGACTACGACATCGCTAAGAGAATAAATCTCTGCAACTTTATCACTGCTTCCACAAAAATGAATATGTTCTGATATCTTTAAAGATTCTACAAGGCTTTGAAGTGAGGCAAAGTAGTTTTGTTTGTCTTCTCTGACTCCACCTACAATTAAGCCTATGATATTTGGAAAATCCTCTTTAAGCACAGCGATAGCTTCGATAAATGTCTCTAAATCTTTGAGCTGTGTAATGCGTCCTACGGTGCTAATGACAAGTCTATTTTCAAGATGAAACTGACGTTTAAAATCTTGGATAAATGAAGCATCAAGATGATTGGGATTGAACTTTTCCAAATCAATGCCGCGTGGAATAACGGTTATTTTCTGCGCAGGGGTGTTGTAGTGTTTTTGGATGTACTGTTTTATAGCGTTACTGACACAAATGACGTGTTCTCCTTGGCTCATAATGCGACTGTATGAACTGACACTGTTAAAACCATGTACGGTAGTGATGAAGGGGATGTGCAGGCATTGATTCGCAAAATACGCCATCCACGCAGGAACACGACTTCTGGCATGAATGATGTCAGGCTTCAGTGCTTTGAGTGTTTGATAGAGCTTGAAAATACGCCAAGGAGCGCTTAAGATGTTTTTAGAGCAGACATCCAGCTTTACATGTAAAGCCCCATCGCTTTCTAACTGAGCTACTAATTTACCGCCATGACTGATGACAACACTTTTGTGACCTTGTTTTACCATCTCACGTGAAAGTTCGATGACACCTCGCTCAACGCCACCTTCATTGAGTTCTGGGATGAGTTGAACGATTTTCATGCGTTTACCCTTTGGGCATAATGCTTAAAGTCTATCTTTTTATTTTTATGACCGAGTGAGCCATCATATAGATGCACATACCCTTCATTTTCAAGGTTTTGGGAGAGGGTGAAAAATTTGTTATTTTTGTTTTCACTCAGTGGCAAGATTTCAATGCACGAAGTGCCATAACTGATCGCTTCGCTGATCATTGAAGTGGAGTCTATGGTGATGAAAACTACCTCACAATGATGTAGAAAATCAGCAATAGGGTTGATCTTGTTTTGCGAAAAAATCACGCTGTACGCAAAAGGATAGCTCTTTAACAGTTCTTCAATCTCTTTGGGTGTTCGTGGCGAAGTGGTCACTGCAATTTCATAGCCTTTGTACGTTTCAAAAACAGAGTCTAACTGATGTTTGATACGCTCTTTGTCCATCTTAAAGTGGGCATTATTGCCACCAATGATCACGCCTATTGACTTATTTTTAGGCGTAAAAAGTCCTTTGGGTTCCACATAACTAAAGTTAGCAGGAATCGTGATGATATTGGCTTGCTTGGGAGGATGGTCATGGCTTTGCGCAAAAATAAGGTCAAAATCGTAGCGGTAACTTTGAGGAAGCATCATGGTTACAGATTTGATACCAAGCATCTTAGAAAGTGTTTTAGCCGCATAATAGGTGCTAGAGCCTGCGCAGACGATCAGGTCAAACTTTTTATCCAGCGTGTCGCCTAATGTAAAGAGCTTTGGTGTATAAATGTTGCACTGATCGAGCAGATACGAGAGTAGTTTGCAAACTTTGAATGTAAAACGAACAGGGACGATTTCGTAGTGTGCTCCAAGGTGTTTGGCAAAAGCAATAGACTGGTTGAGATGCCCCATTCTTCCATCGCTTAAGATAAGGATGTTCACTTGCCAATTCTCCAGCGATTGTGCATCCAAAACCACTGCTCTGGATACGCTCTGATGACTTCTTCCATGATGTCATTGTATTTTTGTGTCATTTTGGCAACGCGGATTTTCTCATCACTCTCTTCTTCTGCAACGTAGTCTACAGGCTCTTTGATGAGGATTTGATATTTACCATTTTTTTGTCTTACCGCAAATACTGGCAAAATGGTAGGGTTGTATTTGAGTTTAAGTATGGCGATGGAGTTTACAGTGTCAGATTCTTGGTTAAAAAATTTAACCTTAATACTGCTTGCACCACTTGCTTTTTGGTCTACTAAAAGTCCTACGCGTTGATTGTTTTTAAGACATTTGATGATGCCTCCACCCGCATGGTCTTTGAATAAATTTTTGTTGCCATATTTTTCTCTTAAAGGTGTTGTTAAATTTTTTTCGATGAGTAGATTATTGCCTCTTCTGGCAATGACCAACATGGGAAATCCATTTTGTGCTACAAAGTGTGCGGCTAGCTCCCAATTGGAAAAATGGGCTGTGAGCATAATCGTACCCATATTGGAATTTTGAGCATATTTTTTTAATTTTTCGATAGCTTCTTCAGCATTTTCGATCATTGCCGACATATCAAATCTATCGGTTAGCATCAAAAGAATTTCTGCAACGGTCATGCTAACATTTCTGTACGCATCTTTGGCAAGGGCAAGAACTTCTTCATCACTTTTTTCAGGGTAAATAAGATGAAGATTTTTAAGGGTTAAAACACTGCGTCTTTTATCGTATTTAAAAAAGAGTGCGGCAATTATGTTACAAAAAGAGTACACAAAAGAAGTAGGGAAAAGTTTGGTAAAAAGGAGAACGCTTTTGATAGCGTAATATTCTAAAAAATCTCTCATATAATTACTTTCAAAATAGAATTAAGCTAAAATTGTATCTAAAATGAGCCAAAGAGGTACTTAATGATCTGTGTGTTCGATGTAGAGACCATCCCTGATACCAAGCTAATTCGTAATGTTTTGCATCTTGAAGGAGACGATCTTGAGGTTTCTCTCTTGGCGCAAAAGGAACAAGAAGAGAAGAGCGGAAGCAGCTTTTTACCACTTTCCTTTCATAAAATTGTGGCGATTTCTGCTGTTATTGCCGATGATTTTGGACTGTTTCGCAAGGTAAGTAGCATTGATGGTGAGAATGAGTATGAGATGATCAAAAACTTTCTAGGGTTCATCAATAAACACAATCCAAAACTCGTAAGTTTTAATGGACGTAGCTTTGACATGCCACTTCTCATGCTCCGAGCCATGCAGTATAATCTTACGTGTAATGCCTATTTTGAGGTTGAAAACAGAGAACTGAATAAAAATAAATGGGAAAATTACCGTTCTCGTTACAGTGATCGTTTTCATGTGGATCTCTTAGATCATCTGTGTGAATTTGGGGCGGTACGAGGCATGAAGTTAGACCATGTCTGTTCAATGGTTGGGCTTCCTGGCAAATACGATGTCCATGGCGATCAAGTTATGGAGCTTTATTATGCAGGTGAAATCAATACCATTAAAGAGTATTGTGAAAGTGATGTGCTTAACACCTATTGGCTATTTTTAAAGTATGAATTGCTTAAAGGGAACCTCATTATAGAGGATTATCAGCGTGCATTGGCTACAATGCAGGAAAATTTGCGTGTTGAGAAGTCCTATACGGACGTCTTTGGCATCGCAATTGAAGATGAATTATACAAGGAGAACCATTGAAAACGATCTTTAGAGAGTATGACATCAGAGGTATCTACGAAAAAGAGCTTAACGAGCAAACCGTAAAATTAATTGGGTATTTTTTAGGAAAACAGATTGTAAAAGTAGGCAAAACGGTTGCCATCGGTTATGACGCGCGTTCACACTCACCGATTTTGTGTGAGTATCTCACTAGCGGTTTAAATAAGGCTGGCTGTAAAGTCTTGACGATGGGACTGGTTGCAACGCCTGTGAATTACTTTAGTAACTTTCAAGATTTTGATGGCGTGACACCGAATGCTTCCATTATGATTACCGGTTCTCACAACCCAAGTGAATACAATGGCTTTAAAATCACGATTGATAAAAAACCATTTTTTGGTGAAGATATTTACGCGCTTGGTCGTGAGATTATTGCCAATTATGATACTGAAATTGAAGATGACCTAAGTTCTGCGTTTATCAATGCGAAAGAGCGTTATATCGCCTATCTTATCAAAGAGTTTGACCACCTTAAAGGCTTTAATCAACCCTTTGTCTATGACTGTGGAAATGGTGTTGCAGGGGTTGTAGTACAAGATGTATTTAAAGCTTTGGGCTTTACCTGCAAAGGTTTGTACACCGATCCTGATGGCACATTCCCAAATCACCATCCAGACCCAACGGTAGAGAAAAATCTTAAAGACATTAAAAAAGAGCTTGAGGGCGAGTATGCGCTTGGGTTTGCTTATGATGGCGATGCCGATAGATTGGCATTTCTGACCAAGCACAACAATGTCAAAGGTGACATTATGGCGATTCTTTTCTCAAGTGCTATGAAAAATCCAACCGTTATTGGTGAAGTGAAATGTTCTCAAGTGATGTACGATGAGATCAATAAGCGTGGCAAAGCGATTATGTACAAAACAGGACACAGTAACCTTAAAGTCATGATCGCTAAAACCAATGCTGATTTTGCAGCGGAAGTGAGTGGTCACCTCTTCTTTAATGACCGTTATTTTGGTTATGACGACGCGATTTACGCGACACTTCGCATGATTGAAATGGTAAAAAATGGTTTAGATGTGGATGCTGAAATCGCCAAACTTCCTGTGGTTTATTCCACCGAAGAGCTTAAAGTAGAAACCAACGAAAATGACAAGTTTCCTCTGGTTGAAAAAGTGAAAGAGCTTTTGAAAAACCCTCCAAAAGATTTTCCTGCCATCAAAGAGATTGTCGATGTCGATGGTGTCAGAGTTATCTTTAACGATGGTTGGGGATTAGTGCGAGCAAGTAATACAACGCCAGTTCTTGTCACTCGTTTTGAATCAACCAATGCGGATAACGCGAAATTGTATGAGAAAAAACTGAACGAGCTTATCGCAGCCGCTAAAGCAGAGCTTCACTAACATGAAAGGCATTATTTTAGCGGGAGGAAGTGGTACAAGGTTGTATCCTGTTACCCAAACCATTAGTAAACAACTGTTGCCGATTTACGATAAGCCAATGATCTATTACCCACTTTCTGTGTTGATGTTAGCAGGAATAAAAGAGATTTTGATTATCTCAACACCGCAAGATATAGGTAAGTTTGAAGAACTTTTAGGAAATGGAAGTAACTGGGGCATTTCACTCTCCTATAAAATTCAACCAAGTCCTGATGGGTTAGCACAAGCATTTCTTTTAGGTGAAGAGTTTATAGGTGATGATAGTGTTTGTTTGATTTTAGGCGATAATATCTTCTACGGTCAAGGTTTTACACCATTGCTTCAAAGCTCTGCGCAATTAAAATCGGGTGCGATTGTTTTTGGGTATCAAGTGAAAGATCCTCAGCGTTTTGGTGTGGTTGAATTTGATGAGAACCAAAAAGCGATTAGCATTGAGGAAAAACCTCTCAACCCCAAATCACCTTTTGCTGTGACAGGGCTTTATTTTTACGATAACGATGTGATTAAGATCGCGAAAGCGGTTCAACCTTCTCATCGAGGCGAACTTGAAATTACCGATGTCAATGAAGCCTATCTCAAACGAGGCGATCTACATGTAGAAGTTCTAGGTCGAGGTTTTGCATGGCTCGACACAGGTACTCACGATAGTTTACTCGAAGCGGGTATGTTTGTGCAAACCATAGAAAAACGTCAAAGCTTTAAAATTGCATGTTTAGAAGAGATCGCTTATAACTATGGCTGGATCACGAAAGAAAAAGTGTTGGAAATTGCTAAACCACTCAGCAAAAACGGTTATGGTGAGTACTTGAAGGATTTGGTTAAATGAGCAAAAAGCATATTTTAGTCACGGGTTGTGCAGGCTTTATCGGTTCTAATTTTGTGCCTTATTTTTTAGAACAATATCCTGAGTATCATCTGATCAATTTGGATCTTTTAACGTATGCAGGTAATTTAGAAAATCTTTGTGAAGTAGAAAACAATGAGCGATATACCTTTGTGCAAGGGGATATTTGCGACAGAGCTTTGGTTGAATCTATTTTTGAAGATTATAACGTAAGAGGTGTTATCCACTTTGCAGCAGAAAGCCATGTGGATAATTCCATTAAAAATCCAGGTGTTTTTATCGAGACGAATGTCAATGGAACGTTTACGCTCATTGATGTAGCCTACAAATATTGGATGGAAAAACCATATGTCCATTTAGAAGGGTATGAAGAGTGTCGTTTTCATCATATCTCTACTGATGAAGTGTACGGAACGCTCGGTGCTACGGGCTTGTTTACAGAAATGACCTCATATGCGCCAAATTCTCCTTATTCGGCGAGTAAAGCGGGAAGCGATATGATTGTACGAGCATATCATCACACCTACGGAATGAATACGGTCATCACCAACTGTTCCAATAACTACGGTCCAAAACAACATGACGAAAAGCTCATACCAACCATTATTCGCAAAGCGCTTAGTCATCAAAAAATCCCTATTTACGGCGATGGAAAAAATATTCGTGATTGGCTCTATGTGTTAGACCACTGTAAAGGAATTGATCTGGTTTTCCATGAAGGAAATTCTGGTGAGACCTATAATATCGGCGGACGAAATGAGCGAGATAACCTCTATATAGCGCATAAAATCTGCGAAATCCTTGATACACTAAAGCCTAAAAAAACTTCCTACAAAGCGTTAATTACTTTCGTGGAAGATCGAGCAGGGCATGATAGACGCTATGCCATTGACGCCACAAAAATTGAGACAAAATTGGGCTGGGTTGCTGAAGAAAACTTTGAAAGTGGAATTCTTAAAACCATTGAGTGGTACTTGGAAAAATATAAAGAAGACGCCTAAATGAGGCGATTGATTGTTCTTTGGTGTATGTTTATAAGTATGCTGTTTGCAGCCAAACCTGAGCTTATGCTTCTTCAAGAATGGGAAGGGCAAGATGTTTCAGGGTGGTTGATGAGTGAAAAAATGGATGGTGTGCGCGCTTATTGGGATGGGAAAAAACTCATTTCAAGAGGTGGTATCGAACTCTCTCCTCCTGCTTGGTTTACGGAAGGCTTCCCTCTCTTTCCTGTAGATGGTGAACTGTGGAGCAAACGGGGTGATTTTGAGAATATCATCTCTATTGTGAAGAAAAAAGAGCCACATGATGGATGGAAAAATATTGCTTTTTACGCGTTTGATGTGCCTCACGAGAATGGTGGCTTGATTCAACGCTTAGTGAAATTAGAGTACTATCTCAAACTGAATCAAGCGGACTATTTGAAAATAGCGAAGCAGACCACTTGTAAAAACGAAGAACATTTGAAAAGCTTTTTGATGGAAGTTGAAAAAGGTGGTGGAGAAGGTGTTGTAGTGCGCCATCCTGATTCAAAATATCTTTCAAAACGCGATCCAAATAGTCTGAAAGTGAAGAACTTTCACGATGCTGAGTGCGAAGTTGTTGAGCACCATAAAGGTGAAGGGAAGTACAAAAATAGTTTTGGCTCACTTACTTGTAGAAATGATGAAGGTATTTTATTTGATATAGGGTCAGGTTTTAATGAAAATGAACGCAAAAATCCTCCACCCATTGGATCAAAAATTACGTATAAATTTCAAGAGATAACCAAAGGTGGTAAGCCACGGTTCCCAGTGTATATGAGAATCAAAGAAGAAATATAGGACAAAAATAATGGATAAAATAGCGATTATTGGATTAGGATACGTTGGACTACCGTTAGCTGTGGAATTTGCAAAAAAATATCCTGTTGTAGGGTTTGATATTTATCAAACACGTATTGATGAGCTTAAACAAGGTTATGATAGAACTCTAGAGCTTACAGAAATGGAAGTAAAAGAGGCGATTACACATGAGATGGAATTTACAACGAATTTGGAAACACTTCGTAGCTGCACTATCTTTATCGTTACTGTGCCAACACCTATTGATAAAAATAAACGTCCTGATCTAACGCCTTTAATCAAAGCAAGCCAAACGGTAGGTACAGTCCTTAAAAAAAATGATATTGTTATTTATGAGAGTACAGTTTATCCTGGTGCCACCGAGGAAGATTGTGTTCCAGTTTTAGAAGAAGTTTCTGGCTTAAAGTTCAATGTTGATTTTTTCTGTGGTTATTCTCCTGAACGCATTAATCCTGGTGATAAAACGCATACGGTTACTAAAATTCTTAAAGTGACTTCTGGCTCAACGCCAGCAATTGCGGATAAAGTAGATGCCTTGTATCGAAGCATTATTACAGCAGGTACACATAAAGCCTCAAGTATTAAGGTTGCTGAGGCGGCTAAGGTTATTGAAAATTCTCAACGTGATATTAATATTGCATTCATTAATGAACTTTCGATTATTTTTAGCCGATTAGGAATTGATACACAAGAAGTTTTGGAAGCAGCAGGAACGAAATGGAACTTTTTACCATTTCGACCAGGCCTTGTTGGTGGTCATTGTATAGGGGTTGACCCTTACTACTTAACACATAAGGCTCAAGAGGTAGGTTATAACTCGGAAATTATTTTAGCAGGGCGCAGACTCAATGATAATATGGGTATCTACGTTGCCAATCAAGTGATCAAGTTAATGATTAAAAAAGGGCATAAAATTGAAGGCTCCAAGGTCTTGATTTTAGGCATTACTTTTAAAGAAAATTGTCCTGATATTCGAAATTCACGTGTAATTGATGTCATTAAGGAATTACAAGAATTTGGTGTGCAGATTTGCATCTATGATCCTTGGGCAGATGCAAAAGAAGTTAAGCATGAATATAATTTGGAGCTGTTGTCAGAATTACCAGCATTGAATACCTATGATGCACTTGTTCTAGCGGTTTCACATAAAGAGTTTCAAGAACTAAATATTGTTAAAAATGAACACCAAGTGATTTATGATATTAAATCATTTTTACCTAAAACATTAGTGGACGCGAGGTTATAGTGAAAATAGCGATTGTTGGAACGGGCTATGTTGGGCTTTCAAATGGAATTTTATTGGCTCAAAATCATGAGGTAGTAGCACTTGACATTGTGCCTGAAAAAATAGCCATGATCAATCAGAAAATTTCTCCTATTGAAGATAAAGAGATCGAAGAGTATTTGAAAAACAAATCTCTTAATTTTAAAGCCACATTAGATAAAAAAGAAGCCTATGGAAATGCTGATTTTGTGATTATTGCGACACCAACAGATTATGATCCTGAAACAAATTATTTTAATACAAAGTCTATCGAGAGCGTTATTAAAGATATTTTGATTCACAATCCACTGGCGACGATGGTTATTAAATCAACCATTCCTGTTGGATATGTTCAAAAACTAAAAGCCCAATTTAGCATTGACAATATCTTTTTCGCTCCAGAGTTTTTACGTGAAGGCAAAGCCCTTTATGATAATCTTTATCCTTCCCGTATTGTGGTAGGCGAAAAGAGTGAAAGAGCAAAGCGGTTTGCTGATATTTTGGTTGAAGGTGCAATTAAAAAAGATGTTTCAATTGTCTTTACAGAATCGACAGAAGCAGAAGCGATTAAACTTTTTGCAAATACCTATCTTGCCATGCGTGTCGCTTTTTTTAATGAGCTTGACTCTTATGCACTCAGTCGAAAACTTGAGACTAAAGAGATTATTGAAGGTGTTTGTTTAGACCCTCGCATTGGTAATTTTTACAATAACCCTTCTTTTGGTTATGGTGGATACTGTCTACCAAAAGACACCAAGCAACTTTTAGCCAATTACCATGAGGTTCCCAATAATCTTATTCGTGCTATTGTTGATTCTAATAGTACACGAAAAGATTTTATTGCAGAGTCTATTGTTAAAAGCAACCCTAAGATTGTGGGCATTTATCGTCTTATTATGAAAGCGGGGAGTGATAATTTTAGAACTTCGTCTATTCAAGGTGTTATGAAGCGTATCAAAGCCAAAGGTATTGAAGTGGTTGTGTATGAGCCCGTACTTGAGGAAGAGAGCTTTTTTAATTCACGTGTCGTCAAGAATTTTGATGAGTTCAAAAAAATATGCGATGTGATTGTGGCAAATAGGTTAACGTCAGATATTGAAGATGTCAAGGAGAAGGTTTATACAAGAGACCTTTTTGGGAAAGACTAGGAGTGGCATGAAAGTATTGGTTACAGGCTCAGCAGGTTTTATTGGAAGCCATTTGACATTAAAACTTTTAGCCAGAGGCAATGACGTTGTGGGTCTTGATAACATCAATGACTATTATGACCAAAATGTTAAATATGGAAGACTTCAAAGAAGCGGGATTATCAATAGCCTTGAAGAAGGTAAAAGTATTCCTTATGGTATTTTGCTCAAATCTACTATTTATCCAAATTATCAGTTTGTAAAAATGAATCTTGAAGATAAAGAAGCAATGATAAAGCTTTTTCAATCTGAAAAATTTGATACTGTGTGTAACCTTGCCGCACAAGCGGGTGTGCGTTATAGCCTCACCAATCCACAAGCGTATATCGATAGCAATATCATTGGATTTATGAATATCTTGGAGTGTTGCAGACACTATGGCGTTAAAAATCTGTGTTATGCCAGTAGCTCTTCTGTTTACGGGCTTAATGAAGAACTGCCTTTTTCAACAGATCATAATGTAGATCATCCTATTAGCCTCTATGCTGCAAGTAAAAAATCGAATGAACTGATGGCGCATACTTACAGTCATCTTTTTGGCATAGCCACAACAGGACTTCGCTTTTTTACCGTCTATGGACCATGGGGACGTCCTGATATGGCATTGTTCTTGTTTACAAAAGCCGCACTTGAGGGTAAAGCGATTGATGTGTTTAACAATGGTGAGATGTATAGAGATTTTACGTATATTGATGATATTGTTGAAGGAGTTGTACGTGTGATTGATCACCCAGCGCAAAGGGACGCTTCGTGGAATGGGAAAGATGGACGAGTATCCACTTCTTCAGCACCGTATAAAATTTATAATATAGGCAATAATAATCCTGTGAAGCTAATGGATTTTATTACAGCGATTGAAAAAAAACTAGGCAAAAAAATTCAAAAAAACTTT
Organism: Pseudomonadota bacterium; assembly: GCA_017860615.1. GTDB lineage: Bacteria > Campylobacterota > Campylobacteria > Campylobacterales > Sulfurospirillaceae > Sulfurospirillum. The sequence goes on along the minus strand of JAGDMU010000002.1, from coordinate 172,213 downwards.
TTACCGCTCCAAGCTGGTGATGTTCCTGCCACATACGCTGATGTCAGTGATTTGGTTGAAGATCTAGGCTATAAACCTGCAACACCCATCCAAGAGGGCATTGATAAGTTTGTGGATTGGTATTTAGAGTTTTTTAAAGTATCTTCCCCCAAATGATAGCGTTTTTTAGTAAAATCAGTGTTTTATTAACAAGACGCGATAAGCTATTTTTGGGTTATCTTTTGGTCTTTTCTATTTTTGTCTCTTTGATTGAAACCGTTGGTGTATCTATTATTATGCCGTTTATCTCTGTTGCAACCGATTTTACACACATTCAAAGTAATCCGTATTTCTCTTTTCTCTATGATTTTTTTTATTTTACATCAGCATCTCATTTTATTTTAGCTTTTGGTATATGTTTGATTTTATTTTATTTAGCAAGAAGTGCTTTAAATCTTTTTTATATCTATCTCTTAGCGCGTTTTGCAAAAGGGCGTTATCATCTCATTGCGTACCGTCTTTTTGAAAATTATTTGGGACGCAGTTATCAACATTTTACGGCATTTAATTCAGGTGAACTCTCCAAAGCAATTATCTCAGAGGCTCAAAATGTAACAAACATTATTCAAAATCTTTTGTTAATGATCAGTGAAGTGTGTGTTGTGGTATTTATTTATGGTGTTTTAGTTTTGACAAATTGGAAAATCACTTTTTTATTGACATTGATTTTAGGGATGAATGCGCTTTTGTTAACACAAACCGTATCAAAATGGATCAAAGTTGAAGGTATTAAAAAAGAAGCTGCACAGAGAAGTTTTTACAGTATTATCCTAACGACTTTTGGAAATTTCAAGATGATTAAACTTAAATCCAAAGATAGTCTTATTTTGGATGATTTTGCAAAACAAAGTGATATTTTTGCAAAGACAAATATCTCCAATGAAACGTTAGGAAGCGCACCTCGCCTTTTTTTAGAAGCGTTAGGTTTTGGAATTGTTGTTTTTGTGATTATCTATTTAGTGTACAAATACGATACCAATATTGCAAGTTCTTTGCCAATGATTTCAGTGTTTATTATAGCGTTATACCGATTGCTTCCTTCCGCAAATCGTATTTTAAATGGATATAACCAAATATTGTTTTACCATAAAGCGCTCGATATTGTGCATAATGATTTGATTTATGAAATAGAGGATTTGGGAGAGGATTCCATTATTTTTAAGAAGAGAATTGAGCTATGCAATGTATCGTTTGGGTACACAAAAGAAAAGCTCATTTTTGAAGAAGTAAATTTGAGTATTCAAAAAGGAGAACGCGTTGCCATCATTGGTGAAAGTGGAAGCGGTAAAAGTACGTTAATTGATGTCATAATTGGGTTATATCGCCCATTAAATGGGCAGATTTTTATTGATGGTATGCCTTTATGTGATGAAAATATTAAAGCGTGGAGACAAAAAATAGGGTATATTCCTCAAAGTATTTATCTGTTTGATGGCACTGTTGCCGATAATGTGGCTTTTGGCGAATTCAAAGATGAACCTAAAATCAAAGATGCTTTGAAGAAAGCAAATATGTTAGACTTTTTAGAAGAGCATCATGAAGGCATTGAAACACGTGTGGGTGAAGGTGGAATCATGCTTAGTGGTGGGCAAAAACAGCGTATTGCCATTGCGAGGGCATTGTATCAAGACCCTGAAATTTTGGTTTTAGATGAAGCCACAAGTGCTTTAGATACTGAAACTGAATCCAAAATCATGCAAGAAATTTATGAAATTTGTCAAGATAAAACGCTGATTATCGTTGCACATCGGTTAAGTACTATAGAGCAATGTTCTTTTTTCTATAAAATTGAGAATAACAAACTCATTAAACTTTCGTATGCGCACTAGAATCTATTATTTAAAAGAGGGAAAATGAAATTACATTTGGGATGTGGTAAAAAATATCTTAAAGGATATGTTCATATAGATCTCGTGAATTATGATCATATCGACTATCTAACAAGTATAGATGATTTGAGCATGTTTCATGATAATTCTATTGAGCTTATTTATAATTGCCATGTATTGGAACACTTTCATAGAAATAAACTATCAAAAGTTTTAAAAGAATGGTATAGAGTGTTGCAAGAAGATGGCATATTAAGGATTTCTGTCCCTGATTTTGAAGCATGTTGTGAATTATATATGGAAAAAAAAGATTTATCTTTAGTGATCGGGTTATTAATGGGAAGACAAGATTATCTCTATAATATCCATTACAATCTTTTTGATTTTGAGACGCTCAAACAAGCCCTCCTTGATGTAGGATTTAAAAAAGTTTATAAATATGATTGGAAATCAACTGAACATGCAGAAGTAGATGATTATGCGCAAGCGTATTATCCTCACATGGATAAAGAGCATGGAAAGTTAATGAGTTTAAATGTTGAGGCTATAAAGTGAAAAAAGTTTTTGCTTTTAATTTACCAAAAAATGAAAATTTTTTCGGTTATTATATGGATTCATTGGACCCTTTTCCTTATTTTAATCAAAATCCTTATGGAGATTGGAGAGACTTTTTAAATGGTGGGATTACACGTTGGAGTAAAAAAAGAAATTTTGGGTTTATGCATGAATTAGATGTTTTATATCGTAATAGAGATAAAAGCTATATGCGTTATATCAGTGATTTTTTGGATAAATTTAAAGATTTTGATATTTTTGTGATGTCAACATACAATCCAATCCATCCAGAAATTTTGTCTAAATACTTTAAAGACAAGATTAAAATTCTGGGCTTTATAGATGACCCTTATTCAACATACCAGCGAGGTATTCCTGAGCTTTGGGCTTTTGATGGAGCTTTTTATATTAGCCCAAGCTATAGTGATACAGATTTATTTTCAGATTCTCTTGAAAAGTGGGGATGCCATAATCATAAATGGCTACCACTGTGTCCCAAAAGTATTCTTTTACCAGAACCAAATGATGCGTTTTTTGCAAATCGCACTTTAGAAATAATTTATGTAGGAAACTATATTGGTTACACTGCTAATAGCAAAATGAATCGATTAGTGCAGTTGAAAAAACATTTTGGATCTCGCCTTCAAATACATGGTAGATGGCCTTTTAAAGGTTATATAGGCTATATAAGAGCTCTTATAGGCAAACCAATTTTTCCTCATAGGATAACAGGAATTAGTAATGACGAGCGAGAAAGACTTTATTTCAACACAAAAATAGGGCTTAATATGCACGTTTCTCCTACTCCAACTGAAACGGGAAATATGCGAATGTATGAGACGCCATATCATGGCATGATGCAAGTTTGTGACAAAGCAGGTGTAAACGTCCATGAGCAGATTTATAAACCCGATACCGAATGTGTTTATTATGATAATACAGATGATGCTATTGACATTATTGAGTATTATTTATTACATGATGATGAGAGAATCAAAATAGCCAAAGCAGGTTTTGAGCGAACGATTAAAGACTATAATTGGGAAAATAATTGGAAGAGTTTATTAGATTGGGCATCAGGTTTAAAAAATGAATCAAGATAAAATTTGGAATTATTTTCAAAATGAAGATATGCGTAGTTTTGAAGGCAGTAAAAGTAGGGTACATTTCCTAGTCACTCAATTCAAACCGCAGGATAAAATCCTAAATATAGGTGTTGGTGGATGTTTTTTTGAACACATTGCATTAGAAAAAAATTTAGATATTTATTCTTTAGACCCTAGCGAAAAAGCAATAAAAAAACTTCAAACTCTTTTAGGAAAAGATCATGCTAAAGTGGGTTACTCTCAATCAATCCCTTTTGAAAATGATTTTTTTGATGGTGTTGTTATGTCAGAAGTTTTGGAACATTTAGATGATGAAACACTACGTTTGAGTGTATCGGAAGTTTATAGAGTGTTAAAAGTTAATGGCAAATTTGTTGGAACAGTTCCCTATTGTGAAAATCTTTCTGAACAAATCGTTATGTGTCCAAAGTGTGGTGAAAAATTTCACCGATGGGGTCATGTGCAGCGTTTTGATGATGTTACTATGAAACATTTGCTGCAAAACCATTTTTCATCTTTAGGTGTAAAGCCAAAAATGTTTATACCGTGGAATACACTCAATTGGAAAGGGAAGGTTTCAGCAGTATTCCATTACCTGTTGTTTATAGTCAACATAAAAAAAAGTGGTTTGAATTTATACTTTGAAGGTCAAAAATGAAATTGTTAACCTTAATGAAATTACTTTATAAAGGATATATTGCGAAGGATGAATGGAGTCAGTATTATTTGGCAGAAAAGTTATTTAATGTTGTTTATCCAAAAATGAAAATATCGGAATTTGGCAATATTTATTATGAAGATATGGAATTTCAAAAGTATTACAGAGATTTTGTAGGGGATAATTTTCATAGTTATGATAGAAAATTTGCACTCCTAAATTTACTTAAAATCGTTACAAACTTGGAAGGGAATTATGCTGAATGTGGTGTTTTTCAGGGGGCTACTGCTTATTTGATCGCGAATTCTATGCGAAACAATGAAAAGCTCTTTTTGTATGATACGTTTGAAGGATTAAGCGAACCCTCTAAAGAAGATGGGACATATTGGAGTAAAGGTGATTTGGATGCAGGAATAGATTTTGTAAAAACTCGGCTGAAGCAATTTAATTGCATAGAGTATAAACAAGGCTTTATCCCCGCACGATTTTATGAAAATGCAGATACTTTTTTTAAATTTGTCCATGTTGATGTTGATTTGTATCAACCCACGAAAGACAGTATAGCGTTTTTTTATGCTCGATTGGTCAAAGGAGGTATCTTGGTCTGTGATGATTATGGTTTTAAAAGTTGTCCTGGTGCAAAGCAAGCCTTTGATGAGGTAATGGAGTCAAAACCAGAGAGCATTGTCTTATTACCGACAGGTCAAGCTTTTATCATTAAAGAGTAGTTGTTGAAAATTCTTTTTGTCATTTCCTCTTTGTCTCACGGTGGTGCAGAAAGGGTGCTAGTGAACATTGCAAATCATTTATCTTTAAAGCATGAAATAAGCATTGCTACATTTGCGAATACTCCATCTTTTTATCCATTAGACCAAAATATCACACACATAACCTTAGATTTGATGAAACCATCTCGCACCATTATTGAAACATTTTTGAATACTTTTAAGCGATTGCGTATTTTATCACGGACGATAAAGACTGTTAATCCAGATGTGATCATTAGTTTTATGATACATACCAATATTCTTAGTATCTTAGCAGCTAAGTTGACAACTCGCAAAATTATAATTGCAGAAAGAGTTGCCTATAGCTTTTATACTAATTGGCTAACGTTGATAGTACGCAGAGTGATTTATCCTTGGTGTGATTATTTAGTGACGCAAACATTACACGATGCCAAAAATTATAATTTTGTTCAAAATGTTACAACAATTTACAACCCTATTGTCATACCTTCTCTTCCTCTTGAAAATCAGAAAGAAAAAATTATTTTGGCTGTTGGAAGGTTAGATAAGCAAAAAGGTTTTGATAAACTGATTAAAGCATATAGTTTACTTCCAAAAAATGATTGGGAATTATTGATTGTGGGAGAAGGGCAAGAAAGAAGCTCTTTAGAAAAACAAATTTCTGAATTAAAGGTGCAAAATATTAAATTAATGGGAGTTCAAAAAAATATTTTTGATTATTATTCTAGAGCTTCTGTTTTTGTTTTGTCTTCTGAAAAAGAAGGGTTCCCCAATGCTTTGATAGAAGCGATGTCTTGTGGTTGTGCATGCATTAGTTTTGATTGTCCTTATGGACCACGTGAAATAATCGAGCATAAGATAAATGGTATATTGGTTGAAACCGAAAATATAGAACAGTTGACGCAAGCAATTTACACGCTAATCAATGATACTCCTATTCGTCAAACGTTATCTCAAGAGGCTATAAAAGTAAGGCAAAGATATGCTATAAAACATATACTTGAAAAATGGGAAGAGATCATTGAAGAGGTTATTGTAAGATGATGAAGCTTGTTTAATGCAGTATGTTAACATGCTCTACGGCGGTGTATTGAAAGAAGAAATAAGGACCTTATCATTTTAACATATACCAAAAAGACTTTATGAGAATATATTACGTTAAAAATGGAAATAGAATAATTGAAAATTTTTATCAAACAGATGAGACAGAAAGTTAAAAAGGAAATTGATGGATTGGCAAAATGAAATTAATAGTTCCAAAAGATTTGAATTTGGTGAAAATTGGGCTAGTTTTTTAAAAAATTTAAAAGATATTCAGATTGAGCACGCAAAACATGAGCTTTCCTATTGGCTTGGAGATATTAAAGATAAAACATTTTTAGATATAGGGAGTGGCTCTGGACTCCACAGCTTATGTGCGAGAATGCTAGGTGCAAAAGTTTATAGTTTTGATTATGACGCACAAAGTGTTAAATGTACTAAATATTTACAAGAAAAATATTTTCCAAATGATGAACATTGGAAAATAGAACAAGGAAGCGTATTAGATAAAAATTATTTGGAGTCTCTTGGCACGTTTGATATTGTCTATAGTTGGGGTGTATTACACCATACAGGGGATATGTGGAAAGCATTAGAATATGCAGATATCCCCGTTAGTAAAAAAGGTATGTTATTTATTGCTATTTATAATAATCAAGGTCTTCAAAGTGAAGCATGGCAAAAAATTAAAAAAATATATGTTGAACACAATAATTTTGTTAAATTAGTCTTACTATATATGTCAATTTTTTATTTTGAAGGAAGGCGCATGTTAGTAAGACTCATTAAAAGACAAAACCCTTTTTCATTTCGTCATTGGAAAGAATATAAAAAAGAGCGAGGGATGAATAGGCTTCATGATTATATTGATTGGATTGGTGGATATCCTTTCGAAACCGCAAAGCCCGAAGAAATTTTTAATTTTTATAAGCAAAGAGACTATAACCTTGATAAACTTTTTACATGTGGTTGTGGGTTAGGCTGTAATCAATTTGCTTTTATTAAGAGTACTTAAAAAGAATTAATGCTGTATTAGAAAGCTTTTATATTGGTTCCCTCAGAAATATATTAATAAGATCAGGAGAATTTGTGGTAAGTATGAGCTCTAAATATAAAATTGTATTAGCTATTCGTTCTTTAAACTTGGGTGGAGCAGAACGGCAATTTCTTGAGCTTATTAAACATATCGATAAAAATAAGTTTGATGTGTATATTTGCACAATGTATGGCGGTGTTTTAGAAGATGAAATTAAAGCGATGCAGGACGTTTATTATACTAATTTGCAAAAAAAAGGGCGTTATGATCTGTTTTCTTTTTTTATGAAGTATCGCTCATATTTAGTTTTTATTCAGCCAGATGTTGTTTACTCATTTTTACCAGAGATGAACCTTTTTTCTTTATGGTGTAAACCTAAAAAAACGAAGATCATTTGGGGTATAAGAGCCTCAAATATGCAGTTTAAGCAATATGGAAAATTGGCTCAATTACTTTTCTTTTTTCAAAAAAAATTTTCAAAAAATGTTGATCATATTATTGCTAATTCCAAAGCATCAATTGAATTTCATACAAATCAGAGATTTGATGTAGAAAAATTTTCTCTTATCTATAATGGAATTGATATAAATCATTTTATACCTTCTTCTCAAAAAAATGACACTTTTCGTTGCAAGTATGGGTTGCAAACAAAAGGTATTGTGATAGCTCTTGTTGGACGCATTGATATTGTTAAAGGACATACAATTTTTGCTAAAGTTGCTAGAAGAATTTTAGAAATGGAGGAGAGTTTCTATTTTGTTGTAATTGGAAGCGGAGATGAAACAATTAAACAAGAATGCCAAACTATTTTAGGGAAATATAATCAATCAAAAGTTATTTGGATAGACTCTGTTAAAGATATTGCAAATTATTATGTAGGCTTAGATATATGCTGTTCTACATCTTTAAGTGAAAGTTTCTCAAATGTGATAGCTGAAGCGATGAGTTGCGAAGTTCCTTGCATTGTTACGGATGTCGGTGATAGTAAAATGATAGTTGGTGAATGTGGTATTGTTATTCCTCCAAATGATGAGCAACGTCTTTATGAAGCGATTATGCAAATGATACAAAGAGATAGACAACTTTTAGGAAAATTAAGCAGAAACAAAATTGTACGTGAATTTTCTATCCAACGTATGGTCGATGAAACACAAAATGTCATTTATAAAACTTTGCATAAGAGTTATCATAATGCCTAATCAAATAGTTTTTTTAATTAATTCGTTAGATGGTGGTGGAGCTGAGAGAGTTGTCAGTGTTTTATTAAATCGTTTTGTTAAAGAAACTACATGTTATGTAATTTTGGTAGAGAATACTATAACCTATACTTTGGACTCTCGTATCAAAATTATTCACTTAAATCAGCCTAGTTATCAAAATTCTGTGATCAAATTATTAAAGCTGCCATGGTTGGCTTTTCGCTTGGCGTCTATCATCCGTACATATCATTTTACAAGCGTTGTGAGTTTTTTGTATCGTTCTAATTATATGAATGTTCTTTCTAAATTTTTTTCAAGTCATCGTGCAATTATCAGTGAACGCATAGCTCCTAGCTCAATGTATTATGACAGCAGTTTAACATCAAAAATCAATCGTATGCTAATACGATACTGCTACCAAAGAGCAGATGTTATTGTTCCTGTATCACAAGCAATACAGTATGATTTAAAAGAGCATTTTAATATCCGAACATACCAAAGTGTGATTTATAATCCATCTTCTCTTAATACCATGGAGCAAGAAATGCAAGAGCATGATAAAAAAAGTTTTATAACGGTTGGTAGCTTGACGTTACGAAAAAACCAAGCGTTGATCATTCAAGCTTTTGCTAAATTCTCTGATAATTCTAAACTTTACATCTTAGGTAAAGGAGAGAAAGAAAGTTTTCTCAAGCAATTGGTAACAACTTTACATTTAGAAAAAAAAGTTATTTTTTTAGACTTTGATTCTCATACAGCACCCTATTTATTGCGAGCATCTATTTTTGTATTTGCATCTCAAAGTGAAGGTTTCCCTAATGTGATCTTAGAAGCTTTATCATGTGGGCTTCCTGTTATTTCGACAGATTGTTTATCAGGACCTAGAGAGATTTTAGCACCACAAACCGATTATACCTATCAAATGGATGAGGGTATTGAAGAAGCAGAATTTGGCATTTTAGTTCCAGTTAACGATACGGAAGCGATGCAAAAAGCGATGCAAAAACTTTTAGATGATGAGAATTTGTGTAAGCATTATCGTGCTCAGGCATTAAAAAGAGCACAAGATTTTGCAATAGAGCCTATTTTAGGGCAATGGCGAGATGTTTTAGAAGGAAAACATACATGTGTGGCATAGTTGGATTTTGGGGTGGTACTTTTGAAGAGAGTGAAGCAAAAGCACAACTATATACTATGTCCTCCAAGCTTTCGCATAGAGGTCCTGATGACAGTGGTGTTTGGTTTGATGAAAAGGCTCAAATAGGACTTGCTCATAGAAGGCTTTCTATCGTAGAGCTCTCTTTAGCAGGGCATCAGCCGATGGTCTCTTCTTCTAAGCGGTTTGTTTTGATTTTCAATGGTGAAATTTATAACCATTTGGAGTTACGACAAGAACTTGAAAAAGCTACAACAACGTTGTGGAGAGGTCATAGCGATACGGAAACACTTCTTGAGGCATTTGAAACATGGGGAGTTGAAAAGACCTTACAATCAGTCGTGGGTATGTTTGCGGTTGCTTTATGGGATCAAGAACTTCAAACATTGACACTTGCGCGTGATCGCATGGGTGAAAAACCACTGTATTACGGTTGGCATGGTCGAAGTTTTTTATTTGGATCAGAGCTTAAAAGTTTAAAGTATCATCCTCATTTTGATGCGACAATTTGCAAAGGCTCTATCGCTCTTTTGTTGCGCCATAACTACATTCCTGCACCTTATTCGATTTATGAACATATTCAAAAACTAGAAGCAGGGCATCTTTTAACACTTTCAAAAGAAGGAAAGCTAACCAAAAAAGCCTATTGGTCAGCTCAATCATGTGTGAAAGAGAGCACTCAGAATCGTTTTAAGGGTAGCTTTGATGATGCCTTGAGTACACTTGAATCCCTTTTAAAACAGAGTATAAACGCGCAGATGATGGCAGATGTGCCCTTGGGTGCTTTTTTATCGGGAGGTGTAGATTCGAGTATGGTAGTTGCTTTAATGCAAGCGCAATCTACTCAGAAGATCAAAACTTTTTCCATTGGATTTGAAGAAGCCCGTTTTAATGAAGCTCCTTTTGCCAAAGAGGTTGCACGTCATCTGAAAACGGAGCATAATGAGCTTTATGTGAGTGCTAAAGATGCTTTAGCTGTAGTACCAAAACTCTCTACGTTATATGACGAACCATTCTCGGATTCTTCTCAACTTCCCACATTTTTGGTTTCAAAATTAGCAAAAATGCAGGTGAGTGTGGCGCTCTCAGGTGATGGTGCCGATGAATTATTTGGAGGGTATAATCGCTATACGATAACAAATAATCTTTGGCATAAAATAACCAAAATTCCTTTAGGTGTACGTAAACACGCAGCTAGGGGATTTTCTCATCTGCCTCTTGAATGGTTCAATTATCTTCCCTTACACTCGTATGCTCATTTTGGTGACAAGATGCGAAAAGGGGTAGAATTGCTTTCCTGTGAAAGTGTCGATGAACTTTATTTAGGATTAGTTTCTCATGTACAAAATCCTGAGAAGTTTGTTTTAAATGTTAAAGAGCCTAGAACACTCTTAACTGCAGAAAATAAACCTTTTGAAACTCTATTTGGCATTGAAAAAATGATGGCATATGATGCTGTGACATATTTGCCTGATGATATTTTAGTGAAAGTAGATCGTGCTGCCATGGGATGTTCATTGGAAACACGCGTACCGTTTTTAGATTATCGTGTGGTTCAGTTTGCGTGGTCATTGCCATTTGAGATGAAATTTCATCATGGAGAAGGAAAATACATTCTCAAACAATTGCTCTCTCAATACATTCCTAAGGCACTGATTGATAGACCAAAAATGGGGTTTGGAGTACCTTTGGAGTCTTGGTTAAGGCATGAGCTTAGAGACTGGGCAGAAGCGTTACTAGATGAAAAACGTTTGAAAAATGAAGGGTTTTTTAATGCTTCACTTGTACGCAAACTTTGGTTAGAACATTTGGCATATAAACAAAATTGGGCGTATCACTTGTGGGATATTTTGATGTTTCAAGCATGGTTGGATGAGCAATGAAAACCATTGCGATTGTCATCAATACGGCATGGAATATTTATAATTTTCGCCTTAATCTTGCAAGGAGATTGCTCAATGAAGGCTATAATGTTATCTGCATCGCTCCTTATGATGCGCACTATACTCCTAAAATTGAGAAAGAATTTTCTTTTTATGCTATTGCCTTTGATGCCAAAGGGATGAATCCTCTAAAGGATATAAAAACCGTATGGGATTTGTATCGGTTGTATCGAAAAATCAAACCAGATGTTGTGTTGAATTACACGATAAAACCAAATCTTTATAGTACGTGGGCGGCACGACTGGTTGGTGCAAAAACAATCAATACAATTTCAGGACTTGGGACAGTGTTTATCAAGCCTTCATTGGCAACAACTTTTATTAAACAGTTATACAAAATCACTTCAAAGTTGACCCATAAAGTTTTTTTTCAAAACAAAGATGATTGTGAATTATTTTGTCGCCAAAAGCTCGTTTCTCCACATCAGGTGGAAGTGATTTCTGGTAGTGGTGTTGATTTAAAACGGTTTTATCCAAGACCATCGCGCATAGAAGATAATAAAGTTGTTTTTTTACTGGTGGCGCGTATGCTCAAAGATAAGGGTGTGTACGAATTTATTGAAGCAAGTCAAAATCTTTATACGCATTATCCACATATTGAATGTTGGTTACTTGGTGCGTGTGATGTGCAAAATCAAACAGCACTGAGTCAAGAAGAAATTCAAAGGCTTTGTCAAAAACAGCCGCTCAAGTACTTAGGGGAAAGTGATTGTGTTGAAGAGGTACTAGAAAAAGCTGATTGTGTGGTTTTACCCAGTTACAGAGAAGGCACGCCAAGAAGCTTATTGGAGGCAGCCGCTATGGCTAAACCTCTTATTGCAACAGATACGGTTGGTTGCAAAGATGTTGTGGAAAATGGTATTACAGGTTTTTTATGCCGTATACAAGATAGTGAAGATTTAATGCAAAAAATGGAACAGATTGTTTTAATGACACGTGATCAAAGAGAAGAAATGGGCAATCGTGGTTTGTTGAAAATGAGAGAAGCATATGATGAAAACAATGTCATAGAGTCTTATTTAAAGGCAATCAAAGAGCTATTGTTTTATAATAAATAAAATAATAGTTGTAAGGATAATAAGTGTCCCTTATTGAAATGAGCGTGTTTATCAAATTAATTTTTATCATAGCATGTTCATTTATGTTAAATTTCCTTCTTGTTCGATATATGCACCAAGTAAACATTTTAGATATCCCTAATGAGCGAAGCTCTCACACCAAAGTTGTACCTCGAAGTGGCGGAATTGGTATGTTTGCTGCGTTTGCTTTTGGTGTTTTTCTTTTTGATATAGAACATTCATACCTTTTTTTAATTCCCTTAAGTGGCATTTTTTTAGTAGGCTTATGGGATGACATCCGCTCTATTTCTTCTAAGAAAAAATTATTTTTGACCGCATGTGCTGCAATCATTCTTTATCAGGTGGGATTCGATATTCAACATTTTGGAACCTTTTTAGGGCATGAGATTGTTTTGAATGATTGGGTCGCATTGCTTTTTTTTGCTTTTGCTATTTCAGGGTTTGTCAGTAGCATCAATCTGATTGATGGTCTTGATGGACTAGCTTCTGTTGTCTCTTTGGCTATTTTATTTCCATTTGCTTACATTGGCTATAAATATCAAGACGTGTTTTTACTCTATGCAACGCTCATTTTGATGAGTGCCATAGGAGGTTTTTTAATCCTGAATTGGCATCCTGCAAAAATCTTTATGGGTGATAGTGGGAGTATGTTTTTAGGATTTATGATTTCAATCATTGTTGTTTATGCCATTCAAAAAGATTATATTACAGCAATTTCAACGCTTCTTTTGTGTGCAATCCCTATTTTAGATACGCTCATTGTTATGCTTCGCAGAGTTCTTCATCATCATGATCCCTTAGCGGCTGATAAAACCCATATGCACCATCTTTTATTAAAACAACAATGTGGAAATACTCGCAAAACAGTCTTACTTTTAGGTCTGATGCAAATTTTATTTTCGTATATTGGATTAGGGTTTAAAGTAAGAGATGATATATTCATATTCATACTTTATTCTTTATTCTTTATATTATTATATTTTATATTAACACCAATGATCAAAGATTCTTATTATGAATAAAAATGCAAAAATTTTAATTACGGGAGGCGCAGGTTACATTGGTAGCCATGTTGCTAAACAACTTTTAGAGCAAGGTGAAGAGCTTATCATCTTAGATAATTTAAGCACAGGTAGTCAGAAAATATTGGACATCCTTTATGCCATTAAACCATTTGAATTTATTAACCTTGATCTTAATGCTTTCAACCAGGTTTCTACACTTTTGAATGAGAGAAATATAGAAACAATTCTTCATTTTGCAGCTTCTATTGTTGTTCCAGAGTCCGTGAGTAATCCTTTGAAATATTATATGAACAATACGGTCAATACAACACATTTAATTCAAGCGGCAATCAATGCAAAGGTTAAAAAATTTATTTTTAGTTCTACAGCAGCAGTCTACGGTGAACCAACAGCCATTCCAGCCAACGGTGTTGATGAAACATTCCCAACAAAACCTATCAATCCCTATGGAATGAGTAAGTTGATGAGTGAAACGATTTTAGCCGATACAGCAAAAGCAAATCCTGAGTTTAAATATATTGTATTTCGCTATTTTAATGTTGCAGGAGCTGATATTGAAGCACAAAGTCCGCGTATTGGGCAATGTTTTGATAAGGCAACACATCTGATTAAAGTGGCTTGTGAATGTGCTATTGGTAAACGAAAGAGTATGTCTATTTTTGGCGATAATTATGCAACACCTGATGGTTCAGGTGTGAGAGATTATATTCATGTTGACGATTTAGCTAGGGCTCATATTGATGCGATTGTTTATTTAGAAACGCATGAGAGCGATACGTTTAATGTAGGTTATGGCAAGGGCTACAGTGTTAAAGAAGTCATCCAAACAATGCGAAATGTCACAGACTGTGATATTCAGGCTACGATTGGTCCAAGACGTGAAGGTGATCCTGCGATATTGGTTGCCAATACATCTAAGATTATCAGCAAAATGCAATGGGAACCTAAGTATAATAATTTAAACCTCATTTGTAAAAGTGCGTATACATGGGAGAAAAACGTTGATTAACCTGATATTATGTGGCGGAAGTGGTACGAGATTGTGGCCCTTAAGCCGTACTCTGATGCCTAAGCAGTTTGTGAAATTATTTAATAATCAATCTCTCTTTCAACTCACGATTGAAAGAAATGCCCATATTTGTAATAAGCAGTTTATTGTTTCTAATAGTGAACAATACTTCTTAGCTCTTGATCAACTTGAAGAATTACATAAAACAAATAATCGCTATCTATTAGAGCCTATTGGACGCAATACGGCTCCTGCTATCGCTTTAGCGTGTATGGCAGTTGAAACAAATGAAATAGTGCTTGTAACACCAAGCGATCATTTGATTAAAAATCAAGATGCTTATAGTAAAATTGTTAAAAGAGCGGAAGCCTTGGCGCAAGAAGGCTTCCTTGTGACATTTGGCATTACACCAAGTTATGCAGAAACAGGGTATGGTTATATTGAAGCAAGTGGTACAGATGTTAAAGCGTTTCATGAAAAGCCAGATTTTACAACAGCAACGCGCTATGTAGAAGCAGGTAATTATTATTGGAATAGTGGGATGTTTTGCTTTAAAGCAGGTGTCTTTTTAGAAGAATTGGAACATTATGCACCCGAAATTTTTCTTACATGTAAAAACGCTTATGCGAATGCAAAACGCGACGGAATGATTCGTATTTGTTATGATGATATGATTAAAATTCCTGAAGATAGTATTGATTATGCGGTTATGGAAAAAAGCGCAAAAGTTAAAGTGGTTCCAAGCGATATTGGTTGGAGTGATGTAGGAAGTTTTGATGCTTTATCCAACGAACTAAGTAGTGATGAGAACAACAATTTTATTCTTTCACATAAACATGTAAGTCTTATTGATGTGCAAGATTTGATAGTGATTGATACGGAAGATGCTCTTTTGATTAGTCAAAAAGGAAGTAGCCAAAAAGTCAAAGAGATTGTAAGTAAGCTTAAAAAAGAAAATAGTGAACTGACCACAACGCACAATACGGTTCATCGTCCTTGGGGGACATATAGCGTTTTAGAAGATAAATCGGGGTATAAGATCAAGAAAATCATGGTCAAGCCAGGTAAAAGACTGAGTCTTCAAAAACATTTCCACAGAAATGAGCATTGGATTGTAGTAAGCGGAACGGCAACGGTTCAAGTCGAAGATAAAACGTATATCGTAAGAGAAAATGAATCGACGTATATTAAAGCAGGCGAAATTCACCGCCTTGAAAATCAAGGCAAAATACCCATCGTACTTATAGAGGCACAAGTAGGAAGCTACACGGGTGAAGATGATATTGTAAGAATAGAAGATGATTATAAAAGGGAAAATGTATGAATCAAAAAGTGGCACTTATTACGGGTATAACAGGACAAGATGGAAGTTATTTAGCAGAATTTTTACTGAAAAAAGGCTACATCGTTCATGGACTTAAACGACGAAGTTCACTCTTTAATACCGATAGAATTGACCATCTCTATCAAGACCCCCATGTTGAAAATAGAAATCTCATTTTGCATCATGGCGATATGACGGATAGTATGAACCTTACACGTATTATTCAAGAAGTACAACCTGATGAAATCTATAATCTTGCGGCGATGAGTCATGTCGCTGTTTCATTTGAAACACCTGAATATGTCGCTAATGCCGATGGTACTGGAACACTGCGTATTTTAGAAGCGGTACGTCTTTTAGGGTTAGAAAAAAAGACAAAAATATACCAAGCAAGTACCTCTGAACTCTATGGTAAAGTGCAAGAAACCCCTCAAAAAGAGACAACACCGTTTTATCCTAGAAGTCCTTATGCTGTGGCAAAGATGTATGCGTACTGGATAACTGTGAATTACCGTGAAGCGTATGGGATGTTTGCATGTAATGGTATTTTATTTAATCATGAATCTCCTGTCCGTGGAGAGACTTTTGTAACACGTAAAATCACGCGCGCGGCTTCTAAAATTGCTCTTGGACTTCAAGATAAACTTTACCTTGGCAATCTTAACGCTAAACGTGATTGGGGTCATGCGAAAGATTACGTGCGAATGATGTGGATGATTCTTCAAGCTCCCCAGCCAGAAGACTGGGTGATCGCAACAGGGCAAACTACAATGGTGCGTGATTTTGTGCGTATGGCATTTGGCTATTGTGGCATCGAACTGGAATTTCAAGGTGTTGGTGTCAATGAAATTGGTGTTGTAAAATCGTGTTCAAATTCACTTTATCAAGTTGAAATTGGCAAAGAAGTTGTAGCCGTTGATCCACGCTATTTTAGACCAACCGAAGTTGATCTTCTTTTAGGTGATCCAACTAAAGCAGAGCAAAAACTAGGATGGACGAGAGAGCATAATCTTCAAGATTTGGTGAATGATATGATGAAATCAGATTTAAAATTGATGACTAAAGATGTCTACCTTAAAGAGGGTGGCTACAAAATCATGAGCTATTTCGAGTAATTGTATGATCAAAACAAGTAAAATTTACGTTGCAGGGCATCGTGGTCTTGTAGGCTCTGCAATTCTTAAAAACCTTACATGTAAAGGTTTTTCAAATATCATCACCCGCACGCACAAAGAGCTTGATTTGACCGACCAAAAAGCAGTTAAAGAGTTTTTTGAGCAAGAAAAACCAGAGTATGTTTTTTTAGCAGCTGCTAAAGTAGGGGGCATTGTTGCGAACAATACCTATAGAGCAGAGTTTATCTATGAAAACTTAGCCATTCAAAATAATGTTATTCACCAAAGCTATATTCACAGTGTCAAAAAACTCCTCTTTTTAGGTTCAACCTGCATTTATCCCAAGAATGCTCCACAGCCTATGAAAGAAGACTCTTTACTCACTAGCGAATTAGAGTACACAAATGAGCCTTATGCAATTGCAAAAATTGCTGGTATTAAGATGTGTGAGAGCTATAATCTTCAATATGGCACCAACTTTATTTCTGTCATGCCAACTAATCTTTATGGACCAAATGACAATTTTGATTTAGAAACATCGCATGTTTTACCAGCCCTTATTCGTAAAATCCACGAAGCAAAACAAAAAGGTGCTAAAGAAGTTGAAATTTGGGGAAGTGGAAAGCCCAGACGAGAATTTTTATACAGTGAAGATATGGCGGATGCGTGTGTATTTGTTATGGAAAATGTTAATTTTAAAGATCTTTCCAAAGGCAAACATGAAATACGCAATACCCATATCAACATTGGCACAGGCAAAGATATAAGTATTCGTGCATTAGCGGAGCTCATTCAGCAGATCGTTGGGTATGAAGGACGTCTTGTTTATAATACATCAAAACCAGATGGAACAATGATAAAACTTACTGATCCTTCAAAGCTCCATGCTTTAGGATGGGAACACAAAGTTGAACTAGAAGTTGGAATACGCATAGCATATCAATGGTACCTTGAAGGCAATGCAAATGAATAATATTCTCTCTTTAATCGGGCGCGAAAAAGAGCTTTTTAGCGATGACATTAAAGAGCATGAAAAAGAGTTGTCACACATCGTCTCTACGTCTTCTTTTTTAGTTATTGGCGGAGCTGGTAGCATTGGGCAAGCAGTTGTTAAAGAGATATTTAAACGCAAACCAAAAAAGCTACATGTCGTTGATATTAGCGAAAACAATATGGTTGAACTCGTGCGTGATATACGCAGTTCTATGGGTTACATTGATGGTGATTTTCAAACTTTTGCTCTTGATATTGGCAGTGTGGAATATGACGCTTTTATCAAAGCAGATGGCAAATATGATTATGTACTAAATCTCTCAGCACTCAAACATGTTAGAAGCGAAAAAGATCCTTTTACCCTTATGCGAATGATTGATGTTAACATTTTTAATACCGATAAAACGTTGCAACAATCAATTGACAATGGTGCTAAAAAGTACTTTTGTGTCTCAACCGACAAAGCGGCAAACCCTGTTAATATGATGGGAGCGAGCAAGCGCATTATGGAAATGTTTTTGATGCGTAAAAGCCTCCAGATTTCGATCTCTACAGCGCGCTTTGCGAATGTCGCTTTTAGCGATGGTTCACTACTTCATGGGTTTAATCAGCGTCTTGCCAAACAGCAACCTATTGTCGCCCCCAATGATATTAAACGCTATTTTGTAACGCCTCAAGAATCAGGTGAGCTTTGTTTAATGAGCTGTATTTTTGGTGAGAACCGTGATATCTTTTTCCCAAAACTGAGCGAGGAACTTCATCTCATAACCTTCGCTGAAATAGCAGTCAAATACCTAAAAAAGCAAGGTTTTGAAGCTTTTATATGTAAAGATGAAGATGAAGCGAGAGAACGTGTAAAAACGCTTCCAAAAGAGGGTAAATGGCCTTGTCTGTTTACGAGCAGTGATACGACAGGCGAGAAAGACTTTGAAGAGTTTTTCACTGAAAATGAAGTGTTAGATATGAATCGTTTTAAAAACCTTGGTATTATCAAAAATGAGCCATTGTTTGATGAAGCAAAACTGAGTGGTTTTACGCAAAAAATCGAAGCGATGAAAAATGCCAAATTGTGGCATAAAGATGATATTGTCCGCCTCTTTCACGATATGATCCCAAATTTTGGGCATAAAGAGACAGGTAAATACCTTGATGGGAAGATGTAATGTATGAAAAAATAGTTGCCTTTATCCAAAATACTTTCGCAACGAAAAATTTTATTCCTTTGCACGAACCTCGTTTTATTGGCAATGAAAAGAAGTATCTGAATGAGTGCATTGACTCTACGTTTGTTTCAAGCGTTGGTGCATATGTCGATCGTTTTGAAAAAGAATTTGCTTTGTATGTAGGAAGTAAGTACGCAATCGCCACGGTGAATGGTACGGCAGCTTTACATGTAAGTTTGGTTTTAATGGATGTAGGCGAAAATGACGAAGTGATCACACAGCCCTTGACGTTCATTGCAACCTGTAACGCGATAACCTATTGTGGTGCAAAACCCATTTTTGTAGATGTTGATAAAGAGACGTTAGGGTTGTCGCCTGCGGCATTGCGTATATTTTTAGATGAAAATGCTGAAATTAGAGAAAACCAATGTATCAATAAAACGACTGGTAAAGTCATTAAAGCGTGTGTTCCAATGCACTCTTTTGGTCACCCTTGTAAAATAGATGAAATAAAAGCCATTTGCGATACATGGCATATTGCACTGATTGAAGATGCCGCTGAATCATTAGGAAGTTATTATAAAAGCCAGCATACTGGTACATTTGGTAAAGTAGGGGCTTTTAGCTTCAATGGCAATAAAATCATTACAAGCGGTGGTGGCGGTGTGATTGTGACCGATGATGAAGTTTTAGCTAAAAGAGCAAAGCACATTACAACAACAGCAAAAGTACCCCATAAATGGGAATTTGTCCATGATGAGATAGGCTTTAATTACCGTCTTCCCAACCTTAATGCCGCACTGCTAGTAGCACAGCTTGAGCAAGTAAATTATTTTTTAGAGAATAAAAGAGCTTTAGCCAAAATCTATGAAGATTTTTTTGAGTCACTTGATGTTCAATTTATCAAAGAACCAAAAGATTCAAAGACAAATTATTGGCTCAATGCCATTATGCTAGACACTAAAGAACAAAGAGACCTTTTTTTAGAATACACTAATAGCCACGGCGTCATGACACGCCCTATATGGACGTTGATGAATAAGTTAGAAATGTTTAAAATGTTTCAGTGTGGTGATCTTTCCAATGCGATTTATCTTGAAGAACGCATTGTAAATATCCCTAGTTCGGTGAGAATATGAAAAAGCAAATTCTTCTTATCGGTGGTGGAGGGCATTGCAGATCGGTGATTGATGTCATTGAACAGGAAAATAGATTTGAAATTGCAGGCATTATCGATACAAAAGAGCTTGTTGGAAGTGAAGTTTTAGGCTACAGAATTTTAGGCAGTGATGAGGATTTAAAAGATTTGCGTCATCACTATAAATATACTCTTATTACCGTTGGTCAAATCAAATCTCCTGAAACCAGAATCAAACTTTTTGAAATGCTCAAATCTTTTGGTTATGAACTACCCATTGTCATCTCTCCATTAGCCTATGTGTCAAAACATGCGACGTTAGGCGAGGGCACGGTAATTATGCACCATGCTCTGATTAATGCCAATGTCACAATAGGCCAAAATTGTATCATTAATACAAAAGCACTCATAGAACATGATTCTATTATTGAAGACAATTGTCATATCTCAACAGGTGCTATCATTAATGGTGGGGCTCATGTAAAAGCAGGAACGTTTTATGGAAGTAATGCTACATGTAAAGAGTATGTACATGTGAGTGGTTTTGTAAAAGCTGGGAGTGTTGCCAAGTGAGTAAAGTTTTTATTATTGCAGAAGCTGGGGTCAATCACAACGGGAGCCTAGAAATTGCTAAAAAACTTATTGATGTTGCGAGTGATGCAGGAGCAGATGCCGTTAAATTTCAAACGTTTAAAGCAGATAAACTTGTTTCAAAAAAAGCACAAAAGGCTGAGTATCAAAAAGAAACAACCGATAGCGCAGAATCTCAATATGACATGATTAAAAAGTTAGAATTAGATGAAATAGCACATCATGAGCTTATTTCCTATTGCAAGCTAAAAAACATTCTTTTTCTTTCAACACCGTTTGACCATGAAAGTATCGCTTTGCTTCATCGTCTTGAAATGCCTATTTTTAAAATCCCAAGTGGTGAGATTACCAATCTTCCTTATCTCCGTCTGATTGGAAGCTTGAAAAAAGAGGTTGTTCTTTCAACAGGTATGGCAAATTTAGATGAAATTAAAGATGCCCTTGATATTCTCATTAAGGAAGGAACACCAAAAGAGCGTATTACGGTTTTGCATGCAACAACAGAATATCCATGCCCCATAGAAGATGTAAATTTAAAGGCTATGCAAACCATTGCAGATGCTTTTAGCGTTCATGTTGGATATTCAGACCATACCCAAGGTATAGAAGTACCTATTGCCGCAGTTGCCCTAGGCGCATCGGTTATTGAAAAACATTTTACTTTAGACAGATCAATGGAAGGACCTGATCATAAGGCTTCTTTGGAGCCGGATGAATTGATGGCAATGGTTAAAGCAATACGAAATATAGAGCAAGCTTTAGGTGATGGTATTAAACAGCCAAGTAAGAGTGAGGCAAAAAATATGCCCATTGCACGTAAATCAATTGTTGCGAGCAAAAAAATTCAGATAGGTGAAGTTTTAAGTAGTGATAATATTGCTATCAAAAGACCAGGCAATGGTTTAAGTCCTATGCGATGGGATGAGGTTATTGGAACAATGGCATCGAAAAATTATGATGAAGATGAGCTCATATGAAACGAAAAATATGTGTTGTAACGGGAACGCGTGCAGAATATGGGCTTTTATACTGGCTCATGAGATCAATCGTTGCAGAGAAGACGTTAGAACTTCAGCTTATTGTTACAGGCATGCATCTAAGCCCAGAGTTTGGACTAACGTATAAAGAGATCGAAAAAGAGTTTAAAATTAATAAGAAGATTGAGATTCTTCTCTCAAGTGATACACCCATCGCTATATCCAAATCAATGGGGCTCGCTCAAATTTCTTTTGCAGAAGCCTACGATGAGCTTAAACCTGATTTAGTGATTGTTTTGGGGGATCGCTATGAAATATTTTCAGCAGCCAGTGCTGCTACGATAGCTCGTATTCCCATCGCACATCTTCATGGTGGAGAAACGACAGAAGGCGCTTATGATGAGGCTATGAGGCATAGCATTACCAAAATGAGTCATCTTCATTTTGTCGCGACCGAAGTTTATCGTAAACGCGTTATTCAACTAGGAGAAGATCCTTTAAGGGTTTTTAATGTTGGTGGTTTGGGAATTGAAAATATTAAACGACTAGAACTGCTCTCAAAAGAAGCGTTTGAAAAATCAATTGATTTTAAATTAGCTAAAAAAAATATCTTAGTAACCTTTCATCCTGTTACATTGGAAAATACAACTGCACAACAACAATTTCAAGAACTTCTTGATGCAATCGACAAGCTTGAAGAAACGCATATTATTTTTACCAAAGCCAATAGTGATACAGATGGAAGAATCATTAACCAAATGATTGACGCCTATGTTTCACAAAATCCTCATAAAGCGATTGGATTTACCTCATTAGGTCAGTTACGCTATCTCAGTGCTTTACAGTTTATGGATGCAATGGTAGGCAATAGTTCAAGTGGCTTACTTGAAGCTCCAAGTTTTAAAATAGGCACGATTAATATTGGAGATAGGCAAAAAGGGCGTATTAAAGCTTTTAGTATCATTGATTGTGAACCTACAAGACAAAGTCTTAAAGAGGCATTTGATAAGCTTTACTCTATAACATTTCAAGAGCATTTAAAGATGGTTGCGAATCCTTATGGTGATGGATGTGCAAGTCAAGAAATTTTAAAAATCGTTGCCAGTGTGGACTTGAAGAATATAGTGAAAAAAACATTTTATGATTTGGATAGTATGCAATGAATTCAATCAGCCATATAAAACTCATGCCATCTTCAACGATTAAAGAAGCATTAAAAATTATTGACAGTGGTGCGATGCAAATAGCCATCGTTGTGGATGAAGATGGTAAGTTGATAGGTACTATAACAGATGGTGATATACGAAGAGGATTATTAAATGGGCTGGATTTAAATAGTCTTATTGATCCTATTATCTATAAAAATCCAACGGTTGCAAAAATCAGTGATACGAAAGAAGAGATTTTAAAAAAAGCGCTTGCTAAAAAACTGCATCAAATCCCTGTCGTAGATGATGAAAATCGAGTCATAGGGATTAAAGAAATAGAAGAACTGGTCAGCCCAACTCTGAAACCTAACAAAGTTGTACTGATGGTTGGAGGCTTGGGTACGAGACTTCGACCGCTGACTGAAAATACACCTAAACCTATGCTAATGGTTGGTAATAAACCGATACTTCAAACGATTGTTGAAAAATTTGCCGAGTATGGGTTTGTCAATATTGTCATGTGCGTCAACTATAAATCAAATGTGATTCAAGATTATTTTAAAGATGGAAGTGAGTTTGGGGTTAACATTGAGTATATCTTAGAAACACAAAGGATGGGAACAGCAGGAGCACTAAGCCTTCTGGGAACAGTTCCGAGTGAGCCATTTTTTGTTATGAACGGTGATTTACTGACGAATGTAAACTTTGAGCACCTCTACCATTACCATTTATCTAATAATGCGATGGCAACGATGTGCGTAAGAGAATATGACTTTCAAGTACCTTATGGCGTTGTTAATATACAAGATAGTAAAATAATATCTATCAAAGAGAAGCCTATTCAGAAGTTTTTTGTGAGTGCTGGCATTTACATGTTAAATCCAGAGGCTATCAAACATATCGATAAAAATGAATTTTTTGATATGCCCACGTTATTTGAAAAACTCATCACTTTTGGCGAAAATACACTCTCGTTTCCAATAAGAGAGTATTGGTTAGATATTGGGCGTATGGAAGAGTATGAGAGAGCCAATAGTGAGTATGGGGATGTGTTTTAGTGAAAGTATTAATTATTGGTTATGGTTCGATTGGGAAAAGGCATGAAGAAGTTTTGTCAACTTTTTTACAAATCGAGTCTATTCATATTGTCACGAAACAAATATTAGAGCATAAGATAACTTTTCCAACACTTGATAGTGTCGAAAAATTAGAAAGTTATGACTATATTGTTATTGCGAGCGAAACCTATAAACATTTTGAACAACTCGCATATTTAGAATCCAACGTAAGTCAAAAATTAATCTTGTGTGAAAAACCTTTATTTGAAACGGATAAAACCTTAGATATATCGCACAATAGTGTTTTTTTAGGATATGTTTTAAGATTTCATCCCTTGGTTCAAAAACTCAAAACACTGCTTTATAATGAAAAAGTGATGAGTGTGAATGTTTATTGTGGCCAGTATTTGCCAACATGGAGGAAGGATACTGATTATAGAAGCTCTTATAGTGCGAAAAAAACAGAGGGCGGTGGTGTTCTTTTAGATTTAAGCCACGAGATAGATTATGTTCAGTGGCTTTGCGGAAACATGGTCGAGATTCAGAGTTATCAATTAAAAATCTCTGATTTAGAGATAGACTCGGATGACATTGTTACATTGATTGCAAAAACTCAAAAGGGTGTAGTGGTTAGCCTCTCTATGGATTACATTAGCAAAATTACACGAAGACACATGGTTGTACATACGTTAGAGCATACATATGAGTTAGATTTTATCAATCATAGTTTAATCCAAAAAAACAAAGAAGGCTTAGAACAAAGATATGAATGCAATAGTTTAGAGCGCAATAGTATGTTTAAAGAGATGCACAAGTCTATCTTATGCAATGATTCAACAGCTTGTACGTATCTTGAAGCGCAAGATGTCATGAAAACCATTGCTATTATTCAGGAGCAAAATAGATGAGTTATGTTTTATGCACCATTTGTGCGAGAGGTGGATCAAAAGGTGTTAAAAATAAAAATATTAAAGAACTAAATGGCAAACCTTTAATCGCTTATACGATAGAACAAGCAAAAGAATCAGGGCTGTTTGATCATATCGTTATTAGTACAGATTCAGATGATATTGCAAAGGTAGCACAAGAATATGGCGCTGAGGTATTTTTTAAAAGAAGTAGTGAGATGGCAAGTGATACGGCAGGTAAATTGGATGTTATCAAAGATGCTTTTGTTCGAAGTGAAGCATATTACCAAAAGCAGTATGATTATCTCATAGATTTGGACGCAACAGCACCACTTCGTAGTGTTGATGACATCAAAAACTCATTTGCACAATTTTTAAAAGATGACAATAGCAACTTAATAACCGCAATGCCAAGTAGAAGAAGCCCTTATTTTAATCTTGTAGAAGTGAGTAATGATGGGAAAGTTACCCTTTCAAAAAAACTAGATAGCTCTATCGTTAGAAGACAAGATGCTCCTAAAAGTTATGATATGAATGCTTCGATTTATATTTGGAAAAGAGAAAGCCTTTTAGATCAAAAAAATCTATTTCTTGAAAAAACTGGGCTTTATGTGATGCCAGAAGAGCGATCAATCGATATAGATACTGAGCTTGATTTTGAGTTTGTTGAATTTATGATGAGGAAGAAAAATGCTCAATAATAAGGTCATTGTGATTATAGGTGGAGCTGGATTATTAGGGCAGTCATTTATTCGCGCAGTAACGGAGGCTCATGGTATTGCAATATGTGCAGATATTGTGAGTAAAGAATATCCTGCGGATATAACATCAAAAGAATCCATTCAAAAGTTGATAGAAAACGTTAAAGAAAAATATGGGAAAATTGATGCCGTTGTTAATAGTGCGTATCCTAGAACAAAAACATTTGGAAATCACTTTTTTGATGTTGACTATGAAGATTTTTGCATCAATACCAACCTTCAATTGGGTGGAGCTTTTTTAATTATGCAACAATTTGCAAAATATTTTAAAGAGCAAGGATATGGAAATATCGTCAATATTTCTTCCATACAAGGTGTTGTAGCTCCTAAGTTTGAGACGTATGAAGGTACTTCTATGAGTTCTCCTGTTGCTTATAGCGCTATTAAAGCAGGTGTGATTCATATGACAAAATATGTAGCCAAATACCTTAAAGGTTCAAATATTCGAGTTAACTGTATTAGTCCTGGAGGCATACTTGATGGGCAAAATGAACTGTTTTTAAAACAGTATAAGGATGTGTGTTTAAATAAAGGAATGCTCAATAATTCAGACCTCAATGGTTCATTGATTTATCTTTTAAGTGATATGAGTCAATATGTTAATGGTCAGAATATTGTTGTTGATGATGGATTTAGTTTATAAGGAGAATGTTTGAATACGAGAATTATCGCAAAACTTGACGTTAAGCCACCCTATGTTGTGAAGCCAGTTCATTTTGAAGGCTTACGAAAGATTGGTACACCATTAGAATTAGCACAAAAATATTATGATCAAGGTGCCGATGAAGTTATCTATATTGATATTGTGGCATCTCTTTATCAACGAGAAATACTATTTGATGAAATTGAAAAAGCCGCTAATGCGTTATTTATCCCTTTTGGGGTTGGCGGTGGTGTTCAAACCATTGAAGATTTTTCCAAACTGTTTCATGTTGGTGCAGACAAAGTTATTTTAAATACCTATGCTGTACAAAAAAACCCAGATATTATCAATAAGGCAGCAGAAATATTTGGTAACCAAGCTGTAGTTGTTAACATTGAAGCTAAAAAATGGGATACGTGGTGGGAATGTTATACCGATTGTGGTCGGATTAGAAGCGGAAAGGATGTTCTTGCTTGGGTCAAAGAAGTTGAGCAAAGAGGAGCAGGGGAAATCATCTTACAGTCTGTTGATCATGATGGCAGACAAAGAGGATTTGATAAAGAGCTTGCAAAAAAAGTTGTAGAAAGTGTTCAAATCCCTGTCGTTGTTACAAGTGGTGCGGGAAGTTTGGAAAATATAAAAGAACTTATAGAATATGCCAAGCCTAGTGGTGTTGCTATCGCAAGTCTACTTCACTATAACAAATATACGATCAACGATATTAAAGAGTATTTAAGAAGTGTTGGAATAAAGGTTTCAAAATGAGCAACATTATTGGATTAATCAACTATGGTATTGCTGGGAATATTCATAGTATTAAAAAAGCGATTGAAAAAGCTGGTGGAATTGTTAAAATTATCAATCATGCAACAGAGTTTGAATCTGTTGGTAAGATTGTGATTCCAGGCGTTGGTAGTTTTAAAGATGCTATGAGCGAACTAGAAAAAGATGGCTTGATCACTCCATTGAAAGAAGCCATCAAAAGCAAACCTACTTTAGGTATTTGTTTAGGTATGCAAATTCTTGCAACATTAGGCTTTGAATATGGAAAAACAGAAGGGCTTGATGTTATAAAAGCAGAAGTAAAACCAATGCTTGTAGATGCCAAAGTCCCTCATATGGGGTTTAATACTATAGATGTCATCGCTCCTAATAAAGTTTTAGAGGGATTAGAAAATGAGGAGTTTTATTTTATGCATTCGTATGAAGTTGTAAATTATACCAATATTGCATCGCTCAGTGATTATGCAGGACATAAGTTTGTCTCTTCTGTTCATTTCAATAATATTTATGGTGTTCAGTTCCATCCTGAAAAAAGCCGTCAAGCTGGCATTAAACTATTTCAAAATTTTATAGCATTATAAGAGGAGCAGATTATGAGTGAATTACTTGGAAGATATGGTCTGCCTTTAGAGGTTAAATTTTGTAAAAAATGTACCATGAATAATCAACGACCATCTTCAACGGTTGAATTTAAACAAAAAGAAGGCGAGAAGAAAAGAACATTAGTTTTTGGTGAAGATGGTATTTGCGAGGCATGTAGATATGCAGAACGAAAAAAGAAAATCAACTGGGAAGAGCGAGAAAAAGAACTTATCGAACTTTGCAATAAATACAGACGTAATGATGGCAGATATGACGTCGTAGTCCCTGGAAGTGGCGGCAAAGACAGTGTTCAAGCAGCACACATGTTGAAGTATAAATATAATATGAATCCTATACTTATAACTTGGCCACCGGCATTATACACAGAGATTGGTAGAAGAAATTTCGAATCATGGCTAAATGCAGGTTTTGCCAATTATACCTATAACCAAAATAGAAAGCTACATAGATTTTTAACAAAAAGTGCTTTTGAAAATCTTGGACATCCTTTTCAGCCCTTTATTTTGGGACAGAAAAATTTAGCGCCGCGATTATCTGTTTTACTTGATATTCCGTTAGTTATCTTTGGTGAAAATGAAGCCGAATATGGTAATGCCATTGAAGACAATGAAAAACCAACAAGGGATCCAAAATACTATAGTGCAGAACTTAGTATTGCGGATTTAGTTTTGGGTGGTATCCCTGCAAAGGATCTTATTCATGACTTTAAATTTAAATTATCTGATTTAGAAGCATATTTCCCTGTCAATCCGTATGATCTCCAAAAAACAGGTACGACAGTTCATTACCTTGGTTATTATGTCAAATGGCATCCGCAAGAGACGTATTATTATTCGATTGAAAATACAGATTTTATGCCAAATGATCATCGAACGGAAGGAAGCTTTAGCAAGTATAGCTCACTTGATGATAAAATTGATTGGTTGCATTATCATACAACAACGATTAAATTTGGTATTGGTAGAGCTACATATGATTCGGCGCAAGAAGTGAGAAATGGAGATATAACAAGGGATGAAGGTATTGCTCTTATTAAAAGGTTTGATGGTGAATTTCCTGAGCAATATATTAAAGATTGTTGTTCATACATGGATATAACTCTTGAAAGATACCATGATGTCATTGAAAAATTTAGAACACCGCATCTTTGGGAAAAACAGTATGGTAAGTGGGAGTTAAAGAACCCTATTTGGAAAGAAATCCAAGAATGATCTATTGTCATAATTTTGCAATGAATAAGATAACGAATTTAATTTCACCATTATTGAAAAAATATAGGTATAGAAAAAAAGCTGATCCTTTTGCGCAGTTTAAACAATTACGAAAAAATGAAAAAATTCCTTTAGCCGAAAAAGGAAATGTTTTAATACTTCCTATTCGAGTAGCACCTGTATCTAATTTGTTTGAAGGTATCTATGGATACGCTTTAAAATTAGCAGGATACAGAGTGCATGGATTGTTTTGTGGACAAACACTTCAAAAATGTGAAAACCAAACGTCTATTAAGGAAAATATGTTTAACTGTTCTTTATGTTTTTATGAACAAAAAAGGTTCATAGATACGTTTGGTATTTCTGCTCATTATTATTCGGATATTTTGAATGACGAAAAACTTCAGTCCATTAGAGAATATATTAATAGTAAAACCACTCAAAGTTTATTATCTTTAGTGTATGATGATAGTTTGTTGGGTAATCAGATTCAAATGGCAGTCATAAGATATTTATTGTCAAGTAAAATAGATTTGATTAAACATAAAAAAATAATTCACGAATTTGCCTATTCGACCATTGTGTCTTATGAAGCTACAAAAACATTAATCAATATATTAAAACCAAAATTTGTATTACTGTCTCATGGTGTCTATAGTACTTGGGGAGGCGCAATTGAAGCTTGTAAAAAAGAAAAAATTAAAACGATAGTGTGGGGACGTGGGTATGTTCGAGGTAATGTTCTAGCTGATTATAATGATTCATATATTTTTGAATGTGCAAAAGAACCTAATGAATATTGGGAAAATATTATGCTTTCAGATATTCAGAAAAAACAAATAAAAGAATATTTTTTAGCTAAAAAAGACTTTACAAGAACAGCAGATTATGTCAATTATTATGAGGGGAAAGCGCATGATATGAATACAAATATGTATTCAATCCTCCAAAAAAATGAAAGAGTGAAATTTGCTTTATTCCCAAATATTCCGTGGGATGGAACAACATTTTCTTCAAGTCAAGAATTTGGCTCCCTTGATAAATTTTTAGAAGTGACACTAAAATGGTTTATAGAACATCCAGAATGTGATTTGATTATTCGTGCTCATCCAGCAGAGTTAGCAGATCGATATAATTTAAGTCAAGAAAGAGTTAAAGATCTCATCAATCATATTTTACCAGTCCTCCCTTCCAATATATGTTACATTGGACCTGATGATGATTTAACAAGTTATGTTGTTTCGGACTTGTGTGATATAAATTTATTTTTTGCATCTACTATGGCATTAGAACTGGCTTTTGCAGGAAAAACAGTTATTCAGACAGGGCAATCTATGATAAGCAATAAAGGGTTTGTTTTTGAACCTCAAGATATTCAAGCATATACTAATCTTCTCGTAAAAGCGGCTAAAAGAGAACTCTTCATGACTGATATTATGAAAGAAAGAGTCGAAAAATACGCTTATCATTGGATTTATAAAAGACATTTTCCTGAAAATACATATACCCATAAAGCTTTAACGTTTACGCAATATAATTTTAACAGTTCTATGGAGTTAGCTCCTGGAAACAATAAAGTGGTAGATTGGTTTATTCATAAATGTGAAAATGGCTTACCCTTTATTTGGGAAGATAATGCCTGAATATTTTAAGCAAATACTCCATACGCAATTATTTAGCGTATTGAATATTATTGTTGGTTTTGTATCTTTATTTCTTATGATTAAATACCTTCATGTGACTGAATATGGCGAATATGTCTTGATTCAAGGCTTTATTGCTTTCTCTGGTTTGCTGTTTTCACAAAATATCTATAGTTATGCACGATTACATATTCCAGGTGCTAGTGAAGAAACGCAATATGGATATCTAAAAACAGTCATTGCTCTCGTGATGATTTCGTACATCGTTATATGGGCATTGGTAAATTTGTTGCATGTAGAACATTATGTATGGAATTTTTTTGAAATAAGCTTATCTCTTGGTAGCATTGTCGTTTTTATATTGGCTTTGGAGCTTATCAATAATGAATTAATGAGATTTTTTATTGCTGTAAAAAAAATATATCTTAAGAACTATGCGCAATTTCTGCAAAAAATTGTTGTTTTAGTGGGTACTTTGGTTCTTGTATATTGTGAGAAATTGAATATCTTAAATTTTTTGTATCTGTTTATTTTGGGGCAATTAGTGGTTTTTAGTATTTTTCTAATAAATATTAATCTTCGAAGCTTATTGAATTCAATGATACAAATGGATGTTATCAAGAAAGGCTATGGTGTAGCAATTCCTCTTCTGCCTATTGGGTTGATGAGTATGGCGTTAAATTACACAGATACTTTAATGATAGCTAAGTTTGTAGGCAAAGAAAGTGTAGCGCAATATGGATTTGCTTCACAAATTATTTCAATAGCGATGATGATGATTGGTACATCCATCGTTTTGACGTTATTTCCTTATGCCACAGAAGCACATAATAAAAATGATGTGGTATTGAGAACAAAGTTTTTTGAGAAAATGTTTTCATTTAGTTTTATTCTTGCTTTGATTTTTTATATGTTTTCATCTCTTAATGCCAGATTATTTATTGACCTTATGAATTTACACCAATATAATGATGTTCCTTTGTATTTATCTATCCTTGCATTGTTCCCAATTTTTCAATCTATTTTTAATGTCAGTTCTCATCATTTACAAATTTTAAAGATATTTAAAGTTCAAGTTTATTTTGCTATCGTCGTTATCATAGAAAATATAGTTTTAAATTTTTATTTTATACGTTTATTTGGCGCTATGGGTGCGACTTATGCCTCTTTGATCTCGTATATAACTTTGGCAGGATTATATGGTATGGTTGTTATAAAACATGATAGTACCTTTTATAACAAATTGAAAATGAATTACATAAAATTTTTGATTTTTTTTATGTTGATAGTAAGTTTTGGATATCTAAGTTATCTTTTTTCAAGCAATATAAGTTATTTGGTCATAGCTAATGTTGGTTTATTTTTATTTTTGTTGATGGTTTTTTATAAACTTAAGCAAAGTGGAGTGAGAAGTTTATGAAGTATGTTATAACCCATTGTTATACGGATAAAAATAAAGGTGACGCAGCAATTGTTATTGCGACAACTCAATTAATTCATCGTGTAGATAAAAAAGCAGATATCTCTATGCTTTCTACATACGGTGAAGGCGATATGAGACTACAAACGGATCATAAAATAATTGGGAAGTATGCCAATAGGGTTTTACCAAGTATTTTTCCGGAGCCTGTAACTTTTTTTGGATTTAACAGTGATAAATTAAGAATCGTTTCTTTTATAATTAATTTCTTAAAATCTCTTTTATTATTGGTTTCAAAGAATCGTCTTTTGATAAAACTATGTTTTAAAGAACACGAAGTAGAATCTATAAATATTTTCTTGGATGCGGATATTATTTTAAGCAAAGGTGGGAGCTTTCTTTATACCGAGAATGCTTCTCTACGGCAATTTTTATCGTTAATACGAATGCTATATCCTTTCGTTTTAGCGAAGAGATACAATAAAAAATCTGTTATTTTTTCTCAGTCATTGGGGCCAGTAATTGGTCAGTTGAGTCAATGGCTCTTTAGGTATGTTATAAAAAATGTTGACTTAATATATTTAAGAGAATCGCTATGCTTAGAAAAATATGATGTTGTTAAACATATTTGCCACTCTGGTAAATGCAAAATAATCCCCGATAGTGCATTTTATTTAAAACATGAAGAGATGCTATTGCCCATTCATATTGATCATTTGGCATTTAATGTTGGATACACCATCGTGGATCATGATTTTAAATATTTATCTTCTGAAGAAGAAAAGCAGCAATGTTCTGAAAATTATATACAAAGTATTATAGATAGCATGAAACATCTCATTGATACTCATAATGCTGTTATTCATATATTTCCTCAGGTTACAACTGATATATCGCATTTAGGGCATAATGATATGAAAATATCCAAAAAAATAAAAGATTATTTTGATAATACAAAGTATGAAAATAGTATAAAGTTATATACTTTAGATTTAACGCCAATGCAATTGAGAAGTCTATATGAAAAAATGGAAATATTTATTGGCACAAGACTTCATTCTGTTATATTTGCATTATCTGTTTGCACTCCTTCGATCAATATTTCTTATCATGGAACAAAATCTAAAGGAATCCTAAAAGAAATAAAAGATTATGAAAAATATGTAGTTGATATTAATACGATAAATTCCACTAATTTAATGTTCTTAATTGAAGATTTATTATTAAATAGAATAAAAATAAAGAATGAATTAACGTTAAATCTTTTAGATATTAATCAAAAATTAGAAAATGCTATTGACGAAATATGCACCAAATAACATTTAATTCAAAGCACATTTTATACATAAGCTTTACAGTTTTAACAATGATGGGGTTGTATCCTCTAATCGTTTTTGATTCTGTTAACAAGGATAACCCCGTCAATTTTTTATTGTATATCGTTTCTTTTACACTCTTGTGCTATGCTTTATTGTCAATCAAAAAAAACAACATCAATAGTTATAATATTTTTCTTTTTGGTTTTTTTCTCGCATTATTTTTAAATACATTCAATCTAAGCATAAAGCAATTTGAAAAAGAGTTGAAAGATTTATATATCTTTTTAATTGGACCATTTGCAGTATTTATAATCTTATATTTTTTTGAGAATCTTCCTATAAAAAAACTGCATTTTAAGACATATATTCAAATTAATATCAATACTTTTTATCTGATTATTTTGTGTTTATATATTTTTATGAAATTATATATTGGTTATAGCGTTGGATTTAGAGTTTTTGATTATGGAGATATAGCACAAATACAATCAGGAGACCAATTTAAATTACCTGGGTTTGCTGGTTTAGCTGCATCTTTACAATGGATGTTAGTCATTTTTTCACTTTATGTCAAACGAAGATATAGCGTAGTTGCAATTTTATCTATTGTCCTATTTAGTGGATTTTTTGATGTTAAAAGAGGTGATTTAGTTAGAATATTTATTTTTTTTATTATTGCTTGGTATTTTGTTACTCTAAAAATTAGCAATAAAATAAGTAGTAAAAAAGTAATTTTGATAGGAATGTTTCTTTTAGTATTTATCTATATTTTCTCTTTATATGGGGAATATAGGTTACTAGAGAGAGGTGGATATGATGGTATCATTAAAGATTTTCTTGGAACTCAAATTGATTCTGTTGCAATTTCATGGATTTATAGTTATGTGGCATTAAATTTTGACGTATTAAAATTATACTTAGAATTTCCCCCTACGTATGAATTGAATCATTTTTTTAATTTCTTTACACATGATACGGAGCGAATTGCTCAAGGTATGGAAATAACTATTTCAGGTTTTAATGCAGCGACATTTATCCAGCCTTATTTTTTAGATTTTGGATATTTTTATTGGATTGAAGTTATGATCATTTTTAGTGTATTGGGTATGATGATTCTTTTAATCAAAAAAATAAACTTTATGGGATTATATATTTTTATATTAATGTTATTGTTTTTGATGTTGTTTGGAGATTATTTTACACATCGAACGATATTTGTAACAATTATTTTATCATTGCTTATTTTCCCTTTTCTACGATTATCTAACAATAAAGAGATTACTTTTGGCTAAAAAAATACTTTTTTTTGGAGAATTACCTCCTAATATTGTACATGGGATAAGTGTATCGAATCAATTAAATATAGATTTGTTAGCTGAATATTTTAATGTGGATATCATTGAAGAAAAAAGTGATTTACAAGAACACATGAAACGAAATGGTGCAAAACTAAAAAATGTGTTTTTATATGCCACAAAACTAATGACTCTCAATAAACTGAATTTATATGATTATTTTTATACGGTTTTTTCATTATCTACATTTGGATGTTTGAAAACGCTACTTAATATTTTAAGTTTCCGATTGAGTGGAAAAGGAAAAGTCATTTTACATATTCATCGTGGTGATTTTAAAGTATTTTATCAGGCACATTTCATCAATAGATTGGTAACAAAATTAATTTTTCATTGTACGTACAAGCTTATCGTTTTGTCGCAAAATCAAAGTAATGAGTTCCAAGAATTTTTCCATAGAGGGAAAATTTTTGTACTTGAAAATTCATTAAATCAAGAGTATAGTTTAAAAGAAAAAAAGATAGGTAAGAAAAGCTTTTTGTACATCTCAAACTATATAAAAGAGAAAGGTGTTTTTGAACTTTTTGATGTGTTTCAAAACCAACATGAACGACAATTAGAATGTTTTGGTAGTTTTGTCAATAACAATGAAAAAAAAATAAGAAGCTATCAGAGTGATTTTATTACAATCAATGGATTTATCAATGGAGAAGAAAAATACAAAAAAATTTATGAAGCGGATTGTTTAATATTGCCATCGTGGAATGAAGGTCAGCCCATGGTTATACTAGAAGCCATGATGTTAGGGACAATTATTATAACCACCAATGTTGGATTAATTGTAGAAATGCTTGGGGAAGATTATCCTTTTTATTGTGAACCTCATAATCGTGAAGATTTAGAAAAATGTATTCAAAAATTCATTGATTATACAGATAAAGAAACATTGTCAGAAAACATTCGAAAGAGGTATCAAAATAATTTTTCGAAGGCAATACACAAGCAGAAATTATTAAAAATATTTGGAGAAGATGTTCAGTGAAAGTATCGATAGTAACCGTTGTTTGGAATAACAAAGATACGATAAAGTATGCCATAGAATCTGTTTTGTCTCAAACGTATCCTAATGTAGAATATATTATCATCGATGGCGCAAGTACCGATAGTACAATAGAAATTATTAAAGGGTATGGCAACAAGATAAACAAATTTATTAGTGAGCCAGATCATGGAATTTATGATGCTATGAATAAAGGTCTTAAATTAGCAACGGGCGATGTGATAGGTATTCTTAACAGTGATGATATGTATATAAACAATCATATCATTGAAAAAATTATTAAGATTTTTGAGCTACATAATGTTGACAGCCTTTTTGCAGATCTTGTCTTTGTTCGATCTGATAATTTAGAGCGAACTATCCGATATTATGATAGCAGTAAATGTTTACCTAACAATTTTAAAAAGGCTTTATACCCTGCTCATCCAACTTTCTTTGTAAAAAGAGAAATTTATGAAAAATATGGTTATTTTAAAACAGATTATAAGATAGCAGCAGATTTTGACTTGATGGCGAGATTTTTATATACGCATAACATTAGTTATTATTATTTACAAGAGCCCATTATTAAAATGAGAATAGGTGGCGTAAGCACATCGTTGAAGAGCCTTTATATCAATACCATAGAACAATTACGTGTTTGTAAAGAAAATGGCATCAAAACAAATATAGGGCAAATTCTTTTAAAATACCCTAGTAAACTTATAGGCTTAATACGAAAATGAGACTTTTATTAACAGGGGCAAATGGGTTTATTGGCAGTTTTTTTCAAAAAATGTATGGTGAACGCTATGACATTCAGACATTCTCCTTTTTACATGATCATTTTGACGTATTAGATTTATACGGTGTGGACGTTATAGTTCATTTATCTGCTTTGGTGCATCAGCCAAAAGCTACGCAAGCAATGTTTTTTGAAGCTAATGTTAAACATACGTTATCGCTCGCGCAAAAAGCAAAAGAGAGTGGCGCAAAGCATTTTATTTTTATGAGTACAATTGCTGTATATGATCAATCCATCGTTTGTTTACGTGAAGACTCTTTGCTTGGTCCTTCCTCTTTATATGGTAGTAGTAAATTAGAAGCTGAACAACAGCTCCTAATGCTCGAAGATGAACATTTTAAAATTTCTATTGTTCGTCCACCGATGGTTTATGGGTATAACGCTCCTGGCAATATAAAAAGTTTGATGAACCTAATAGATAAAATACCTCTCTTGCCTTTTGGTAATATTAACAACAAGCGTAGTTTTATTTATGTGGGTAATCTATGTGCAATGATAGACTGTATTATTCAAACACAAAAAAGAGGTATATTCCTTGCCAGTGATGACATTCCTCTTTCTACGACAAAACTTATAGAACTCATTGCAAATGCTAAGAAGCAAAAAGTTTATCTTTTAAATGTAAAGTTTTTAGAGGGGCTTCTGAAATGGCTAAAACCATCTTTGTATCAGCGTTTATTTGAAAGTTTGGAAATCGACAATACAAAGACAAAACATTTTCTAAATTTTAAAAATCCTTATAATGTTCACGAAGGTATAGAGAAAATGGTAAGAGGTGAGAGTCTGTGATTTTAATAGGTTTATTTTTTATTTCACTCTTTTTAACGTTAGGTATTCGCTCTGTTGCGCTTAAAAAATCTTTGGTTGCTGAGGTTAATGAAAGAAGCTCACATACTGTACCAACTCCGCATGGTGGGGGTATCGCTATTGCGCTTACATGGTTTGCAGGGCTTATTTATCTTTTTATATCTAACGGTATAACACCTTCACTTTTTTATGCTTTAATGGCAGGCAGTTTACTCTCTATCGTAAGTTACATTGATGATCTTTATGAGTTATCGCCAAAAGTGAGACTTGTCACACAATCTTTTGTAAGCATTGTAGGCCTTTATGCTTTGGGTGGATTGAATAAAATTGATTTTGGATTTTGGATACTTGAAAATCAACTGATGACAAATGTATTGGCATTTTTTGGCATTATGTGGTTTATTAATCTCTATAATTTTTTAGATGGTATTGATGGCTATGCAGGAAGTGAAGCGATTTTTCTAGCCATAGCTGGATACATTTTGTTTGGAGGAGATCACTTCTTAATCTTAGGTGTCTGTGTTGGTGGTTTCTTAGTATGGAACTGGCACAAAGCAAAAATTTTTATGGGGGATGTTGGTAGTACTCTTTTAGGCTATACCATAGCCATTTTTGCTCTTTATTACCAAAATAACGGGATGTCTATTTTTATTTGGTTAATTTTGTTTGGGATTTTTTGGTTTGATGCGACTTTAACACTTCTACGAAGATATAAAAATGGTGAAAAGCTCTCTTTGGGACATCGTAAGCACGCGTACCAGCGTTTAGTTCAAAGTGGTATGAGTCATAGTACTGTCGTTTGTTTAGCTTTGGGCGTCAATCTGATTTTATTTGCTTTAGGATATAGTGTACAGCAATATTCTCAGGTGCTTCTTCCCGCTTTTTGTGTGAGTATTGCATTATTATATGGAGTGATGAAGATGGTTGATAAACGAAAGAAGTTTGCGTAATGTTTGCTATCGATAAACGTATTTTAAATATTTTGGTGATCATAACACTCACATTTTTAACATTCTCATGGACGTTTTTGGTATTTCATAAACCATTTAATGTGCAAATTGTTGTTATGGTTGTTTGTATTCGTATTTTTGCTTCTATTTTACTTTTTAAAGATTATTCTCTTTCTTGGTCTAAAGTAACTCAGAAGACTTTTATTCTCAAAAGCATTGTGTATATTGTTGCTTTTGGTACGTATGCACCTTTTTATTATGGACGATTTTTCCTCTATTTTTTATTTTCGGAATTGTTTGTTTATCTCTTTGCTATTAATTTTTTAATGTATGGTTATTATCTCGTTATTAATCGTAGTCGTGCTAAGAAAAACAAAACGTTGGTCATTTATGGCGCTGGAAAAGCTGGGCTTAAGTTAGAAGAAGAATTTCGTGACAGTGCTTATAAATTGAAATACTTTGTGGATGATGACAAGCGGCTTCAAAAAAGAAGTATTGATAGTATTTATATTCTCTCTAAAGATGAACTCAAACGAAGAATAGGTGATGCAAAGTACGATTTATTACTTATTGCGATGCCCTCAAGCAGTTCTAAGCGAATTAATCTCATTTATGAGCGATTAAAACCCTATTTTTATGAGATTAAGATTTTGCCATCATTGGATAAAATTTTATCTAATGATCTTTTATCCAATCAATTAAAAAATATTTCTGTTGAAGATCTTTTAGCCCGCCATCCAAAAGATCTCGATAAAGTCAAAATTTCACATTTTATTCAAGATAAGATTATTTTGATTACAGGTGCAGGAGGTAGTATTGGTAGTGAAATTGTACGTCAATGCCTTAAATACGGGGCTAAAAAACTTATTTTGGTGGATCATAGTGAATTCAATCTCTACCAACTTGTAGAAGAGCTCAAAAGTGATAAGCTTTTTCCTATGATGCAAAGTGTTTTGAATGAGCCGTTGCTAGACAAAACATTTGAAACGTATAAGCCAGATATCGTAGTTCATGCAGCAGCTTATAAACACGTTCCTTTGGTTGAATCCAATGTAGAAGAAGGTATTTTAAACAACGTTTTGGGAACCAAAATTTGTATAGATCTTGCAATTAAACACAATGTGAAAAAATTTATTTTGATTTCGACAGATAAAGCCGTTCGTCCAACCAATGTCATGGGGACTACGAAAAGAATTTGTGAGTTATACGCACAAAATGTAAATGCTAAAGAGACACAGATCGTTGCAGTACGGTTTGGTAATGTTCTTGGTAGCAGTGGATCTGTAATACCTAAATTTAGGACGCAGATAGAAAAAGGTGGTCCAGTAAGCGTGACACATCCTGAGATTACACGTTATTTCATGTTGATACCTGAAGCATGTGAATTAGTGCTTCAAGCAGGCGCTATTGGACAAAGTGGGGAGCTTTTTATTCTGGATATGGGAAAACCTATTAAAATTGTCGATTTGGCAAAAAAGATGATAGAGCTTTCAGGAAAACATGATGTG
This sequence comes from Pseudomonadota bacterium, assembly GCA_017860615.1. Taxonomy (GTDB): domain Bacteria; phylum Campylobacterota; class Campylobacteria; order Campylobacterales; family Sulfurospirillaceae; genus Sulfurospirillum. The sequence goes on along the minus strand of JAGDMU010000002.1, from coordinate 132,587 downwards.
CAGATTGAATTTACAGGACTACGCCCTGGAGAAAAACTCTATGAAGAACTTCTCATTGATGAGAGTGATCAAAAAACACTCTATGCGTCCATTATGATAGCCCACAAAACAGAGTATTCCATTGATGTGTTAGAAAAAGATATGGAAAAACTTTTTACATGTAATGATAAAATGGCACAATTACAAAAAATAGTTCCAGAATTTAATCACCAAAAACACGAAAGGTAATCTTGAATATGAACCAAAATGTTCCTGAAAATGAGATTGATTTAAAAGAATTATGGCAAACCCTTGTTAATTATAAAAAGCTAATCGTCGTCGTCACTTTTTGTATAACCCTCTTGACTACGATTTATGCGTTTGTCAAAACGCCATCGTTTGAAGCAAAAGCGGTGATAGAAATAGGTTCTTACGGATCTACATTGCTAGAGGATCCATTAACGCTTGTTAAACGTGTTGAGATTAAATATATAGCCAATAGCGATATGAATACAACAAATGAATTACAAAAAGTAGCTGTCATTAAAGGAACAAAAAACCTTGTGGACATCTCTGTGATAGCTCTTTCTCCAACGCAAGCAGAACATTATATTGTTCAGATTATCGAAGATATTAAACAAAGACATTATGAGTTGATACAGGTATATCTAACACAGTTAAAAACAAAAATTGCCAACTTGGAAGAACAAAAAATAGAACTGATTGAAGAAAAACAAGCTTTAATGGCATATATTACAAAAAAGAGTGAAAATATCGATAAAATCATCAAAGACAATCCCTCTGTCGCTGCTATTTATACCATTGAGATCAATAATAAATCATCAGAATTGGCGGATATTAAAAATAAAATTTATGGATTAAATAGTCAACTAAGTGATCTTTATTTTGCAATATCCGAAAATAATATCAAGCCAACAAAAGTTGTAGATGCCATTATGACAGATGATTCTCCGATCAAACCTAAGAAAAAATTGATGACCATGGTCGCTTTTGTGACAAGTTTGATTTTGTCTATTTTTATTGTATTTATCATCTCTTTTGTTCAAAAGCAGAAAAATGGCTAGTCATGTGCTTAAAGGAATAACTTTTATCGTATTGGCGTTTGCTTTTAGTTTTGCGGTACGCCTTATTTGGGTTTATCAGTTTAATGACTTTGAGAGTTTTAAATATGCTGGACAATTTATGATTAATACTAATGACGGTTATTATTGGGCGGAAGGAGCAAGGGATTTATTGACAGGTATTTCTCAAACTCACGATTTATCGCCGATTAAAGAGTCCGTGTCATGGTTAACGTATGTATTCGCAATGCTTTTACCGCTTTCTTTTGAAACGATTATTTTTTATATGCCAGCTGTTTTAGGTTCTTTGGTTGTTGTACCAATTATTTTAATTGCACAAAATTTAAAAATGATAGAGGTTGGTTTTTTAGCAGCTTTACTTGCTTCCATTGCCGTGAGCTATTACAATCGAACGATGATAGGATACTACGATACCGATATGCTCAATATCGTTTTTCCAACATTCCTTTTGTGGTCGCTTATTTTAGCATTGCGTACCAAAGAAGAGAAATATCTTTTAATGACTGCTTTGGAAATTATTGCGTATCGTTGGTGGTATCCTCAAAGTTACTCTTTGGAGTTCTCATTTTTAGGACTTATTCTTGTTTACGTACTTATTTTTGATCGCAAAAATCTGTTCAATTTCAAATTAATTACCATTATGCTCTTAGCTATGATGGGGTTACCTAGCTTGATTCGTTTTGCAGGTGTCATAATGCTTTATGTATTTTTTAAACAAGAAAAATGGCAAAAATTTCTTTGGTATCTTTTGGCTCTTTGTGTCATACTTTTTTTTGTTACAGGAGGATTCGCACCAATTTGGTATCAGTTAAAAAGTTTTGTCTTTAAAAATGCTATTGAAATGAGTGCCGATGTCTTACCTTTGCATTTTTTCTCCGTTATTCAAACGGTACGCGAAGCAGGGCAGATTGATTTTACTGTGTTTGCAGAGCGTATTAGTGGGCACACTATTACTTTTATACTGTCTCTCATCGGTTATGTGTTGATGGTAAAAAAATACCCTGCAATGCTTTTAGGCCTTCCTCTTTTAGGCCTTGGATTTTTAGCACTTTGGGGTGGTCTTCGTTTCACCATTTATGCGGTACCCGTGTGTGCTTTAGGTATAGCTTATTTGCTTTTTACGAGTAGCGTTTATATTACAGGGCTTTTTGTCAATGAAAAGCTTGGAAATATCGTTAAATCGAGTTTTGTCATTCTCTCAAGTTTAGGTATTTTATATCCAAATCTTTTACATGTCATTGAGTATCGTGTCCCTACAGTTATGAATAAAATTGAAGTTGAACAATTAGATAGGATTAAAAGTATTCTTGACCGTGAGGACTATGTGGTGTCATGGTGGGATTATGGCTATCCCATTCGTTATTACAGTGATTCAAAAACGCTTATTGATGGAGGAAAACATAACGGAGATGTTAATTTTCCTGTGAGTTTTATGTTGACCAATCCCCAAGAGAGTGCGGCACGCTTGGCCAGGTTAGAGGTTGAATATACTGAAAAAGCTTTTGTATTGGCAGAAGAAAATGAGACAAAGTCAAAAGAGCAACAGCATAACATTATGAATAACACAGCTCAAATGACCTTAGATTATGGATTTAAAGATGCCAATGATTTTTTAGATGCACTGCAAACGCCACTCTCTTTGCCTGCAAAAACGCGCGATATTTATTTCTATCTTCCGTATCGTATGATGAGTATTTTTCCAACTGTTGCACAATTTAGCAATATTGATATTATGAGTGGCAAAACGATTCGTCAACCCTTTATTTTTCAAACGACACGGTTTAAAGATCTAGGCGCAACGCTTGATTTTAGCAGCGGTGTTGTTTTGGATAAAGCCAAGGGTATGCTCAAAATTGGTAATCAAGAAGTACCTGTTAAAAATTTCATACAAACAGCGTATACGCCTGATTTCAAATTTGTGAAAGAGCAAAATACGATCCATCCCAACGGGCTTTTCTCTATTATTTATATGCAAGCGTATAATACTTTTCTTATTCTTGATGATGCAATGTTTAACTCAAGCTATATTCAGCTTTTTGTATTGGAAAATTATGATGAACGATTTTTTGAACCGATTACTTTAGAGGCATATGCTAAAGTGTATCGGCTTAAAATTTAGCTAAAATAATAAACTTCTTGCAAATTTTTTTTGCAAGAAGTTAAAGCACCAAGAGTGCGCGAGCTTTTCGCTTTAAAATTTAAAAGCGAGTCAGGTCTGCAAGAACTTGAATAAAAAACAAAAGGCCCAATATGATTATTCGCGAAATTCAGCAGTTTGCTGAGGTTAGAACAAGGGCAAGGGCGTATTTGTGTTATCTTTTTACACGCAATATTCCCAACCGTATGCCTGAACCCAACATAGATGTTATTTCTGCTAGCTTGGATAAAATTGTGCATGAAGTTGAAGAGTTTGAAGCGCTTTATTTGCTCGATCACAAAGGTGACCAAGTTATCAATAATATTACGGACGATCCACATCGCAAAGGCGGACTTGGTCAAAATCGAAGTTCCAAATCTTATTACTACCGTGCAGTACGTGAAAAACGTTGTGTTTTAAGTGACCCTTACCCTTCCACGCTAACCAATGATCTAACCGTGACAGCTTCATACCCCATTTATGATGATCAAGGAGTGCTTAAGTTTATAGCTTGTATTGATGTCTCTTTGGAGCATATTCTTAAAATTGCGCATCCATCGTCCTTACAGTCTGTTTTTGGTAAAAGCTCACAGGTAATCTATACCATTTTTTCACTTTCCCTTTTAGCGATTGCGCTTTTATTACTCTTTAATGGTATGCGCAGTCTTTTTATGCATGGACTTCAATTTGACCTTTTAGATATTAAAGCAATGTTTGAATCAACCATTTTAATTACGCTCTCTTTAGCCATTTTCGATCTGGTAAAAACCATCTTTGAAGAAGAGGTGTTAGGACGAAATGAACGGGATGACAGTGGCGGAATGCATAAAACAATGGTGCGATTTTTAGGCTCTATTATTATTGCCCTTGCCATTGAAGCATTGATGTTGGTCTTTAAATTTGCTATTATTGACGCGGCTCACATTTTATATGCAGTCTATTTAATTGGCGGTGTGACATTGTTACTCTTTGGGCTAGCCTTTTATCTTAAATCAATACCACAAAAGAGAGATTCATGATCGGCTTGATTGATTACAATATGGGTAATCTCAGAAGTGTTACCAATGCTTTTGAAAAGCTTGGTGTTTCGGTTGAAATTGTTAAAAATGCAGATGACGTATCGAAGTTTGACAAGATTATTTTACCCGGTGTTGGCGCCTTTAAAGATGCGATGGATTGTTTGCATGAGCGTGGGATGGATGAAGCCGTCAAGGCTTTTGCCACTTCTGGTAAACCGCTATTAGGCATCTGTCTTGGAATGCAGCTTCTGTTTGAAAGCAGTGTGGAGTTTGGCAAGTGTTCTGGACTTGGGCTGATTGAAGGAGAGATTGTAAAGTTTGATACGGCGCGTTTTCCAAACCGCCTTAAAGTACCACATATGGGCTGGAATGAGCTTTTTATCTCCAAAGACTCGCCTCTGTTTAAAGGGATGCCAAAATCGTTTTATCTCTATTTTGTACATAGCTTTCATGCGCAGTGTGATGATCAATATACCATTGGAAAAACACTGTATGGGTATGAATTCCCCAGTGCGGTACAAAAAAAGAATGTGTTTGGTTTTCAACCGCATCCTGAGAAGTCACATGCCAATGGATTAGCAATTTTAAAGAATTTTGTGGAGTTATAATGGATATTTTACCAGCGATTGATCTCAAAGATGGAAAAGCCGTACGCCTTACTAAAGGGCTTATGGAGAGTGCGAAGATTTATTCTAATGAGCCGTGGGAAGTGGCAAAAGTATTTGAAGAAATGGGCTCATCATGGGTTCATTTGGTAGATCTAAACGGTGCATTTGCGGGTGAGCCTAAGAATCTAGAGCAAATTGAAAAGATTCGCCAAAAATGTAATCTCAAGTTGGAGCTTGGTGGCGGCATTCGCGATGAAGAGACGATTCGCCGTTATGTAGATTTGGGCATTGATCGCGTTATATTAGGCTCAATAGCCTTGAAAAATCCAGCTTTTGTCAAAGAAATGGCACAAAAATACCGCGTGGTCGTAGGTATTGATGCAATTGACGGCTATGTTGCCGTAGAAGGTTGGGCTGAGAAATCAACGATGCAAGCAACGGATCTTGCACGTGCTTTTGCCGATGCAGGCGTCGAGGCAATCATCTGTACGGATGTAGGACGTGATGGAATGCTCAGTGGTGTAAACCTTGATTTTACGCTCTCGATTGCAGAAGCTTCGGGAATTGCCACGATTGCCAGTGGAGGTTTAAAAAATTTGGACGATATTATAACACTGAAACAAAGTCGTAAAGTGGCTGGTGTTATCGTGGGAAAAGCATTTTATGAGGGGAGCTTAGATTTACGTGAAGCGTTTGCATTTATCGCTAACGAAGCGCTTTAAACTAAGTTCAAACTAAACTTGGTTAGAATTTAAACGATAAAAGGAGTGACATTGAAGCTGCTTGTAGTAGATGATAGCTCGACAATGCGCCGTATTATTAAAAACACATTACAGAGATTAGGTTTTAATGACGTTTTAGAGGCTGAGCATGGTGTTGAAGCTTGGCAAATCATGGAAAGAACGCCTGACATTAATGTGCTTATTACCGATTGGAACATGCCTGAGATGAATGGTTTGGATTTGGTTCGAAAAGTAAGAGCTGAAAAAAAATACGAGAGTATGCCCATCATCATGGTTACGACTGAGGGCGGTAAAGCAGAAGTTATCACAGCCCTTAAAGCAGGCGTTAATAACTATATTGTTAAGCCTTTTACGCCCCAAGTACTTAAAGAAAAACTCGAGGATGTTTTAGGTTAATTTGAATGGAAAAAACCTATAACGAACTTCATATAACCCCTAGTAGTGTCTATCCACTTTTTCTTGATTTTGTCATGAGCCTCAGCGATGAGGCTATTGAAGAGAATGATGGTACCATCATTTTGCGCAGCGAAGAAGATTTAGAAATGCTTCTTTTTGGTGTAAAAACATTTGCTAAGGAACTTTCTTTAGCGCTTGGCACTGAGATTATGCTTGATACAAAGCTGTTAGTTAAAGAAAACGAAGATTGGATTGCACAATATCGAAACTCCGTACAACCTTTACATGTCAATGACTTTTACATTCATCCAAGTTGGGTAGAGGGTGTAGAGGGCAAAAAAAATATTATTATAGACCCTGCGCTCGCCTTTGGCTCAGGGCACCATGAAACAACCTATGGTTGTTTATTGTTATTGCAAAATTACGTTAATGAGGGAACAGAGCTTTTAGACGTAGGATGTGGTAGTGGTATTTTAAGTATTGCCGCACGAAAATGTGGTGCTATTGTTGATCTCTGTGATACGGATGAACAAGCCACACAAAGTGCACAAGAAAACTTTAAACTCAATCATGAAAGTTTTAATCGCATTTGGACAGGTTCTGTTCAAAAACGCGCAAAAGAGTATGACGTTGTTGTTGCCAATATCATTGCAGATGTACTTATTATGTTATCCAGCGACTTGCAAAAAGCAGTGAAAAAAGATGGTTTACTGATTCTCTCTGGCATTTTGGATAAGTACGTTGATAAAGTTGAACAGAAGTTTTCTTCAATGAAGTTGGTCGAAAAGTATCAAAAAGAGGAGTGGTTTACACTCGTGTTACAAAGGAATTAGATGAGTCAAAATAATCAAGATAACAATAAAAACGACAAAAAAAATTTTTTCAATCAAAATCCACTTTTGATGTTTGCTATTTTCTCCATTGTCGTTATCGTTTTATTTAAAAATTTTACATCGGTCTCTGATGCTGGAATGGGAGCAAATTTTGGTGCACAAAACAGTGCAACGAAAAATATCAGTTACTATGAACTTAAAGAGTTGATCCGTAATAATCAGATCAGTTATGTAGCCATTGGTCAAACAACCATTAAAGCATTTTCACCAGAAGGTGCCCAAAAAACAGTTTATGTTGTGAAAAAAGTAGGTGAAGATAGTACCTTGATCCCTTTGATGGATGAGAAAAAAGTGGGCTACGGTGGTTTCAATGAGACCAATATTTTAACAGAGATTCTTTTTTCATGGGTTTTACCTGTTTTTGTCTTTTTTGGTATTTGGATGTTTTTGGCAAACAAAATGCAAAAAAATATGGGTGGTGGTATCCTTGGAATGGGGAGCAGTAAAAAGCTTGTCAATTCTGAAAAACCAAAAGTTAAATTTGAAGATGTTGCAGGTGTAGAAGAAGCCAAAGAAGAGGTCAAAGAGATTGTTGATTTCTTAAAGTTTCCAGATCGTTACATGAATTTAGGTGCTAAAATCCCTAAAGGTGTTCTTTTAGTAGGCCCTCCAGGTACGGGTAAAACTTTACTTGCAAAAGCCGTTGCGGGAGAAGCGAGTGTTCCTTTCTTCTCAGTTTCAGGTTCCAGCTTTATAGAGATGTTTGTAGGTGTAGGTGCAAGCCGTGTAAGGGATTTGTTTGAAAATGCCAAAAAAGAGGCTCCTGCAATTGTTTTTATCGATGAGATTGACGCGATTGGTAAAAGTAGAGCAGCGAACGGCATGATGGGTGGTAATGATGAGCGAGAACAAACGCTGAACCAACTCTTAGCGGAAATGGATGGTTTTAGCTCTGATAAATCGCCTGTTATCGTACTTGCCGCAACCAATAGACCAGAGGTTTTAGATGCAGCACTTCTAAGACCAGGTCGTTTCGATAGACAAGTTTTGGTTGATAAACCAGACTTCCAAGGTAGAAAAGATATTTTAAAAGTCCATAGTGCTGATATCAAGCTTGGCAAAAACATTGATCTTGAAGAAATTGCACGTTTAACCGCGGGTCTTGCTGGAGCTGATCTTGCCAATATTATTAATGAAGCAGCTCTTTTGGGTGGTCGTAAAAATAAAGATTATGTTGAACAAATTGATTTGGTTGAAGCGGTTGAGAGAGCTATCGCAGGACTTGAGAAAAAGAGCCGCCGTATTAATCCAGAAGAAAAACGCATTGTTGCATACCATGAGAGTGGACACGCCTTGATTGCTGAAACAACAACAGGTGCTAAACGCGTCTCTAAAGTTTCTATTATTCCAAGAGGCTTAGCCGCTCTTGGTTATACATTGAATACACCTGAAGAGAATAAATTTTTAATGCAAAAGCATGAGCTTATCGCTGAAGTCGATGTGCTTCTTGGTGGACGAGCGGCTGAAGAGGTGTTCTTAGGTGAAATCTCTACGGGTGCTGGTAATGATCTTGAGCGCGCAACGGATATTATCAAATCAATGGTCAGTATTTACGGTATGAGTGATGTTGCAGGCCTGATGGTGCTTGAAAAACAGCGCAATACCTTCTTGAATGGTGGTACAACAAAAGATTACAGTGAAAAAATGGCTGAAAAATTGGATGAGCACATCAAAGAGACGCTTCAGACACGTTATGTTCTTGTTAAAGAGCGTTTGGAAGAATACCGTGAGTGTATCGAGCGTATTGTGGCAAAACTTAGTGAATATGAAACCATTGACGGTGAGCAACTACGAGAGGTCATTGAAACATTTGAAGTAGAGTTTAATATTCCTTCAAAGCTTAAAACGCCTCTTGTAAAACATGCACCAAAAATTTCAGAAGAACAACCAAACAGTGATGCGTAATAATAGTATGTATACGTCAACGCAAATTATTGCGAAGGAGGGGTGGAATCAGATCGTTTTTGCGTTCATGATTTTCCTACTTTCGTATGCACTCTCTTTTTTACCATGGATCTTTTTTCTGATTTTTATGGGAACACTTTACAGTTATCGAAATCCTGAACGCATTGCAGAAGAAGATGATGGACGTTGTCTGGTTTCACCTATGGATGGGGTGATTACAGATATTTCTAAAATTAGCTTACACGATGGTAGTGAGGTGTTGCGTATTGTGATTCGTAAGTCATTTTGGGATGTAGGTGTTTTACGCGCTCCTCTTGGTATGGAAGCTATAGATATTAAAAAGCGTTTTGGACTTTTTATGGCTTCTTCTTCACCTCTTTTTTCACGTTTGTCTGAGCGCAAAACATTTACATGTAAAAGTGCATTTGCCTCTATTAAAATGGTTATTAGTGCAGGCCTTTGGAGTCAAAAGATTACACTCTTCTCTAAAATGGGAGCTTTTAAAGCGGGCGAGCGGCTAGGATTTTTACGTGATGGTGAAGTAGCGCTTCTGCTTCCTTTGGACACGCGTGTGAAAGTTTCATTGAATGATGAAGTCAAAGCAGGAATGAGCATTTTAGGCTATCTTGCATATAAGGATAAAGATGTTAAATAATAGTGGTAATAAACTCCAATTGATCTATGTTTTTCCTAATCTTTTCACAGCTGCGAGTGCCTTTTTAGGTGTGATTAGTATTATTGCTTCGGCAAATGGACAATTTGAAAAAGCTGCTGTTTATATCTTATTGTCACTTATTTTCGATGGGTTGGATGGACGAGTCGCTCGTATGACCAACGCAACAAGTAAATTTGGTGCTGAGTTTGACTCTTTAGCCGATATTGTAGCTTTTGGCGTCGCCCCAGCAATGCTTTTTTATTTTAGTGTTGGGCATATGTATGGCAAACTAGGTTCACTTCTTTGTGCTATGTATGTCGTTTTTGGTGCCATTCGACTGGCTCGTTTTAATATTATGATTGGCGTTTCAGAGCCTTCCGTTTTTATAGGCGTTCCTATTCCTACAGCAGCTGTAGTCGTTTCTATGTGGATTTTACTTTATCGTGAGCATACATTTATGCATGGATTTGAATGGATAATGCTTGTGGGCTTAGGTGTTCTTTCCTTTTTAATGGTCAGTAATATTCGCTATCCAAGTTTTAAAAAAATTGATATGCAAAAAGGACATTTGATCAAAATTTTAGTCTATTTGATCATTCTTTTTTCGCTTCTTTATCTCTATCCGATTGAAGTTGGGACATTTTTAATTACAGCATATTTGGGTTATGGCCTGATTCGTGGTATTTATAACTTCATCGTTGCCAAATTCCATAAAAATTTAGTATAATACGCGCACTTCGAGGTAAAGGATCTTTACCTCTGATACTTTTTGAAGGAGAAGCGATGAACAGCGTAGATATCGGCATTATGAAATCGATCAAAATTTTACCCAAAATAGAGATCAAAAACGCTCTCCTGCAAAACCTCCTCTCCCTCTAATCCCTTTTTTTTATTTCCAATTTTTAAATAACCATACTAAGGAATAACCTATGAGCGACACTAAAATTATAATTTTTGATACCACATTACGTGATGGAGAGCAGAGCCCTGGTGCTTCGATGAATACTGAAGAGAAGATTCAGATTGCATTACAACTCCAAAAATTAGGCGTGGATGTTATTGAAGCGGGATTTGCAGCGGCAAGTCCAGGCGATTTTGACGCGATTTCCCGTATTGCTGAAGCAGTAACGAAAAGCCGTATCTGTTCACTTGCTCGTGCACTGGATCGTGATATTAAAGCAGCAGGTGAGGCTGTTTCAAAAGCTAAAATGAATCGAATTCATACCTTTATTGCGACAAGTCCAATTCACATGCAGTACAAACTTAAAATGACGCCTGATCAAGTGATTAAAAAAGCGGTCGAAGCCGTGCAATATGCTAAAACCTTTTGTGAAGATGTAGAGTTTAGCTGTGAAGATGCAGGACGTAGTGATGTAAGTTTTATGAAAGAGGTGTTAGATGCTGTTATTAATGCAGGTGCAACAACGCTTAATATCCCTGATACGGTTGGATACCGATTACCAACAGAAATGGGTGCCATTATTAAATCACTATATGAATTTGTAGGAGACCGTGCCATTATCTCTGTGCATAATCATAATGATCTAGGCCTTGCGGTGGCTAATTCTTTAGCATGTATTGAAAATGGAGCACGTCAAGTCGAGTGTACCATTAATGGTTTGGGTGAACGTGCAGGCAATGCAGCGTTAGAAGAGATCGTTATGGCACTTCGTACACGCAAAGATCATTTTAAGGGTTATGAGACAAATATCAACATCAAAGAGATTTACCCAACGAGTAAATTGGTCTCTTCCATTACAGGTATTGAGCCTCAGCCAAACAAAGCGATTGTCGGTAAAAATGCCTTTTCACATGAGAGTGGCATTCATCAAGATGGTGTTTTAAAACACACTGAGACGTATGAAATTATGAGTGCTAAAGATATTGGACTTGATAAAAACTCTATCGTTCTTGGAAAACACTCTGGTCGTCATGCCTTTAAAGATAAGTTGAGTACACTAGGTTATGAGTTGAAAGATGAAGAGATTAATGAGGCATTTGATCGTTTTAAAATCTTAGCCGATCAGAAAAAAGAGATTTTTGATGATGATTTACGTGCATTGGTTGCAGAAGAGATTACAAAAATTCCTCAAGTCTTTGAGTTGCTTCGTTTACAACTTTCTGATTGTGCACCAGGAGGCGTTCCAAGTGCGGCAGTAACCATTTTACATGATGGTAAAGAGATTACCGATGCCGCAATTGGTAATGGCACGATGGATGCGATCTTTAAAGTAATTGATCGTGTGTGTGGTGTGAGTGGTGAGCTAAAAGACTATAAGGTGGATGCTGTTTCTCAAGGTAAAGATGCAATGGCACGTGTATTGGTGAAAGTTGTTTTTGATGAGAGTAAACCTGCCATTATGGGGCATGGTTTAAGCGTTGATACGATGCTTGCAACCGCAAAGGCCTACATTGGGGCACTTAACAGTTATATGTCGATGAGAGAGCGTTTAAGATCGGTTAAAACAAACGAAGAAGAGGGCATCTAACCTCTTGAATCATCTTTACATGTAAAGGCAAAAACCTTTACATGTAAAACTACTTTACAAGTGCAAAACTGAAATATTGAGAGATAAATCCGATATTGCCAATGCTTCTATACTGCGCATTTGCCGCTTCAAAATTCCCCACTTCTTGATAGAGTAATCCAAGTGCATATTTGCTTTCAATATTGTTAGGATCTGTTAATTTTGAGAGTTCTAAAAGTGCAATAGCATTTTCACTATGCCCAGCTCCAATAGCTGCTACGGAAGCTAAAAAAATGGTATGGGTGTCTTTTTTATGAAAATCATCAATGAGTTTGTTGTAGAGCGTGAATGCCTCTTCAAAATTATTGGTATAAATCTCCATGAAGGCGAGCGTTTGCATAATGGAGGGAATATCAATGCGCTCTTCTTCCATTTTCTTTCTCACGCTATCTCGTTTTTGATGCAATAATCCACCGATTTGTAAGAGTCTAATATACTGCTCTTTAACAATCTTTGGTCCAAAATAAAAAGCATCATAATCCAGTGGAAGACGGTTAAACTCGATTTGAATGGCTTTAGCATAGGCTTTAATATTCTGTTTTTGGTGCTTAACATTAAATGCAATGATATTGGCGATAATGTCTTTAGGAAGCAGTGCTTGAAGTTTTTGCGTGCCTAAACGGTAAATTCGCTCATTACCCAGTTTTTGTGCGGCGATAATATTGAGCATAAGACTAAGTGGACTATCTTCTTTTTCCATTTCAAGCCAACGAGTAAGTGAAAAATGGTTGCCATCGGTGAGATGAATCAATGAGGCATACAGATTGTCTTTTTCAAGCGTCTGGCTTTTAGCAAGGCTCTCTTTGACATCTTCTGCAAGCTTCGTAACATCTTTGCCAATGAGGTTACCACTCATGAGGGCAAAAACACCTGCAAGGTAGTTATTACTATCAAGGTGGTAGCTTTTAGAAAAGTTTTTATAGGCAGCAGCATAGTCTCCCATTTGAGCATAGGTGAGTGCTAGGTTGTAATGCAAAATAGAGTGATTTTTATACTCTTCGACCATTTTGAGAAAAATTTCATTGGCTTCATACACATGAAAATCAAGTGCTTTTTTAATGCCTTTACTAATGGCAATATTGACTTTTGATATAGTTGAACTTGCTTTCAAATAAGAGAGTGCTGGTCCAATCTCATCGATGAAGATGTTCATACTTCCTTTACGAATGTAGTCAATGGTCTGCTTTGCATCAAAGACTTTATAAGGAGCATAGTAAAAGATGAGGCTATAGATGTTTTCATTATCAAAAAAAAGTTCTTTTTCAAATTCAACTTGTGCTTGGTCCACATCGAACAAAGATGGTTTCAAAATAGCACGCATCTTATAAATAGGTTTGGCATCGGTGTCGCGTACTTTATACACTTCGCCCATAAGAGAAGCCGTATTGCCAAGATTCCCCATCTTATTTTCAACCATAGCAAGAGCCATTTTAATTTTTGGATTTTCACGGTCATTTTGCAGTGCTTTGAGCAGTGAAGCTTTGGCTTTTTGAAATTCACCTAACTTGGCTTGTAAAAGTCCTAGTGTAAAATGATCGCTCTCTTTTTCAATCTTCTCTAATGTTGAAAGCGCATAGGCATTATGATTTAAAGAGGCTAAAATTTTAGAGGCAAGGTAGTCTTGGTCTTCTTTATAAAAATTGGTCACAGGGTGTGAGATAGCACTTAAGGCTTCATAATAAAAATCTTTGTAGTAATGAACAAGTCCTACATAGTAAGAGTATAGTGGCGCATTACTCTCTTCAGGCAGGTAGGCAAATGCAAGATCAATATAATACGTAAAAAGCTTATCATCTTTCATCTCAAGCGCACATACCGCAGCGTTAATTGCACTAATGGTTCGGTGCTCTTTATTTTGAATGGCTTTTTTAAAGGCTTCGAGTGCTTCTGGAAAGTTTTGCTCTTTCAGCTTTGCCACACCCATATTGTAGTAAGAGATCGCTTCGTTAAATGTGGCTATTTTCTCGTAAATTTTGAGAGCATCATCTTTATTACCTTGCTCGTAAAGAAGATGTGCTTTTTTAATCATACCGTCCAATTTTGAAGGTGAAAACTGCTCTTTAACAACAGGTTTTTCGATCGTTTTTTCAATAACAACGGGTTCTGGTATTTTATTTTTATTTTTGATGATCACAACAAGTGTAATGATAATCCCAAGAAGTAGTACCGCTCCTAGAATCAGTAAAAGGAGCAATTTTCGTTTAGATTTACCTTTTTGCTCTTCTACTTCATCGAAAGCAGCCGAAGCAGCAGCGGTTTCATCCGCGCTTTCTTCTTCAATCGGAGCGAATCCCTCCTCGACAACGCTAAGTGCTGATGAAGGATCAGCTTCGACTATGACTACTTCTTCTTCTGCCATGTTACATGTACTTTTTCAAAACTTCTGGGATAGCAATGCTGCCATCTTCTTGTTGGTAATTCTCCATAATCGCGATGAGTGTTCGACCAACGGCTAAAGATGAGCCATTTAGCGTGTGAACTAAACGATTTTTACCTTCATCTTTAAAACGGATTTTGGCACGGCGTGCTTGGAAGTCAAAGGTGTTAGAGACGGAGCTAATTTCGCGGTATCTGTTTTGTCCTGGAAGCCAGACTTCAAGATCAACGGTTTTAGCAGCACTAAAGCCAAGGTCGCCTCCGCACAACATCAAATGACGGTGTGGTAGTCCAAGAGAAGTCAGCAAATCAGAAGCACACGTGAGCATCTCTTCAAAGACCGCTTCACTTTGTTCTGGTGTGGTGATGCTTACCAGTTCAACTTTGTCAAACTGATGTTGACGAATCATACCACGGGTATCTCTTCCCGCACTCCCAGCCTCTTTTCTAAAACACGCAGAATAGGCTGTCATTTTAATCGGTAGTTCTTCTTTAGTGAGAATTTCATCTCTAAAAAGGTTGGTTACAGGAACTTCGGCGGTTGGGATCAAGAAAAGATCTTCACCATCGATTTTAAAAAGATCATCCTCAAATTTTGGAAGCTGACCTGTTCCCATGAGGGTTTCGCGGTTGACGATGTATGGAACAGCAACTTCTTGGAATCCATGCGCGCGGTTGAAGTCAAGCATATAGTTGATGAGTACACGCTCTAACCTTGCTGCTTCATTTTTTAAAACACTAAAGCGGCTCTTGGAAAGTTTGACACCACGTTCAAAGTCGATCCAGTTTTGTTCGATGTCAATATCCCAGTGCTCTTTGGGTGTAAAAGAGAAGGTACGTGGCTCAAGTACGCGTTTAAGTTCAACATTGTCATTTTCATCTTCGCCATCAGGTACAAGCGGGGAGGGCATATTGGGGATGATGGTTGCAAGCGATTCAAGTTTTTCTTCTAATGCTCTTACGATTTCAGTTGCTTCCGCTATTTTTTCTTTATTCAAAGAAAGTTCTGCTTTAAGGGCATTAACATCTTTACCTTCTTTGGCATAAACGCCAAAGAGTTTGCTTTTTGAGTTTTGCTCTGCTTGGAGTGGCTCTAAAACAAGACGTGCATTTTTAAGTTCTAATGAAATAGCACGAAGCTCCTCTAAAAGAGATTCATCTACTTTTTTCTTTCGAAGGCTTTGCGCCACGTTTTCAAAATCATTTTGTATTAGTTTAATATCTAACATACTTTCCCTTAGCGATAAATTCCAGCAAGATCACGAATAATGCACATCTTCTCACTTGCGATTTTACGAGCTTTACTCGCACCTTCATCTAAAATAGCAAAAACTTCGTCTTTATGGTCTACATAATAGGCTCTTTTTTCACGAGCAGGTGCGAAATAGTCCCAGATAAGACCGTTTAGATAGGCTTTAAAGTGTCCGTATCCTTCTCCACCTTTTTGGTAGCGTGCTTTTAATGCTTCTACTTCGTCATTTTCTAAAAAGAGTTTAGCTAACGCAAACACATTACATGTCGAAAAATCCTTTGGCTCTTCCATCGGAGTCGAATCGGTCACGATACGCGAGGTAGCTTTTTTGAGCTCCTTCTCAGTACAGAAGATGTCGATGGTATTGCCATAGCTTTTGCTCATTTTAGCGCCATCCAAACCTGGTACGGTTGCAACGTTTTCATCCACTTTGAATTCGGGTACTTTAAAGATTTCGCCAAAGTCATTGTTGAATTTAATCGCGATGTCGCGTGTGATCTCAACGTGCTGAATCTGATCTTTTCCCACAGGAATGACTTCTGAGTCATAAAGTAAGATGTCTGCTGCCATCAAAACAGGATAGGAAAATAAAGAGTGATTGGCTGCAATGCCTTTAGCCACTTTGTCTTTGTAGCTGTGTGCTCGCTCTAGCAAACCCATAGGTGTATAGCCTGAGAGTATCCAGTAAAGCTCTAAAACTTCTTTGACATCCGATTGTGCCCAGAAAGTTACTTTTGTGTGGTCGATGCCTAAAGAGAGAAAGTTAATCGCTGCATCAAGTGTATTGTTTTTAAGGGCAACGCCATCCTTCTCTTGAAGGTCGATCATCTGTTTAATGGCACCAAAATAGTTACCTATGTGAAGCGCACCAGAGGGTTGAATTCCTGTTAATACTCTCATAAATCTGTCCTACTCTTTATCTTTTTTCTCTTTTAAATGAAGCAAGGTAATTAAATCACGTACGATGTCGTTCACACTCCGCTCTTCAACATCAATAACGATGTCCGCTTTGGCTTCGTAAAGCGAGGAACGCTCTTCAAACAAAGCCCGAGCTCTGGCTTCATCTGTAAGCAGAGGGCGTTTTGCAAGTTTAAGATCAGCATTTTCATGCTCTTTCAATCTTTTTAAAATACCATCAAAGGAAGAGCGTAAATAGATAATCGTACCAATCTGATCAAGATTTTCGACTTTAAAAAAACCACCGCCTGTTGAAATGATGGCATTTTTGACATTTTTTTCAAGCCATTTGGCTGTTTTTTTCTCTAACTTGCGAAAGTAGGCTTCCCCATCAGTTTCAAAGATCATTTTGATTTTACGGTTTTCCATGCTCTCTATCAAATCATCGGTATCCAGCCCAAAACGTTTGGTTCTTTTGATGAGCGCTCTAGCAATAGTTCCTTTGCCAACACCCATAAAGCCGATAAAAACAATGTTTTTATTTTTAAGATTCAGCACCGTTTTCATCCTGTTCGTTGTCTCTCTCACCTTTTGCACGTGGATAGAGCAAAATAGGTGAACCCTCTAAATTGAAGTTTTCGCGTAGCTTGTTGGCAAGGTAGCGTTTGTAACTAAAATGCAGTGAGCGCGGTTTATTCATAACCAGCGCAATGCGTGGTGGTTTGGTCATATACTGCGTTGCAAAGTAAATTTTAACGATTTTTGAGTGATCACTTGGAATCTGATGCCTGATCGTGGCTTGTTTAATGATCTCGTTTAGCTGGCGTGTTGGAAGATGCTGTGAATAGTTTGCATAAACCTCTAGGATCATATCTTTGATTTTTGAGACACGTTGTTTGCTCTTAGCTGAAACGGTAATCAGTGGTGCATATGAGAGAAACTTGAAGCGGTGTCGTACTTCTGCAGTGATTTTTTCAAAATCAGCTAGAGGATTATCCCATTTGTTAAGTACAATAATACATGCGAGATGGTTCTCTTCTACAAGCCCTGCAATACGCTCATCCAACTCTAAAAAAGGCTCGCTGGTGTCAAGGACGAGCAGAGCGATATTGGCACGCTCTAACATCTCTTTGGTTCGCATCAATGCGAATTTTTCAATGCCTTCAATTTTTCCTCGACGACGAAGTCCCGCGGTATCGACAAAGTTGATAATTTTATCTTCATACTCGATGCTTTCATCCACTGGATCAATGGTCGTTCCAGCCACACTACTGACGACGGCTCTTTGTTTGCCAACAAGGGCATTAAGCAAGGAGCTTTTGCCAACATTCACACGTCCGATGATGGCAACATTGATCTGATTGGTTTCAACTTCTTGAACGACCTCTTCAGGGATGACTTCTTCGTCTTCTTCTGCAAATTCGTCATCATCTTCCCACGCTTCGTCTTCAAAGTCATCGTTCTCTTCATTCTCTTCTTCACTAGGAGGAGGTGTTGCGCCTTCAACGGCAGGTAAAAAATCACCGATCCACTCTAAAAGAGCACTGACACCACGGTTGTGTGAAACAGAAATTGGGAAGACATGCTCCGCACCAAATTCGTCAAATTCCCAAGCGCGTTCCATCTCTTTGTCGTTGTCGATTTTGTTGATGACCAAAGCGATTGGTTTTTTGCGTGCTTGAAGCGCGTAAAAAATCTTCTTCTCTTCGTCACTTGGAAGCATTTTGCCATCCACCACCATGACGATGATGTCTGCTTTTTTTGACGCTTCCATCGACATATTATGAACATTTTCAAAAAGTTCTGTTGATTTGTCAAGTCCACCTGTGTCTAAAAGAAGGCATGGTTTTTCGGTGATATAGACTTGATGCGTTTTAATGTCACGTGTTGTTCCGCTAAAATCAGAAGTAATCGCGATGCGCTGTTTAGCGATGCGATTAAAAAGGGAGCTCTTACCCACATTGGGTAGCCCGATAATTGCTATTTTTTTCATAGTAACCTTTGGTATATAATTAGCTCGATTATAGCGTGTGTTTGCTGTTATTTTGGTAAACTCTCCCCATAGAGCGTCTGGGATGGAAAAGCCCATAAAAGTGTAATCTAACACATGGCTGAAAATTCATCGATTCTTCAAAGTCAAGTTTACAATATCAACGGATTTTAACACAGAATGGATTAAGATTACGTACTTATGGAGTTGAATGGAGTCATTGTGAGAGAGTTTATAGGCAGTATTAACAAGGGTGTCTTGTTTATGCTGATCTCTTCGTTTAGTTTTGCGTTTGATGGTGCTTTTGCTAAAGTTCTTAGTCAGAGTATGGATTCCGTCGAAGTCGTTTTTTTTCGCAATGGCATTACAATGTGTGTTGTAGCACTCAGTATTTTTAAACTTCCCATTAAACAGGTTGGTGGAAAGCCTTGGTTACTGCTTTTTCGTGCCCTCATCGGTTTTGCTTCCATGTTGGTTTTTTTCTACAATATCGCCCATATTCCTCTTGCTGATGCCATTACTTTCTCACGAACCGCACCTATTTTTACCGCTATTTTGGCGTTTTTCTTTTTGAAAGAGCGTTTGGGATGGAAAGCATGGTTAGCCGTTTTTATAGGCTTTTTAGGCATCGTTTTGGTGATGAAACCTAATGGTTTAATGCTTTCAAAAACCGATCTTTTTGGGCTTTTTAGTGGACTTGGGGCTGCGCTTGCTTATACCAGTGTGAGGGAACTCAATAAAGTGTATGATACCCGTGTCATCGTTTTGGCATTTGTCTCTACAGGCACGATTTTTCCTGCTTTATTTATGGTCTTAAGCGAATTTTTCCATACGCCAATGTTTGATTTTATGCTGGGACATTTTATTCTGCCACAAGGTATTCAATGGCTTTATATTGTTCTTATGGGCATTTCAGGGGCTATTGGGCAAGTCTATATGACGAAAGCGTTTGCCACGACACGTGCTGGCGTTGTAGGTGCTGCTGGGTATTCGATTATCTTCTTTTCACTGATTATTGGTGTGGTATTAGGAGATGGTTTACCTGATATTATTGGACTATTTGGTATACTCTTAGTCGTTCTTAGTGGAATTATTGTAGCAAAGGAGAAAGAGTGATTTTAATCGCTGGACCATGTGTCATTGAAAGTAGAGACAGCCTCTTTAGGGTTGCAGAGAAATTAGTCAGTTATCATGAAGATAAAACCATAGATTTTTATTTTAAATCGAGTTTTGATAAAGCCAATCGTACCAGTATCGATAGTTTTAGAGGTCCAGGAATGGATGAGGGTTTGAAGCTTTTGGATGAGGTGCGTAAAGAGTTTGGTTATAAGCTTTTAACCGACATTCATGACTACACCCAAGCAAAGCCTGTAGGAGAAGTGGTTGACGTGCTTCAAATCCCAGCCTTTTTGTGTCGTCAAACCGACCTTTTGGTCGCGGCTGCACACACCAAATGCGTTGTTAATATCAAAAAAGGACAATTCTTAAATCCTGCAGATATGCGCTATTCGGTCAAAAAAGTGCTTGATACCAGAGGTGTCAAAGAAGAGGGTTACGAAGCCGCTAAAAAAGCGGGTGTATGGTTGACGGAACGTGGCAGTACGTTTGGATACGGCAATTTGGTTGTGGATGCACGTAGTTTTGTCATCATGCGTGAGTTTGCGCCTGTGGTTTTTGATGCAACCCATTCGGTGCAAATGCCAGGGACTGAGGGTGGCAAAAGTGGTGGAAAACGTGAATTTGTACGCCCCCTTTCACGTTCAGCTGCCGCTGTTGGTGTGGATGGTTTCTTCTTTGAAACGCACTTCAATCCATGTGAAGCACTCTGTGATGGTCCGAATATGCTGGATCTTGATGATTTGGCTTTGGCACTTAAAGATATTAAAGCGATTCAAGATAGCTTAAAGGCATAAGATGCGACTCATCCCAACACGCAATATTCTTTTAAATGTAGGAACTGCGGAGCAAAAAAGAGCGGAAATTAAAGCGTATTTTCTGAAAACCTATACGGTGTATGAGAAGCTTTTTGAACTGATGAAGGATGATGAGAGTTACTATCTCACGGCAGATCCCCTGCGTCATCCGCTTGTCTTTTATTTTGGTCATACGGCGACTTTTTTCATCAACAAACTGGTTCTTGCTAAACTTATTGATAAGCGCATCAATCCAACATTCGAGTCCATCTTTGCGATTGGTGTGGATGAGATGAGTTGGGATGATTTGAACCAATCCCATTACAAATGGCCACGAATAGCCGAAATTAGGGCTTATCGTGAGGTTGTTAAAGCTAAAATTTTAGAGCTTATCGACACCTTACCGCTTTCCATGCCTATTTCGTGGGAAAGCCCATTTTGGGCTATTATGATGGGGATTGAGCATGAGCGTATTCATCTTGAAACTTCCTCTGTTCTCATTCGTCAACTTCCACTTGAGCGTGTTGTTCCAAATGATTTTTGGAAAGCCTGCCCGATTGACACACCTGTGGTTCAAAATGAACTGATTGAAGTCAAAGGCACAACCCTTCGTTTGGAAAAGAAAAAAGACGATGCTCTGTACGGTTGGGATAACGAGTATGGTGTGCATGTTAAAGAGGTGAAAGATTTTAAAGCGTCTAAATACCTTGTCAGTAATGCCGAATTTTTGGGCTTTATCGAAGAGGGTGGTTATGAAAATGAACGCTTCTGGAATGAAGAAGGGTGGAAGTGGAAAACGTATAAAAATGCCACGATGCCTCTGTTTTGGCGCAAAGATGGTTCAGGCTACACGCTTCGCTTAATGGCAGAAGAGATAGACATGCCATGGAGTTGGCCTGTGGAAATTAACTACCTTGAAGCCAAAGCGTTTTGTAATTGGAAAAGTGCCAAAGAGGGTAAAGCTATTCGCCTTCCAAGCGAAGAGGAGTGGTACGTTTTAAGAGACCAGCACGTAAAAATCGATGAGCCATTTTGGGACAAAGCACCTGCGAATGTTAACCTAGAGTATTTTGCCTCTTCTGTGCCAGTCGATACGTTTGCGTTTGGTGATTTTTACGATATTATCGGTAATGTATGGCAGTGGACTGAAACGCCGATGAATGGGTTTGATGGCTTTAATGTGCATCCGCTTTACGATGACTTTTCCGTGCCTACCTTTGATGACAGACATAACATCATCAAAGGTGGTTCATGGATCAGTACGGGTAATGAGATTATTCGTGCATCTCGTTACGCATTTCGCCGTCATTTTTACCAACATGCAGGCTTTCGCTATATTGAGTCTGATGAACTTGTGGAAACACACTCTGTTTTTTATGAGACAGATTTTGCACTTTCTCAAATCTGCGATGCCCATTTTGGTGAAAAAGAGCATAACTACTACGAAGCAATGGCTCAGTTTTGCATTGCTCTTGGTAGCAAAAAAGATAAAGCCCTTGAAATAGGCTGTGGAGCAGGGCGTGGAACTTATGCGTTAGCACGTCATTTTGCAATGGTTCATGGCGTGGAATTTACCGCACGTGTGGTAAGACTTGCAACCAATTTTAAAGAGAGTGGCAAACTCAAGTATGCTTTAAAGGAAGAGGGTGAACTTGCCTCTTTCATCGAGAAAAATTTGAGTGATTTTGACATTGACCCAAAGGTTCAAAAAGTCGAATTTTGGCAAGCGGATCCTCATAATATGAAACCGTATTTTGATGGATACGATCTCATCTTGGCCAATGATGTACTTGATACTCTGTACGATCCTGCGCTTTTTTTAGAAAAAATTAAAGAACGTTTGAATCCTCAGGGCTTTTTAGTCATTGCAAGTGCTTATGACTGGGATGAAGCAAAAACACCACGTGCCAAATGGCTTGGAGGTTTTAAGAAAAATGGTGAAAAATACAGCACCTTTGATGCGTTAAATGAGCATTTATCTCCCTCTTTTGAGCTACAAGCAACACCTACTCAAATGTCTTTAAACATGAATGAGAGTGCGCGAAAAAGTGTTATAAAGACATTGCATGTCAGTGTGTGGAAAAAAAAGTAAAATGTCACACGATTATTAGAAAAAAAGATTATACTTCTCCTTTTATTTTTCTATAAGAGGAGAGTGTATCGTGACGCAAGAAGTTCAACACATTAAAAATATTGTTGCCGACCCAACGCCATTAGGGCTTTTTGGTTTGGCTATGGTGACACTTGTCGCTTCATCACATAAATTGGGTCTGACAGTAGGTCTTTCTCTCGTCTTGCCTTGGGCTATTTTTTTAGGCGCCTTTGTTCAGCTGATTGCCTGTTTTTTTGACTTTAAACACAATAATACATTTGGAGCCACTGCCTTTGGAGCGTATGCGTTTTTTTGGTTTGGCGTGGCGTTTTCGTGGATGATTAAGATGGGGTTATTTGGTGATGTTCTTGCGTCACAAGCCGATGGTAAACAGTTAGGTTTTGCTTTCATTGGGTATCTTATTTTTACGCTTTTTATGACCATTGGTGCGGTAGAGACCAACAAGGTTTTGCTTGCAATTTTTGTTCTGATTGACTTTCTCTTTTTGGGACTTGTTGGCGACACCTTTGGCTGGTTTCACGCTGCACATACGCTAGCTGCTTATGCAGAACTAGGCATTGCACTTCTTTCGTTTTATGGCTCTGGGGCTATCCTTCTTAATAAACATTTTGGAAAGCTATTTTTACCGATTGGTAAGCCTCTAGGTATCTTTAAATAGCCTATGAATCGTTCCTAATTAAACTGTAACGAAAAATAGTGTATTATAAGAAAAAGTAAAAAAGGAAAATTATGAATATTATTGAAGGAAAACTCTCCCTTAATGGTAAAGAAAAAGTAGCAATTATCAACAGCCGATTTAACCACATTATTACAGATCGTTTGGTTGAGGGTGCAAAAGATGCATTTATTCGTCATGGTGGCGATGAAAAAAATTTAGATCTTATTTTAGTGCCAGGTGCATATGAAATTCCTTTAGCACTCGATAAAATTTTAAGCAGTGGTAAATACGATGCAGTATGTTGTGTAGGTGCGGTGATTCGTGGAAGTACGCCTCATTTTGACTATGTTGCTGCTGAAGCGACTAAAGGTGTTGCCAGTACAGCGCTTAAATATCAAAAACCAGTGACCTATGGTGTTTTAACCACTGATAACATCGAGCAAGCGATTGAGCGTGCAGGTAGCAAAGCGGGCAATAAAGGCTTCGAAGCTATGACAGGTTTGATCGAACTCATTAGCCTTTACAAACATCTATAAGGAAACGCTTTGGCAACACGACATCAAGCAAGAGAGAGTATTATCACACTTTTGTATGCAGAAGACATTGGTAATGCAGGTATTGAAAAATTTATTGACGAGCTTTTTGAAGAGAAAAAAATTCGTAATCAGCAAAAAGAGTTCGCCCTTGGGCTTTACCACGGTGTAAAAGAGCATTTAAGTACTATTGATGAAGCGATCAATCTTCATCTTAAAGAGTGGAATCTAAGTGAAATTGGAACAATCGAACGGGCTATATTAAGACTCGGTGGTTATGAAATTTTGTACTCAGAACTTGATAATGCAGTTATTATTAACGAAGCGATTGAGCTTGCAAAAAAGCTCTGTAACGAGACAAGTCCTAAGTTTATTAATGGTGTTTTAGATGCCATTTGCAAAGATGGGGAAAGCAAATAATGAAGCTTTGCGTTGCCCTTGATCTGCCTAGTAAAGAAGAAAACCTAGCACTGATTCAAAAACTCAAAAGTGAAGACGTCTGGCTTAAAGTGGGGTTGAGATCGTTTATTCGTGATGGAGAGAGTCTCTTAAAAGAGATTAAATCGATCAACCCTAATTTTAAAATCTTTTTAGATCTTAAAATCCATGATATTCCAAACACGATGGCTGATGCTGCAGAATCTATGATAAGCCTTGGCGTTGATATGTTCAATGTCCATGCATCCAGCGGTGTAAAAGCCATGAAAATGGTCATGGATAGGGTCAATACTTTTGCAAATCCACCCATTGTCTTGGCAGTTACGGCACTCACTAGTTTTGATAATGCCTCTTTTGAAGCAATTTACAAAACGCCTATTGCTCAAAAAGCAGTTGATTTTGCCAAAGATGCGTATGTAAGCGGTTTGCATGGCGTTGTATGTTCGGTTTACGAAAGCTTGGATATTAAAGCACACACTGCTCATTCATTTTTAACGCTCACCCCTGGGATTCGTCCTTTTGGAGAGAGTAGTAATGACCAAGAACGCGTTGCTGATCTTGAGATTGCCAAAGCGCAGTGCTCTGACTTTATTGTTGTAGGACGACCGATTTATCATAGCAATGATCCACTCGGCATTGTAAAGAAAATTATCGAAAATATTTAGACACTAAGAGGGAAGAATGTTTCAGAAGATATTGTTAAGTATCGTGCTATTTTTTGCCTTTAGTATTGTTGCTTTTTTCTTGCTTATTAAAGTAATAGATTTTAACGAATATAAGCCCCGCATTCAAAAAGCAATTAAAGAGAGTACAGGATATGAACTCGTTATTCGTGGTGACATCACGCTTTCACTCTCTCCCGCAGGTGTCAGTATTTTTGATGTTGAAATTGCCAATCCAACCTATCATCCCGAAATTCCTTTTGCAAAATTAGGAAGTTTTGATGTAGCGCTCGATCTCTCTGCCTTGTTGAAAAAAGAGATCAAAGTGAGACATATCTCTATTGATAGTCTTAATTTAATAGTAGAAAAGACAAAAGAGGGTAAGTTTAATTATGAATTACTTTCAACACCAAAAAGCATTGAAAAAAAGACAAAAGAAAGCAATGTAACCCTTGAAAAAGAGGATGGTTTCCCCCTTGTCAATGTCAAAAAAATTAAATTTAGCAATGCAAATGTAACCTATGCGGATGCAAATAACAACGCTCCTCTTACGTTTGAAAAAATCAATCTGGATATAAATGACATCAGTTATGACACCTCTAAACATCGTTTACAAGCGTTTTCTTTTATTACTGATACTCATATTGATAAGATCCAATATGGTAATTATGCCGTCAAAGATGTATCCACATCTTTCGAGATGAAAGATGCCTTAGCCATAAGTGATAATCTTCGCTATACGCTTTTTGATACACCTATTCAAGGAACTGGTAAATTTGACTTAAGCGGCAAACAGCCTAAGATTTCAATTAAAAGTAAGATTGTAGGTTTGAAATTAGCAAACCTTTCTCGTGAGCTTTGGGATAAAGATCTTCTTGAAGGTAGTGCCAACGGTGACTTTAAACTCTCTTTCTTTGTGGGAGATGCTCACACATTTAAAAGTACTCTCAATGGGTTTGTCCAACTTTACGGTGAAGACGTGACACTTAAAGGGTATGACATTGATAAAATAGCATTAGCACTTGATCCAAATCAGCGATCAAAAGGGTTTTCTTTTGGCAATCTTATCTCTGGTGCAACAGGAGCATTGAAAGGTGGCAATACACTTTTAAAAGAGATAAATGCCAAGGTGGATGTAGGGTATTCAGAAGTACAGTTAAGCGATGTTGCGCTTAGTTCTGCAACAAATCGTGTCGCTATCAAAGGCGCTATAAACATTGTTGATGAAAAATTCATTGATATCAAAACAGCACTTTTAGATTCAAAAGGGTGTGCAACGTTTCAACAAAAAATGAGTGGTTCTTTTGCAAAACCTTCACTTAAAGTTGATGATGCATCGATCACAGCACTTAGCAATGTAGTATTTTCTTTCTCAACAAAGCCAAAATCAGCACCAAGTGTTGTAAAGAATGATGACAATTGTACAGTTTTTTATGAGGGCGTTGTTAAACACCCTGTACCAATACCTGTAACCACAACGCCTTCTGGGGAATAAATTTTGCTTTTTTAGATCAAATATAGATCTAAAAGGAGTACCCAATGCATTTTATAGAAGGCGTTAAGCTTGTTGTGATGCTTAAAGATAAGATTGAAGAGGCGAAAAAAACAGATCAAGCCAGTGTACAAAAGCTTCAAAAACTGCTCGAAAAGCTTTTAAAATCACACGATGCTGCTTATATCTAATCGATAAACGGCTTAAGAGTTTTCCTCTTAAGCCGTTTATTATATACTTTTGATATACTTGCACTCTACTTTTTACTTGGACAGATGGGTGAGCGGCTGAAACCACATCCCTGCTAAGGATGCGTCGGGGTAACCTGACCGAGGGTTCAAATCCCTCTCTGTCCGCCACAAACTCCCTATTTTAGGCACTTCCAAAGCACTTTTTGAAAAACCGAAAATCCCTTGCGTACCCCTAAGAATAAATCGAAATATTCGTATTGAAGGTCTTAAAGTGCCCTTGAATATAACTTACATAAACATCATAAATCATTTTAGTACTAGAGTGACCCAAATATTGCGCTAATTCAACGGGTGTGCATAGCTCACGATAGAGCATATTTGTAGCGAATGTATGGCGCATATTGTACGGTCTGCGGTAAGCGATACGAAGCGATTTTAAAAGAGGCTTCCACCAAAGAACACAGAATACATGAGTATCACGATAAGGTGTGCCGTATTGCGTTGTCATTATGTATTTATCGTTATCTCTCTCAAACATTTTTTCAATGAATGGATATAAAGAGTCAATGATAGGAATATCACGCCTAGAGCCGAATGTTTTAGGCTCATTTTCACCAAAACGTGAACGAGTAGAGCGAATACTAATCATTCGTCTTTTAAGGTCAATATCTTTACGTTTAAGAGCAATAATTTCACCTGTTCGCATACCTGTAAAGAAACCCATAGCCAAGAAGTAAACAAAGTTAAAATTGAAGTCTTTAGCCCCCTCTAATATACGTTTGACTTCATCAGAATTAAAAGGATTAATTCTAGGTGCATGATAACTTGGAAACTTTACGTGTATCATTGGATTTTTATCTATAACTTCATCATGCAATGCAACGTCCAGGATGCCCTTTAAAACGCTTAAGTAGTTTCGTTTGGACTTATTCCCTACATCATTGATATTTTTGAACCACAGCTTAATGTCAGAGGCGTGAAGGTCTTTGATATCTAAATCTTTGAAAGCTTCAAAACGTGTGTCAACGATACCTTTGTTTTTATCGAGGTATGACGGTTTCCATTCGTCCTCATTGAGTTGAATGTAAAGTGAAGCGTATTTTTGAAAGGTCATTTTATACGCCTATATAAGGTGTTACAAATTTTATCCAATGATGAAAAGGCTCAGGGATATCATCTTCACTTTCAGCTTCAACAATTTCTTCAATTTCAATAATTACTAACTCACCATCTTCCTCTGTTTCATAATCATAGACAACTAAAAATTTCATTTTATGCTCCTAAGAAATTAAAGAAAAAAAACATATGTAAAAACCAATTAATAAAATATACAACATAGAAAACATTACAATTCTTTCTTTTTTTGTAAACATTTTATGCTCCTATTTCTTTTTATCATTAGAATTTAATTCTTCAAAATGTTCTATTAAACGAAATAAAGCGTTTGGATCATCTTGTAATTTTTTTTCTAAAAAAGTTGAAATCACAGAAGAAACAAGTAAAGAAGCAAGCATATTAACCTCATTAAAAGATGGTTCTTCATTAGAAACCGCAGTATAAGTGACATCATCAAGAGGAGGAATACAAGCAATATGAGCCATCAAAGCAGAACGAGAAACCATCATAGAATATGGGTTAACCTTAGATTGTTTTATAACTTTAAGAAAAGAACGTTTTTGAGAAAAAGTAGTTTTCATTTTATGCTCCAAAATCAAAGATTGTAGATTGTCTATACTCAGGCTTAGAGAGGTTTTTAAGATCATTGTATTTAAGCTCTCTGCATATTTGAGGGTAAGCGAAATAGTCCTCTCTTTTTTCAAAACAAGAAAACTTAGAGGAATGCTTTGAATATTTGATTGTGTAAAACACGCCTTGTTGAATAAGACGAGCCACTAAGAGATAATTACGTTCTCTCATT
Organism: Pseudomonadota bacterium; assembly: GCA_017860615.1. GTDB lineage: Bacteria > Campylobacterota > Campylobacteria > Campylobacterales > Sulfurospirillaceae > Sulfurospirillum. The sequence goes on along the minus strand of JAGDMU010000002.1, from coordinate 104,188 downwards.
TTTGAACGAGTTATGAACGAAAAGCCTTTATACATTGCAATTTGTGATAATTGAAAAGCGTCTAACATAATGACTCCTTAAAATTCCACACCATCAAGGTGTGCTTCAAATTCTGAAAACATCTTTTTATTATCAAGATATTCGCCTAATTCATCTATGCCGTTAGTAAATGCTGTACACTCATTTAAAGATTGAATAGCACCTTTGACAAGATCTCGTTTGATACACTCATTTTGAATAAGGATATAGTGAGTGAGCCCACATACATTGATATCTAAAGCATTGTAATAGCTCAATAATTCCCAATCACCAAAGTTTAAAGGCGATTTGTTATAGTTGTAACTTACTTCACGATTAGAGCGAAGCATAGGCTTATAATCCACTCGTGAACTTTTGATGTTCTCTTTTTCTTTAAACTCGCCAAATTCATGAGCTAAAACACCATCTTGAAAATATTGATATAAGCCCTTTTCATATTGAAGTGTCTTACCACTGTTTTCATCTTCAAAGATAAAATAATCATCCTCAGCAGACCAAGTACACATAGCGTTTAAATTCAAATCAGACAGATACAGCCAATCGTTTTCTAGTGGGTAAACTTTGTTATAGACCCATTGAGGGATAAGCGTGTGTGATGTTGTAAAGCGCACAATACGGTGTTTAATGTACCATGCTTGAAGCTCGTCTATTTGTGTTTGGTTTTTGATATCCATAAAAGATTTAGTAACGTATTTAAGGACATAACCAACGGGATTGGTTAACGTCCATTGAAAGCCATTTGTTTCACCATTAAAAATCTGCTCAGGAGTTAATCGTTCATCGTCTTGCGTAGTATTTCTTTTAGCACAAAAGACTTTTTCAAATTCAACTTGCAAAGAATAAAGATAGTTAAAAGGAACATATAAAAGAACATGAGCATGAGGTACACCGCTTAAATGAGGCTCAACAGCAAAGAGATAACCGATCTTAGTTTCTTTACGCATTTTTCTAAAAGTACGTGTACTGCAAAACTTATCCCATTGCCAACGCAAAACCATGTAGAGATCATGAACATCAAACGTTTGATGATTAAAGGCTTTTGTAGCAAGATAACCGTACTTATCATTTTCAGGAAGCTTTGACAATAGATCATCGTGATACCTTGAATAATCGCCATTATAAAAGTCATGCAACCAACCATCAAGAGTGATAGTCAAAAAGACAGGCATGAGGTTTAAATTAGTCATTGCTTGTTGAAGCGTGTTTACTTTGTTAACGAGTTGTGCATAATATCTTTCAGAGATATTTGCACTTGTTGAAACATCAAGTAAAGATTTACACGTACCGTTTGAAGTCACAAAAAGAGAATTTTTTTGAAAGTCTTTTTGTTTGTCTATTTTCTTTTGAGCGTTTTCAACGTCATAACGACCAAGACCATATTTAGGAAAAGTAAAATCAAACATATTAAGCACCTTTTTAAAATGTGTACGGAAACTTTTGTTAAATTGACAAGAGAGCTTCGCTCATGCGGTGCGGTAGCTCCTCTTCGCTCATGCTCAGAAAGTCAAATAACACTCTTTTTTTTGACTGTTTAGGTAGGAGTTTGGAAATTGATTATCCGCCTATATAGCACCTTACGTTCTCATCGTTTTGCAGGTTGTACCGATTGGTACTGTTACGCTGCGCTAATCCACACGCTCACCATGAGACTTAATACTTAAGTCTCGTTCACTTCTATCTGCGATGCTTTTCGTTCTTGATCTGCTTTTAAAAAAAAGAACTGTTTGAAGATCAGATAGTTAATCACATCATCAAATGCCATATTGAAATCACCGCAAAGAACTTCTAGTCTTTCGTATTCTTCATCTGTAAAATTGACCTTTAAAACCATTTCAGCACCTTTTTAATTTGAATTTTTAACTGTTGATTTTGAGCGAGTTGTACCGTCTGTTGTGTCGAAATCTCTCGTGAGTCCAAAGCTATTTAAGACCGATTGATGGATGAGGAGATTGACATAAAAGCTTCTTTTTGTGACGGGTTGTGTGGAGACAACGAAGAAAACTTGCTTTTCAATGAGCGCTTTAAATTGATCTAGCGTGAGAATTTGCGTACCAATGAAGTAGATATTATCCATAACGAACACTCGGTACATATGTTGGGCCTCTATGTTACTGTAAGGCTCCTTGACGTATTCATTATAGGTTGAGTTTTCATTGATGGCTAAATTACCCCTTGCGCCTTTAACGGAGTTTATAGGCGGTAGAGAGAGGTTATCTTGTGTTGTTTGGTTTGCCTCTTGTGTGGTATTGTGTTCAACGGTTGGAGGCGCTTTACCAAGTCCACCGAAAAGCTTATAGAATGTAAAAACCAAAGAAAGTATAGCCACCAAAACAAGAGCGAGTAAAATGTAGATGTACTTTTTCCAATACGACTTTTTGACCTCAGGTGCACGTCCACCGTCTCCGCTTACATAGAGCATAAAAGGGTTAAACTCTTGACCACTTTTATCTTTAATCGTTTTTTGTTTTTTATATTTAATCTTATCACGTCCACCCGTGATGATAGCTTTTCCATCGGAGTCGTAGAGATCGAAAACGATATCGTTTGCGGGGTCAGCTTTAAGAGCGTATTCAGGAGAGATGTAAAGCTCGAAATCTATGCCTAAGTATTTATCATGAATTTTATCGAGGCTTTGGGTCATGAGTAAAAAATCACACGGGCCAAAATGGCGCTGGAGAGAGAAGAAATTTGAGATCATTTCGCACGTTTCTAGGTTAGCTTGTGCGGTTGAAAACGTGGAGAGTCCAAATTGACACTCATCGTAAATAAAAAGCGTTGGAGTACGTTCACTCTCTACTTTATCACGCTCTTTCATCTGCTCGCCAAAGAGTATGACAAGATCTTCTTTATTCCAATATTTATCTTGATGAATGATCTCTAAATCAGTATTGCCCGAAAGCTCTTTAAAGAGTGCTGGTTTAAAGCCACCTACGTTAGTTATAAGGCGTTTATAGATCGTATGGCGTGGTACTTTACCATTGGGTGAGTCTATCAATTCAAAGAGGAAATGAATAGAGGTTAAGCTCTTCCCACTTCCTTGTCCACCTATCAGCACCCTAATCATGATTAGTTACCATACGTCCAAAACTGAACCATTTTCATTTTGAGCCAATTCGCAGAAGCAAACGCAAAGCAAGTGGATAAAAGCTCAAAAGCATTTAATTGTGTAAGAAACCAACAGATCGTAGGAGTCATAAAAGAACCCATATCTATATGTCCCATTGCAAAATCTTTAACGCCACTCATAACCGTAACAAGGAGCGTAGTGTAGAGAGTAAAAAAAGCTAGTTTTGCGCCTTTTTTACCAAAGAGCTTGATTAAAAAATCGGTAAGTGCGGTGAAAAATCCCGTTAAAAACATTGGCATATTAATTCCTTAAAAAATCTCTAAGACCAAGAACATAGATAAACGCCATGAAGATTTTTGAAATAACATCAAAGGGGATAACGTCTAAAGCTTCTTGAGGAGGAAAAACGAAAGTACGCCCAGCGACTCTAAATTCAGCCGTTTGACAATAACAACCACCGCCATAATTTTTAAAATTCAAATTGAGCTTATTGGTTTCAAACCAATTATTTTCAGGGAGGAGATCAGAAAGCTCGAATTTTGACTCATTGACGTCAGGAACTCTAAAAGAATTATTATTTTCAAAAGCAGTAGAAATATTATTTAATAATTCAATACTAGTGTTTAAATCATCATGCAACGTATCAACACCACTAGCAGTAGAATTTGTATCTTTGTTGATCTTTTCTAAAAGGTCGTTCGTTGCAGTCATATCTGTACCGTTACCATCTTTGATAGCGTTTAGAATGTCATCAAGTTTTCCCGCAATTTTATCGCCTTGTGCATTGACAGCGTTTGCTGTAGAAGCTGCATGTGCACTAATATCATTTAATTGTGAACCATTCGCTAAAGAAACATCAATAAGATTTTTAAAGCGAGCGTCTAAATGTTCTCGAAAAGCTGAAGTTTGTTTAAATTCTGAACTCAGAATATTTTTAACGTCTGATTGTATATTTTTAGAATCTGATAAAAGAGCATTGCTATCACTCAATTTAGAAACCATAGAGTCCAATTTTGTGTTAGAGCTTTGAAGCGTAGTATTGACCGCTTGAACACTTGTATCGACTGATTTTATAGCCGTATTTGTTTCATTAATTGCTTTAATAGTTTTATCAGATGAATCTTTAACCGCATTAACAACATCAGATTGTAAGGGTGTTGTAGTATTTCCATCGGTTGTTGTATTTGTATCAGAAGGAGGCGTTGTTGTATTATTATCTGTTGGTGTCGTTGTATTGTTATCCGTAGGCGTAATAGGAGTAGGATCATAATAAACAGCAATATTATTTCCATTATCACACTTTGCATAAGACTTTTTGTAATTATATTGACCAAATTGTTGTATAAGTTCTATAGTAACGGATTGTGCACTATAAGTTGACCCCATCGAGTCACATGCACATGAAGCTCGACCAGAAAAATTAGAAAACCCCATACAATCAACACATTGACCCGTAGAACTTGAAGTATATTGACCAGCAAGAGGGTCACATGTTTCGGGAGCTACACATTCACCATTAACAATCGTATTAGGAGAAACACAAGAATTATCAGGATAATAAACCGTTCCAGAATCACGATGACCATATCCAGCACGATCGAGTTCTAAACAGATAGTAGAATCAACCTCTGTATAAGAAGCATATATTTGAGAGCCAGCAGGATTATAAAAAAGACCTAAAGGAACAGAGTCATTAGTACAAACACGTTGATTATAATAAGTATTAACGGAATTTAATTTATAATTCTGACCATTATAAACGTAATATGTTGGAAATGTAAACGCAAACGAAGCCGATACCATAATTATTAATGCTAAGAATACTTTTTTCATTTTGAAGTCCAAATAAGCTCAATTTCGAGAGCTTTAAGAAAGTTAAGTACATCAAGAACGATAAAAGTCATTTGATAACCTTTACTTGAATAAAGATTGTCAATGTGCTTCTTACGGTTTTATTGGTTTCGTATGCGAAGATATAATCTAGGATAGGAATGTCACCTAAGAGTGGAATTTTAGAGACACTTTTAACGTCTTGTGTGGCAGTTAGACCACCAAGGGCAACACTTCCACCGTCTCGAATATTGAAGTTTGAATTGATAGATTTTTTCTTTGTTTCGATTAGACCGTCATTATCTTGTTTTTTTAACGTCTCATTTGTCAGTTCTGTTTTAAGAACGATAATGCCGTTTTTTTGGATGACGGGCGTTACTTTTATAGTGAGTCCTAGCTCTTTTTGCGTGTAGGTATTGCGAAGGGCTGATGTCGTTGATGTGGAGTCCGTGGAGTATGAAGAAGTTTTAACGCTGATCGTATCACCTACGTTCATAGTTGTGGTATTGCCATTACTGACAACGACAACGGGTTCACTGACGATTTTTAGAACGTCTTGTGTTTCAAGATCAGCTAAAACGCCTTGAAATTCTGCGCTAAAGAGTTTGTCAAAGGTAAGATTTTTAAAATCAGTCGTAACGGTTGAGAGGTCAATCGTTGATTTAAACGTCGGATTGAAGCCTTTTTCTTTGAACTTTTCATTATTGATTTCTATCACTTTCATGGTAAGTTCAATGTTTGAAAAGTCTTTCTCATCGGGGATAATGTGCTGTTTTTCGTCAATGACATAGAAACCATCGTATTCGTTTAGATAAAGACCTTTTGATTCGATGATCGTTTTAAAGATTTGGAACAAAGTATCAGGGCTAATATCTTGAACCACAAAATAATCAGCGCTCATATTTTTAATATCTTGTGAGATCAAAATGTTTTTACCGCACTCTTGTGAGACCATTATTGCAAGATCACGAAGACCGAAATTAGTCGGAGCAATTTCGATAGCATAAACGCTCAAACATAGAGCGATAGAAAAGATTAATGTTTTCATCTGAAATACTTTTCAATAGCTTTTCGTACAAGATAGACGGGTAAAACTGCTTTAACGAGCAATGTAAAACCGATATCTAGCACGTAGTTAGCTGGTAAGCTTGCAGTCATACCGAAGTTAATGATATCAATCATAGAAAAAGCCCTACGATGACTAAACCAAAGATCATAAGACCTAAAACTGCATTGAGATAGTTAAAGTCCTCGTTTGAGAGACCTAACGTATTATTGGAAGCTTCGGGAGTACATTCATTTACAGAAGCGTTATAGTCGTAACCCCTAAAAACATCATCACCGAGATTTTGAGCAGTGGTTGAAACTGTTGCACCGTTATCAGAACGAATGTAATAAAACGTACCGTTTGAGTACCAATACTCTTTAATACAGATATTTGAGGGCTGATACAGATAGTCCGCTAAGAGGATATTTGTAAGCAGAAAAAAAGCAACGGTTAAACGTTTCACGATAAGCACCTTTTTAAAAGAAGAGGAGACCATCATCTCCTCTTTAAAAAACTCAAAATGAAATGAGAGCTACCAATGGAGAGCTTAACCGATAAAAGTGTACTAGCAACCATATAGTAAACGGTAAGATCAATTTGAGTTATCATGACTACGAACGACCGATAGCGTGTTTGATTTTAGACCATGCAATCGGCGCCATAAAGATGGAAACAGCTGTTGTGATGATTGTACCAATCATAACGGGAATTGCACCAAGTTCTGTCACTACTTGAGTAAGCCACGCAGGGTCAGCCGCCATAGCGTTAGATGAAAGACCAGCGACAGCAAAAAAGCCCATCGCAACAATTTTTCCAAATTTTGTGAGTCCGTTTGATTTCTCAGGCATGAGAAACTCCTTTTTGAGTAGTAGAGTATTTAAACCCTCTATCAAAGGCACGGATTAAGTGCCTTTTGTAGAGAATTGTTAAGAGGCTTTTGATTGTGGATCAGGTTTGATCGTTGTGCTAAATTCTGCTATGAGATCACTCGCAGTTTTTGAGAGCGTTACACGATAAAAGTCACGCTCTGCTCTAGGGAATTGTCCTTTACATTGAAAGACAACACCGTTATTTTGTAACTGCGTTAACTTCTCAGCAAGAGTGTTGATCTCGCTTTCACTCTCACCGTTTATCTCAAAATTAATCAATACCTCTTCGATAGTATCTGCGTCAACTTCAAAGATGGTCGAAGTGTAAAGAGAAAGTTTATAAATATCTTTTTCAATTTCTCTTTTTGCTTTTTTAGCGTCCTCAATGGTGTAGATCGTATGTTCCAAATCAAAGTCAGTGATCGAATACGTCAGATCAAAACCATTGACTAAGGTATTGCTTTCGATAGGACTTGCACCAAGCGTAAATTTGAGAGATTTATCTTTTTCGAGTTTTGGCAGAGACTCAAAAAGCTCTTTAGCGCCAATGTTGGCAAAAGCAAAGTATTTACGGGCTTTTTGGTTGTCTTTGGTAAATGGTTTTTGAAAAACACCTACACTTAGAGGTAACATCATATCTTTAGCGAGATATTCACGTAAGGCTTGGTTGAGCTTTACAGCTTCGATACGGTTTTCACACTTAACCACTACATCAATGCGTTGGCTATAAGTGTAAAGTGGATTTGTAGGATGTTTATAGGTATTCTCGGCAGTAATGACGAGCTGATCTTTGTGAGGGTAACGTGTACCAACTGTAGAAAGCAACGATTTACGGATTAGTACATCAGCTTGATAAGCTTGTTGGATGAAGTGAGGATAAACTTTTGTGACGTCTTGCATGATAAGCACCTTTTTTAAGTTGTTTTTAGCACCATTTAACAAGCAGTGGGAGTAGGTGCTAACGAACTCCCACGCTAAGACCCCTAAAGACCTTGGTATTTGAAAAGACGTATTTTCAGATATCAAGATTTTCATAATATAAAAATGCAGTTTTTTGCATAATCATTATTTTTTAAAAAATAATGTATTTTTCTATGAAAAATGAACAAAATGCTATAATAGTTTTAACAAATGAGAACTATATTTAAATAATTTAAGTAATTCTATTTAAATTATTTAAATATGTCAATAGGAAAATAATGAAAATAGATGATTTCTGCAAATTCTTGGGAATATCAACACCTACAATATATAATTGGAAAAAAGAAAAGCCAAATCTATATACTATAGTTATGAACTACAAAGAAGAAAAATTAAATAATTTAAGTAAAGAAGAAGAAGAAATATTAAAATTATTTAAAACATTAGAACAAAAAGAAAAAGAATATTACATATTGGATATCAAAACGAGAATTGCAAAAAAAGAATTAGATAAAAAATAACATTACAAAGGCACCATAATTATGACTGCAACAGAGATTGGAAAACTTTTTAATAAAACTTCTAGACAAATTAATGACATTTTTCAAGAGCTGCATTGGATAGAAAAAAATAAAAATGGTTGGGTTATAACTGAAAACGGTAAAGCTAATGGTGGCATCCAAATCAATTACAAAGGAAGTTTATCTGTTCAATGGGATGAGAAAATCCAAACAAATGTACTTCTAAAAAAACTAATTGAGCCAAAACAAGAAAAAGAAGAAAAAGACTTTAGAGAAAAATTCCCAACATCACATAGAACAAAAGATGGACACTTCGTTCGTTCAAAAGCTGAAATGATAATTGATGATTGGCTTTATAGTGAAAATATTGTGCATGCTTATGAAAAAAGACTTCCCGTTGAAGAGGATGTATTCTCAGATTTCTATTTACCACAAGGTAAAGTTTATGTTGAGTTTTGGGGTATAGAAAACGATCAAAAATATAATCTTCGTAAAGAAAAGAAAAAAGAGATATATAAAAAATACAATCTTAATCTAATTGAATTAACAGACAAAGAAATAGCAAAATTAGATGATATATTGCCTCAAATGCTTCTCAAATATGGAATTAATATAATTTAAAAAGGATATGTATGAAAATTCTTAGTACCTTGCTAATCATAGTTGGATTATGTTTTTCTCCCGCATTTGCAAAAGGAAATAGTGGCTATTATAATTATTCATCATCACAGCGTCCTACAATTCAAAAATCACCTTCAGATGTTTCGGTGCAAAGTTATACAAGAAAAGATGGAACTGATGTTACTAGTTATAAAAGAACAAAAGCTAATGAAACTGAGATAAATAACTTTAGTACTAAAGGAAATGTTAATCCTTATACTGGAGAAGTAGGCACAAAAATTCCAACCAAATAAAATTTTAATAGGTAAATTAATGATTAAAAAATTAATAGTTACTTCTATGCTTATTACATTACCACTTTTAGCGATAGAAAGTGTTGGAATTGTTACTAAGGTTACTGATGGTGATACATTGCACATTATAATAGAGAAGAAAGAAGAAAAGGTAAGAATACTCTATATTGATACTCCAGAAAAATATAGTGGCTCAAAACTTGATAAAGACGCGAAGAAAGCAGGTATATCTACTAATGATGAACAAGAGCTAGGGAAGTTGGCGAGTGGTTATGCTTCTAAATTCTTTCAAAATGGTGATAAAGTTATCGTAACTTCGAATAAAAAAGATCAATACGGTCGTATTCTTGGAACTGTAAGTAAAAATAATGTGGATTACTCAACAAAGATCATTAAAGATGGTTATTCGTGTATTTATAAAAAGACTTCGTATCCTAAAGAATTAGAAAAAGCATTAGCAAATGCTAAAGAAGAGAAAAAAGGTCTTTGGGCAATTAATTATGATGTTATGAATAAATTATGTAAATAAAAATTTAAGTAAAGTAGGTACTAACCTACTTTACTCTACTCAATATTAATAATTAGCCCAATTATTTAATAGCCAACTTTTTACATTTTCTTGACTGCGAATATCAGATGGTAGAAATTCTTTTATCAATCTTTCAGCTTTCAAACAAGATTCTTCTCTTTGAAAATCACATATTGTAGAAAACTTATTAATCAAATAAAGGACTTCATAACCTTCATTTCTGCTAAAAAGAGTACTATCAGGCTCTCCTGAAACTTTTGGATCGTCACCACTAACTGCAGACCATGAATAAGTGTACTTCAAATCACTTTTACTAATTTTAATAGCCATTATAATTCCTTATAAAATATATTTATTTGGTGAAACACCAATAAAAAAACCGAGAGTAGATATTAAATACTCCCAGCAACCTAAAAATGGAAACAAAATGTTTGTTTTATCCTCTAGGGGGAAATGGATCATTTCCATAAGAATTTCTTTCTCTTATTCTTCCATCTTTCCCGTGGATAAACAATTCAGAACATTGATTCTGAGCAATTTGTTTTGCTATTTTTACACACTCTTTTTGAGTATTGCATATGGCAGTAAATTTTTCATTTCCTGCACCTTTAACTCCATACCCATTTCCTACTGGAACAACATGCTGATTTTTTTTCATCAGACATCCTTAAATTTAAAATTTTCTTTCTTCCGAGATAAAATAGGTTATAAAAGTCATTGACTCAAATTGAAACGTGTGTATATTAATAGCGTTACTCCTTTTTTAAGCTATTTTAAAGTTAATAGACAATAAAATGTTCGTCTCTATACTTTCAACACTTTATTGTTTTACACACCAGTTATAAACCTATTCATATCAAAAGAAAGAATAGCTTTAATTATAACATACTTTTGAAATAAAAGCAATACAAAAAATAATACTCAGAAATCTAAATAAATATTAAGAAAGAACAAAAACAGTATCATTAAATGTAAGTAACGAAGCGTTTAATATCCAAAAAAAGTGTGCAAGGTTCAACTTCTCATCACCTAAAAGTCGTTGATTCAAATCCGACTACAGCAACAACAACATCATTACACTTTAATAGACAAAACGATATAATTGCGGATTATTTGAAAAATAGTTTGGAAAAGTAATGCTTTTGGTGTACGTTTTATTCAAATCCCTCTCTGTCCGCCACCATTACTTTACTTTCTCTATAAACTTCCAATACATCTTAAAAAATGATTTTTTTTGCTATACTTCATTATACAAAGATACATTCTTAACATTCATTACACGCAAGATGAGGTTCACATGAGAATGAGTTTAGTAAAACGAAGTTTGTTGGTTTTAATCACTACGTTGGCGCAAGCAGATACCGCTTCGCTTGTTTTAGAAAACGATGCAATTGTTGGGCAAGATCATCACTACACAAATGGTATCTACTATACGTGGATGAGTGATAAGAACACTCCTTTTCCCGATCTTTTAAGCTTTATAGATTTAGAACAAAAAAATATTGCTTTTTCGATCTCTCATGCTATATTTACTCCCGAAGATAAAGACCTAAGTACGAAAAACTTCAATGATTTACCTTATGCTGGGTATATTGATTTGAATTTTTTAGCGTATAAATCATCTGCGAATTTTTTTCATGAAGTTGGCATCAACGTTGGTATGGTTGGACCTTCTGCTCAAGCAGATACGCTTCAAAAAGGCTTTCATACACTCATTGGACATGATAAACCAAATGGGTGGGATAATCAACTTGACGATGCGTTTATGTATGGTATCTCTTATAACGTGGGGTATAAGACCGATCCTCTTCCTATTCAAGATTTGAGCCTTGATCTCACAACCAATGTGAAAGCAGACCTAGGCAATTTTTATACAGGCGCCCTTGTAGGGGCAACGTTAAGACTTAGCAGTACACCCATGCGTACGTTTAGTACAACAGGAAATTTCATAGGTGCTAATGAAAGTTTACTTCTGAATTATGAACCTAAAAAGAATTTGAATTGGGCTTTGTCTTTAGGTTTCTTCTACAACACATTTGATACGTATTATCTGATCGATGAAGCGATTGATCAGGGGTATCATCTTCAGAAACTTGACTATATGATTGGTGAAAAACTCTCTTTGGACCTCTTTTATGATACGTTTAAGATCTCTTTTTATCTCAAATCGACTGATATTGAGTATAAAGGATCCTCCTCATCCAATAATGAAAAAACAGGTGGTATCAGTCTTGTGTGGAAATGGGATTGAATTTAGCTTGTTTTGAATGAAAAAAATTGCTTCTGCATTTTCTTAAACGCCGCTATTTTCGAAAGTACGTTGATAAATATAAGCTAAAATAGGCTAAAATCGCGCACAAGAAACACTTTACGTTAAGCTTTAATAGAATTATCTAAGAGATAAAGTTTCGTTTATCGCTTGTATGTGTTGCCAAAATTTTTTTATTCTTTTCCTCTTGCGCTATTTGCATGAACGTGTCTATTTTTAAACGAAAGTTGAGCCCTTATGTTAAAACTTTATACGCATTTTATTACCACACATTTTAAAGCTGTACTGCTGGCATTAGCGATTATTACGGGTATTTTTGGCTACTACGCACAGTATTTAAGTATTGATGCGTCTGCTGAGACACTTTTGCTTGAAAATGATCAAGACCTTAAATTGACACGTGAAGTCCACGGTCGATACATTAGCCCTGATTATTTGGTTGTCTCTTTTAGCCCAAAAGAGGACATGCTTGCAGATTCAACGCTTTCAACTATTCGCAACCTCAAAGAAGCTTTGTTAAAAATTGATGGCGTTGAGAGTATTACCTCCATTTTAGATGTGCCACTTTTACAAAGTCCTCCTAAACCGATTCAAGAAGTGATCGGCAATGTTCAAACCCTAGAATCTCCCAATGTCGACAGATCTTTAGTGCAAAAAGAGCTCACAACAAGCCCTTTATATGCACACAATCTTGTCAGTACTGATTTTAAAACCACTGCAATCATGGTCAATCTTAAAGATGATGTTAAATATACAGAGCTTTTAACCGCGCGAAACAAATACATCCTCTTGTCACAAGAAAGAGCATTAAGCCAAGAAGAAAAACTTCAATTTGAAGCGGCCAAAAAAGAGTTTAAAGCATACCGTGATAGTACTCGTGATGTAACACACCAACTGATTGAAAATGTAAGAACTGTATTGAAGCCTTACAAAGGAGAGGGTGATCTTTTCTTAGGCGGTGTTATGATGATCGCCGATGACATGATCAGTTTTGTTAAAAATGACATTGAGATTTACGGTGTTGCAATCTTGGTCATTATGATTGTTATTTTATGGGTTATCTTTCGCCAAGTTCGCTTTGTGGTTTTACCTATCATTGTCTCTATTAGTGCGGTTGTGATTACCACAGGTATCAACGCTCTTCTTGGATTGGAAGTAACTGTCATCTCGTCTAACTATGTGGCGATGCAGCTCATTACGACGCTTTCGTTGGTTATCCATCTTATCGTCTGTTATAGAGAAGAGTATGCCCTCTATCCTGATGTTTCACAAAAAGAGCTTTTGGGTATTGTTTTTGAGCGCATGAGCATTCCTTCTATCTTTGTTATTTTAACTTCGGTGGCAGGTTTTGGCTCTTTGATGACCTGTGATATCTTGCCGATTATCGACCTTGGTAATATGATGAACATCGGTGTAACCATCTCATTGCTTGTCACATATACACTTTTCCCTGCAATGATGATGCTGCTTCAAAAAGAACCTCCTGTCTTGGTATTTGATAAAGCATTTACGCTCAATGAGAGCTTTGCCAAAATCGTGGAGCACCATAAAAAGCTCATTGTAACCGTTGTTCTCTCCCTTGCGGTATTTAGTTTTTTTGGTACCTCTCGATTGGTTGTGGAAAACAGTTTTATCAACTACTTTAAAGAGAGTACCGAGATTTACAAAGGTATGAAAAAAATCGACAATAATTTAGGTGGTACAACACCTTTAGAGATTGTCGTAAAGTTTCCTAAAGCGACAACCGAAGTACAAAGTGATGCAAATGCATCGGCTATAGATGGCTTTGAGAATGAATTTGATGCGATGAGTAGTGATGCGAAGTATTGGTTTACGGCGCAAAAGATGGAGACGATTTTAAAAGTCCATGATTATCTGCTCTCATTACCTGAAATTGGCAATGTCTCTTCTTTGGGAACACTCTCAAAAGTGGGGCGCATTCTCAAAAATGGTCAAGATTTTGACAATTTTGAACTGGCACTGATGTACAACGAACTCTCTCCTGAGTATAAAAAAATCCTCATTTCTCCTTATGTGAACATTGAGCATGACGAAGCACGTTTTGTCATTCGTGTTGTGGATTCTAATAAAGATTTAAGACGTAATGAACTGCTTCAAACGATTCAAAAAGGGTTACAAAGCGACGTAGGGCTTGATCCGCAAAATTACAAGCTGGTGGGAATGATGGTGTTGTACAACAACATGCTTCAGTCACTCTTTTCATCACAAATTTCAACGCTCGGGCTTGCCGTTCTCTCGTTAGGTGCGATGTTCTTGTTCCTCTTCCGTTCTTTAAAAATTGCGCTTCTTGCGATGACCGTAAACATGGTGCCTATCAGTGTCATTTTTGGCATCATGGGCTTTGCCAACATTCCGCTTGATATGATGAGCATTACCATCGCTTCCATCGCCCTTGGTATTACGGTGGACAATACCATTCACTACTACTACCGTTTCCGAGAAGAGCTTAAAATCGATGGAGACTACGTTGCTTCAATGCACCGAGCGCATGGTACGATTGCTTTTGGAATGTTCTATTATTCGCTTGCAACGATTGTTGGTTTCTTAGTGATGGTCACGTCTAACTTCATACCAACGCTTATTTTTGGACTTTTAACGGTGATTGTTTTGATTACGGCGATTATCTCAGACCTTCTCTTCTCACCTTTCTTGGTGGTTGTCTTTAAACCGTTTGGTAAAGGCAAAAAGCACAAAAAGTAGGCATAAACGCATCACTCCTTTTTCTTCAAACAGGTTATACTGTTTCAAAAAGGAGTGAGAGATGCTTAGCCTTAACTGCCCCGAACTGGATGCTTACCACAAAGAGTGTGACGACCTGCTCGTCTCTTTTGACTACACCCATTTTACAGACTCTTTTAGCGCACTTATCAAACATACCAAAGAACATTTTGCTCATGAAGAGGGCATTATGCAAGAGTTTAACTTTCAGGGCTATTTTGAGCATTTTGAGGAGCATCAAAAAATCCTTGGCGAGATGAGCCAGTTTCTAGCCATGGCACTGCAAGGCAATACGCTGTTTGCCAAAAACTACATCAAAAATGGTGTGGGTGAAAGACTTGATATTCACATTCGCAACATTGACTCACAGCTAGCGATGTTTCTAAAAAACAGAGCGTAATTGCTTTTGCTGTAGGCTTTTTAATCCTTTTTTATTACAATAGTGCATTTGAGTTTCGCTAAGGATGAAAATGAAACAATGGCTATGGCTCTGTTTGGGCACACTTTTGGGGTATGCAACAGAGCTTCCTACGGTATTTTCTGTCGATTTAGAGCGTTATTTGGGGCGTTGGTATGAAATCGCACGGTTTGACCACCGCTTTGAGCGCGGTTGCAGTGCCGTGGAAGCCTTTTATACGCTCAGAGATGATGGTATGATTGGTGTGAAAAACAGCTGTTTTTTAGCCGATGAAAATCGTACCAAAGAGGCGCATGGACGCGCTTATATCGTGGATGAAACAAGTAATGCTAAACTTAAAGTCACCTTCTTTTGGCCATTTTATGGCAATTACTGGATTATTGATTTAGCCGAAGATTACCGCTATGCCGTTGTCAGTGAGCCAAGCCAAGAGTACTTTTGGATACTCTCAAGAACCCCCGAAATGAGGAAAGACGATGTGGAACATATCCTAAGTTATGCTACAACGCTGGGTTTTAATACCTCTAAACTTATTTGGCGCTAATAATCCACGCTAGGGCAAGATGGAGGCTAAACCCCATCAGCCCAAGCCCTATGATTTTTTGTACCCACCCAAGATAAGGCAAGAGTTTTAAAGCCTTCTGGTTACCAAAGAGTAGGGCAACACACATATCCCACACGAGCAACATCCCAACCATCCACACTGCATAGAATATTTTTACGGGTAAAGCTGTTTTTGGATCAATAATGGTGAAGAGAAGCGAAAAGTAAAAGAGAATATTTTTAGGATTAAGCAGTGCCGATAATAGCCCTTGAAGAAAGAGCTTAAATGCCATGTTATTCTTTGGGTTCACTGACACATCCATGTGAGGCTTTGGCGCTAAGAACAGTAAACATCCCAGATAAAATAAAAAAGCTACACCACCTAGTTCAATGACCGAGATGATGAAAGGGTTATCACTCAATAACCCATGCCCAACATAGGCTAATGCGATGTATAGGGCATTTCCACTCGCAATGCCTAAACAACTCCACCATGCTTTTTGGTATCCATGACTCAGTGCGTGTTTGATGATGAGAAAAAAATCTTGTCCAGGGCTAAGAAGGGCTAAAAAGTAGATAGACGTGAGGGTGAAAAATTGGGCGTCTAACATGTAACTCCTTTTTACATGAAAGCATAGAAGAAACGTAAAAAAAGTTATTGTACAAAATTGACTTGGTACTCTTTGGGTGTGAGTGCAGTGTGACGCTTGAAAAAGCGATGGAAGTGGCTTTGGTCGCTAAAACCGCAGTATTGGGCACACAAGGCTAGCGGAGTGCCCTCTTGTAGGAGTTTCTTGGCATACTCGATGCGAATATCGAGTGCGTAGTGTTTGGGTGTGCAACCATAGGCTTGTTTGAAATGGCGCAACAGCACAAAAGGGTTATAACCAAAGCGTTTGGCAAGTTCATGCAGGCTGAGTGGTTCATCGAGGCGGTTTTCTAAAAAATGGGCTACATCGTTCAGTGCTTTATCGGTTTTCGTGCTGATGCCACGTTTCGTATAAAGCCAAAAAAACGTTTCCAACCATGCTTCTAACGCGTTGATATGCACAACATCGTAGCCTTTTAAAAGCGCTGTAATGATGCTTTCAAAAGATTCAAACAGCTCTTTGTGAAACACCAATGGCGTTGTGAGTGGCAAAAGAGTACTGGCTTCTTGAAAAAGCTTTGCTTGAATGCGCGCACAAACGTCAGCATCAACATAGACCATAATGTAACTGCGCTTCGTATTTTTGAGAGGGTTACATGCATGTTGGATGTGCGGTGGAATGATGGCAAGGGCTCCATGTTCGAGTAAAAAAGAGCCATGAGGTGTTTGAAAAGAGGTTTTCCCTTCGACCATAAAACCGATGGAGAGTGTAGAATGCGCATGGCTTTCATAGGCTCTCTCACTCTGTACGGTTTGACGTATCTGCACAAAAGGTGCTTCTTGGTAGCACGTTGTCGTTGTTTTTGTCGTCTTCATGGTGGTATTGTAATATAATAATCAAAATGATGGCAAGGAGAAGAGCATGAAAAAACTCTTTTTATTCGTAGCGATAGTCGCAACTTCGACACTGTTTGCACTCGATTTTGCACGTGAGAGTGAGCTTCAAAACGAGTGTGACCATAATAATGGTGGAGCATGTTTAGAACTTGGAACGATGTACCATGTGGGCGATGGCGTGAGACAAAGTTTCAGCAAAGCCAAAGAGCTGTACGCTCAGTCATGTTCATTAGGCATTGCGAAAGGATGTTCAAACCTTGGGTTTATGTATGAAAATGGTCATGCTGGAACGAACTACCCAAAAGCGGCTGAACTGTATGAAAAAGCCTGTGTACTAGGCGATGCCAATGGCTGTGCGAGTCTTGCGATTTTGTATGAAAATGGCAAAGGTGTCAAAGAAGATTTACAACAAGCGGTGAATTATTATGACCGTGCTTGTAGTGCAGGAGATGGAGCCAGTTGCGCGCATTTGGGGCTTTTATACGAGCAAGATGGCAATTATGAGTATGCGGCGATTTATCATCAAAATGGATGTGATGTGGGCAATGCTAAAGAGTGTACTAGACTTGGCTGGATGTACTATTATGGTCAAGGTGTTGCTCAAAAAGAAGAGCGTGCAGTGAAACTTTTAAAGAGGGCGTGTGAACTAGGCGATGAGATTGGGTGTAAAAACTACGAACTCATCAAAAATAGTTACTACATCGAATAAGCCATATCCCATGGATCAAACACATGTAAATTGGCATACGTTAACCTCTCAAGAGGTTCTAAGCCGTTTACATGTCAATGAACACAGTGGTTTAGGTGTCGATGAAATCAGCACAAGACGCGCCCAGTATGGCGCAAATATTCTGAGCAAAAAAGAGGAAGAATCCGCGCTCAAACTTTTTCTTCTTCAATTTCATCAACCGCTTGTCTATATTCTTCTGCTCGCATGTCTCATTACCGCACTTTTAGAGGAGTGGATGGACACGGGCGTTATCTTTGCGGTGGTGTTTATCAATGCTGTTATTGGCTATATGCAAGAAAATAAAGCGATCAAAGCCATCGAAGCGCTTTCAAAACTGAGCCATAGCAGTGTCACGGTTTTACGAAATTCACAAAAGGTGCTACTCGACTCTTCACAGATTGTCGTAGGTGACATCGTGCTACTGTACTCAGGCGATAAAATTCCCGCAGATCTCAAACTCTTACACGCTAAAGAGCTCAAAGTGGATGAATCATCTTTAACGGGTGAGTCAGTTTCTGTGGAAAAACACGTGAGTATTTTACATCAAAACACCGTTTTAGCCGACCAGACCAATATGCTTTTTTCTTCAACACTTGTTACTTATGGGCAGGGCAGTGGCGTGGTCGTTGCGGTAGGCGATGCGAGCCAACTGGGTAAAATCAACACGATGATTTCCAATGCTGATGTACTTCAAACCCCGCTTACGAAGAAATTAGCCTTTTTCTCAAAACGCCTTCTTTACGGCATTTTAGGCATGGCACTGGTGACCTTTATCATCGGTGTGGTGCGTGGTGAAGAGCTGGTCATCACCTTTATGGCTTCGGTGGCGCTGGCTGTGGGTGTCATACCTGAGGGCTTACCTGCAGCGATGACCATCATCTTAGCCATTGGTGTTGTGAAAATGGCGAGTAAAAATGCGATCATTCGTAAGCTTCCTGCGGTGGAAACACTGGGCAGTACAACCGTCATCTGCAGCGATAAAACAGGCACGCTCACGCAAAATGCCATGACGGTGACCCAGATGATGGCAGCAGGTAAAACGTACCATCTCAGTGGAAATGGGTATGACCCCACAGGGGAGATATTTGAAGAGCAGTTGTCCTTTATACCACTCAAAGGAAGCGCTCTTTATGAAACATTGGTTGCGGGTGTTTTGTGCAATACGTCACGTCATGTTCAAGTAGAGGGTGTTTATGTCATAGAAGGTGACCCAACCGAGGGCGCGCTCATCGTCTCTGCCAAAAAAGCGGGCATTCAAGCAGAAGTCTTACTTCAAGAATTAGAACATGTCGATACCCTCTCTTTTGAGTCCGAATACCAGTATATGGCATCAGGGTACAGTGCCCTTATAGGAGACTCATTTCCTGTCTATCTTAAAGGTTCGGTCGAAAAAATACTCGAGCGATGCGATCTTTTTATGGAAGACAAGGGCTCTTTTATACCCATAAATAGGGCTTTTATCGAAGCCGAGGCTGAGAAAATGGCAAGCCAAGGACTGCGTGTTTTAGCGTTTGCCAAAGTGCATTTGAATGAAAAAATAGATCAGCTTGGACATCATCATTTTCAAAGTGGATTGATTTTTCTAGGCTTACAAGGGATGATCGACCCACCACGAGTTGGTGTTATTGAGGCGATTCAAAGCTGTTATAAAGCAGGTATTGCGGTGAAAATGATCACGGGTGATCACCGCATGACAGCGCTTGCCATTGCGCACTCCATTGGGCTTCATACCCATACGGAAACTCCTGTTTTAACGGGTAAAGAGATGGATGCTTTGAGTGATGAAGCATTGGCTTCTCTGATCGAGAAAGTTACTGTTTTTGCGCGCATTGCGCCAGAGCAAAAACTCAGGCTTGTTAAAGCCTTGCAATCACTCTCGCATAGTGTCGCTATGACGGGCGATGGGGTCAATGACGCTCCCGCACTTCGTCAAGCCAACATCGGCATTGCTATGGGAATTTCTGGTACAGAAGTTGCCAAAGAGTCCGCCGATATGATTTTGATGGATGATAACTTCGCAACACTTGAAGATGCGGTGGAAGAGGGACGCGTGGTGTATGATAACATCATCAAATTTATCTCTTGGATACTTCCTTCGAACATGGGAGAGGGGCTTGCGGTTATTTTTGCTATTTTGGCAGGTATAACTCTGCCAATTTTACCGCTTCAGATTCTTTGGATCAATATGATTACTGATAGTGCCCTTGGCATCATGCTTGCCTATGAGCCCAAAGAGAAAAACTTGATGGAGCGCCCACCGCGCAATGTTATGGAGCCTATCTTAACAGGACGACTTGTTTTTAAAGTGGCGTTGGTGGGTGTGTTGCTTTTCCTCAGTGCCATGAGTGCTTTTTTTTATGTTCAAAGCGTTGGCATGAGCGAAGAAGTCGCACGTACGTTGGTCGTGAACATTTTTGTGTTTGGCGAGATGTTTTACCTTTTTAACTGTCGTTCATTGCACTATTCAATGTTTGAAATAGGCTTTTTTAGCAATCCTCTGCTACTCGTAGGCGTTTTAGGTGTCACGTTTTTACAGCTGCTGTTCACTTATGCGTCCTTTATGAACCAAATGTTCAAAAGCGCACCATTAGGGCTTTTTGAATGGGGCGTTGTTTTGGCATCAAGCCTCATGGTTTACGGCATCATTGAAATTGAAAAATCGTTATATCTCAAACGGAAAAAAGTGAAGTAACTCAAAGCTTTTTAGCTTCATGCTCAAAGCGAAAATGCGCTTGTGTCATCTGATGGCGGTAGGCAAACATTGCGTCCATATCTTTTTTAACAAAGGTGAAAAAGAGTGATTGAAACCATGCAATCGGTGGCGCTAAGCTAATCGTCTCATCCATACGCGTAAGATGTTCGCCCTCCGCATTAAAAAGCCTCTCATGCCTAAAAGAAGCAAAAGGACCTTTGAGCATCACATCGACAATGCTTGTGGGGCAGTTTGTTTCTATTGCTATTTCCCAGCGGGTGGTGATACCGAACTTTTTAATGTCAAGTACAACGATGTTCTCTTTTTGAGAGACTATTTTTACCCCAATAGAGGGCGGTGTGATAAGCGGAAGATTGTTCGTGTCCGTGTGAAAGGCACATACCTCTTGTGCGGAAGCTTCGATAAGACAACTGTAGTGAAGTGTAAAGAGTTTCATAACGCTCCTTTAAAAAGGGTGTTCGTAGAGAAATGTTGCAATCTCGGTAAGACTCTCTTTGTCATACCCAAGCAAAGGCATTAAACCATGTTTTTTAATCGCTTCAGGCATCAGCGCTGTTTTTGCATCGGGTTTCGTTATCCACTCTACCATAAATGTAACAAATTTTTCTTTAGAATCAAACGCTTTGTGATAACGCATTTTGACTTCTTTGATGGAGGGAGCAGAGTTTGTTGTATGCATCTCATGGCACGTGACACAGTTACCATTAAACAGCGTTTCACCCAGTGGAGCGGCACTCAAAGAGAACGAAAAGAGTAGGAGTAAAAGCAGTTTTTTCATAGGATTTCTTTAGTTGTTTTTGTGTTCATTGTAGCAAAAAAAACAACTATGCACTTTGATATAAGTCATTAAGAGTTCTATAGTTGTATTGGATTGATCTGTATCTACAAGAGGTTTATAGGTATCTATATCGTACAACTTTTCCTTCCTTGACAACCCATTCCATCTAAAGTAAAATGACTTTAAAACTCCCTCAAAAGGTCTAAGATGAAAAAACTATTCTGCCTTTGTGTTCTTTTATCAAGTTACTGTTTTGCGGCTGGTAACGTAGAGTCCATAACCCTTGCGAAGTCCGATAAGAGTTGGGATGGCTCAGCAATGTCCGCTTATCCTAAAGGAGCGCCTGAAATTTCGGTTTTGAAGATTACTATTCCACCGCATACGGAGCTTCCCCTGCATAAGCACCCCATCATTAACGCTGGGTATATGGTGAAAGGCTCGCTTAAAGTGGTAACGGATGAGAACAAAACATTGCACCTGAAAGCGGGTGAGGCGCTTATTGAAGTGGTGGATAAGTGGCACTATGGTGTGAATGAGGGCGATGAGCCTGTGGAAATTGTGGTTTTTTATGCAGGTGCAAAAGAGAGTGTTTATTCGATTAAAAAATAGGTATTTTTAAAGGAGTGTAGAATGGACAAAGAATTGCAGACGCTTCAGAAGTTTTACAACATCGTGATTGAGTTTTTGACGAATTATAGTTTTCAACTTTTAGGTGCGCTTATTATCGTTATTATCGGATGGTTTTCCGCCAAATATGCCTATACGCTTTTGATGCGTGTGTTTGAGCGAAATCACTTTGACAGTACCCTTGCAAAGTTTGTTGCAGGCGTTGTTAAAATGCTCATTTTTGTAGCGATGGTCGTCATCGCTTTAGGTAAAATTGGCATCTCCATCGCGCCATTTGTCGCTGCCATTGGCGCGGTATCTTTGACGGCTGGTTTAGCGCTTCAAGGCAGTGTCTCTAACTATGCGGCGGGTGTTTTACTCATCATCTCTCGTCCGTTTAAAGTGGGCGACACGCTCTCTGTTGCGGGTGTGTATGGTGTGGTGGAAGAGATAAAACTCTCCTACACGATGCTTCGCAATGAAGATGAAGAGCTTATCACAGTTCCTAACAAACAGATGATTGGCGATGTTTTGGTCAACTCTTTTGATGTACGGGTGGTAGAAACGACCATAGGCGTGGCATATGAGCAAGACCCTGCTAAGGCGATAGCGTTGATTAAAGAGGTACTCTCTGGTTTTAAAGAGGTTTCAAAAGAGCATAAGCCTGTTGTGGGTATCGCAAAATTTGGCGACAGTGCCATCGAGCTTGGGCTTCGTTACTGGGTTCCGACCAAGAGTTTTTTTAAAACGCAGTATGAGGTTAATTCAGCGCTTTATGCCGCTTTACAACAGCATCATATTACAATTCCATATCCAAAGCGAGAAGTAAAAATTTTAGGAGAGAAGTTTGATTCCAAAGAAGTATGAATTTATTGTGTTTGCCTTTTTGATGTCGTTTTTTATGACACTGTTGATGTCCTTTATGATTACTTTTATTAATATTGGTTTAGTAGAGGATTTTTTAGTGCGCTGGTTAGGGGCTTTTTGGAGGGCTTATATTATCGCGTTTCCTTCTGTTTTAACCGTTGTGCCTATTGTGCGTAAAATCGTTAGAAAATTGGTTGCACAGCATTGACTCAATGTTTAAAAAACTCGATGAGTCCCATCACGATTTCAAAGCCAATGAGTCCGATGATGATCCACTCTAAAAACTCGCTGTGTTTGTGGTTGAACATATCCAGCGCCATGCTGATATCATCTTTGAGGTTGGTGAGTTTATGCTCGACAATCTCAAAGCGATCTTTCAACTCTAAGATGGACGAAAGTCTATTGTAGAGCTTTTCTGCTTCTTCATTGTCCCACAAGATGTTAGGTTTATCCAGCAAAAACAGATCACTCACCATGCCATGCTGAATGGCAGTGAGATTGCGTGCAAATTCGATGAGCTTTGAGCGTTTAAGGAGTGAATAACTCTGGGTGAGATCAAGCAGTTGTTGGCTCTTTTCAAAATGCACGTCTAAGTCTTGCTCATACTTCTCTAAGCCCACACTTTGCGAGACAACAAGGGCGATGATGATGAGGTAGAGCGAGAGCGGCTCTTTTAATATAATCTGCTCATTGCTGACTTTGCATGTGACTTCCAAATCTGGCTCAATGAGAATAGGGTAGTCCTGAAAAATGTAACGTTGTTCTAAAAACGAGGCATCTTTCATGCCCAGTTTGATAAGCGCTTGGTGCATCGCTTCTTTTTCCCAGTTGATAAAGGTGAGAACGTTAAACTGGGTATAGACTAAAAACGTTTCACGATACTGGTGGTAAAATGCTTTTTCAATCCCTTTTTTAAAGGAACAATCCAGCAGTGTTTCGATCTCATGTTTCGCAAAGTGAGAAGGCAATGAGATAGAGATGAGTGAAAACGATGTAGCCATAGGAACTCCTCGTGCAATAATCATTTTTAAAAGTATACACCCAAATGAAAACGAAAGCGTTACATCAATAACTCAGTGTTAACAAATTATTAGCACAAATATCATAGTATAATATAAAAATTTAGCATCATTTTTTAAGGATTCCAATGCGTTTGAGCCTCATGGGGTGTATGATCTTGAGTATGGCACGTATGCTGATGGCAGATAATTTTGATCCTCTCGATACAAAATCGCTTCTGACCAAACAACAAGCGACATACGTGACATGCACAACAACCGATCTTAGCAAATCTTTAGGGCTATCCGATGTCGTTATGGCGGCATTGTGTAATAACCCTCAAACAAAGATTGCATGGCAAACATCGCTGTATCAAGCCGCACAAGTTGGGGTGAGTCAAAGTGCCTATCTTCCAACACTCAGTGCTTCGGGTTCAGCTCTTAAGAGTGAAGGTACTGAAACTAAAAATGGCAATCAAGAAAACATCAGTGTGACGCTTTCGTATTTGCTGTATGACTTTGGGAAACGTGATGCGACGTATGAGAATGCAAGGCGTCTTTTAGATGTTGCCCTTTTTTCTGAAAATAACACCATCCAGAGCGTGTTTCTCTCTGCTATTCAAGCCTACTACACACTTTTTGGCTCTAACGCTTCTTTGGAAGCAAGTCGTGAGGCTGAGCGCTCTGCTTTGGAGAGTTTAAATGCCGCGAAAACACGTTACTCGGTAGGCACAGCAACTCCAGCTGACACTTTGCAAGCGCAAACGGCGTACTCACAAGCGATGTTAAACCGCATTCAAGCAGAAGGAAGTGTTAAAAGTGCACAAGGTGAACTTGCCAGTGTGCTAGGACTGATGCCCGATACTTGGATTGCGCTGCAAACGCCACTTCTTGCACTGCCTAACGATAAGTTTGAAAGCAATATAAGAGCTTTGATGGAAGAAGCACAAAGGCTTCGACCTGATCTTATGGCCGCAAGTGCGAAGATCAAAGCCAGTGAAGCCAGTGTCAAAGCGGCTAAAGCAGAACATCTGCCTTCTTTTTCGCTCTCTTCTACCACAGGACATACCGATACGGTGTTTAATACCTCTCAAAGAACCTCTAGCATAGGGCTTTATGTGAGCATACCGATCTTTACAGGTTTCAATACCAAGTATAAAGTCCAAGCGGCTCAACAACAACTCAAAATCAGCGAAGCGGAGTATGAAAAACTCTCCCAAGAAGCAAGTTTGGAAGTGTATAAAACCTATCAAACTTTAGTGAGCGAAACGCAAGCAACACGTACCAGTGCCGATTTGGTGGCAAGTGCGCAAGCATCGTATGACTTAGCGCTTGGCAGGTATAAAGCAGGGGTGGGAACCATACTCGATCTTTTAAGTGCTCAAAGTGCGCTTGCAAGTGCCAAACAGCAACATATCCAGTCACTCTACAACTGGTACATCACCAAAGCGAGCCTTGCAAAAGCGATGGGAACGCTCGATTTTTCAACGATAAAAGGACAACCATGAGTTTTTTAAATAAGATACTTTTTCATAAACTGACCATCTTCCTTGTTTTGATTGCTCTTGGAGTTGGTGGCTATTATGCTTGGTTGCACTACACAAAGCCCCCATTGGAAGCAAAGTATAAATTTCACACCCTAGAGATGGGTGATGTCACGCAAAGTGTCGCAGCCAATGGCACGCTAAACCCTTTAGTGCTGGTAACCGTAGGTACGCAAGTCTCGGGTAAAGTCATTAAACTTTATGTGGATTTTAACGATAGGGTTGAAGAAGGGCAGATACTCGCGGAGCTTGACCCAGCACTCCTTGATGCCCAAGCTGCGCAAAGTGCCGCCAATGTCAAAAGTGCGGAAGCAAGTTTAGAGCTTGCTATGGCCAATGAAAAACGCTCACGCGAGCTGTTTTCGAAAGAGTACATTTCAAAACAAGAGCTAGATGCCAGTGTACAAGCACTCAAATCAGCTCGTGCCGCGCTAGATTTAGCACGTGCTCAGTCTCAAAAAGATAGAACCAATCAAGGCTATACCATCATTCGATCCCCCGTTTCTGGTGTTGTGGTTGACAGGCAAATCGACGTGGGTCAAACGGTGGCGGCGAGTTTATCGGCACCTGTACTCTTTAAAATCGCTCAAGATCTAAGACAGATGCAGATTGACTCCAATTTTGCTGAAGCCGACATTGGGCGCATCAAAGTAGGGCAAAATGTCAACTTTGCCGTAGATGCCTTCCCCAATATGGCGTTTAGCGGCGTTGTCAAACAAGTCAGGCTCAACGCCACAACCGTTTCCAATGTTGTGACCTACGATGTGGTTGTTAAAGTGGAAAATCCCGATGAAATTCTCATTCCTGGCATGACCGCGTATGTCAATGTCATCATCGCTGAGAAAAAAAATGTTTTACTCCTTCCCAATGCGGCACTTCGCTATAAGCCAGCAATGCCTCTTGGCAAAGAAAATACTGGTGAGTTAAAACCTAAAAAAGAAAAAAGAGAGAGTAACAGTGCCACGGTATACGTCTTTGAAAATGGTGTGCCAAAGCCTATTAAAGTGGGTATTGGCATCTCCGATAACCGTTTGACTGAAATCATCACTGAAAGCCTTAAAGCAGGCGATAAAATCATTGTTGAAGAGGTCAAAAGTAACGCCAATGGTTCTAAAAATTCACCACCACCGATGAGACCATTTTAATGGAAGAGGTCATTAAAATCACCAATTTGACAAAAAACTACCACACCGATGCAGGTGAGGTGTGTGTGCTCAAAGGGGTGGATATTACGATTAAGGCTGGCGAGTTCGTGGCGATTATGGGACCCTCAGGTTCTGGTAAATCGACGTTTATGAACATTCTTGGTTGCCTTGATAAAGTGACTTCAGGAAGTTATCTTTTAGGCGGGCAAAATACAGCCAATCTCAGCAGAGACGAACTGGCCGAACTGCGCAATCATGTCATCGGGTTTGTATTTCAAGGATTTAACCTCATTCCAAGACAAAATCTCATCGACAATGTTGCCTTGCCCCTTGTCTATGCCGGTATGAATGCAGCTGCGCGCAAAATACGCGCCAAAGAGATATTAAAAAGTGTGGGTCTTGAAGTGTTTGGAACCTACTTACCCAACCAAATTTCAGGCGGTCAACAACAACGCGTTGCCATTGCAAGGGCGTTGATTAATCGTCCAAAGCTCATTCTTGCCGATGAGCCTACGGGTAACTTGGACACCAAAACAAGCCAAGAGATCATGCAGCTTTTTTGCGATCTAAACGAAAAAGAGGGCATTACCATCGTCCTCGTCACCCATGAGCCAGATATCGCACGTTATGCGAAGCGCTTGGTGAATTTTGTGGATGGCAAGATTCAACACGATGGCCCAACGCACCTCGTTGAAAAAGAGCCAGCATGAGTTTATCGATGTTATTTGAAGCATGGCGCGCCATGGGTGCCAATAGGCTTAGAACCTTTTTAACGATGTTGGGCATGGTTATCGGTGTAGGCGCTGTTATCGTCATGTCAGCCATAGGCGCTGGTACACAAGCCAAAGTCAAAGAGTCCATCGCTTCGATGGGAAGTAACCTTCTTATCGTTCTAGCAGGTTCGATGACATCAGGAGGTGTCAGGCTCGGCAGTGGAGGGGTTCAAACACTCACCATCGCGGATGCGTCTGCTATGGAAGAGTTAGAGAGTATCTCAGCGACAGCCCCCACATCATCAGGTTCAGCTCAGCTCATTTACCAGTCTGCTAACTGGTCTACGCAAGTAACGGGAACAACGCCTTCATACTTTCAAGTGCGAGATTGGGAGATTGAAAGTGGTTATCCATTTATGGACTCTGATGTGAGAGGAGCAACCCGTGTGGTTGTTTTGGGGAAAACCATCGCGCAAAATCTCTTTGGGGATGAAGAAGCTGTTGGTAAGACGATTCGTATTAAAAATAGCCCCTATCTGGTGGTAGGCGTGCTTTCTAAAAAAGGGCAGAGCTTAGATGGTAGAGATCAAGACGATACAGCCATAGTGCCTATAACGACAGCGCAAACAAAACTGTTTGGTAGTCAGTTTAAAGGTTCTGTTCGTTTTATCATGGTGGAAGCGGTCTCTGATAAAGTGATGGATAAAGCAGAACAAGAGATGGCACAACTGTTACGCCAACGCCATAAACTACGTGAAAGTGCCGAAGATGACTTTACCATTCGCAATCTCACCGCTCTTGCTAATACCGCAGAAGAGACTACTAAAGCCATGTCGTTGATGCTCGCAGCCATCGCTTCTATTTCACTCTTAGTCGGGGGTATTGGCATTATGAATATTATGCTTGTCTCCGTTACAGAGCGAACACGCGAGATTGGCATACGCATCGCCATTGGTGCCAAACAGCGCCATATTTTAGTGCAGTTTTTACTGGAAGCCTTGATGATTTCCATCATCGGCTGTTTGATAGGCGTTTGTGTGGGAGTCGGTGGTGCGCTATTGGTTCAAAAATTCTTTTCGATTAGTGTTGCTATAACCCAAAGCTCCATCATGGTCTCTTTTCTCGTGGCAACAGGTGTGGGAGTCTTTTTTGGATTTTATCCTGCGCGAAAAGCGGCTAACTTAGAGCCTATCGAGGCACTTCGTTACCAGTAATTGCGCTATAATTCTTCAAAATTAGCATAGGAATGTCAATGAAATTACTTTTAATTGGTGCAGGAAATATGGGCGGAGCGATGCTTCAAGGCTTGCATATTAAAGATATTACCGTTGTTGAGGCATACCCTCCAAGAGTACAAGAGTTGCAAGCACTCTATCCAACCATCAAAATTGTAGAGGAAATTCCTTCGTTAGAAGGGTATGTGGTCATTCTTGCCATTAAACCTCAATCGTTTGGAACATTACACACCAAAGGCATTGCAGAAGGTGTTATCTCCATTATGGCGGGCGTGAGTTTGGAAAAACTGAAATCTGGCATTATGGCAAAACATTATATTCGCTCTATGCCCAATATGGCTGCACTCGTGCGCAAGTCGGCGACTTCACTGTGCGGGGATGAGGCACTCAAAGATGACGCGATGGATATACTAAGTTCTATTGGTCGTTGTTTTTGGCTTGAGAGTGAAAAAGAGCTTGATATCGCAACAGGACTTTCAGGCTCTGCGCCTGCATGGATCGCACTGGTGGCTGAAGCCCTTAGCGATGGTGCGGTCAATCTTGGCATGAAACGCGACATCACTTACCAATACGTTGCAACCTTGTTTGAAGGTGTAGGTGAAGTGCTTAAAACGGAACATCCGGCCATTCTTAAAGACAAGGTTATGTCACCAGCTGGAACAACAGCAGCAGGTTATGCAAAACTTGAAGAGGGTAAGGTGAGAGATAGTTTCATCAAAGCGATGGAAGCATCGTATGAGAGAGCTAAGGGATTTTCAAAGTAGAGAAGCCAATTAGGCTTGTCAAAAGACAAGCCTATGCGATTTTTTGTGCTTTTTTCTTGCTTGTAGCCGTTTTCTTTTTATTTTTAGAAGGAATGGCAGCTTTGAGAGGTGCTTCTTTGGTCTCCGTTATATCGGGTAGTACGTCTTCGAAAATCGTTTTAATATCATTCCAGCGATGCTCAGAATTGAGCATAACGACGAGTACATCTTTATTACCATTCTTTGCTCGTGCGATCAAGCAAGGACCTGCTTTTTGTGTGTAACCTGTTTTGATTCCCACAGCGTATTTATAATTGTTCAGAAGTTTATTGTGTGTGTAGGCTGCATAATTTCGTTTGGTGTTTATGGCTTTAAAATCGTGACGCTTCAGCTTTGCCATTTCATTAAAATTACTATTTTTGATGGCATATTCACTGAGGTTTAAAAGATCAAGAGCCGTAGAGTAGTGGTTTCCTATGTCAAAACCACATGGATTGGTGAAGTTTGTATTTTTCATGCCAATAGATTTGGCTTTTTTATTCATTTGCACGACGAACTTATCGACATCGCCATCGCCTAAGAACACACCAATGCTCATCGCCGCATCATTGGCGGACATAACCATTGCTGCTTTGACAAGGTCTCTTAAGTAAAATTTTTCCCCAACTCTTAGCCCTGCCTTGGTAGGCTCAACTTGGATCATTTCACGAGTAATGGTTACTACTTCGTTCATTCTGCCACTTTCAATGGCTAACATGGCTGTCATAATTTTGGTTAAACTGGCAGGTTGATTGATTTTTTGTTCATCTTTTGCGAAAATAAGTTGTTTGTTACTCAAATCTTTTGCAATAATAGCATCGGTGTTACGTCTAAGGCGATCCGCGGTCTCTTTGTCAAGGTAAGCTGCACTAAGTGAGCTGGTAATAATACATGCGCCGCAGATAAGCGATAAAATTTTGTGTGTCATGCTGCTCTTTTAAGAATGAATTTTTTTCATTTTAGTAAAAGTTTCTTAAATTTTTCCTTTTAAAATGGCTAAAATAGCCACTTTGCCTCAAATGGTGAAAAATTAAACATAAAGCGTTATAACACTTAAGGTAATAACGTTATAATGCTCGCAAGGTTTTAGCTTAAATCTATCGTTATATACTTTAATTACATAAGGAAAAAATATGGAGGGGATTGTTTCTGGTGTGATGAGTTTTGATAAACCAGCCCTTTTGGAAAAGCGTATTAAACTGCTTGAAGCCATTTCCGAAACGGGTTCTATCAGCAGTGCTGCTAAAAGAGTAGGGCTGAGTTACAAAGCGGCTTGGGAAGCAGTCGATACGATGAATAACCTCTCCAATCATCCTTTAGTCGTACGTGTCACAGGTGGAAGTGGAGGAGGTGGAACAACGCTTACCCCTCTTGGTTATGAAGTGGTTGCCAACTACAGCGTTTTAAAAAAAGAGTATGAGAGATTTTTAAATCGGCTCTCTTCCATGGGCAACTTTGAAATGAACAGTTTAAAACACATACAAAGGATTGCTATGCAAATCAGTGCGCGTAATCAGCTGATGGGAAAAATTGGCGAGATCAAACAGGCTAAAGTGAACGCAGAGGTAAGCATTGTGCTTAAAAGTGGGGTCATTCTTGTTTCTACGATTACCAACTCTGCGGTGGAAGAGTTAGGGCTTGAAATCGGTGATGAGGTTGTGGGTATTATCAAAGCTTCTTCGGTTTTAATCTCTAATACACTTGATGTTGCAACCAGTGCAAGAAATAAGCTTTTAGGTGTTATAACAGACATTAAAATCGGTGAAGTCAATGCGCAAGTCAGTGTGGACATCGGTCAAAACGATGTGGTGGTTTCAACCATTACGGCAGAATCTGTCAGAGCTTTAGGGCTTGCGGTGGGATCTCGTGTATGTGCCATTATTAAATCCAGTAGTATTTTAATCGGAAAATAATCCAAAGGAGTCTTTATGTTAAAACTATTGTTAGCGAGTGCTGTGTTGTCCGTTTCTCTTCTTGCTGGAGAGATTAGTGTTGCGGTTGCCGCCAATTTAAGTGATGTCATCGAAGCCTTTAAAACAGAGTTTGCCAAAACAAACCCAAATACGAAGGTCAATACTGTCTTAGGAGCCAGTGGTAAGTTTACCACACAAATTAAAAGTGGCGCTCCTTTTGATCTTTTTTTAAGTGCTGATATGGGCTTTCCTGAAGCATTATATGCTGAAAAAATTGCGGTAACAAAACCCGTTGTTTATGCCAGTGGAGCACTCGCAATGGTGAGTACCAAAGGGTATGATTTGAGCAAAGGTATTGCGGTAATAAGTGACCCTAAAGTGGAAAAAGTAGCGATTGCAAACCCAAAAACAGCGCCATATGGTACAGCGAGCATTGAGGCATTTAAAAATGCAAAAATGTTTGAAATCGTAGAACCAAAACTCGTTTATGGTGATAGTATTTCTCAAGCATTACAATTTTCAATTACTGCCGCAGATGTAGGCTTTGTCAACGCTTCAGCGTTTTACAGTGACAAGATGAAAGCATACAAAAAAGGGGTTCAATGGGTTGATGTTGATCCAAAACTCTATACACCTATTGCCCAAGGTATTGTCCTTTTGAAACAAGCTGAAAATAATGCGGAAGCCAAGGCGTTTTATGACTTTGTTTTAAGTGCTAAAGCTAAAGCAATCTTTAAAAATTACGGATATTTGGTCAATGAATAGACTAAGTGCTGTTGTAACGAATATTGAAGGTGAACAGAATCTGCATATTATTACGTTTGATTGTGCAGGAAATAACTTTAAAATGATGGGACTTGATCTGCCAAAAGGGTTACGTGTCAATGCACATGTCACCCTTGGCATCAAGCCTTCGCATGTTGCCATTGCTAAAAATCTCAGTGGAGAACTGAGTTATTCCAATCAACTTCCTGCAACAATTATCAGCATTGAAAATGGAAAATTACTGAGTAGTATTCTTTTGCAGGCAAACGAGAATGAGATGCAAAGTTTTATTACCCTTGGCTCTTCTTTGCGAATGAATTTGCATGTAGGCGATCAGGTAACACTTTTGATAAAGGCAAGTGAACTCTTTGTCTTGGAGGTTTTAGATGTTTGAAACATTGAGAGCATTGGAATTGACTCCTTTTCTCATTTCATTTAAACTCGCTTCTATTACCACTGTGATTCTTTTTGTTATCTCACTTTTTATAGCATGGAGTTTGTCGCAAACCAAGTCACGTTTCAAGCCTGTTTATGAAGCCATTACAGCACTTCCCATCGTTTTACCTCCTTCTGTTTTAGGTTTTTACATTCTCTATGCGCTCTCTTTCCACTCACCCATTGGGCGTTTTTTCCAAGATGTTTTTGGCATGAAATTGGTCTTTAATTTCACGGGCTTAGTGGTTGCGAGTTGTTTTTATTCGCTTCCTTTTATGGTGCAACCTTTGCAGAGTGGTTTTGAAGCACTGCCTAAAAATATGTTGGAAGCTTCGTACATTGCAGGTAAAAGCAAACTCCAAACACTCTTTTGCGTGGCAATGCCCAATATTAAACCCTCTTTAATGACGGCTATTGTCATTACATTTGCTCATACGGTCGGTGAATTTGGTGTGGTCTTGATGGTGGGAGGAAGCATTCCTGGTGAGACAAAGGTCGCGTCAGTCGCCATTTACGAAATGGTAGAGATTATGGATTATACGAGTGCTCATATTTACAGTGGCATGATGGTTGGACTAAGTTTTTGTGTCCTTTTGGCGGTTTATATGTTTAATCGTAAACAAAACCACCACCTAGGAGGGCTATCATGATAGAAATCGATGTGAGTAAAGAGCTTTTAGGCTCACTTGGAAAAATGCGCTTATCGGTCAATCTCTCCATAGCACCCAAAAGCTTTGTAGCACTTTCAGGCCAAAGCGGTAGTGGTAAAACGACTCTGCTTCGTATTCTTGCAGGATTGGAATCATCACAAGGTAAAATCAGAGTCGATGATGAAGTGTGGCTTGATGGTACTTACGCACGTGCACCACAACAACGAGGCATTGGCTTTGTTTTTCAAGACTATGCACTTTTCCCTAATATGAGTGTTTTGGAAAATTTACTTTTTGTGCGCAAAGACAAGGCATTAGCTCAGCAGCTATTAGATTTGACAGAACTCTCCGAGTTGGCAAACCGCAAACCCATAACCTTGTCAGGTGGGCAAAAACAACGTGTGAGTTTGTGTCGAGCGATGATGAACAGGCCTAAATTGCTTCTTATGGACGAACCACTCTCAGCGCTTGATCCTTCAATGCGCACTAAACTGCAACATGAGATTTTAACGCTCCACAAAAACTTTGGCACGACAACGATTATGGTAAGTCATGACCCCAGTGAGATTTATCGCCTAAGCGATCGAGTGATCGTTCTTTCTCAAGGAGAAGTGAGCCATGATGGTGATGCTAAAAGTGTATTGCTTCGTACTCAAGGCAGTCAAAAGTTCTCGTTTGAAGGCGAGCTTTTAGACATCATCAAAGTGGATGTCATTTACATCGCCATTGTTGCTATTGGTCAGCAGATCGTCGAAGTTGTGCTGGATGGTAGCGAAGCTAAAGATTTGCATGTAGGTGATCGTGTGAACATTGGAACAAAAGCCTTTGCACCTATGATTCAAAAAGTGAAGGAGACGTTGTGAAACACTTTTTAGTACTCTTATGTATGACACTGTTAAGCCATCTTTGTGCAGATACTTTAAAAATTGCTGTAGGAGCAGGGTATAAAAAGCCTATTGTGGAAGTGCTTAAAGCATATGAAGAGCGTGGTTATGGAAAGATAGACGCGATGTATGGCAATATGGCGCAGATCTTTGCCCATGCTAAACAGATGGAAATTGCTTTGGTTATTGCCGATAAAAAATTTTTAGAGAAGCAAAAAGAGCTTAGCTTTGTCAATTATCAAAACATTGGCACGGGAATTGCGGTCATCGCTTATGCAAAAGGGGTAAGTTTTGATAGCATCGAAGATCTCACCAACGAGGGTATCAAAAGTATTGCAATGCCTGAAGCCAAAAAAGCGATTTACGGCGATGCAGGTATGGAATTTTTAAATAATGCTAAATTTTATGATCGTGTGAAAGAGAAGTTCTTGGTCGTCGCAACAGTGCCACAAGTCAGTTCATACGTGAGCACACATGAAGTGGATGTAGGTATTATAAACCTTACCGCAGCACTCGATAGTATTGACAAAATTGGTGGATATATCAAAATACCTCAAGCATATTACACACCCATTGAAATTGTAGCTGGGAGTTTAAAAGCATGTGAAAACGACAAAGCTTGTCAAAATTTTCTCATGTTTTTACAAACACCACAAGCGAAAGAAATATTTGTTAAATATGGGCTTTGAAATGGTACAGGTTTGGCACCCTTTGGTGCTAAGCCTTAAAACCATTAGTGTGGTTGCTCTACTTTTGGTTTTTTTTGGCATCCCCCTTGCTTACTTTCTCTCCAACGAAACGTTAAAATACAAATGGCTTTTAGAGACATTGGTAACACTTCCACTTATTTTCCCTCCCATCGCAATAGGCTTTTTACTATTACTCCTTTTAGGCAAATATGGTTGGATAGGAAGCTATTTTAATGCTATGGGGGTTCATTTTATTTTTGAGTTTAAGGGCCTTGTCATCGCTGGTTTTGTCGCTGCCCTTCCTTTGATGGTCAAACCTTTACAATCCGCTATAGAACTTTTTCCTAAAACCATTAAAGAAGCCGCCTATATGGGAGGCATAAGCAGGTTTTATACGTTTGTGTTTATCATTCTTCCATGCATTAAAAAAAGTGTGGTAGCCGCCCTTTTGATCGCGTTGGCACGTGCTTTAGGCGAAGTAGGCATTACGCTGATGCTAGGAGGAAATTTAATTGGCAAAACCGACACCATCTCACTTGCCATCTATAATGCTGTTTTCGATGGTGAATACCGATTAGCACTGCTTTTGTGCGCGATTCTCATCGTCATCTCTTTGGCGGTTTTTACAGCGTTGCATTTTTTTCAAAAAGAGGAACAGTATCTTTAATTTTCTTGTGTTACAATAGTATAATTTAGTAAAGGTTTGCCTATGATGGATATGATACGTGAAGATGTCGGTTTGATCGACATGACCACGGTAGGACTCGAAATAGGGTCTAAAAAAGCCAAGATTACGTTTGCTTCCAAAGAGCCTATTATTTTGTGTGGCGTAGAGTTTGTTACCGAAATGTGCCAAAAACTAGGACTTGAAACACACGCTTACAAAGAGTGTGGCGATAGACTAGAAGCAGGAGAGCTTATTTTAGAGGCGTATGGTAGAGCAGACGCTGCACATAAGGCATGGAAAGTCTCTCAAAATATTTTAGAATTTTTAAGTGGCATTGCAACCAAAACCCATACGATGCTCACCCTTGCTCGCAGAGTCAATCCTAAAATAGAGCTGTTAACCACACGTAAAATTTTCCCTCGTACCAAAGAGTTAGCCCTCAAAGCAGTCTATGCAGGAGGTGGAGCACACCACCGTTTGGGACTGTATGACTCAGTTTTGGTTTTTAAACAACACCGTGTTTTTTTTGAGAGTGACACGGCATTTGAAGCGCAGTTTGCCAAAATGAAGCAGAAGTATTTGGAAAAAAAGATTGTTGTGGAAGTGGATAGTCTCGAAGAGGCTCGTTATTTTGCAGCATTAGGGACTGATATTCTGCAATGTGAGAAGATGGGTTTTGAAACATTAAGGCAATGTGTCGCTCTCAAAAGTGAGTTTCCACACTTACTCCTTTCTGCAACAGGTGGCATTGGTGAACAAAATATTGTTGATTATGCTTCCACAGGGGTTGATTTTATTGTCACTTCTTCGCCTTATCATGCAAAACCTTCGGATATTAAAGTAATGATATCTATGGTGGATTGATGCAGACGATTGAGCAGATTTACACCGCCGAAGTTGAAGAAAAAAAGTCTACTTTTTTGGCATTCCTTTGCCCCATGCGTGATTTTGAATCTTTACATCTAAAGCTTAAGCAGGAGCACCCAAAAGCGGCACACATTGTGTGGGCAAAACGTTATTTTAACGAATACCGTCAAGTGGTGGAAAATAATAGCGATGATGGTGAACCTAAAGGCACCTCTGGTCCTCCTGTGCTTAATGTCATGAGAGGTGTTGAACTTGTGGAATCAGGATTGTTAATCGTGCGTTATTTTGGTGGCATAAAACTTGGCACTGGTGGTTTGGTACGGGTTTATGGAAGCAGTGCTAAAGAGGTCATTGCCAATGCAAAACTCATCCCTTTTGTATTTAAAGAGAGGCTCTTTTTTCGTACTATTTACGCGTTAGTACCACGTTTTGAGCATTACACGTCAACGCAAAATATCACAGTTATTAAAAGAGAATTTGAAAGTGAGGGTGTGCATTGGGAGATAGAGGTAAGTGCAGTTGAGAAAGAGCATTTTTTGCTCTTTTCTCAACACTTTGAACGAGACGGTTTTAAACTATTATAGTTCGATAGCTTCGACTTCAATAGAAAGATTGATCGTATCATCAACGGTGAGTCCACCGCCTTCTAAGATTTTATTCCACGTAAGTCCAAAGTCTTTACGGTTGAGTTTACCCTCTAGTGTAAAACCGACTCTTTGGTGACCTTGAAAATCTTTAATCACGCCGTGTACTTTGCTTTCAAGAATGATATCTTTGGTAACGCCATGAATGGTGATTTTGCCATGCACTTTGCCATCTTTCATCGAAGTCATCACAAAATCAATGGTTTTGAACTTCTCTACATCAAAGAAATCACTACTTCTTAAGTGGTCATCTCTTTTGGTAATGCCTGTGTCGATTGACGCTGCTTCAATCTTAGCACCAAGCTTATTAAAAACTTTTTTCTCAGTGTCATAGTCGATGTCAGCACTGTATGTATTGAAATTACCTTTGACATTTGAGATCATCATGTGTTTGACGGAAAAGCCAATATTGGAGTGTGTGTTATCAATGACAAACTCTTTTGCCTCTACTAAAGAGAAAAAAAGAGCAGTAGCCATAAGCAGTTTGAAGAGATGTTTCATGGGTATATCCTTTTGATAGAATGTCTTATCAAAAGTATAGTCGCATGACGCTTATGGCTCTTAGATTATGTAAAAGTAATATTTTAATTTAAGAGAGTATTTTGAGCATATCCAATGAGTTGAAAAGAGGCTGCACTACAGATACCTGCAACCAAACCTGCGATCATGTCATCGCCCATCACACCCCATCCACCTTTCACATTTTGGTCAATTTTACCAATGATGGAAGGTTTCCAAATATCAAACAGACGGAAAAATGCAAAACTAAGGATAATTTGAATCAGGGTACCTGAGCTCAAAATCAAAGCAATCCATACCCCAACTACTTCATCAATAACGATACGACTATCGTCATGATTACCACTGCTGGCTTCATAGGCATTAATATGTTTAACACCCATTAAGGTGAAAAGAATGGTCAAAAGAACCAATGTTTCCATTGAAATATATTGAATGATTAAAGCACCAAGGATGACAGCGAGGAGTGATCCTGCTGTTCCTGGAGCTTTGGGAGAGAGTCCTGAGTATAAAAAGGTTAAGAAAGCATTTGGCATGAAGATCCTAAGTCAATGATGTGGTTTGATGTAAACGCATCAATTCAAGATAAAAATCGCGTTCATCGTGGTTTTCTAACAATCCACTGTTTGGGAAAATGGCATCGTAAATTTTGCCAATATTTTCAAAGCGCTTTTTGAAAAGTTCACTTAAAAGCAGTGCTGAAATATCTTTACGCATAAAAATAGCAGGTGGAAGCATACCCGCTTTTAAAATCTCAAGCAGTGATTCAGCATGGTACTTGATATGATGGTGTCCGCCATGTGGGCAGGTGTTGGTACTGACCAATGTTTTACACTCATTACAATAAACAAATTCGGTGATAATCTCAACTTCAATCGCTAAATCTTCGTAATGATCCAAAATAGACTTCATCTCATTTTGATCGTAGTACGCACCAATACCGCTGTGGTGTTGTCCAAGAACGAGTTTGTTACATCCTAAGTTTGAAGCACAAATGGCATCTAAAACAGCATTTTTATAGCTTGTAAAGAGGTAGGTATTTTCAAATGGAACGATCACGACGCGATTTTTTGGCAGATAGTTATCGACAAAATACTGCAAGGCTTTGAGACGTAACTCATACGAGAGCAGATCTTGTTTATAAGGTTTGAGTAAGAAGATAACCAGCATATCGCATTTTTCAAGGGTAATACGGATGACTCTCTCATGCGCTCTATGGAAGGGCTTTGCGTTCATCATCATTGCAGAAACATTTTTTGCGCCCAGTTGTGCTTTGGCATCGGCAATTTTATTTTTCACATTTTTAATGTCATCAAATTGCAGTTCGTATTCACCGCAAACAGCGATGTCACCCAGGCGTTTGAGGAACATTTGTGTCTCAGGATTGGAGATGTCATACGTTCCAAAAATCTGCTCAATACGTTTTTTCTTATCGACCTCAAACACCTCATCAACGATGATGGTTCCTTTAATTTTTCCATCGACCACAAAATCAAGCGGTTCACCTTTGTAGGCTGTGGTTAAAACTTCCTTGTTTTTTTCACCTGCTGGAGCAATAATAAAAGGGAAAGGGAAAGGTTTACCTTTGTAATAGCCACTCTCTTCAACTTCTTTGGCTTCTGTACTGTTCATAAGCTTATCGACAGGGTACAAAACGCCCTCTTTGGCTAAGGCGAGGGTTGCTAAAAATTCTTTATCTAAAAAGAGTTGTCGGTTATTTTTTCTTGTTGATTCCATATTTCTTCCTTTTTTCCCATAGGCTTTTGCGAGATATTCCTAATTTCTTTGAGAGTTCCGTGTCAGGGAATTTATTTTGAAAATTAAAAATGACATACTTGACATAATCATCAATACATAAAATATCACCTTGGTCTAAGATTTTACTGTCGGTGTTAATTTCGATTTTTGAAAAGTCACTCTCTTCGTTAGGATCAGTGCTACAAATAATAGCACGTTTGCCTTCTAGGATGTTATAGACTTTAAGTTTTTCACTTTTTTTAAGGTTTTGAAGGTCGATAATGTAGAGTAATTCCTCACTTCCTGCACGTGCGATCTTTTCTAACGCATTGGTTTGGGTGAGTGAGATAAAGGTAAACGTCTCATTTTGTGACTGCGCGTAGTTAAAAACAAGCGCATCGGCATGTTTTTGAAAATTGGTTTTGATCAAAATAGGAAATTTTGTTTTTTTATCCAGTGGTTCTAAATTAGCGCTACTAAAAAGATTTTTGACATACTCTTTATACGTTTCATTCTCTTTTTTAAGGTTTTTAAAGTCGCTTAAATGTTGAAGTTTGCGGATCAACTCTTCAATCATAAAGGGCTTTTGAATGTAATCACATGCACCCGCCTTGATAGGATTTGTGACAGTGTCATTGCTGATATAGGAGATCATCAAAATAATGATAGAAGAGCGATGCTTTTCGATCACAGGGTAAAAATTTTGTCCAGAAATATTGGTTGAGAGGAGTATGGCATCGTATTTTTCATCTTTGAGTGCATCTTTGATGCTGGTAGCGATCTCACATAAATGTCCAATTTCCATCAACTTAGAGGCTATACTTTGCGCGAGGTAAATCTCGTTTTCAACGATTAAAATCTTCATACATTCTTCCAATCATAATATTTTAATGTAGCCGTTGCACTGACTGCAACACCTTCTTGTCGCCCGATGAATCCTAGTTTTTCTGTTGTGGTTGCTTTTACATTCACATGGATGGGAGAGAGTGCCATAATGTCGGCAAGGCAGAAACGTATTGTGTCCTTAAAGGCACTTAAACGTGGAAACTCTGCCATAACGCACAGATCGCAATGAACGATCTCAAACCCCACTTTTGCTAAAAAAGAACACACCTCCTTAAGTAGTTGTTTTGAATCAATATTTTTATAACGTTGGTCATTATCTGGGAAAAGCTCACCAATGTCACCCGCTCCTGCTGCGCCTAAGAGGGCATCAATCAGTGCGTGAATCGCCACATCGCCGTCAGAGTGCGCTTTAAAGCCTGTTGTTGGGTGTACTTCCACACCTCCTAGCATCATCACTTTGCTTTCTTCAAAAGCGTGCACATCAAACCCATAACCAACAAAGGGAACGGTTGAAGGGGCTTTAAGACAAGGAATGGAGGCAATATCTTCTTTACCTGTGAGCTTTTTGGCTTCAGGATTTCCAAGCACATAAGCGACTTTTCCACCCATCGCTTTAATCGCGCTGCTATCATCGGTATAGAGTGTTGATGTTTGCAGTGCCTTTTGAAGAATATCCGTGCGTGAAAGCTGGGGTGTTTGAATGAGCTTCACATCATCTCGATTGATGGTACTTTCTTCATACACAACCGTATCGACTACTGGTAGATACGGAACGACAATATCGTTATTTTCCATTTCAGAGAGAAGTCGTACAAGCATTGCTTGGTCGATACAGGGGCGTGCAATGTCACTGACAAGAACATAGGGTGTTTTTACCTGCGAGAGGGCATTTTTTAAAGACTCTTGTCTGGTAGCACCACCCTCTACAAAGGTAATAGTATCGCTAAACTTTTGCGCGTAAAAATGCTCATCGGGTGTTGTTGTCACAATGATTTGCTTAAAAGGAAAAAGCTGTTGAAGATTTTGGGTGGCATATAGCCATAAAGGAGTCTGATCGATGCGTAACCACTGCTTTTTAACACGTTGGTTAAATCGTGAAGAACT
This sequence comes from Pseudomonadota bacterium, assembly GCA_017860615.1. Classification (GTDB taxonomy): domain Bacteria; phylum Campylobacterota; class Campylobacteria; order Campylobacterales; family Sulfurospirillaceae; genus Sulfurospirillum. The sequence goes on along the minus strand of JAGDMU010000002.1, from coordinate 63,164 downwards.
ACCTGCTCCTAACATCACAAGCGCTAAATCGGGCAAATTTTGTCCTTTTTTCTGAAGTGTTACGATATTATACATTTTGAAAGCTTTTTTTTATCTTTTTTGTGTTAAATTCCGCCATCACTTAAGCATAAAGGTCAAAAAAATGTTAAATAAAGACGCAGTTTTAAGCGCATTAGGTGGCGTTAAATACCCAGGTTTTGAGAAAGATATTGTGACATTTGGTTTTGTTAAAAATATCGATATTTCAGATAATAATGTTTATATAGAAGCCGAAATCGTCTCTTCAAGTAAAGAAGTGGCTGACGAATTAAAAGGCTCTATTGAAAAAGCTATTAAAGCTATTGGTGCAGCTCGCGTGGATATCGTTGTGAAGCAACCTAAGGCTCCAGTGGAGAAAAGCAACTCACAATCGGGCAAAAACATGGCACCTCACATTAAAAACTTTGTGATGGTAAGCAGTGGAAAAGGTGGAGTGGGTAAAACAACCACAACGGTTAACTTAGCCATTGCACTTGCAAGTCAGGGTAAAAAAGTAGGTTTACTTGATGCCGATATCTATGGACCAAACGTTCCTCGTATGATGGGTGTGGTTGATACGCATCCTGAAATTGTAGGGCAAAAAGTAAAACCAATCCTTGCGTATGGTGTTGAGATGATGAGTATGGGTTCCTTAATGGAGAACGGTCAATCACTCATCTGGAGAGGGGCTATGGTCATGAAAGCCATCGAGCAGTTACTTCGTGATATCTTATGGAGTGATTTAGATGTTCTTTTTATCGACATGCCTCCAGGAACAGGTGATGCACAATTAACATTGGCGCAAAGTGTTCCCGTAACCGCAGGTATCTGTGTTACAACGCCACAACAAGTGGCACTTGATGATACGGAAAGAAGCTTGGACATGTTCCAAAAACTCCATATCCCTATTGCGGGCATTATGGAAAATATGAGTGGTTTTATCTGTCCTGAGACAAATAAAGAGTATGATATCTTTGGAAAAGGGACCACGAAACCGTTGGCTGAAAAATTTGAAACCATCGTGATTGGTGAGATTCCTATTGAACCTGCTGTTAGAGAAGGAGGAGATGCTGGAAAACCAGTCACTTTCTTCCATCCAACAAGTGAAACAGCAAAACGCTATCAAGCATCTGCTCGTAAACTCTGGGAATGTATTGAAAAAGTAAACGAAGAGGGTGGGGTGAGCAACGAAGCCATCCAACCAACGATGGGTGTTAATGGTGCACCAAGTGCGTGTTCAAGTGTGAAAAAGTAAGGATTAAAGGAGAAAATATGGCTTTACGTGTAACGATTGATGAAGCAGATTTCAAAGCATTAGTCAAAGAGATTGAAGCGCAAGAGGGGTACCGTAAACCCATTGGTTTTGGTATCGCTAGAGTAGACAGAGGACAATTAAGCCCTGAGAAAATTTTACAAGCAACGTTTCCTGTTGTTAACTGGAATGAAAACTTCGGCAGTGCGGCTATTTTAATAGCAGCACTCCAAGAGAGTGGTGTTGATGTAGATTTTACGAGCAGTGAATTTGTTTATGACGTGAAAAAGAAATTTGTTAAAAATGCAATGAATGCGTTTACCCCATACCTTAATCAAGCAATCGGCGAAGCGCATAAAAACGTTCAAGTGATTAAAACACTTGACTGGATTGCACAAACGGAAAAGCTTAAAAAAGATTACCGTATTGTTTTCTTATTTGAGGATGATGCCCCTCTTAGCCCTGAATCGGTTTATTTGAAACTTTATGCCCTTTCATCTGGCAAAGCACCAATCCGTTCACTGAACCTTTCAGGTGCCTTTGGCGTGCTTGAAAATGTGGCATGGTCATTGGGGCAACCTATAGAGCTTGCATGGCTTAGAATGCACGAAGTGGAAATGAAACTTTTGGGTGAATACCCACTCATCGAATCTGTCGATAAATTCCCACGATTCTTAGCGCATATGATTCCTGCGGATAACACACGTATCTTAGATGCAAGTAAAGTTCGTATGGGTGCGCAACTTCATGCAGGTACTACCATTATGCCTGGAGCTAGTTATGTAAACTTCAATGCAGGTACTACGGGTGCTGTGATGGTCGAAGGACGTATCAGTTCTTCGGTTGTTGTTGGACGTGGAAGTGATGTTGGCGGAGGCGCTAGCATTCTGGGTGTTCTTAGTGGAACCAATGGCAACCCTGTGAGCATTGGTGAAAACACACTGCTTGGAGCCAACTCTGTAACAGGTATTCCTTTAGGCAATGGGTGTATCGTTGATGCAGGTATTGCTATTTTAGAAGGAACTAAAATCGGTGTGGGCGGCGTTGAACTTGCCAAAATCATTGAAGCCAATCCAAAAGCGAAACTCAAAAAAGCAGGTAAAGAAGAGATCGTTTTCTTTAAAGGCTTAGAATTAGCAGGCTTAGATGGAATTCATTTCCGTCAAAATAGCGTCAATGGTATGATTGTAGCAACCCGAAGTAAACGTGAGATCAAGCTTAACAGCGAACTCCATTAATCTCGTGTAGGGAACCTTCATTTAACGAAGTTTCCCTATTGTTTGATTGTGCCCTTCTGCCCATAGAAGGGCAATTTGCTGGTACGTATGTGCCGCAACAGCATTTGTTTTAAAAATACCGCTATTACACTCCTCACACTGTTCGATTTGTGTTGAAAGCTGATCTATATTCATGAAAATAAAGTCTTCACACTTTTTTTGGCACTCTTTCTTGGTACATTTAAGGTTTTTTTGACTCATTAGATTCCTTGTGATGAGAAAGAAAATAAAAGGCATTATTAGGTAATAACGAGGAATATAGTAGTTATAAAAAGCCAAAAGAGGACTAAAAAAAAGCTGTTAATCTAAAAATATGACTAAAATCTTGGTTTTTAGGGATTTTCTAAAAGAGATTTATTGAATGTTTCTGCCCATTTTGTTGAAACTTTCATGTACGTTTCATTGGCAATAGGATCATCTTTGAGTATCCAATTACCGCATGTCGAGCAACGAGTAGCATACTCTTCAAGCTCTGCTAAACTCATGTTTTCAACGGCTTTAAGACGTGCTTTACATTCGGACAACGAGCATTTAAGGGCTGTATTACTCATGAAGAAATCCTTTGGATATTTTACATCCATTGTAACACATTAAAAAAAGTGATTATGTGTAAATTATAAGCAAATGAGACAGTTACGCCCACTCTCTTTTGCTTTATATAAAGCGTCATCGGCAAGTTTAATAATTTCTTGTGGCGTTTTGCCTTTACCAGACATCGCAACACCAATACTCACCGAGAGTCTCTCTTTTTTAACAGCGGTAGATTCGCGTATCTCTTTGGGTGCTTTTTCAGGACGATTTTTATCACGAATGACAAAACCACGTCTAAAAATATGCTCACGAATTTCTTCAAGCGCCATGATACAATCCTCTTTTTTCTTACCGCTAAAAAGAATGGTAAACTCTTCCCCTCCATAACGATACGCTTTGCCGCCATTTTTGACATGACTTAACTCTTTGGCGACCAGTTTTAAAACATCATCACCAATATCATGACCAAATTTGTCGTTGAACTTTTTAAAGAAGTCGATGTCAACCATTGCAATGATATAGTTTGAACCTAAGCGCAAGAAGCGTTCTTCCAGCGCTCTACGAGATGGTACCCCTGTGAGTGTGTCGATATATGCCATACGGTATGCATCATGAACAAGAGCAGCAATAGCAATCCATGAAGCCACAAGACAGAAGAGAATGAAATGGTTACTTTCTTGTAAAAAAAGAAGTGGAATCATCTGAGAAAAAAGCATCCAAAAAGGCGCTTTCTGGCTTTGTATCTCAAAAAGCATTGAGATTAAAAAGACAAAAAGTAGTGAAACTATCGTAATAATCACAATAAAATCACTGGCTTTTGCAAGACCTTGAAGGCTTACATGTAAGATAGGGGTATCTAGGGCTTGTTGTAACGCAGGAGAGAAGTATTTGAGTCCTATATACCCAATGCCCAGTATAATAAGACCGATACTTGTACGCAATGCTCCAAAAGAGCTAAAAAGTCCACGCTCTTGCAATGCATAAATCAACAGATAACCTAATGCTGTGATAACAGGGGTAATGTGCCAAAAAGCCGAAACACTGAGCTTTGTAAAAAGGGTGTTTGGAAAAGCCAAACAGAGTGAAAAAAAGAGTGGAAAAAGGAGCAGTACAAAGAGCTTACTTTTATTGAAATAGATACTTAAAACGATGGCAATGAGAAGAAAAACAAAGGTACTTTGCCAAATAAAATAGTAGGCATACGTAGGGATCAGACTGAGCTTAATGATCAGTAGTGCAGAGACAATCATTCCTAAACAGAGTGCATGAAAAGTGGAAAGAGCGTCTTGGAGTCGTTGCATTTCATTCCCTGTTTTTTTTGCGATTATAGCGAAATAAGCTCATACTCCCATAAATCCCCCATAAGAGGTGTTTGAAGATGAGGTTTTCCTAAAAGCAATTTTACCACTTCTGTACTTTGAATTGAGGCTGCAAAGCAGACGGTAAAAGAGGGATTGCCTACTTTTTTTTCAACACCATCGCCTTTTTGAGCGTAGAGTGGCTCAAGCAAAGCAGAGGTTGCAAACTGGCTGTAATAACCAGCAATCGCTCCATGCACAAATGCTTTTTGCTTTTCATAACAAAGCCTTGCAAGCAGGCATTTAAGATCGGGATTGTCTAGTGCATCGACGATAACATCGGCTTCATGGATGAGATGTGCATCTTTTTCTGGGGCAAAAAACGTTGTTATGGTTCTGACCTGCAAAGCAGGGTTAATTTCTTCGAGTTTTTCTTTTAAGACTTCAGCTTTTAAACGACCCAAGGTTTTAGGTGATGAAAAATTTTGACGATTCATATTATGTTCTTCAAACACATCGCCATCACATAAAATAAGCGTTCCAACGCCTATGCGAGTGAGTATTTCAGAGACAAACCCACCAAGCCCTCCACAACCGATGATAAGAACCGTGGATTGAAAAAGAGTGTATTGCTCTTCAACAGAGATGGTTTTTTGGTTACGTTTATAGCGTAGGGGTGTGATGTTATGTTTAAGAGCCATTGCTTCCACCTCTCTAAAGGTGCATGAAAAGCGTTCCATTGCCATATAAGACGATTTAAGGGGGAGAAATCCATCGATAGTTTGTTCTTTTATAAACGTTAAAAGTTCCATTTTCTGTATCCTAGTGTATAATTTTCTACATAATAAGCTATTCTCATGCTACAAACTTATTATAAGCTATTCAGAGTTTTTAGATGCATTAGAAGGATATTTCATGCACATTATACTCAATGCTTTTTCATTTTTACGCGAAAAACTCAAACAACAAGGCATACCTTATGTTGATGCTCCTTGGGTTGTTGAGGATAAAATATGTATTGTTGATTTGATCGATTCTTTAGGGCTTAAGCAAAGTGATGTTGAAGCAGTGTTTGTCAATCATACCGTCATGCCTAAAGAGACACTGTTACGCGAGGGAGATAGGGTTGCTCTTTTACCCCCAGGAACACCTGGATCTTACAGGCTTCTCTCCGGACTCAAAGAGCATTAACCGCCACCCACTTTTGGGAAGAGGGCGATTTCATCACCCTCTTGTAAACAATATGATGGATCAACATGTCTGCCATTCACCATTAAAACGCCCAAAGGCGATACGCGCTCAAGTTCTAAGGCATCTATTACCATTTGAGCCGTTGTCTCGTTTGGATATTCTCTTTGCTCAGCCTTAAAGCGACCTTCTCGGTACTGAGCAAAGAGTTTAACAAAAACGTGCATCAAAAATTCCAGAATTCATCAATTTCCTCACCTGTAAAGTCCCAAACCACATTGTGTGGAGGAAGGGTTTCGTATTTCATAAATTCAGGTAGTCTATCGTCTGCACTGTTAAGACCCGCTTTGATGTTAAATTCATGCTCTCTTTTAAGAATAGTTTTACCCAAATTAACAACATCATCAATTGTGAGGCTACAACCAAAGCGTGCATTGATCATATCGACAAGGGCAGGTAAACATTTTGGATCATCAAGGGCAGGGAACGCAACAAAGATACACATACCAGTACTATCAACAGCAGCTGTTGCGATCTGGAGGTTACGTGCAAGTTCAACTTGTCCCTCTTTTTTGAGTGGATCAACATGTCCACCACTGTTAAGAATATTGGTAGCAACTGCGTAACCTGCGGTATGATCAGCTCCCATGGTTGAGGTAGCATAGGTAATACCTTGACCTTTAACCGCGCGTGGTTCATATGCAGGAATACCTTGACCTTTAACGGTTGGAACACGAACTAAGCCATAAAGTTTTCCTAAAAGATGGGTACCACTTCCGATAATACGACCCATTGGCGTGCCATTTGGCAAGTCTTTTGATAAGAGCTCATATGCTTTTTCGCCATCGCCATAAGCGAGGATTCCTGCATCAACGGCAAGTCCAAATGTAACAGACGTTTCGATAGAATCGACACCTAAATCATCCATAAGACCATCCATCTTTGCAATCAAATCTAAATCTTTGATACCAAAGTTTGCTCCAAGTGCCCAAATGGTTTCGTATTCAAAGCCAGACGTGAGGTAGTTACCATCTTTGTCATTATAGACTTGTGAACATTGGATAACACAACCTGCATGACAGCCATGCGTTGTTTTACCGCCTCTTGCTTTAATATTTTCTGCCATTGTCTCACCACAGATATTCTCAGCAAATTCCCAATTTCCAGCTCTAAAGTTACGTGTTGGAAGACCACCCGCTTCGTTAAGGATATTAACAAGAACGTTGGTTCCAAATGCAGGTAGCCCTTCTCCACTGATAGGATTTTCTTGAAGGGCTTTTGTGAAGATTTTACTTGCTTCTTTGAATTTTTCAGGATCAGCAATGGTAACTTCTTTATAATTTTCTGCATCTACAGTGATACATTTGATTTTCTTAGAACCCATAACAGCACCGAGGCCTCCACGTCCATGGCTTCTAAGTTTTCCACCAGGGTCTTTGACAGAGATATTAGCAAGGTTCATACGCATTTCACCGACACGACCAATGCTCATAACCGCAACTTTTTTGTCATATTTTGCAGCCATTGCATCCAAAACAGCGTAATTATCAAGCCCTACAAGTTCAGGTACTTCAATAAATTCAACATTGTTTTTAGTGACATGTAATTGATAAAAAGTATTTTCATTTTGAGGCATACCTTCAATAATCAACGCTTTAACACCAAGCTTTGACATAATACCTGCACTGGTTCCACCAACATTCGACTCTTTAATACCACCTGTTAATGGGCTTTTCGCTCCACAGGAATTACGACCACTATTGGAAGCACTGGTACCTGAGAGAAGTCCTGGGGCAAAAACAAGTTTATTGTTTGGTCCTAAGGGATGACACTCTGGATCAACCTCTTTTGCAACAATTGTGGATGTTAAGGCACGACCACCAAGGCCTAACCATTCAGATGGCACCTCTTCGATTTTAAAACTAAGGTTTGTCATGTTGACACGGTAAACTAAATCAGCCATTTTAACTCCTTTAATACGGTTGTTTCAACCATAATATTGAAAGTTTATAGCATGAAAATAGCAAAGTCAATGAAAGATATTAAAACAAAAACATGCTTTTTTAGCATATCTTTTTTTACACATTTAATTAATTGATTTTATGTACTCTTTATAATTGAACATAAGCTTTAATCAATGCCGAAGTGAGGCTAAGTGATAAGGTTTAGCGATGATTCGCAATAAGCAAAACGCAGTTTTTGTAAAAATCTGCCTAATATCTAATACCTTTTTAGTGTGTGCACCATTGTAAAGAGTGCGTAAGGTCAGTTATGAAGGAAGAAGTGGCATTACGCCACTACTTCTTAGGTTTAAGTGATTGAAGTTCGATGATGCGAAGAATAATGGCAGAGTAATAAGGAATACTCTGGATCAAAAGGGTGAAGGCAAAAACGTAGATTTCGGTAATACGTGTATAGTTTGTAAAGTAAAGTGCAAAGAAAGAGATAGTAAGCAAGGTTGCTAAAATCATCTCATGACGAATAGGACTTTTGTTTACTTTTTTGGTATTGCCACCTTTTTCGGTACGTTTAAACGGCAGACCATCTTTGACAAAACCATCATAAACCGCTTTAAAAATAACCAGTTGTAAACTCATAGAGGCAATGGCGCTTAGCATAGTTTCTCGTACACTCATTTTAACTCTGGTATGGTACAAGATAAATGCGTGCAAGATGTTGACGAGAAACGCTACTAAAATTGGCAGGGTGAGTGGTAACGTTGGAATGGTTACCCCTACAAAGATAATAAAGGGTACCCAAAAGATATTTAAAAAGGCAGTTAATGCACCAAAGGCATCTGAGAGCCAGAAAAACCAACCAGCAACGAAATGGTACTTTTGGTACGGTGTCAATGTGGTTGATGAAGGCATAAAATGACGCCAGTGTTTTTTCAAGATTTGAATCGCACCATATGCCCATCGGTGGCGCTGTGTTCTAAAGGCTTCTACCGTATCTGGAAGTAGACCCCATCCATAACGTCTGTTGGTATAGTGAGCCGTATATCCCGCTTCAAAAAGACGAAGTCCTAGCTCGGAGTCTTCAACGATGGTATACGTTGTCCAGTCTCCTACTTCATGCATCGCAGACAAACGAGCCATCAGCATTGTTCCATGTGCTACGATCGCATTTTCTTCATTGCGCTCGACCATACCGATGTCAAAGAAGCCTGCATATTCAGCGTTCATTGCTTGCTTGATGAGCGATTCTTTGCCATCGCGGTGATCTTGTGGTGCTTGAACAAGGGCAACTTTAGGATCATCAAAAAGTGGAACGAGATCGATCAGCCAGTTTTCACCAACAACATAGTCTGCATCAATAACCGCTAAAATCTCTGCTTTTTCATGGGTGTATTTGAGTGCTTCATTTAAAGCGCCCGCTTTAAAACCTTTACAGGTAATGTTTAAGAAGACAAATTTTTCACCCAACTTTTTACAGTGCTCTTCGATGGGCTGCCAGTAAAACTCTTCTGGGGTATTGTTAATGACGACCAAAACTTCATAGTTGGTGTATTTCATACGTGCTAGGGAGTCAAGGGTTTCAATAAGAACATGCGGTTGCTCTTTGTAAGCAGGTACATGAATCGAAACAAAGGGCACATGGTCAGATTTTAAATTAAGCGGTGCTAAACGCTCAGGTGCAATACCTAGTGTACATTTAAAGAGCTCATTGATTTTGGCAAGGGTAATGATGACCAAAGGAATCATCAAGATAATTCCCATCGTCCACATAATCCACATACCAAAGTTCATGTAATAGATGAATGGATACGTAGCTGCCATTGCGATACCAAAACCCATTGCTTGTGCTGCTGCGGCATAGGTGATCGCATGAGCGAAGTTTACGCGTTGATTTCTGAGACCAAAGAACGTGAGTAAAATACCAAAAAAGACAGATGCTGCCATTTGGTAGCGCCAGAGAGGGTTAATAATGGTTTGTTTGATAAAGTGAAATTTAGGTTGTTTGTTGATATCAAAAAGTCCCCAATACGGTCCAACGCTTCCTTCGTGTACCCCTTTCCACGGTTGATCGAATGCTTCAACAATATTGTAGCTCCACTTCTCAGCCTTTGCCATCTCTAAAAAGCCTGTAATCGCAGCAATCTGATTGGTTAAAGTTGCTTCAGCTTTTTCGTTATTGTAGCCACTGCTTGGCCAGCCAAACTCCCCGATGGTAATTGGTTTTTTAGGATACATTTTAGCGATAGAATCGTATTTCTCTTTCGCAAAAGCGAGTGTTCTCTCTATAGGAATTTTCTCCCAATAAGGAAGGATATGCACATTGATAAAGTCAACATGGCGAGCAAGTTCAGTGTTGGTAAGCCAAACGTGTTGAACTTCCGCAGTTGTCACAGGAATACGGGTACGTTTTGAAACACGATCAATGTACTCCATCAGCTCTTCAGGTGTCAGATCAGCACGTAAAAGAACCTCGTTTCCTACGATGATGGAAGCAATTTTGGGGCTGTAAAGTTTTGTAAGTTCAAAAAGGGTTTCAATTTCCGTTTCATTCGCACCTTTATCGGTTGAAAGCCAAAGTCCTACGTCAACTTTAAGTTTGGTATCTTTGACATTGACTAAAACGCGCTTGGCATCATCAATCGCATAGGTTCTCACTTTTCGTGCAATTTGCTCAATCGTTTTCATATCTTGAGCAATTTCAGCATCGCTTTTTGGGGCTTTCTCAAATCCTCGGTATGGTGTGTACGAGAGAGACTCTAGTTTTTCACCAATTTGTGGTGATGTGACGATTTGATCACCCGATCTTGTCCATATAAGTATTTGTACAAGGGAGGTAATAACGAGGGAAAGTAGGATATATTTGAAGTATTTCAAGCGTATGCTCCGAAAAAAATTGATAAAACTCTTTCAAGCCATAGAGCTATGACGCCTTTAGCGAAAAAGTTAGATGATTTTACAACAACTTTGTTTAAAAAAATGAAGCACTCTTTTTTTGAGGGAGATGTTCTTGTGTTTCAAAAGGCAAAAACATCTCTTTGGAGAGTCGTTTAGAAAGGTATTAACTTATTGATCGAGGATTGCATCAAACTCTTTGAGTTTATCAAGTGCTTTAAGGGCTGAAGTTTTGGCACTATCACTTAAGCCTTCACTAAAATGTAAGACATTTTCAAGCAAAACGCAAATGCCTAAAAAGATGGTTTTGGTACAAATATCTCTAAGGTAGCTCATAAGAATGGGTGTCGGGAGATTGTGTGTAGAGTAGATGTAGGTGCGTTCATCACTGAGATCCAAAAACTCTATTTTATCCTCTTTAAAACCACTCATCGCATCGACGACAACGATGACATCTGGTTCATAAGCACGTATGTGTGCAAACTCATCTTCTGGGGTATCGTAACCAAAGAAGACTCTCCATTGGGGCAACTGTTCTTCAACCAGTCGCCCCACAGCAATAGCAACGCCATCATCACCTCTAAGTTCATTGCCAACACATAAAAGTGCTTTTTTCACTTGATATTCCTTACAATTTATGTGTTTTGAAAATCTTTTCTAAGAACCAAATACCCTTCTTTTAAGCCCATAAGTATCTCTTTAAAAGGGCATTCCATCATTTCGGGTAAAAGTTTCATCGCATGTTCGGGAAAGATTTCGATTTCAAAATATTTACTCAAATTTCCAATCTTAAACTTTAGATATTCCCCACCATGCTGTAAAATCTGCTCATATTCAACTTCCTCAATCTCTAAAACTTTCTCACTAAAATCAATCGTTCCAACGCCATGACCTATGCAGGTAGAGAAAATTTTGATCTGATCAAGCTTTGCATCACCTGATTTTGCGCCATCAAGATGTCTTTTGATGAGTTTGTAAACTTCTACCACTTATTTGGCTCCCCAGATAACTCTATGGAGGTCGATTTTATCTTCCTCTTCACACAGTACATATTGGGTATAAATCTCATTGTGTAAGATACCCATGCACTCTGCGTAGCGTGGATCTTCTTCGGTTTGTATGGCTTCAGTGATAGAGACTTTAGTTGCTTTTGGATCTTTGGTATTGCCACTTTGAACAAGTGCTTTGATGTATTTATCAAACAGTTTTCGTCCAAATACATAGCTCATCAGCCTTTTCGCTTGAACCAGTAGATCTCTTTCAAACAAGGTATTGCCAAGTACGGAGTCTTCTACAAGTGGAGGCAAATCTCCCTCCTCTTCAAAACTTACTTTTTGAAGTTTTTGCTCCAAAACGCCAAGTGCTGTTGTGAGCCCGTAGATGATACTTGCAGGATGCGGAGGGCAACCTGGGATGTATGCATCAACAGGGATGATTTTGTCGATACCACTGAGAACGCTATACGCATCATAGAAGATACCACCCGTAACACCACAAGCACCTAGTGCTACAACAATTTTTGGATCAGGTGTAGCTTCATAAGCGCGAAGAAGTGGATAGTACATCTGACGTGTTACAGGACCTGTACAGAGTAAGATATCAGCATGACGAGGGTTGGCGACCAGTTTAAAACCAAAACGCTCAGGATCCCAAAGCGGTGTAATGGCAGCAAAAATCTCAATTTCACAACCATTACAACTACCACAGTCGATACGGAAAACACTAAAACTTCTACCAATTTGTTTTAAAAGCTCAAGTTTTTGCTCTAACGTATTGGCAAGTTCGATTTCGTTTGGAATTTCATACGTTTTCATTCTATCACCATCTCTTTGCCGCTGGTAAAGGTTGCTACCGTGGCAGTTTTTTTACATGTAGGACACATACAAAGATAATTTTTAGCCTCTTCAAGCCTTTTTTCACTGACATTGGCTTTGCTTAAGCACTCAAAGCTATATTTCACCAGTCTTTTGGCGCTAAAAGGTTTGTTGCATGTTGTGCAATATTGGGTATCCAGTTCGCCTCTTTGGATGAGGGCTGATTTATCGAATTTAACAGCAAGTTCAAACTCTTCGCTAAGTTTAATTGCACCTGTTGGGCACACTTCATCACATCTTCCACAGAAGATACAACGCCCACAGTCAAATTCCCACACAAGCTTACTTTTATCATCGTTAAATTGAACCGTTATAGCATTGGAAGGACAAGCGATACCACACGCTGCACAACCAATGCACAGATCAAAAATATAAGCAGGTTTTCCTCTAAAATTATCCGAAACCTTATAGGGTTCAAACGGATATTTATGGGTAATTTCACCGTATTTTTTGCTGATATCAAGAAGTTTCATCATCTTAAATCCTTTAGCGGACTATCTTTTTGTGTCCTAGCGAAGTTTTTCAAATCTGCATTGGTCAAAATTTTACTTTTTTTACTTTTTATATCGACAACCGTTACACGCTCAGTACATGAATAACAAGGATCTAGGCTACACACGATAAGTGCAGCATCGGCAAGATTGTTTCCACGGAACTGGAAACGAAGGCTTGGCCAGTTGTTATAGGTTGCAGCCCTACATCTCCAACGAAATACCTTTTGCGCACTACCTTGCATAATCCAGTGAACATTATCACCTCTTGGAGCTTCCACATACGCCAAAGCGTAGTTTTCAGGTTTGACATGGAATGTTGGATCAACAATAATAGCCGTTTGAGGCATGAGTTCAAAACATTGGCGAATGATAGAAACAGAGCTTTTAAGCTCCATATAACGTACCATCTCTCTTGCAAAAACATCGCCACCTTCCACAACGGCTACATCAAACTGAATCTGTTTGAAAAAGTCGTATGGGTGGTCATAACGTGTATCACGTTTGATGCCACTTCCTCTGATGTTTGGACCAACAGGAGAGAAGTCACGCGCTACTTGTTTATCAAGAATACCCACACCCTTCCAACGGCTCATTTGACGTTTGTCATCCATGACCGCATCCCAGACTTCATCGACTTGTGTTTCGATGATTTGTAAGATTCTAAGACTCTCTTTAATCTCAACACCAGTGATATCGCGTCTGAGTCCACCCATAACAACGTTACCATAGGTTTTTCGTCCACCCGTAACCAGTTCTGCGAGTTTCATAGAGTATTCACGAATTCTAAAAATGTGCATGAACGCGTTGTAGTTACCTGTTACTTCACATGCAAGTCCGATGTTGAGCAAATGGCTATGAAGACGCTCAATCTCTGAACAGATAACACGAATCGCTTGTGCACGCGCAGGGATTTCTAAGTTGATTGCTTTTTCAGCCGCTTCAATACATGCAATCGCATGGGCATAACCACAAATACCGCATACTCGTTCCGCCAAATAACCCATTTGGTCGTAGTTCATACGATTTTCAGCCAGTTTTTCCATACCTCTGTGTTGGTAAAAGAGTCTATAATCGGCATCGATGATAGTATCACCATCACAAAAAAGTCTAAAGTGACCTGGTTCATCAGCCGTAATATGCAAAGGTCCTAAAGGCACATCAATAATGCCTGAGCCTTCAGGTTTTAGAAAGTCATATTCAGGCTCCATATAATGATCTTTCATATCAGGGCGGTAACGGTAATCCATCGCATCTTTTCTAAGAGGGAAAAGATTATCTGGCCAATCATCACTGAGCACCAAACGTCTTTTATCAGGCAAGCCCTCTGCAATGAGTCCAAACATATCGTAGGCTTCTCTTTCATACCAGACACATGCAGGTACCAATGGTGTAACAGAAGGATAGGTAAGGCTATCAGGAGAGATAAGTACCTTAACCGTAACAAAGCACTTTTCATCTTGTGCTATTTCATCTCCCTCAAACATTTTACCGCCTTCCATGGAAATGGCGTAGTAAAGGGCATAGTGTTTGTTAATGCTTCTCTCATCATTGGGGATCATGGTTGTCAGATAACCACCCATATCGTAATACAAAAAGCGAACGGCTTCAGGAAGATCGTTTAGTTCCACCAAAGCGGTGACTTGATCTTCGCATTGCCTCGTGACTTCTAAAATTTTTACTCTTGTTCCTAGAGCTTCTATAAATTTATCGCATTTCATTGGAATTCCTAATTATTGTTTTATTATATTTTTGACGCTCTCATTTAAAAGAAACGCAAAGGAATCAAATTGCCATACACCAAAGGCTACAATCAAAAACGCTAAGGCAATTAACGGTAAATTCTCGCTAAGTTTCATTTCGCCGTTATGCTCTACTTTGCCTTCTACTTTACCAAATGAAGCTAAAAAGAAGTGTGAAAAGTCAGCTATAAAAATGATGGCTAAGGCAACGGCAAAGATGCCCATTAATAAGTATTGCTCGCTCATAGCGGCTGCTTTAAAAATGAGAAACTCACTCACGAAAATTGCAAATCCAGGGACACCGACCAACGAACAGATAGCAATACCAAAAAGTACCGCTGTCAGTGGAGCAATGCGTATCATGCCACCCATCTTCGTCATATCTTTGGTACCGTAAATTCTAGCAATATTGCCTGTTGAACAAAAGGCTAATGCTTTAGTAAAGGAGTGCGCTGCACAGTGGAAAAGTGCTGCAAAAAGACCAATTGCACCACCCACACCGAGTCCAAAAGCGATAACACCCATATGGGCGACAGAGTGATACGCAAACATACGCTTAACGTTGTGTTGGCGAATCAAGAAAAAGGCAGAGACAAAAAGGGTCAGTGTACCACTGATAATCATGACATTTTGCACGTAATCAAAACCAACGCCGTTGGCAACGATGGCATAGTAACGAATCAGCCCTAACATAGCACATTTTAAAAGTACGCCTGAGAGTAGGGCAGATGTTGGAGCAGGTCCCTCTGCGTGAACATCGGGTAACCATGTGTGTGTAGGCGCAAGTCCCGCTTTGGTTCCAAAACCGATTAAGGCAAAAATAAAGACCAGTTTTAAAGCCATACTGTCTAAATTGGCGGCATTGGCAAGAAGATTGGTATAAAGCATCGCTTCACCATCAATTTTGCCATTGGCTGCGGAGAAGAGCAGAATAGTTGCATACAGGGCAAATGCTAGACCAATGCTGCATAAAACAATGTATTTGTAACCACTTTCTGTGGATTTTTTATCTTTATGCACTGCTACAAGAAACACAGAAGCAAGCGTTGTTGCTTCAATCGCTGCCCACATAAAGGCAATGTTGTTACACAGGACACTTAAACTCATGGTCCATGTAAAGATGAAACTGAGCGCAAAGTAGTTTTTCACCTCTTTTAAGTTTACATGGCCATCTTCTAACTCCCACTTCATATACGTTGTAGCATAGACATTGACAAGAAGTCCTGTAATAGCAATCAATGATAAAAAGATAGCGCCTAGTGAATCTAAGAAAATATAGTTATGAAACGTGGAGAGTACATCTCCATTCACAACTTGACCTACTGCATTAAGCAAGATGGTTGAAACAACCACGCTTAAAAGGATATGCAAATTTTGTAAGAGCTTAAAATGAAGTGGCATGAAAAACATGATCACACCAAAAACAAAAGGTACGGTGAGTATTAATACTAAAATGTCCATTTTATCCCCTTAAATTCACGGCTTTGGAGGTATCAAGACTTCCATAAGCAGCATAAAATCGCTTCGCCAAAACACTCATAATGAGTACCGCAAAGATAGCATCGGTTAAGATACCAATCTCAACAAGCTCATGTGAGCTATATGCCATAAGCGCTAAGCTTAGGTGTATTCCATTTTCGAAAAGACAGTAAGAGAGAATTTGTTTCAAAAAAGAGTTTCTTAAAACAAATCCAAAAATGCCCATCATAAAGATAAATGAAGCCGCATAAAGTGGCAAGACATCTTGAAACAGTGAAAAATGGATAAATACTTTGTAAAGCATCATGGAAACGGCAAGTGAAAAACTAAGTGCAACAACAGGCGAGATAAAAAATCCACCCACTGGCTCATCTTCAACAACAAGATTGAGTTGTTTAACAAGTCTGAGTAAAAATAAAGGAACAAAAAGCACTTTGATGACAAAAGCGGTGATTGCCCAAATAAGAAGCTCGTGTGTGCCGTATTTAACATACAAAGCCAAAAAGATACTGACCAATAAAAGCGTTTGCAGAGCATACGCTTGGATACTATGACGGTATTGACGTAAGCCAAATACCGCAAAACTCGTGACCATCATTAACACTGCAACGATATCAATAATATTAATATTTGCCATAGTTATATTCCCATAATATAGAGTACTAAAGACGTACATGAAATAGCGAGTGCAAAGAGCATCGTTCTTTTGATACCATTGTTGACCGTAAACCTTGGTCCAAAGTTATCAATAAAAACGCCCATGATATACAGAAAACCTATCTCAGCCAAGAAAAGAATGAGTGATAAAATTGGATTTGCGACAAGACCTGCCCATGGCACAAAAATGATAAGGAAGAATCCTAACATCGTCATCTGTTTAAGCAAGATTGCTATATCAATGATGGCAAGGTCTTTACCACAATATTCACCCAAAACACCCTCTTGAAGTTCTTGTTCCGCTTCTGCTAAGTCATAAGGCTTTCGTCCTGTCTCAACATACATGACCCATAAAAAGGCTGTGGCTGCAACAGAAAAGGAAGGGAAAGCATAACCGTAACTTCCCTCTTGTATCAAGTTAGTGATATACGCCAAATTGGTACTTCCTGTGCCCATCATAACCACGACAAGACAAATGACGGCAATCTCTTCGGTGTAAAAACCAAGTGTTCCTTCTCTACTCGCACTTATTCCCGCAAAAGGGTTAGCGGTATCAATACCCGCAACGATGAACATAAATCGAAACAGTGCACCTAAATAGAGCAAGATAAAGATGTCTGAAAATCGTGATAACGCAACAGAACTAGGACCATAGGCAATCGGTAAAACACAAAACATCGCTGCTGCACTTGCAAAAAGCACATAAGGTGAGATTTGATAGATATAACTGGTACTGTGTGACTTGGTTCGTCCACGTTTTAACAATTTAAAAAGATCACGGTAGGTTTGAAAAATACTTGGTCCTACCCTTGATTGAAATTTGGCTCTTAGTTTCCTTGAAATTCCATCAAAGAGAGGAGCAACTACTATCGCTGAAACAAGTTGTAATAATAGATAAAAAAAGTCCATTTCTTCTCCCTTTTATAGATAGTAATACCCAAAGATGAGTACCAAACAAAGATAAATTAAGATATAACCTGCATAAAGGTTGGTTCTACCATTTTGGAAAATACCTATCTTATCGGCAACAAGCATAACAAAATCAATCACAGGCGCATAAAGCTTCTCCCAAAAGAGGTCATGTGTTTTTTTCGTATAGACTGCTTTGGAAAAGTATCCATCTATTTTAATCTCTTGTTCATGTTTCAAGAGGAAACTAAGGGCTTTTCGGATGTCCCCTGTAAAAGAGTTAGAGCCGATTTGCATACTTTTGTTGTAAAGAAAACCACATGCCCAAGGCTCAGTAACGCGCACCTCTTTATGGTTTGCTTTAAAGAGATAAAGAAGTACAAAAGGAATGATCGCACACAAGAGCATGATTATAATAATGAGTGGCATGGAGATTAATCCATAAGCACTAGCCGTTGTTTGAGGTATCAACGTAAGAACGACTTTGGAGAGCACACCTATAACATCATTCATAAAGACACCTATGCCCACACAAAGACTTGCGAGTAAGCCAAGCGGTAATAGTCTGCTAAAAGAGACCTCTTTGGCTTCTTCAACACATTTGGTATCGCGAGCAATACCTAAAAAGATTGAACCGTACATTTTTGAAAATGCCATGATTGCCATCGCTCCAGTGATGGAGAGTGCAATAATGCCAAGGGTAAAGAAAAAGCGTGATGCAACACCCTCATCGATACCACCGATAACCATTGTTTTATAAATAACCCACTCACTTGCAAATCCATTGAGTGGTGGCAATGCACAGATGGAAATGGCAGCAACAAAAAAGATGATAGAGGTGATAGGCATTTTTTTATGGAGTCCACCAAGAGCGTCCATATCGCGAGTGTTTGTAGCCGTAAAGACATTTCCACTTAACATAAACAGCAGTGATTTAAAAACCGCATGGTTTAAAATATGAAAGAAGGCTGCGATAAAACCTAACAATGCAATGGTAGGTGAATTAATGCCAAGCCCATAGAAAGCGCCACCCAGTCCTAAAAAGATGATACCGACGTTTTCACATGAACTATACGCGATAGAGGCTTTGTAGTCATTGGAAGCGAGTGCATAAATAATGCCGAAAATACAGCTAAGTGCCCCTACTAAGAGTAAAATATATCCAAACCAAGCAAACTGTGGTAAAAGAAGTGAAAATTTGATAAAAGCAAAAAGTGCTACTTTAATCATAACACCACTCATCAGTGCTGAAGCGTTTGAAGGGCATTGGCAATACGCGATAGGCAACCAAACATGGAATGGAAACATACCTGCTTTAGAGCCAAGACCGACAAGCAGTAAGGTGAAGAGTGTTATGCTCATACCAAAACCAATGTTTAGATCTGCAAATTTGCTAAACTCAAAAGTACCTGCAATACTTGCCATAATAATCAACGCAACCATCAAACAAAATGCTCCAATTTGGGCAACGCCTAGATAAATCATCACATTTTTGGAAGCGCCTTCTCCATCATTGATTAAAATCAGAAGTGCAGAAATAAGTGTCATCACTTCCCATAAGAGCATAAAAGAGAAGACATTATCGCTTGCAATGACTAAGAGCATGGAGAGAATAAAAGCGTTAAAGAGTGAAGCAAAAACTGCTAAATTGGCTTTTTTCTCATAGAATTTTGCATAATCAAAGCTAAAAAGTGAAACCGCAAAAGCAATTAAACTCACCAAAAAGCTAAAGAACATTCCAATAGCATCAAGCCTAAAGAGAGGCAAACTGATAAAATTACCAGGTAATTTCCAAATCAGTATCTCATCAAGGCTAGAGAAGAAAAAAACTGCCGCATAAAGCGAGATGAGACTTGCTAAACCAAATCCTATTCTTTGGGCAAGAAGCGGTTTTTTATAGAGTGCAAGTGAAAGAAGTGAGGTTAACAAAAATAGAGTATATATGGTTTGCATTATGCTTCCTCTTTGTTGGTTTCTGGTGTTTCAGCCGTTGGAGCAGGTTTAGGCTCTTTTGGTTTTTTAACCTCAGGTGCAGGAATATTTTCAATGGTAATATGAGGCACAACCGATTTTAAAAAAGGTGCCATATCGCCTTTGATTTTTTTACCGAATTTGCATTCGCCTAGAACTGGGTCAATCATGACCAATGCTCCTGTTGGGCAAACGCTCACACACGCAGGTCCACTTTCGATGCCAACACACATATCACATTTGATGGCAATACTTTTGAGCCCGCTGATGCAACCCGCTTCTAAGTGCCGCTCCACTTCATCTATAATAGAAGGAGGAAATTCCGCATCGATGTTAATCGCCCCATAAGGACAGGCAATGGTGCAGAGTTTACAACCGATACAAATCTCTTCACACAGCTCAACACAAGAATTCGCAATACGAAGGGCACCCGTTGGGCACACATTAGCACACGGTGCATCATCGCATTGACGGCATTGGTTAGGCATTTTCCCACTCTCTAAAGAGAGCACATCAAGTCTTTTTTTGGAGAGTTTTCCCCGTATGTAGGCATGTTTAACGCATGTTTTGACACAGGCGTTACATGCAATGCAGAGGTCTGGATTCGTAATAACGAATTTATGAACTTTAGACATAGACTATCCTCTATGATTTGTTTTGCTTAATTAATAAATCTAGTACAATAATTTAAAAATTATATCATTGCTAAATGACTTAACCATGATATTCAGCCCTTTGGTACAAGAAATTATATATTAACTGTATAGCATGAAAATAGCTTAGTCTAAAAATTTATAGTTTATTTAAAAATTTAGGCATCATCATTCCAATAATGATGCGCTTGTTTTTCTAAAAGTTTTCTTTTTTATTTGAAGCGATGGGAGAATTAAGATTTATCTGTAAATGTTTGTTTTTTTAAAAAGCTCAAAAGTTCTTCTTTGGGAAGAGGTTTTGCGAAGTAATAGCCTTGGAAACGATCGCATCCAAAGGTGGTTAGAATCTCTTTTTGCTCTTTGGTTTCGACGCCTTCTGCCAGAATATGCATTCCAAAATTTTTACCAATAGCAATGATATTTTGAACCATTTTAGCAGAAGCTTCATCGCTAAAAATTTCATCCACGAAGCTTTTATCGATTTTTAGCTCATCAATAGGAAGTTTTCGCAACATACTCAAAGAGGAATATCCTGTCCCAAAGTCATCCATTGAAATTTGGATACCTAGTTCTCTAATTTGGTGTAACAGTGGCAAAATATAGTGCATGTCTTCAATGAAAAGGTTTTCAGTCACCTCCAGTGTAATCGCAAGGCGATGCATCTGTGTTTTATCTACGGTTTCAAGTAAGTGCTCTAAAAAACCAGGATCCATAAACTGGCGTACGGAGATGTTGATAGAGATTTGAAAAGCATATTCTAGGTTGAGGTGAAGTTCTTTAATCTCACGGCACGCTGTTTCAATGATAAAACGTCCTATTTTTGGCATAAGACCTGAAGCCTCTGCTAAAGGAATAAAATGGTTAGGTGCAACATTGCCTAAAGTAGGGCTGTTCCATCTCAAAAGTGCTTCAACACCGTACACACAGCCTTGAGTGTCGATTTGGGGTTGATACACCATAAAGAGTTCATGCTGATTGATCGCTTTGCGAAGGGCTTGTTCTATTTTAACATTCTTTAAAAACCCTTCTTGCATCTCGCTGGCAAAAATATGGGCACTATTTTTCACTTTTTTAGATTCATAAAGTGCAATATCTGAAGCACGAAGCAGCATGTCAAAGTTTTCTCCGTGTTCAGGGTAGATGGCAATCCCAACACTTGCTCCAATATTGAAGTGAAGCTCATTGACATTGTAGGGGCGCGAAAGGGCATCAATAAGGCGTGAGGCAAAATTCAGAAGCTCTTTATGCTCATGTAAACGTGTCACAAGGACAAATTCATCTCCCCCATAGCGGATAATCAATGAATGAGGCGGCGTTAAGGCACGCAGTCTTTTCGTGATTTCCACTAAGACGTAGTCGCCAAATTGATGACCAAAGCTATCATTGATATTTTTAAAATGATCCATATCGACATAAAAAAGGCTAAAAGGAGGCGCATTTTTGTATGCCCAATGAAAAATGTTTTGATGCAGATAACTACGATTTGGAAGTGTTGTAAGTTGGTCATGCGTTGCTTGTTGAATTAAATCACTTCTGCGTTTGTCTTCAGCATTTGCAATGAGGCGAAAAAGAAAGAAAAAAATGGCTCCAGAAACAATAAAGGCTGTAACGTAAAGCGCAAGGCTTTGGAGAAAATCTTTGATGATGGTATCAAGGTAAGTATGAACAATGATCCAGAGTTTATAGGTTTTATTGTATTTAAGAGACGCGAGATAGCGGACACCATCCTCATGCGTGTAACCAAAAGAGACGAGTGGTTCATCGCGTTTGAGTTCTTGGGGTGTGAGTCCATAGGTGTCAAAAATGATGGTATAGACTCGATCCATTACCTTCTTGGGAAAGGGGCTTTGGTACGTTTTGGCATAGTCATGTTTTCCTTCCGAGTTGTATTGCTGGTATAAATCCGTATCGCGAATGACAGAGACCACAAGGTTTTGACGGTGGTGAATGGTATTCATAAGGGTATCAAATGTGCTGGTAAGACGCAGAAGTGTGGTCATTACAAAAAGTGGCTTTCCTTCTTCATCACGAACCGTCTTACGAATAGGCATTCCCCATTTTTGCAAAGGTTGTGAAAAATAGGTACGACCAAAAACCATTCCATGTGTGGAGAGAGCTTCCATAAAAGATTCGCGACTCTCTGGTTGTTTCAGTAGACTGGTAATTTGTTTAGGGTCTTTGTGTGAACTTGCAAAGATAAACTCTCCCTCAGGTGTTGTTACTCCAAATGCGATAACATCAGGGTTTTGGAGTAAAGAGTTTGAGTGTTTTTCAATACTTTGAGTGTCGTATTGATGGTGACGATCTTCAAGAATGGTAACACCCAAAATGTCCATTAACCGCTCTTGGGTATCAAACAAGGAGTGTGTGGCATTTGCCATGAGTTCGACAATGTTTTCTTGGGATGTTTGATATTTGAGGTAGGTGCTTTCCCATTTAAGGTAAGAAGCACTCAGAAATAAAATCGTAGCAGTAAGTGTTAAAACATAAAAAATAAGCCAAATGTTTTTCTTTAAAATTGCCACGAAAATATCCTTTAAAAAGGGTCGTACATTTTAATTGTAACATTTTTTAAACTAAAAATAGCAAGATTTTTTTACACCATTGGGGGACCTAGAGGTAAAGGTAAATTTTGAAACAAGATACATAATGGTATAATCCGCGAAAAACAAAGAGAGAATCTATATTATGGTCGAAGTTAACAACCTAACAATGCGTTTTTCGCATCAGCTTTTATTTGAAAATATCAACCTTAAACTGGATAAAGGTAAACGTTACGGACTTATTGGTGCCAATGGCGCAGGTAAGACAACCTTTTTGAAAATTTTATCAAGACAAATTGAGCCAACCAGTGGAAACATTTCGATTGAAAATGGTTTACGTGTTGGCGTGTTAAATCAAAATCAATACGCTTTTGAAGATTTTACACTCAAAGATGCCGTAATGTACGGCAATAAAAGACTTTTTGATGCTATCAAAGAGAAAGAAGAGTTGTATGTTACGGGTGACTTTTCGGACGAAAAAGTCAATGATCGTTTAGCGGAGCTTGAAATCATCTGTGCCGAAGAAGATCCAACCTATGAAGTAGAAGTAAATATTGAGAAAATTTTGGCTTCTTTAGGTTTTGCGGTTTCTGAACAAGATAGCTTGATGAGCGAACTAACGGGTGGCGATAAGTTTAAAATTTTGCTTGCACAAGTGCTTTACCCAAAACCAGACGTTCTCTTCCTCGATGAGCCTACCAACAACCTAGACCTTGAAGCAATCTCTTGGTTAGAAGAGCAACTCATTCGCCATGAAGGCACCATGGTTGTTATCTCGCATGATAGACACTTCCTTAACTCGGTTGTTACGAACATTCTTGATGTTGATTTTAAGAAAATTCGTGAGTTTACGGGTAACTATGATGAATGGTACATGGCTGCAAATCTAATCGCAAAACAACAAGAGATGGACAGAGATAAGAAACTTAAAGAGAAAGATGAACTCGAAGCCTTTGTAAGACGCTTCTCTGCCAATGCTTCTAAAGCGAAACAAGCAACTTCTCGTCAAAAAAGACTTGAGAAACTAGACATCGCAGACATTCAAACCTCTTCACGCCGTGATCCAAGCATCGTTTTTCGAATGGGACGTGACATTGGTAACGAAGTGTTGGAAGTTGAAGGTATTGAAAAAAGTTATGGGGATCAAAAAGTACTTCATAACATCAGCTTTAAAGTTGAAAAAGGTGAAAAAATCGCACTCATTGGACACAATGGTGTCGGTAAAACGACTCTGTGTAACATTCTTATGGAACAACTGGATGCGGATACGGGAAGTGTTAAATGGGGTGCTACAATCACGTCGAGCTATTTCCCTCAAAACACAACCGATATGATCACAGGCGATTTTCAACTCTTTGAGTGGTTACAACAGTACGATGAGAAAAAAGACTTGGATGAAATCAGAAAGTGTTTAGGTCGTATGCTTTTCTCAGGTGAAGAGCAAAAGAAAAGTGTTAGCCAGCTCAGCGGTGGTGAAAAACACCGTATGATGCTCTCTAAGATGATGCTTCAAAAAGGTAACTTCTTAGTACTGGATGAGCCAGACAATCACCTTGATCTTGAAGCAATTATCGCTCTTGGTGAGGGGCTGTTTAAATTCCCTGGTAATGTTATCTGTGTGACTCACGATAGAGAGCTTATCGATGCGTTTGCAAACCGTATTATTGAGCTACATCCTGATGGCACTGTGATTGATTTTAAAGGTGATTATGAAGCCTTTAGAGAGACGTATGGCAGATAAAAAAGCCCCATTTGCACTAGGGTCTGCACTCGATAGCAGTAGTGGATGGCAGTTAGAGGAAGATAAACCTTCCTCTAAAACAGTCGAGATCAAACTTCCTGCAAAGCACTTTTTAGTTCTCAAGATGGAAAAGCGCCAAGGAAAACCTGTCTCTATCGTAGGCCCTTTTTTTCTTGAAAAAGAGGCACTTACAAAACTCTGCTCTGTGGTCAAAAAGAAACTGGGTAGTGGCGGTACATGTAAAGAAGAGTGGATGGAGTTTCAAGGGGAGTGTCGCGAAAAACTCAAAAGTATTTTAGTGGCCGAGGCATTTCGATTTAAGGGATAAGCATGAGCTATGTACTGAATGCGCTTTTACCAATTTGTTTGATTATTTTTGCAGGTTATGCGTTTAAACATGCAAAATTTCCTTCGACTGACTTTTGGCCAAAGATGGATAAGTTTACCTACTATGTCTTAATGCCTTGTCTTTTAGTGTATGAGTTAGCGGTTGCTAAAATCGATCTGACCCATACGGTTAACCTTGTTTTCACATCGCTCAGCGGTATTTTTATCATTCTCGTCATCCTCATTTTACTCAATCTCATTCTTCATTTTGACAATAGAGCGTTTACGTCTATCGTTCAAGGCGGGATTCGTTTTAATACCTATGTTCTCTTAGCGCTCGTCAATGCAGTCTATGGTGATAAAGGCTTAGTTTTAGCGGCTATTGTCATGGCATTTGCTATTCCATTCATCAACATCCTCTGTATCTCCGTTTTTGCTATTTATCTGCGTGATGGAAAGTTTTCACTTATCTCTTTTTTTAAAACCATTATTAAAAACCCTTTAATTGGCGCCTGTGCTATTGGGGGACTTATCAATGCCAGTGGCATCGAGATGCCGATATTTATCTTAAAAAGCATTTCTATTGTCAGTCATGCGGCACTTCCTATGGGATTGTTATCGGTCGGTGTGGGGCTGGAGCTTAAGTATCTCAAAGATGCTAAAAAAGAGTTGGTGGTTTCAACGGTTGCGAAATTGGTTATATTTCCTATGGTTGCTTATGGCTTATCGCATCTGTTTGGACTTGTAGGTATGAGTTTAAGTATTGCGATTATTTTTGCATCCATGCCAACAGCGACGTCTTCCCATATATTGGCACGTGAGCTTGGAGGCGATGTCTCTTTAATGGCATCGATCACAACACTGGAAACATTGGCGTGTGTGGGCACACTCTTTTTAATCGTTCCGCTTTTGTAACTGACCTTACGCACTATTTACAATTTTGCATGAGTTTTTATTAATGTAGAGGCTAGGCAAAGTGACAAAGGTTTGGCTAAAGCCAAATCAAAGTCATTTTAACAACGCCTATGCATTGATGAAAACTCACCCCGTAAGGGCAAAATAAAAAAATATCATCTGCGTCGTTAGATTTAATCGCCATAGCTTTAGCTATGACTCAAAAATCTGCCTAGCATCTAATACTTTTTTATTTTGTGCAAAGTTGTAAATAGTGCGTAAGGTCAGTTATAGACTAAAATCCATTTTAAAGCGCTCAATTTCAGCGCTTTTGCCAATAACAACCAAAATATCGCCATGATCTAATTTATGGTTGTGCCCTTCTGTGATAAAGATAAACTCTTTTTTAAGTTCTTTATCGTGTAGGCCAATTAAGAGCATATTGTACTTCTCTGTCGGATAGCATTCATTGAGTAGCAAGCCATTTAACGCAGAGTGCGCTGTAATCGTGATTTGCTCCATATTAATATCTTCTTCACCAAAAATAGTCGCATCAATCACCTGCATAATCTCAGGCTGTGTGATGAGTTTGTAAATGCGTTTTCCACAAATCTGATATGGGTCTAAAATGGTGCTCGCGCCTGCAATTTCAAGCTTATGAATGGCATCTTTGGTGTGCGTGGTAGAGACAATTTGTACTTTTGAATCCAGAGCTCTGATGGAGAGTGTTAAAAAGACATTCTGGACATCTTCATCAAAGAGGGTAAAGACAAATCTGACATCTTCTCCAATACCCAGACTCAAAAGGGTATCGTCATCACTGTAGTCTGTAATGAGCAGTTCAAATCCCAGTTTCTTTGCTTTAGGCAGTAAGCTTGCATCACTATCGATGCAGGTAAATGCTAACCCTTGTGCTTGCAATCTCGCTCCAATTTCAATAGCAGATCGGCTAAAGCCAAAAAGGAGAATTTTGCTTTCCCTCATCGCATGACTCCTTTGTCATTCTGTTTTCGCAGTACATTGATGTGGTGTTTACGCCCCATAATAATAAGAATATCATGCATTTGGAGTATAAAATTAGGACTTGGATTGAACTGAAATGAAGGCGTAGCCTCTTTTCGCAAAATACCAAAAAGCATGAGCCGTTTTTCTTTAAGTTCAAGTGCTTCAAGGGGTTGTCCAACAAAATAAGCATGTTCATGTATTGGGAGCATATCGAAAATGACACCTGTATTTTCGGTGAGCATTTCATCAAGAGCGGTATACGAAATGGGTTGTGTAATATACTGTGCTCCCATAAGTCCGATGGTTTCATCGGCACTAAATGCGTAGTTTGCACCTGCTAAAAAGTACTTTCGTTTATGGGTATTTTTGATCACCCGTGCAATAATAATAATCTGTTTGCTGAGGCTTCGAGCAGTAAGCGTGATAAAGACATTGAGCTCATCGCTGTTGGTGGCACAAATAATCTGTGATGCCCTCTTACCAACACCAAGTTCCCCTAAAATACGGCTCTTTGAAGCATCGGCAACAATGCCAATGAGTCCACGTTGTTGTGCTAGCTTTATCTTTTCATCATCGTTATCGATAATAACCAGCTTATAGCCATCTTCGTGTAACATCTTTGCAACCACTTCGCCAACACGTCCATAGCCACAAATGACAATGTAGTTTTCCAGTTTGTCCACTTCTGAAAAGAGACGACTCTCTTTAAGTTCGATAAGTTTGTTTTGAAAAGAGGAGACAATGATAGAGGTTAAAAAAGCAAGTGTTGCGACACCCAAAATAATTAGGATCATGGCAACCACCATGCCCTCTGTGGTGACAGGCACAATATCGCCATAGCCTACCGTTCCCATCGTAACAATTGCCCAATAGACTGCGTCAAAGAGAGTGTTTATTTTAGGGTTTTGGTGTGTTTCAAAGATATAAATAGCAGAGCTGCCTGTAAAAATAACAAAGCTTGCAAAAATGGCCAAGGTAAAGAGTTCAAATTTCTTTTCCGTAATGATGGCGGTAAACGTTTTCATACTTCTGGCATAACGAAAAAGTTTAAAAATCCTAAAGAGTAAAAAAATACGTAAAAAACGAAGTGGGCGGTAGCTTGGCAAGATGGCAAGCAGATCAATAATCGCAAGTGGAGAGATAATATACTCCACTTTTTTCTTCAAAATAGCCCAGAGGGTGTGCCCTAGTGAAAAAGGGAGGTTGTTGTTAATGGCATAGTCGTAGCGTTCTAAAAAGAGTTTATGGCTATCGGAATAGATCCAAAAACGTAGTAAGTATTCAATGATGAACACAATCAATGAAAACTGAACAAATGCGTCTAGATAAGGATGCCCATCAGGATGTTTAACTTCATAGAGTAAGAAAAGAACACTGATGACAACAAGCACGACCATAAAAATATCGAAATAAAATTTGAGCCTTGAGTGTTGATACTCTAAGAGTGTTCTGCAAAATTCTTTAACACGATGATAGCGTGAAGAAGCCTCTATAAAATAGGCTAGTCGCACAAAAAAGCTCGTAAAATAGCCCACTATGAACCTTTTAAAAAAATATGAAAACCTTTACATGTGACATGCAAAGGCTAATAACCTGCTTTTTGAAGCAATGCAATAATCTCTCCGCTCTCAGGAAAGCGCTCTATGGGTGTACCAATTTTCTCTGTTTTAGAGAAAAGAATCTTCTCATCAACCATGACATCAAAAAATCCACCCATTTTTGGGCTCAGTGATACGTTCGCATGAGGATATGCACTTAAAATTTCATCTTTCGCACGGAAAGCTCGTGGCATATATCCTCAACGGGTACAATAAAAAATAACGACATTCATACAAACTCCTTGGTTCTAATGATTTTCGGTCTCTTCAACAAAAATGGTTGCTTTGGTGCAAGCATCGTAGAGCTGTTCCGTGCTAAAACATGGATAGTGCCCCAGTTTTTTGATGGTCGCATCTGTATCATTGGAGTGATTCATCTCTGTGGCAATGTAAAGTAGCTCTCCTAAAAAGCCTTCACGAAAGAGCAAGGCCGTTTTGATCTCATCGTCTAGATGCACATTGTTTAAAAATTCAAGCATTGTAATGTTGAGATAAGCATCAATTAAAGAGAGGCTTCCTGTTAAAAAGGCTTTATTGGCAAGTTCAGGTTTATTGCATGTAAGGGCTAACTCTTCCATCACTTTAGCGCGGAATTTGGCATTGTTGAAAATTTCAGCTCCAAAGGGACGATTTTGCGGCATACCATAGAGAAAAAGCCCAAGCCATGAGATAATTTTTTGAGGTCCCAATAGCAGTACCATTTGCTTAATAGAGGTAATTTTTTGTTTAAAATGATACGCTCCAGAGTTAACATGGCGCAAAAGGTTATAAACCAAATCGGGGCAGGTCGCAAATTTGTGAGAGATGTAAGCAACATCGTTATTTTCTTGAATACAGTTGATAAGTCTAAGCGCATTGACAGTATTGGGCTCGATTTTTTTCCCACTTAAAATCACAGGTCTTTCAAAAAAGTAGCCTTGAAAAAATTGAAAATCGAGTTTTGAGCATATTTCATACTCTTCATGCGTCTCTATTTTTTCTGCCAAAAGAGGAATCGTGTATTTTTTAAGTTTATCAATGGCCGCTCCAAGATGCGTTGTTCCAATCGCTTGAATGTCCACTTTGATGATCTCAATATAGGGGAAAAGAGGTTCATAATATTTGATCATCGTATCGCTGCAATCAAAATCATCCAAAGAGAAACGGTAGCCCAGCGTATGAAGGTGTTTGATGCGTTCATAAAGCGCTAAAGAGACTTTCGTGTGCTCTAAAATCTCAAATCTAAAATGTTCCTTGGGAAGCAGTAAAATGGCATCGCTAAAGAGCATGGTTTCATCGACATTGATATAGCCTATCTTATGCCCTATAATAGGGGTAAGTCCGATATTGTGAATGAGGTTAACGATAACACGTGCAGAGGCTTTAGCATTATCTTGGAACGTCGCTACATTGTTGATGTCGCATGAGCGGTAAAGGAGCTCATACCCAAAGCATACACCCTCTTTGTCAAAAATCGGTTGTCTACCCACAAAGGTACTCACACGGCGCTCCTTGATTTTACTGATAATTGATTGTTTAAAAGGCGAAAAGGCTATTTTTTACTTTTTTTTTCATCTTCAAATTTAATGTTGACCATACCGCAAAACTTTTTATCTTTATAAAATTGTACCATATAGGTCGTTTCATCTTTATCAATAGCATAGCTTTTGATAAAATCTTTTGGTTCAACTTTGATGCCGCCTTCACTTCCAACACCGCTTTTTGAATAACCGATAATATTGATACGATACCCATTGATTGGATCGATTTGAAAGCTGTTTTTTGCACTGATAAGTGAGCCGATTTTTGCACTGCTTTTTTTACCGTCAATGGATAGATTAATACTGGAAAGAGAGTTTTCAAACTCTATGAAATCAGGCTTTAGCTTGGAAACAAGGATATTGCCGTTCATAATTTTGTATTCATCTTTATCTTTAATAACAGCGACCAAAGGGTTGTTACTATTATAGACCAATTTGTCTTTACTCATGGGGAAGAATTTGATATAAGGCTTTAGTGTTGCAAGATCAAGCGTGATTTTAGTTGGAGGAATCTCTAACATACCATCATCGCTCAGAAGCTTTTTAATATTCTCTTCACTCAGCTCAAATGAACGTGAAAATTTGATGTTCATTACATTCATAAATTTTTCAATGGTTTTGAGTTGATAAAAGACCTTAGGTGAAAGTTCTGTAATGTTTTTACTTGTCTCAATGGCAAAAGCGGGCTTGTTGTTTGTAATGGAAAAATAGGTCAAACTTTGTTGCATTGCCTTGTCTTGAGCCTTGGTATTAGTATTTTTGACATTAAACTCATGCACGTCTTCGATAAGGTCAACGTTGGTCTCTTGATTCACCTTTTTAGCGATCTCCGCAAGATTACCATATTTGGCACTTGCAATTTGTTGCTGATCAATGATGGTAGCTTGCCCCCATGCTTTTGGGTTGAAGTTTTTATCGATTTGGCGATCACGGTAGAAGCCTTGACCATCATGAAGATTGAGCGTTAAGTCAACTTTGGGATGAAGAATAAGCTTTTTAATCTCTGTGACAGTGTCAAAGTCTTTATCTTTAGGCTCAATCTTGGCAAATTTACGGTTCATATCGCCGTTAATGCCACGGGAGTTTTTGACGATACTATCGAAGTTGAGGTTTGGAACAATCCAAAGATTGCCACTTTCAATTTTATAGTATTTCGATAAAAGCATCGGTGCAAAATAGCCTCCAGGTTCGTCACCATGAATACCTCCCACAATGAGAAGGGTGCTGCCCTCTTTGCCGCTTTCCTTTTTTATAAGAGTGTAATGTAGATTTGCGCTAAATGCGTACGTTGAAAGTAAAAAACCAAGAGCCAGAAACACTTTTTTCATTCGTTATCTTTATATTTTTTTTAAAATTTTTCCAAAAAGCTTATCAAAAGGGAGATTAAAATTTACCCAAAAACGTTACTATATCGCCAACTTGCTTTGTAAAATAGTAACAAAGTTCTCAAAACTAGGAAGATGAAGCTCTCCATCGCGCTGTTTAATACCCCACATGGATTCAGGAAAGTGAGAATCCTCTTCAAAACGTGCCATCACATGAATGTGCAGATGCGGAACATAATTGCCAAACATTGCGATATTAATCTTTTTTGGGTTGTAGTAAAAACGCATGGTCTCTTCGACAATGAGCATTACTTTGAGAATTGCTGCTTGTGTGTCAGGATCGCAATCGCTTAGCTCTTTATAGGGGGTTTTTGTAAAAATTTTGACCCATGGGATCATCGCATTTTCTTTCTCAATATAGAAGTACGCATTTTCATACAATTTTTCTGACATTAATTCTCCTTAAAACGGTGTTTATAGTGACATTTTTGGCATAAAGACTCGATGGCTTTATGGCGCTTAAATCCCTCAATGATGGCTTGTGTTCTTGCTGTATTTAAAATATTTTCCAGTGTGCTGGTATGTAAATTTCCAAGCTCCATCACCCCATCTTTATCCAAACAACACGGCACCACTGTACCGTTTGCTAGAATTCCAAAATGAGATGAAAGTCCTAAACAGGTGCCATGAGAGTGGTGATCTGAAGTCAGGGTAGGCCACTCAAAGTAGTTATCAAAATGAAGCAGTATTTTTTCGCTCAAGCGAATTGAGCGAGGTTTTTCATCGTAAATTTTCGTAACATTTAAAGAGGTGTGAAATGCTTGTTCAAGGTAGGCAAAGAGCTTCTCATTAAAGGCTTTTTCACTCTGTTCTTCATCCATATTCCATAAACGGAGGTTGATAAAAAGATCTCGATTCTTTTCCAGTTTAAGTTTGCAGAACTGAATGATAGGCTCCATATATGCCTCAAAAGAGAGCGGCATACTGTTTTTGTTGTAGCTGTTAAGTGAGATGTTTACTTGCTTAATAGCGGGATGCAACAGCGTGTGAAGATCGTGTTTGTTTAAGTAGTAACCACTGGTCGTGAGCATCACTTTAAAGTGTTTTTTGAAGCTCACATCCAAATACGCTTCAAGATTTGAAAGGCTTAGCGGATCGCCTCCCATATGGTATGCAACTTCTTTGGTGTAAGGGCTGAGTTGATCCAAAACTTGCTCAAAAAAAGGAAGTGCCATACTGTGCGTTGGAAGCGTTTTAGGAGGGCAAAAGCTACATGCGAGCCCACAGATATTGGTGAGCTCAACATACACACGGTAAAATTTCATCATTGCCTTTAAAAATCGCTTTTGAGTTCTTGGGATTCAACCATAGAAGCATCAAAGCGTTTAACACAATTACGACCGCTATCTTTTGCATTGTAAAGTGCGATATCTGCAAATTTAATACATTTCCACAATGAGTCAGAATCTTTCGGGAAGATCGATGCGCCAACGCTGAGTGTTTTGTAAAAGGTTGAGCCATTATTGGACTGAATGGATGATTTTTCAAATGCCAGACGAATTTTCTCTGCAATGTTTGAAACCATCGCTTCTTCGCATTCGTATAAGAGTACCAAAAACTCTTCGCCTCCAAAACGAAATGCGGTATCGGCTTCTCTGATGTTCTCTTTCAGTACCGTTGCAAGCACCTTGATCGCTTTATCGCCCACATCGTGTCCGTAGGTGTCATTGACCATTTTGAAAAAGTCGATGTCAATCATCAAGATACCATAAACGATACCATTGCGCTTTGCTTGAGAAAGTGCTTTTTCGATGTATTCATCGAGGTATTTTCGGTTGTAAAGACCTGTGAGCGCATCGGTAGTGGAAGAGATTTTTAGAATTTCAGTGAGATTTTTACTCACAAGCTCTGGACGTGCTGCATCAATATAATTTTGAATTTTAGGAAGCTGTTCTTTTGTAAAGCTTAGCTCTTCTGGCGTTTGTGTCCAAATGCTCAGCAATATCTCGAAGTCATTACTGATAAGATAAGGAATACAGAGATGATGTGCACAAGATTCACAGGACTCACAGATGTTTCTAAATTGATCAGAATAGACCGCTTGCTTGGTACGAAGTGCTCGACAGGTTGGATCAACGGTGCGTTTGTGGGAAGAAGCATCAAACACAATCGTTGGGTTAATCGCATCTTTACCCGATTCAATGAGGACAAAGTCTTTCAGTCCTAAATCGTGCTGTAAAATAGAGCCAATACGTCTGTAAACTTGCTCTTTGTCTTCATCAAACTCGATGGTACGTTTAAACTGATAAATGTCAGAAAGCTCATGGACGATAGCTTGCGCATCGAGTAGAAGATCGGGTTGCTGGTTTGGAGCGAGAGCTAAAAATTTCTTTACGGTCACCTCGATATCGTTTAGGGTGTTTTCCAATTTCTCTAAAAGCGAGTTGATCCAAAACATAACATTATGGCACTCTTTATCGCTTCCACTAAAACGTACACGTCGGCTGTAATCGCCCTCTTGTGCTTTATTCATGACAAACGTAATGGAGTTGAAAAGTTCCATGAGCGGCTTCATTGAACGGTTAATGATGATAAAGACAAAAAGCATAATGAAAATAGAAAGGAGCAAAATACCAAGGGAGGTTAAAATACCGTTAGTTCGTACTTCACTGATATCAAAAACGATGCTAATGGCTCCGAGTACTTCACCTTCTTTGGCATGATGACATTGCATACAGTTGGGTGTTCCGTGCTCTTTTGCGATGTAGGGAGTGGTAATACGCAACTTTGCACTATGGGAACTCTCTTCATTATTTTTATGCACAAGACCAGACTTGAGTGTCTCTTCATCAATGGTATCGCGTGCGATTTCATTGTTGAAACCCTTGCCAAATTGTTTAATGACCGACTCACTACGAACAACCCAAAGGGCTTGTACCCCTTTTGCAGTACTGATTTTATTGAGGAAAAATTCTCTTTGATCCATGGTTCCGCTGAGCATATGCGCAGAAAGTCCATCTTGCACTAAATCGGCGATAATTTGAGCCTTCTCTTCGGCATTTTTAATTCCAAGGTCTCGAATCGAAAACGCTAAAATCACCATAAGAATCATAAAAGAGATAAAAATGGTTCCTACAATGACCAAAGAGAGCTTTTTTTGCATTACACTTCCTTATAGGTAAAATTATTCTACAGTCACACTTTTGGCTAAGTTTCGTGGCATATCAACATCATTTCCTAGACGAATCGAAATTTCTAAGGCAAGGAGCTGCGTGATGAGCATCATTTCAAAAAACTCACCCATCATGTGTGTATGGGGTTTTGTTTTGATAAAATCATCGGCTAACTCAAATGGCTCTGGACTAATGATAAGAAGGGTAGAATCCCTTGCTCCTAGCTCTTCAACGTTGCTTTTCATTTTGTCATACAGAAGATTTTTAGGCATGAGTGCGATGGTGAAAAGTTCACTATCGGCAAGCGCGATGGGGCCATGTTTCATCTCGCCTGCTGGGTAGCCCTCAGCATGAAGGTAGCTGATCTCTTTAAGCTTCAGCGCTCCTTCAAGGGCAAGTGGGTAGAAAAGGTCGCGACCGATGAAGAAGAAACCATGCCCGTGCAAGTAACGTTTGGAGAGGCGGCGAATTTTCTCATGTGTGTTTTCATTGACTTTTAAAACAAGAGGAATATGCAAGAGTGCTGCAATTTCACTCTGTAGGGTTTTCTCATCGATATTTCCTTTTTGCTCACCGATAAAGAGTGTTAAAAGCCAAAGGGTAATGACTTGCGTTGCAAACGCTTTGGTACTTGCCACACCTTTTTCAATGCCAGCTCGTGTGAGGATGGTCATATCCGCAGTTCTCACGATAGAAGAGTTGTCCACATTACAAATGGCAAGGGTTTGCATACCGCCACGTTTTGCCATTTTAAGGGCTTCGAGGGTATCAGCGGTTTCACCACTCTGGGAGATAACGATAAATAAGGTTTTGGCATCTAACAGGGGTTCTTTGTAGCGAAACTCACTGGCAATTTCAACGTTGGTGCGAATTTTCGCTAAACGTTCAAACATATAGCACGCACTAAGCGCTGCGTGATAGCTTGTACCACATGCACAGATTTTAATGGCATCAATGTTGGAAAGATAAAGCGAAGAGAGTTCATCTAAAACAACAGAGTTCTCTTTAATGCGTCCCATAAGTGTTTCTGCGACAACGAGTGATTGCTCGTAAATCTCTTTTTCCATAAAATAGCGATAACCATCTTTTTGAGCGGAGAGTTTATCGTGCGTAAGAGGTTTAAAATCAAGATGTTGTGCGACATTGTTTTTCAAAAGGGTAATCTCTTTGTCTTTTGCCCAACCATACTCGCCATCTTCGAGGTAAACGACCTCTTTAACAAGTCCAATAAGTGGGGCATCTGAAGAGCTAAAAAAGACTTCGCCTTCACTGCTTTTGCCCAGAAGTAAGGGAACAGCATTTTTAGCAAAGAAAATAACATCAGGCTCTTTTTTGGTAATGAGTAAAATCGCATAGGCGCCATGCAATGAAGCGATGGTTTTTTCAAACGCTTTAAAACAATCACCCAATTCTCGTACATTTTTTTCAAAAAGGTGAACCGCAACTTCCGTGTCGGTTTGGCTTAAAAATTTCACGCCATCTTTGAGAAGTTCATCTTTGATCTCTTTATAATTTTCAATGATGCCATTGTGGATAATGTAGGAAAATTCACCCCAGTGTGGATGAGCATTGGCTTCGGTTGGCTTGCCGTGTGTCGCCCATCTGGTGTGACCGATGCCTACTCCAAAACCCGAAGAGCTAAAGTTTTCAACTTTATGGTCCAAGTTAGAGAGTTTTCCTGTGGCTTTAAATGAAGTAATGTCTCCATCTTTGAGTACAGCAATACCTGCTGAGTCATACCCACGATATTCAAGTTCTTTCAGTCCACTAATTAAAAAATTGCGTTTTTCTTTGGTTCCAATATAGCCAACAATTCCACACATATACGTTACCTTTTTAGTAAAAATAATCTAAAATATCTTCTCCATTGTTACATAAACCGACTGTCTTTTCGATTAAAAGCAGGTTTCTCGTTCGGTTCTTAATGGTCTGAATCTTCGCCATTGCAATGTCAATGCCATGTTCATCAAACACACTCATAAAGTACGCCATAAGACCGTGTTGGTTCTTGGTATTGACATGCATCAGTGCGTAGGACTTAGAGTGTTCACAGTTGATGTCGATCTCTCCTTTGAGGATAGTCGGCTTTTTGAGCGTAACCTTTTTGCTCATATCAAACGAGTTGTCGATAAGCTCACAGATAAGCTCAATATCATTCTCTGTGACCTTTTCATTAAAGTCAATTTGGAAGTATTTTTTACCATCAAAAAGTTTGTAAATATCCATTTGAACAAGGTCTAAGTAGGAGAGTTTTCCTAACAGGTAACCGATGTTAAAACTCTTACCCCGAATAACGGTAATGCTTAGATGCGAGTCATTGTTGATCTTGTAGCTGTAGTGATCTTCGCGTGTTTCATCTGCTTCTTTAACAATTTGGACAATCGCACTTGGCTTTTGCTTCAAGAAAAAGAAGTTGGACTGCACAGAGAGTGTTTTTTTCTGAAGTGCTTTGGAGAGCTCTAAAAACTCAGGACTCTTCTTAAGGCTGTTCTCTTTACGCAGACGCTTGGTTGTCTCATCGATCAGCTCTTCTTTGTCAAACATTTCAAGGCTGTAGTTGTAAAACTCACGAAGGAGCTTTGCGATAAAGCCTGTGTAAATGTTGTCATTAACCGCGTTGGTGTCAGCATAGGTGAGGATGTAGAGCATTTTCAAAATCTGTGGGCTTTGCAGTTTTGAGATAAACGCCAAGACCACTTTTTCGTCGTAAATGTCTTCACGGTTAGCGGTATTGCTCATCAAGGTATGGTACTTAATCAGTGTGATGCCTGTCTCAATGGCTTGTTCTGAAAACTCGAGTTTCATGGCGTAAGCTCTAAAGATTTTTGCGCCTAGTTCGCTGTGGTCACCCTTGCGTCCTTTCCCGATGTCATGGATGAATACGACCAATTTCATGAGCGCTCTTCCTTCTGGACAAAGGTCATCAAACAAAGATTTGATAAACGGCTCTTTGATGTTTTCTAAATGGTAGAGTGTGTGCAACGAATGAATGTCCACAGGCAGCTTATGGTAGCCATCAAATTGCGCAAGGTTGAGGATTTGACGAAATGGTTTGATGAGTTGTTGCAACAAAGAGGCTTCGTACAAAAGGCTAAAAAGTGCGTAAAGATTGGGTTGAAACAGCAGCGCACGGAATTTTTTATAGATTTTTTTTGAGTTATGCGACGTATAGTGGCAATTTTTGATGTAACTCACATAGCTGATGTCAAAACTAAGCCTAGGGTCGTCAAATTGTTGGAGCTGTTCTAACACCACGCTGAGGTTTGGGCTTGGCTTTTTGAGCGATGCAAAGACACAGTCATCAACAACATAGAGCCCTTTTTCAATGCGTCCTTTTTTAAGCTCAGCTAAGCGTGTAGGATGGGCAAGTATGGAGGCGGTCAGTTTACGCATGAAGATTTTACAGGTAACGTCAATCGTGTGCATGGAAGCCATGGTGCGAGAGGCGAGTTGCATTTGTGCATTTTTTAGAATTTTGTTCTGGAAGCCTAGTTTTTGGGCTACATCGGGAATAAACTCAAGGTTCAGTACATCTTGTTTTTTCTTGGCACTGAGGTGTAGGGCTGAACGTACACGGTATAAAAACTCTAAAGAGCTTCTAAATTCTCTATACTCTTCCTCATTAATGATCTCAGGCACACGGTCTCTGATGCGAATGCTGCCAAAGAGAATTTTACAGATCCATGAGAGGGTATTGGCGTCTCTTAGTCCTCCCACACCTTCTTTGATGTTCGGCTCCATACTCATCGGATGCTTGGCACGTCTCTCTTCATTGGCTGCAACGATTTGCGCGATGACCTCTTTTTTTTGCCATTTTTGGATTTTGAGAATTTCACGCTCCGTCTCCATCCATAACAGTTTAGAACCGCATAAAAAGCGAGACTCTAACATGGCGGTCTTAATGGTAAGGTCTTGGTTACTAGCAGGGACTAACTCTTCAAGTTTATGGGTACGATGCCCCAATTTGATACCTGCATCCCACGCAAGGTAAAGCATGGATTGGATCATGGGTTCGATGTTATACCCTGGTACGGCTTTGTAAACAACCATAAGGTCAATGTCAGAGTAAACACACAGCTCTTCTCTGCCATAACTTCCCATACCCACAAGCACCACAGGAATGGAGTTGACAAATGGCATGTAGTTACCGAAGTACTTGCGCAGGGTGTATTTGTAAATGAGAATGATGAATTGGTCAATCTTTTTGGCGTGTTTGACGAGGAAGTCTTTACCTTGATTTTCGACGAAGATTTCATTGAGTGAGCCTAGATAACTCTTAATATGCTCTTTAATCAGCTTTGATATTTCAAAATCATCGGCATTTTTGTCAATAAGGTCTTCAATAATTTCTTCGATTTCCATAGAGTTTCCCTATATTCATAATTGATCTGAGATATAATACAAAAAAAGTGCTTGGTTGTAACCAAAACGTGTGATGAAGTTGTGACCAAAGAGCTTTACATGTAAAGGAAAAAGATGATGCAAAAACCGTATTTGAGAGCTTTCCCTGATGCGAATGGTTATTTTGGAAAATTTGGTGGAGCTTTTTTACCACCTGAACTTGTAGAGCAGTTTAAGAAAATTGAAGAGGCGTACTTAACCATTGGTAATTCGCACAATTTTATTCGTGAACTTCGCGATATTCGCAAACATTACCAAGGTCGTCCGACACCTGTGTATTATGCGAAACGCCTGAGTGAATATGTTGGCGGCGCTCGTATTTACCTCAAACGTGAAGATTTGAACCACACAGGTGCGCACAAACTGAACCACTGTATGGGTGAAGCACTGTTAGCCAAATATTTGGGCAAGAAAAAACTCATCGCCGAAACGGGAGCAGGGCAACACGGTGTAGCACTTGCTACGGCTGCGGCGTACTTTGGGCTTGAGTGTGAGATTCATATGGGTGAAGTGGACATCGCCAAAGAGCATCCCAATGTGGTGCGTATGCGTGTACTTGGTGCCAAAGTGGTTCCTGTTAGTTTTGGCGCTCGAACGCTTAAAGAAGCCGTAGATTCGGCATTTGTGGCGTATTTGAAAGATCCAGAAAACAGCATTTACTGTATCGGCTCTGTTGTTGGGCCTCATCCATTTCCTAAAATGGTACGTGACTTTCAAAGTGTCGTAGGCATTGAAGCCAGAGAGCAGTTCTTAGAAATGACAGGCAATCTTCCTGACAACTTGGTCGCCTGTGTCGGTGGTGGAAGCAATGCTATGGGACTTTTCTCTGCGTTCATCGATGATCCGTGCGAGATGTACGGGGTCGAACCTGGTGGAAAGGGAACGAAACTGGGCGAACATGCAGCGAGTCTTACCTATGGCAGTGAAGGCATACTGCATGGCTTTAATTCCATTATGCTTAAAGATGACAAAGG
Source organism: Pseudomonadota bacterium (assembly GCA_017860615.1). Taxonomy (GTDB): domain Bacteria; phylum Campylobacterota; class Campylobacteria; order Campylobacterales; family Sulfurospirillaceae; genus Sulfurospirillum. Next base: position 23,473 of record JAGDMU010000002.1, on the reverse strand, counting down.
TGAACCAGCAGCCGTTCATTCTGTGGCGAGTGGCTTAGACTACCCATCAGTTGGACCAGAGCACGCGTATCTTAACTCTATTTCTCGCACCAAAGTTGGCATCGCCAATGATGCAGAAACGATTCAAGCCTTTTACGATCTTAGCCATTATGAAGGCATCATCCCAGCACTTGAAAGTGCCCATGCCGTGGCATTTGCGATGAAGTTAGCGAAAGAAAAACCGTATGAGTCTATCTTGGTAAATCTCAGTGGAAGAGGGGATAAAGATATTGATTTTGTGGTGGAAAATTATAAACCAGAAGATTACATGTAAAAGATTCACGAAGAGGTTGTGATCGCCTCTTCGTGATTTAAAAATGTTAATAACTCATTGACCCAGCGTTGAGTAAACCAATGGCAATCGACATAAATGCCATTAAAATGCCTACGGCAACATCGCCATTATTCATATGCTTTTCAACAGAAAATTTACCACCTAAGCGTGTCATACCAAACGCAAACAGAAGCTGAACAACCATCGCAATGATTGCCCATGTGGCAAAATCAAGGTAAGAGATGGAGTTGACAAGTGCGCTGTAAAGAGGAATACAAAGCCCTAGTATGGCTCCTCCAAAACCAAGTGCTGCTGCGGTGTTGTTTTCCTCAAAAATCATTTTGTAGTCATCGTACGGTGTGACTTTTGCGTAGAGGAAGAAGAAGAGTGCCAATACAGCAAGTGACGTTAAGAGGAAAAATCCAAATGAGAGAAAATAGTGAAAAATCATGGTATAGCCTTTCTTTTAATTATACCTAAAGATATAAAAATACTTTAACCTCTCTTTATAAAAAAAATTGCTAAAATCTGCTCTTATTTCTTTCTGAAAGTAATTCATGACTCTTATAGAAAAACTTGAAAACAATGAACGACTAAGCCTAGAAGATGGCATAGCACTTTACGATCTGGACCTCTTTACCTTAGGTAAATACGCCAATCAAAGAAGGCGTTCCCTTCACGGCAATAAAGTCTTTTTCAATGTCAACCGACATATCAATCCCACAAACATCTGCAAAGACATCTGTAAATTCTGCGCTTTCTCAGCCAACCGTAAAAATCCCAACCCTTATACCATGAGCCACGAAGAGATCTTAGCGATCTTAGACAACTCCGTTAAAAACAATCACATTACCGAAGTGCATGTGGTTTCTGCTCATAATCCTGCAACAGGGCTGGAGTGGTACTTGGAGATTTTCTCGAAAATTAAAGCGCGTTTTCCTAATTTACATGTTAAAGCATTGACCGCAGCTGAGATTAATTTTTTGGCAACCGAGTACAAGCTCAGTTTTGATGAGGTCATCGATAAGATGATCGAGTATGGGGTAGATTCGATGCCTGGTGGTGGCGCTGAGATTTTTGACGAAAAAGTGCGCGAATATGTCTGTAAAGGCAAAGTAAGTTCACAGGAGTGGTTGCACATCCATGAACTCTGGCACAAACGTGGTCGTGAATCCAATGCGACGATGCTTTTTGGTCATGTTGAAAAACGTGAACACCGCATCGATCATATGCTCAGGCTTCGTGATTTACAAGACCGCACAAACGGTTTTAACGCATTCATCCCTCTTGTCTATCAACGTGATAACAACTACCTCAAAGTAGAAGACTTTTTAAGTTCAACCGAAATTCTCAAAACATTTGCCATCAGCCGTTTAATGCTCGATAATATTAAACACATCAAAGCCTATTGGGCAACATCAACGATCAATTTAGCACTTGTCGCACAAGAGTATGGCGCGGATGATCTTGATGGCACCATTGAAGCTGAAGCAATCCAATCGGCAGCGGGTGCAAATAGCGCTAAAGGGCTTGGATTACAGAGTATTTTAGAACTCATTGAAACGAGTGGCTTTACTGCCGTAGAACGCGATAGCCTCTACAACGAACTCAAAACATATTAATTTTGTAAAAGGATAAACCTTGGATTTTTTCAAACTTGAAAAAAATGGTACGACGGTCAAAACAGAGCTAACCGCTGGTTTTACGACATTCTTGACCATGATGTATATCGTACCTGTGAATGCCATTATTATGAGCAAAACAGGTATGCCCATGGAGGCTTTGATCACAGCAACAGCTTTGATCACTATTTTTTCTTCCATTCTCAATGGTCTTTGGGCGAATACGCCGATTGCGATGAGTGTAGGCATGGGACTTAACGCCTACTTTACATTTGGCTTGGTGCTTGGTATGAAAGTGCCTTGGCAAACCGCTCTTGGCGTTGTTTTTCTCTCAGGACTTCTTTTTCTCATTCTCTCGTTAACCCCACTTCGGGTGTGGATTATGAAGAGTGTGCCACACGATCTTAGACGTGCGATTAGTGCGGGTATTGGCTCTTTCATCGCGTTTATTGGTCTTAAAAGTATGGGTATGGTCATCGCCAATCCTGCGGTTTTAGTGGGTGTTGGTAACTTTAAAAATCCAAGTGTACTCCTTGGTGTTTTAGGACTTGTTTTAGTTTTTGCCTTTTATTCATGGAAACTTAAAGGCGCGTTCATTTTAGCGGTGGTCACAACGGCTGTTGTGGCATGGGTTGTCGGTATTGCTCCGTATCCAACAGAGTTTTTCTCTATGCCAGCTTCGGTCAGTCCGATTGCACTTGAACTTGATATTAAAAGTGCATTAACACTCTCTCTTTTCCCTGTCATTATTACTTTTTTGATTACCGATTTATTTGATTCATTGGGAACATTGGCAGGTGTTGGGTACCGTGCAGGTTTGTTTAAAGATGATGGAAAAGAACTTCAAAAAACATTGGAAATTGATGCGCTTGCCAGTACCATGTGTGCGGTTGTTGGTGTTTCAACCACAACAGCATTTATCGAAAGTGCTGCGGGTGTTGAAGAGGGTGGAAGAACAGGTTTAACTGCTGTGGTAACAGGACTTTGTTTTATTCTTACTCTTTTTATGATGCCGTTGTTTAAAGCAATTCCTGAAAACGCGATCTATCCTGTTTTGGTGATGGTTGGTGTTTTGATGTTTGGCGAGCTTTCTCATATCAATTTTAAAGACACAGCTATTGCGGTTTCAACCTTTTTGATTGTTATCATGATGCCTTTAACCTTTTCGATTACGAATGGTTTGGCTTTTGGTTTGATCTCTTATGTGTTGATTAAGTTCATTAAAAAAGAGTTCAAAGATATTAACTTTGGAATTTTGTTTCTGACATTTGTCAGTTTAATCGTATTTATCGTACAGGAAGGACATTAATTTGCGTTACTACAGTTATGAAGAATTTAAAGAAGATGTGAACACCCTTGCAAAAGAGATCAAGCCTTATAATCCTGATGTTATTTTAGCAGTGGCTCGTGGTGGTATGACGTTAGGTCATTTTTTAGCAGAAGCGTTGGAGATGAGAGCACTTTACTCTATCAATTCGATTCATTACGAAGAGACACGTAAGCTTGATACCATCAACATTTTTAATATCCCAGATTTAAGCAAAGCAAAACGTGTGGTTATTGTCGATGATATTATCGACAGTGGCGAGACGATGATTGAGATCGAGCGTGTTTTGGGTCAAAAATACCCTGAGGTGGATTTTAAAATCGCTTCGGTATTTTACAAAGAAAAAGCACTGCTTCGCCCTGATTTTGCGGCTCGTGAAGCAACGGAATGGATAGAGTTCTTTTGGGACTTTCAGATTGACTCCGACAAATAGACTTGGGAGCGAAAGCTCCCTTGCTCATTTCCTCTCCCACCATCAACTCCTCATTATTTACACCTGTACGATTTTAACGCTCTGTACACTTTATGCGGTACAACCCATCCAACCCCTTTTTGAAAAAGAGTTTAGCCTTAGTCGTTTTGAAGCGGTCATTTTTACAACGGTCATTATGCTACCCCTTGGTTTTGCGCCGATTTTTTATGGCTACATCTTAGAAACCTTTTCGTCTAAACTCTTTTTGAGAAACGCTGTTCTCATGCTGGGTATTTTAGAGCTTTGCTTCGCATGGAGCGATACCTATCCTGTCCTTTTAGCCATTCGTGCCTTGCAGGGGCTTTTAATTCCAGCAGTGCTTACTTCGCTTATGAGTTACATCAGTTTTATTACGCCTAAAGAGAAGGTACAACAAGCCATTGGGTATTACATCGGTGCGACTATATTAGGCGGTTTTATCGGGCGATTACTCTCAGGATTGCTCAGTGATTTTTTTGGTTGGAGACTCTTTTTTGTGCTTTTAGGCATTGCGCTGATTGTGATGTTTGGCGCCTTAAGCTTTTTAAGTGAAGAGGTTAAAGTGGACTTTGTCAAACCTAAACTTTCTCAAGTGATGGATGTCCTCAAAAATAAGACTTTTTTTAATATCTACGTTATGATGTTTTTTATCTTCTTTGTGTTTCAAGCACTGCTGAATTTCATCCCTTTTCAGCTTAAAAATATTAGTTCTACGATGGGATATGGCAAAGTAGGTATGATGTATGCAGGGTATATCATCGGTTTTATCATTTCGATTCGTATTTTGTGGATGATTCGCCTTTTTGGAAATGAGAGCAAAACCATTATTTTCGGTATCTTAACCTACGTAGCGGGCTTACAGATTTTTCATATTAACGACTATATGGTGATGTTTGGAGGAATGTTTGTCTTTTGTGCAGGCTTTTTCATTATCCATTCGGTTGCCTCAGGGCTTATTAGCAAACTAGCGCATGAAAAACGCGCTATCTCCAATGGACTCTATCTTTCGTTTTATTATGCAGGTGGAACAATTGGTACCTTTGCTCCAGGTGTTTTTTATCATTATCTTGGATGGCATATCTTTTTAGGGCTTTTAGCATTGATCGTTGTTGCAACACTCTACTTTGCTGCAAGATTGCAATACTCTTTACGCCCGTAGTTTCCTAAAGGTGTGTTTCTGGCTCATCGTGGAACTTTGCCATAACCTCTTTGATCTCATCCATGCACGCTAAAAATGCATCGACAAGCTCAGGATCAAAATGCTTCCCTTTTTGCGCGACAAGATACTCAACGGCTCGATCTAAGTTCCAAGGCTCTTTATAAGGACGCTGGGATGTTAGGGCATCAAAGACATCGGCAATGGCGACAATGCGCCCAGCGAGAGGAATATCAAATCCTTTAATACCATAAGGATAACCCGTACCGTCAAAGCGCTCATGGTGTGTAAGCGCTACAACACGCGCCGTTTGAAGTAGGGCGGATTGATGATTGCCAATGATCTCTGCCCCTTGCAAAGGGTGCGCTTTGACAATTTCCCACTCCTCAGGGTTTAACTCTCCATGTTTGCGTAAAATGTGGTCGGGTGTTCCAATCTTGCCGATATCATGCATTGGTGCAGAAAGAAAGATAAGCTCAGCTCTGACATTATCCAAGCCAATTTTTTTAGAAATAATTTTGGTATAAGCGCTCATACGCAAGATGTGAGTACCTGTTTCATTGTCTTTATACTCAGCCGCACGCCCCAGTTGTCGAATCACCTCCATACGGGTAAGGACTATCTCTTCGGTGCGCTCTTCGAGCTTTTGCTCTAAATTTCGCTGATACTGAAGCAATGTCATTTGTGTATTGACGCGTGCTAACACGATGGATGCATGTACAGGTTTCGTGATGTAATCAACAGCCCCCAATCCTAGCCCAATAGCTTCATCTTCACAGTCTGTAAGCGCTGTAACAAAGATGATGGGAATGTTGCGTGTGAGAGGATCTTTTTTGAGTTTTTTGCACACTTCATAACCACTAATTTCTGGCATCATAATGTCAAGTAAAATGAGATCGGGCATATCTCCTGAAGCAATAAGGTTAAGCGCTTTGTTGCCATTGTTTGCTACTTTCACTTTGTAAAAAGGTTTGAGAATTTCACTCAGAACCATCAAATTTTCAGGCGTATCATCAACAATAAGAATGGTTTCCATAGGATTTAGTCTACCTTTTGGGATGGGATTTCATGAATAAATGTCTCAATAATAGCAATAGCATTTTCAAATTCAAAGGCTTTAATCTGCTCAAACGCTTCGAGGAGTTTTACATCGGTCGATTGTGTTAAAATCATCGCATCATCCAGTGCTGTAGCGTCAGAGCTTTTGAGTTTTTCCACCAATTTTTCCAGTCTCTTTTGCTCAATGGACGTAAAGGCCTCAAACGGTTCAATGGGGTTGGCAAGTGCTTGAATAATGGCACTTAAGGAGCGGATTTTAATGTCAATGGCTTCAAGGAGTGGGGCATCATTGTCAATAGGATGTTGTGCGCGTTCGGCTTGGCTTGCTAGTGCACATAGCTCTTCCATCCCCAGTGTTCCAGAGATACCTTTAAGCGTGTGGCATAATCGTTTTGCTCCTTGAAGGTCATTTTCCACAACATAGTTACGATACTCTTGGATAAAACGTACTTGCTCTTTGGCAAAGGTTTTAAGCAGTTGGCGGTAGAGTTTTGCATTGCCACCAAGTCTATGGATGGCTTGAAGGCTGTTGATGCCTTCAAGGGCAAAAGCCTCTGAAGTCTCATGGTGGGATTGCGGTGCTGCTTTATGGCAAAAGCGTGCGATTTCATGAAGCAGTTTTCGCGCATCAACAGGCTTTGGTACATAGCCGTTCATTCCAGCCGCGTAGCATTTCTCTTCATCGCCTTTCATAACATTGGCAGTCATGGCTACGATGGGAAGTGTTAGTTTGAGTTCTTCTCGAATTTTACGGGTCGCTTCAAACCCATCTAAGATAGGCATTTGACAGTCCATCAAAATCAAATCAGGATGTGGGTTTTCTTGAAGCCACTCCAGCGCTTCTTGCCCATTTGGGGCAATATAAACGATGATACCTGCTTCATTAAGGATTTCAGTAGCGACAATTTGATTGCTCTCATTGTCTTCTACCAGTAAAACAGTGATGCCCTCTAACGATTGGATAATGTCTGTTTCATGGGTATGCTGCAAAGGCTCCACTAAACGCTTATGCCCATACATACTTATAAGCGTATCAAAGAGGGTTGAAGCAGTTAGTGGTTTAACCAGTACGGCGTAGGGCTGATTGACCCCTAATGTGGCGAGAAGCTCTTCTTTATCGTACGCTGTAACCATCATAATGGAAGCAACTTGCGCACCGTATCGTTGTTCGATCAGTTGGAAGAGGGTAATGCCATCCATCCCTTCCATCTTCCAATCAATAATAGCAACATCTACTTCAAGACCATTATTCAGAAGCTCCAGCGCATCTTTTGCGCTTTGGCACGTAACACATCCGACGCCAAAGTGGAAAAGCATTTCGGAGAAGATCTCAAGTGCCGTTTCGTTGTCATCAACGATAAGAACTTTAAGTGCCTTGGTCATTAACATTTGTGTTGGAGCAGTATATGAGGCATCAACGTGCAAAGGAATTTCAAACCAAAACGTACTTCCTTCACCATAAACACTTTCACACTGAATTTCTCCACCCATCATAAGTACAAGACCTTGTGCGATGGTAAGACCAAGCCCCGTACCTCCATAGTTACGCGTCGTGGACATATCGGCTTGGGAGAAGGCATTAAAAAGTCCCTCTTGCTGTTCAGGGGTGATGCCAATGCCTGTATCCTTGATCTCAAAGCGAATTTTTTGAATACCATTGTTCTCTTCAAGCGCACGAAGTCGTATAACCACTTCACCTTTAGGTGTAAACTTTATAGCATTGGAGAGGAGGTTTAGTAAAATCTGTTTGAGACGCAATGGATCACCACGGTAACGATGTGCTGTGACATTGCCTATATCAATGAGCAGCTCTAAGCCCTTTTGTTGAGCTTTCATACTGACAAGGTCGCTTACGGAGACAATAAGTTCTTCAAGCTGAAAAGGGATCGCTTCGAGTTGAATTCTGTTAGCTTCTATTTTGGAAAAATCCAAAATATCATTGATGATACCTAAAAGATGGTGCGCTGCCTCATCCACTTTTGTTAGGTAATGACGCTCTTTTTCAGGGAGTTCTTTACGTAGAATAAGCTCTGTCATTCCAATGATAGTATTCATCGGCGTTCTAATCTCATGGCTCATATTGGCTAAAAATTGGCTTTTAGCTTGATGGGCATTGGCTGTTTTTGCCATAGCGATTTTGAGCTCTTCTGCTGCCCTCTGAAGGCGTTGATTGGCAAAGGTGACTTTGGCTTCAGCGAGTTTGCGTTTACGAATCTCATGTTTGAGTGTCGCAAGCCACAATCCAAACCCAATAAAAAGGAAAAATCCAATGGTCGTGATCTTCATCGCCAAAGAATAGTCCACTTTTTCTTTAATCTCCACTTTGATGTATCGTTTATACAGTTTGTCTTTTTCTGCGTCACTAATGGCATCAATGCCTTGATTGATCTGTGGTAGCAAAGTCTTATCATGCAGCGCTAGAATAAGCTTGAATTGATCTTTAAGAATGCCTACGATTTTGACATTTAAAAGTCCACTGTTTTGAAGGGCATATCCTACTGTAGGGGCTGTGTCGACAAGCAGATCTACTTTTTTGTGCTCAACGGCAATCAATCCCTCTTGTATGCTTTTAACCAAATAGGTTTTAATCGTTGGATAATTTTGGTGTAGGTATTTTTGTACCGATGAGTCTGCTACAACAGCGACGAGGAGATCTTCTTTAGAGACTTCGTCAAGATCCGTGATTAACGTATTGGATTTATGTCCTGCTAAAACGAGGTTAAAATAAAAAAGTGGTTTTGTCATAACGTCATGCAGCGGATCATTCACTCCTATGAGTCCTGGAAGGATGTCAAATGCTTTTGCATCGAATGCTTGAAGAATACCATTCAAATTCTCAGGATAGTAACGATAAACGAATGCGACATTGATCTTTGTTTCTAAAAGGTGAAGATAATCAACGATCAAACCAGAAGAAGACTGATGATTGGTAAATAAGAAGGGTTCTAAGGATACTTGGCTATAAACAAGCGTCTGTTTTGCAGGAGCTGCCAAGGCTGATATCGGGGAAAAAAGTATCGTTGAGAGTGCAAAAACAAATGCCCATCTTCTCATCATTGGCGAACCCTTTGAGCGTGTTAGAAAAATGAGTATAACGCTATCTTCTTTAATCCTTTTTGAATTAACACGAAATTCTATTAAATGATTCTTTATAAAAAAAATTATAAGTGAAAAGTATGGAAAATATAGTTCTTCGATGGTTTTAAGATCATAATGTAACGAAATGAAACACTGTTTGCCGTGCACAAAATAGCCAAAATACTAAAAAAACATCTAATCGTTTTTTTCTTGATTAGAAGAAGAAAAAAGTGATACGATGTGTATAAATAAACCAAAAAGGGAGTCATTATGAGTAAATCGTTTCGTTTGGTAACAAGTCTAGCAGCTATTGTTGCGCTTAGTAGTGCTTTAAATGCGTTTGAAGTGAGCAAGCCAGTCTGTTTAGCCCCTGCAAAACCAGGTGGTGGATTTGATCTTACGTGTAGACTTGCATCCAATTCCTTTAGTGCTTCTAAGACGATTGCAAAGCCTATGACCGTTAACTTTATGCCTGGCGGTGTGGGTGCAGTTGCGTATAACCATGTGATCGGTCAACGCTCCAATGATGCTGAGATGATCGTTGCCGCGAGTACAGGCTCAGCACTGAACATTGCGCAAGGTAAGTTTGGTGCGAACTATACGGTTGATTCTGTGAAATGGGTTGCGGCAGTAGGTGCAGATTATGGAGCAGTTATCGTTAGAGCAGATGCAAAGTGGAACACATTATCAGAAATGATAGTGGATCTTAAAGCGAATCCTAAAGGTTTTGCGTTGGGTTCTGGTGGCTCCATTGGCTCTCAAGACTGGATGAAGGCGGCTATCATCGCTAAGCTTGCAGGTATCAATCCTAAAGATATGAAATACGTTGCTTTTGAAGGTGGTGGAGAAGCTTTGACAGCACTTTTAGGCAATCACATTCAAATCTATCCAGGTGACATCGCAGAGTTTTCAGGTCAACTCTCTTCTGGTAAATACAAAGTGCTTGCCATTCTCTCCGATGAGAGACTTCCTGGTCAGATGGCGAACATCCCAACCGCAAAAGAGCAAGGATATGATGCTGTATGGAGAATTTGGAGAGGCTTTTATGTTGGACCAAAGGTTACTGATGAGCAGTACAACTATTGGGTCGATAAATTCAAAAAACTATCCCAAACCGAAGAGTTTGCTAAAGAGAGAGAACTGAGAGGTCTTTATCCATTTACACTCGTAGGCAAAGAGTATCAAACATTTATGCAAGAAGAGGAGAAGAAATTTAAAGCACTTGCACAAGAAGCAGGACTTATCCAATGATAGACAGACTATTTGGAGTTTTTCTCCTGTTATTAGGGATATATGTTATCTACGGGGGACTCTCTATGGTAGTTCCTTTTTCGTATGATCCTCTAGGTCCAAAAACGTTTCCTGTGGTTTTGGGTGTTCTATTGAGTGCTTTATCTTTGATTATTATCGCAAAACCAGAAGGTGCGCATTTCCCACAGTCAAAAACAATGCTCAATACGGTTTTAATTGTTCTTTTATTGATTGTGTATGCGCTTAGTTTCAATTTCCTAGGCTTTTTGCTCGCAACGGCATTGTTGGTCTTCTTTATGTCTCGCATTTTCAAAGGCACAACCAAACAGGCTTTAGGTTCAGCCATTGGTGTAAGCCTTTCGGTTTATGTGCTCTTTGGTGTCTTACTAGATGTTGCACTGCCAATGGGTACACTCTTTAGTGGGCTTTTAGGAGGTGCTTCATGATGGAGATTTTATCCCTTTTGGGAACAGGTTTTGGGGTTGTTTTTCAACCAACCAATCTTTTCTTAGTCCTTCTTGGAACAACCCTTGGAACACTCTTTGGAGCACTTCCTGGACTTGGACCCATTAATGGTGTAGCGATTTTGCTGCCTATTTGTTATACGATGGGTTTACCTGTGGATTCTTCCTTAATTATGCTTGCGGGCATCTATTATGGCGCTGAGTTCGGTGGAAGAATTTCGAGTATTTTACTTAACGTCCCTGGTGATGCTGGAGCCGTTTTTACGTGTCTTGATGGTTACCCTATGGCACAAAAAGGCTTTGCAGGTCCAGCCCTTGCGATCTCAGGTATCGCTTCATTTATTGGTGGATCGATTTCTATTGTAGGTTTGACATTTTTTGCGCCTATGCTTGCAAGTATTGCGATTCATTTTGGACCTTCCGAGTATTTTGTTCTGATGGTGTTTGCTTTCGCTACCATCTCAGCGCTTATGGGCTCCAACCCTATAAAAAGTTTGGTGGGTGTTGTTATAGGTCTTCTTATCGGCGTTGTTGGTGTTGATGCCACTACGGGTGTACTTCGCTTTACGTTTGGTGAAGCAGAACTCTACGATGGTTTTGAGTTTTTGATCGTTATCGTAGGATTTTTTGCGGTCAGTGAAGTGATGTTGATGTTAGAACACCACAGCAGTGAAGATTTTGAGATGCCAAAAGTGACACGTGTTTATGTTACGATGAAAGAGATCATGTACTGTAAGTGGACAATGCTTCGCTCTTCCATCATTGGCTTTATTGTAGGTGTTTTACCTGGAACTGGTGCGTCTATTGCGAGTGCGGTTTCATACACCATTGCGCAAAAAATTTCCGATAAAGAGGGTACCTTTGGCAAAGGTGACATCAGAGGTGTTGCTGCGCCTGAATCTGCCAATAACGCATGTGCAGGTGGTGCGATGATTCCTATGTTAACCCTTGGTGTTCCAGGAAGCGGAACCACAGCGGTTTTACTGGGTGCTTTAATGCTTTACAACGTTAACCCTGGTCCTATGCTCTTTGTGGAACAGCCACTTTTAGTATGGGGTTTAATTGCTTCGATGTATGTGGGTAACATTATGCTCTTGGTCATTAACCTTCCATTGGTAAAAATCTTTACGAAGATTTTGCAAGTGCCATATTGGTTATTGGTTCCATGTGTCACCGTACTTGCTTTTGTGGGTGTTTACTCGGTCAACTTTAGTACCTTTGCACTTTTGCTCTCGATCATTTTAGGTGTATTGGGGTACTTCCTACGCAAATTGCATTTTTCGATGGCAACGGTTATTTTGGGCTTTGTTTTGGGGAAAATCATGGAAGACAACTTACGCCGTGGTTTTGCAATCAGTGGTGGTGAGATTGGTATTTTCTTTCAAGGAACCATCAACGCAGTTCTTTGGGGAATGACACTCTTCATCCTTTTTGTACCGATGATCGCTAAAATAATCTCAAAAAAATATGCTTTAGGAAAATAATATAGCGTTTAATCAGTCGTCTTGAGCCTGTATTTACGCTCAGGACGACCGACTGATCCATACAAAGAGTCCACTTCAACTTTACTCATAGAAACCAAATACTCCAAATATCTACGCGATGTTGTACGGTTAATGCCCAGTGCTTCAGCAATTTCGCTCGCTGAGCAAAAGGCTTCATTCTGATGCAAGGCACTTAAAATCTTTTCAAGCGTAATACCATCCACCCCTTTAGGCAGTCCTACATGTAAGGGTTTATTTGTCTGCATGGTTTTATTAAAAAATTCATCGACTTTGCTTTGCGAGAGCTCTTCTTTGGTCGTAACCTTCTCTTTATAGTCCCGAAATTTTTGTAAGGAAGCGGAAAATCTGTAAAACATAATCGGTTTAATCAAATAGTCAAAAACGCCATAACGTAAAGACTTTTCGAGTGATGCCATCTCTTTAGCTGCGGTGATTAAGATAACATCGGTGTAAATGGCATTGTTTCGCATCCATCCTAAAAAATCAATACCATTTCCATCAGGAAAATAGACATCTAAAAGCAGTAGATCGGGATTCATAAGTTCATTATACTCTTTGAGTTCATTGATGGTATTTGCGATAGCGACGACTTCAAAGCCTGCAATTTTTTCCACCATATTTTGATGCAAAAGTGCAATTCTTGGATCATCCTCAGCAATCAAAACTTTAATCATTACGTCCGCCTTTAGGAATATGAATGCTCGCAATAGTACCATAATTTCCTTTGCCGAAAGAGATAAATCCTCCTAGCCATTCTAAGGTGCTTTTGACAAAAAAGAGGCCGTATCCGCTGTGCAGTTCTCCTTTTGTCGTGAAGCCTTTATCGAAGATTTTTTCATTCATCGTCGAATCAATTCCTTCTCCTGAATCTTCAATTTCAAAGATCAAGTCGTTGCCAATGTCAGTTGCAAATAAAATAACCTCTTTTTTCTCAGAGAGTTTGGCTGCATCAATAGCATTGTTGATGATGTTTCCCAAAATAGTTAAAAGATGCTTAGAGATTGAAGGATCAATGCTTTGTTGAATGGAACTGTTTTCATCCAAAATCACTTTCACTCCTTTTTCAAAAGCAAAGTAGTACTTTCCTATAAAAATCGAAGCGACAATAGGGTCATGGATGACGCTTTGAAACTGCTCTATGATTTTTTCATCGGGGAGATGGTCTTCTGAGATCAGTGCGATGGCTTTATCGTATTCACCAATTTGAATATACCCAGAGATAAGATGCAAAAGATTGGAGAATTCATGTTTTTTTTCTCGAAGGCGTTCAGAGTATTGTTTCACACGGGTAAGTTCCCAAACAAGCGCATCAATCTCATCTTTTTTACGACAACTTGCCACCATACCGATGGTTTTTCCTTCATGGCTAATGGGTGAGAGATTGCAGATGTAATCCTCTCCATGAATCTCAATCGTGACATCTTTCATCTCTTTGCAGGTGAGGAGGTATTTTTCTAATCCAAGAGGTGGATGTTTCGTTGTTTCACTCAAGAAAAAATAACTTTTTGCCACTTCATTACACAAAGTCATTTCACCTTCGGTATTGGTCGCAATGATCGCCTCTTTGACAGCATTTAAAATGGCTTCTTTTTCTAAAAAGAGGCGGCTGATCTCTTGGGGTTCATAGCCTAAAAGAGAACTTTTGATTTTTTGTGAGAGGATGAAAGCCATGATAACGGTCAAAATCATAGCGCCATAAAAATAGATAAGAAATTGTTGATGCCTCTCTGTAATGATCTTCCGAACGTTCTCTTCCAAATACCCCACCGAAACAATCCCTACGATGTCACCATTTTTCCCAAATATGGGAGATTTTCCTCTGATAGAAGGTCCAAGTGTACCTGTGGCTTTTGAGGTGTAGTAAAGTCCCTCTTTAAGGGCTTTGTCATTATCATCACCCATCATACGTTCGCCAATGAGATCTTGATTGGGGTGTGTCAGGCGGATAGAGTCTTGATCCCCAATGACGATGAACCTCGCATCGATGGATTTTTGAAGGGAGGTAATCATCAGGCTTAGTTTGCCATCGGGATCTTTTTGTTCAACCAACTCGATGACTTCTGGTATTAAAGAGATCGTTTTTGAGATGGCAAGGGCACGTTGACCTATCTGTTCCTCCATCAATTCTTTTAAAATATGCCCTAAAAAAAGTGTAAACGTAAAGAGAGTTGCTAAAACCAACATAGTGGAAAAAATGAGTATTTTAAGCAATAATCCTTCATGTAAGAAGGATGTTTTTTTAACGTTTTGCATAGATAGTCCTCTACGATAGGTTTCTTTTTAAGTTTACTGAATTTTTATTAAAAATACCCCTATTTTAAAAACAAAAAAGCTCCTTTTAACTTTGGCAATCTTTATGCACAAAATGCCCATAAATAGCCACGTTTGAGCTTATTACATCTTAGTTATTCTTAATGAAAAAAAAGGTATCATTGCCATGACTTACAAAGATCATTTAATGGATGTTCAATGCAATGGCTTAAAGGCTTTTTACCTGTAGTAGCATCGCTTTTTATAGGGACTCTAGGAGCCATACTTTTCTCTTTTATCAAGGTACCATTGCCATGGCTTTTAGGTGCTATTGTTGCTATTGCCATTGCCAGTCGTTTTCCCCAAATTCCCCTTAAATCGCCTAAAATATTTTCTGCTCCTGCACGTGCTGTACTTGGTATTACCATTGGTAGTGCCTTTAATCCTACGATTTTACACTATTTAGGAGACTTTGTTTCAAGCATTGTTCTGATTTTACCGTTTGTCCTTATTATCACGTTTTGCGGGATGATTTATTATTGGAAGTGGCTCAAGTTCGATAAGATGACCGCCTATTTTAGCTCCATGCCAGGCGGTCTTTTGGAGATGATCACATTGGCGGAAGCCATGGGTGCCAATGTTTATAAGGTGACAATGACCCAATCGGTTCGGCTATTGTGCATCGTTTTTACCCTCCCTTTTATTATTCAAGCTATTTCTCATGTCTCTTTGGATGGCAGAGTTAGCATTACCCAACCGCTTTTACAGAGTGATCCACATGATATGGTCATTTTAACCGTATGTGCTCTTGTGGGATGGTGGGGTGCTTTAAAGCTTAAAATTCCAGGGGGAACCATGCTAGGACCAATGCTCTTAGGTGCGATAGTGTATGGTTCGGGTATGGTACATTCTCGTCCTCCCAATGAGGTCATTAAGCTCATTCAGCTTATTCTTGGAACGACTGTAGGGTTTGTCTTTGTCGGTGTTACCGCTAAGGAAATCGCAAAAATTTTAGCGCAAACATTGGGATATTTTATGATTTTAGCGATGATTTCAGCTTTGTTTGTCTTTGTTGTTTCTAAGATGATCGATTTCCCACTGATCTCGATTCTTTTAGCCTTTTCCCCTGGTGGTCAGTCGGAGATGAATTTGATTGCGATCATTGTTGGAGCAAATTTACCCTATGTTGCCCTTCATCACATTGTGCGAATGTTTTTGGTGATGAGTGTAGCACCTGTTTTTGTCAAATACCTTCGCCCCAAAGAGGGCAGATGAGTTTTATCTTCTCTGAAGTGCCACACACCAGCGTCGTGCGATGGCAGAAAGTGAGGGATTTTTTAGAGAGTGTTGATCTTGAAATGTCGGAGGATGTGGAAATTTTTGTGATCGCCAAAGAGGATGATCGCATCGTAGCGTGTGGCGGACTGAGTGGACGTGTATTAAAAAACATCGCTTTGGATGAGTCTATGCGTGGAGAAGGCTTGGCACTCAGTCTTATGAGTGAGCTTTTGAAAGTGGCGTTTCGTGAAGGACGCCATGATCTTTTTTTGTTTACCAAACCAAACTACGAGGAGGTTTTTGAGTCGTGCGGGTTTAAGTATATTGAGCAGGCAAATCATCAAGTCATTTTGATGGAGAACAGCTACAATATTGATCTTTACAAGAAACGATTACGAAAGTATAAACATACGGGTGATGTGGTTGGCAGTATCGTGATGAACTGTAATCCTTTTACCTTGGGGCACCGTTATTTGGTAGAACAAGCCTGTGAAAGGTCGCACTGGGTGCATCTGTTTTTGGTGAAGGAGGATGCCTCCTTTTTTAGTTATAAAGATCGTTACAAGCTCATTCGTGAAGGCTTGGCAGATCTTGAAAACCTCACGATACATGAGGGTTCGGACTATATTATCTCTAAAGCGACGTTTCCGACCTATTTTATTAAGGACAAACGTCAAATTGATTCACTCTATACGGAGCTTGATCTCAATATCTTTAGAAATCATTTAGCCCCACAATTGGGCATTACGCACCGATTTGTGGGAGAAGAACCTTTATGTGTCGTGACAAACGAGTATAATCAGCAGATGAAAAAACTACTTGCACGCCCTAGTGAATTTCCACCCATTGAAGTGGTTGTGTTAGGGCGCATTGAGTATGGTGGTGAGCCAATTTCGGCTTCGAGAGTCAGAAAATTGATGCAACAAAATCGTTTGGAAGATATCTTCCCATTGGTACCTCCAACAACGTATGCGTTGATTGAAAAAATGATGTCTAAAGAGGAAGCAAAATGAGCAAAAAGCTAGAGACTGCCCATGCAGGAACACTGGAGTCAAGTGATGCGTTTGTACGCGTGATTCCTGTGGATGCAAAGGGCATTGAAATTGAGTTGGAGAGCACGGTAGAAGAGATTTACGGTGATGCGATCCGAGCTCTTATTTTAGAGACGGCGATGGCGATGAAGGTGGACGGTGTCAAACTCATCGTTCAAGACAAAGGAGCGCTGGATTACGTCATTAAAGCACGCGTTCAAACGGCTATTTTAAGGGCATCTTCTGAGACTCAGCCCAATTGGAGTGCATTATCATGAAACAAAAATTACGAAGAAGTATGCTTTTTGTGCCAGGTTCCAACACCGGCATGGTCTGTAATGCGTTTATCTATAAACCTGACACCGTCATGTTTGACTTAGAAGACTCTGTGGCTTTGAGCGAAAAAGACTCTGCACGCATGATGGTTTTTCACGCGTTACAACACTTTACCTACAAAAATATCGAAACGGCAGTACGTGTCAATCCTCTCAACTCTCCGTTTGGTCTTTTAGACTTAGAGGCGGTCATCCGTGCAGGTGTGGACATCATCCGTCTTCCGAAAACCGATACAGTCGATGACGTGTTGGAGATGGAACAAGAGATTGCAGATATTGAAAATCGCATTGGACGCGAGAAAAAAACCCTACTCTTAGCGGCGATTGAAAGTGCGCTTGGTGTGGTCAATGCTGTCGATATCGCACGATGTTCTAAGCGCATGATGGGCATTGCCCTAGGTGCGGAAGACTTTGTACGCGACCTTCATACCCAACGTACCAAAGAGGGACTTGAACTGATGGCAGCACGTAACCAAATCTTGCTCGCTGCGCGTGCTGCAAAAATTGGTGCATTTGACTCTGTCTTTTCCGATGTCAAAGACAAAGAGGGCTTTATGCACGAAGTAGAGTACATCAAGGGGCTTGGTTTTGATGGTAAATCACTCATTAACCCGACACAAATTCCATGGCTCCACAAAGCGTTTGAGCCACGCCAAAAAGACATCAACTGGGCGATAGAGGTACTTGAAGCTGCTAAAGATGCGAAAGAGAGAGGTCTTGGTGTTATTTCACTCGATGGTAAAATGGTCGATGCGCCTATTATTTTAAGAGCAGAGTGGATTATTGATTTAGCGAAAGCCTCAGGTGTTTTAGGAGAAGAGCAATGAAAGATATTGAAAAACAATTTAAAGTAGAAGACCTAACGTCTGTTAATGCACCTTTTTTTAGGGCGAAAGAGAAAGCTAAAGGTGAAGATCGACGCGCGAAGCTTTGTGAGAGTATTGAAGAAGCCATAAAACGCTCAGGTCTCAAAGATGGGATGACCATCTCTTTTCATCATGCTTTTCGCGGAGGTGACCTACTTATCAATAACGTGATGAATGTTATCGCTAAGATGGGCTTTAAAAACCTTAGATTAGCTTCAAGTTCTCTCGCTTCCGTGCACGATCCTATTGTGGAGCATATCAAAAATGGTGTGGTTACAGAGATTTATACATCAGGGCTTAGAAGTAAACTGGGCGAAGCGATCTCCAAAGGGTTGATGGAGAAGCCTGTTCAGATTCACTCACACGGTGGACGTGTACATCTGATCCAATCGGGTGAGCTCAAAATCGATGTTGCCTTTTTAGGTGTGCCCGTGTGCGACGCGTTTGGCAATGCCAACGGTTACTCAGGACGCTCAAAATGTGGCTCTTTAGGCTACGCGATGATCGATGCGCAGTATGCGGATTATGTTGTGGTTCTAACGGAGTCTTTAGAAGAGTACCCTAACGTGCCTGCAAGCTTGCATCAAGACCAAGTTGATGCGGTTGTCCTCGTTGATGAGGTGGGGGATCCTTCCAAAATCGGTGCAGGTGAAACCCGTATGACGACCAATCCTAAAGAGCTTTTACTCGCCAGTCATACAGCGAAACTCATCGAGCATTCAGGACTTTTCAAAGAGGGCTTTAGCATTCAAACAGGAACGGGTGGCGCATCTTTGGCAACAACCGTCTTTTTGAGTGAAAAGATGGAAGAGAAGGGCATTCACGCTAGTTTTGGACTGGGCGGCATTACAGGTACGATGGTGTATATGCTCAAACGAGGTCTCATTAAAACGCTTTTAGATGTCCAAAGTTTTGATGAATTTGCCGCAAAATCGTTGGGTGAAAACAAAAACCATATCGAAATTAGTGCCAACGAATATGCCAATCCAAGCTCCAAAGGTGCTTCCATCAAACAACTTGACATAGTTGTTTTAAGTGCTCTTGAAGTCGATCTTGACTTTAACGTCAACGTCATCACAGGCTCAAAAGGCTTTTTACGAGGCGCTTCAGGAGGTCACAGTGACACAGCAGCGGAAGCAAAGCTCTCCATTATTGTAGCTCCACTTACCCGCGGACGCCTTCCAACGGTGACGAAACGAGTTAACACTATCGTTACACCTGGTTCAACCGTGGATGTTGTTGTAACTGATCAAGGCATTGCGGTCAATCCTAAAAATGTGGAGCTTAAAGCACGCCTTAAAAAAGCAGGGCTTCAGATTGTAGAGATGCAAGAGCTTTATGAGCGTGCCATTGCGCTGTGTGGAGAGCCTGCTGAGATCAAATATACCGACAAAGTCGTTGCCGTCATTCGTTATCGTGATGGCTCCATCATTGATGTCGTGCGTCAACTCGCATAAATGATAGGAAAACCAACATCGTTAGACGCTATTTTACAAGCCAAAGAAGAGCGTGCTTTCAAGCAAAAAGAGCTTTTAAGCCGCTACCCTTTGGCATCTCTTATCTCCCTTTCAATAAATATCCCTAGTTCTATAAAACTGTCACATGAAGCCGTTGTAGTGCATGAAATAGCCTATGAAGCTATAGTGTCTCTGTTAGAAGAAGAGGGGATTGTATTGCTTGATTGTGAACGTAAAATGGTTTCAACAGGAGCTGAGGCGCTCTTTGCCTGTAAAGCAGAGGCTAAGAGACTGAAAGTCTTGACATGTAAACTCGAAAACACCCATCCTCTTGGGCGTTTGATGGATATTGATGTGCTGGATGTTTCTGGCGTTATCCTTTCACGTAGTACACTAGGGCTTTCAAAACGCAAATGCTTTGTGTGTGAAGATGAAGCACAGCTCTGTGCAAGAACTCAAAAGCACCCCTATACAGAATTAAATTCACAGATCAAAAGCTTAGTTGAGAAACACGCTTTTACCAATTCTATTGCTTTATGGTGTGAACGTGCTATGAAAACGGAAGTCGAACTTACTCCCAAACCAGGACTGGTTGACCTTGCGAACAGTGGTGCGCACCACGATATGGACATTTATACTTTTTATGCGAGCATAAGTGCCATCAAACCTTTTGTAGTAGAGTTTGTCGAAACAGCGCAAAGGTATGCTAATGAGGATGCAAAGCAGAGTTTTGTAAGAGTGCGTGAAGTTGGTATTGCCTGTGAAAAAGCGATGTTTAAGGCAACCTCTGGAGTCAACACCCACAAAGGAATGATCTTCTGTTTGGCTGTCTTATGTGGTGCCATTGGACGTTTAAAAGGAAGCACTCAAAGTTTGTCTGCTCAAAACTTACAATCACAAATGCAAGCACTCTGTTGCAATCTTGTTGAAGACGATCTTTTACATATAAAACCGAACAGTGCAGGTGCGCGTTTTTTTTATGAGACAGGAAGTGCGGGTATTCGCGAAGTCGCCCAAAGTGGTTTTGCAATTATTTTTGAACAGAGTTTGCCCTATTATCAGGCATGTAAAGAAGAAGAGGGCGAAGAGATAGCTCTGAAAAAAACACTGCTTTTACTCATTTCCATTTTAGATGATAGTACTTTATGGTCAAGAGGTGGCATTGAAGGGCTCAATTACGCGAAAAAAAAAGCGCGTGAACTTTTGCTTCTCAAAAGTCAAATGAAAACCTTAGATGCACTTTTAAATGACTTTGATACAGATATGATCTCTAAAAATCTCTCTCCAGGAGGCAGTGCTGATCTTTTGGCAATGACGTGGTTACTGGCTCAGATAGTTAATTCTTAAGCAAAAGCGTGTTATGATTATTAAACCTAGCTTATTTCAAATGGAACAACACTTATGGTTTTAATGATAGACAATTACGATAGTTTTACTTACAATATCGTTCAGTACTGCTTAGAGCTTGGCGCTGATCTGAAAGTCATCCGCAATGATGAATTGAGTATCGAAGAGATCGAAGCGTTACATCCTGATAAAATTATCATTTCCCCTGGTCCTGCTACACCAAATGAAGCAGGTGTGAGCTTAGAAGTGATCAAACATTTTGGCGGTAAAATTCCTATTTTAGGCATTTGTCTAGGGCATCAAGCCATAGGACAAGCCTTTGGCGGTAAAGTCGTACGTGCTAAACGCATGATGCACGGCAAAACATCTACAACGAAACAACTTCATAACAGTTGCCTTTTTGATGGGCTACCTGAAACCTTTACGACAACACGTTACCACTCGTTGACAGTAGAGCAAGAAGGGCTTCCTGATGTTGTGATTCCAACAGCGTACAGCACAGATGACCATGAAATTATGGCATTGCAAATCAAAGATAAACAAATCTACGGCGTTCAATTTCACCCAGAGTCCATCTTAAGTGAACATGGACATGCTATCTTAAATAACTTCCTAAAACTATGAGAGAGAGACTTTTTCTATTTCTCATCATTATTTTAAGCGGTGTTTTGCTGACGTATGGAACACAAAGTATTTCGATTAGTTATGATGAGGCAAATACTTTCTTCAATGGAAGCACGTTTGTTCATTATCTTGCGTTCTATTCAACGCAACTTTTAGGGCAAAATGATTTTGCGCTGCGCTTACCATTTATTCTTTTTCACCTAGCTTCCATCATTTTACTTTATAAAATTGGCAAACTTTTTCTCAAAAAACGGGTTGATCGTATCGTATCGGTTGCCATTTATGCCCTTTTACCAGGGGTTAATGGTGTCGCATTATTGGTTAACAGTGGTATCGTTGTTATCTTTTTCAGTCTTTTATTTACCTATCTCTATCTTAAAGAGTATAAAGTTGCCTCACATTTAGTCTTGATCGTTGCACTTTTTATTGATAACTCTTTTGGTATTTTTTTCATAGCTCTTTTTATATACGCACTCTTTCAGCGCAAAACCGATCTTTTGATCTTAACCCTTATTTTATTTAGCGCTTCGATGTATCTGTATGGTTTTGATACGGGCGGAAAGCCTAAGGGTTATTTTGTGGATACATTAGGTGTTTATGCCATTGTCTTTTCACCCCTTCTATTTTTATACTTTGTCTATGCGATGTACCGCATTCTCATTAAAGAAGAAAAGAACCTTTTATGGTACATCTCCTTCTTCTCATTGGTCGTTTCATTATTGCTCTCTTTGCGACAGAGACTTTTACTTGAAGATTTCGCCCCTTTTGTTGTACTTTCCGTTCCGCTGATGGTTAAAGTCTTTTTCAATAGTTATCGTGTAAGACTTCCAGCTTTTAGAAAACTGCATACACTCTTTTTTGCTATTGTGCTTATTGCACTTTTTGCCAACACCCTGTTAAGTTTTTTCCATAAACCCTTGTATGCGGTAATGGATGAGCCATCAAAGCATTTTGCTATCAACTATGACATTGCTAAAGAGTTAGCTGATGCACTCAAGTCTAAAGGCATCACAAAAGTTATGACAAAAGATGATAAAATGGCACTTAGACTTAAGTTCTATACCATAGAACGTGGAGGCGACTACAAGCTTACAACTTATAAAGAGATAGAAGAAGGATATGAGCAGATTGACATAGCCTATTATGGTAAAGTTGTCAAAACTTTCTATCTTTACAGAGTTAATTGAGACCAGAGGTCTCATAAGAGTGACCAGTCGCAAGAGCTGTCTGCTGAAGACCTAATTTTGAGCTTAGCTCAAAATTTGAGAATTAATCAGTGAGTTCAATTAAAAAGAGGATAAGATGAAAAAAGCGTTTACAATGCTTGAACTGGTGTTTGTCATTGTTATCGTAGGTATTTTATCTTATTTTGTCTCTTCAAGCTTTCAACGCAATCCCTTGCGTGAAGCCGCCGACCAAGTCGTTAGCCACATACGCTATACTCAGCACCTTGCTATGATGGATGATAAATTTGATCCAAATGATGCGACGTGGTATGAAAAAAGATGGCAAATAAGATTTCCACACACTACAATTTTAGGAGAAGTCATTCATTATTATGAAGTTTTTCGAGATGAAAATAAACAAGGAAATTCTAACTTGAATGAGGAAGCAGTTGATCCACTAACAGGTAAAACAATTGGAGATGGGGTAACAGCAGTTGCTGCCATACCTGATGATTCGCTCGTTAATTTGACAAAAAAATATGGTATAACAGCTGTAAATGGTACATGTGTAATAGGTGGTGCCTATCGTACTATTGCCTTTGATAATATAGGTCGGCCTTATTTAGATGTCTATACTGGTCCTTATTCAAATATCTTGCTTGCTAATGATTGCAATATTACACTCGTTAATCCTGATGGGAATGTCACTATTACAGTTACAAAAGAAACAGGTTACACTTACATTTCTGCTCAAAATTATTAAATACAATTTTCCAGATGAATTTAACCTAGGATTAAGGAGGATAGATATATAATTTCGTCCTCGTTTGAGAGAACGGGGATAAAGAGAACGGCCCAAAGTTGGGGATTAGCGTTCAAGTTCATTACCATAA
>JAGDMU010000016.1 GCA_017860615.1 Pseudomonadota bacterium | reverse complement strand
AACAACCGCTTTTACATCATCAAATAGTGCCATTTAATAGCTCCTTTAAAAAATTTCCACTATTTTATCAAAAAAACCTTTAATTTGAATTTTATACATGTAAACTCCCGTTTACATGTACATTCCGCCATTGACCTTTAAAACTTCGCCTGTGATGTAACTTGCACTATCACTGAGTAAGAAAGCAACTGACTCTGCGATGTCTTTAGGACTTCCAAAACGTTTGAGTGGAATTTTAGAGGTATAACTTTCTTTAATTTCATCACTGAGTTTATCCGTCATCTCTGTCGCAATAAAACCAGGAGTCACGGCGTTAAAACGAACATCTCTTGCACTTCCTTCTTGTGCAAAGCTTTTGGTCATCGCAATCAAACCACCTTTGCTCGCACTGTAATTGACTTGACCCGCATTACCTGTCTCACCTACAATGGAAGCAATATTGACAACACAGCCAAAGCGCTTTTTACTCATTACTTTAAGAGCTTCTCTACACCCTATAAAAGCCGATGTAAGATTAATGTCAATCACAGAGGTAAAATCCTCTTTTTTCATACGAATAGCTAATTTGTCGTTGGTAATGCCCGCATTGTTAACTAAATATGAAAGTTCACCATCCGCATCTGCAATCGTTTTAATACCTTCAATAAATGCCTCTTCATCTGCCACATCAAAACCAATAACCGCAGCCACGCCACCGTTGGCTTCAATCTCTGCTTTGATAGCGTCCGCTTGCTCTGGACGTGAGCGGTAATTTACCCATACTTTAAGACCATACCCTGCAAGGGTTAATGCTATCTCTTTACCGATACCGCTTGCTGCACCTGTCACTAAAACATTTTTTCCGCTAAATTTCATTGTTTTCCTTTTTTATGTTATTAAGTTTAAAATTCGACTAATGGCTTATCCATCTCACTAGGAATTGGAAGCCCCATAAGTTTGAGCACCGTTGGTGCAATATTGTTCAATCCACCTTTTTGAACACTTTTGACACGCTCATCCATCACAAATCCATACACTTCAAACGTAGTATGATTTGTAAGTTTGGAGCCTTTTTCATTAAACATCTGCTCGCAGTTACCATGATCACTGGTAAGTACAATGGCATAATCTAATTCCTTGGCTTTTGCAAACAATCTTCCAAGCTGTTCATCCACTGCTTCAACAGCACAAATTGCGGCTTCTAAGCTTCCTGTATGTCCTACCATATCGCCATTAGCAAAGTTAACCACGATAAAATCATACGCCTCATCCATGGCTTTTAAAACAGCATCCCCTACTTCGGGAGCGCTCATCTGCGGTTGCAAATCATATGTTTTTACTTTGGGACTTGGAACTAAAAGACGTGTTTCATTCACTTTGGGTTCTTCAACGCCCCCATTAAAAAAGAAGGTCACGTGGGCATATTTTTCTGTTTCAGCAGTATGTAATTGAGAGAGACCTGCATTAGCGATAACATCACACAACGTATTTTGTGGTGTATCGGCTTGAAACATAATAGGAAATGGATAACTACTGTCATACTCGGTCATCGTAATGCATTCAACACCATTAAGTGTGCGTGCAAATTCGCTAAATTCAGTAAATCCAATTGCCTTGGAGAGTTCACGCATACGGTCATTTCTGAAGTTTGCAAAAATCACACCATCGTCACTGTGCATTCCTACGTAGGGTTCAAATGCCATTGGCTCTACAAATTCATCGGTAATGCCTTGGTCATACATACTTTGCAGATACGCTTTAACATGTAAAGTAGATTTCTGTTTCGCATCAACCATAACACGATACCCTTCTTTCACTCTCTCCCATCTATTGTCCCGATCCATACTAAAGAAGCGCCCTGAAATGGAAGCGATGCTGATATTCTCATTGCAAATAGCTAAAAGTTGCTCTAAAAAAGTGATGCCCGAAGTGGGAGAGACATCACGTCCATCGGTAATCACATGCAAATATACTTTTTTGCCTTGAGCTTCTACAATCTTTGCAAGATCAATGATATGGTCAATATGTGAATGCACACCACCATCGCTAACAAGTCCTACAATATGAATCGCACCTTTTACCTGTAAAAGGTGTTGAAGTGCAGGATTAGATGTGAGTGAACCGTCTTGGGATGCTAAAGAGATTTTAACTAAGTTTTGATACAAAATACGTCCACTGCCTATGCACATATGCCCTACTTCGCTGTTCCCCATCTGTCCTTCAGGAAGTCCAACACTTAGACCTGAGGTTGCTATAAAATTATAAGGAACCTCTTTAAAAAGCTTATCGTAGGTTGGTTTATGCGCCTGCGCAAACGCATTGGCAGTATTGCTGCTATTGTGACCGATGCCATCGGTGATAATAAGTAATGTTTTCTTAACGTGTGGTTTCAAAATCATACCTTTTTGTTATAAGCTTATAAGCAATATCTTACTAAAATGTTGCTTTTATAAAAATATATCCCTAAACTTTGGAACATTATTAATGCTATATTCTTTCTATAAACTTATGTCCATCAATCTTTTTCAATACATCACTGTTCGAGCAGGGATTGCCTTTTTTTTAGCCTTTTTTTTAACGATTTATTTGATGCCAAGATTCATCAAATGGGCAAAGTCACGTAACGCTAATCAACCTATCTATTCACTAGCACCTCAAACACATCAGCAAAAGTCTAAAACCCCAACCATGGGTGGCATCGTCTTTTTGTGTGCGGCGACGCTTTCTATTTTAATGTGTGCCCGTATGAACAACCTTTTTGTACTCTCAGCACTGGCTTGTATTTTACTTTTTGGACTCATCGGTATGAAAGATGATCTCTCTAAAATTTTAGGCAAAAGCAATACCGCAGGGCTTACACCTCGTGCCAAACTTGGTTTTCAAATTCTCGCATCTTCCATCGTTGCATTGATTTTATTTGTCGCTGTTGATCTGGATACTACTTTTTTTGTTCCATTTTATAAATACCCTCTCTTTGATATGAATCTACTTGCTCTTGGATTTTGGGTTTTAGTAATGATCTCTGCAAGCAATGCCGTTAACCTCACGGATGGACTTGATGGGCTGGCTACGGTTCCTGCTATTTTGTCTATCTTTACACTGGCTGTTTTCGTTTATGTAGGTGGTAACGCCTTCTTAAGCAGCTACCTACTCCTTCCAAAAGTGGGTGGTAGTGGTGAAGTGGTCATTGTAGCAACGGCTGTTATGGGCTCATTGGTCGGCTTTTTATGGTTTAATTGTTACCCCGCAGAAATCTTTATGGGTGATAGCGGAAGCCTTAGTATTGGGGCATTTATAGGTTATATGGCGATTATTTCTAAAAATGAAATTTTGTTACTTCTAATCGGTTTTGTGTTTGTTTTAGAGACCGTTTCGGTTATTTTACAGGTAGGAATCGTGAGATTTTGGATTATTGCTCTCATGTCAAATCTTTTAGCACTTACGGCATTGAAACTCAGATGATAACACTTTTTGGACACGGAAAAACAACCAAAGCAATTGCAAAACGCTTCGCAGGGCAATGTCAAATTTTTGACGATGGTTTTGTCAGTAACGATAAAGATGAATTTGGCAATCTTTTATTGCCTCCCTCAGCGTTCGATCCAACGACAAGCGATGTCGAAATTCCAAGCCCAGGATTTCCTGCACATCATGCTTTGATTCAAAAAGCGCGCAACGTGGTCAGTGAATATGACTTCTTTAAAGAGCAAATGCCTTTTAGTATTTGGATCAGCGGAACCAATGGCAAAACCACCACAACGCAAATGTGCGAGTTCCTCCTTCAAAAACAAGGTGCACAAGCAGGTGGCAACATCGGCACACCTTTAGCAGAACTGAGTGAAAAAGCACCTATCTGGATATTAGAAACCAGCTCTTTTACATTTCACTACACCAAAGTAACAGCTCCTGATATTTACCTACTGCTCCCTATCAAACCTGACCATTTGACATGGCATGGAAGTATGGAAGCATACATTGAAGCGAAACTTTCGCCATTAGCACGTATGCGTGAAGGCAGTGTTGCCATTCTCCCAAAAGCACATGCCAATATTAAAACACTTGCACATGTGATAGCGTATGAGAACGAACATGATTTGGCAGAACAGCTGGGGATTGATATCGCTAAAGTAAGCTTTAAAACACCCTTTTTGCTCGATGCCATTCTTGCCATGAGTGCACAGAAGGTTCTTTTAGATACCGTGGACTATGACCTCATTAATACGTTTAAAATTGATCACTATAAAATCGAAGAGTTCAGAGATAAACGCGGACGCCTTTGGGTAGATGACTCAAAAGGAACGAATGTTGATGCCACCATTGAAGCGCTCAAACGCTATAAAGATGATGAAATTCTCATTGTCCTAGGGGGTGATGACAAAGGCGTTGATCTTCAAGAGCTTTTTGATTTTATGAAACCTTTACATGTAACCGTTTTTGCTATCGGTTCCAACACTGAAAGACTGGCTACATTTGCACAAAAAGAAGGCATTAACCTTCATAAATGTTTTGTCATTGAAGAAGCTATGAAACACATTCATGCAGTCCACACTGTCAAAAGTGTTGCCTTACTTTCTCCAGCAGCAGCGAGTTTAGACCAGTTTAAATCGTATGCTCACAGAGGCGATCGCTTCAAAGAGTTGGCACTCGCTTAGACATAAGCTAGTATTAAAGTTTTTTTTGTATAATTTCAGCTCTTCAAAAGTGTGGCTGGATAGCTCAGTCGGTAGAGCAGGAGACTGAAAATCTCCGTGTCGGCGGTTCGATTCCGTCTCCAGCCACCACCTTTCTTTTTTAACAATCAACACACTTTTAAAAATTTTTATCAAACAATCTTATCAAGCAATCATTGTTTGATGCTTAATCACACCCAAATCGACACAGGCAATATGTGTTGGTGAGGCTTTTGCACTTTTTTTCAGTACTCCAAAGATTTCATTCAACTCATTATCGTCCAGATCATGCTGATAACCAAAGCCATGGCAAATGACCGCAGCACTCACTGTCATAAGCGGGAAAGGCTGAATCACGCCATCGCGATTCTTTGCCATAATATAACCCGAATTTAGCCCTTGCTCGCAATAAAAACTCTTAATATCTTCTGCAAATTTCGTAACGATTTCCAAAACAATGCCATAGACCTTTTCAAAAGTATCTTCTTCTTTGAGACTCCAACCTAAGAAAAAATCATCGCCACCTACATGCCCTACCAAACACTCATCAAACCCTACAGAGCTTTTAAGGATGTCCGCAAATAATGTAATAGCACGATCCCCTTTACGAAAGCCGTAGTAGTCATTGAACGGTTTGAAGTTATCAAAGTCAAAATATGCCATCATCACTTTTTCTTTGCCATCCATTGCATTGGCAACAAATTCATTGATGATGCGATTGCCTGAAAGTCCTGTGAGAGGGTTTTGATCTTTGGCATCGACAATATTTTTTTCATTGATAATCTCTAAAAGCACTTTTGAACTCAGATAGCCAATGTATTTTTCATTTTCAGTGATTAAGATAGCATCGTTATCATCATCAAAGGCATAAATTTTCAGGATTTTTTCGATGGGATCATTTATGTCTGCACGCCCACAATGCGAGATGATATTTTTAAGACTTCCTTGTGTGATGTTATACAGTAATGCTTTTCCATAATTAGAATAGATATACGCCTTGATATCGCCATCTTTAATAATCCCAAGCGGAGTGAAATCACGCGCAAGAACAGGTACAAAATGTGTCTTTTTATCACTCTTAAGCACATCATACACCTCATTAATGTGGGAATCAACAAAAACGGTATGACTTTTTTGGAGATACTTTTCAATGTTGGAAATTTTGCCACTTTTACGTTTATCATTTTGAGACACCAATTTCAAGTGTTCGTAACTTAACACTATCTCGGTAACATCACAGGTAGGTTTTTGCACAAAATAGCCCTGCACCATGTTGCAGCCAAGCTTTTTACATTCATTATACTCTTCCTCACACTCCACACCCTCAGCAATCGTAAAAATACCCATAGCTTGGGCAATTTGAACAATCGAGCTGACGAAGAGTTTTTTCTTTTTACTGAGGTGAATTTCGCTGATAAAAAAACGATCAATCTTGATGAAATTGGGATCGGCATTAAAAAGCATCTGAAGCCCTGAGAAGCCTACACCAAAGTCATCAATCGCCATCTTATACCCTTGTTGTTTGTAAAGGTTTAAGACCAGTTTATCCACACCTGCATACATGCCCACTTGGTGTTTTTCGGAGAGTTCAAAACAGATGTTGGATGTGTCCATCTCATAGGTTGAAAGCAGTTCACACGTGTAACCTGACTTAAAATCGGGCATCATCGTAATACGGTTATCCAGATTGTAAAAAAGTTTGATGTGTTTGGAAAAAGGCAGAAGTGAGAATTTATGAATCGCTTTTTCACGCAGTATAACATCAATCGCATAGAGTGTTTTTTCACTGTAGGCCGTATCAAAAATGCAGTCTATTGTGTTAAATCCAGCAGGTTCGTAATTACGGATCAATGCTTCAACGGCATAAAGTCTGCCTGTGTAGATGTTGACAATGGGTTGAAAGGCAAAATCGGCTACTTCAATAAGTTTTTGCCATTTTTCGTTTAGCATTACGGATAAATCCTTCATTGAAAATGAAGAAATCATACTCTCAAGCGATTACTAAATCATTACAGGGCAAGCTTTTAGTCGCAGTTTTCCACACAGATTTTATGCGGTATCACTTGTCCACCACAGCCTACAAAACAGTTATCATAACTCTGTTCACATCCACAATTCGTGGTGCAAAAGCTCTGTTGATTGACGAGTATTTGCTCAAAAGTTGGGCGAGCTGGGACCCATGGTTCGCGTGGTCTGTCACGACTTAAACGGTTCATGTAATGACGCAATTCATCACGTTTTCTACACGCATTTGGGTCTTTATTGCGCTCACACTGGCTTTGATAATGGCTGAGATCTCGACTATAATCGTAATAATCTCTCTGCCAACGGTGCATATCCATCTGATAAAAACCATAATCCACTTGGTAACGACTGTAAGCGATCTCATAGGCACGCTGCTCATCAATTTCTACCATTTTAGCTTTTCCATAAGCATCATCAAGACAATATTGATAATTTTGTTGGCACTGGTTTTGACAGTTTTGGCGAATGAGCGAACAGTTGTTTAAACACGACTGAGACATCGAAGAAGCAGGAGGGATGTACTGGTTTTTAATGATATAGCGCGGTCCACACCCAACAAAAAATAGCGCGATAAACACCCAAAATAAATGCTTCATAGAGCCTCTTTTAAAAGTTTTCGCGTATTATAGGCTAAAATCGTGAAGTTTTGATGAAAATTATGGTTGAAGCATTTCGCCTTTTAGATAATTCGCCATAATGCGATCATACATACTGCCACCTTTACCATCAGGCTCTTTAAGGCGATTAAACTGTGTTTGCATGGTGTTAAATTGCTCTTTAGATATATCTTTCCCAACGCAAATATAATAATCTGTATTGAGAATCACATGTGCCATACGGTATTGGGAAATATCTTGCCCCTCTGTAAGCAAATGGTACACAAAAGGAACATCGGTATAAATTAAGGCATCAATTCTGCCATATTCTAACATTTTATACGCTTGAATAGGCGTTGAAACACGTGTTATAGTGAGCCCATGGTTCGTTCCAATTTCTTTAAAAAGCAACTTTTCAGATGAAGTTTCTTTGACCGTTGCAATCCTAAGTGGTCGTAAAACTTCAATAATATTTTGTCCTTTTGGAATAGGAGTCGATCGCTTGCTGATAAGTCCCAATCGAACCGTTGCAATGGGTCCAAGCCATTGAAATTGCTGTTCTCTCTCTTTGAGCCGTACCATTGTCACTAAAAACGATTTGGGGTGCTTTAACGCTTCATCATACATTTTGTTCACAGACTCAAGTTCAATCTCTTCTTGAGCAAAACGCGGTCTTATGGTTACAAGGCTTGCCTCTAAAAGGTCAATACTCAAACCTTGAATAGCACCTTTATCTCGAAAACTAAAAGGAGGATTAGGAACGGCATAAAGTGCAGTCTCTGCACCTATAAGGGAGGGTGTACCAAAAAAGATAAATGTAATTCCACAGAGTAGATAAGCTAAAAAATGCATTGTTGACCCTTTATTTAAATTAGAAAGGCGAACAGTCAATAAACTTAAAAATATATTTAAAATAAAACATAAAATTGTAACACATGCAGACTTACGGGAAACTCAAAGTGTGAGAAAATGACGAATTAAAGTTAGAATTGACGTTAATCTTCTTTGTAGCTTATGTAAGAGAGGTAGAAAATGTTACTCATCGCCCCACTGCTTAAGATCATCGCCATAACAACAATCTGATAACGCACGGCAATCAATGGATCGACCCCTGAGAGTATCTGTCCTGTCATCATCCCTGGTAGGGATACAAAGCCGACGGCTAAGAAGGAGTTAATCTGGGGCATCATAGAAGCTTTAAAAGCAATGGCACGCGCTTTGAGTATGTCATGGTGTTCTCGCTCTTTTTCATAACGCTCCGAACACAAGGAGATGGCATTCATCGCATTGGCATAAATCATACCTGCAAGAGGAATCACATAGCGAGGGTCCAGAGGATTTTCAAGTTCTAAAACACCCCATAAAACAAGCGCCAAATTTAATGTTCCACCCAGAGCAATCGAGATAAAAATGACCCCATAGATTTCAAAATCCTTGCGATGAATATTCCGCCTGGCAATAAGTGATGCAGTCGTAATCATCACCGCTACCAAAAGTGCCAAAAGCCAAAGATCATTGGTTTGAAAAAGGGAGGTTAAAATATAGCCAATTAAGATAAGTTGCACGCTCATCCGAACTGTTGCAAAGGCAATTTCTGTTTTATTGCCAACCCAAATGTAGTAAAAAAATGCAACCAAAAAAAGAGGAGGAAGAAGATAGAGTAAATTAAGAAGTGAAATCGTGTGCATGGAAAATCCCAAGTAAGAAGGAGAGTGCTTTTACACTCTCCAAGGTAAGCTCTATTTTTGCTGACTCATGCGAATCGCCGCTGCAATAGCAGCAATTCTCTCATGTTTTGCCTCATCTTCTTCAAGATGCTGAATCGCATCCATGGTAAATGTTGGAAGCTTTTTATCAAGATAGGTGGTATTGAAAATTCCCTCTTTAAAATCTTCATCGCGTACAATTTCACGGTGAAGTGGGATATTGGTAGGAATACCCGCAATGATAAACTCATCTAAAGCACGTCTTGATTTACGCACCACGCCATCCCAATCCAAACCTGTAACGATAAGCTTTCCAATCATCGAGTCATAATTGGTTGGAACGATATAGTCTTTATGGCCAATCGAGTCCATTCTAACCCCAGGACCACCAGGTGAAAGATAGGTTGAAATACGCCCAGAAGAAGGGATAAAGCCATTTTTAGGGTCTTCTGCGTTGATACGAAATTCAATCGCAAATCCTCTGAATTTAATATCTTCTTGCATAAATGGAAGTTTTTGACCTTCCGCAATACGAATCATACGGTAGATAATATCAACGCCTGAAATCGCTTCAGTGATGGTATGTTCTACTTGAACGCGGGTATTCATCTCGATGAAGTAGAAGTTGTCATCTTCATCCACCAAATACTCAACCGTTCCAACACTCTCATATCCAAGCTTAATCATCGCTTTTTTAGAGGTTCTTAAAAGCTCTTTTCGCACCGTATCGTTCAAACGTGGGCTTGGAGCGATTTCAACCACTTTTTGATGCTTTCTCTGAATAGAGCAGTCACGCTCTGCTAAGTGAATCACGTTGCCGTATTTATCCGCAACAATTTGAACTTCAATGTGGCGAGGATTGGAGAGGTATTTTTCAATAAATGCATCGCCTCGTCCAAAAAAGCGCTCAGCCTCTTTGGTTGCCGCTTCAAACATAGGAATAAAATCTTCCTCTTTTTTGACAATACGCATACCTTTACCACCACCACCAAATGCGGCTTTGATGATCACAGGGAAACCAATCTCTTTTGCAATTTTGACTGCATCTTCCATGTTGGTTATAGGCTCATCGGTTCCTTCAATGACGGGAACACCTACTGCCTTCATCGCAATTTTTGATGCCATCTTGTCACCAAAAAGAGCAATATGTTCAGGCTTCGGACCAATAAAAATGATACCATTGTCAATACAGTGTTGAGCAAAATCAGGGTTTTCAGACAAAAATCCATACCCTGGATGAATCGCATCAGCCCCTACTCTTTTGGCTACTTCTACGATGTTTTTATAATCGAGGTAAACTTGAATTGGATCACCTTCGAGTAAAATACTCTCATCAGCTTTACGCACCCATACACCACTGGCATCTATTGATGAAAAAATAGAGACACTTTTTATATCCAACTCTTTACATGAGCGAATGATTCTGAGTGCTATCTCCCCGCGATTAGCAATCAACACTTTCGTAATTTTTTTGGTCTCCATAACCTGACTTCCTCCTAAAAATAATCCGCTAATTATAACACCCAATCTTTAAACGAAGCTCTGCATCAAAGACATAATTTTGACATAATCTTTAAAGCCAATCTTCGCGCTTCACATTCTCGTCAATATCGCGCCCCATT
This sequence comes from Pseudomonadota bacterium, assembly GCA_017860615.1. Taxonomy (GTDB): domain Bacteria; phylum Campylobacterota; class Campylobacteria; order Campylobacterales; family Sulfurospirillaceae; genus Sulfurospirillum. Next base: position 50,350 of record JAGDMU010000016.1, on the reverse strand, counting down.
CGTTGATGTAATGCCCAATAGTACTTCACAAATTTTTTGATATGTAAAGAATTTGGCATATAATTTCCTTCTTCTTTGGAAGCAAAACGCTCTAAAAAAAGTTTTGCATCTGCTTTGGAGAGATAGTGCTTTAAAAGCTCCGTATAGGTTTTAAGATACCACGCTTTGAGAGCTTCATACGCCTCAGAGGAAAGATCTATGTGCAATGTCTCCTCAAAGTTCAACACACCACTCTCAAAAAGTCCCGTGAGATGAATAAGTCCTTCACAATAATAAGGCTCGACTTCACCCGTTTTCATCCATGCGATTAAACCGACCGAACGCTTAATGGTATCGCGTAAAAGTGCCATTTTAAGGCTTTCGTCTTCATTCATAAAAAATGCGACAAGCCCACCTGTGGTTGCCTTAAACTCTTCAATGTTTTTAAAAACACCGCTTTGGTTCATTCTCGTCTCTGTATCATGATCCATCCATAAAATATGCCCAAACTCATGCCCAATCGTACTTATCTCATAGACCTGATGCCATAGTGGCGCTTGATGAAAGACAATCTCTCGCTCAGCATCCATAAATGCCTGCCCAAAAACCTCTTGATTGATTTTTAAAAAAGGTTTAGCACGAAGAGAGTCTAAGATGTTATCGGAGAAGGCAAAGATTTTTTTGCCCAATTCTCGGCTCACCGTTTCATCATTGGGAACCACTTGAGCGGAGAAAAGTCCATTAAATTCAGCGGCATAAAAAAGTGCTGGACGTCCGATGTAGAGCTGTACACGTTTTAGATTGGAGAGAACATTCTCTTTTATATTTAAAGCACCTTCTGCATGTTGATCAAAGAGACGAATAAACATTTTAAGAATACGATCAAATGTTTCATACGCTCCTTTGTTTTCAGGATTTGAGACTCTTACATCCCATTCAAGCGCTACCGCTTTTTTGTAGTGATCTTCATAGTATTCTAAGGGATGTCCGATTTGAATAGGGGCTGTGATTTTCATCCATTTACGATCTACATCTGCCCATTTGGCAATGAGTTCACTTCGCTCTTCTTCACCAAATGCCACATCAAGCGCTTTGAAGTAGTCGATGTAAAATGCTTTTTGATCCCAATCAGGGTCTTCCATTTCAGAAAGATCTTCACACAAACTTTGTAACGCATTTCTTACAAGATGCACCTCTTTGATAAAAGCCGTTGCATACGCTTTGGCAATATAACCGCCCTCTATTTTTTCTAAAACAGAGTAGGACCTGTCGCCATCTTCTCCTGTGGGAGCAGGATCAAGCAATCCTTTTTCGTGTAACATCTGCGCAATCGCATGAGAATCTTTGTTGTATTCAAGCTCCAAAAGCGGATTGATCGTATTGATAATGTGTTCATTCCATGAAGATTGCCATGCACTCATGGCCATTCCGACTTCGTGTATTCCGCGTAAGATACGACGGTAAAAGGGCGAAAAAAGCCACTCTTTATCGACAAGGGAAAGTAATTCGCCATGGTTTTTGAGGTAAAACTCTTTCACCCACAGGTACGCCTTCTCTTTTGCCTGCGTGATAAAAACAGCATCTTTACCCTCTTTTTCCAAGGCTTGTACCATCTGTTCATCGCGCAAATTAATCAAGCGTGTTAAGGCAGCCACTCTGTTTTCACGGATCAAAGAGAGTTCAATGCTCTCTAAAAACGTATCAATAAAAGCCTCTATTCGCTTATCGTAGTTTGAAGACTCAACAATGCTAAAATAACTCCCTAGTGCTCTTTGGCGCTCACCTAAAAGATCGTAAAACCGTTTTAAATCATTTTCAAATTTTTGACTCATCTGCATTCTCACATTTTTCGTGTTTTTTTAAGTATAATTTTATCTCCCCTTATATCATGAAGAGATTAACTATTACCTTAATCATGAGCTTTGCCTTATGATGTACCCTAAAATAGGCTTCACTGAAAAAACGGGATCTGAGACGATGAACACTCTTTAAAGGAAACAGGATGATCAGCCGCTATGAAGCCATTAATACCTATCTCAATCGAGGCATTATAGAGGCAAATATTGCCTATGCGAAGATGCATCAAACCTCTTTTTCAGTAGTCAAGTTTGGGTTTGAGGTCGACTTAGAAGATGGCTTTTTTTTCAAAGATCTTATAGCATTCATCCATACTGAACTTGGCTTTCATACGCTCTTACAACAAGGCACTGACACTTTTTTAATCGTACTGCGTGAGATTAAAATTCACCATGCTAAAAAGGTGCTCAAAAAGTTAGAGCACAACATCAAACAAAATTTTAAAATAGAGATTAAAAATATTGGCATTACCCTCTTTGATATCACCGATTCGTATAAAAGCCTGCTTGATCGCTTGGATAAATACTACGTCATGTCACGTCTCTCTACTCGCAAAAAGATCTTTTATGGCACATTGGATTTTGACTTTTACGAAACGCAAAATAAAAACGATGTCCTTTCATCCATTTTGCGTAAAGAAAAAACCGTCACGCTTCACAATCTTTACAATGGTATTCCCATTAAAGAAGCGGCAACCATTGCTAAATTTGATGAAGGCATCGCACAACTCAAAATCACAACGCCTAAAATTTTTTACTACACCAAAGAGAGTTTTACGTTTATTCAACATGATAAAATTCCTAGCATCATCAAAGCAAAAATCATCAAAGTCGATCCTGCAAAATCCCTTGTTGTGCTTGCCAATTTGGAGTTTCTAGATGCATCCCCACTGGATCGTAGTTACATCAGGGTACAACCTCAAAAACCTATCAATGCGACACTTCTGCTCAATAAAATCAAACTGATTGATGGCACACTCGACACCGTTTCAGAAAGTTCGGTTGTGTTACATGTCAAACTTGCGGATATTGAAAAAATTATTCATAAAGATCTTGTAGAGCGAGAATTTGACATTGCCTTTCAGATCCCAACGGAGAAAGGTTTTTTAACCATGATTTCAGCTAAAGCTTCTATTTTTAGTATTATCAACGAAACAATCGTTATCAACATACAACCTAACACCTTTATGAAATCAAAAATAAAACAGTACGTCGCAATGCGCCAAAATGCTCTTTTAGTTGACTTAAGGCAACAACTTAAACACATGAATTAGCTCGATTTGAAGCAATGTTTTTCATAAAAATATTTCAAGATAAATGCCATTGTAAAAAGATCTTGAATTCATACATTTAATTATTAAAGCAAAATAACTATATTTATACGATAAAGTTACAGTTATTAAAAATTAGGATGTTACTCTATGTTTGTACTTTGGGATGCCTTGAATGATGTTGGTACCCTTACGATTGGTTTACTACTTTTATCGTTAGGAATTGCTCTTTTTTATGAAATGATTAATGGTTTTCACGATACTGCCAATGCAGTTGCAATGATTATTTATACGCACTCTATGAAGGCTAAATATTCTGTCATAATGTCGGGCATTATGAACTTTTTAGGCGTATTGATGGGTGGAATTGGTGTCGCTTATGCTATTGTTCACTTACTCCCTCTTGACATTATGGTCGAAACAAATCAAAATGCTGCGTTAGCAATGGTTTATGCACTCCTTATCTCCGCGGTTATATGGAATTTTGGTACATGGTACTTTGCGCTACCTGTTTCTAGCTCACACTCTTTAATTGGCTCTATCATTGGTGTTAGTGCTACTTTTGGTCTTTTAAATGGGTTTGATCTTGCACACAGTGTGAATTGGACAGTTGTTTATAAAGTCTTAGCAGGATTGGCTCTCTCACCACTCATTGGTGTTGGGTTTGCCTTTATACTCATGAAATTATCACGCAAATACATCCAAAACCCAAAACTCTTTAAATCACCCAATGATGAAGAAAAAAAGAAACACCCTAGCTTTTTAGCACGTATGGGCATCGTAGCAACAGGTGCAGGTGTTAGTTTTGCACATGGCTCAAACGATGGTCAAAAAGGTATCGGTCTTATTATGATCATTCTCATTGGTATTTTGCCCAATTATTATGCGCTCAATATGGACTCCCACCACTACAAAATCACCCAAACCAAAGATGCAGCAAACAATTTGGCACGATTTTATCAAGACAACAGTGAAACAATTGTTCAGCTTGTCAATGAAAAAAGATTGATAAGCGCACTTAAAACCAATAAAACCATTGCAGAGTGTAATGTTGAGCAAATTCACTCAACCATCTCTTCTGTTGCTACAAAACTCGATAACCTCAATTCATACTCTGAACTCACAACCAAAGACAGATGGAGTGTTCGAACCTCTATTTTATGTACCGATAACTTCTTCGCTCAAGCGGAAAAAATCTATTTGATTTTAGATAAAGACAAGTCTGATTACATCACAAGTCAGAGAAAATTACTGGTTGCTCCTATCGAATACGCTCCGTATTGGGTTATTATGGCTGTTGCATTAGCCATAGGAATTGGGACGATGATCGGCTACCAAAGAATCGTACATACTATTGGTGAAAAAATTGGTGCAAAACCCATTAATTATATGCAAGGAACCGTGGCACAAGCAACTGCGATGATCACCATTTTGCTCGCTAACTTTGCTCATGCACCTGTAAGTACCACACATATTTTATCGAGTGCTGTAACAGGTTCTATGATTGCTGAAACGGATGGTGGTGTTCAAAAAAGTACCGTGAAAATCATTCTTCTTTCATGGCTTTTCACATTACCAGTAACTGCGTTCCTTGGTTCTGCCATCTATATGACTCTTAATTTTTTTATGAAATAATTAATGCTTTAATCGGTGTGATTTTAAAACAAGATCACACCGTATCTTGTTTTATTGACACTTTTGTTGGTCTTTATTTAAGGCACATTAGTCTACAATCTTTACTCATCCACACTACGTAGAATTTGATCTTTTTCAAATTCTATCAACTTAATTGGAACAACCTAAAGGAATTTTTACAATGTTATTTTCAGATTTAAACCTAAGCGCTCCCCTCTTAAAAGCCATTCAAGATGAAGGCTACACCACCCCAACTCCTGTACAAGAAAAAGCAATTCCACCTATCTTAGAAGGCCGTGATATGCTTGCAGGTGCACAAACGGGCACAGGAAAAACTGCTGGCTTTACCCTTCCCATCCTAGAGCTGCTTTCTAAAAAACCTCACAGTAAAGGAAAACCGCTTCTTCGTGTACTCATCCTCACACCTACCCGTGAGCTTGCTGCACAAGTTGGGGAGAGTGTTAAAGCCTATGGTAAATACTTACCGTTTAAAAGTGCCGTTATTTTTGGAGGGGTTGGCATTCACCCCCAAATTCAAACCTTACGTGCTGGCATTGACATCCTTGTGGCAACACCAGGACGTTTACTTGACCATGTTTCCCAAGGCACGATTGATCTTAGACATATCGACACCTTTGTATTGGATGAGGCCGATAGAATGCTTGATATGGGCTTTATCAAAGATATTCGCCGTGTCATTGCCCTGCTTCCTGCTAAACGTCAAAATTTGCTCTTTTCAGCGACCTACTCGGATGAGATCAAAAAGCTCTGTGAGTCGATCTTGAAAAACCCAGCGATTGTCGAAGTGGCACGCCGTAACACCTCCAGTGAACTGGTTAACCAACGTGTCATTATGGTGGATTGTAAACGTAAAACGGCACTTTTGGGCAAACTGATCAATGAGAATAAATGGGAGCAAGTACTGGTCTTTACACGCACCAAACACCATGCCAATAAAGTCTCTGAGTACCTTGCCAAAATCGGCATCAGTTCAGCGGCAATTCATGGCAATAAAAGTCAAAGTGCGCGTACCAAAGCCCTTGCTGATTTTAAAAATGGTTCGATTAAAGTGCTTGCGGCTACAGACATCGCAGCACGCGGTCTGGACATCGACCAACTCCCACATGTTGTCAATCTTGAACTGCCTAACATTGCAGAAGACTACGTTCACCGCATCGGAAGAACAGGACGTGCAGGAAATAACGGTGAAGCCATCTCTTTAGTGTGCGTGGATGAGCATGATTATTTACGCGGTATTGAAAAACTGATCAACAAAAAATTTGAGCGCGAAATCATCGAAGGCTTTGAGCCTGATCCTAACATCAAAGCAGAGCCGATTCAGCAAGGAAGAGGACAAAGACCACAAGGCCAACCCAAACGTAGAGACAACGCGCCTCGTGAATACGTCGAGAAAAGAAGAGAACGACAGCGATGATGATCTACGTCGATGCCGATGCCTTTCCCAATACACTCAAAGAAATTCTTCTTCGAGCGGTCTTTAAACGCGGCATCACCACCCATTTTATCGCCAATAAAAAAATACCGCTTCAGGACTCTCCTTTGCTTAGCATGATTATCGTCTCACAAGGAGCAGATGAGGCGGATCACTACATCGTTGAACACGCGCAGAGTTCAGACTTGGTGATTACTGCTGACATCCCTTTAGCCGACAGGCTTGTAAGTAAAGGTGTGCTTGCGCTGGATCCTAGAGGGACGATTTACGATGAGAGCAACATCAAAAGTCTGCTCGCCATGCGCAATTTGATGCAAGAGCTTCGTGACGCGGGAGAGATCACGGGAGGTCCTAGTGCCATCGGTGAAAAACAAAAAAGAGCTTTTGCAGATGCGTTGAATGCGTTGTTGCAAAAAAGAAAGTAGCGTTATCCAAAACGTTTAAGCACCTTTGCGTCTTACGACACTGAGTGTGATTATCCCTGCACAAAAACTCACAAGGCAAAAGATTAGCAGCGAAAATCTTGAAACCCATGATGCATCTAAAAGCTCACTCATACCCTCTTCTGTTCGCATCTTTTGAACCATACTACCTAACAGTTGGGTGTTTTCATGCATACGAGGAAATACCTCTTCAAAGGTAGTGGTTAAAATAGCCTTTTTTGCGTGCGTATTACGTGCGATCTGCTCAAATCCTTGGGCATAGAGGGAAAATGCCTCTTTAAAACTTTTGATACGTTTGAGACTCTCTTTGTTATCTACCACTACTTCAATTTTATTGGCATATTTTTCAATCTCATCTTTAAGCTCTTTGATGCGTATAAGAAAAAAGTCATTGTTGTTAAGGGTAAAGGAAGCCACTGAAATTTTATACTTTAAAAGTGCATCTAACAGATACGCTGCGCTATTGCCACTCATCGGGTCATTATCCATAAACGATTGAAAAAGAATTTTATTGGGGTGCTCTTCTAAAAGCGTGGTGTACTTCGCAAATATCGTACCTTCAATCGCTGCATTTTCTTTCTCAAGCGCCACGATTTTTTTAAAAGATTGTTCATACGTTTTAAGATCAATGCTTAGAGCGACAATGTTTTTTTGCATCGCACTGCTCTGATCAATCAATCTCTCTTTGCTAAGATGCTCTATGGAGTCTTTAAGTTTTGTCATTTCTGTATCAAAATCACGTAAGTATTTGTCATCTTGCACCATCAAATACTCTTTGATGTCTAACCGTAGCTTCATGATGCTAGGATTGATGGAATGAACCAATGCTTCGCTTTTATAAAGTGTGGGAGCTTGGATACTCTGCTGTGAAAGTAAAAACTGTACGGTGACCATACTCCCTAAAAGAAAACAGAGTAAAATAAGAAGATGTGTGGGAGAAAAACGATTCACGATACATTCCTTCATTAAAGTTCTTTCAGAACTCTGACTCGTCTTTAAAGCAAAGCTCAAAACGAAGTCTCTGTGAAAACACTACGTTCATGTTCGGTAATCAGTGGCAATAGCTCACACTTTTGCCACTGCTATCAAATTACCCAAAACGTCCTGTGATGTAATCTTCGGTTTTCTTCTCTTTTGGGTTAACAAACAAGGTTTTAGCATCACTGTACTCGATGAGATTTCCCATATGAAAGAATGCCGTATAATCGGCGATACGTGCGGCTTGTTGCATGTTGTGTGTGACGATAACAATGGTATAGTTTTTCTTCAAATCCAACATCAAGTTCTCAATCTTCTCGGTTGAAATCGGATCCAATGCAGAAGTAGGTTCATCCATCAAGATGACATCTGGCTCAACCGCAATCGCACGTGCGATACACAAACGTTGTTGTTGACCACCTGAGAGTGCCGTGCCTGGGTCTTTGAGTTTGTCTTTGACCTCTTCCCAAAGGTTAGCCCCACGAAGTGCTCGCTCAACAAGTTCATCGCACTCTTTACCTTTTTTCACGATATCATGCATCAAAGGGGCATATGCAACGTTTTCATAGATACTTTTAGGAAAAGGGTTGGGTTGTTGAAACACCATTCCCACACGTTTACGCACCGCAACGACGTCAATGTCTTTGTCATAAATATCATGTCCATCAATACCAATGTACCCTTCAACCCTACAGCTTTGTACAAGGTCATTCATACGGTTGATACAACGTAAAAAGGTCGATTTTCCACAACCACTCGGTCCGATGAGTGCTGTAATTTTTTTAGTATAAATATCCATATTGATAGAATTAAGCGCTTGTTTTTCACCGTAAAAAAGGTTGAGATTTTTAACTTCAATTTTGACCGTTTCTTTAGCTGCATTGCTCTCTTCGCGATCCATCATTGTTGTGAGTATAAAACCATTTTCCATTTTCATTACCACTTTCTTTCAAATTTTTTTCGTAAATAAATTGCTACTGCATTGAGGGATAGCAACAGCACCAACAAGACAATAATCGCTGCTGCCGTTCGCTCTAAATAAGCCTTTTCAGGCATTCCTGCCCATGTAAAGATCTGCGCAGGAAGCACGGTTGCCGCGTCACTAAAGCTGGTTGCCGCATCTGGTACAAAGGCGATCATTCCTACGATGATGAGGGGGGCTGTCTCACCGATAGCACGCGCTATAGAGATGATAGAACCTGTCAAAATGCCTGGCATTGCTACCGGTAAAACGTGGTCACGCACGATCTGCCACTTCGTAAGTCCTAGTCCAAACCCTGCTTGGCGGATGCTTGCTGGAACGGATTTGAGCGCTGCTTTGGAGCTTACGATGATGACGGGTAAACTCATGAGTGCCAACGTCATACCACCCACTAGAGGTGAGCTTCTTGGTACGCCAAAGAAGTTGATGAAAATCGCCAATCCCAAAAGACCAAACAAGATGGAAGGAATGGCCGCTAGATTGTTGATGTTAACCTCGATGATATGTGTGAGCTTGTTCTCTGGGGCAAACTCTTCAAGGTAAATCGCCGTCATAACTCCAATAGGAAACGCGATGAGTATGGTTACAATCATCGTTAAAAGGCTACCAATGATCGCAGAATAAATACCTGAATTTTCAGGGATTTTTGAATCGCCTGAGAGTAAGAAGAGTGTGTTAAATTTAAGAACCACATTGCCTTGCTCTTTCAGTTCATCCACATAAGCTCTATCTCTTGCAGATGTTCGAGACTCTTTGCCCTTGATGTATTGATCGACTTCAGAGTTGGCTAGTGCCCAGAAAGTTTGGGTACTATTTAACCATGTAGGATTGGCTTTGATCAGATTTGGAAGATCACGCAACCATGCGCGACTGATGACTTTGAGTTGCTTTCCATTGACAGCACCGTAAGGATTTTCCACAACCTCATCGTTGATTTTTACTTCAATTTTGATGTAGGTCTGCTGAAAGGCAGGATAGCCAGAGCGTACAATATCCACCAAGAAGAAGACCAAAAAAGAGATCGAAAAAACAATGGAAAAAATTGTAAGCCCTTTGAAAATAGCCGCTTTTTGGTTACGTCTCTTAATTTGAGGAATGTAAAAATAGTTGTCGTTTTTTTCTTGCATTGATTAAGCCCTTAAAGTGTTGAAACTTTGTATTTTCTATGAAAACTTCGAATCGTGTTGACCGAAATAATATTGATGACAAGGGTAACGACAAAGAGGACAAAACCCAGTGCAAACGCTGAGAGGGTCAACGGATTGTTAAACTCTTGATCGCCTGTGAGTGACTCTACGATTTTAACGGTTACGGTTGTCATATCTTCGAGTGGATTCCATGTCAAGTTTGGTCTAAGACCTGCTGCCATAACCACGATCATCGTCTCACCAAGAGCGCGTGATACGGCTAAAAGAATGGAAGCGATAATACCTGGCATCGCAGAAGGAAGGACGACGAAACGAATCGTTTCTGCTTTATTCATACCAAGAGCGTACGCGCCATTGCGCATATTTTGAGGAACAGAGCTGATGACATCATCGGAAAGGGAAGAGATAAAAGGAATGATCATAACGCCCATGATGATGCCACATGAGAGTGCGTTTTGGTATTGCGCTTCAATGCCAAAGAGTGCAAAAAACTTCACGATGGCAGGGGCGATGGTAAGGGCTGCAAAGAAGCCGTACACAACGGTAGGGATACCTGCGAGTATCTCTAAAAAAGGCTTCACTTGTGATCTTAATTTGGGTGTTGCGTACTCTGACATAAAGATAGCCGACATCAAACCAATAGGCACTGCTAAGATCATCGCCATAAGAGTAATGTAAAACGTTCCTGCAAAAATAGGCACGGCACCAAACTTGGCTTGCGCTGAACTTGCATCCGATCTTCCCGCTCCTTCTAGGAAAGCTGTATCAGGAGACCATTCGGTTCCAAAAAGGAAGTAGGTAACGCTTTGGGTTTGAAAGAAATGCAATGCTTCAAAAATGATGGAGAGTAAAATACCAAACGTCGTCATAACCGAAACCAACGAAGCAAACAGCAACATCCCTTTGATGAAGTTTTCAACAGCATCTCTGGCTCTTGTTTTGGGATCAACTTGTCTAAAGAATAGCCATAATGCGACAGAACCAACACTTAAAGCTCCTGCTACAAGAACAAATGGAGGAATAGCATTAATGCCAAAAAGATATAAAAATACTCCCACAAACCCTATCGTAATGATAGGAAGCCCTGTGTAAAGTGCGACAAACCAACCGTATTGGTCGGGTTGAGAATGCATTTTAATACCTTTAGAGCGAATCGTGACAGCACGTGCTTTACCGATGATATAGCCTATAAACATCAGTGGGAAAAGACCACCAAAAAAGATAAGATAGAGAGTTTGATTGCTCACCAGAGTCCTTTGAATTAAAAGTGCAAGAGGCAAAACACCTCTTGCTCATGTTACACGTAAAGCTTAAGGTAAGATGGTATGTTTCTTAACCATCTCTTCGGTTAGTTTGGTTTTTGCCAAAACTGCTGTTTGTACTTTTTTGAGATCTTCGCTTGTCATAGGAACCAAGCCAATGGTTTTTAAAACACCTTTTTGACCAACCATTTTGTCATCAACATAGAGTTTAAAGAACTCATCCATACCCTTAACTTCAGCTCTGTGAGCGTTTTTGGCATAGATAAAAAGGCTTCTTGAGATAGGGTATTTGCCGCTAGAGATGTTCTCAGACGTACATGCAATACCATCAATATTTGCGCCATTGACTTTATCGCCATTCTCTTCAAGGAAGCTGTATCCAAAGATACCAAATGCAGCGGTGTCTTTAGTCAATTTTTGAACGATTAAGTTATCATTTTCACCCGCTGGTACAAAAATACCATCTTGACGAATCGCTTTGTATTTACCTTTTTTATCGCCGTATGCATCGAATTTTTTAGAAGCGGTTTCCATGACCATCTCATCAAAAGAGTCTCTGGTTCCTGATGTGGTTGGAGGACCGTAAACGGTGATTTTTCTATTTGGAAGTTTTGCGTCAATCTCATTCCATGTTTTATACGGGTTTTTAATCAGTGATTTACCATCTTTACTTGGAACTTCTTCTGCAAGCGCTAAGAAGAGTTGTTCTTTGCTTAAAACGATCTCACCGTTTGTTTTAGATTGAGCAACAGCAATACCATCAAAACCAACCATCATACCTGTGATGTCAGTCACACCATTTTTAACACATGTTTCAAATTCTTCTGCTTTAATAGGACGTGATGCATTGGTAAAATCAGGGGTATCAAGACCAGCACCTGCACAAAAAAGCTTCATACCGCCACCTGTTCCTGTGGATTCAACGACGGGTGTTTTATTTCCAGTAACAGCTTTAAACTCTTCAGCTACATAGCTTGTAAAAGGATATACGGTTGAAGAACCAACAATTTTGATCTGATCTCTAGCACTTGCAGTTACACTTAAAGCTGCAACACTTAAAAGCGCTACTGCGCACGTTTTGATAGTCATTTGTATACTCCATTTCTAAAATTTGGTAATGTCATTGTAAGAGAATTTGATTACAACTTGGTTACATATCTGAGACCACTACCAGACCAAGAGCAGATACAATATTTATAATTGCTTGCTATAATGCCGCTATAGTTGCTCGCTATAATGGGCATCATGATTCACGATACATAAGGAGTTTTTATGTTACAAACCATTCGCGCTAAGCTCATTTTTCTACTGGTTGTTGTGCTTTTAGGTACTGCTAGCCTTGGCTACTTACTTATTTCTAACACGATTGAAGCAAAAAGTGCTGTAGAAAAGGTACAAGCTGCTGGTGAAATTGCCAAGCATACCAATGAACTTTTAGTGCACGCTAGAGGACACCAAATCACCTTTAGTCCTAAAATGGTTGAAAATTATTATAAAGCACATGCTGGACTTCTTGAACATGTCAAAGAGTTAGAGCCCATGTTACACAATAAAGAAAATCTTGCACTCTTAGCACAAATTAAACAGCTAGCTACCGAACTCAAACAATCAAGCGATGAGCGTTTTACACTGGTGACAAAGTATACCGCTGCCATTAATGCACCTGAGTTTGCCAATACACCTGATGGCAAAAGATTTACAACGCTGACCAACCAAGGACGCGACAGCTTTATAACACTATTAGAAGCATCTGAAAAGCTCTCAGAAGCCATTGAATCGTATGAAGACAACTTACTTGATCGAGCTGAAGTTATCGGCAGTATTATGGCACTCATTATTGCAGGTGGCGCAATCTTCCTCTTTTTGTTTGTCGCCAATCAAATCAGACGCTCCATTGAAACCGCAGCAAAAGAGTGTGAGTATATTGGTCAAACCAAAGATATTCATCATACCATCACAACTATGGGCAATGATGAAATCGCACATATGATGCATACCGTCAATACGCTTCTTTCACAGCTACGCAATGCGATTGATGATGCAAAACGTACTGCTTTGGAAAATGCAGCCGTTGCCGAAGAGCTCTCATCCACTTCATTGCAGATAGGTAAACGCACCGAAGATGCAGCAAAAGAGGTCGATGAAACCGTACATGCCACACAAGCGGTTGCTGCTATTTTGAAAACAAGTGAAGAGAGTTCAATGAACTCAGGTAAAGTTATCGAAAATGTTGCGGATGAGCTTGGCAATGCTTCTAAAGAAGTCCTTGCCGTCTCTTCTGATCTTCAAAATATCGTTGTAAGCCAAACCGATCTCTCAAGCCGTCTTGAACACCTCGATAGTGAAGTCGCACAAGTCCAACAAGTGCTGGGTGTTATCTCAGATATCGCAGAACAGACCAATCTTCTAGCGCTTAATGCTGCTATTGAAGCAGCACGAGCAGGAGAGCATGGTCGTGGCTTTGCTGTTGTTGCAGATGAAGTACGAAAGCTCGCTGAACGCACCCAGAAAAGCCTTGTGGAAAGCAATGCCACCGTTGCCGTTATCGTCCAATCGGTCAATACCGCAACTGAAATGATGAAAAAAAGCGCTGAGGAGATCCAAGCACTTGGACACAGAGCTGAAAACACACAAACATTAATGCTCAAAACGGTTGACAATATGAATGAAGCTAAAACCTTAGCACTGGGTACTGTCAAAGATGCTCAAGCTGGAAGTACTAAAGCCAGTGAAGTGCTCAATCGTATCCACAACATTCATCAACTCTCCACCACGAACGCTAGAAGCGTTGAAGAGATCGCTAGTGCGGCAGAACACCTCTCTAAACTCTCAGATAACCTAAGCCATGCACTTGCTGCATTTAAAACAGCCTAAGGAGAGGTAAGAATGTCAGAACGTATGCCAAGCCTCTTTTTGGGGCATGGCTCACCCATGAATCTTGTGTTAGAAAACAGCTTTACCGAAAGCCTTGAAGCGCTTTCACATGAGCTTCCAACCCCTAAAGCCATCCTTGTCATCTCAGCACACTGGTACACCAACCAAACGGCAGTAAGTATCAGCTCAGGCATTGCGTATGAAACATTGTACGATTTTTACGGTTTCCCTCCTGCGCTGTATGAGCTGAGCTACAAATCACCGAGCAATAATACCCTTTCCAAACGCATCGCAACGCTTTTAGATGCTCCCATGGTAGAGCGCGGACTTGACCATGGCGCGTGGATGCCTTTGTACTACCTTTTTCCCAAAGCGAGTATTCCCGTTATCCAGTTGAGCATCAACAAAAATCTACCGCTGATTACACATGTCAAGATCGGAGAGCAACTGCAAGTCCTCCGTGAAGAAGGCATTATGATCATCGGAAGTGGCAATTTAACCCATAATTTAGGCATGGTCGATTTTTACAACATCAACGCCCCTGCTGTTGAATGGGCTAAGAATGTCGATACATTCATCGACAAAGCCTTTACCTCTAACGATACAGAGAGTCTTGTACGTATTGAAGAGCGATGCTCTGATTTTAAAACAGCACATCCTTCGATTGACCACTATCTACCACTGCTTTACATTGCAGGGACACGGCATGAAAAAGATGTACTCACCAGCGTCACGACTCTTTTTCAAAATGCAAGCCTCTCCATGCGAGGCTTTATGCTTCAAAGTTAAAGCCCCATAAACGTATAAAAAAGGGGCTTGCCCCCTGATACTACGTCATAACCTACAACAATCTCACGCCAAATCTCACATACAACAACTACAATTTGTGCTAATATAAAAATTAAATATTAATTGTAAGGAAGCTTTTATGTTAAAAACAATCCGCTCCAAACTTATTATGTTGTTTCTCATCATCTTACTAGGAACCATCTGTTTAAGTTACCTTCTTATTTCAAACACCGCAAGCGCTGAAATAGCTGTGAGAAAAGTTCAAGTCATTGAGAAAATCACACGTGACACCGCAGAACTTTTGATGCATTCACGTGGCTATCAGATCTCTTTTGTGCCTATGTTCATGGAAAAGTCGATTGAAGCGGAGCGAACCCTTGCAAGACACCTAACGGAATTGCAACCTTTACTGACAAGTGAACGAGACATCACACTTTTTAAAGAGATAAAAGTAGGCGTTGATGCCTTTGCCGAATCAACATTGCCTCGTTTTGAGCTTCTCACAAAATACAAAAAAGCAACCGATACCCCTGAATTTCTCGCAACCAGTGATGGAAAACGCTTTATCGAGCTCACCAATAAAGGTAGAGATGGATTTATTATCATCTCTAAAAAAGCCGATGAACTCTCTAAAGCCATCGAAGAAGAAGAAAAAGAGTCTTTAGCAAAAGCTCGAAAATTCGGCATTGCATTAGCTGTGGCTGTACTTATCATCACCAATCTCTTTTTCTGGTTTGTAGCTTCGCATATTAAAAAATCTTTAGAAATTGCAACCAAAGAGTGTGAATACATTGGAGCAACCAAAGACTTAGTGCATACCATAGCCACCCATGGTGAAGATGAAATCGCGACCATGATGCAAACTGTTAATGCCTTACTCAGTCAATTACGCCAAGCCATTGACGATGCAAAACATACGGCAACAGAAAATGCAGCGGTTGCCGAAGAGCTTTCATCAACATCTCTCCAAATAGGAAAGCGCACCGAAGAGGCTGATCAAGAAGTCGATCATGCGGTTAACACCACCAAAAGAGTCGCAAGTATTTTGCATGACAGTGAAGAGAATGCTGAACATGCAGGCAATGTGATGCAAAGTGTGGCAGCAGAGCTTAATAATGCATCAAAAGAGGTCCTTGCGGTATCGTCCGATCTCCAAACAGTCGTTGTCAATCAAACCGATCTTTCCGCTCGTTTAGAACAACTTGATCAAGAAGTGTCTCAAGTACAACAAGTCCTCTTGGTTATTGCAGATATTGCAGAACAAACCAATCTTTTAGCCCTCAATGCTGCCATCGAAGCAGCGCGTGCGGGTGAGCAAGGTCGTGGGTTTGCCGTCGTTGCCGATGAAGTACGTAAACTAGCTGAACGTACCCAAAAAAGTCTTGTTGAAAGTAACTCCACCGTAGCGGTCATTACTCAATCGGTCAATACAACTTCGGATCTCATGAAGAAAAATGCGAAAGAAATTCAATCCCTCGGACACCGAGCGGAGAACACACAACAACTGATGCTTAAAACCGTAAACAGCATGAATGAAACAGCAAGCATCGCAGAAGGTGCCGCACAAGAGGCTAAACATGGAAGCATCGAAGCCAAGACGATGATTGAGCGTGTCAATACTATACATAAACTCACCTCAACCAATGCACGAAGTGTGGAAGAGATCGCCAGTGCTGCTGAACACCTCGCTAAACTCTCCACCAACCTTAGCCATGCTCTCTCAGCCTTTAAAACAAACGCTTAATCCTACACAATCCCAAGCCCTTCTTTAGGGCTTGGAGTCTTTTTATTCCCCTTTGATATACCGTGCTTTTTTGGCTTCTTTGATTTTGGTGATGTCCACTAAGATGAAGCTGTCCACACAGTTCGCAAACTCTTTGTCGATGTTAAAGTCTAAGAAGCAAATGCCACCCTCCTCGCAGAGCTCTGTGTACTGTTTGTAAAGCGTTGGTACACTTAAGTCCATGTGAGAGAGTTGCTCTTTTAGGATGGTAAAATCCTCTTTATAATCATCCCCTTTAAAAAATGCCTGAGCCTCCTCGCGTTCAACCTTACTCATAAAAAAGCCATTACGAGCGCTCACCAATGTTTTAGGCGACGTAAAATAGAGTGAATAAAAGGTAATGATGAGATTTTTGGCGATTTTAGGATACACATCGCTTAAACTCACAGGCCCGTACATATAACGAATATGCGGGTTTTTAAACAGATACGCCCCAATCCCTTGCCAAAGATAATCCAGCGCTCTCGTACCCCAATAACGCGGTTGCACGAAGCTGCGTCCTAACTCTATAGAATTATGCAAATAGGGCGCAAACTCTGGGGTAAACTCAAAAAGGCTTTGTGCGTAAAAACCCTCAACACCAAAATACTCGCTGATATAATTCGCCTCACCAATGCGGTACGCGCCCACCACTTCAAGCTCTTCATCGTCCCAAAGCACGATGTGTTTATAGTGTTTATCAAAGGCATCTACATCTCTTTTACTTCCTGTTCCTTCTTCCACCTTACGAAACGTGAACTCCCTTAAACGTCCTATCTCTTTCATCAAAATGGACCCTGCTTCATACTCATACAGGTAAATTTTTTTGCCATCGTTTGTTTGTCCCAAAAGGGTGGATTTCTTAAGCTCTGCGCGTATGGCTTTACGCTCTTCGGGGTGAGCTATCGCCTTTTGGGTTGCGAAGATGCCTTTTTTACCTCGACTGATTTTGTAGAGATGTTTTTTCAAAAGATTGATCAGCGTTGTGTCCCCAAAACCTGAACTTTGAAGTGTCTTGTAAGTGATCATCTCTCCGATTTTAAAGCTGATTACTTTCGAGCGTTTTTTAAACATCTCACGCGCCAACAAAAACGTTGAAAGCTTTTTGTTGACCATCGAAAGGGTGTAAAAAAGTGGTGAATTTTTCGCATCAATGAAAACAGGCAAAAGAGGTGAATTGCTCTTTTGCGCAAACTTCAAAAAGCCCTTTTTCCACTTCGCATCTTTGATGCCTGTTGGGTGAGCACGTGAGACTTCACCTGAGGGGAACACTATGAGCGCTTCATCATTTTCCAGCGCATCGTAAACCTTTTTGATCGACTCTTTGGCGGTTGTACCACTGAGATTGTCAATCGGAATAAGAATACCACTAAGCGGTTCTATCTGCATCAGTACATCGTTGGCAAGCACTTTGACATCGCTTCGTATCTCTTTAATAAGCGAGATCAGCGCTAATGCGTCAAGTGCACCCAAAGGATGGTTTGCGATGATGATGACACGACCCGAAGAAGGTATATTGGCTTTGTCTTTATTGGAAACGGTATAGCCAAAATTAAAATACTCTAACACTGCCTCAACAAAATCAAACCCACGATAGGCCTCACCATGCGTCAAAAAATCGTTTATCTCTTCTTGATGGAG
Organism: Pseudomonadota bacterium; assembly: GCA_017860615.1. GTDB lineage: Bacteria > Campylobacterota > Campylobacteria > Campylobacterales > Sulfurospirillaceae > Sulfurospirillum. The sequence goes on along the minus strand of JAGDMU010000016.1, from coordinate 32,277 downwards.
TAGCTTTTTAAGCAGATAGACAACGAAATTTCTCACCATACTCGGATAATAAACAATGCTAGGGTATTTGAGGCTTAATGTTTTTTCTACATCGACCATGAAAACTCCTTTACTTTTTTGGGTTGATTATAAGAGGAGCTGATTACGATGTGGTAACGCTAGAGAGGTTTTTATGTTACCATATTGTAATGATTTCAAACTACAATGATGACAAACTATTGTAAGGAAACTATATGCTTCAAAAATATGAAGAGAGACTGATTGAGATCAAAAAAATGCTCGTTGATTTGGGTGCTGAGATTACCATGGCAAGCGAAACAGCGCTCAGTGGCATGGACAGCTTAGATATTTCACGTTTTGATTCGGCGAAGACACTTCTTAAAAATATTGAGAACAGAGCAAATGCTATCGACAACGAAATTGTGGTTACGTTAGCTCTTTTTGGGCCTGAAGCGAAAGATTTGCGTAAAATGGTCGCTTATCTTAAAATCACCAATGAACTGGTTAAAATCGCTGAAAATATCCGAAGTTTTAGCAAACGTATGGCACTGCACCTTCAAGGCGACGTTCCGTTTGTCTCCTTGCATGAGTACTCAACGCATCTGTGCAAAACCGCCATTAAAGCTGTTACTTTAGCGATTAGCACCATCGAAGTTGCGGCACCAGAAACACTTGAAGACATTTATCGAAGAGTTAAAGTCGAAGAGAGCAAGAGTGATGATCTCTACTCTATTTTGGAGAAAAACATCCTCAGTGACATCGCAAAAATGATCGACCAATCGGCTGATTTTATTCAGATTTTAAGTACCATGCGAAAGTTAGAGCGCATGGCAGATCGTAGCGTGAACATCGTACAACTTATGATCTTCGCACGCGTTGGCGGAGAGATGAAAACCTATTAGGGATCTAATGAAACAGACTATCTTAATTATTGAAGACGAAGAAGATTTACTCGAACTCTTGGAGTACCACCTTCAAAAAGAAGGGTATGAAACATTAGGCTTTTTAAGCACAAAAAATGTTGAAAAATGCCTCCAAGAAGAACCGATTGATCTTCTCATTGTGGATCGTAACCTCCCTGGTGTTGAAGGTAGCGAGTTTGTTGAAGCTTTGCGTAAAAAAGGCTTCTCTCAAGCGGTTATCTTTGTCACGGCCAAAGACAGCGATGCGAACATTGAAGAGGGTTTTGTGCGAGGCTGCGATGACTATGTGACCAAGCCTTACAATATGAAAGAGCTACTGCTTCGTATCAAAGCGATTCTCTCCCGCACATCACCTGCAAGCAAAAGCACGCTTTCCTATCGTGATTTGATGCTCGATCTTGAAGCGCACCGTTTACAGGTCAATGGCAAAGAAGTTGAACTCACCAAGTTAGAGTTTGACTTATTGTGCACTCTGATTGAAAATAAAAGCTCTGTTTTGAGTCGGGAGTTTTTACTGGAACATGTCTGGAAAAGCGATGACTTTTTTCAAGATAAAACCGTCAATGTCGCTATCAATCGTCTCAAAGCGAAAATTGACCCAACCAAAGAGAAAGAGTACATTAAATCCATCTGGGGTGTAGGATACACCCTATGCTAATGCTCCATCAACACATCATACGAGGTCTTTTGATTCTCTTTATAGGCACACTGTGTCTCTCTGGGTTGGTGAGCTATTTTACCATTAAGAGTGACAACATTGCGCGCTATCAAGATGAGCTTGAAGCACACATTAAGATCATCAAACATCAGCTACCGCAGATCAATGACCTTGAAGCTTTTGCTAAAGTGATTAAAGAGAGTTCGGGCATTCGTTTTACCCTTATAGATGAAGCAGGTGTCGTACTGGTCGATAGTGACAAAGACAATGAAACGATGGATAACCATTCAAGGCGTGAAGAGATCATCAAAGCCCAAAAGACGGACTTTGCACATGCCATACGTTTTTCCGATTCGGTCAAAAGTAACTTTTTATACGTTGCGCACCGTTTGAAACAAGAGGATCGTACCCTTTATCTACGCCTTGCAACGAACATTGACACCATCATGCACAACTTTTACAACCTTTGGATTAAGCTCACCATCATCTTTAGCCTTAGTATCCTTATAGGTCTTTATGGCGCTTATATTTTCAGCCAAAAAATTCGCCATGAAATCGATAAGATCGTTGGAAACTTACAACAAATCGCTGACAAAGAGTACAAAATAAGCCTCTCATCGCACTTCAGTTTAGAGTTTTTTGAAATCGCCAATTACCTCAAAAAATTGGCAGCAAAACTTGAAAAACGCGCTAAACAGAAGCGTAAATACACCGCTAAAATCAAGCTCATTTCCCAACAACGAAGCGATGTCATCTCTGCCATTAGTCATGAGTTTAAAAACCCTATCGCCTCCATCATGGGATACGCCCAAACACTTTTGGATGACCCCAACGCAAACGCCCAAATTAAAGAGCGCTTTTTAGGCAAAATTGTTCAAAATGCACAAAAAATCTCTGGCATGATTGACCGCCTCACCCTAACCACAAAATTTGAAAACGGTGACTTCAATACGCAAAATACCACGTTTGATGTGGTCAAAATGACTCAAGAGATTGCACAAACGTTTAGGGAAAAACACCATACACGCCTCATTGAGTGCACACTTCCCGAGACCTATACCATTACCGCGGATCGCACAATGATCGAGATCGTTATCTCCAACCTCATCGACAATGCCCTCAAATACTCCGATGAAGCCGTGCGCATTAGCCTTGAAAATGACACCTTGCATGTCAAAGACAATGGTGTGGGCATCAAAGAAGAAGACATTGAAAAAGTAACCCAAAAGTTTTACCGCTCCAACTCTCACTCATGGGACAACTCTATGGGGCTAGGACTTGCGCTGGTCAACTACATCCTCAAACTGCATAACACCAATCTTGAAATACAAAGTAGCTTAGGCGTAGGATCTGATTTTTCATTTAAATTGCCTTCAAACAATACTGTATTATGATACGCCATTCAAAAGAGGCTAAATGTTTTTAGCCTCTTTTTTCACTACAAAGGTTTGATATGTATAATATGGGTGAACCGCGCATCAAAATCGTTGCGATGCCAAAAGACACTAACCCCTCTGGCAACATCTTCGGAGGCTGGATTATGTCGCAAATTGACATTGCAGGAAGTCTTGCTGCACGAGATCTTAACATTGGGCGAGTGGTAACAGTGGCTGTCAATTCGATGGAGTTTCGCGAAGCCGTTAAAGTGGGTGATGTCCTCAGTTGTTACGCAAAAATCATCAAAGTAGGTACAAGCTCCATCACCACACAAGTTGAAGTCAACGCAGAACGCTCGTATGAAGGCTCCCATCGCTGTTTACATGTTACCAGTGCGGTGATTACTTACGTTAACGTCTCTACGGATGGGAAAAAAGCACCGATCCCTTACACTGAAAATGAACTTATCGCACTCGGCATCGAGCACAAAAAGTAGTCCTACGGCGTAAGGACAAATTGACTTAAAGGTGTCTGTTCAACCATCAAATCCTCGATGACACCTTTTCCATCTTGTACTCTCAGCTTTGCTTTCACACTAACGCCACTGCGAAGCCTGAGCACTTTCTCTGCTTTTGGGGCTATGTCTTCACGCATGTAAAAACGATCAAACGGAAGTGAGAAATAAACGGTATTGGAATCACCCTTTTTTGCATGTGTCGTAGAATACACATTCACTTCTAAAAAATCTCCACGAAGAGGCTTTTTAAAGCGTATCTCTTTGATAACATCGCCCTTTTCTTGATGCTCCAAGAGAGCGTAACCTTTGGATTGTTCCTCTAAAGTTTCACCCTCTGCTAAAGGTGCTTTGTTTGCATTTTCAAAACGAAGCGTGACATAGCGCCCACGAAAAGGGTCGTACGGATCAAGGGGCAACACTTTAAAATAAAAGACTTCTCCCTCTTTTAAAATCCTCTCATATCGCATGATCCCCAAAGCGATAACGACTACTTGCACGACGCACAAAACACCAAAGAGCGCCCATAAAAGTTGCTTTGTATGTTTCATGCCTGTGCCTTAAAACGACGTCTTATCAATGCATTGACTGCTAAAAAGAGTACCCCTGTAACGATAAACGCGACTCCTTTGGCTACCAGATCAAAATTGGCATCCATAAAATGAATCCAAATGGTGAGCGCGATTAAAATCATGCCTTGATTGATAAGCCCTATTTTTGACTCTTTTGCTCCACACACAATCATCCACGATGCACCTAAAAGTACGGAAATATTGATGAAAAACATTGCCGCAAAATGCGATGTTTGAGGTTGGTTTTGCAACAGAGTGTAGATAAAAAAGATGAAAGGTGTCAGCATAACAAGTACTTCAGAAGGTAAGCGTTTGTATTTTCGTATTGATATCACCAAAAGCGCTAAAAAAATCACTCCAAGCGTTATGCTAAGCCCATGAAAAGGACGTTCTATTGATGCTTCTTCCCCCATCCAATGCCATGATTTAAACGAAACATGAAAAAGAATTAAAACCAATGCGCCTAACTTCCCGATGCGCTCAAAAGGGCGCTGCCACGTTTTTTCGCCATACGAGAGATAGAGTTTACCTGCCATATAGTAAATGGCAAAGAAGAGTGCCAAGAAGATCAGTGTATTGCGTAAAGTGTGCATCTCATGGGTCTCAATAACCACTTCCACAAGAAAAACAAGAAAAAGACAAATCGCAATCGCCCAGCTTAAAAGCAGTGTTGCATTTGACGGCTTCGCTTTTTGAAGTTGTACCCCATAATACGCTATCCATGAAAGAGCGATTCCCACAAGTAACCACGGGCTGATAAACGAATCTGTGTGGATGTCGATCAGCGTGGTGAAATCATTTCGATTGCTTATCCACACCACCGTCCACACAATGATGCTCAGAAATGCCGCACCTGAAGATGGAAGCACCCAAGGAAGCGCAAAGGAGAGCAAAAGCCAAGCGCTCATAAAATCACCCACTGTTCCGCCTAAATGATAGGTCTGTCCGATGATGGCAAGCGATGCGCCCATCATCAAAAACCAAAGCACTCCAGTGCCCTCCAATAGGGCTTTATCATCGCTTTTGTAGCGCTTCACCCAAAAGGCAAAAGCTTGTGCACCCACTAAAAGTCCTATGGCTAAAAGCGTGCGTTCAAGATGCCCTAACACATCCCAGTTGTACGCTAAAAGAGAGATAATACCCAGTCCCACCAACACAAACCCTAGCAAGCTAAATGCTATACCAGAAGTGCGCTGTGCTGACTTTTCACCCGCATAACGACTCAAAAGCACACTTGCACTCTGCGATGTTACAAGACCCTCTTTTACCCAAGAAGGAAGCTCTTTTTCAAGCCATTGGTAATTTTCTTTGCTCATGAACACCTTTACCTGTAAAGATCAATCAACAATAAAAAGCTTTGCTCCACTTGGCGTATACGAGCGATGTGCCATCGTATCATCCGCGACTTCATAACTCATACCAGCTTTCAGCAGATGCACTTCGCCATTTTCAAGCTCCGTGTAAAGCTCACCCTCTAAACACAACAGAATATGCCCTTTTTGACACCAATGATCGGCTTTATACCCAGCCGTATACTCCACTATGCGCACACGAATGTTGCCACACTGCTTCGTTCGCCAAAAGGCACTGCCACTCTCGCCTTTGTGCTCAACAGGCTCTATGGCATTCCAATCGGTCGTAGTGAAAGGGATGCCTTGCATAGTCATTTTGCATCTCTTTTACACCCATACTTCGCCGCATAAGACTCTCCAAATGAATGCATCGTACTGAGTACTTTTTCAAGTTCTTTACCAATAGGACTAAGCGCATACTCCACGCGCGGTGGCACTTCTGCAAATACGGTTCGTTCGATAATATGGTCTGCTTCTAACTCTTTGAGTTTTTGGGTCACCGTTTTTTGTGTGATCTGCGGGAACGCCTCACAGATATCTTTAAACCGCTTTTGACCCCCTAGCAAAATATACACGATAAATATTTTGCTCTTGTCGTTAATAATATCCAGCGTTAATTCCACAGGGCAGTGGAACTCTTTTTCATCAATTGTTATCATAATTATCACCTCTTATTTTGAATTATACCATAATAACCATTTTTGTTCTTTACTTACTTTTTTTTCTATAAGCAACTTTAAGGTATCTAGCGGTATATTTTTCTAAATTTTTTAGGAGAAAGCGCATGAAAAAAACATTGATTATCTTAGCCCACCCCAATATCGCAGAATCTAAAGTCAACAAATCACTCATTGAAAGCATTCAAAATGAGCCAAATATCACCGTGCATGATCTTTATGCAACATACAAAACCGTTGAAGCCATTGATGTTGCCAAAGAGCAAGCGCTTTTAGTGGAACATGAACGCATTATCTTTCAGTTTCCGCTTTACTGGTACAGCTCACCTGCTATTTTAAAAGAGTGGCAAGACAAAGTCTTAAGTTATGGCTTTGCGTATGGACCAGAGGGAAGTAAACTTGCAGGCAAAGAGAGTAAAATCGTCGTAAGTACGGGCTCACCTGAATATGCCTACCAAGCAGGTGCCTACAATAACTTCACACTCAGTGAATACCTAAGACCGCTTCAATCAACAATTGTCTTTACAGGAATGGAATTTAAAGGAATTTTTGCAGCGTATGGAGCGATGAAGCTTACAGAAGATGCTTTGCAAAAAGACATTGTTAACTACCAAAAAATTCTCAAAAGCGAAGATTGGAGTACCTCTCTTTTTAAATTTTTAGCAGGCTGATCAAGAGGGTTTTAAACCCTCTTGAAAGCGATTTATACTTCGTTATTGCGTGGTAAAACAATGGTAACAACCAAACCACCGTTTTCATTTGCAGCATTAATAGAGCCTTGCATACTCTGTTCAATGATCTGTTTTGACATATAAAGCCCTGTTCCATTCCCACCTGTTGGCTCTTTGGTGGTAAAAAATGGATCAAAAATATGTGGTAATTGCTCCTCGCTCACACCACCCCCATTATCGGATACTTCGATGATAATGTAGTGTTCTTGGGCATACCCTTTGATTGTAATAGCACCGTGCTCTATCTCTCTTTGGATAATCGCATCTTTAGCGTTATTGATAAGGACCAAAAGAACATGCGAAAGCTCTTTTTTAAAGCCATTCATCACAATCTCACTTGGACAGTCCACATGAAACACAATGTCTTTGTTAGCAATGCCACCATCGGTGATTCGAATACTCTCCTCAATGGATTTATACAAAGCAAAAACCACTTTTTCTTTATCGGGTTTGAAAAAATCTTTAAAATCATCAATCGTAGAAGACATATGTTGAATCAACTCTCGAAGTTTCATAATTTCATCCTCAAGCATTTGCGGCGTTAGCTTGTTGGTTTTGCTATCCAAATAAATTTTACTGATAACCACACTAATGGTATTAAGCGGCTGGCGCCACTGGTGTGATATATTACCCAGCATCTCTCCAAGCGCGGCAAGTTTTGATTGTTGGAAAAGCATCCTGTCTTTGAGTCTGCTGTTTTCAACCTCGTCATGTACTTTTTGCTCTAAATTTTTATTGAAACATTCCAGCTCTTCTTTGTTATCAAATGATTCACATACTGCTGTGGCAATGGCTCCGTATTCATTCTCTTTGAGCAAATATTTACGTAATGGCTCTTTACTTCTATTATTAAGTGCGGTGGTAATGTCGCGCAGAGGAAAAGAGATAAATTTGGTAATTAAAAGTGTAAAAACAATCATAAGAAGGAATGTATTGAGAAAAGAGAGTTTAATATCATCCGCGCCATACTTATCTAAAACCTTGCTCATTTGGTTATGCAAATGTAAATAGAGCGTACCAACTTTTTCATTTTGAATGCCAAGCAAAGGAATTTCATGCGTAATTTTATAGTCATTCTGGGGCTCATGAAAAGAACTCAAATGGGCTTCTGCAATACCAAAACTGCTCAACTCTTGCAAAAAAGGCTCATCCCAATGTTTCGCGATAATGACAAACCCCTTGGCTAAAGAGTCTTTACTCACATTTTCATCAATTCGGTGGATCGGAGTGACATAAAATTCAACAATGTTCTGAGGTGTTTTGGCATAAAAGTGTAATACTTCAGCATTGGAGCTATCAAGCAGCGCTAAAGGAAACAGGGTCGAAAGTTCTTCTAAAAAAGACTTATCGACTTCTTTAAAAAGTATTTTTTTGGAGTGATCTAAAACATAAAAAGCATTAATGCCAAATTGCACAATACTGCCATCAAGATTATCTTTTGCCCATGATGGATCTTTATGTTCTGTAAAGTTAGCAAGGTCATTCCATGCTGCATAGTCGAGGGCTTGCTTTTTAAAAGGATCGGATTTTAAAACCAAAAGCTGTTTAAAGCCTTGCACTAATTCCTGAGCATTTTGCTCCGCCATCACATTGACTTCTTCACGCTCATACGACCAGTTGATGAGCTCGAAGCCGATAGAAATTAAAAAAGCCAGCATCGTTAAGATTAAAAAAGAGGACTTCACACTCATCACAGTACTCCTTCGCACACTTTACAGGTAAAGACGTTAACTCTCTTTGGCGTAAGCTTCCCAACCTTGTTTTCGCAAGATACACGCTGGGCATTCTCCACAACCGTAGCCCCACGCATGTTTATGTTTATGGTCACCATTATAGCACGTATGGGACTCGTTGAGTACAAGCTCTAAAACGCCCTCTGTAGCCGATAATGCAAACGTTTCAGCTTTGGTCAGATGCATGAGCGGATAGTGAAACGTGATGTTGGCTTCACTTCCAAGATTGAGTGCAAGTTCTAATGCCTTTACAAAGGGCTCTCTGCAATCAGGATACCCTGAATAATCGGTCTGGTTAACCCCAATAATGATATGCTCTATCTCCTGCTTTTGAGCAAAGGCATGAGCGAGGGTAAAAAAGATCGCGTTGCGATTGGGAACAAAAGAGGCTGGAAGATTGGTATGCGTTTTATGATGCGCGCCAATATCTTGGGTACTATCGATCAAAGCGGAGTCATTGAGCTGTGAAAAAGCATCGAGACTTAACAAGGTATTTTTAACCGCTAAAGCCTCCGCAATTTTCCCCGCTTGAGCAATTTCAACACGATGTTTTTGACCATAATCGAACGTAATACTCTCAACATACTCAAAACGATTTTTTGCCCAACCAAGACACGTTGTACTGTCTTGCCCACCACTAAAAACGACTAAAGCACGACTCATTACTCAACTCCTAAAAACTTGTGCAACTGCACACTTAAAATAAATTGTGGATGGGCTTTGACAAACTCCACACAAAAAGCGACATTCTCTTTATTGGGGCGATCCATCTCATTTTGAGGCTGAATGAAAATAGGCTTATAGCTTTTAAACTCCAGTATTTTATCCACTGCAGACTCTTTTCCCACCACAAATTTGATCTCATCATACCCATGCTTTTCGATCTTGTCCCAATCTTTTGGGCTGTAGGTCACCCAGTTAGCGTTGGCAATGTTTGAGAAATTATAGCCATTGGTTTCGACCGCTACAGAGTACATATACGCTTGTAAAAATTCAATAAAGCCATTGAGATTATAGATGCTAGGCTCGCCACCTGTGATGATGACGTGCATGGAAGGATAGGCTTTGATACGCGCCAAAACCTCATCAAAACTGAGGCTTTCATACGCACCTTTGTGCAGTAACTCATCGCAAAATCCACAACTGAGATTGCAACCATGCAAGCGAATAAAGATGGAAGGAACACCCACTTGCGTGCCTTCTCCTTGAATAGAATAAAATATTTCGACGACTTTTAACATAACGCTCTTTCTTTGATTTAATAGTTATATCATAATATATTTACTCTAAAATCCACGTCAAAAATTTTCTTTATATCTCTTTTTAGGTATCATTAAAGACTTCAAAAAAGGTATACGTAAATGATTTGGCAAATAAGTAAAGAGTTTGATTTTTGTTATGGACACCGTGTGTGGTCACAACAGCTTGACAGTGAATTTTCGCTTACGGGTTGTTTGGCATGCCGTCATTTGCACGGTCACCAAGGTAAAGTAATCGTTTATCTGCAAAGCTCACAGCTCAAAGATGGCATGGTCACGGACTTTCACCATCTTAACTGGTTCAAGCTCTTTTTAGACAACACCTTAGATCATAAATTTATCATCGATATTCATGATCCACTGTTTGAAACACTCTTACCACATTTTACAGACAAACAAAACCTCATTGACAATGAAGCAGGCTACAAAATTCCTGACCTAAGTCACGTTAAAGACCAACCAAGCCACATTGTAGAGATGTATGATGGCTACATCATCGTTGATTTTGTGCCAACGAGTGAAAATATCTCAACATGGTTGTTGGGCATCATTGCGAAAAAGATGAGTCGTTTGGGAGTGGAAGTGTCACACGTGGAGTTTTTAGAAACACCTAAAAGCAGAAGTATCGTTTACAATCAGAAGTAGGAAAAAGTCTATTAGAGTTCTACAGGAACTCTTTACACGTCTTTGAAGCAAAGCTCCAAAGACTACGTTAACACTGTGTTTTGCTCGGTGCAACGCCCGCGCACCTTTGGTGCTTTGACAGATTGCAATAGTAATTTTGCAATCTGTTTTTTATGCCTTTGGATAGGCTTTTTCGAGTTTTTTATAGAGTGCATCTACCGTTGGGGCAGACTCGCCTTGAAGGAATGAGAGCATCACTTCGTTATCTTCTTTGCCATTCCATACTTTGATGTAATGTCCCTCTTTGTAGCCATGATCTTGACGGAATTGATTGAGAACATTTTTCGCCACATAGAATTTGTACAACACTTTAAGGTTAATGCCACATTTACGTGAAAGGGTAAAATACTCACATAAAAGTCCATCGTAAAGGTCGATCTCAAAACCTGTTGTATCGTGGATAATACTCTCAATGTCATTGATAAGCTCCATTGGATCAGCAGATCCTGCGGATAATGGCTCTTTGGTAAACGCTTCAAAACCTTGAACATCCAGCACATCTAAAACGAGTTTTTCAATGTCGCCTTTGCCATTGGTTTTATAATCTTCTAACAATAAACTCATAATAAAATGCCAGATATCGACGATTTCAACCGTGACATTGTCCCAGTCGGTAGGTTTATTAATGTTTTTCCAATGTTTCCAACTAAAACTATCAATGAGCTCCGCGCACTCCATGTAAATACATCGTTTCCAGTTAATCATGCGGTTGTTTTTTGTGTACCCATTTTCCCAGCCGATGCCGTTGGTTTCATCGTTCAGCTTTTGCTGAAGGGAGAACATTTGGGTTAAATAATCTTTGCTTGTCATTCTATTCCTTTAATCACGTATCACCTTTAAAAGGACTTGATTATACTTTGTTGTGCCATAAAAGTCAAAATGGACTCACTCCCTTTAGCGTATCCTAGCTCAAAACATGCCTGTAATTGCCCAAAAGTAAACAATCCAAAATCATTCAAAGCAGGATCACTGATGCACAGATCACTCTGCTCTATCTGCCGCTTGGAAGAAGCCAAAATGGAGAGATAAATCGCCCGCTCAATGCTCGAGAAATTTTTTCCTTTTGATTTTACATGTACAGGAAAAAGGTTCACACTTACCACAGTATACGGAAGCTTCAAAAGTGGTTCTACGGGTAAATTGTCCATAAAACCTCCATCAATGAGCGTGTAACTCTCATAGACGATAGGGCGAAAAATAGGGATGAGCGCAGCACTTGCAATGGCAAGTTTTATCGTCTCTCCATCAGAAAAACGCACGATTTCACCACTGGGTAAATCTACACAGGTAACAAAGGTCGGGATTGGCATCTGCTCTAAGCGAGGTATGGGTGCTATCTCCTTTAAGATTGCCGCTTTTTCATTGATGCGCAGTAAGCCTTTTCGAAAATAGTTAAACTGAAACACTTTACGAAACGCTTTGCTTTGAAAGATGCGAATCATATCAAATGCACTTACTCCTGAACCTACCCCTGCGGCGATCACAGCACCAATACTGGTACCTGAAACAGCAGCTATCTCTACATTGTTTCGCTCAAAGGCTGCGATGACGCCTAAATGAAAAGCACCCCTTGCCGCTCCACCTGAGAGAGCGAGCGAAATCTTTAATGCCCCAGCCATCGTATAATCCTAAATTCACCCTCATAGGTTTCCACAATGGCAGTGCATGACTCAACCCAATCGCCACAGTTTAAATACTTAATACCCTCAATTTCCCTGATCTCGGCTTTATGAATATGCCCACAGATGATGCCATCGTAGTGATGGCGTTTGGCATGTTCGCTTAAAATCGACTCAAAATCGGTAATAAATGAAACCGAGCTTTTGACATGGTCTTTCACATATTTTGAGAGTGACCAATGGCTGTGATAGCGTAGTTTTTTACGAAACCACTGAATGAGTTGATTGATGTTGAGTAAAAGATCATATCCCATATCACCAAGGATGGCAAGCCACCGTTTCGTCATTGTCACTGAGTCAAAAAAATCGCCATGCGTGATGTAAAAACGCTCTTGTTTAAGACTTGTATACTCCACTTCATCGACAACGCTGATGCGATCACCCAATCCTAAAGGCAAAAAAGAGCGTAAAAATTCGTCGTGATTGCCTGTAATGTAAAAGACATTGGTGCCTTTTCTGGCTTTTCTAAGGATTTTTTGAATGACATCGGAGTGCGACTGCGCCCACTTGATCTTGCGCTTAATCGCCCAACCATCAATCACATCACCGACTAAATAGAGATTTTCAGAGTGTGTAAATTTTAAAAATTCCAAAAGTTCCTCCGCTTGGGAAAAACGTGTTCCCAAGTGAAGGTCAGAGATAAAGATGGAGCGAAAGGCTATCGGGTCTTCATCCCCTAAAAACTGGTATTTGGTCATTTGTGTTTGTCGCCATCCCCAAAAATATCATCGGCAAAGTGTGAGAATTTACCACGTACCGATTTATCCAGCTCAATCGCAAAGAGTGAGATATGTGTCTGCTCTTTTTTGGTCTGCTTCAAAAGCGAAGTCAAACCGTTGTTAAAACGGTTTAGGTACATATTATCGATTTGACGATTAGACCCTATGACGATGGCTTTACAGTTGTTATCCAGACGCGATAAGATAAGCTGTGTCGTGTTGTTTGAGCTGTTTTGCCACTCATCTAAAATGACGATAGCATTACTCAGTGTTCGCCCCCTCGCCTCACCTGGCCAGAGCTTTTCGATGTTGTATTTGGTCATGAGTTCTTGTACTTTTTTCTCGATAGCCACTTGCGGTTCTTGCGTGTTATCACGTTTTTTCATCCGTTTTTTAGCGATAAACTCCAAAGTATCATACAATGCCATATTGTAAATCCTAAACTTCTCATCATTGCCTGAAAGATAGCCCACATCTGCACCTTTATCGACACTTTCGATGGAATTACGCACATAGACGATTTTCTCGTAACTGCCTTTGGTAACGAGCCTCATCGCCGCGACAAACGCCATCAAGGTTTTACCACTACCTGCACGCGCGTCGATGACGTGTATGTCGTACATATTGGAGAGCAATGCTTTCATAAAAAACTTCTGTTTGAGGTTAATAGGCTTAACTTCTAACCCCCTAAAATCAAGCTCTTCATTCAGCATATGAATGATGCCACCTGGAGAGATGATGGCGTGTTCTGAGTTGCCATCACTGCTTACAAATTCATAACAGTAGTTGCCACTTTTATACTCTGGGTCATACTCCTGAATCAGTTTTTTATCGAGGGTATTAAATAGTGCTGAGTCAATAGGCAGTTGTTTGACAAACTCAAACTCGGGCACATCGCTTCTATCTTCACGCAAAGACTCTACGGTGACATTGTAAAAAAGCCCAAACATGCGCGCATACACATCTAAAGAGAGAAAAATGACTTTATAATCAGGATAGTATGTTTGCGCCCCTGAGGCTACTTCGAGAATGCGTTTGTCGTTCGATTCATTGATAAATTGAGAGTCAATGTCTGAAGAGTAGAACGTTTTGGAGAAGAGATGAATCGCAATGTCTTCTTCATAACGCATCTTAACCACGCGATATAACTCTCCACTGTCCACTTCTTCTACTTTACATGAAGCAAGCATACGTGCGAAACTGCGGGCTTGATACCCCAGTTCCGTGAAGTTCTTTTTAAAATCTTCCAGCTCAATGAGCACCGTTTCTGGGATCACAATGATGTTGTTGCCGCCATCACACAACTCTTTAATAAAATTGGTATTGTGCAAGATAATGTTGGTATCGAGCACATAAACTTTGTTGACTGACATCTGACTCCCTTTCATACGATAATTCTATGCAAACATTATATCAACTTGGTAACAAAAGGGGTGCGTTTTTATTAATCATAACTTTTGATATATAACCATTTCAGACCGCTTAAGAATGGCAGAAAAGCCCGTATGGTATAATTGAATCTTATATCTAAGTGTATTGCTTAGATTCAAGGAGGTTAATAATGGATCGCGCTACGAAAATTTATTTGTTCTCACTGCTTCTTTTGGGCGGTGGTATTTTTTTAGTCATACACTATGGCAACGCTCTTTACTTAGATACGGGGTTTATTCCTGAGCCTGTGTCTGTTGGAAATTTTTGGGATAATTTACAAACCACATTTACCAAACAGCTCTCTCATCCTCTAGCCCTTTTGCTCGTGCAGATCATCGTCATTATGGCAGCGGCACGTACCTTTGGTATCTTGATTTCCAAGCTTTCGCAGCCGCCCGTCATTGGTGAAATTTTTGCGGGAGTGCTTTTAGGACCTTCTCTTTTGGGGCTTGTTTTTCCTGAAATTTCGGCTCTGTTATTTCCGAAAAGTTCCTTTCAAAACTTACATTTTTTAAGCCAAATCGGTCTGCTTCTGTTTATGTTTGTCGTAGGCATGGAGCTTGATTTTGACAAACTCAAACAGCAGAGTAAGGCTTCTATCGTTATTAGCCATATCAGCATCATCTTCCCTTTTTTCTTAGGTACCATCCTTGCCTATATCATTTACCCTTCATTTGCATCAACCACCGTTACTTTTACAGCATTTGCCCTATTTATCGGCATTGCGATGAGTATCACGGCCTTTCCTGTGTTGGCACGTATTCTCAAAGACCGCAATTTGACGAAAACATCGTATGGGGCTATGGCGCTCACGTGTGCTGCGGCAGATGATGCAACGGCGTGGTACATCTTAGCCATCGTCATAGCGGTTTCAACGTCAACCAATTTGCTGATGTCTGTGTTGATGCTTATTCCTATTGTGGTTTACATCACGGTAATGCTCGTTGTAGTGAAGCCTTTTTTACGCTCCCTTGGCTCACCCATTCACAACCAAACACTGGATATGAAAGTAACGACAATTGTTTTAGTAGTGCTCTTAAGCAGTGCTTTAATCACCGAACTTCTAGGCATTCATGCCCTTTTTGGGGCTTTTATGGCAGGTGTTATGATGCCTTCATCGGATGAGAGCGAACTCAAAGAGCGCATCGCTCCCCGCTTGGAGTATGTAAGTCTTTTGGTTTTACTCCCACTCTTTTTTGCCCTCACAGGACTTCGTACCCAAATCAATCTCCTCGAATCCCAGCATTTGATGATTTGTCTCGCTATCACTGTGGTTGCCGTTGTGGGTAAGTTTATCGGCAGTGCTATTGCAAGCCGTTTTATGGGCATTTCATGGCGTGATTCACTTGCCATTGGAGCGCTGATGAACACAAGGGGTTTGATGGAGTTGGTTGTTTTAAATATCGGTTATGAGTTAGGTATTTTATCGCCTATTTTATTTACGATGTTCGTCATTATGGCACTCGTCACGACCTTTATGACAGGACCACTGTTGTACCTCATCGATTTGGGATTTAAAAAGCAGTAATCTTTACATATAAAGACACCCTCACTTCTGCCACAGATCAGTGCCTAAGCTGAGCTGTGGTATCATCTCCTTTTGTAACACTCATTACACTTTACGATTTTAGGAATACTTTAAATGTCATATTCTCACGAAAAAAGGTGGGCAGGTCTTGGCGCACTTTGTGTTGCCATGTCCATCATCACACTGGACAATACCGTCCTTGATGTCGCCCTTCCCTCCATTTCAACCGATTTAAAAGCGACGATGAGCGAACTACAATGGATTGTCGATATTTACATCCTCTTTTTTGCCTCCATTTTAATTACCATTGGCGCTCTAGGAGATCATTATGGGCGAAAATTATTTCTCAAGATTGGCATTGTGCTTTTTAGTCTTGCTTCGCTGGGTGCTGGGGGTTTTGGTGCTGCCTTTATTATGCCTTCCACGCTCTCCATCATTACGCATATGTTTACAGACTCCGATGAGCGGATGAAAGCCATCGGTCTTTGGTCAATGATCTTTGGTCTGAGTCAGGGCTTAGGGCCCTTAATAGGCGGTTTCATCATCGAATACACCTCATGGCACTGGGTCTTTTTTATCAACCTGCCTATTGGACTCATCGCTTTTGTCTATGCGTCATGGATACTCCCCGAATCGCACAATAAAAGTGCCAAAGCAGATATTGTCGGTATGCTCCTTTCCATTCTCTTTTTATTTGCCTTGACGTATGGCATTATCGAAGCAGGGGTTAAAAGTTGGGGTGATTTTGATGTAATGGTGAGCCTCATCATTGGGCTTATCTTCTGTGCCATTTTTATACTGTGGGAAAGACGCTGTTCTCATGCGATGATTCCTTTTGAGCTTTTTGAAAAACGCACCTTTACGATTCCCTCTTTTGCCATTGCGTTGATCGTTTTTGGTATGGTCGGCTCCATGTTTTTCTTCTCGCAGCTTTTCCAAACCGTTGAAGGTTACAGCGCTTTAGAGGCTGGTTTTTTACTCACTCCTATGACACTGGGCGTGATGATTGGCTCGCAGTTGGCACCGTATGTTGTCAAGCACTATGGCACAAATATCAGCATTGGTGGTGGGATTATGATCTCGGCTCTTGGTATGGCGGTGTTTGTCTTTACGATCGATGTGCATATGGCGCTTTGGGCGATACTGAGTGGATTTTTTGTTCAAGGTTTGGGCATGGGGTTATCGATGCCTCCTTCAACCGATTCTATCATGGGTTCTATTCCCAAAGCAAAAGCAGGTGTAGGAAGTGCGCTGAATGATACGACCATTGAACTCTCAGCCGCGATGAGTATTGCCATTTTGGGAAGCTACGTCAACCGCATTTATCTCTCACACATCAAAGAGATGGACGTGGAAAGCTCACTTGCTATGGCACTTAAAACCTCCATCCAATCCGCGCACAGTGCTATCACTTCTCTAAGCGATGTGACGTTGCAAGAAAAACTCCTAGACATCGTGGATAAAGCCTTTATTGATGGCGTTTATCACACGATGATTTTAGGATGTGTTATCTCTATTATAAGTGGCATTTTAGCGATCTGGCTCCTCCAAGCGAACCGAAATGAGTGATTGCTGTGAGCTATAGAAAGATCGTTGTGAAAGAAGCGCATTAAGGTACGTATCGACTCCTTTTTGGTAGCGTGCATCATAAAGCGTATAACTCTGTTTGGTTGCTTCCACCAAGGCTTCTTGCGCAGCGTATTGATCATAAATCGTTGCGCGTCTTGCCAGTGCTGAGCTCACCTCTTTAAATGCTGTTTGAATGGCTGCTTCATAGGTTGCTACATACACATCACGTTTGGCTTTGGCATAGTCTAAGTTAGCATCTCTCTCGCCTGCATCAAAAATAGGCAAAGAGATGTTAGGCACAAATGACCAGATGGTTGAAGTGCCTCCACTAAAAAGACCACTCAGCGTACTTGATCCCACACCACCTTTGGTTGTCAGCGTAATGGAGGGAAAATATGCCGCTCTGGCAACGCCGATATTGGCATTCGCCGCTTTGAGATTGTGTTCTGCTTCCAAAACATCGGGGCGACTGAGTAAAACCTCCGACGAGAGACCTACAGGAACATCGGCTAACCAATTTTGAGACGTGACTTCTAGCTCTTTTGGTAAGAGAGCTTCATCTACACTAGCGCCCACAAGAAGTTCTAAAGCAGCACGATCTTGCGCTACTTTGGTTGTATAGCTTGCGACATCAGCTTTGGCTTGTTGGAAAATGCTCTGTGCGTTGTAAAGCGAAACTTTAGAGTCAATGCCTAAATCAACCCTTTTTTGAACCAGTTCCAAAGAGCGTTTCGCACTCACTTCTGTCTGTTTAGAGAGGGCCAAAAGACTCTGATCGGAAGCATACGTAAGCCATGCACTCACCGTCTCTGCTATGAGGGTAATGCGAACCGAGCGCTCTGCTTCTTCCACCCCTTTATAGGTTTCAAACTCAGATTCGCTCAAACTTCGTGCTTTGCCAAAAAAATCAAGCTCGTAACTGCTGAGCCCTACGGTTGCTGAGGAGCTTTGCGTGATAGAGGTTGTATTGGTTGTCGAATTTAAAGAACGCGCTTTAGAGCCTGTAGCACTTGCCTCAATGGTTGGGAATTCACTGCTTCGCTGAATGCGATACGTTGCACGTGCTGCTTCAATGTTTGCTACGGCTTTACGCAAATCACGACTCTGTTCTAACGACTGAGCCACCACTTTTAAGAGCCTATCATCGTGAATAAACGCTTTCCACGAGAGTTTTTGTACACTTTGGTTGTTTTCTTTAACACCCATCGCTAAAGTAGAAGGGATAGGCGCACTTGGTCGTTCATACTCAGGCGAAAGCGTTGCACATCCGCTAAACAACAAAGATACAACAGCAATACTCAGAGTGCTTTTATGTAATGTACGCATCTTATACCTCCCCTACCATCGTTGCATGGTGGCTTCGTTCTGGGAACATTCCTCGAACCAACACAAAAAAGAGCGGCACTAAGAAAATCGCTAAGAAAGTCGCACTGAGCGTTCCTCCAATAATACCAGTACCAATGGAAATACGACTGTTCGCTCCCGCACCACTGGAGAGTGCGAGAGGTAAAACACCCGCAATGAACGCCAGTGACGTCATCAAAATAGGTCTTAGTCTCAGCTTTGAGCCTTCTACAGCGGCTTCGACAAGCGAACTTCCACGATTATACGCTGCTTCCGCAAACTCGACGATCAAAATAGCATTTTTAGAAGAGAGTCCGATGGTCGTTAAAAGCGCTACTTGGAAATAGACATCGTTTTCGAGTCCACGAAGCGATGCCGCCACGACTGAGCCAAAGATACCCAAAGGAATGACCAATAGAACCGAAAACGGTACTGCCCAACTCTCATAGAGAGCCGCTAAACATAAGAAAACGACCAAAATCGAAATCGCATAGAGTTTAACCGTTTGCCCGCTAGAGAGCCTTTCTTGATAAGAGAGTCCGCTCCACGCAAAGCTTGTACCTGTTGGCAAGGCCGCTTGCAAGGCTTCCATTTTATCCATCGCCACACCTGAACTAACCCCAGGAGCAGAAGCGCCTTGAATCTCATACGATGCCAAACCGTTATAGCGTGTCAATGTTTGTGCACCATAACTCCACTGTGATGTTGCAAACGCAGAAAATGGCGTCATGACATCACTGCTACTCCTTACAAACCACTGATCCAAATCTTCAGGCTTGGAGCGAAATGCCATATCGCCTTGGGCATAGACTTTTTTGACCCGTCCACGATCCACAAAGTCATTGACATACTTACCTGCCCATGCATAACTCAGCGTATCGTCAATATCTGATAAAGAGAGTCCCAGCGCTACGGCTTTGGCTTCATCAATTTTCACTTTGAGTTGCGGTGTTTCTCCAAGACTCCCTAAACGAACCGCTGTAAACAGGTTATCTTTACGCACATTGCTGAGCAGTGTGTCACGAAAGGTTTTAAACTGTTCACGATCTGTATCCGATAAGGCTTGAAGTTGGAAGTTAAAGCCATTACTCTGCCCTAAACCTTGAATAGCAGGAGGGTTGAGTGAAAATACCTGTGCATCACGAACACGTGAAAGATTCATCGTGGCACGATTGGAGATGGTATCGGCTCGGTTGTAAACACCAGGACGCTCACTCCAGTCTTTGAGTGCCACAAACGCCATACCCGCATTTTGACCGCTTCCACTAAAACTAAAGCCTGAGATGGTAAAGATCGCTTCGGTGTTATTTCCCTCATCATGTAAGAAGTAGCGTTCTATCTCACGTGCAACGGCGTCACTTCGTTTAAATGAAGCACCCTCAGGCAAACTAAACTGAACCATGCTGTTACCTTGATCTTCACTCGGTAAAAAGCCTGTAGGAAGGCGTAAAATTAAAAACACCATCGCAGCAGCAATGATGCCATAGACTAACATCCAACGAATGGGGCGCGCAATGACAGAGCTGACATTGCCTTTATAGCGCTCAATCAAACGATCAAATGTGTTATTAAACCAACCAAAGAAACCGTGTCCATGTGTTTCAACATGCGGCTTTAACAACGAAGCACACAGTGCGGGTGTGAGTGTGAGTGCCACAATGACAGAAAGCACCATCGATGAAACGATGGTAATGGAAAACTGACGGTAAATAACACCCGTTGAGCCTCCAAAAAATGCCATAGGAAGGAAAACAGCTGAAAGCACCGTGGCAATACCAATCAGCGCACTGGTGATCTCTTTCATCGACTTTTCGGTCGCTTCCACAGGGGAAAGTTTCTCTTCACGCATAATACGCTCAACATTTTCAACCACAACAATCGCATCATCCACCAAAAGACCGATGGAGAGCACCATACCAAACATGGTCAGCGTATTAATGGAGTATCCAAAAACCTCTAAAACACCAAATGTACCCAACAAAACAACAGGCACAGCAATGGCAGGAATGAGGGTTGCACGCCAGTTTTGCAAAAAGACAAACATCACCACAATAACCAACAAAATGGCTTCAAAAAGTGTTTTCACAACCTCTTCAATGGAGATACGAATAAACTTGGTACTGTCTCTTGGATACGCTACTTTATAGCCATCTGGCATCGTAGCTTCCATCTTAGCAACCGTCTTTTTAATGCGATCTGCCGTAGAGAGTGCGTTTGCCCCAGGGGCTAGCATCACCGCAAGTCCAGAGGCTGGATGACCATTGAGTCTGGTAACATTGCTGTAACTCTCACTTCCAAGTTCCACTCTGGCAACATCGCTTAAGCGAACAAGGGCACCATTGCTATCGCTTTTGACGATGATGTTAGAAAACTCTTCCGCTGTTTGAAGTTGCGACTTAGCGGTCACAGTGGCATTGAGCTGTTGCTCAGAGGAACTTGGCAATGCACCAATGCTACCCGCAGAGACTTGTACATTTTGCGCCGTAATGGCACTGCTGATATCAGTGGGCATCAAACTGTAAGAGGCTAGTTTATTAGGATCTAACCAAATGCGCATAGCATACTGACCGCCAAACACTTGCACTGTACCTACGCCCTCTAAACGGGCAATTGGGTCTTGCATGTTACTGAGCAAATAATCCGCCACATCGACCGACATCTTCGTATCGGTAGTGTCGTACAACGAGACGATCATCAAAAAGTCGTTTTGCGCTTTGGTGACACGTACCCCCTCATTCTGAACAGACTTTGGAAGACGTGTGGTGATTTGGGCTACTTTGTTTTGAACTTGCACTTGTGCTGTGTCAGCATCGGTTCCTTTTTGAAAGGTTACATCAATGCGGGCACTACCTGATGAACTACTGCTGGAAGAAAAATACAACAGTCCATCAAGCCCAGTGAGCTGTTGCTCAATAATCTGTATAACACTGTTCTCCACCGTTTGCGCCGAAGCTCCCGTATAGGTTGTGTCAATGCGAATAGTCGGCGGTGCTACATCGGGATATTGCGCAACAGGTAATGTGAGAATTGAACCCACACCTGCAAGCATAATCACAATCGAGATAACCCATGCAAAAATGGGTCTATGGATGAAAAAGTGTGCGATCATTGTGCTTTACCTAGCGTTGCAGTCACATCAACCACACGAACCGTATCGCCTGCGCGGACTTTATTCACACCTTCAACGATAACACGATCGCCTGTGCTTAAACCACTGTTCACCAGCCATGTATCCCCAATGGCACGATCGGTTGTTAACATACGCTTCTCTACTTTATTTTCAGTGGTAACAATGAATGCGGTAGCATTACCTTTAGGATCTCTTTGAACCGCTTGCTGTGGCACAAGAACGGCTGTAGCGTTTACAGCTTCATCGACAAGTGCTCGTACATACATACCAGGCAGCAAAATCCCCTCAGGGTTAGGAAATGTTGCACGAAGGGTCACAGAGCCTGTGCTTTCATCGACAGCGACCTCTTGAAATTGAAGTGTACCACTCTGTTTATACGTCGAACCATCTTCAAGTTTCAAAGAGAGTTTTGTACTACCTTGTTTAATGCCTTGTTGTTCTAAAAGAGTGCGTAGTTTTAACAGTTGTGTACTCGACTGTGTGAGATCGACATAGATAGGATCAAGGGTACGAATCGTCGCAAGTGCGGTGGTTTGATTTGCGGTAACCAGTGTGCCAACTGTGACGCTTGATGTACCGATACGCCCACTAATAGGCGCTTTGATTTTGGTGTATTCTAGGTTGATGCGTGCTGTTTGAAGGGCTGCTTTTTTGGCTTCAACACTGGCTAGTGCTTGCAAATAGGTCGCTTTTGCATCTTCCATATCTTGTTTAGAGACACCGTCTATCTTAACAAGATCTGCGTAACGTTCATTTTTTAAACGCGTTGATTCCAGTAACGCTTCTGCATTTTGAAGGGTCGCTTTGGCTTCATCAAAGGCTGCTTGGTATGAGGAAGGATCAATCTGATAAAGCACCGCGTCTTTTTTCACCAAAGCGCCCTCTTCAAAAAAGCGTGCCTGAATAATTCCGCCTACTTGAGGACGGATTTCAGAATTAAGCGTTGCTTTGGTACGTCCTGGTAACTCGCGTGTTAATGTGACATTTTGAGCACTAAGGGTATATGTACCTACTTCGACTTGCATGGCAGACTTGGCAGGTTTACTCTGCTGCGAACAGCCTAGCCATAAAAGGGGAAGTGCTAAAAGAAGAGGTTTTAATATTTTTCTTATCATATGAATTCCTTACAAAGTATAAACGCTATTTTATCCCTATTATGTTAACCAAACCTTGCCAAAAAACAGTCAAAGCGTGCTAAAATGCTTTAAATTAATTTTATGAGGAATATAAGTGATCATTGAATGGGATGAGCGTTTTAGCTTACATCACGCGTTACTTGATGCTCAGCACCAAGAACTTTTCAAGCTTGCAAACGCTGCGCAAAGACTGGATCCCAACAATGCCAACAAAGCTGAACTTGGAAGGCTCTTTAAAGAGTTTTACGACTACATGGCAAAACATTTTAAAGAAGAAGAAGCTTATATGCAAAGCATCGACTATCCTCTCTTGGAAAAACATAAAAAATTTCATGAGAGTATCATTGAGGGGATGACTAAAATTTTAAAAGAGAAAAAAGGCGTGGTTGAACTGCAAAAAAGCATCCAGATGATTGCCAAAAAATGGCTTGCTGAACATATCTTGGAAAACGACCTTCAAATTGAAAAATGGCGCAAAAGCATCACGGTAACAGACGAAGACTTACAAGGAAGCCTTTCTTAAATTATTGGGGTACAACGGTCGTAAACCCTAACGCGAGCCAATCTTGCAATCCACCTCGATACCAGAGTAATTTTTCTCTCGGATAACCCATCTTAATCAGCTTTTCAATCGCTAAGCGTGACTGAACACACCAGATGCCATTGCAAAAGAGCAGTGCTGTTTTGGCATGGCTAAAGTCATACGCTTCGCCTATTTTACGGAAACCTAACAAGGTTTGAACCCGTTCAAAATCTTCAGGAATCGCTTCATCATATTCGATCTCATCAAAGGGGATGTTAACACTACTAGGAATGGTCATCTGCTCATACCAGTCGCGCTTACGCGCATCCACTAAGATATAAGCCGATGGATTGACATTGAGTTTATTTTTAATAAAATCAAGCACTTCTATCTCACCTACGGTGATGACACCTTGCGCAAAGCTCATAGGTTGGGCTTTTCCTACAGTCGTTACAAAACTTTTTTGGCATAAAGGTGGAACATTTTTACCCGCATAATCACCACTAAAGACAGCTTCAGGGTTGATGCCAACACCATTACACTCCTTTGGTGTTTTACGCTCAATGAACACCTCTTGCTTCTTTCCATCATTCATAATGTGGGATGTTTTAACACCTGTAAGTTGCAAAACCATCGGGTTTTCACCCCACAGTGCGCCAATGAAAAACAGTACTAAAATGATGATACGCATCTGTCACTCCTAAGGGATCAATAAGACTATGGTAATCCTTTTAAAATTTAAAAGAGTCAAAAAAAATATGTTATACTTTTTTTCAAAGGATGCCTATGTTAGAGCCTGCTATTACAGCTTTTTTAAAGAAACATCACCTGCTGAGCTTGTGCACATGTCACGATAGCCTTCCCTACTGTGCTTCATGCTTTTACACTTTTCTTGAAGAGAATGCTACGTTTGTCATTGCTACCGATGTGCTCAAAACAAGGCATGGGCGCGAAGCCATAGAAAATGCCCACGTTGCAGGAACCGTTGCGTTAGAAACAAAACTTGTGGGGAAAATTCAAGGGGTACAATTTACAGGGATTTTCAAAGAAGCCAATGAAGAGGAGCGAAAAGCCTATTTCAAGCGCTTTCCCTATGCGTTAGCGATGCAACCAGAACTTTGGAGCATCAACATAACGTATCTAAAATTTACCGATAACACACTTGGATTTGGCAAAAAATTGGAGTTTTTTGCCTCCAATTAATGCCAAATCTTTTTGAGTGATTATAACTTAATAGGCTCGTCTGAACATGCCGCAGTAAAGACAACGTCCGTTGAGCTGTTCAATGCTGTTTCCGCAGAGTCTTGCACGACACCAATTAAGAAACCAACCGCAACCACTTGCATTGCGATCTCATCGCTGATACCAAAAAGACCACACGCAAGAGGAATCAGAAGAAGTGATCCACCTGCAACACCAGAAACACCCGCTGCTGCAATACTCGCAACCACGCTTAAAAGAAGGGCTGTTGGGAGATCCACAGAGATGCCCAAAGTATTGACTGCAGCCAATGTTAAAATCGTAATAGTAATCGCAGCACCTGCCATATTCGCTGTAGCACCGAGTGGAATCGAGATAGAGTAGGTATCTTCATGAAGTCCTAATTTTTTACACAATGCCATATTCACAGGGATATTTGCCGCCGAACTTCGTGTAAAGAATGCTGTTACACCACTCTCTTTAAGACATGTAAGAACCAATGGATAAGGATTGCGTTTTGTTTTGATATAGACAATCACTGGGTTAACCACAAGTGCCACAAACAGCATAGTTCCAACTAAAAGAACCAACAATTTGCCATATCCAAGAAGTGCCGCAAAACCTGTCTCGGCAAACGTTTCAGCGACAAGGCCCATAATACCAAATGGTGCTAATTTGATAACCGCTTGAACGATTTTAGTCATCGCATCACTCGTATCTTTCAACACTTGTTTGGTGGTATCGCTACTGTAATGAAGCGCAAGACCTGCAGCAACTGCCCATGTTAACACACCGATATAATTGCCCTTTAAGAGTGCGTTCACTGGATTGTCCACCATACTAACGATAAAGCCTTTGATAACCCCAACAATGCTTTGAGGAGGTGTTAATCCAGCCTCTGGAGTAGTCAGTACCAATGTTACAGGAAACGAAAAGCTGACGATAACTGCAATAACCGCAGCCAAAAATGTTCCTATTGCATAGAGTTGAACAATAGGTTTAATATTGGTTTGAACACCAACAGGCTTTGTAGCAATCGCTGTAGCGACTAAAACCAATACTAAGACAGGCGCAACAGCTTTTAACGCTTTAACAAATAGCGTTCCAAGAATAGAAACAGCCTGTGCAGCTGTAGGAGAAACAAGAGCGATACAAACGCCCAACACCATACCAATAAGAATGAGAACAATCAAATTGCTCTCTTTATACCTTGCGACTAAACGCTCCATAAAAACCTTCCTTACTCAAAATGTGTGTACTCATATTAATCTTTTTTTAAACGAAGAGACTAATAATATAAAAAAGGTTCTTACGTGTGCGTTAAACGTATTAGAGTTTTGAAGTATCGAGTTTTAAGGATTCATTATCCATCACACCGATATGTGCGCTTAAAATTGTAGAAGCGATGGTATGCGCTTCATCCAAAGAGTGCATCTTATATGTACCACACTGATAGACATTAAGTTCAGGGATATCTTTTTCACTCTTCACGCTTAATATATCTTCCATTGAAGCTTTCCAAGCATTCACAACACGCTCTTCGCTCGGTGTGCCAATTAAACTCATGTAAAACCCTGTACGGCATCCCATCGGTGAAATGTCGATGATCTCAACACCTTGACCGTTCAAATGGTTACGCATAAACCCTGCAAAAAGATGCTCTAAGGTGTGAATACCCTTCTCTGGTAAAATCGCTTGGTTCGGCTTACAAAAGCGAAGATCAAATACAGTAATCTCATCGCCATGTGGTGTTTTCATCGTTTTGGCAACTCTTACAGCAGGGGCTGGCATTTTGACGTGATCTACACAAAAACTATCCAATAGTGGCATTTCATATCCTTTTTTATTCTATTTTCTTGAAAAAAGTGTACAATATTTTGCCCTATATCCTCTTTAGATGTAAAGGAAAATGCATTGAAACGATTGTTGCTTCTTGTCGTCATACTAGCACTCTCGTATGCATTCATTCAAAGCAAAAACATTCTTCATATAGCCGCAGGTGTGTCAATTTTTTTACTTGGAATGCAAAGTCTTGAAGAAGGGTTTCGCTTCTTTGTCGGTGGATTTCTCGACAAGTTTCTCAAAAAAATCACTAATAATCTTTACAAAAGTATTCTCTTTGGCGCCATTACAACCACGCTCATGCAATCCAGTGGATTGGTCGCGGTTATTGCCATCTCCTTTATCAGTGCGGGGCTCATCAGCATAGCACAAGGTATTGGGATTATTTTGGGTGGAAACATTGGTACAACAACAGGCGCTTGGCTTATCGCAGGGCTTGGGCTTAAAATTAACATTGCAACGTATGCACTTCCGATGCTGGTTTTTGGAACCTTATTTATGTTTCAAGAAAGTAAACGCCTTAAAGGCATTGGCTATGCTCTTGCGGGGCTTGGTTTTTCCTTTTTAGGCATTGCCTATATGAAAGAGGGGTTCGACGCCTTTAAAGAGACCATCGATCTGACCCAATACTCGGCTGATGGCTTTATGGGACTCATTCTCTTTACGCTTATTGGTGCAGGTATGACCATCATCATGCAATCCTCACATGCCTCGTTAGTCCTTATTTTAACAGCTCTCTCTGCATCTCAAATCACCTATGAAAACGCGATTGCTCTTACCATAGGCGCTAATATTGGAACAACCGTTACAGCCATTATTGGGGCATTAGGAGCTGGATATGAGGGTAAAAAACTTGCAGGCGCGCACTTTTTAATTAACACGCTTACAGGGTTTTTACTGATCTGGTTTGTTCCACAGTTTATCCATTTTATTGACCTTACAGCACCTTTTTTAGGCATCCCTAAAAATGATTATCCGCTCAAATTGGCACTCTATCACACCTATTTCAATCTCATCTGTGTTCTTCTCTTTGCCCCTGTGGTACATGGTTTGGTTGCTTTGCTCAATCATCTCTTCAAGCCAGAGGTCACTTCTGAAAATGAAATAGATGATGTTCTGTTTATTAACGATGTTGCTTTGGATTTTCCTGACACGGCGCAAGCAACGCTTCTTAAAGAGACAAAACATCTTTATAACAATGTTTTTGACATCATCGCAAAAGGATTGAGTGTCACGAAAGAAGACATCACCTCAGGTATGGAAATCGATGATATCTTAAAACTGCGAACCAAAGCGATGATCGTGAATATGGATGATTATTATGAAAGGCGTATTAAAGAGATTTATGGGAAAATCATTAACTTTGCTATTTTGGCTCAAGGTAAATTTGCAGATGAAAGCAACCAACAACTCATTCCTATCAAAAATGCAACTCTCGGTATTGTTGAGGCTTTTAAAGCCTCCAAGCATATGCAAAAAAATATGCTGCGCTACTTAGAATCAGACAATGAATATATCAAAAGTGAATACAACCATATTCGCAAAAACCTTATCAAACACCTGCGTACCATGCAGATGATCTTTAATACCTCTGAAGAGGATGTTGCAGTCTTGTTACTGAGTAAACTTCAACTTGATGCTCAAAAATACGATATTGCTGCTAACAAATCACTGGATACGCTCATTCGTACCAATAAAATTACATACACCATGGCAACCTCTTTAATGAACGACACAACCTATGCTTACACCATTGCATCCGAACTCACAAAAGTGGCACACACACTTTTTATCCATTCCAATGCGGAATCAAAAGAAGGGCGTGAAGCTTTGATTTTAAATGAAAGCGAAGTAACCGATTTAACGCATTCAACAGAGCCAAGGAGTCATACATGAGTGGCTTTAAATTTATCCAAAAAATAAAAGAATTATTTGGCATCGTAGCACCTAGTGTTGATACAACCAAAAAACAGATCATCAAAGAGTTGTTGAAAAAACTAAAGCTTAGACGCATTTTGCTCAAACAAGAGTTGAAAAATGAGACCGATTTGATTAAGCGTGAAGCCATCCATGACAGCATTAAAATCATCAAAAAGCAGATTAAAAAGGGGAAGGAAATTGTGGATGTTTAGACTTTGCATTCTTGCACTTTTTTTGCTTTCAGGCTGTACTAATACAAACCAAGAAAAAATTGGTGAAGTGCTACAATCCCATGGTGCTACAAGCTTGCACTATGATTATAAAAAAATTATTGAAAACCTTATTGCCTATAAAGAGAAACTTGATTTGCGTAATCCCAGTGGTTATAGCAAAGAGAGTCAAAACTATATTTTTAATGAAATGCGTACCTCCAAAAATACCATTCGTATGAAATTCAACGGCGTTTATCTCAAAACCTATGATGATTATTTGCGTATTGCTTTTGATAAAAATAGTAATGTACCTGATAGAAACGACTTTCTCATTCTTGGACTTTATAAACTTATATGGGAGAGCTATAAAGTAGGAGAAGGACACCAAATCACCACATTGGCGTACGATCAAGAAGTATTTAAAAAGCTCTACTACTATCTAGAAGTCATTAAGTGGAAAGTCAAAACGGCTAAAGATAAAAATGATAATTACCTCTTCTTAACATGGCAAAATAATTGGCAAGTTGAATGGAATAACAAAATCCATGCAGGAGAACAACCCTCTTGGGAAATGATCCAAAATCTTTCAACGATTAGAAATCACAAAGAAAGTATTTTAGATCCATCCAACTTTAATTTTGAAATCATCCTCAGTCAAATTATTTTTCATGCCAAAAATAGCGCCAGACTCATTGGGAAAGAGCCTGTTGATATTGGCATTGATGCAATGATAAGCCTCGTTCTATTTTTATAAGCATTTTTTTTAAACACTTTTACGCTAACAAAGCTATTTACTGGGTTGTATAGGTTGCTAAACCTTGCCAACGTTGTCGGTAGAATTTACGTGAGCGTTTTACAGAATCTTACATGTAAACTTGATCTCGCTCAATCTTTTTAGCTTTTTTTTTAACTATAATACCCCAAATTTAACAAGGAGTTTTTATGGAAATCAACAATATTCAGGTATGTAACGTCTGCTTAAGATCAAGTGAGGAGAGTGCTGGTGCTGTCTTTATTAAAGCGATGAAAAATGGCGAAGAGATTCATGTCTGTACAGGCTGTATCCCACACATTATTCATGGAAGTGGTGACGTTGTCAAATCAAACGCACACATTGAAGCGGAACTTAAAAATTAAAAAAAGGGTACGAAACTTCTTTCGTACCCTTTAAAAGTAAAGAGGGTTTATTCGCCCTCTTTTACCTCAGCAATCTCATTCGAAAAATCAGCCATTGCTAAACGATTGAGTTGTCTCCATCTGCGTTGTGCATCTTTTTTATTGTGTTCAAAGAGTGCTTGCGCATGTTCTGGATTTGACTTTTTAAGTGACGCATAACGTACTTCGTTCATCAAGAAATCATCGTACAATGACCAATCAGGCTCTTTTCCTGTAATTTTAACTGGGTTTTTACCTTCCGCTTCAAGGCGAGGATCATAGGTATAAATTGGCCAGTAACCACACTTCGTTGCAAGCTCACCTTGGTTACCAGATTTACCCATACCACCTTTAATACCATGCGCAATACATGGAGAATAAGCGATAATGAGTGAAACGCCTGGATATGCTTCTGCTGCTTCAAATGCTTTAATCGTTTGTGCCGCAGATGCGTTAGAGTTGATTTGTGCAACAAATACATTACCATACGTCATAGCGATGTAGCCAAGATCTTTTTTCTGACTAGGCTTTCCTGCTGCTGTAAATTGAGCAATTGAACCCGCACGTGATGATTTTGAACTTTGACCACCCGTATTTGAGTAAACCTCTGTATCAAGAACCAAAATGTTAACATCCTCACCACTGGCGATAACATGATCCAATCCGCCGTAACCGATGTCGTATGCCCAACCATCTCCACCAAAAATCCATTGTGATTTTTTAGAAATGTACTGTTTCAAGCTCAAGATGACATCCGCACCCGCAGCTGTTGGATTTGCTTGTAAAAGTGGAACTAAAAGATCACGAATTTCTTCGCTTTTTGTTCTATCATCTCTAAACTCAATCCAGTCTTTATAAAGTGCCGCAATCGCATTTGGAGCTTTTTCAATAGAAGCGTCCATTACGGAATGAATTCTATGACGCATTGTCTCATTGGCAACATGCATACCAAGACCAAACTCAGCATTGTCCTCAAAGAGTGAGTTACCCCATGCAGGACCGTGACCTTTTTCATTTTTGCGGTACGGTGTTGAAGGAGCAGAACCACCATAGATAGATGAACATCCTGTTGCATTGGCAATCATCATGCTATCACCAAAGAGTCTGGTTGCTAACGTAATGTATGGTGTCTCACCACAACCTGGACATGCTGCGTGGAACTCAAAGAGTGGTTTTGCAAATTGAGCACCCTTAACGGTATTTTTAGAAAGAATATCATCTTTGTAGGTTACTTTTTTGAAGAGGTAATCTGCATTGACTTGCTCGCCCGCTTCAAGACTCTCGCCGAGTGGAACCATAACAAGAGATTTCTCTTTGGTTGGGCATGCTTCAACACACAGATCACATCCTGTACAATCAAGTGAAGAGACTTGGATTTTGTATTTTAGACCTTTAAGTTCTTTACCTTTTGCTTCGATGGCATGTGTTTTAACACCCTCAGGGGCAGCTGCAAACTCTGCATCGTTGATAAGGAATGGACGAATAACCGCATGTGGGCACACAAACGCACATTGGTTACATTGAATACAATTCTCTTCGATCCATTTTGGAACCGTTACACCAACACCACGCTTTTCATACTCAGTGGTTCCATGCTCAAATGTACCGTCTTCATAGCCGTTGAACACAGAAACAGGTAAGCTGTCTCCTCGTGCTGCATTGATTGGTTTTGCGATCGCTTCAACAAATGGAGTACCTTTGTAAGAAACAACCTCTTGAGTTTTAACTTCATCTTTAAGATTTGCCCATGATGGATCAACGTCAACTTTTACAAGTCCATTAGCTCCAACATCGATTGCTTTGTAGTTAAGCTCAACGATTTGGTCACCTTTTTTGTGATATGTTTTGTAGGCTTGTTTTTTCATAAACGTTTGTGCTTGTTCAAAATCAATGATCTCTGCAAGTTTGAAGAAAGCAGATTGCATAATCGTATTGCTTCTGTTACCAAGACCAATGTCACGCGCTAATTTAGTCGCATTAATGATGTAAAACTTAACTTTTTTAGTCGCTAAAATACGTTTGACTTTATTTGGAATTCTCTTAATTGTCTCATCCGCATCCCAGATAGAGTTAAGAAGGAATGTGCCATTTTCTCTGATACCGTCAATTACATCATACAATTCAAGGTATGCAGCCACAGAACAGGCGACAAAGTGTGGATTAGAAACTAAGTAAGTTGAACGAATTGGGTGTTTTCCAAAACGTAAGTGAGAACGGGTAAAACCACCTGATTTTTTGGAGTCATACGCAAAGTATGCTTGTGCGTACATATCTGTCTCATCACCGATAATTTTAATGGAGCTTTTATTCGCACCAACCGTACCATCAGCGCCAAGTCCGTAGAATAGACACTCTTTTGTCTCAGGCTCACCTAAGCTCATTTTCTCTTTAACATCCAAAGATTTGAAT
>JAGDMU010000015.1 GCA_017860615.1 Pseudomonadota bacterium | reverse complement strand
GTGAAAGGAAGACCACTGTCATTGAAACCTAAGGTAAAGTTACTATTTTCGATATTGGATAAAAAATCTAAAATATAACGACTGTTAACTGCAAGGTAGATATCGCTATCAAGTCCCGTTTTAAAATCAATTTCTGTTTTTGCTTCAATATTATCATCATTTAAACTTTCAAAGACAATTTTTTCAGGTTTAAAGGTGATTTTAATTTCAGGAGAGATAATCGAAATTTGTTTAATAGCATCAATCATAGATTCACGATTGAGTAAAATTCTGTAGTTTTTAGTTTTAGGAATGATGCGTTGGTAATCAGGAAATTTTCCATTGATGAGTTTTGTGTAAAACGTAAAATGAGCTGATGAAGCAATAAGAGTATTTTCATCGTAAAAAATTTCAATATTGTCAAAAAAGAGTTTTTGAATTTCACTAATAGCTTTTTTAGGAATGATCAGTGTAAAGTTATGTTCAGTTGGTTGTTCAAGCTGCATAATAGCAAGACGTTTTGTATCTGTAGCGACTAAATTGATACTGTTATCTTTAATATCAATCAAAGAGCCATTAAGTTCAAATTTTGGGTTATTGCTGTCAATAGCTGGAGCTATCTTTTTAATGGAGCGAACCAGCGTGTTGCTATTGATGTCAAATTTTGGTTTGTTGGCAATTTCTGGGAAAGGTGGGAAATCACTTGGGTTAAGCATCGGAAGTTTAAATTTGGAGCTATTCTGTTTGATGTAGAGGTAATCATTGATCGTTTCTAAAACAACTTCGTCATCTTTTAAACTTTTAATAATATCTAAAAGCTTTTTACCATTAGCGGTTGCATTGCCTTCTGTAACGATTTTGATTTCAGGAGTATGGTAAGAAAGACCAATCTCATAATCGGTTGCTTTAAGCGTAAATTGTCCCTCTTCGGTTATGAGTAAAACATGAGATGTAATCTGACTCAAATCTTTTTTTTCTAAATAGGGTTGAATGTTCAGTAACATGTTTTCTAAAATACTTTTTTTAATCGAAACTTTCATAGAGTCTCCTTTTTATTATTTAAATTAAAATAGATGAAGTAGTAGAATGGGATGAATTTGTGAAAACATCAACATTATACCTCAAACTAGGGATTATTCGCGTGAAAGATTTGTTGTGAGTTTTTCACATCTCATCACGTTTGTCATCAAAACTTTTTACATCTGCTTGGTTAAAATTTTATTTTTAAGATCTTCAACTTTGAGTTTAAAGGACTCATTGGTTTCAATAAGTTCGTTAATTTTTTTAATATTGTGTGAAACCGCTGTGTGATCTTTCATTCCAAAGTATGTTGCTAAAGATGGCATAGAGTTTGGTGTCAGTGTTCGAGCCAAATAGATACCAATACGTCTAGCTTCTACAATATTTTTACTTCTTTTTGTGGATTTAATTTCACTTGGTTTAATATTGAGATCTTTTGCAATAATTTGAATAATATCTTCAAGGCTAATATTTTCCCGACGCTCTTTAATCTGTTCACGCATAACATTCTTTGCAAAATCAAGGGTAATCTCTTGACGCATCAGCGATGCATACGCATTGAGATTAATAATAGCACTCTCGATTTCACGTATGTTATCGCCCATATTAGCAGCAATATAATTGACAATGTCGCTGTTTAGATTAATACCATCGAGTTCACACTTCTTTTTAATGATGGCAATTTTGGTTTCTAATTCTGGTAAGCCAATATCTGCAATCAAACCCCATTCAAAGCGACTCTTAAGACGATCTTCAAGTCCATTGATCATTTTTGGTGGTTTATCAGAGGTTAAAACGATCTGTTTACCCGCAGAATGAAGTTCATTAAAGGTATGAAAGAACTCTTCTTGCGTTTGAATTTTATTGGATAAAAATTGAGTATCGTCAATGAGCAAAACATCGCAGTTACGGTATTTTTCTCTAAATCTGTCCATGGATTGGTTGCGAAGGTTATAGGTAAAGTCATTCATAAATTGCTCAATGGTTGCATAAATGACGGTTTTACCTTTTGCTTGAGCATAATTTCCAATAGCGTGAATAAGGTGTGTTTTACCAAGTCCTGTAGGTCCATAAATAAAAACAGGATTGTACATGACGCCTGGTTTTTCAGCGATGGATTTAGCAGCCGTATAAGCGTATTGATTTGAGCTTCCCACAACAAAACTGTTAAACGTGTAGGATGGGTTTAAAATAGTGTTTTTAGTGTTTTTAATAGCATCAATCATCTCAACAGGTGTTGATTTGGCTTTGGTTGTTTTAAGATGTTCTTTAAGGACAATTTTCACTTCAGGTTTTTTACCCGTTTTGAGTTCAAAGAGATGAGCAATTTTATCAGCATATTTGGTTCTTACCCAATTTGCGATGAGAATATTAGGAGCTAAAAAGACCATTTGGTCCGAATTAGAGGCTTTTTCATGGAATTTGAGTTGTTTAATATAGCGATCATATTCTAAAGAAGAGATCTCTTCTTTTAAAAGTTCTATGACAGTATCTGCTAACAAACATACTCCTTAAAAAAGTCTTCACCCTGTGAATATCAT
Source organism: Pseudomonadota bacterium (assembly GCA_017860615.1). GTDB lineage: Bacteria > Campylobacterota > Campylobacteria > Campylobacterales > Sulfurospirillaceae > Sulfurospirillum. The sequence goes on along the minus strand of JAGDMU010000015.1, from coordinate 40,925 downwards.
GTGAATAAGTTTGTTTTATTTTATCTAAACTATTATTAGTTATATGTTAAAGCGCGTATGGGTATAATGTGAAAAAAGTTATTCACCCTGTGAACAACCCTGTGAATAAAGGACAAAAAATTGGTTATTTTAGGTATTGATCCAGGAACGCGTAACTGTGGATATTCTATTTTAAAAAAAGAAAAAAACAGCCTTATTTTGATTGAAGCGGGGTTGATAAAAATAAAAGAAAAGATACTTCAACATCAAATTATGGAGCTTGTTGAAGGGCTTGATACCATCTTTAAACAGCATACCATTGATGAAGTTGCCATTGAAGATATTTTTTACGCTTATAACCCACAAACGGTACTTAAGTTGGCACAATTTCGAGGAGCACTGAGCTTAAAGATTTTACAGGTTTTTGGCAATTTTAGTGAGTACACGCCTCTTCAAGTGAAAAAAGCAGTGACGGGTAATGGTAAAGCTGCTAAAGAGCAAGTAGCGTTTATGGTAAAGAAGATTTTGGGCATTAAACAAGAGATCAAACCTTTGGACATTACGGACGCTATTGCTATAGCCATCACACATGCCCAAAGGGTGAAAGTTAGTTAAGCAGGCTCTTTAATGCTAAAGAGGTATTTATGTTCTTCTGGGAGTGCATCGTAAAGCGCATGGGCTAGATTTTGAATCTCCCAAAGCGCACTTTTATCACTGCGAAGGGTTAAAAAGTTTTGAAGGCTTCTGGCATTAATCGTCCATGTTAGTTCGGTCTTGTAGCTCTCTGGAAGGCAATATTTTGCCTTATCGTTGCTAATGCCTTCAACTAAGACTAAACGAAGGTTTTCAAGCGCTTTAACACTCATAACATCTACCATATCAACACCTGTTAAAACCAAGTATTTTGATGCACGTTCCACATCTTTATCTGTAAAGCTCTCTTCATTCTTTAACTCTTTAAGTGTATAACGTGTTGACTTGACTGAAAGAGAAGCCATACGGTGACGTGCAAGCTCTTGGAGAAGTGCTCGAGAGACACCTTCAATGTAGAAGTTATAGACTAAATGCTCTAGGGTTGAAGCGTGTTTAAATTTATTGCCAACACGGTCAATGAGTTCTTTGTCTTTTTCGCCACCTTCGTCGCTTTTGTCAAAACTTTGCCAGCAAGTACGAATAGCATCAGCGCAAATAAGCAGGGGAGTGTAGTGGTTGAGTGTGATTTTCATGTGATGAGTCCCAAGTTTTTTTGGGACTCATTGTAGTATAGATTTACTGAAAAAATCTATTTAAGTTGTAGAAGAGTGTTAAGCATTTCATCTGCGGTTGTAATCGTTTTTGAGTTAGCTTGATAACCCCTTTGAATAACGATAAGCTGTGTCAATGAGCGTGAAAGATCCACGTTACTCATTTCCAGTGAACTTGCTTGAATAGTACCTTTACCACCTGTACTTGCTTGTCCAACAATAGGATCACCTGAGTTGGAAGTTTGGACATAACAGTTACCGCCATCGCTCTCTAAACCACCATTATTGGTAAAGGTTGCCATGGAAACTTGTGCTAGAGCAAAACTTCTACCATTGGTAAAACTACCGATGATGGTTCCTGTTTCATCAACGCTGAGACCATTGATATCACCACCTGCATAACCATCTTGTGAAATACCTGAGGTACTTGAATCTTTATCAAAACTGGTAATACCATCAAATTGTCCCAATGTACCAAAATCAATTTCGATATTTTGGTTTGCGGTTGAACCGTTATTAGCAGTATAGGTCAAGTTTCTTGGTGTAAAGGTTGCAAGTGAACCATCGGAATTGAAACTGATAGAACCTGTTACGATATTTTCAGGGTAGTTTCCAAGGTTAATATCGCCTGGTTCTGGTACAGAGATAATAATAGACCACTCCGTACCACCGCTGCTGGTAAAACCTGTTTTGGTAAATTCAAATCTGACGGTATGTTTTGATCCCAAAGAGTCATAAACATCGGTACTAGAAGCGAGTGTTGCGGCATAAACACTTTGAGAAGTCCTTGTTGATGTACCTGAAGTCAGTGTTCCTTGAAGGGCATTGATCGTTGTGGTAAAACTCTCATTGGCTGAAACATTATTGGTAGCATTACTTAAACCTGTCACTGTAATATATAGATCATGATCATCGGTTGATTTAAAGTTTGTTCCAGCTGGGTAAGTCATTGGAGTACCAACACTAGCTTCCAGTGTTGAACCTGAAGGTATTGTAGCTGGTTCTGTCAGTGTAATAGCTACTGCAAGTGCTCCAGCTGGGTAAGATGTACCATTAATAACAGTAGCAGCAGAAAGAATTGTACCTGCTTGAATAACAGTTCCTACAGGAAATGTAATATCTTGAGTCGTGACAGTATCTGCTGTGATTGTTATAGGTGTAACCAATGTATCATCAATAACGTCGCCATCATCTGCATTTAAAGCATCTCCAGTTGGGTTAGCAATTTCAAATTGACCCGATGCATTGACGGTTACCGTTACACCATCATTTTTATCAGCGGTGCCATTACCTGAATAATCAACCCAAAGCCTTGCGTCTCTTTGCATTGCTTCTCTAAAATCTTCAGTTGTGGTAAAAGTTCGCGCCATGCTGTCGTCATAACTGTGTGTGGTATTGAGTGGAGTATCGCTGTAAGTGTACTGATACGCTGTGATAACATCGGTACTTGCCATACCTGTGGTATCGGTACCAGCAACCGTTAATTTGATATTTTTAGTTGCGGCTTCGGTACCTGTTTGATTGTCATTGGTCAAATAAAGACCTGTACCACCTGTAATGCTCGCTTCGACACCTGTAACACCTGTTTGAGCGTTGATGAGTCCTGCGATGTACGTCGCAACAGCGGCATCATCCGTTGAAGTAATACTTCCACTAATAGCGGTACCGTTAATGTTCATATCAATTGTTGTGGTACCTGAGGCATCATGTACGATGGTTGTTGTATTGGTTTGGGCTTTTGCATAACTGATCCATGCACCTTGTCCATCGGTTAGATTGAGTGCATTACCATCAGGATCAAAGAGAACGCCAAAGTCCATACCTCGTTCATAAAGCTCTTTATCGGTATTAAACTCATTGTCACCCGTGTCATCTTCATTATGAACTTCAGTGGCTTGCATAATGCCATCGCTGTTTTTATCCACCCAACCACTGTAGGAGTCTAAAGCGTAGATCGTTGATTTGAGTTTTCCAACAGAACTGCCTGAGTCAAGATTGGCTTTTACGGTTACGGCGGTGGTCGCATTTGCAGGTGTGGTAAGCCCTGGAGGAATGGTGATATTTGAAATAGGTGAAGTGGTGTCAATATCGCCTGTGTCTTCGTCTTTTAACCAGCCTTGGATGATATAGCCGTTTGAATCAACAAAATTACCATTGGCATCAAAACTAAAGTCACCATTTCTGGTGTATTTATAGGTACTTCCTCCATCGGGTGAAACGACAAAAAAGCCATCACCGCTGATAGCAAGGTCGGTATCTTTATCGGTGGTTTCAATAGAACCTTGTTCAAAAATCTTTGTTACCGTGCTTACCGTTGTTCCAAGACCAATTTGCATCGAGTTTTTACCACCCAGTTCCCCTTGAGGTGCTGTAGCAATTTTGGCTGTTTGGCTTAAAAGGTTTGAAAAGTTTGCACGAGAATATTTATAACCAGTGGTATTAACGTTAGCAATGTTATTGCCTTCTACGTCCATTGCAATCTGGTGCGCTTGTAATCCGGTAACGCCGGCCCAGAGTGATCTCATCATAGCGTATCCTTTTTTAGAGTTACTTTTTGTTTTTTTAATTTCGTATCAAATGAAAGCAATTTTTATTCCATGAAATTGTTATTGACGGTTAGGATTTCATGTTAATAGCATTTTTAAGAAGTTCATCACTGGTAGTAACGCTTTTTGAACTTGCACTGTACGCTTTTTGGACAATAATGAGCTCGGTTAAAGCCGTCGCAAGGCTTACGTTACTGCCTTCGAGTGTATTGCTGGCAATGGTTGTTCCCAAAAATGTTTCACCATTTTTATCAGTGTAAAAAATGGCTTCGCCACTATTGGCAGACTGTGCAAAAAGGTTGGAAGAGACAGAAGTTAACCCTTGGTCATTTTGAAAGTGATAGACAGCTACTTTGGCAACAGCAGCACTTTTACCATTGCTAAATTCAGCAATGACATTGCCATTTTCATCCATCCCGTACCCTGTTAAAAAGCCTTCTACTGTTCCATTGGAAGTTACAACATTGGATTTTGCAATACTGGTGCTGGAGATGAGTCCATCGTATCCACCAATGGTTCCAAGATCGAGTTCAAGGGATGTTCCACCATTATCGAGTGTTGGAATGGTGTTGCTTGTTAACTCTCCAGCTCCTCCAAAAGTAAGAACACCTGTTTGGGTATCGACAATTTCATAGACTTTATTGGTGGATTCATCAACATAGTACTCTTCAGGATCGTAGGTTTTAGTACTATCGTAATTTTCATAAAAGCTATACACATTTACTTCAGCATTCCATATTGTGCCCGAAGAGCCTTGCGGTACTACTTTGGTAAAGGTCATATCTAAAAGATCTTTATCGCCATCGGGTCCGATAATACTAACAGTATAGTGTTTCTCAGTAGCAACTTCTTGCTCTGTTTGGATGGTAGCGGCACTAACTTCTAACGCTTGGCTAAGATCAAGTGCACTCGCATCGTAGTTGGAGATGCTCCACTCCAAATTTTCATCCAGTGTGGTATTGATCGTCATGGTATTGCCATTGATATCGCTAAGCGTTACAGATATGACATCGCCTTCTTTTGGTTGATAAGCTGCCGTTGTATTTGAAACCGTACCATTTAAGCTTACCGTATTTGTTGCAGAAGCTGTTACGGTAGCTGGATAATCAGCACTATCAAGGGCTAGTGTTACTTTATCAACAGTAATGGTTGGATCAAGATTGGCACCATAAGAGACTTCGGATGTTGCAACGGGTGGATAGTAGAGAAGATCAGGAAGGGTGACACGACTCTGATTTCCAACCGTTCCTAACGGGACATTATCAAGGGCTGTTACGGCATAAGGAGTTACAGAGGTAGTAGTTCCATTCTTATAATATTGCCCAAATTTTGCAAGTGTCTCTGCATCAAGTGACGTTGTTGCAATATTATTGCCCAGTGTTGCTAAAAGATAGTTACCACTGTCATCGACTAAGTTACCACTACCATCAAGCGAAAAGCTACCCGCTCTTGTATAGTAAGTATTGCCATCGGCGCCTAAAACACCAAACCAACCCTCTCCACTTAGCGCTAGATCAAAGGTATTGTCCGTGTTTTGAAGAATACCTTGTGACATATCGAGTGCTGTTGCAAGATGACTGGCACCAAGACCAATATTGTTTGAGGATGCGTTATGAGTTCCTGCAAGCGTTGATGAAAAAAGGTTTGAAATTTCTGCTGTACTGCCTTTATAGCCGTTGGTACTGACATTGGCGATATTATTGCCTATGACATCCATATAAAATTGGCTACTTTTAAGACCAGAAATACCGTTATACAAAGAGGTGTTCATTGGTTTATTCCTCTTGTGTTATGAATTTTGCTCATAATATTCGACAACGCTACTCATTGGATAATAAACGGAGCCTAATTTAAGGTAAGTTTCACCATCGTAGTATCGTACAGATTCAACAGGGTAAACACCTACGGCAGTATCTTTTGAGGCACCATTAGCATCGGTGTATGTAGCGGTGATACTGTAATTACCATTATCTACCAAGTTACCGTCACTGTCTTTTCCATCCCATGTAAAGGAAACAACACCACTTTCTCCTGCGGCTTCATCGCCAAGGTCAACTGTTTTAATTGTATTACCATCGGAATCTTTAATCGTGAGGGTTCCATCTTTAATTGCTGTTGGGAAATAGATTTCATAGGTTATTTCTTCACCTTCGTAAGGAACAGAACTAGAACCAAGGCTTGCCATCTTACCAATGGTGGATACGGCGTTAAAGTCGGTTGATGCTGAGAGTTGTTCCGCTAAGTCTTCAAGTGCTGCTGTTGTATTTTCAGAAGCTTCTAAAGAGGCGAGTTGTGCGGTTTGCGTTAAGATTTTATCGCTGTCCATTGGGTCGGTTGGATCTTGTGTTTGCAGCTCTACCAAAAGCAGTGCCAAAAAGTCATCTTTTCCTAATGTTGAAGAAGAGCTTGATGTTGTTGTGCTTGTTGTCGTATTTGATGTTGATGATGATCCTGAAATAAGATTTTCATATCCAGTTGCCATAATAAGTCCTTTTAATTTTTTAGACGTATTGAGGAATGACGATTTCTAACAATGCTGTCTCTTCCTCGCTTGATTCTGTGGTAAACTCATCAAAGCTTCCACTACTGTGTTTTTGATGTTGTTGTGCTTGTTCTTTGTTGCTTTGATCGCTAAAGTTCATCTCTAAGTTTGTAAATCCCATATTCACGAGAGCATTTTTAACTTCGGCTTGATTTTGGGTAAAAAGTGACATGGTATTGGTATTGGAAGAGATGTTTACATGAAGATTGTTCCCTCTTGTAAGCAAGGTTACATCTACATCACCTAAATTTTTAGGACTCAAAGAGAGTTCTACTTTCATAATAGGTGGTTTGTAAGCTTCTATCTTCTCTCTAAGGTCAGTTGCAAATTGATTAAGACTCTCTTTAACGGTAGCGGTTTTCGAAGTTATATCTTGTTTGAGCGTTGTTTTAACATCATTTTTAACATCAATGGTTGTTTGTGTCTCTTCTGAAGAAGTTTGGGTTACTTCTGTCTCTTCTTTGACTGTTATTTTTTGAGTTTGTGCTATCTCTTCTTCGGCAACTTCGTCAGCAACTTTATCCGTTTTGATGGTTCTAAGAACCGTATCAAGGCTTGAATCTTTCGCGTTTTCATCTTCTGATTTAACCTCACTAACGCGTGTTGTAGCTACTTGAATAGGCTCTTCTTCTACAATAACCTCTGTCTGGATTGGTGTCTCAACTTTTTTTGTCTCATTGGTGTTGGCTACTTTTTGAATAACACTCTCAAGGGGTTTCGTAGAGACTTCCGTTGTCTCTTCTTTTACGATTTGCGCTACCGCACTTTGTTGCTTTTCATTTACTTTAAGTGGTTCTTCTTCAATCAAGACTTCACCACTATCTGCGTTATCAAGTTCTGTTGTTTGTACTTTTTTAGGTTCGGTTGTGATCTCTTTGGAGATAAGTTCACTTAAAATAGACGTTACAGGTGCTGTTGGTGCTTGTGTAGGCTGTTTATCCAAAATATTCATGACATTTGAAGTCGTTGTGGGTAAACTCACATCACTCTCTAATGTGCTTTGTGCCGTGTTTAGAGCGGTTTGAAGATCATCAAAAAAATTATTTTGCGCTAATGTTGGAAATTTGGCTTGAAGGCTTTGAACACTTTCAGTAGAAATAGATATTTTTTCCAATCCAAGATTGTATTTTTGCGATAAATCCATCAAATCACTCACACTTTTAACACTTGCAAATTCTTGGCGTGTTGTTTCGCTGGCAAGAAGTTTTTCTAAAGTTGGAGAAGCATTGAGTGTTGGAAAGGTTGTTGTTTGAGGGTCTTGTTGCAGTGCATTGACCACACTTAAAAGATCATCCAAAAGATGTTCATCAATACTTTTAGCTTCTTGTTCTGTGGTAAGATCTAGTGTTCCTTCCCCTAGTGTTGTTATAGGAAGCTCTGACGTTAGTTCACTGAGTGCTGTTTGTTCGCTTTCTTCAGTATATTGTCCAAGAATCATTGAAAAAAAACTTTCTGAAAATGAGCCATCATTGCCCTGAGTTTTCATGGTTTCGGTTGTAGAAGGCGCAAGAGTTAAAGGGCTTGAAGCCTGAACAAAAGAGAGAATATCTTGCATTGCCGTTGCCTTAATGTTGATTTTAGAGATAATTCCACTCTTTTGACAAGCAATACTCATTCCATTTTTTAAAAATAAGTGCCAAAATGGTTTTACATATAAGGATATTTTAATTTTAGTAAGAACGTGGTATAATGAAGCATATTTACTTCATCAAACTACACCAATCACGTACGTTTTATAAGATGTAAAAGTTAAAGTTTACGAGGAGAATTTTTTGCAAGAGTTTAGAAATATTGCCGTGATCGCACACGTTGACCACGGAAAAACGACCTTAGTTGATGAGCTGTTGAAACAATCAGGAACCTATACAGCACACCAAAAAGTAGAAGAAAGAGCAATGGACAGTAACGATCTTGAAAAAGAGCGTGGTATTACCATTCTTTCTAAAAATACAGCCATTCGTTATAAAGAGACAAAAATTAACATTATCGACACTCCAGGCCACGCCGACTTTGGTGGTGAGGTTGAGCGTGTTCTAAAAATGGTTGACGGTGTTTTACTTCTTGTTGATGCACAAGAAGGTGTTATGCCACAAACCAAATTCGTTGTTAAAAAAGCACTTAGCCTTGGTCTTTGTCCCATCGTTGTTGTAAACAAGATTGACAAACCTGCTGCTGATGCTGAACGTGTTGTTGATGAAGTGTTTGACCTTTTAGTAGCCCTTGGTGCTAATGAAGATCAACTTGAATTTCCTATCATTTATGCAGCAGCGCGTGATGGTTATGCAAAGTACAACATGAGTGATGAAAATAAAAATTTTGAGCCTCTTTTTGATACGATCATCAAACATGTTCCTTCTCCTTCAGGAAAAGCAGAAAATCCACTTCAACTTCAAGTTTTCACCCTTGACTACGATAACTATGTTGGTAAAATCGGTATTGCACGTATTTTTAACGGAACGATTAAGAAAAATGAGACCGTTTTACTTGCAAAAGCAGATGGCGAGCAAGTACGTGGACGTGTATCAAAACTGATCGGTTTTCATGGTTTGGATAGAATTGATATTAACGAAGCAGAGAGTGGTGACATCGTAGCGGTTGCTGGTTTTGAAACCCTCGATGTTGGCGATAGCTTGGTTGATCCAAGTAATCCTATGCCACTTGATCCATTGCACATCGAAGAGCCAACCCTTTCGGTTGTTTTTGCCGTTAATGACTCTCCATTTGCGGGACTTGATGGTAAATACGTTACTTCAAACAAAATCGCTGAGCGTTTAGAGTCTGAGATGAAAACAAACATCGCGATGAAATACGAGAGTGCAGGCGAGGGTAAATTTAAAGTTTCAGGTCGTGGTGAGCTTCAAATTACCATCTTGGCTGAAAACATGAGACGTGAAGGTTTTGAGTTTTCACTAGGTCGCCCTGAAGTTATCGTAAGAGAAGAAAATGGTGTTAAAATGGAGCCATTTGAGCATTTGGTTATCGACGTGCCAGATGAATTTACAGGTGCTGTTATCGAAAAATTGGGTCGTAAAAAAGCGGAGATGAAAGCGATGAACCCAACAGGTGATGGTCAAACACGTATTGAGTTTGAAATTCCTGCACGTGGACTTATCGGTTTCCGTGGTCAATTCTTGACAGATACCAAAGGTGAGGGTGTTATGAACCACTCATTCTTAGAATTCCGCCCACTCAGTGGTGAAGTTGAACACCGCAAAAATGGCGCGCTTGTTTCTATGGAAACAGGAACGGCAATGGGTTATTCACTCTTCAGCTTGCAAGAGCGTGGTACACTGTTTGTAGATGCACAAATGAAAGTATACTCTGGTATGATCATTGGTGAGCATTCACGTCCAAATGACCTTGATGTTAACCCAATTAAAGGTAAGCCACAAAGTAACGTTAGAAGTAGTGGTGCTGATGAAGCGATTAAAATCGTTCCACCACGCAAAATGAACCTAGAACTAGCACTTGAGTGGATTGAAAACGATGAATTAGTGGAAGTAACACCAATTAACATTCGTATTCGTAAAAAATACCTTGATCCAACCGTACGTAAACGTATGAGCCGTTAAGTAGTTTTCACATGTTCAAGATTTTGTCGCCAAAATGGCGGCAAAATCGTATAATACATTTGAGCAATACAAGGAGTTACTATGGAAACATTTTTGATTGTTGCAGGTGTCATTCTTCTCATTATCGTGTTTATGTACAACACGCTTATCTCCAAAAAAAATCAAGTTGAAAATATTTTTGCTGGGCTTGATGCGATTCTTAAAAAACGGTATGATCTTCTCCCAAATCTTGTGGCGAGTGTTCAAGAATATATGGTGCATGAACGTATTACGCTTGAAAAAATCACTGAACTTCGCACGCAGGCACTCAAAGACAATCTTGACAACAGTACTAAAATAGCGTTGGAAAAGCAGCTCTCTTCTATGCTTGGAAACCTTATGGTTGCAGTTGAAAACTATCCTACGCTTAAAGCAAATGAAAATTTTTTACATCTACAAGGAACGCTTAACGAACTGGAAGAGCAAATCTCAGCAGCAAGACGAGCTTATAATCAAAGTGTGACGGATTATAACAATGCTATAGAGATGTTTCCTACCAATTTTATGGCGAGTTTCATGAAGTATGATCGTAAAGAGGTTTTCAGCGTTCCTGCAAATGAGCGCCAAAATGTTGACGTGAAAAATCTTTTTCAAAAATAGGTAAGCTTTGAAACCAAATCTTGCTTCTTTGCTGGATTATTATTACGAGTCGATGTATCCTTCTTTGAAGGTCTTAGAAGAGAAACGTTTACACACGATTCTTACACTTAAAAAAGCCGCTGCTATTCTTTTGGCTATTGCAGCACTTCTCTTTTTATTCTTAACTCAAAATACACTTTTAAAACCTTTACATGCTTTTCTTATTGTAGGAATAGGTGGATTGGTCATTTTTATGTTTATTTATCACCATGAAAGTGCTGGCTATGGTTCACTTTTCAAAGATCAGGTGATTGAGAAGATTATCCATTTTCTTGATCCTTCATTGATTTATGACAAAACCAATTCAATCAATGAGCATGAATACCAGCAAAGTGAGCTCTTTCTTGAATCGTATGATCGTTTTTCGGGGAATGATCTTATTCGTGGTACGATAGAGGGTGTTGAAGTGCATTTTTGCGACTTACATGTAGAGAAAAAAGTACGTACCAAAAACGGCAAAGAGGAGTGGACTGACATTTTTCAAGGACTTTTCTTTGTAGCAGATTTTAATAAAGCATTTCATTCAAAAGTAGTCGTTCTACCTGATATTGCCGAGCGAAGTTTAGGTGTTTTAGGTTCATGGATACAAGGTATGAATCTTCAAAGAGGTGAGTTGATGAAGTTGGATCACATGGAGTTTGAGAAATTTTTTGTTGTTTATGGAAGTGATCCAATCGACAGCCGTTATATTTTATCGCATGCTTTGATGGAAAAAATTGTCCAGTTTCGCAAAAAAATTGACAAATCACTTTATCTCTCATTTGTTGATTCTAAACTATTTTTAGCTTTGAATTACAACAAACCGCTCTTTGAGCCGATATTATCACGTTCATTGTTAGAATTTGACTACATCAAAGACTATTTTGAACTTTTGGTGATGATTCTTGGCATTGTCACTGAATTTAAACTCAATGAAAAATTGTGGAGTAAACGCTAAATGTTTAATGAAAAACTACTCAAAATCTCTTTAGGTTTTATTCTTTTATTAATTATTGTAGGTTTCGTTACGATCAATTATATGTTAAATGATGATGATAGTAGACCCTCATATACCTCTTCTCCCAGTAGTTCGCGCGCTGCAACGAATACGAGTAGTGATATTAAAGAGCTCAGTCTTGATACCATTTATATTAATATAAGGTCACAAAAATACAAAATCCTAAAGGCAGATATTGCTCTAAAACTTAAAAGTGCAAACAGTAAAAAAGCACTTCAAGGCAATATGGAAAATGTTAGAAATGCTGTATTACAGTATTTGAATGCAATGGATGCTAATGGCTTAGAGACAGTAAGTGGAAAAGAACGTTTGAAGCAAGAGTTGATAGAAATGCTCGAAGATACCTTTGGGTACGAGATCGAGACAATTTACATTAAAAACTTTATTCTTTCTCCTTGAAAAGCATTAAGCTTCCAAGTGAGAGTAATGCAATGAAACTGGCATACACATAAAGATACTCTCCGTAAAAATAACCTGCAATCAAGGCTCCCACAAAACCTCCCAAACCAAATGAAAAACCATAGTAAAATTGAGCCGCTAGTTTTTTATGCACATACAGTGTGTACAAAAGGCTGAGTGCTGCTGTATGGTGCAATGCAAAGCTAAATGCATGTAAAGATTGCGTTGCATAAGAGATAAACAAGGAAGAAGGAAATGCAAAAAGTAAAAACCAGCGAAGGGCTGTGAGAAATACTCCTAGTTTTACCAGCGATAAAAGGCTAAAGCGTTTCAAAAGAGGTGCTTGAAAATAAAAAAGGATAATCTCGCAAATGACTCCAAAAGCCCACAAATAGCTGGTCACCTCAAGGCTAATGCCATGGGCTGTCTCATAAATGGTAAAGAAGTTATAAAATGCGCCAAAGCTCACTTGCAAGAGAAATAGGCTGAGCCATAAATACTTTGCATGTGAAAAATTAAATGCCTCTTCCTTGTTCGCATGTGGTGCACTAAAAACAGGGTTGTTCTGGGTTAGCCAGTAGGCAAAAAAGGCAGTTAAACTAATCCCAAGAAGCAAGAAATGCAATCCGTTAGTGTAGTCTTCTAAATGGCGTGCTAATATAATACCAATCAGCATAAAACCAATCGAACCAAAAAGACGAGATTTTCCAAAGCGCTCTTTTTGAAGATGTTCCATCGCATAGGTTTCAACGTAAGGTAAGATCATACCTAAACAGGCACCTAAAAGCATATTTGGGAGCATAAAGAGGTAAAAATGGTGAATGGTTGGGTAAAACATCACAATGGCAAAAAATGCGCCACCCAGAGCTGTATAAAAGACTTTTTGCGTGAGTTCAAAATGTTTGAGAAAGAAAAAAGGGACAAAAAAACGCATTAAAGGAGCCAGTGCAAAAATAGCCCCAATTTGCGGTGCGCTGTATCCTAGTGTCTGTAAGATTTTCGGCATAAAGATAACGTAAACACCCGTAACGACAAAGTAAAAAAAGAAAAAGCCCGAAATTTTAAAAAAGATCATGGATGCTCACTTACAAACAGGAGCACTACGACTTCCAAGATCATAAAGAGAGAGTTTGTCTTTGCGCATCAATGGCACAAAGAGTCCAAAGATGGTAAAAGCGGTGAGAAGCATTAAACAATAACGCACACAAAGTTGTACTATCGAAGCACATTGTTGGCTTTTCAAATCAATGAGTTTTAAGTCATACGCTTTATACCCTGGAGTTTGACCACTGCGTTTGAGAAAAATGAGCGTGATAATGCCATAAGGAATAAGAATCAGAAGCCAACCTTGAACCATATGCGCTGCAAAGCCTTCACGTGAGCCATAAATCAGATAAAAAACAATGTAGAGAATGGGCATTAAAAGCATAAAAGAATCAATAACAAATGCTTTTAATCGTCTTTGAAAGGGTGCGATGGCATAAGAAGGCAAAGAGCTTTTTGGCTCTTTCTTACCCCCTTTTTTGGTCTCTCTCCATCGCATTATAAATCAGTTTCCTCTACTGCCTGGTTTATACGCCACGCTTCCTTCTTTACATAAAGGGCACTCGCTTGGCTCATAAATGTCAAATTCAAAATCAGCCAACGCAAAAAATGGTGCATCGTTTGGAAGTTTGCAGGTAGGTTTACCCACAAGATCGCTTCCTACGCGTTTACAGAAGCCACGGTTTGCAAGAGCGGCAAAGCCAACGATGATTCCACCCATACTCTCAGCAATTTTTGCGGCTTCTAAAGCGGAGCCACCTGTGGTAATGATGTCTTCACAGACAAGGATTTTTTCACTTTTTTTCACTTCAAAGCCTCTGCGGATGGTCATCTCACCATTCACACGCTCCGCAAAAATAAAACGTTTACCAAGGGCACGTGCGAGTTCATAACCTGCTAAAACACCACCCAATGCTGGAGAGCAGATGGTGTCGATTTCAAGGTGTGCCTCTTCAATCATACGTGCCAGTTCAACAGCCAGTTTTTCTGCAACTTTAGGATCTTCAAGTACTTTTGCACTTTGTAGATAGTAGCGAGAGTGTTTACCGCTGCTCAGTAGAAAGTGTCCCTCTAAAAGGGCATTAGCGTCTTTGTAAATTTGTTCGATTTGCATGGTTGCCCTTAAATTTTAAGTAATTCAGCTTCTTTTTCTTTCACGAGATCATCAACTTTTTGAACGGCTGCATCGGTGATTTTTTGCACTTCATCTTGTCCTCTTTTAGACTGATCTTCCGTGATAAGTTTATCTTTTTCCAATTTTTTAACTTGGTCATTAGAATCTTTACGAACGTTGCGAATGGCAATTTTTGCTTTATCACCCATTGCTTTGGCTTGCTTCGCACCTTCTTTTCTTTGATCGGTTGTCATTGGAGGGAAGAAAAGTTTAATGCTTTCACCATCGTTGTTTGGATTGACCCCGATATTGGCTTGCATGATTGCTTTTTCGATCTCTCTAAGCATTTTTTTCTCCCAAGGAGAAATCGTAATAGTTGTTGCGTCGGTTGCTAAAACGGTTGCAACTTGACTAAGGCCTGTTGGTGTTCCATAATAATCAACATGGATATTATCCAAAATTGAGATAGAGACCTTACCACTACGAATGGTCATAAAGTCACGTTTGAGTGCCGCGATACATTTTTCCATATGCTCTTTTTGTTCAGCATATACTTTACTTAGTTCCATTTTGTACCTCTTTGTAAGTTGAAATTATTTACTAAACTTGTCTTTGACAAGCAATTTTGTTGAGATTTTATTTCCCACAGAGACAATAACACGTGTACGATCTTTGGTGAGTATTTTATTGAGTTCTGCTTGAAATACACCATCACTTAAACTCACCTCAGAATAACCATGTTCGCTGATGTAAATACCACCCTTAGTTGCATTGGTTCCAGCTTTAACATGTAATGACTTGAGTTTTCCATCACTTAATAAAACGGTAGGCTCATACCATATTGCCTCAAGTGCTTTATACTTTAAAAATCCCTCTAAATTACTTTTACCCACAAGCGCTGAGCGGTCTAAATCAAGCGGATCGCTAAAAGAAGCGACTGCGCCCATTGTTTGATTTAAAATAGCTTCAAAACCATAACTTGCGGCAATAGCTTTTACCCGTGGGCTAAATTCGCCAAAAGGGTAAGAGAAGTAACGAGGTTTAATACCAAGACGTTTTTCAAATAAGCTTAAGCCTTCATCAAAATCTTTTTTCAATGCCTCATCGCTAAGCTCTGTCATATGCGGGTGATTCATGGAGTGAAACTCTAAAGAGCCATATTTGGCTATCTCTTTGAGCTGTTCCCAACTCATATAGTCACCGTATTTTTGCTCCGTAGCTCCTACATAAACGAACATAGTGAAAGGGTAGTTGTATTCTTTAAAGAGCGCTAAACCATGCTCATAAAAACTTTTATAGTTATCATCAATGGTGAGCACAACCCAATTATCAGGGATATTCTCTTTGTTGTGAAGTGCTGTGACAAGCTTTTCAAGTGGAATGATCTCATAGCCATTCTTTTTGAAGTAGTCAAATTCTCTACGTAATTCTTCAAGCGTTGTGTTGGTAGTGGGATATCGTTGATCGTTGAAGCGATGGTAGATGAAGATATGGGCATCTGCCCATACCATCACACTTAAACACAAGAGAAGCCAAAAGGATTTCATGAGAGATTATTTAGATACTGGAGCTTCTGGGGCTGATGGAGCAGATGTCACGGGTGCTGGAACACTTGGAACAACGCTTTTTTCAATTTTGATATCTTCCGCAATAGATACTTTTTTATCTTGGTTGTAAAAATAACCCAAAGCGAGTGTATTTACAATGAAAAGTGTTGCAACGATAAAAGTAAATTTTGCCATAAAGCCTGCTGGTCCTTTTGCACCAAAAAGGGATTCATTGCTTCCACTGTAAGCGCCAAGACCAATAGATGAACTTTTTTGAAGCAGTACAGAAACAGTTAAAATAGCGGTTAATACAAATTGTAAAACCAATAAAACGGTGGTCATAAGGGATGTCCTTTGTTTTCAAAATAATGTAGAACTAAGGATTATACCCAAAACGTGTTAAAAAATCGTTAAAACTTAATTGTGGCAAGGAAAGGGGCAGGCTATCGCGTCATAGTATAGATATTTTACGATAGCCATTTGTGCAAAATTACGCGACTGTAAAGTCGGCGTAAGTAATCGTAGGATGTGTATCAACACCAAGAAGTGCAATTTGAATAGCTTCAGTTGCACCATTGCCATCAGCATCATAATAAAGAGCACCTGATGTTTGATCGTATAATACATAATCGTTATTGTCCAAAGCCGTATTTGATGTGATAAAGTAGTCAGATGATAATGTACCTGTTGTAGACAGTGCTGTAAAAATTCCATTTTCTAGCCAAATAGTATCATCACTTGCTGTAAAATCTGTGATAGTGTCTAGATTGGTTGAAACATTTAGTGTGCTATTAAGGAAGAAGATATCATTTCCCACCCCACCTGTAAGTACGTCATTGCCTTCGCCACCCACTAAAGTATCGTTACCTGCACCTGTAATTATGGAGTCATTGCCTGCATAACCGTAAATGGAATTATTGCTTGCATTGCCTGTTAAAATATCATTATAGTTAGAGCCAAGCATATTTTCAAAGTTGAGCACTGTATCTGTACCAGAGCCACCTGTGGATTGGGCAGTTGAAATCCCAATATTAACTGTAACTCCAGCAACTGAATAGTAATACGAAAGCGTATCTGCACCTGCTCCACCATTTAAAACATTATTACCATCGCCTGAATAGATGGTGTTGTTAAGTGCATTCCCTGTCCCATTAATGGCACTTGAACCATTTAAACGAAGATTTTCAAAATAATTTCCCAATGTCCAGCTTACCGTGCTAATCACAGAATCAGAACCACCTGCATCGGTAGAATTTGCCGTAGTCGTTGTTTCATAAACCAGATCATTGACACTATCTATAAAATAGGTATCATTGCCTGCTCCACCTAGCATAGTATCATTCCCTAGTTCACCGTTAATGATATCATTGCCAGTGTAGCCGTAAATGGAATTATTGCTAGTATTACCTGTTAAAACATCATTATAGTTAGAACCAAAAAGATTTTCAAAATTGAGCACTGTATCTGTGCCAGAGCCGCTTGTTGATTGGGCGGTTGTAATTCCAATATTAACTGTAACTCCAGCAGTTGAATAGTAATATGAAAGTGTATCTGTACCTGCGCTACCGTTTAAAATATTATTACCATCACCTGCATAAATAGTATTGTTAAGTGCATTCCCTGTCCCATTAATAGCACTTGATGAAAATAGACGAAGATTTTCAAAATAATTTCCCAATGTCCAACTTACTGTACTAAAAACAAAATCAGAACCACCTGCATCGATAGAACTTGCCGTAGTCGTTGTTTCATAAACCAGATCATTGACACTATCTACAAAATAGGTATCATTGCCTGCTCCTCCTAGCATCGTATCATTTCCAGTACCCGCGTAGATGGTATCATTGCCATTGTAACCATAAATGACATTATTAGCAGTACTACCTGTTAAAACATCATTGTAGTTAGATCCAAGTATATTGTCAAAATTGAAAATTGTATCTGTGCCTGAGCCTCCTGTCGCTTGGGTCGTCAGTCCTAGATTAATAGAAATTCCAGCAGTTGCATCATAATATGAAAGGGTATCAGTGCCAAGACTACCATTAAGAGTGTCATTGCCCGCACCACCATTAATGGTATCATTGCCTGTACCACCATTGATAGAATCGTTGCCCGCACCACCGCTTATGGTATCATCGCCTATATTACCATTAATGATATTATTTGCACTGTTTCCTGATAGAATATCATTGTAATTAGAACCAAATAGATTTTCAAAATTGAGCACCGTATCTGTACCTGAACCACCTGTCACTTGAGCTGTTGTCAGTCCTAGATTCATAGTAATTCCAGTTGTGGCATAGATATAAGAGAGTGAATCGGTGCCTGCTTCACCATTTAAAACATTGTTTCCATTTGCTGAATAGATGGTATTGTTTAAAGAATTCCCAATTCCATTAATAGCCCCTGAGCCATTTAAACGAAGATTTTCAAAATAATTTCCTAGCGTCCAACTTACCGTACTAAAAATAAAATCAGAGCCACCTGCATCTATAGCGTTTGAAGTTGTCGTTGTTTCATAAATTGTATCATTGATACTATCGACATAATAAAGATCATCACCTGCTCCACCTAGCATTGTATCATTACCAACTCCACCAACTAATGTATCGCTGCCTGCACCTGCATTGATGGTATCGTTGCCTGCATTGCCTCTTAAATTATTATTGACTTCATTACCTATGAGTGTATCATTGGCATTGCCTCCAATAGCATCTTCTATAATAGCACCTTCTGCAATGCCAAGATTGTAAGTTCCATCAAGAGTGCTACTAATACCATAGTAGTTATAAAAACGACTGGTTTGAATACTTGAAAAATTACCTCCATTAAGGTCAATCAATGAGCTGTGTGTCGAGTTAGCGACAGAAATCGTATCATGACCACCTGCATCCCAAATAGAGAGTCGAAAAGGGGCTCGATCATCATATGAATAGACATTGTCTTCTGTATTTGTGGTTGTATTTTCACCATAAAGATATTGCATTGCGGCAATGTCATATACCATAGGTGTTTCAGCATAAACATTGTAATAAAATTTACTTTCCTGTGTATCATACCACCAGTCATGTGAAAGGGAGTTATAGGACATAATAGAATAGAGTTGATTATCGGTTGCAGTAGGCAGATATGGGCCTGCTTCGGCTCCATTGTAATAATCACCAGGATGTTTTAGACCTAATGCATGACCAAGTTCATGGATAAGAGACATTAGTCCATAGCCTCCCTGTGAAAAATCCATATTAATACCTGTCAAACTGGTACTAATCCAAATATCGCCACCTAAAGAGGATGTGTTAGTAGGGAAGTAACTCCATCCCCAAGCTCCTGCGTCAGCAACATCAGAAGAAAAGGCAAAGCGAATATCACCTACTTCTGTCCCACTTTCTGCTACTTCAGTGAAGGTTAGATTTGCCACATCTGCCCAGCTTTGTAAAGCATTTTCAGCAGCTACCATTTGGCTTGCATTTAATCCATAATGTCCAGCGGCATAAGGTTCTGAAGTTGCCGTATAGTCGCTCGACCATAATGCTGTTGAATTGGTTGTCCAAGGAAAACTAAAGCTTAAACTTGTGCCAGTGCCTTGTGCTCCTCCCCATTTGACTCCTGATACCAGTGTATTGGTATTGCTATCGGATGACTGAGAAACAAGTGACACTGTGCCCGCTGAAGTGTAATTACTCATTATGATTCCTCATGTAGGGTATTGCTAAAATTATTAGAAATATTTAAGAATTGTAAGCAAAAATAGTTAAAGTATGATTATATATCAAATATTTTTAATTTTTATTAAGAAAATCTATTTTTGTGTTAAAATGAGCTTTTTATATCATTTAAATGACGACGAAGAGAATAAAGGAGTGTAATGCCTCACTCAAGTGTTCCACGACAAGAGATACATGAAGTTTTTTTTGAAACAAAAAAATCGTTAATCTATGCGGGGCTTTTTAGTTTTTTTATTAATCTATTACAATTGGCATCTCCTCTTTATATGTTGCAATTGTATGATCGTGTTATGCTTAGTCGAAGTGAAAGTACACTGTGGATGTTAACTTTGCTTATAGTCATCCTATTTATCGTAATGGCAATACTTGAAATTGTACGATCACGCATTTTAGTACGCATGAGTAATAAAATGGATAATATATTAAGCGATAGAATTTTTGAATCCATTTTTTTATTAGCCAATAAAGCACCTGATAAAGCCTCTTCAATGCCCTTTAATGATCTTGGGTATATTCGACAATCATTGACAGGTAATGGATTATTTGCATTTTTTGATGCACCATGGATTGTGATTTATAGCGGAATTTTATTTTTATTTCATCCTTATTTTGGCTGGTTCTCCCTTTTTGCTGGAACTGTTTTAGTTATTTTTGCTTTTATGAATGAAAAGCAAACGAAAAAGAAGTTAGAAGAGGCTAATCAACTCAATAGGGCATCCAATGCTTTTCTTGACAATAGTTTAAGAAATGCAGAAGTGATTTATGCCATGGGAATGCAAAATGAGATTCAAAAGCTATGGCAAAAAAAATATTTTGGATTTTTAAATGCACAAATGATTGCCAGTGATAATGCTGGTTTTTGGATGAATATTACCAAATCATCTCGACTTCTTTTTCAATCTTTAATTCTTGGGTTAGGCGGTTATCTTGCAATTCACGCCGAAATAACATCTGGTATGATGATTGCGGGATCCATCATTATGGGTAGAGCTTTAGCACCACTTGATTTAATGATTTCAAGCTGGAAAGGTTTTAGTCAAGCAAGAAGCTCTTATAAAAAGTTATCCTATCTCTTAAAAGAGTTTCCACACCAAGAAAAACCGATGGCTTTGCCTGCTCCTACGGGAGAGCTTTTACTCGAAAACATTGTTGTTGTTCCTCCTACTTCAAAGCAAGCTTCTTTAAAAGGTGTTTCATTGCATATTACAAAAGGAGAAGTGGTTGGTATTATTGGTCCTAGTGCAGCTGGAAAATCTAGTTTAGCACGAGCAATTCTTGGCATCTGGCCTTTGGCATCAGGAAAAGTCAGGCTTGATATGGCAGATATCGCACAGTGGGACAAAGTTTTTTTAGGGCAGTATATTGGATATTTACCCCAAGATATAGAGCTTTTTGAAGGAACGATCAGTGAAAATATTAGCCGTTTTTTCGAGTTAGATGCACAGAAGGTAGTGGAAGCTGCTAAAACAGCAGGGGTGCATGAGATGATTTTAAAACTTCCTGATGGCTATAATACGCGTATTGGCAACGGAGGGGCAACACTCTCGGGAGGTCAGCGCCAGCGTATTGGACTAGCACGGGCTCTTTACGGGGAACCCGTCATTGTTGTTTTGGATGAACCAAATTCTAATTTGGATGATGTTGGGGAAGTGGCGTTGATTGATGCCATTAAAGCATTACACGCCAAAGGAACAACGGTTATTATCATTACGCAACGTCCCCATGTGTTACAAGTAACGCATAAATTACTGCTATTACAACAAGGACAACTTCAGCTTTATGGCCCTACGCAAGAGGTTTTACAAAAACTGCAACCCTCCACGGCAAGGGCTTAATAATGCGGAAAAATAACTTACGACCCGATGATAATGATCAACATTTAATTCGCTTTGGAGTGGCTGTTATTATAGTGGTATTTTGTATTATCGGTGGGTGGATGGCTATAGCGCCTCTCTCAAGTGCCATTGTTGCAACGGGGAGCGTATCAGCAGATATTTATAAGAAAACGGTTCAGCATTTAGAAGGTGGCATTGTAGAAGAGATTTTAGTACGCAATGGCGATAGTGTTAATGAAGGGCAAGTACTTCTAAAATTTCAAAACAGTAGTGTTTCATCGCAATTGCATATCTTAATAAACCAGTATTGTGAGGCACTTGTTTTAGAATCTAGGTTAGAGTCTCAAATCAATGCTTTCAACGAGATAAAATTTTCAGAAGAGCTTTTGGCACAAGAACAAACTCCTGAACTCCTCAATACGATACGCACGCAGAAGCAAATTTTTGAGCTTAAACAAAAAATGATCATCAACGATGCCCGCATTACGGAACAAAGAACAACCCAGTTATTGCGCTACACAGAGGGGATTACAGCGTTACTCCAGAGTAAATTTATTCGACTTAAAGCGATCAATGAAGAGATTGAAGAGTGGAAAATACTTTTAGCGGAACAATTGATTGATAAGTTAAAAATACGTGAATTGATGAAAGAAAAAGCGATGATTGAAGGCGATATAGCCAATTCACAAGCCGAAATCGCAAAAGCAAAAGAGCAAATGAATGAATTACAATCTCAATTTTTAGCGCGTCAAAAAGAGATACAAGATAAAACGTTCGATGAGCTTGTTACAACTAAAAACATGCTTTCGGAATTGCGATCAAGAATGGTTGCAATGAAAGACACATCAGAGAGATTGGTTGTTAAAGCGCCTATTACTGGCGTTGTAATTGGGTTGGAAATGCATACGATAGGTGGCGTTATTGCTGCGGGAAAACCTATTATGGATATTGTTCCACATAATGTACATTTCATGATTAGTGCAAAAATTCAAACAACAGATATTGATAAAGTTCATCCTCATCTATTGGCAGATATTCGCTTTTCAGCGTTTAATACAAAATATACCAATGTATTGGAAGCAAAGGTTGTGCATGTCTCTGCGGATAGTTTAACAGATCAAAGAACAGGTATGCCTTATTATGAAGTGAAATTAGAGCTCACGCCTAGTGGATATGAACAGCTTAAAGGATATCAATTTTCTTTAGTTGCGGGTATGCCAGTAGAAGTCATGATTAAAACCGAAGAGAGAACAGCACTTAGTTATCTGATGAAACCATTTTTTGATATGCTTAGTCGTAGTTTTAATGAAGAGTAGAAATATGAACATGCGGTATGTATCTTTTTTGATGATAAGTTTAATGGGTTTACATGGTAACGCCAATGATACGTTTCCAACATTGAGTGAAGCGTACAAGCGAGCACTCAATTATGAAACAAAATTAAAATCGGTTAGCTATCAGGTGGATGCAAAAACAGAAGATATTAAACAAGCAGAGTCTCAACTTTTCCCACAAATATATGCTTCGTTTGATAACTCTAATCGAGAATATAAAGATAATTTATTCCATTTCAAAACTAAAGAGCGTTACAATTCCGCTTCGATTACAGCATCACAAGTTTTGTATCGACCTGAGATAGTAGCTCAAATAGAAGGTGCACAACTTAAAGCAGATTCGGCACGTATCTATCTTTCTAAGCAAGAGCAAGATTTGGCTTATAAAGTGGCAGATGCTTATATTTCTGTTTTAAAATATCAAAATAGTGTTTTAGTTGCAGAGTCATACGTTAAAACAAACTTTTTACGATACCAGCAAATTATGGAAAAGTTAGATCTTCAACTTTCAAATAAAATGGATTTATTAGAGTCAAAATTAGCTTATGAGCAGTCTAAAATCATTCTTCATAAACAAGAACAGATGCTTGCTCTTTCTAAAATGAAACTCAAAACACTGATTGGTCTGGAAATTGGTAATATCCCCATTGTTTCGTTTGATACACTTGATATTTCATCTTTTCTCCATTTTATACCAGAACAGGACTTGAGTAGCAACCCCGATATTAAAATGAGTCAGCTCAGTACACAAATATATGAAAAAGAGGTTGAAGCTTCTAAATACGGGCATTATCCAATTTTAGATTTAAGTCTCTCTCATACAAAATATGAAACGGACGATGTTAGCGTAGACTACGAGAAAGATAGTCGTATCTTATTATCTTTTAAAGTGCCACTTTATCAAGGAGGCAAAGTCGATTCACAGATTGAAAAGAGCCGATTGTTACTCAATGCGGCACGAGAAGATTTGTCGGATCAAAAACGCACTATTAAGCTCAAATATGAAGAGCTTAGAATCAATTATGAATCAGCATTGCAAGACATTATATTGCAAAAAGATGCCAAAAACTCTGCTACGCTTTATCTTTATTCTGTTCAAAAAGGGTATGAGCATGGATTGAAGAATTTAATTGATTTAGAAGATGCCAAGACAAAACTTTATGAAACCCAATTTAAATTAATTGATGCTGTTTATACGCTTATCAATGCTTATGTGAGTATTTTAAATATTACGGGGAACCTTACGTTTCATGATATTGAGCGTCTTAATAATCTTGTGGCTATAAATGATTAAAATCCAATGTGATTTCATCGATAGAGCGTTGTGGTAAAAAGGTTTTTGCGTACTCCTTATAGATGCCTGAGGTATAGAAAAATTTGACGAGTTCTTTATCAAGATCGCCTTCTTGCGCCATAGTGTAGAGAATTTTCATGGCTACGGAGAGTGGCATACCTGCTTTATAGGGTCTATCACTTGCTGTTAAGGCTTCAAAAATATCAGCAATGGCTAAAATGCGTGCTTCAAAGCTGATTTCTTCACCCTTAAGTCCTTGTGGATAACCTTTTCCATTAATTTTTTCATGGTGATTGCCTGAAATTTGAGGGATTTGTTGGTATTTTTTAGGGAAAGGGAGACGGTTTAAAATATCGACGCTGAGTTTTGCATGTGCATTGATGATTTCGCGCTCTTCGTAGGTGAGTGTCCCTTTTTGAGTGCTAAGATGATAGGCTTCATCTTCGGTGAGAAGAGTGTAGTTTTCATCTCCAATATGCCATTGCTTTTTTGCAAGTGCTTGGATTTTAGCAACGCCTTCATCGGTAAGAAATGCGTCACCTTTGTTGCTGGTTTGAATGAGTAAAAAAGCTTCATGCAACATTTGAATCTCTTTGGCATAGGCTTCTTCTAGCGTAGCGATGTCACCTTCTTTTTTCCCTTCTAAGAGCGCGAATTTATCTTCTAAAAGTTTGACATGCAGTGCTTTCTCAAGTGTTTTTATGCGGTTTTCAATAAGGTTAATACGATCACATAAAGTCTCAAGCTTTGTTGCTTTATCGATAATTTGCTCAGGAGTAGCGAGTTTTCCAATGTCATGCATGAGCGCTGCAAAGTTGATCTGTTTTATCTCTTCGGCACTAAAGTGTTTATGGGCATAAAACGTTGTATCTTTATTGATGGCTTCTGCGATCATAACGCTTAGTTTTACCATACGCTTGATATGTCCAGCGGTATAGGGTGATTTTTTGCTGATAGCAAAAATGATGCTTTTCAAAAAAGACTCTAAAAGATTTTCAAGGCCTTGAATAAGCGATGTGTTGGTAATGGCAATGGCAGCTTGCGAAGCAAGCGAGAGTGTAATCTTTTCATCTTCCGTATCAAAGGTTATTACGTCATGTGTTTGCGGATCCATTTTATTGATCAGTTGCAAAACGCCGATGATTTCACGTTCATGATTTTTCATGGGAATAACCAGCATGGATTTAGAACGATAGCCTGTGCCTTGATCAAATTTTTTGGTTCCCTCAAACGAAAAGCCTATCGCTTCATACACATCTGAAATATTAACCAGACGATCTTCAAGTGCGCAGGTTGCAGCAACCATCGCTTTGTTAGGAACACCATTTTCAAGGTAAAGTGGGAGCGGTGGCCAAGTGATTTTTCCACTGGTTCCTCCCATTTTGATCGTTAAAGAGTCTGTCTGGATTACTTTAAAACGAAGTTCATCATTTTCCAGTAGATACAGTGTTCCTCCGTCTGCACCCGTGAGGTTTTTAGCTTCTGTAACAATCATTTCTAGTAAGACATCAAGGCTTTCATTGGCAGAAAGTGCTGTGCCGATTTCGGTGAGTTTGTGAACGCGTTCATCGACACTGTTTGGGACGTTAGCGCTTAAGACTCCTGTCGCAAGCTCTATACTTTCACCATCATTCAAAATAGCATCTTTTGAGATACCTATAGCATAAAGTTCATGTGCAATCTGCTCTGCGTAGAAAGGTTTAAGATGGTTGATATAGATATGCAGATCATCTCGTTTGAGGTTTTGTAACCCTTCTTTTAAAAAATGGGGTGTGAGATGTTTGCTTTCCGTTGCAATTTTTACAAAGCGATTGGGAAATGAGACGTCAATAATCAGCGCTTTAATTTCAGGCTTTTTATTAAGTAACTGCCAAAGAGCATCATTGTGAAACGTATCGCCAGAGAAGAGTACGCTACTATTATTTTGGGTGATGATATAACCACAGCAAGGAACTGTGTGATTGGCTTCAAAAGGGGTGAGGGTAATGCCTTCTTCAATCATGTATGGTTGATTGACTTCTATCTCAACATAGGTAATGGCAGGGATTGTAGAATTGACGAGGTGAATTTGACTGAAATCAGGCCAGAGTACATCGTTAAAAAGATGCTTTTTCAATGCTTCAATGGTGTGGGGAAGTCCATAAAGCGAAAGTGTCTCTGTTCGATTGACAAAAAAATTGTCAATCATAAACGCTGTGTCGATGATATGGTCTAAATGGGCATGGGAGAAAAAAATACGATTGATATGCAATGCTTCATCACCAAGAGCGTGCATAATATTGCCCGCATCAATGAGTGTATTTTTTGTCACTTGAATACAGGTTGTAAAAGACTCTTTCGATCTACTTCCTTGAGCGCCTAAAATACGAATATAACTCATAGTTATCCTTTAGTTGTGTGCACAAAGACACCGTTAAATGCAAGAGGCGGAAAGTCAATATAGTGTGAACAGCGCTCGATATAAATGGAATAAATCGCTTCATTGGTTTTATTCTCTCTCTTTTGCAACGCTTCAAAACAGCTCAGTGCTTCGTCAAAGTGTGTCTCTTTGTAGAGGGCAATCGCTTCATGATAAAGCTTTAGCTCCTCTTGGAGCTCTTCATAACGGACTGAGTAAAGTGACTCTTCTTGAGGCGTGTCAAAGTCGTGGATTTGCCACACTTCAACAGGCTCATTTTTTCCTTTAACCGT
Organism: Pseudomonadota bacterium; assembly: GCA_017860615.1. Taxonomy (GTDB): domain Bacteria; phylum Campylobacterota; class Campylobacteria; order Campylobacterales; family Sulfurospirillaceae; genus Sulfurospirillum. The sequence goes on along the minus strand of JAGDMU010000015.1, from coordinate 14,384 downwards.
GACTAAATCTAAAAAGCGAAAGATATAAGAGCCTTTCAACTTAGCTTTGGTGAAGTGAGAGATCGTTAGATGTGAATTGTAATACTTGCACAAAGACTCTAAGCGAGAGCCTAGATTAATCGCATCGCCGATAACGGTATAGTCGCTTCGGTTACTGGTTCCCATCTCGCCCACAATCGCAACACCTGTATTGATACCAATGCCAATGTCGATGATAGGCATAGCTTTAGCTTCAGACATGGAAGCGATTTTAGCAAATTCAGGGGTGGCTTTGAGTTCGGCATTAAGGGATTTAAGATGGTGTAGTTGTTGCAATGCCGCAGTAACGGCTTTATCCGCATGATCTTTCATGCTAAGAGGTGCGTTCCAGTATGCCATAATGGCATCTCCAATAAATTTATCAACCGTACCGCCTGAACGAATGATGATTTGACTCATTGGATCCATATAGGCATTCATAAGATGAATGAGATGTTTTGGATCGCCCACCGCTTCGGAGATAGCCGTAAAATTGCGTATATCGGAGAAAAAGATCGTGATCTCTTTTTCAACACCTTGCAAAATATCCTTTTCACTTGAGAGAATGTTATTCATAACAGCAGGGCTTACTTTGCTTGCAAATTTGTGTTTGATAAGCTCTTTTTGCCTAATTTCAAGAAAATAATTAATGGCTTGCCCGACGATAAAGAGAACATTGATCGCCACCAATGGTAAGGTGGTATGAAACAACACCCCTTGATAAATCATACTGTAGTAGTGTGTGAAAACCACACAAAGATTGAGCATGACAAGTGCTACGAAACTAAAAAGCGCACTGGGTACTAGCAGAATTGCTAAGGTAACGAGGCAAAGTACTATGAGGCTAATAAGATCGACTCCAACCGTCCAAATGGGCTTTGCAATATAGTCTTGGTGTAAAATGTTATCAATGGCATTGGCATGGACCTCTACGCCCGCATAAACACTCTCAAAAGGGGTACTTCTTAGATCAAGCAATCCCGCAGCGGATGTACCTAAAAGGGCGATTTTATCTTTGATTTGGAGCGGATTGACGCTGTTATTATAGATATCAATGGCTGAAATGTACTCGTAACTGTGTTGGCTTCCGCGGTAATTAACCATTAAACGTCCGAAAAAATCGGTAGGGATGATGTGCTCACCAATTTCAATATGATGAAGTCCACTCTCATCATAAACAATGTTAATCTTCTTTTCGCCCAATGCGATACGCACCATTTCAAGGCTAAGCGATGGGTAGAGTACACCATCGTATTCCATCACCAACGGAATACTCCTTACAATGCCATCACTATCGGGGATGGTATTGAAATAGCCACTGGAATAGGCTTGTTTTTGAATCGGTGGAATGTTTAAAATAGCACGGTAAGGCTTGATGAGTGATGAGTGTTCAGGTCGGTTTTGCTCAATGATGATGGCGGCTGACTTTGGATGACCTTCGGGCTCCATCGCATCAGGTGTGAGCGCAAAAACGTAGCCGATAACTGTAGGGGTTTGTGCAATGGTTTGTGCAAAAATGGCATCGTAATCGGGCAAGGTTTGATAAGGAAGTCCTAATTGTTTTAAAACGCGTTGGGGTGAGCTGTTATCGGCTTCTGCAAAGACAACATCCAATCCAATAATGGCAACGCCAAGATCAGAGAGATTTTGCAACAATTTGGCAATTTTATCTCTGCTCCATGGCCATTGTCCCAAAGCTTTAAGACTCTTCTCGTCAATATCAATGATCACAATGTTCTCATCACCCACAATCTCGCCTCTGCTTTGAAGCATCAGATCTTTGATCTTGTACTCAAAGGGTTGCCAAAAGGTGTTAAAATAGAGATAGCCTACGCTACAGCTTCCCATAACCATAAAGGTGAAAAGAAGCTGTGTAAGGCTTTTACGCATGTGTTAAAATGTCCACATAATGCTAGCAAGTGCATTGATTTTGTCATAATCATACGGATCGTGGTTGGAATGGTTGTCGCTGTACATGACGCTCATGCCAAGTGCGAGGTTCTTTTGCAGCGTGTAATCCAAGGAGAGCTCATATTGATCTTTGTCGTCTTGGCGTTTGGTAAGAAAAAGTGCATCAACATCATCATAATCGGTTGAAGTTCGCGTATAACCAAGCGAACCTCTGAATGTTTTGGTAAACTCTTTTGAGAGATCAAGCCCATATTTCCACTCTTTGTTTTGCACATCCGTACGTACTGACTCAACCTCTTTATTGATACCGTAGCTTGTGTGAAGTCCTAGTGCAAAGAGATTTTCGCCTATGACACGTCGGTAGTTTGCAAAAAGTAGATGTGCATTGACATCATGTGTCTCTTCATTGTAATACCCACGTTTAAAGCTGTACCCTCCCTCAATTTGAGAGAGTGGATCGATGAGGTAGCTGTTTTTTATACCAGCTCCTATATTGTAAAGGTAACCTCTACCATCAATGTAAACACGATCAAACGTTACAGGTAGCGCTATTTTGTAGTTATTTTCACTCCATGTTGGTGCACTCGAGAGTGCCAATAACACCAGATTATTTTTGCTTGATTGGGAATAGAGCTTATCATAAGCTACGAAGCTATCTTCTAAACTCCATCCACCACGCTCGCCAAAGTCATAACTGTGGTTAAGCACAAATGTTGAAAAGCCGTAGCCGTCTTTCTCTTTTTTGTCTCCCGAGAGTGGAATGTTGAGTGAAGGTAGAATGAACTCTTTAGAGCCAATGTCATTGTTTACGTTGCTATCGTATCCACCACCCACAATGAGGGCTCCTGCAAATTTATGAGGACTGATACGTTCATTGATCTGGCGCTTAAATGCGGTTGCAACATCACGTATATCATTGGGCAGTTGCTCATTGAGGACAAGATCAAGTTCGGTTTGTGCAAATTCTAACTGTTGGCGTTCAAAGTAAAGGCGTGCCAGTTCAAGGTGCGTACGCGTATGCTTTGGATTGAGCATCAAAACGCGATCAAATGCGGCAATAGCATCATCATACTGGCGTAATTCTAAGGCACAACGACCTACAAAAAAGTTGATTTCAGCACTGTTGGGTGTTTGTTCAAAGAGTTGTTCAAAAAGAGGGTACGCTTTGGCAAAATCACCTTGTGCGTATGCTTTTTGCGCTGAGTCATACAGCTCTTTAGAGGAAACGTCTTGAGCATAAAGGTGTGTTCCAAGCAGTGCAATTGCTACGATATGGGAGAGTTTCATTATTTGGCCGCCTTATAGACACCTGAAGCGGTGCTTGTTCCTGATGTTGCTTTAAATGTCCCGCCAACTGCCTCAGCGTTGCTACCATAAAATGTGCCTTTAATAGAGCTTGTACTCAAAGCATCCGTTACACCATTCACCTGTACCGTAGCTTCATTACCGAGATTGAAACTGCCTCCTTCAATGCCACCAGAGACACCTATTTGCCATACTTGAGGTGTTGCTTGTGTTGTTTGGAATTTAATATAGCTTCCATTTGCAAGACTTCCACTGCCTCCTCCAAAATCAAAATTGAAGACAACGGCATTGTTATTGGTAGGATCAATGCTATAGCTATTAGCACCATTAGTGACGCTGCCTAGGACATGCCCATTGTAAGTGTAAGAGATGTTATTTCCTGCTATTAACGTTGCAATATGATCATGTGCTGTGCCTGAATCAACTCCTGCTACCCAGTAATTCGTCGTTGCTAGTAGCTTCGTATCATCGTTGGCTTTGATAGACCAATATCCCCATGTAACATAGTCATTGGCATAGGTATTTTCAGTTTGTAACCATCCTTGGTATTCGTTAAAATCCTTGATTGAAAATTCCTTGATATTTTTATACGTCATGGTAGAGGAATCACTGTTTTTGTTTAAGGAAAGAGAATCTACATGTGTAAATCGATCTAAATTCATAGTACTGTCAGTAATACTATCATTCGAGGTATCAAGGATTAGGCTTAATGTATCTGTGTTACTTATGGATGTTGTTCCATTTTGCTTATAGTGTGAAGTAGCATATCCTGAGAGTGAAACAATCCCTACATTATGAGATGATGCTTGCAATGTAGGGTTAAACGTTGGATAAAAACTATTGCTATGGGTCTCAACTTGCGTAACGATAGTATTTGATGTTGCTGTTTGCTGATTGGTCTGTGTTGCTTGTTCTACTAGTGTTGGCGCAAGAGGTGAAGGTGGCGGTGCTGGTGGAAGTGTTTGCTGTTGCAGCGCACTGCCATACATAGAATTGATTAATGCTGGGCTTAAGGGAACAGGTGGTGCTGGCGGTTGTCCTATAAGGATTAGCGTTTGAAACCCTTGCGTAAGAATGACTGAGCCAGAAGGATTCGAGACAATGATTTGCCCAGAACTGCAACCAATAAGATCAGGTAGTGGAGCTATGCCATTTCCGCCGTTTGAGCCAATTTGTCCTACAACGGTTGTTCCACGAATACCAATGGTTGCTGTTTTGGTCTCTAAATTAAAATTTTCTGGGGCTTTTTTACCAATTTGCCCTGTGATTGTTTTAAAGGTCCCTTGGTTAAATTTGAATTTTGCTTTGGGGTTTTGGGTGTCATTGAGGTATTCTTTGATATCTAAGACACTCTCACTACCCAGCGTGATGACCGTTTTGTCTTCAAAGGTCAGCTGCATTTGACTGTTTGCATGTGTTGTGATCAGATCATGTTCTTCAAGTGCTGTGCCATTAGCAAGAGCAATAGTTTGATGATTGCGGTTAGCGGTTGCTTTACCTTTTAAGAGAGAAACTGTGCCGATAGATGCACATACCTGTGTGCTTAAAAGTAAGCACATCACCATTCCTAAATGCCCCCATTTAGACATGTGTAACTCCTCATTATGAGTATTGTTAGATATTTTATGAAAAGGTTTCTTAAAATATGATTGATATCTCTGCACCACATATTGATACATAAATCATGTGGTGCAAAGAGTATTGAGTTAAAGTGCAGATAGTCTAATTTAGCGTATTGCTTTAAATACCCCAGTTGCAGTATTGCTTCCTGATGTTGCACTGAATGTTCCACCGACTGCTTGGGCAGAAGTACCATAGAATTGACCATGAAGTGCACTGCTACTGCTTGTGTTTGTTACGCCATTTATTGCAACATTGCCATTATTTTGGAAGCTAAAATTGCCATTTGTCATGCTACCAGAAGGGGTGATAAACCATCGTTGTGGTGTTGATGCGGTTGTTTGAAATGTGATATAACTACTATTTTTTAGTGTCCCAGTTCCTGCGCCAAAATCAAAATTGAGTGCTACGGCATTATTTTTTGTTGGGTTAATTGCATAGCTATTGGTACCATCGTTTACAGTACCAATAACATGCCCTTGATAAGCGTATGTTGTTGTGCTGTTGTTGGCAATAAGTGAGTCTATATGGTTTTTTGCAACGTCAGCGTTCACTCCTGCAACCCAATAGTTACTTGTAGCAAGAAGTTTACTATCATCATCAAGTTTAACTGCCCAATACCCCCAAGAGACATAGTCATTGGAGTACGTGTTTCGTGTTTGCATCCAGCCTTGGTATATGTCAAAATCTTTGATAGAAAACTGATTGATATGTTTATAGGTCATTGTGGAGGCATCACTGGATTTGGTTAAGTCAACCATGAATGAATTGGTACGATCAAGTGCAATATAACTGTAGGTACGATTAAGGTTGTTGGTACCACTTTGAATAGAGAGCATAAACGTATCGGTTATGCTTGAGAGTGTTGTGCCATCGCTTGTATAAAAAGATGTGGCAAGACCACTTAACGTGACGGTTCCTACATCGCGCCAAGAGGCTTGAAGACGAGGTGTAAAGGTTGGATAGACAAACTGGCTAGTCTGAGCAGTTGATACAATATCATTGGCCTTATCAACCGCTTTTTCAATGGTGTCAACTTGTGTAATAATGCTATTTGTTGTTGCTGTTTGTTGCTTTGATTGAGATGTTTGTATTGTACTGCTGCTGTCAATTTGAGGGGTGAGTTCTGTATTGTTTAGTGTTGTTGTTTGAGCAGACTGGGAAACAGGTTCTACCTCGTGCGATGTTTGCGCTAATGGAACTGATGGCGTTAGTTTGCTACTGATCAGTAGCGTTGGACTAAGTGCCGCAGGTGGTGTTGGTGATTGTATTTTGGATACGGTGGTTTGAAAACCAGCATTAATGATTACAGAGCCATTTTCATTACTCACGGCAATGCGCCCACTACTACAACCAATAATATCGGGTGAATCTCCTTCTCCGATACTCCCCACAACCGTAGTGCCTCGAATACCGATGGTTGCAGTTTTTGTCTCAAGGTTAAAGTTTTCAGGTGCTTTTTTACCGATTTGACCCGTGATGGTTTTAAAGGTACCTTGATTAAATTTGAATTTTGCTTTAGATTCTTGATCATCATTGAGATACTCTTGAATATCCAAAATACTTTCACTACCAAGCGTGATAACGGTTTTATCTTCAAAAATTAGCTGAATTTGACTGTTTGCCTGTGTTGTAATAACATCATGTTTTTCGAGGGCTATTCCATTGGCAAGTGTAATGGTTTGGTTGTTTCTCGAAGCAGATGCTTCGCCTTTTAAAAGAGAAACTTTACCAATAGATGCCCAGACATGTGTTGTTAAAACAAGACACATCAAAATTCCTAAACGTCCCCATTGTGACATTGTATGCTCCTCACTATTCATTAAAAGAGAAAAAATTATTTTAGGATGATATTTTATCGGACATAAGGAGATGAGATGGTCCTATTCTTTAGCACTGAAACATGACCAAGATATGACTTTTCTATGGATGCAGTGAAAATTAAGATGTAAAGGCAACACAATGACTTTGCATAATAAAGTGAAAAGTCGTTTTTTAGCCAGATAGGGGTATAATTTTTGGAAAAAGAGTGGACATCTCAACGCACATGATCGCAAAACATATCAAAGAATTTTCCAAAAATGCTCATAGTTATGATGACTATACCTCTTTACAGCAAGAAATAGCACATTACTTAATCTCACATATTCATTCAAAACCTAAAAAAATCTTAGATTTAGGGTGTGGCAGTGGCGCTGTTTTTAAAAATATTGTATGGGAAGTAGAGCATTTTACGGGAATTGATTGTGCACCCAAGATGTGTGAACGCCATCCTCAAGCTGAAAACGTTGAGATTCTCTGTGAGGATTTTGAGTCACCTTCTCTCTCTTCGTGTTTAAATCCTCCCTATGATCTTTTAGTTTCATCGTCTGCCCTACAATGGGCACAAGACTTAGAAGCGTTAATGTCCACAATGGCATCAATGTGCCACGAGGGTGCTTTTGCCATTTTTACAGATAAAACATTTGAGACAATTTATACCATGAGTGGTCTTCCTTCCTTTTTACCCAATGCTAAAGCTTTGGCAGTTATGTTTGAAACCTATTTCACATGTCAACATGAAATCAAAACGTTTCGTCTTTTTTTTGACGATAACCTCTCCAAATTTCGCTATATCAAAAAAAGTGGTGTCAGTGGAGGCATAAAGCGTTTGAGCGTTGCTCAAACCAAAGCATTGATTCAAAATTATCCTCATTCTTATCTTGAATTTGAGGTTCTTTTTTTGTGGGGTGTGTCAAACATGTCTCAAAAGGTTAATAAAATATAACCAAAATTTATATAACACCGTTCAAATAGCCATTTAAACTTAAATATAAAAATTGATAATCTCCTGTTTTTTTTAACCAAAATCATAAACAAATGGTGTAAAAAGTTTATAAAAATTTACTTTTATGCCTCTTTTGTATCAAAAAAACATTAAATTTACCTCTTTTGAAATCCCCTTAAATAGGGCATTTACTCCTACTATATATTATTTTGACTAATTTTTTTTACCTTTTGTAAGTTCTTTCTAAGATAGTTGCTTTACAATGGATATAACAAGACGTACTTTTAGACACTGTTTGGAAGTGCGAAACTTAAAGGCAAAAGATAACAAGGAGACGCGATGAAAGTAGAGATCTCACGAAGGAGATTTCTTCAAGGTAGTGTGGCGATGTCAGTCGCTGGCGGAGTGAGCCTTAGTTCCTCTTCCATTATGGCGAGCGCTGCAACACCAGCCAAAAAAGTTGGCAATGAAGATAAAAAAGTAGCAACACTCTGTGAAATGTGTGTGAATAAATGTGCAGCCATCGCGCATGTACGCAATGGTGTTGTGGAAAAACTCGATCCAAACCCCCTTTTCCCAAAATCACGTAATATGCTCTGTGCGCGTGGAAATGCAGGTATTAAAGCGCTTTATGACCCTGATCGTCTCAAATACCCTTTGATTCGGGATGGAGAAAAAGGAAGTGGTAAGTTTAAGCGCGTCAGTTGGGACGAAGCGTATGCTTACATTAACGAAAAACTCACCAAAATTTTGGATGAAGAGAAAGATAACCGCTCAACCGTAGCTTTCTGTGCAGGTGAAGGTATCGCGGAGCATACGTTTAAAAGTTTCTTTACGATGTTCGGTTCTTCTCACTTCTTAAACCATGCCAGTTTGTGTTTAGCCACTACGGTATCAGGGTATGCACTGACCATCGGTGGGTATGGTCAATCTGATCTTGAAAATGCCAAATACGTTATTATGGCAGGTGCCAATCGTGCTGAAGCGATTGTTACACCAGACACCATGGACTTTTTCAAACGTACCAATGGAAGAGGGGCAAAACTGATCACGGTTGATCCTCGCTTTACCAATACGGCAGCGAAAAGTGATAAATGGCTTGCGATCAATGTGGGAACCGATTTAGCATTCGTCTTAGCACTGACCTATGTTGTCATTAAGGAAGAGCGCTACAATAAAGCGTTTGTTGAAAACTATTTCAATGGATTTGATGCCTATAAAGAGCACATTTTAAATAACAACTATACGCCAGAGTGGGCGGAGAAAATTACAGGTATTAAAGCTAAAGATATTTATGAAGTAGCGCGCGATTTTATGGCTCATGCACCTCAAGCGATTTATTATCAAGGTCGCCGTACAACATGGTCTAAAAATGACTTCCAACTTCGCCGTGCTCAAGCGATTTTCAGTGCCCTTGGTGGGGGTGTTGATGTCAAAGGTGGTATCTGTTTTGGTAAAAGTTTACCACTCGTTGAACACGATGTTGTTGCCCCAATGTACGCCAATGCCAAAGAGCGCATCGAAAAAAATGAAGCAGCCGTTGTCGGAGGTTCAGGTTCATGGGTGGCGTTTAGAAATATGGTTTTAGAAAATCGCAGTCCTTATCCGATTCGTGCACTCTTTAACTACAAACACAACCCAATGCAAAATATGCCAAACAATAAAAAAACCGAAGAGTTTTTGAAAAAGCTTGATCTTGTCGTTACGATTGACACCATGCCTAGCGATACCGTGATGCTCAGTGATGTTATTTTACCAGAGTGTACCTACTTAGAGCGTACCGATCCTGTAGTCTCTTATGGCGGTATTGAGCCTTCTATCGCTCAGCGTAACAAAGCGATTGACCCTATGTTTGAGACTAAGCCAGTGATGGAAATTATGCGAGGTTTGAGTGCTAAGCTTTCCAAACCACTCTTTGAAATTACCAAAAAACATGATGAAGATGTAGCGAGTGCCATTGAAGATGATGGCGAAGAGACAGTTTATAAAGATTTTGATCTTACCAAGCCATTTATGCATGACCAAGAAGAACTCAACGTTCATGCCGTTTCTAAGTACGAAGGCGCTGCAGAAATTCTCAAAGAAAAAGGCGTTTTCTATCCGAATATGAATGAGTATTTCAAAAAATTGGGTGTGAATGAGTACGAGTACTATCCTGAGCATAAACGCTCTTACTCGGTACGCAATAATAAATTCAATACCCCATCAGGCAAAATCGAGTGCTCTGTTCCCGCTCTTGCTAAAAAAGGAATCGATGCGATGCCCGCATGGAAAGCCGAGTATGAGATGGCAACGCCTGCGGGTAAATTTAGATTTATCACAGGACGTCATGCACAGTTCACCCAATCAGGAACTGCGAATAATCGCTTGCTTCTCAACTTGGTTCCTCAAAATTATGCGTGGATCAACAAGCGTGTAGCCCAAAAGATGGGTATCAAATTTGGCGATAAAATTGAAGTCTCCAGTAAAGTCGGTAAAACAACGATTAAGGCGTATCCAACAGAGAAAATTGGACCCGATACGCTTTTCTTTGTGCACGGGTTTGGTGTTTACTCCAAAGCACTTTCTTTGGCGTATAACAATGGAGGCAATGATGCGGCTATTTTGGAAGATGGTATTGAACCGATGCACGGATCATCCTGTCTTCATGACACTATCGTAGAAATTAGAAAGGTTTAATCATGGCACGTTATGGAATGGCACTTAACTACAAAAACTGTATTAATTGTAGAGCATGTGAAAGTGCATGTAAAGAAGAAAATGGTGTTTTACTCCTCAAAGATCATTATCGTATCTGGGTAGGTGTTAAAGAGGCAGAAGGGCAATTTCCAAATATCTCGATTGCTTCCCAAACCTATCATCCAAGCCAATGCCAGCATTGTGATAATGCACCTTGTCAGCAAGTGTGTCCTACCAATGCAACCTATTATGGCAAAGATGGTATGGTTATGGTGGATCCAAACAAATGTATTTTATGTACCTATTGTATCAATGCATGCCCGTATGATGCGCGTTATGTTGACCAGCGAACGATGACGGTTGATAAATGTACATTCTGTTCAGACACCCGCTTGGCAGCAGGCGAAACAACCACAGCATGTCAAGCAACCTGTCCGACAAAAGTAAGGGTCTTTGGCGATTTGGACGATCCAAACAGTGAGATTTCTGTCCTTCTTGCCAATAAAGAGTACCGCCAAGTGAAAGAGCACTTGGGTACGAAACCAAAACTATTTTATATCTTGTAGGAGTGCCAGATGAATACCATCTCTTTGAAAAAACTCTTTAATTTTGAAAAAACACCACTTAATGTGGTCATGGCATTTGTAACCGTTGCCTTGGTGGCAGCTTTTTTTGCAGGAGCTGTGAATTATATACTTCATGGACACCATGCGTACAATGTGACCAGACAACATCCTTGGGGACTTTTGATCTCGATGTATGTTTTCTTTGTTGTCTCCAGTACGGGTCTTTGTATTATCTCTTCTATTGGTCACGTCTTTGGCATTCCTGAGTTTCAACAAATTGGTAAACGTGCCATTGCAGGTGCGATTATTACCATCAGTTCAGGGTTTGCGGTCATTGGCTTAGAAATTGGACATCCTGTTACCATGTTGATTTACAACGTCTTAACACCAGGTCTGACTTCGGCTATTTGGTGGATGGGAACACTTTATGGACTTTACCTTACGTTTATCTGTCTAGAGTTTTTCTTTTTAGCCATTAAAGAAAATCACACGCTTTCCAAAATCTTTGGTATCTGTGGACTGTTAGTGGGTCTTGCAGCGCACTCAAATCTTGGAGCTGTTTTTGGCTTTTTAGTATCTCGCCCTTCAGCCAATGGCGTTTTTTACCCAGTCTATTTCATTCTCTCTGCGATGATTACGGGATGTTACTTGATTTTTTTGATGTACGGCTTTCGTTATAAAATGAACTTTCCTGAGAAAGTAGCTATAATGCTTGTAAAGCTTGGGAAGATTTTAGGTATGCTTTTAGCAGTCCTTATTTTCTTTGAAGCATGGAAAATTTTAACAGCGCTTTATGGTGATATGCCAGAGCGTGCTGCAACCATTTTACATGCGATCAAGCATCCAAATTTCTGGTTTGGCGAGTTAACGCTGGGTATGTTGATTCCATTTGTGGTGATATTATTGAGCAACGCAAAGGCAATAAAAGCAACCGTTTATGCTTCTCTTGCTGGGATGGTAGGTATTTTCTTTATGCGTTATGGTTTAGTTCATGACACATTACTCTACCCAATGACAACGCTCAAACGCGCAGAATACGAATTAGCTCCAACGTTTGTAGAGTATTTTCCATCAGCCACAGAGTTTGCCATAGGGCTTGGCGGTATTGGACTTTCACTCTTTTTGTATTATCTTGCCGATAAGATATTTAATTTAGATGAAACAGCTCATCATTAAGATAAAGTCATAAACCTCAAAAAGGAGATTGCCATGAAATTAAAAGTTTTCGCAAGCAGTGTTATTGTTGCTGGCTTGTTACTCAGCGGATGTACGACACAGCCAGAAGCAACAGGTGCAACACCCAGTGCAAAAGTACTCACAGAGCCAACAGCCCATGTTAAAGGCTTAATAGAGAAGTTTAAACTCGAAAATGTGGATTACGCTTATGTCAAATCAGCGATTGGGAATGGAACCAGAAGTGGTGCAAAAGCCCTCTTGATTGATGCAAGACCTAACCCAAAATACCTAGGAGGAACAATCCCTTCGAGTTTGAATATTCCCGATACGCAAATTGATAAATTTATTGGTCAATTAGACAAAGTCGCTAAAGATAAAGAGATTATTGTCTTCTGCGGTGGATGGGATTGTGAAAAAAGCCCTATCGTTGCGGGACATTTGAAAAGTAAAGGCTTTACCAATGTTAAACTCTATCAAGCAGGTGAACCAGAATGGGTAAGTAAAAACTACCTTGAAGTAGGAACCCCCGTCGTTGAGAGTGCCTTTAAGAAAAATAGTGCCCTCTTGATTGATGCAAGACCTTACACTAAAACATTGCAAGAGTCGATTCCAGGCGCTCTTTATCTGAATGATGAAGAGATACCAGCCCTAATGGGACGTTTTCCTACCGATAAAAAAACACCGATCATTACCTTCTGTGCAGGCTATGAATGCCATAAATCCCATGTGGTAGCCAATAAACTCCTAGAGCTTGGATACACAAAAGTAAGTGTCTATGCAGGAGGACTCCCAGCATGGAAAGAAGCCAAACTACAAACAACAGCAGGCGCTAAAAAAGCAGAGCCTGTTGCAGCGACACCTAAAAAAGATGCCTTTATTGATGGTATTAAACTGGGTGAAGATGAAGGAACCGTGGATGGTGAATGGTATAAAGCACTTATCGTAAGCGATAAAATTCCCGCAAATGTAGCTGTGATTGATGTGCGAAGTGCAACAGAATTTGCTAATGGACATATCAAAGGTGCAATCAATATTGAAGCAGGGAAAATGAGTGCAACAGACTTTGCAGCGAAACTTCCAAAAGGGAAAGTATCTATTATCAATTGTGCCACAGGTGGACGCGCAATGGAAGCACATATGAAACTTAAAGATACGAAAGTGGATGTAAGTAAAGTGCTTTACTTTGATGCAAATATCAAATGTGATAAAAACAATAAATGTGAGATTAAGGTCAATGAGCCTTTAGGTTAATGACGTTATCTATAAACGCAAAAAGGGGCGAGAGGATCAAATCCTCTGCCCCTTTTTTTATGCTTGCTTGAAAGCTTATTCGTCGCGTGAGCCAAAAATTCCAAGAATTTGCAGCAATGAAACAAAGAGATTCAAGAAGTCTAAGTACAGTGCAATAGCGCCTTCAATAGGTGTTTCATAAGCACCTTTGATAATGTTTTGTGTATCGTAAAGAATAAAAGCACTAAACAAAATGGAGCTAATACTTGCAATCGCTAATTGTAAAATGGGGCTATGGAAAAAGATATTAATAATTCCTGCGACCACAATGACAATCAAAGTGATAAAGAGCATTTTGCCCATTGCGGAAAAATCTCTTTTTGTATTCATCGCAAAAACTGAAAGCCCCCCAAAAGCTACGGTTGTCAAAATAAATGCGTTTGCAACAATGCTAGCACCACCAGGCATTCCTAACGTATGAGAAAGCAGAGGCACGATGGTTAAGCCACTCACAAACGTAAATCCAAAAAGAAGTATCATGTTGATACCCGCTTTTCTTTTAAGTGCATAAAGTCCAAATAAGAAGACAAACTCTAAAATAACAAGTCCCCAGTACCAAGAAGTAATGGCTTTTGCCATCCCAATTCCGACATATGCACCCGCACTTGCAGCAAGCAGTGAGGCTGCAAACAGTTGATAGGTCTGTTTGATGAAAAGTCCTAATGAACTTTCATTGACCCCAGTATGCTCATAGGCACTCTCATTTGAGTGTTGTTGTATGTAATTTCTGTCATACAGTCCCATGTTATTCTCCTTTTAAATATGTAATAGCTATGTTAAATCAAAACGCATTCTACCAAATTCAAAAGATGGAATGCAATTTTTGAGATCTCTATTATATGGAAAGAGAGTAAACAAAAAATTAATCATCTTGCGAGAAATAAAAAAACTATTCAAATCATCTTCTAGTTTAACCTCTTTGTAAGGAATACGGATATATAATTCTCCTCCCATTTGAGAGAACGGGGATAAAGAGAACGGCCCAAAGTTGGGGATTAGCGTTCAAGTTCATTACCATAATAACAATGTCAAATTCAATCTTTGAAATCTAA
>JAGDMU010000023.1 GCA_017860615.1 Pseudomonadota bacterium | reverse complement strand
CGCTGGTGTCGATATAGACGCGGGAAACCAATTTGTCGAAAATATTAAACCACTGGTCAAATCCACTTTTGATAAAAATGTCATCGGAGGTATTGGCTCCTTTGCAGGTGCGTATGAACTCCCAACAGGATACCAAAAACCTGTTATTTTAGGTGCAACCGATGGTGTTGGAACCAAACTCAAACTTGCAATCGATTCAGGTATTTACAACACTGTAGGTATTGACCTTGTCGCGATGTGTGCGAACGATCTTATCTGTAACTTTGGAACGCCTCTTTTCTTTCTGGATTACTATGCTATGAGTAAGCTAGAAATCGATGCAGCTGTGAGTATTGTCCAAGGTATTGCAGAGGGTTGTATTCAAGCTGAGTGTTCACTTATTGGCGGCGAAACAGCTGAAATGCCAGGAATGTACCATGGTAAAGATTTTGATCTTGCAGGTTTTGCAGTTGGTATTGCTGAAAAAGATGAGATGAACCGCCTGACACACGTTAAAGCAGGCGATGTTCTTATAGCTCTTCCAAGTTCAGGTGTTCACTCTAACGGTTTTTCACTCGTTCGCAAACTCTTCTTTGACAAATTAGGCTACACCTTTGAGACAGAGTTTGATGGAAAACCACTCATTGAAACACTTTTAACACCAACACGCATTTATGTGAAGCTCTTTAAAGCACTTAAATCTAAGATTAATGCTTTGGCGCATATCACGGGCGGTGGTATCGTTGAAAATCTTCCTCGCGTTCTTCCTGAGGGCTTACAAGCACATGTTTACAAATCAAAAATCAAAACACTCCCTGTTTTTGACTTTATGAGCCAATACGTTGAAGAGAGTGAAATGCACCGTACCTTTAACATGGGTGTGGGCATGGTCCTTGTTGTCAGCCCTGAAAATGTAGATGAAGTTCTTGCAAACAGCGACGGCTATGTCATCGGAGAGCTTAAAGCTGGCGAACGTAGTGCCATTATGCTCTAATGAGTAGCGTTTATATTTTTTCAAAGCTTTTTACATACCTGGTTTTACCACCAGGTATTTTTATTATTCTCTTTTTAGTTGCTTCATTCTATGCCAAACGTTTGCGTCTCTTTTTCATTGCAAATGCTATTATTTTTTACCTTCTAAGTAATTCCTATGTCTCAGATTGGCTGTTACGACCTTTAGAAGAGCCCTTTAACCAAAGTATTGCAAAAACACCTGTAGATGCTGTTATTGTGCTTGGAGGAGGGCATACACAAGGTGTTGCTAATCTACCACTCAGTAGCGATGCGTATAAGCGTATGATGTGGGGACTTATGGTTGCAAAATCTAACAATCTTCCGCTTCTCTTTAGTGGTGGTAGTATGCAAAAAGAGTATTTGGAAAGCGATGCCTTTTTGGACAGTCTTAAAGAGTTAAAACTGTACCTTGAAATTGCAACACCTAGCTCTAAAAGCCTAGGTACCAAAGAGTTCTCTTTACATATAGAAGACAAAAGCCTTGACACCTATCAAAATGCCCAGTTTAGCAAAGCTGCATTTGAAAAAGCGGGCTTAAAAGAGCCAACCATCTACCTTGTGACTTCAGCGTATCATATGAGACGCTCTGTAAGGCTGTATGAGCACTTTGGATTTAAAGTCATTCCAGCGGCAACTAATTTTAAAATCAATCACAGAGCTAAAGATATGTGGGATTATCTTCCTAATGCCCATTCCCTTTACAAAAGCTATATTGCTCTACATGAGTACGTAGGGCTTTTAAGCCTTAAAATACGAGGAATTTAGCCTTTATTTACGTTTATCATTGGTAATTTTGTAAATAAAGCTAAAGACCTCTGCAACAGCTTTGTACAGCATCGGTGGAATCTCTTTATTGATCTCAATTTTTGAGAGAAGCTCCACCAAATCTGCATCTTTTTTGATAAATATATCGTGTTCTTGAGCTAATTTAATAATGTTGTTTGCCACCTCACCCTTACCCGAAGCAACAACTTTTGGGGCACCACTTTTTTCACGATCGTATTTAAGCGCAACAGCTTTTTGAGGTTTTGGTGTTGGCGTATTCATATCTTAATATTGATCCCAAATTGAAGCTTTTCACCACTAAAATAGTCGTTTTTAACCGTACTGACATCTTTATATTCTAATATTTTAACATTACCTGTGATCAATCCTACTTCATTCAAAGCGCGTTTGAGTTTGTTAAGTTGCTGCGTAATCTTTTCACCAAACTCTTTTTTTTGTGCAGCAATAGAAATCTCAATGTATTTTTCTCCTGAGAGAAGTAACATCATATTAAGCTTCCCATACTGTTCTAAATCAAGATCAATCTGACAATGAAATTTCTCATCGCTTGATTGTTTCATCATCATGGAGCCACCATTCAGTCCATCCCAGCTAAAAGGAATATACACATGCGTGGAGCTACTTACATAAGAGAAAAGTTGATGATATTCGATTTGTGTCAATAACCGATTTGTGATCTCTAAAGCCTCTCTATTTTGAGGTGTAGGAGCAAGTGAGTCACTTAGCTTCGTTAAAACACCTTTCATATCACTGAGTAATTCAACATCTGTTGGATCAAGAGAGAGCTTTTGAGCCATTGACTTACCGACAAAAAGCTCTGGTTTGATAAGTCCATGAATCTTTTGCTCTAAAAGTATACTTTTATCAAGAAAATTTGCTTGCTGAATCGTTTTCGTATCTAGGATTTCAATCTGTTGTTTAATACGATTAGCAACCATTTTAAGCGCTTCTTCTATTGATTCAGGAGCTTTTTGGAGATTTGTATTGTTCAATGCTGTTGCTAAAGACATAGGTGAAGCAGTCATCTCAGTAGAATGAGATATTTCTTCATTCATTAATGTTGTTTCCACGATAGCATCGGAAGTATGTCCCTCTATTGTAGGCTGAAGAGTTGCTTTTAAAACCTCTTCCGTTTTAGCAATATTGGAAGGTGTCACTAACGCCTCTTTTGTAGAGGGAAGGGTAACACTGTTATTCTCTTTTAATAACGTTCCTTTGGTGAGCAACTGATCAATATGTGGTTGAAACTCATCAAGCTGTAGGGAGCCTAGGTTCTCTTTTAGCAGCTCTAAAAGAACTTTTACCTGTGTTGTAAAATGCTCTTCTACTTTCATACTTGCTGGATAATTATCTATTTTAGAATTAATCAGATCCATCTGTTTAATAGCATATTCGAGCTTCTGAACGTTTTGGAAAACTTCTTTAAAGAGTACGGGACTATCAGAAGAAAGCTCTTGTTTGACGCTCTGACGAAAAAGGTCTAGTAAGCTTTTAAGGTTTGATTGGGCCTCTTTGGAAGAAAGCTCTTGCAAAGAACTGAGGCGATCCATAATCAGCGTGATCTCTTTTGTAAGAGGAGCTACGGCTTTATTTGTTCCATTGAGATGCTCTTGAAGCTCCAACGAAAGGTTTTGAATCGTTTCAGACACCCCTTTTTGGGTAACAATGTTAGCTAACTTGGATTCAAAAAAGACACCCGAGTTTTTCACTTGTTCTTGGAACATCTTGACATCCAATTGTTCAATACTTTTAGAGAAAAGTTGTAAAAGAGCCAAAGGTTTAGCAATGGATGAATCGAGCTTAATAAGCGACGTGAGATTTTTAATATCTTCAGCAAAATTACCCATATTTTTAAAAAGCTGATTATTTTGTAAAATCTCAAAAATAGCACTTTTAGATTTGGCTTCACTGACGGCACTGCCTAGTAACTGTCCGATGACTTCTTGCGCATTATTAGGGGTTGCCGTACTCTTTTGAGCACCTAGAGAAAGCGGTATATCTGCGCTATTTTGGATAATCTTTGTGGCAGTCTCTTTGGCTGTGGCTTTTGGATCAAGCGTTTGGAGTTGATTGATAAGCCACTCTGAAAGTGTTTTCTCATACCCTATCGGCAAATTATTGTAAAAATGAAGTGGTTTTTCCAAATATTTTTGTTCTACCCAGCCACCAAAATCATGTGGATACAGATAACCTTTTGGGGAAGGACTTTTAAGATGTGTTGGAACTTTGAGAGCTTTTTCATTTTTCACGTATTCCAACGCGCTATTGATTGCCATATAGGCACTATTTGACTTAGGGCTACATGCAAGATAGATGAGACATTGAGATAAAATGATTCGAGCTTCTGGATAACCTATCTTACTAACGCTGGAAAGGGTACTAGACGCCAAATTAAGCGCGTTAGGGTTAGCATTGCCAATATCTTCACTTGCAAGGATTACAAGCCGTCTAGCGATGAAATCTGGGCTCTCTCCACCATCAATAAGACGCGCTAAATAATAAAGTGCCGCATCCACATCGGAACCTCTCACGCTTTTGATCATTGCACTAATCAAATTATAGTGTGTGTTATCAGAACTCACACCATCTTTTAAAGCACTGGGGCGTAAAGTTTTAAGGGTTTCAAGCGTCACATGCAAATCT
Organism: Pseudomonadota bacterium; assembly: GCA_017860615.1. Classification (GTDB taxonomy): domain Bacteria; phylum Campylobacterota; class Campylobacteria; order Campylobacterales; family Sulfurospirillaceae; genus Sulfurospirillum. The sequence continues at coordinate 14,123 of JAGDMU010000023.1, read as the reverse complement.
ACTTTGAGTGCAAACTCCAGTAAATTTAAAAGTGCTCTGCTGTCTCCTGCACTAGAGCTTATGAGATAAGAAAATGCATCTTCATCTATTGCAAAGTCAACTTTTTCACGAACATGCTCAATAATGTTTTTCAGATCATTCTCTTCAAGTGGATAAAACTCAAAAAGCATCATACGTGAACGAATGCCAGAACTGAGCACAAAGTAGGGGTTTTCGGTTGAAGCACCAATAATAATTGCCTCATGGTTCTCCATAGGAAGCAAAAGTACTTCTTGTTGCGTTTTAGAGAGACGATGAATTTCATCGATGAAAATAAGTGGTTTTTGAAGTGCTCCTCGATGCTGGGAGAGAATTTTGCGAATCTCTTCCACTTTGACGCTTGTCGCATCCAATTCGTAAAAAGGGAGCTGCAACTCGTTAGCCACAATTCGTGCTAACGTTGTTTTTCCTACACCTGCAGGGCCAAAGAATAAGGAGTGGCTCATAGAGCCTGATTTTAACAACTTACGAAAAGGGCTATTCTCACCACTCAGATGTTTTTGTCCTGCTAACTCTTCAATCGCTTTAGGACGAAAGAAAAGGGCGAAGTTATTGATCATAATCCTCATCGATCTCATCAACCTTTTCTTTACCTTTTTTCATAAACTCAAGATAATCTCTCAAAGCAGAGTATTCACTGCCGGTAAAATAACGATGTTTCCCAGGTTTGAGCATGCCCAAATCAATTTTGCCATAACTCACGCGTTTGAGATCAACAACATCTACGTCAAAATAGCCGAAAAAGCGTCTAAGTTCTCTATTTTTACCTTCGTTAATCATCACTTTAATCGTTGAGAAGGTTGGACTATTTTTAATAATTCTGTATGAGAGGAACGGTGCAAAATCCATTGAACGAATCTCGCTGTGAGAATGTCCACCTTTGCGTGCATTCTCAAGAAAAAGACCTTCTTGCATCGCCTTTTCCATTGCAGGTGTTATCATACCATTGATTTTTACGTAATAAACACGCTCTAAATCACCATGCATTAACGCGGATACAACAGAAGGTGAATCGCACAGTAGGAGTAACCCTTCGCTGGCAAAATCAAGCCTTCCCACACTGAGGTAATGCCCAAATTGAGAAGGAAGTGTGTCATAAATCGTCCTACGACCACGATCATCCTTTTTACTAACCAATTCGCCTTTTTGTTTGTGATAAACAATCACTGAGTAACCATGTTTTTCAAAAAGAGCTTTGCCGTTTAGTTCGATCTTATTTTTAAAACTTACTTGTGTTGCAAGATCCTGCACCACGGTACCGTCAACTTTAACATGACCTGCTTTGATAAGTTCATCCGCCTCACGCCTTGAATAGTGCGTGTTATGCGAAATCATTTTATTGAGTCTCATTAATTCCATTTATTTTATTCCTGCTTCCACTAAATGGTGGATATGTAAAACACCTCTCAGCGTTCCAACTTTATCGGTAATCGCTAAAAGCTGTATTTTATGTTGTTCGATGAAAGCTAATGCGTCACTGGCTAAAAGCGTTTCATCGTCTAGTTTTTTTGGATTTTTTGTAGCATATTCATACGCGGTTGCATCCATTGTAAAATCATCTCTCATGAGCGCTCTACGCAAGTCACCATCACTTAAAATTGCTAAGAGTTTATTGTTCTTATCTGTAATAAGTACATTGCCAAGTCTACCTTCACTCATAGTAATAATCGCATCTTTAAGTTTAGTTGTCTCATGCACAATTGGGAGCGATTGGGTTAGCATCAAATCTTTTACTTTAATGAACAGACGTTTACCCAAACTGCCGCCAGGATGGAACGATGCAAAATCTTCTTTTTGGAAGTTTTTCTTCTTCATCAAACAAACGGCTAACGCATCACCAAGAGCGAGCGTGAGTGTTGTTGAACACGTTGGTGCAGCATCCAAAGGACAGGCCTCTTTTTCAATATGCAATGATAAAAAAATATCACTATAATGCCCTAACGAAGACTCTTTTGTTCGCGCCATACCGATAAGTGGAATATCAAAACGTTTGATATGCGGTAGTATTTTGATAAGTTCTTCACTCTCGCCACTGTAGCTAATTGCTAACACAGCATCATCTTTGCCAACCATTCCAAGATCACCATGCATTGCTTCTGTTGGATGAAGGAAAAAGCTACTCGTTCCTGTACTTGCGAGTGTTGCTGCTATCTTAGCTCCGATAAGTCCACTTTTACCCACACCTGTTACAATGAGTTTGCCTTTTATGTTAGCGATGGCATTAGTCGCCTCACTTATCTCCTCACCAATCCTATCTGCGGCACTTAGAAGCTCTTTTGCTTCAAGTTCTAATACTTCTTTAGCGATAGCTTTAAAATCTTGCATACAATTTCCTACATCATAAAGATCGTTGGTACGATCGTTGGATACTTTTTCATTTGGCGATAAATATGCTTGCGAACAACTTGTCGTACCTCATTTTCTAATGCTCTTGCATTCTCAAGTAATTCTGCTTTAGCATTAACAATAAACTGATCAATAACACCTTCCATCTCAATAGAGAAAGCTTTATCATCACGATCAGGAACCAAACCATAGCTAATAATTTTTGGCTTAGAGATCAGTTTGTGTTCACTTTTGTCAATTTGAATGACTAACATAACCAAACCAGAATCAGCTAACTTTTGACGGTCAATAACAACATCATCTGCAATCTGTTCATTGATTTGATTATCAATAAACACTTTACCTGTTTTAATTGTTTTAATTTTTTTCATATATTTTGCACATACTTCGATCTGGTCACCATCGCTCATAAGCACGATATTTCGCTCAGGTATACCACACTGCATCGCAGTCTCTTTATGCTTTGTAATATGATTATACTCACCATGAACAGGAAGGAAAAAGCGAGGTTTAACAAGACGTAAAATAAGCTTTTGCTCTTCTTGTGCAGCATGTCCACTCACGTGAATTTCACTAAAGTCCTGGTAAGCGACGTTAGCACCACTTTTAAGTAAGAAGTTTAGTACTTTAGAAACACTTCCTTCATTGCCAGGGATTGCTTTAGCGGAGATAATAATCTGATCGGTTGGTTTGATCTTAACATGTCTATGCTCATCGGTTGCCATTCGATAAAGTGCACTCATTGTCTCACCTTGGCTACCTGTTGTGACAATTAGAACATCTTTATCGGGGTATTTATTTACCTCATGTGGATCAATAAATATACTTTTATCAAGTTGTATATACCCAAGATCAATCGCTGTAAAAAGGTTTCTCTCCATAGATCGACCAATAACAGAGACTTTTCTACCATATTTCAAGCCATAATCAATTGCTTGATAGACCCTATGAATGTTAGAAGAGAAAGTTGACATAATAACACGACCTTTTGCTTTTGCAAAAATTGAGTCAAATGTCTTTCCTACCGTACTTTCACTGCGTGTAATACCCTCTTTATAAGAGTTAGTACTATCACTCATTAAACACAATACACCTTTTTCACCATAGTGTGCAAAACGGTTAAGATCGGTTACAAAACCATCGATTGGTGTATGATCGATTTTAAAATCTCCTGTGTGAATAATCGTTCCAGCCTCAGTGGTAATCGCAAGGGAGGAAGCATCAATGATTGAGTGTGTAATGTGTATCCACTCGATCTCAAACTCACCAATTTTATAGATTTTACGTTTTTCGACAGGTCTAAAATACTTTTTATGTGCTTTAAGACCATGTTCATCAAACTTGTTTGAGATCATTCCAAGGGGAAGTGGGGTAGCATACAAAGGGAATTGCATCTCTTTAAAAAGATAAGCAAGTGCCCCAATATGATCTTCATGAGCATGTGAAATAATAATTCCAGCTATTTTTTTCTTAATTTGGCGTAAATAGCTAAAATCTGGAACCAAGATATCAACACCGTGCATATCTTCACTTGGGAAACTCATGCCTACATCTAAAACTATCGCTGAAGTATCCGTTTCAAATACACAGATATTGCCACCAATTTCACCGAGTCCGCCAAGAGGGGTAATTTTGATTTTCCCTTTCGAGACTTGATCAATAAGATTTGAACGGTTAAGTCTATCTTTGTGCATTTTCTGATTGGCTTCAATAGCCTTTTTCATATCTCTTTGCCAAGGTTCATTACCCTCAATAGATGCTGTAGGAGATTTGTTACTTTTACGTCTTCTATTATTGCGTGGTTTTTTTTCACCCGTAGTTGGCTCTCCAGAAACCTCTTTTGGTGCATTTGCTTGTGGATTTTGATTCATCTGTTTTTTGTTGTTAGGATGAGGTGTCTGTTTGGGTTGTCCTACAGGTTTTGGAGTATTCTCCTGAGGCTTTTCATTACTGTTATTCTGTTGTTGCGTTACTTCGTTTTCTTGCATCATTCAACCTTAAATGTTTAAATAGTAGATGATGAGACAAGACGCTTATTTCATGAGGACGAATGGTTGCTGGGAGGTCGTGCATCTGCATCAAATCTTGCACAGATTGCTTATCAAACTCGGAAGAAATATTTTTCAACCAAGTTTTTCGTGGACTTTGAAATGAACAACGCAAATATTTTTTAAATTTTTGCAATTGCTCTTTGTTTTCAAAAATACCCGAAAATGACCCTTCAACAAACTCTTTTTGTTTGTCAATCTTGAGAATAGAAGAGACAACTTTAGGTTGTGGATCAAACGATGTTGGATCTACATCAAAAAGAAGTTTTGCAGTACCAATACTTTGGGCTAAAATTGCTAAAGAAGTGAACTCTTTGGTTTTAGGAGCTGCTGCAAATTTCTCTGCAACCTCTTTTTGAACCATCACCTCCATTGATTTACAATAAGGATCTTCTAAAGCTTCCAAAATAATGGTTGTCGCAATATAATAGGGTAAATTCGCCACCAAATCATAGGGCTCGTTGAGCAATGACCCTTTTTCAAATTGGCTTAAAACATCGGCGTGGACCAATGTTAGGCTCCCCTCATCTATCTCTTTTGAGAATTTTTTTCTCAAATAAACGCACAAGTCTTCATCGACCTCGTATGCTACTAAAGGCTTAACCTTCAGCAGTTCTTGCGTCAAATCACCTAAGCCAGGCCCTATTTCAACGAGCTTTCGATCATTTCGGGGCATCGCTTGGATGATTTTACTTAAAACACTACTATCTTTTAAAAAATTTTGGCCAAATTTTTTCTTTGCCTCTATCAATTTGTACGCCTATTTTCTAAAATTTAACCGATTGTAGCTAATCTTTACTTATAAAAGAGTTATAGTCTTAATTAATCTTCATATTCAGAAGTTTTTTTTAATTCTTTCGCTATCATTTTAGACTATATTTATCTAAAAAGAGAACCTTATGGAGCATTTTGCGAAGCGTATTATCCCTTGTCTTGATGTCAAAAATGGACGCGTTGTTAAGGGTGTTAATTTTGTTGGTCTCAAGGATGCAGGCGATCCTGTTGAAATAGCAAAACGATACAATGAAGAAGGTGCAGATGAACTTACTTTTTTAGATATTACGGCAAGCCATGAAGGACGTGGGACGATTGTTGATATTGTTGAAAAAGTAGCACGCGAAGTTTTCATACCACTTACTGTTGGTGGAGGAATACGAACACTGGAAGATATTTACCGCCTATTACATGTAGGATGCGATAAAGTGAGCATCAATTCACCAGCAATTGCCAATCCTCATTTTATAGATGAATCTTCCAAACGTTTTGGCTCACAATGTATTGTTGTAGCAATTGATGCTAAACGTATGGGTAATTCATGGCATGTTTTTATTAATGGCGGGAGAATTGATACAGGTCTTGATGCACTAGCTTGGGCAAAAGAAGCTCAAGAGAGGGGGGCGGGAGAAATACTCTTAACCTCAATGGATTGCGATGGTGCAAAAAACGGCTACGATATTCCACTGACTTCGCAAATGAGTAACATGCTTGATATTCCTGTCATTGCTAGCGGTGGGGCAGGAACAATGGAGCACATTAAAGATGCGTTCTTAAATGGTGCTGATGCAGCGCTCGCTGCTTCTATTTTTCACTTTAAAGAGATTGATATTATGGATCTTAAACGTTACCTCAGAAATGAGGGAATCGCAGTACGAATATGATTCTTTGTGCTGGGCGAAATGAAACATTTGATTTTGCCAGACCTATTGGTGTTGGACTCGTTGAAAGCGCTATCAACTTAACAAAACTTGTACTTGAAGAGAAACCTGCTTTTTTATTTTTTATTGGAACAGCAGGAAGCTATGGTAATTATCAGCCATTAGAGATCGTTCATAGTCATAGTGCTGCCAATATTGAACTAGGTTACTTGCAAAATCAGTGTTATACTCCTTTAAAAAATCAAATTGAAGCAAATTTTATCTATGTTTCACGTGGAACAAGTTATCTCTCCCCTATCGTTAATTCAAGTAATTACATTACAGTTGACACATTAATGGCAAATAAAATGATTGAAAAAAGTCTTGAACTAGAAAATATGGAGTTTTTTTCAATCGTTAGCATCGCCAATCAATTTCAAATACCGTGTTCAGGACTTTTTGTTATTACAAATTATTGCAATGAAAATGCTCATACTGACTTTATAAAAAACCATGCTAAAGCCAAAGAACTTATTAGATTACACGTAGAAAAAAATATGAAAATTTGAGGTATTATGGAAAAACAAAATATATTTGATCTTTCAAAAGAAGAACTATCCGAAGTTATAAAACCCTCTTTTAGAGCTAAACAAATCTATCAATGGCTCTATCAAAAATATGTTACTTCGTTTGATGAAATGAAAAACTTACCTAAAGAGCTTAAAGAACAACTCAATTTAACATACTATCTTGATCCACTTACGATTGTCAAAGTTGAAGAGAGTAGGGATGGCAGTAAAAAATACCTCTTTTCACTTAAAGATGGCAACACAGTAGAATCTGTTCTTCTTCCTATGAAACAAGAACAAACAGATGAAGTGGGTAAACTTCTTCATCACACACGCTATACGATCTGTATATCATCTCAAGTAGGTTGTAAAATCGGCTGTGCCTTTTGTCTTACAGGGAAAAGTGGTTTTAAACGTAACCTAACAGCAGGAGAAATAACATCACAAATTTTAATGATCAAACGAGATAACGCTATTGCAGAAAATAGAAGAGTTAATATCGTTTATATGGGGATGGGTGAGCCACTGGATAATCTTGCTAACGTGAGCAAAGCAGTACGTATTTTTAATGATCTTGATGGTCTTTCCATCTCACCTCGCAGACAAACCATTTCTACCAGTGGATTGAGTGCACAAATCGAAAAACTTGGACTAATGGATTTAGGTGTTCTATTAGCTATCTCTCTACATGCGGTTGATGATGATCTGCGACAAACACTGATGCCGATCAATAAAGCTTACAATATTGAGTCTATCATCAATGCAGTCAAAGCATTCCCTATAGATGCACGTAAACGCGTCATGTTTGAATACCTAGTGATGAAAGGGATAAATGATGACCAAAAGAGTGCAAAGAAGCTGGTGAGGCTTCTACATGGCATTAAATCGAAAGTCAATCTTATCTATTTTAACCCACATCCAGGAAGTGAATTTGATCGCCCACTTGAAAAAGATATGGTAGCTTTTCAGCAATATCTTGTAGATCATGGAGTGCTCTGTACCATTCGTCAATCCAAAGGTTTAGACATCAGTGCAGCCTGCGGTCAACTTAAAGATAAGGAACAAAAAAATGACAATGCTTGATCTTTTTCAACTTGGCTTTTTAATTATTGTTGTTATTGTAGGAATAGGGGGATTGATAACCGTCCTCTTTAAAAAAGAGAAGTAAGAGCTTTGTATACAAAGCTCTTTTCGTTTTATTTCGCTATCCATTCTTGAGAGATAATTTCTCTATCTGCTAAAAAAATCTTACCTACAAATTTATCACCTTTAATATAACTTCCAACACCTTTTGGTGTTCCGCTCATCACAATGTCGTTATCAATCAGTGTTGAAAAAGAGTTAATCTCGTTAATAACAGAGAGAGGTTTATGAATCATCAAATCAATATTTCCCTCTTGCACTAACACATCATTAATCCATAATTGCATTGAAAGTTGATCAACATTGGATTCTTCAATACTTACAAACTGACTCATAACAGCTGCACCATCAAAAGCCTTTGCACGCTCCCATGGCAAGCCCTTTCCTTTTAGCTCACTTTGAAGTTCACGGTTAGTCAAATCAAGTCCAAAACCAACAGCAAAAATCTTTCCTTGCTTGATTAAAAAAGATATTTCTCCTTCATAATGAAGTGGTGTTTGTGTGCCTGTTATTAACTCACTGCTTAGTGCCGTGTTAGGCTTCATAAACAAAACCATGGAAGTAGGGACCTCATTGTTTAACTCTTTAATATGCTCAACATAATTTCGTCCAATACACACTACTTTACTAGGTGCAACTCTTACATCATCTACTACAACTGTTTTCATTTCGAACCTTTCATTAAATTATAAAATATTGTTTTAGCATCAAAAGTAGATTCTATCTTATAAGGTATGCCTTTGTATTCAAATGTCAATGATTGTGCATGTAAAAGTAGCCTTGAACTTTTTGTTAATTCAAATTGTTCTTCTTCGCTCATCAACCCATCTAAAAACTTTTCTGCACAAACTTCATCAATGCCGTAAATTGGATCACCAACAATATGATGTTTCACGTGGAACAAATGAACCCTGATTTGATGTTGACGGCCTGTATAAGGAATAGCCTCAACCAATGTAGCATTTTTATCTGCAAAATAGTGTAGGGGAGTTATCTTGGTTTGAGAAGATTTTCCTCTTTCATCCACATGCACTTTAAGGCGAATTTGGCTTGTTTCTACATCACGTTTTAGTTTCTCATTTATGATAATCACATCATCTATTTTGCCGTGAACTAACGCTAAATAACTCTTTTGAACTTGTCTTGTGGCAAAAATACGTTTGAGATCAATTTCGGCTTGTTTATGTTTACCAACCAAAACCAAACCACTCGTACTTTTATCAATGCGATGTGCTGCATTGGCATCTTTGCCGTAAAGTGATTTAATCTCGTCATTAAGTGTATACCCATCACTTCGTTTGCGTGGATGCATCATGACACCGCTTGGCTTTTCAAACACTGCAAAATCTTCTGTTTCAAAAACAGGCAATAAACCCTTAGGATTACCTTCAAAGACAACCACACCAATATTGCCTACAATCAGAGCTGATTTTTTCAGAAGTTGCTCTTCTTCTACAAACACTCGCCTTTTATCGACCATTTTTTGTGCTTCACCCATACTAATGTCAAACGTATCCATTAAGAAGCGAAAGGCAAGTGTTGGTTTTTCAAGAACAAACTTTTTCAAAGTATACGCCAAAATTCAACCCTTTTTTAGTCCTAAATTGTTAAAATAAAGAATCAAATAAAACACGATTCTATAGATAAATTCACCGTATTTTATCACAGAAAAATCACAAAACAGACAAGGAATGAAAATGGTAGAGCGCTACGCAAGAGAAGAGATGAAGAAGCATTGGACAATTGAGGCAAAATACGACGCATGGCTCAAAGTCGAAAAAGCCGCAACCAAAGCGTGGAATAAACTAGGGCTCATTCCAGATGTCGATTGTGAAAAAATTGTTAAGAATGCTAAGTTTAATATTGAGAGAATTGATGAAATTGAAAAAGTAACCCGTCATGATGTGATCGCCTTTTTAACCAGCGTTGCTGACAGCCTTGGTGAAGAGAGTAGGTGGGTACATTATGGCATGACCAGTTCGGATTGTATCGATACGGCTGTTGCGCTTCAGATGCGTGACTCTTTACATGTAATTATTGAAGATGTGAAAACATTGATGGAATCTTTGAAAACCAGAGCCATGGAACACAAGATGACGTTGATGGTTGGGCGAAGTCACGGCATTCATGGAGAGCCTATCACTTTTGGTTTAGTTCTTGCTATTTGGTATGAAGAGATTAAACGAAGTCTTAAAAATCTTGAAAATGTGATGGAAGTGATCTCAGTGGGACAAATCAGTGGTGCTATGGGCAATATGGCTCACTCACCGATTGAACTTGAAGAGTATGTCTGTGAAGACCTTGGGCTCACACCAGCTCCTGTTTCAAACCAAGTCATTCAACGCGATCGTTATGCAGCGTTAATGAATGCTCTTGCACTTTTAGCTTCGAGTTGTGAGAAAATTGCAGTAGCTGTTCGCCACTATCAACGTACTGAAGTGTATGAATGTGAAGAGTTCTTTGAGAAAGGACAAAAAGGAAGCTCTGCAATGCCTCACAAGCGCAATCCCGTCCTCAGTGAGAACATTACGGGGCTTTGCCGTATGATAAGATCCTACGCGATCCCAGCTATGGAAAACGTTGCATTGTGGCATGAGCGCGACATCAGCCACAGTTCAGTTGAGCGTTTTATCTTACCCGATGGTTTTATCACCACAGACTTTATGCTAAACCGCCTCAACAGTGTTATCTCAAAACTGGTTGTTTATCCAGACAATATGATGCGTAACCTTAACCTCACAGGTGGTCTTGTTTTCTCACAACGCATTCTTCTTGAGCTTCCACTCAAAAATGTATCACGTGAAGATGCTTACAAAATCGTTCAACGTAATGCCATGAAAGTCTGGGAAGATCTTCAGCATGGAAAACCAGCCCTTAATAGTGAAGGAGAAAGTTTGTACCTTCAAAACTTACTAGGAGATGAAGATCTTCGTGCGAAACTCAGTGAAGCAGAAATAAGAGAGTGTTTTGACTATAGCTACTATACAAAGAATGTCAACAAAATCTTTCAAAGGGTGTTCAAATAATGTTAACCGTCCAAAAGCGTAATGGTCGCATTGAGCCACTAGACATCTCAAAAATCCAAAAATACACCAGCTCTGCCATCAAAGGTTTGGACAACGTCTCTCAAAGTGAACTCGAAGTTGATGCGAAGATTCAATTTCGTGATCAAATAACCACTGAAGAGATTCAAAAAACATTGATTAAAACAGCGGTTGATAAAATCGATATTGATCGTCCAAACTGGACGTATGTTGCAGCACGTCTTTTTCTTTATGATCTCTACCATAAAGTCAATGGCTTTACAGGGTATGGAAGCTTTGCAGAGTATTTAGAGCGCGGAGAGAAAGAAGGGCGTATTGCCTTAGGTCTTAAAGAAAAATACGACCTGAAAGACTTAGAAGCTCACCTCAAACCAGAGCGCGATCTTCAATTCAATTATCTTGGTATTAAAACACTCCACGATCGTTATTTGATCAAAAACCGACAAGGTAAGCCTATTGAATTGCCACAACATATGTTTATGGCAATCGCAATGTTTTTAGCACAAAACGAGCTCAACTCACAAGACTGGGCAAAAAAGTTTTACGATGTCATTAGTAAATTTGAAGTGATGCTCGCCACACCAACGCTTTCGAATGCACGAACAACACGCCACCAATTAAGCTCATGCTATATTGGAAGTACGCCTGATAATATCGAAGGTATTTTTGACTCGTACAAAGAGATGTCACTGCTCAGTAAATTTGGTGGAGGCATTGGTTGGGATTGGAATTTAGTACGTTCTATGGGTGGAATGATCGATGGTCATAAAAATGCCGCCGGTGGCGTTATACCGTTTCTTAAAATAACCAATGACATTGCCGTTGCCGTTGATCAATTAGGGACACGAAAAGGTGCTATTGCTGTTTATTTAGAACCATGGCATATGGATATCTCTGATTTCCTTGATTTGAAGAAAAACTCAGGCGAAGAGAGACGCAGAGCACATGAACTTTTCCCAGCATTGTGGATCAATGACCTCTTTATGAAAAGAGTCGAAGAAAATGCCATTTGGACGCTTTTTGACCCTGCTGAAACGGGTGATCTCTGCGAAGTTTTTGGGGAAGAGTTTGAGAGACGTTATATCGCGTATGAACAAAATGAAAATGTTGCAAAAGAGTATGTCCCTGCAAAAGAGTTGTGGAAGAAAATTCTTACCAGCTATTTTGAAAGTGGAAGTCCTTTTTTATGTTTCAAAGACAATGCCAATAAAGCCAATCCAAACGACCACTCAGGCATTATTCGAAGTTCTAACCTATGTACAGAGATTTTTCAAAATACTCAGCCAAACCACTATAAAATCAAGATTGTTTTTAACGATCAAACGTTCATTACCTATGAAGAGAGTGATTTGGTCAAAGTAGATAGCGGCATTACCAAAGAAGCAAAAAAAGTAACTGCCCTTGATAGCATTGATGGCAAAGATATTTTCATTGTTGAAAAAGAGATGGTAGAAGGCAAAACGGCTGTATGTAACTTAGCGAGTGTTAACCTCTCCATTATCAATACCAAAGAAGATATTGAGAGAACGATTCCTATAGCAATTCGAATGCTAGACAACGTTATCGATCTTAACTTCTATCCACATGCAAAAGTCAAACATACGAATCTTAAATCACGCGCGATTGGGTTAGGTGTTATGGGTGAAGCGCAAATGCTTGCAGAACAGCACATCGCATGGGGAAGTTATGAACACTTTAGTAAAATCGATGAAGTCATGGAAGCGATCAGCTACAACGTTATCCTCGCATCTTCTAACCTAGCGATTGAAAAAGGTGCTTATCCAGAATTTGCAGGCTCAAAATGGAGCAGAGGTATTTTCCCTATCGATACAGCCAATGAAGAAGCTAAAAAGCTCGTTGATCGTGGTGGACTTTTTGGTTACATGTACGACTGGGATAATTTGAGAGAAAAAGTGAAACAAAACGGTATGCGCAATGGCTATTTAATGGCGATTGCACCAACCAGTTCGATCTCTATTCTCGTGGGAACGACCCAAACCATAGAACCCGTTTATAAACGTAAATGGTTTGAAGAGAATCTCTCAGGCATGATCCCTGTGGTTGCTCCAAATCTTAATCCAGATACATGGGGATTTTACACACCTGCGTATGAACTCGATCAAAGAGTGCTTATCAAAGCTGGTGCTATTAGACAAAAATGGATCGATCAAGGACAGAGTCTTAATATCTTTATCACGCTTGATAAAGCCAGTGGAAAGTACCTTAATGACATCTATATGCTAGGCTGGAAATTGGGTATCAAATCGACCTATTATCTACGTTCACAATCGCCTGAAAATAAACTCGAAGTAGCGGATCGCAGCATTGAGTGTGAGGGTTGTCAATAAACATTCTTTAAAGTCTCTTGGACAAAATCCAAGAGACCCCTCTTTACATGTAAAGGTTACAAATGAAAACAATAGGACTGATTGGCGGTATGAGCTGGGAGTCTACGCTCAGTTATTACAAACTTTTAAATGAGGGCGTAAAAGCAAGGCTCGGTGGACTTCATAGTGCTAAGGTTATCCTTCATTCCGTTGATTTTGCTCCTATTGCACGCTTACAAAATGAAGGTAAATGGGAAGAAGCCGCTGTTATTATCAAAGAAGCAGCACTTTCGTTAGAGCGCGCAGGAGTTGATTTTATACTACTGTGCACCAATACCATGCATAAAGTTCTTCCGTTAATAACTCCTCATGTTAAAACACCTTTTTTGCACATTGCGGAAGCGACTGCAAAAACACTTAATACTCATGGCGCACATAAAGCCATTTTATTGGGGACAAAATTTACCATGCAAGAGTCTTTTTACAAAGAAGTTTTAAATGCTCATCACATTGATGTTGTTATTCCAGACCTAAAATCAATCGAAATAATTAATCAGATTATCTTTCAAGAACTCTGTATTGGTAAAATTGAAACAGCTTCCAAAGAAATATTTTTAAAGATTATTGATGATCTTAAAAGTGATGATACCAGCATTGATGCCGTTATTTTAGGATGCACAGAAATTGGTCTTTTACTGGATCAGCAAAGCTCGAAAATTCCGTTGTTTGACACGACTATTTTACATGTAAATGCAGCTCTCGATCGTGCACTAAAAAACTTTTAAATTAATATATAAAATTAATTTAAAAGTTTAATATTTTTAATGATAAAATAGAATATAATCCCTTTATTAAGAGCTTATTGGCTTTAATAAAACTTTCAAAAAAAGCTTTATTTTTAGACTGTGACATAGTTGTTGCAGCTTAATCATTAAGTTTCTTTAAATTTTACTCTTACTATAATCTTCACTAC
>JAGDMU010000014.1 GCA_017860615.1 Pseudomonadota bacterium | reverse complement strand
TAAGATCGAAGATGCTATCAAAAAGGCCTTTAAAAGCGAAGGTGTAACGTACGATGAAAGTATCTTTAAAGAGATTCTCAAGCGTATCGAGAAAAAACGGGTAGCAGCGGTCGAAGACTTCCAAGATATGATCGAACAAGAGCTCTATAAATCACGCTATTTTGATGTTATGCGCTCTTTCATTCTCTACCGACATACGCATAAAATGCAGCGTGAGCACATCTACGGACTTAACGAAGATACAACCTATGTCAATTCCAGTCAAACCATTGAAGAGTACATTGGTAAAAGTGACTGGAGAATTAAAGCAAACTCAAACACCGGTTACTCCAATGCTGGGCTTGTGAACAATACAGCAGGAAAAGTTATCGCCAACTACTGGCTCGATAAAATTTACTCCAAAGAAGAGGGTTTAGCGCATAGAAACGGTGACTATCATATCCATGATTTAGATTGTCTCACTGCTTATTGCGCAGGCTGGAGCTTAAGAGTACTTTTGGATGAAGGTTTTAACGGTGTTCGAGGTCGCGTTGAAAGTCGCCCTCCAATGCATTTTCGTGAAGCACTTGGACAGATGGCAAACTTCCTTGGAATTTTACAAAGCGAGTGGGCAGGTGCGCAAGCGTTTAGCTCTTTCGATACCTACTTAGCACCGTACGCATTCAAAGATAAAATTTCGTACAAAGAGATCAAAAAAGCAATTCGTAGCTTTATTTACAACCTCAATGTTCCTGCACGTTGGGGGCAAAGTCCGTTTACAAATATTACGATTGACTGGACTGTGCCAAAAGACTTGGCCGATCAAATCCCAACCTCAAGTCAACGTCATCTCTTTAAAGAGATTAATGATGCTGAACTTCTTGATGAGGCAAAAAAACGTGGTGTAAACTCACTTGAAGCTATGACCTATAAGCATTTTCAAAAAGAGATGAATCTCATCAATAAAGCTTACTATGAAGTGATGACCGAAGGCGATAAAACAGGTCAGCCTTTTACCTTCCCGATTCCTACCGTTAATATCACTGAAGATTTTGATTGGGATGGTGAAAATACCGACTTACTCTTTGAGAATACCGCAAAAATTGGCTCTTCTTACTTCCAAAACTTCATCGGAAGCCAATACGTCAGAGATGCGGAGGGTAAACTTGTCGAAAATCCAAAAGCCTATAAACCAGGTCACGTACGCTCGATGTGTTGTCGTTTACAACTCGATCTTAGAGAACTTTTAAAGCGTGGTGGTGGACTTTTCGGAAGTGCTGAGATGACAGGAAGTATTGGTGTTGTAACGCTCAATATGGCACGTCTTGGTTATCTTTATAAAGGCAACAAAAAAGAGTTGATGGAGCGTTTTGAATACCTAATGGATCTTGCAAAATCAACGTTAGAGAAAAAACGTGTTTTTGTTCAAGAGATGTATAACCGTGGACTTTACCCTTATACGGCTCGTTATTTACCAGGGTTTAACAGCCATTTTTCAACCATTGGAGTAAACGGCATCAACGAGATGATCCGCAATTTTACAGAAGATAAACACAATATTGCCGATGATTATGGAATGGAATTTGCTCACGAAATATTAGAATTTATGCGCAACAAAATGGTGGCGTATCAAGAAGAGACAGGCAATCTCTACAACCTTGAAGCAACTCCAGCAGAGGGAACAACGTATCGTTTTGCCAAAGAAGATAAAAAACGCTACCCTGAGATCATCCAAGCAGGATCAGGAAAAAATGTTTATTACACCAATTCCTCTCAACTTCCTGCGAATTTTACCGATGATCCTTTTGAAGCATTGGATCTTCAAGATGACCTTCAATGCTCATACACAGGAGGAACCGTTCTGCATCTTTACATGAAAGAGCGCATTAGTTCAAGTGAAGCGTGCAAAAAGTTGGTTAAAAATGTGATTACCAACTACCGTATGCCATACCTTACCATCACACCTGTCTTTTCGGTGTGTGAGAAGCATGGCTACATTAGTGGTGAGCATGAATTTTGCCCTAAATGTGACGAAGAGTTAGTCGAACAATACAAAAAAGGAGAAGCATCATGAGTAAAACTGAAATTTTAGAGAAATTAAGAGAAAAACGCACCAAATGCATCGTTTATACCCGTGTTATGGGTTACCATCGTCCCGTAGAGTCCTTCAACGTAGGAAAAACAGGTGAACATAAAGAGCGAATACAGTTTGTTGAGAGATGCTGCCATAAATAAACCAATCCATAGTATTACCAAATTTACGACGCTAGATTATCCCCATCATTTAGCGTCTATTTTTTGGTTTGCTAAGTGCAATATGGCATGTCCGTATTGTTACAACCCTCACATTGTGCAAGATAATGGAAATATCACATTAGATGAAGCCCTCCAATTTTTACAAAGCAGACAAGGACGACTTGATAGCGTTGTATTAAGCGGTGGTGAGTGTACCCTTTATCCTCATCTTGAATCATTCTGCGAAGCCATCAAAGCCTTAGACTATAAAATTAAAATCGATACTAATGGCTCCAATCCACAACTCCTTACACGTTTGATTGAAAAAGAGCTTGTTGACTATATAGCACTTGACTATAAAGCGCCTAAACACAAATATGAGACCCTTACACATTACCGCCATTTTGAGCGCTTTGAACAAAGCTTAGAGATGCTGATTCAAAGCCATTTTCCTTTCGAAGCTCGCACCACATTGCACAGTGATTTGCTAAGTCCGCTAGACATCAATACCATCATCAAAGATTTACATGCAAAGGGCTATCAAGGCTCGTATTATCTTCAAAATTATTTACATGTAGAACCCACCCTTGGCGCAACAAAAATGCAACAAAATCAGTTTGATTTGAGCAAACTAACCCCTCTTGTGCCCATAGAATTAAGAAATTTTTGATACAATAATCTCTTACACGTCAAACCAGCAAAGCTATTTTGACTACGCAAGAGCACTAAAGCTTGCCAACTTTGTTAGTAGTCAATTTTAAAACAAACAATGATATAAGGAACAGTAGTGGAGCGCAAAAAAATCTACAACCCAAATTCAGATGAAAGCTTAAATGATCGCAGAGTCTTTGGTGGAAATCCACATGGAATTTTAAATTTTACCAAAGCTAAATACACTTGGGCACTTAAACTTTGGGATATGATGGAAGGCAATACGTGGTTTCCCAAAGAAGTCGACACCACCAAAGATGTCATCGACTATAACCGCAATTTGACTGATGCTGAAAAACGTATGTATGATCTTGTTTGGTCGCAACTGATCAGCATGGACAGTTTCCAGACCAATAACCTTACCGATAACATCAATCCCTATATCACAGCACCCGAGATTAACGCATGTCTTTCACGTCAATCGTACGAAGAGGCAAACCACTCAAAATCCTATGCTGTTATGGTAGAAGCTATTTGTGACAACACAGACCTCATTTATGAGATGGAAAAACACGATGAGGTATTACGTCGTAAAAATGACTATATTTCAAGCGTTTACGAAGAGTTAGCAGGCGATGTCACCGATGAAAAACTCGTGCTGGCGATGTTTGCCAACCAGATTTTAGAAGGTATCTATTTCTACTCAGGATTTACCGCTATTTACGCTCTTGCAAGGGCGGGAAGAATGCTTGGAAGTGCTCAGATGATCCGCTTCATTCAGCGCGATGAAATCACACACCTTCTCATCTTTCAAAACATGATTAACTCTGTTCAAAAAGAGCGTCCAGAGCTTTTTACAGATGAACTCAAAGCCAAAGTTTATGATATGTTTCAAAAAGCAGGTGACCTTGAAATAGAGTGGGGTAAATACATCACCCAAAATCAGATTATGGGCTTTACCGATGACATCATTGAGACGTACATTCACTATCTTATTGACGACCGTTTGAGTGCTGTAGGTTTTGAGAAACTTTACAACGCCAAACATCCGATTAAATGGGTGGATGACTTCTCTAAATTTAACGATCAAAAAACTAACTTTTTTGAAGGCAATGTCTCCAATTACAGTAAAGGCAGTCTCTCATTCGATGACTTCTAACATGATGCTCTGTGCTTTACAATTTGCCTATGAAGGTCGAAGCTTTGAAGAGAATTTTGCAACCTTGCAAGCTCTGGTAGAGCAAACACCTTCCAATAGCATTGTTTTAGCACCAGAGCTTTGTTTAAGCGCTTACAGCTACGATAAAATGGAAGCAGGGGCAGCATTTTCAGCTGTTATGCTTCCAACCCTCGCCAAACTTTCCACCACCAAAACATTTGGACTTACATTAATCGAAAAAACAGATACAGGGTATGTGAATAACTTTAAACTTTTCCACCACGGTGAGCTTATCTATACACGTGCTAAAGCAAAACTGTTCACTTTAGGCGAAGAAGAAGACTACTTTAGCTCAGGAAAAGACGAAGATATCCGCATTATTGAAGTTGATGGAATAAAAATTGCTGTACTTATCTGCTTTGAACTTCGCTTTCCTAAACTTTGGGAGCAAATCAAAGGAGCAGATCTGATTTTAGTACCTGCATACTGGGGCAAACTTCGTAAAAAACACTTTGAAGTGCTTACGACGGCATTGGCAATCACCAATCAAGCCTATGTACTGTGTGCGAATGGTGCGGATGAGAGCATGGCCAAAGGCAGTGCGATTATCTCTCCTTTTGGTGATGTCACCAGCGATGATAATAGCGAACTTATAATGCATACTTTTGATGTTCATGAGATCAAAAAAATGCGTCGATATCTTGACATAGGACTCAATCATAATGCCGCAAACGGCTCACTTTAACACTAAAATACGTTTTCAAAAACATAAAAAGATGGCGGATGAAATCGCCAAAATATGTCCCATAAGTCCTAATGTCTATGACGCTTTTTGCCAGAGTGAGCGTGAACTCTTCGTGCCACAAGGTATGAGTATGCACGCTTATAAACTGGATGCCCTCCCGCTTGTTGCCAACCAATGGATCAGCTCGCCTTTAACCGTCGCTAAAATGACCGAAGCCCTCAGCCCCAAAGGCGCAGACAGTGTTTTAGAAATAGGTTGCGGAAGTGGCTACCAAGCGCTTATTTTAAGTAAAATTATCCGCAGAGTCTTTACGATTGAGCGCATTGAACGATTGCTTAAAGAGGCACGAGAGCGCTTTAAAACTTTAGGTATTACCAACATACACACGCGCTTTGACGATGGTCAAAATGGCTGGAGAGAATTTGCTCCCTATGATCGCATTCTTTTTTCCGCTTCAACACCAGAGGTCCCTCAAAAACTCTTTGAACAGTTAAAAATTGGGGGAATTTTGGTTGCTCCTATTGAAAAAGGGGATAAGCAGATTATTACCCGATATATTAAAACAGAAGACGGAATACGAAAAGAGACAATTGGTGATTGCCTCTTTGTGCCTGTTAAAGATGGTCGTGAATTTTAATACTTTTTCACAATTTGCTTGATCAAAAGTTGAGGTGTGACAAGTCCTCGATAGTCATTGCGTGAAACCGTAAAGAGAATATCAATGCGATCTCCTTGCTTGGCTTTCACATCATAGTTGAAGAAAAGCGCTTCAAGGGCATTGCTTCCCTCTTGCAAAATAAGTTTGAGATGTTGCCCATCTTTACCAATCAAACGATCGACCTTAACTGCAATGTTACGCAATAAAAAGCTTGGTTTTGGGTTCTTCTGCCCATAAGGCTCTTGATTTTCCAAAATTTCAAGTAATTCAAAGTCAATCTGATCCGCAGTGATCTCGCCTAAAAGATCATTGTCTGCTTCTAAAACTTCTTGGGTAAATTGACTTGATGCGTTTTCTAAATTGGTACGAAATTGCTCTAAATGCTTAATCTCAATAGACACACCCGCAGCACCCTTATGTCCACCGTATCCTAGCAATATAGCTTCTTGAGAGCGAATCAGCTCTAAAATATCGACATCGCCAATACCTCTTGCACTTCCTTTAGCTCTTTCATCTCGAATAGAAAAAACAATAGCAGGCTTTTTAAAGCGTTTAGAGAGCCGTGAAGCGACGATCCCCACTATGCCTTCATGCCACTCTTCACCCCACGCTACGATGATATTTTCAGCCTCTTTGACGTAAGGAAGCGTAGCTTCAAATAAAAGGCGCTCCTCTTCTTTGCGTGCTTCATTCAACGAGACAATATAATCAAGCTTCACTAAAGCGTCATTGACATCTTTTGACTTTAAAAACTCATAGGAAAAAATGGCATCTTCCATACGCCCTGAGCTGTTAATTAAAGGGGCTATCAAAAATGAAATATCATCCCCTTCCAATGTCGCTTTACCAAAATACTGCCTTATGGCTTCAAAAGCAGCACGCTTAGAGCGGTTAAGCTCAAGAATACCTTTTTTCACCATCACGCGGTTCATCCCGACCAGTTCCATCATATCTGCCATAATGGCAATACAAAGCAGGTCTAAGAAGCTAGAGAGATCATACTCAACACCTAACTCTTCTTTGAGCGCAGCAACCAAATACCATGCTACTTGCGCTCCACAAATTTCACAATGAGGGAAAGCACAATCTTCTTGCTTAGGATTGACAATGGCATAAGCATCTGGAAGTACCGAAGGAATGCTGTGATGATCGGTAATGATGAGATCAATCCCTTGTTCTTTACAAATATGAGCAGCTTCAATCGCGGAAATGCCATTATCAACAGTGATAATCACATGCACATCAAGTTTTGCAACAATGTCTGGATTTAAGCCATAACCATCGGTGAAACGATTAGGGATAATCAAGGAGTAATCCACCCCTAGATCATCAAAAAATTGGCTTAAAATAACCGAAGATATGACACCATCAACATCGTAATCACCCACAATGGCGATGCGCTCACCATTTCGCATCGCATCCGCAATGCGCTTCGATGCGCGTGCAATATCTTTTAAAGAGGAGGGCTTAGGAATCTCATTTAAACGGGTACACTCATCATTTTCGAACCTGCTTTGAAGAATCCGTTTTATCTCCTCTTTGGTCAGTAACTTAACCATTTTGACGTTGCGTCAAAGCCGCTTTAGCAAAACCTAAAATCGTTTTATTAGGGTTTGTTAAACGTGACGTAAACTCAGGATGGAACTGAACGCCTAAAAACCAAGGGTGCCCTTTAAGCTCAACCGCTTCGATCAAACCATGACTCTCACCGCTGACGATAAGACCTGCATTTTCAAAAGCTTCACGGTACGCTGGGTTAGCTTCGTATCGGTGGCGATGACGCTCACGGATTACTTTAGCTCCATCGTAAACAGATCGTAGCAATGACTCTGGTTTTGTTTCACACTCATAACCACCCAAACGCATAGTACCACCCAGTGGGCTTTGGAAAGTACGAAGTTGCTTTTGACCACTTGCATCCATAAAAGAGTCGATCAAATAAATAATAGGGTTTTTACATGTTGCGTTAAATTCAGCCGAATTAGCATCTTCAAGGTGCAGTACATTGCGTGCAAATTCGATCATCGCAAGCTGCATTCCAAGACAAATACCAAGGTAAGGGATGTTATGTTCTCTTGCATAGCGAATGGCTTCCATTTTACCGACAACACCACGCTCACCAAAACCGCCCGCAACTAAGATGCCATCGACATCGGAGAGAATATCTTCACACCCTTTCTCTTCAATCACTTCAGAATCCACCCAGCGAATTTTCACTTTGGCGTTAAGGTGCGCACCTGCATGAATCAACGACTCTGTGAGCGATTTATACGACTCTTTAAGGTCAAGGTATTTCCCCACAAACGCGATCATCAGCTCATCACGCGGAGCGATGACACGCTTCACTAAAAGGTCCCACTCGTCCATATGCGGTGTCAAATCACCCAAATCAAGCGCTTCAGAAATCGGTGCTAAAATGTTCTCTTTGAGAAAACTAAGTGGCACTTGATAAATCGTTGTTGCATCTAAACACTCAATAACCGAGTTACGCTCAACGCCACATGAGAAAGCAAGCTTATTTTTAAGCTCTTTAGGAAGAGGGTATTCGGAACGACAGATCAACATATCAGGCGTAATACCAATACGACGAAGTTCTTGAACAGAGTGTTGTGTTGGTTTCGTTTTGAGCTCACCTGCAGCTTTGATGAAAGGCACAAGCGTAAGATGAATATTCATAGCTCTGCGTTTACCCAGTTCACTTTTAAGGGAACGAATCGCCTCAAGAAATGGTAGTCCTTCGATATCACCAACGGTTCCACCAATTTCTACGATCAAGATATCTTGACCTCGACCCGCTTCTTTAATGCGATTGGCAATCTCATCCACAATGTGAGGAATCACCTGAATGGTTTTACCAAGGTAATCACCACGTCTCTCTTTTTCAATAACCGAAGAGTATACGCGACCTGTGGTGAAGTTGTTGGCTTGAGTAAGGTTTTCATCTAAAAAACGCTCATAATGCCCAAGGTCAAGATCGGTCTCAGCACCATCGTCGGTGACAAGACTTTAAAGCCAACATTTTTTAAAAGTGTAGAGATACTCGCCGCTGCTATGCCTTTACCAAGAGAGCTTAAAACGCCTCCAGTAATAAAAATATACTTCGTTTCGTGATTGGACATAATCTTTCCGCCTCATTATTATTTAATGGCAAGATTATAGCTAAGCAAAGCTAATAAAGGGTTTATCTTCGAGTTTGTAACGCAGTCAAAAAGAGTAAAAAGCCTCTTTTCGTTTCATAATGAAAAAGACAATATTAGAGGCTTAAAGCCCTAAAATAGGGCTTTAAAAGCTTATTTTACTTTGTCATGGAAGTAGTTCGTCGCTTCAACAAAGCCCTCAATAGAACCACAATCAAAGCGTCTTCCTTGGAATTTATACGCAATCACTTTACCTTGTTTTGCAAGCTCTAAAAGTGCATCGGTGATCTGGATTTCACCACCTTTACCAGGTTTCGTATTTTCAATAACATCAAAAATATCAGGTGTTAAAATGTAACGTCCAATAATCGCTAAATTGGTTGGGGCATCTTTTGGATCTGGTTTTTCTACCATGTTAGAAACACGAAGTACAGACTCATTGCCATCCACAATTTTCCCATCGATTACACCGTATTTATTGGTCTCTTCTTTAGGAACTTCTTCGATGGCAACTACACAACAACGGTATTTTTCATACACTTCAACCATCTGTTTAAGTACAGGGTCTTCATCATTATTGTCACATAAATCATCCGCCAAAATAACTGCAAAAGGTTCATCACCAATGAGTGTTTTACCTGTTAAAATCGCGTGTCCTAAGCCTTTCATCTCAACTTGTCGGGTGTAACTGAACGTACAATTATCGATGAGATTACGAATCTCCGTAAGGTAACTCTCTTTTGAGGTTCCTTTGATTTGATGCTCAAGCTCATAACTCACATCAAAGTGATCTTCAATGGCTCTTTTTCCACGACCCGTAACAATCGCCATTGTGTCAATACCCGCACTGACGGCTTCTTCAACACCATACTGAATCAAAGGCTTGGTAAGAACAGGTAACATCTCTTTAGGCATCGCTTTAGTCGCTGGAAGGAAGCGTGTGCCATACCCAGCTGCTGGGAAAAGACACTTTTTAACGGATTTTAAACTATTAATTTTGCTGTATTTTGAGATACTCGACACTGTATCGCTCCTAAAAATTTTAAATGTGAAATTTTATCTTAATTTTGCTCTTTTTTCTATGAGTATCAAATCTAAACACTTTAAAGTCATTTTTTTGTCACCATTATTTTTTTTCATACCATTATCATCTTAATGTGTTACCCTCATACATTCATCTATTAACGAAAGTCGAGGGACATAATGCTTCAACGTTATTTTTTTAAAATTAGTGCTATTTTTATTCTTTTAGGAATAGGCTTATTTGGAGTTACATGGTTTATCACAGAGCCTTTTATTATTGCTATCATCTCATTTACTTTATTTATCATTGCAACACTCACTTTGCATAAAGCGATCATTCAGCCTTTCGCTCATGCACTAGATCTACTCAATGAGTTTGATGCAAGAGACAAAAATGTGCGAGAAATGCACCAAAAAGAGTTTCTATATGTAACAGAAAAAAACACATTACTCCATTCGCTTTTTCAAAGAATTTATAAACTAGTTACACTCTTAACCTATTTGAGTGAAAATTACTCACAAAGTGCAGGAAAAAATTCTATTGCAACGGCACAACTGATGTATTCTATTGATGCTATGTCCAAAAAACTGGAAGAAAAGGCTCATTCCATTTCTGAAATTTCAAGTTCAACTCAAAATATTTTTGAACAAGTCAATTTGGTCAGTTCAAATGCGCAAGAAGCAGCATCTTTTGCTAAGCTTTCCATGAAAGAGAGCCAAAAAAGCATTGCAGAACTTAATGAGATCATCACACGCATGAGTACTATCAATGTTCAATCAGCCGATGCCTCTTCCAAAGTCAATGATCTTAAAGAAAAATCTATCACCATCCAAAACGTAACAACCGTGATCGATGATATTGCCGATCAAACCAATCTTTTAGCACTCAATGCTGCCATTGAAGCCGCACGTGCAGGAGAGCATGGACGTGGTTTTGCAGTCGTGGCCGATGAGGTACGAAATCTTGCAGAACGTACTTCAAAATCAACCAGTGAAGTAACCATTATTGTCAAGCAAATACAACAAGATACAATCGATGTTTATGCCAGCATTGAAACCCTCCGTCATGAGATAGAACACGCAACGCATACCGTTCAACAAGTGGGTGATGAAATCAAACTTTTTATTGGTAATGCCGAAAAAATTGAAAATCAAGTTGATACCATTGCCAAAAGTGCTGATTACAACAGTGACCAGCTGTTGACCATTAAAGAGGCTATTTCAAAAATCAGTGATCAACTCGAAGCAGGGACAAAAGAGATGAAAACTATTTCTGGGCAAACACAAGCCATCATCACAGGTGCAGAAGAAGCGCATGAGAACCTCAGTGCATTTGCGATGGATGAGTACCACGAGAAGATGTATCAACGCTGTCTCAATGCCAAATCGCGGGTAGAAGCGTTATTTGAAAATGCTCTTAATAGTGGAAAGCTTACGGTAGAAGCTATTTTCGATACCAATTTCAAACCTATTCCCAATACCAATCCGCAAAAATTCACCACTGCATACGATACCTTTACGGACCAAACCTTTCCAGAGATCATTGATACCCTCATGAAAGAGAATGCACAAACTCTTTTTTATGCTGTTGCAATGCATAAATCTGGTTACATCTCTACACACAATGCACGTGCACCGTTAAGCGGAAATTATGAAAAAGATCTCTTTGGTAATCGTTCAAAACGTATTTTTACTGATAGCGGTGTTAGAGGAGCGAACCATGAAAAGCGTGTTCTGCTTCAGACCTATCGCAGAGAAAATGGCGATGTCATGCATGATATCTCAATCCCCATCTATGTAAAAGGTCGTCACTGGGGTGGCTTTAGAATAGGATACAGACCTAAAGTTTAATCAACCTATAAAACTTATTTATTTCTTAATTTATATACTTAATATTAAGTTTTTTGATTTTTATTAAGGTGTAAAAATGTTACTAAATTACAATTAAATGAATTCATTAATTTTTAATTTATTGTTTTTTAAGTTTTAAGTGCATATAATTCCGAAAATGTAAAAGGAGCTTAAAAATGAAAAAGTTAAATGTTGTAAAAGCTGGATTAACTATGACCCTTATTAATGCTGTTTTATTCGCTCTTGGTTTTGTATATTTAGCGCAGTCACAATCACTTTAAAAAACGATCATCAAAGTATAGATTTCGGAGTCATTAATGACTCCGAAATGAAAAAATTACTTTTCGTTTTCGCCTAACATCTCACGCATTTTGCGCTCCATACGTTTTTCAAATGCTTCATTTGAAGGGCTATCTTCACAGGAAAATTTAGCTTTTCCATATAAAACACACCCCTTATCTCCAGGATCGCACTCTTTTTTAATGATATCACAAATGCCTTCCACATCATGAGGACAGGTCCAGCCACCTTGATTCATAAAAAATCCTTACATATAATGTTTTGCAAGCACACTGACACCACCAACAATAAACTGTACTGCAATAGCGCCTACGATCAATCCCATCAAACGACTGACTATTTTTTGTCCTGTAATGCCAAGGTAATGACGAATATAAATACTGTTTTTAAACGCAAGGTAAACACTCAGTGCCACAATCAAATAAGCGATAATAAGCGCTGCAATTGATACAACGCCTTCGCTGTGCCCACGTAAAATGATGATGGTTGCAAAAATTCCTGGTCCAAATGTGATAGGAACACCGAGTGGAATAACAGAGAACTCATCATTTTTGATCGCTTCCTCACGCTCTTCTTCCGTTTGATTTTTCGACTCCATAGAACCTTGCACCATTTTAATTGCAGTAAGCAATAAAATAATACCACCCATTACTTTGAGTGAATCAATCTCAATGCCAAAAAGATTGAGCAAAAAATTTCCTGTTAAAAGCACCACAAAAAAAGCGACAATAATCGTCATTGTCGCTTTAGCAGCAATTTTATTGATATGTTCTTTAGTTGTACTTTGAGGCAAAAGTGAAAGCATAATAGCACTTACACCTAAAGGATCAACAATCGCCATCATAGTAATGGTGTGTTGCAGTAATAAATTGAAAAATTCAACCATTATGCATCAGTCTTTAAAACAGCACCACTGCTTGCATTGGTAACGAGTTGGCGATATTGTTTCAACCAACTGCCTTGAATGGTTTTTACTTTAGGTTTAAATGCCGCTTTACGACGTGCCAATTCAGCCTCATCAATCAACGCTTCAATGGTATAAGCATCAACATCGATCTGGATAGTGTCACCATCATGTAAAAGACCGATTAAACCGCCTTCAGCAGCTTCTGGGCTTACGTGACCGATGCTCAGACCTCTGGTTGCACCAGAGAAACGTCCATCGGTAATCAGTGCTACATCAGCACCCAATCCCATACCCATGATTAAACTTGTAGGAGAGAGCATCTCTTGCATTCCAGGTCCGCCGCGTGGGCCTTCATAGCGAATAACCACAACATCGCCTTTTTGTACTTTTCCACCCACAATACCAGAAAGCGCTTCTTGTTGAGAGTCAAAACAGACGGCCTTACCAATAAATTGACGACCACCCACAATGCCTGCCGTTTTGATAACACAACCTTCTTCAGCCAAATTACCAAATAAGATAGCAAGACCACCTACTTTAGAATAAGGATTTTCAAGTGTATGGATGATAGCGGTATCTTTGATTTCAGCATTCGCAATGCGTTCACCAACATTTTCGCCCGTCACTGTTAAATTATCTAAAAACAAGATGCCGTTATCACGACGGCTGACTTCTTTCATAACCGCACTCACACCACCTGCACGATTGATGTCCTCCATATGAACAGTAGAAAGCGAAGGGGCAATTTTAGCGATATGTGAAACATTTTTACTGATTTCATTGATGTCTTTAATGGCAAAATTAACGCCTGCTTCTTTTGCAATCGCTAACATATGTAAAACGGTATTGGAACTTCCACCCATTGCCATATCAACCGCAAACGCATTGCGTACCGCTTTTTCATTCAAAATATTGCGAATTTTAAAGCGATCATCGATGGCAATCTCACAGATGCGTTTTGCCGCAGCGCGTAAAAGTACTTCACGCTCAGGGGTTAGAGCTGGAATGGTACCATTACCTGAAAGAGCAATGCCCATCGCTTCCATCAGTGTATTCATACTATTGGCTGTAAACATACCAGAACATGAACCGCCACTTGGACAGGCATTACACTCAATGTCTTTGAGCTCTGCTTCGTTAATGTCGCCTTTTTCAAATTTACCAACCGCTTCAAATGCTGTCGTTAAATCAATAGGAGCTCCCTCTTTCGTATACCCTTTTTTCATTGGTCCACCACTGACAAAAACCGTTGGAACATTGACACGAAGCGCACCCATAATCATACCTGGTACTATCTTGTCGCAGTTAGGAATACAAATCATCGCATCCAACATATGTGCGTTCATCATTGTTTCAATAGAGTTAGCAATCAACTCGCGACTTGGAAGAGAGTAGAGCATACCATCATGTCCCATTGCAATACCATCATCGACACCAATAGTGTTAAACTCAAAGGGTACACAACCGTTCTTGCGAATCTCATCTTTAATGATGACAGCATACTCATGTAAGAAGAAGTGACCAGGAATAATATCGATATAGGAATTTGCCACTCCAATAAATGGTTTGTTAAAATCTTCATCTTTTAGGCCTGTTGCTCGAAACAAACTTCGGTGTGGCGCTCTGTTGTACCCTTTTTTGACTTGATCACTACGCATCAATTATTCCTTAAAAATTTTCTTAGATTATAGCAAAACCGCTCTAAAAAAGCTTACATGTAAAGAATTTTTCACAAATGACTTTACATTACGAAAAAAAACTGCTATACTCTCATCTCTTTTTTAGATGCGGGAATAGCTCAGTGGTAGAGCACGACCTTGCCAAGGTCGGGGTCGCGAGTTCGAACCTCGTTTCCCGCTCCATTTAGTTTAATCTTAAAAAGAAACGCGTTGCCCGGATGGCGAAACTGGTAGACGCAAGGGACTTAAAATCCCTCGCCCGTTTGGGTGTGCCGGTTCAAATCCGGCTCCGGGCACCACCTCGATATAGAGAAATACGGTGGCGATATAGCCAAGCGGTAAGGCATGGGCCTGCAAAGCCTTGATCCCCAATTTTCTGTCGGGAGATGGCAGAGCGGCTTAATGCGGCGGTCTTGAAAACCGTTGAGGGTAATACCTCCGGGGGTTCAAATCCCTCTCTCCCGGCCACCAATCCTTAAACTCCTTCAAAACTCCCATTTTATCGACATTCTAAAGCAATTTAAGAAAAATCAAAAAAGCTTCTTTCCAACCTATTTCCAATAAAACCTATCTAGTAATTCAATATTTCTCTTAAAAAATCCATTGCAATCTATTAATGACTAATTCACCTATTGACCTTTGTGTACCATTTTTGATACAATTTTACTATGAAAAAAATCACTTCGATATTTTATGAAACAAGTAACGGAAACAAACCCGTGAGAGAGTGGCTATTATCTCTTGCCAAAGATGATCGAAAAATCATTGGCGAGGATATTAAAACGGTAGAGTATGGATGGCCAATAGGTATGCCTACATGTAAGGGTCTCGGTAAAAAGCTTTTTGAAGTGAGAAGCAATATATCAGACAAAAGAATTGCAAGAGTTATATTCGCTGTTATCGACGAATACATGGTACTGCTGCATGCGTTTATTAAAAAAACGCAAAAGACAGAAAAAAGCGATCTTGATTTAGCTTTAAGTAGATTAAAGGATATAAAATGAAACTACAACCAAATATGAGAAGTGATTTTGATGAATTTTTGAGAGACGAAGGTATCTATGAAGAAGTTAATGATGCCGCTATTAAAAGAGTCATTGCTTATCAATTAGAACAAGAAATGAAAGTTCAAAAAATTTCTAAAACAAAACTGGCACAAATGATGCACACAAGTAGGGCTGCGGTTGATCGATTATTAAGCCCCTCAAACGAATCATTAACGCTTACAACATTAATTTCAGCTAGCCAAGCTCTAGGCAAAAAACTAACGATTGCTCTTGTTTAAAAGATAGGGGAATTTCCCCTATCTTGAAGCTATACCCGTACCTCCCGATAGTATTTTTCGATATTCTCACTTTGAAGATAATTTTCTTTTCTAATCGGTAATTCCGCTCTTGGCGTATACCCTTTATACAAAATTTGTTTCGACGGTACAAACGTAATATGCTCGTAATTTTGACCTAATGATTGAAACAAACTGGTATTTAGCAGATCCGATTCTTCAATTTGGTAATTTTTACGATTCAACGGATCCGCAACAAGTTGCTCTCTAATCTGCTCTTTTCTATAACGTACTTTACCAATCGTACTATTGATCTTTTTGAGTGTATATTCATCCACACCTTGAAATAAAAACCAATAAGCTGCTGAGTTTAACATTTTTTGCGTAATACCTTGAGCACTGTCTGCCTTGTTACTTTGCTCTGGGAAATATTGCACACCTGGAAGCAAACAACCGCCTTTACTTCTGATCCTGGTATGTAACCCCTCGATCGTTTCACTATCGAGGTTTTGAGCAAAAGAGAGGTACTCATCAAGAGCAAAGAGAGTGAGAGAGGTTTTTTGATCTTCTTGGCTTAACATGACGGCCGTCATGGCAGCCAAAAAGCCGGTAAAAAACGGGGTAAGTTTTGAGCGTTGATCATCCCTCGAGAGTAAGAAGAGCTTGCAGCTCTTACGAGAGAGATACTCTTTAATCGTAAAAGTAGGGCTACCGTTTTGAATACAAAAATTCATATAGTCAAAAAATTCAAACGTCAAATGCATTGTACTGGCGACATCCGCTTCACTACGTCTTTCATGATCTTGATTTTCTTTGAAATACTCCTTGAGCTGTTGAATAAAAAGATCAAACTGCTCATTCGATGAAAGCTCACTGTTGTTATAAAGAATATCGTTAAAAAGCTTCATATATCGTTGTTTGGAACTTGCGCTAAAAAAGTCTTTTTGTGTGCCACTTAACGCATTGAAAAGATTGGTTAAGAAAATTTCTGTCACAAAAGGACTCGTCTTAGCCTCCTCGAAAGGATTCCAAATATGGCTTCGTTGATCATACGGATTTAAGATAATATCTTTCAACACACTATAATGCTTTTGCACAAGATCGCCTTTGGTATCATACGCGACTACACGATCGAACTTATCTTGTGCGATAAGGGAGTGATAAAATTCTGTTTTACCTGATCCCATACCACCAAATATAATTCCTGACTGCGTAAAATCTACTGGATCCGCATAACAGTCAAAATCATTAAATTTACTAGCCAATCCATAGACTGGCGACAAACGATATAAAACGCTACGATCAAACCGAAACTGATCCAGGAACAATTCTCCTTTAGACATAATTTCTTTGACACGCTTTGAAGCCGTCCATCGATTGCCTTCCGTTTGCTCATAGTAATTGGGATAACTTCCCATCACCCACGCTTTATCATCAAAGATACGACCATTGATCGATTCTTGTCTTTTGAAAATAAATGCCCATGCAAGATACTCCATAATACAAAGTAGCACAAAGACTGCGCCGCCTGGTATTGGAAGGTTCTTTTGAAACACCCATAAAGCACCGGCATTAAACAATAAACATAATAAAATCGTTGACATTACTATCTCCTTTCTCGTGATTGTGTTATGGATTGAGCTGCTTTTTCGCGCTCATTTTTAAGTAAGATATTTTTCATTTGATCTTTGCCTCGAGTGCTTTCAATCTCTCGTCGAGCTCTTTTAAATACGCCAAAATGTCGGCTAAGATCTGCGAATGCAATTTTGAGCTTTGTGCAATAGTCTCCCAGTATTGAAAGAGTTGATCCTCTTGATATTCTTCGTTCTTTTTGCTCATTGAATGTCCTTTTGTAATTGTGATTTGTATGTGCCTCATGCTGCATTGCCGACCTAAAATAATCTAGGGTACTGGTTTTAATTTGCGTTTTTTGTGTATTCTCCTTGAGTGTTGCTATGCTGTTGGTATAGATTAAGGCATCACGTTTTGCCCTGGTAATTTGCACGTAGAAGCGGTTTAAATTGGCCATTTGTGCATTCGTGAAAGCGATAACCCTACTGGTCGTTTGCCCCTGGCTTTTATGTGCTGTAATGACGTATCCATGATCGATATAGGGATACTTGGAAGCATCAAACGCTAACTCTTTATTTCCCTTTTGCACTTTGATGATATTCCCATAAATCGCTTGGATCACAGCAACCTCGCCATTTCTAAACTTAAGATTTCGATTGTTTTTTGTAAAAACGATCTTGTCTCCGACACCAAATGCTTTTTCTTTGATAGCAAAGGTTTGTATTGCTTGAGCGTGAGCTTTACTTAGATCAATGTTGATCCGTTGCTCATCTTTGGTAACAGTGATCGTATTGGATGGATGATCAATCGCGGTGATCATCCCTTCTTGCCCAGCACTAAATCCTTGAAACGCGTTTTGCGCGACAACAATTTGACCTACTTGATAATTACTCGAGTAGTGTTTTTCAATCTCGTTTAGATTGATTGCCTCTTTGATAGATAATGGTTGAGACTGTGTGACTTCCTTTTGGGCGACGAGATCCGCTCGGATTAACTCGTTTAAAGCTCTACGATTTGCGTTCGTATCCACAAGAAGCAACGTATCATGACGATCTTTGAGATATTCGTTTTTTATCTTCTCGAGATCCGTTGTTTCATGAAGTCGTTGATGCTTTTCTAAAATGCCAAACGCCTCTTCTAAATCCTTGCTCTTGATGGATGAATACAGCGATCGCATCAATTCTGTTTGTGCACGTTTATTTTCTGTCATCTCAACGATACGGATATCACTTTGCTTTTGAAGCTGCGAGAACATATTGCCAGCGCCTAGAGATTGGAATTGCTTTTGATCACCGATAAACACAATTTTTGAATGGTTTTCTTTAGCAATCTCACATAAGTGGTGCATCTGTAACGAACTGACCATTGAAGCCTCATCTACGATATAAACCATATTCTTTTCTGCCGGTGGATTGACAAAAAAAGCGTGCAATGTCGTAGAGGGGATACCGCTTTCACGCTCAAGTTCTTCACTGGCTCTCCCGGTAAAAGCGAGCCCTCTTATAATGCTACTTTGCTTTTGACTCTCGAGCGTTTCTCTCACGGCTTTAAGCATAAACGTTTTACCCGTGCCGGCATCGCCCTGGATCACTGAAATAGACTCATTGCTTGTGAGAATGTGTGTATACGCTTCTTGTTGTCCTTTTGTGAGGCTATAAGGCGTATGGCTTAGATACTCCTCCACGTGTTGTGCAGAGATTAAAGGATCTGTGCGGTTTTTTGCCATTTCAACAATCTCAAACTCCTTTTGTAAGAGCTCCGGTGTAGAGTAAGCATTTTGATCCAGTTGCACAATCGATCGCTCATTGACATGATCATCAAAAGCACTCTGCATAGCATTAAGTGAATGCTCACCTAGCGAAAGCTTCATTGCGTTTTTCATCACATCTTCACGATTAAACACACTCGTCTTTTCGCTTTGAATACGAATCGAAAGATCTACCGCATCTTTAGCCGTTAATTTTTGCTGTTCTGGATGTAGCGGCGAACTATTCAGCTGATTGAGATAAGTTAAATCTTTACCGGATAGAATGTTTTTGGCTCTTTCGATATTGTTAGATTTGATGACACTGCGATCAGCATTTTTATCTTTGACGCTTCGGCTACCGGTTGTAGCCATTTCCTTGAGCTTCTCTTCCTCGAGACCAGGATATTGCTTTTTTAACTCCTCGTATTTCTCGAGGACTTGCTCACGACGTTGTGAAAATTCACGGAGCAACTCTTTGGAAACGCCTTTAATTTCAAAGAATCCCTCTTTGGCATTTGTTACCTCAATCGTGAATCCTTGCTCTCTAAGATTTTTGGCCAATTCATTGCGATACGTCTGGCCTAGAAACATCTTGTGAGTAAAGAGCTGATCATTGTGTAACGCTCGCCATTCTCCGCTCTCTTTTTGCGTTGCATTGACGATAAAGCAATGCGTATGCAATGACGGATCGTTCTCTCTACTGCTATCGTGCTGAAATTTAGCGATGATGAGATTACCAGTAGAAATTGCTTCTCTATGCCCGTCCTTTTGTTCTCTTGTTTGAGCATAATGATCTTCAACAAATGCCAGTGTGGTTTGCACCGCTTGATCATGTGCTGCACGTATGAGTTGATTGGTACGTTCATCACCTAATTCACATAAGATCGATGCGGATTTTGGAGCGGAAAAGGTTAGATCCGTGCCCGCTCTTTCACTAATATCAACAAGAGTGCGTTCTTCGCTTGGGTGAATACCGTAACACAATCGCTCAAACTGTTTAATATCAGTCTCACCACTCAAGCCTAAACGTTCAGCACCTTTGCCAGCCCAAACGCTTGTCTCTTTATCTTGCTGATAATAGTTTTGATCTTTCGCATGATAATGAGCTGCTTGTGCGCTATTCATATTTGCAATTGAAAGCATTTTTGCCTCTTTTTCGTCTTTTTTTCACCTCGTGCCATTAACGTGGCGTTGGGTGTGAATGTTTTCTCGGTTGCCTTTGAGTGGCTCTTTGGTGGCACACGGTAGCTTTTTGATAGCATTGAGTAGCAAGTGGTTGCATACGATTGCTTTCGGTAGCATTACGGTGGCACGAGGTTGCATTACCTATCTTTTTGCCCTAGAGGTATCCTTTGAACTTATCCTCTAAACTCACTTTCGGTATTTCACCTTTTTCAGCTTGCACCGCTTTTTCTTTGGTTGTTTTTTTCGAGAGAAACTTCTGAACTTGCTGCCTTGATATCTCAAGGCCTCTTACTTCTTGTAAATAATCAGCGATCTGATTATGCGTGTAATTCAAACTCACAAGCTTTTGAATTTCGTCTCTGTATGGCTCTAGGGAAGAGACACGCTTTAACGGCGTGTTCTTAGCAATCCAATCTTCGTACTTCATGCTTGCTCTCCCAGAATGATGCTTTTGAGCTGCGCGATCGCTTCACTCTCGAGGTATGCTTTTGCATTGCGTGAAATCTTCCAATTGCGGTAAATCTTGGTCATCTTGTCTTTATCACCTTTGGTTTTTATCTTCGCGTAATCTAGGATCTCTTTTTGGTTGTATTGGGTTGCGAGTAGGGCAAGATCTTTGATCGTCTCTTTATTGCGTGAAGCGGCATAAGAAAAAAGTGGGCTTTTAGGGCAAACAGCAAAGTGTTTAAACGTAGATGAGATATCCGGTATCTCAAAGTCCTCGTTACCCTTAACGAACATAAGATGATCAGGATCACTGATATCCGCATTGTTTAAGACCACCAGGATTTTCGCCTCACTTGGTAAAACGTTATACGTATCAACCAGATTTTTAAGCTGCACGAAATCAGGCATAAAAGGGATGAGAAATAACGTGTCTGCGATCAAATCTTGGTCGATAAACGAATGGATCACTCTGAGTGAGTCATCACCACCACCGGCATCAATCACGCTGATCTTGTCCCCATCCAACATATTATTAATAACAAGCTCTTCCAATTTTTGCATACCTTCGTCGATATTTACCGAGGTAATTTTTCCTTTCAAGATTTGTGTATTTGAAAACGCCGTTGTTGTTGTATTATTATTGTCGATTTCTAGAATCGAAAAATTTCTATCCGCTAAAATAGCCGGTAAAACGTGAAAGGCGAGGGTGCTTTTTCCTACGCCACCTTTGGTATTAATAATTGCGATATTTTTCATGGTGTTCTCCTTAATGAACAAGTTGATAAATAAGATTGAAAAGCGGTTTATTGGCCGCTTCAAACGCTATAAAAATGATGCTTGTTGCAAGTGCGGAAAGGCACGTTGCAGCAAAAACAATCTTCAACGTGGAACGTTCTTCATGCTTACGCCTTTTTAGATCTTTCGTGACACTTTCAAGCTCTGCCACCGAGCCTAATAAATAGGCTTGAATAGTTTTTACTTGAATTTTCTCGGCGACTAGCGTACCAATCCCATCGATGCTCTTTTCGACTTTTGCAAAATCGCTCGTCGTTTTTTCAAAGACTTTCGAGGCACGATTAAATGCCGCGATATGATCCTCTAGCGTCGCCAGGACAATTTGTGCTTCCTCAAAAAATTGATATATTTGTTCTGCTGTTTCTGGTTTCATTTTTCTCTCCTTTAATGTCTAAATCAAAAATAGAATTACTACAATTTAACACTGTATTGATCTAGTTTTTGTGCTGCTGCTTGGATTAGATTGGTATACTCACCGGCACGATCTATGCCGATTAAGCGCATGGTGTACGATGGGCCAGTGAGTATGAGCTTCCATAAAAAAAAGGTTGAAGCAATAGAAGAAACCATCTTCAATAAAACAACAACAATATTTAAAAGCATAGAAACTATAAATCCCTCATTCATGCTACTTAAAAGGTTAAATTGCTCATATCCAAATGCTAAAAAGACATCTTTGCCTAGCCAATATAAAAAAAGCCCTAAAAATGCAAAAATAACCAATAATGTCGGTTTAAAAAATAGAGCTATTCCCGTTACTAAAAACTCAACCATTTTGTCGACACGACGCATGGTGACAGCGAATGCAACGACAAATGGCGTAACGTAAAAATACTTTGTGAGTTCAATAATCCATCCTAAAATCGCTAAGATACCGGCTACGACACTTGCGAGAAGTGGTAAAAAATCTAAAATATAATCTAAAACAGTAGCAGTAAAAATTAACCCACCGATTTGCGCTCCACCATTATTGACTGCCAAAGAGACTGCTGCGCCACCAACTACTCCGGAAAGAGCTAGGACAGAACCAAAGATGTCAGCTCCGGCTTTAATTGCATCACGACCAAATTCATAAATCGCATTTGAGCCTGGCAAAACCATATAGGCAACCTTTCCAACAAGCTGTCCTATGTAATTTTGACCTCTTTCTTTGATTGTTTGCCAAAAGCTCTTATCTTCATCCTCTTTATAGCTATCATTTATTTTTTTCTCA
Source organism: Pseudomonadota bacterium (assembly GCA_017860615.1). Lineage (GTDB taxonomy): Bacteria > Campylobacterota > Campylobacteria > Campylobacterales > Sulfurospirillaceae > Sulfurospirillum. The sequence goes on along the minus strand of JAGDMU010000014.1, from coordinate 54,995 downwards.
TTATCGCCTGCTGATATTTGGGCTTGTTCAACAGCCTCTTGAACTAAAGGCATGAGCTGAATAGTTATAGCAGCACTTGGCATTAAAATCGAATTGACCCATCCGAGCTCTGTTTGGCGGTTATTTAAATATGTGTTGACCTGTGCGAGCTTACCTTGCAATTTATTATTAGAAAAACTACTTTTAACTTGATTAGAATATGCCAAGTATTGCTTATACACTTTAGATTGCACAAGCCATTTTCGCTCAATCGCACGACACCCTTGAGCAGTTACTCCCTCTTTAACTCCGTTATAGTTATAGACATTTTTTTGTGCTAAATCACCATCGCTCACCTGGAATGTCATCGCATCAGGAAAGCGACTTTTACATTCACCTAGTGCCGTATTGTAAAATGCCGCTTGAGCTTTTGCGCTATCTCTGATTGAATAGATCGTTGCTTCACCTTGCATTGAATTAGCTCCAACACTTGAGTAAAGTTTTTGTAAATAAACATTTGCACCCAATACGGCCGCTTTATCAGCGATTTTTGTACTCGTACCCATAAAATTACGAATAATATTTTGCATAATGGAGCTGTGCATATTATTCTCTTGAGGAATTGGCACGTAGAAAAAAGCAACGGCAATAATCGGCACATAGAGCTTACTCAAATAGCTTATATTACTTGGCTTATTTTCTAAATACGCTTGAAGTTTTTGAGAGCCAATCATTACCACGAAGAAAGCGGATACAAACGCAAATAAGAGGTTTTGAAGATAACTATAAATCGTTGACATATTGGAAAAAAGATTTGCGAAATAAGCTAAATTGGATTTGTTTAAACTATCCGCACTTGCGACAAGCTCTTTATCTTTGGACGCATTTAATGTAGATACATTTGTACCGTAAATTGATCCAGGATTTTTAAGGCTTAAAATACCCGTTGAACTCGTTGTGTTAAAGTTGATAATATCAGGGTCTAGCGTACACATACCGGCTAAAAATCTCGAGAACGTGATTGTACCGGTATCGTATGTCGCACCGGCTAGTTTGTAGCTGCTCTCCGTGTTGGAGCTTACTAATTGGCCGTTGTATTGATCCGGTGTACGATTGTTTTGTTCCTGGGACGCTATACACTTCACATTGTGTTGTGCCGCTCTTAGCGTCAATATCGACGATTTGAGTCACATAACCCGACGCAACGGCTCGGCATCCATAGCTACATGATCCGCTAACGGTCGCATCATTGGATTCGAAAAGGGAACTTGCTAAAGTATCCTTTTCACTTGCAACATCAGCAAAAAGAAAAAAAGGAAATACAAACAATACTAAGAAGCGCATTGTTCACTCCTTTTTTCACCTTGATCAAGCGATTCACAATACACTTTATATGATTTGTCAAACTCAAAAAATTCTTCGACGTTCGGCACAAAACCAGTGATTTTCATAAAACTTTCGCCCGTAATGAAAAATTCACTTATGCTCACACGATCATTTTTGCTAGCTAAGCACACGACAAACTCCGCGCGTTCTTTGATTTTTCGAGTAAGCGCATATTGAGCTTTTAAAAGACTAAACTTTTTTTTGATAATTCCATCGCAAGCCGTAGTATCAACAATGCCGGTTAGGATCTGCTCACCCTGAAAAAGAAAGCGAAATTCGAAAAAAAGATTTGATGACATTTCCTCTCTCGTCAGCCTCTCAAGTTTGCTCTCAAGAGCCTGTAGCCGCTTTAGAATATCTGTATCTTCATGTTTCATAACACACCTCTTACATGGTTTTGATGGTGCTACGAGAAAGCCATTCTGCTAGTTCTAACTTTGTATAAAGGACTCTAGCTCGCTTACCTCTCTGTTGCACCTTGATAAATTGTGGCCCCAAACCATCGCGGCGCAATAAACTTAAAGTCGTTGAGCTAATGCCGATTGCTTCGGCCGCTTGCTTTTGATTTAGGCAAATAAGCTTTTTAAAAACAGGGTTTGAGTTCAGTTCCTCAAGAATTTTTGCCGCATTTTCACTGATTGTTGTTTGCATAGTTTTCTTCCTTATTTTGGTTTTGGATTTGTGTGTTTACATACTTAAAGATTTCATTTTTTTGCTGGAAGAGGTGTTGCCAGATTTCAAAGCTTTCATTTCGATCAACCAATTGTTTTGTTTGAAGACTATAGATATAACCGCTTTTTAAACAAAAGCCTTTATGCTCATTGGAGTACCCCAATTTGCCACATAAGCTAAATTCCAAAGTAGGGCATAAATTAGAAAGTTGCTCTCTAAAGCTTTTAATACTTTTTAGATCAAGCGTTGATCTTTGAGGAGAGGGAGAGAGTAAGAGAGAGGGCTTTATATCTTTCTCTATATCTTCTATCTTTCTCTTTCTCTGTGTTACATCATCGTTACACTCTGTTACTATGTCGTTACAATGTAACAATTCGACTTTTTTCTTATCCCTTAAACGTCTTACACGTTCGGCACTATCACCTTCTTTGCCCACTAGATCAGGCACACGTTGCAATAAAAAAGCTTCATCAGAAACTTCCTCTAGCTCTCCGTTTGAACTTAAAAAGGCTAAGACAACTTTTACGTTATTCTCATCCTCATCAAGTTTTAAAGACAACTCATCTTCCAACGTTTTTTCGATGCCCTCAAATTCAAGAATGCCGTTGGTATTAATCACAAGCAGCATCATTTTTAGAAAGATAATCACGTATGTATCGCCACCTGCAATTTTGCGAAGCTTCTTGATTTTTGGATCCACGAAGAAGTTACTCGGTAGCTTTAACCAGTAGTATTTTTTGGCCATAGATATCCCTTTGTGTATTTTTCAAATTTTGAATTTTTAACAATTAGAGGGATTTGTGGTAGAATTGCAGACCACACCCTCAACTCAGAACGGTGTTCGTTTTCCCTAGCTGCTTGGTCGTTGATAGGGAAAATGTTTTATAAATAATTTACTCCTAGACTTATTTTCCTCCATATTTTTGTATTTTAGATAGCTTTTTGATAAAATAACGAATATTTTAATATATTATCAATATTTTAAATTGTATTTTATCTCATAATTAAATACTTGTCAAGAATAATATTGAAATATATAATTAAATGAAAGGATATATATTGAATATTGAGATATTAATTCAAAAACTTATTAAACATTACAATATTAAGACTATCACTGAACTTGCTGAAAAATTATCAACAACACAATCAACTATTAGTGGATGGAGAAGTCGAAATGCTATTGGTGCATTAGTAGAAAAGGTAGCAGAAGAAAATCCAGAGATTTTATCAATACTATTCACAAATGATCATTCTCAAATAAATAATTTTCAAAATTCAACTTTGTCAGGGAATGCAACTGGTGTTGAAATTGGGTCATCCAATAAAATATCATTATCTGCGAATCAAGAAGGTGACCTCTTGCCATGCGATGATTTTGCAAAAACTCTTTTCAAAGAACTATGCAAAAAATATCAAGATGATCAAAACAAACTACATACTTTGTTATTTCAAATGATTCAATCAAAGGAATAAAAATGTCCGATCGACCTAATCAAGTAGTCAATAATAACTTTAGCAGCGCAACCCTACACGATCACACTACTGGTGTAGCATTTCATGCAAATGTTGACACAGTAAATAATTATACTATCCCAAAAATATCTTGTCTTGCAGATGACGATAATCATAAGTATCTTTCATCTTTCTTCGTATCCTTGCATGCAAAAATAATTCTATGGGGATGGATAGCACTTGTTTTTACACTTTTTTTAGTTGAACTTTTTAAGCCGAAATGGGTCATTACGACATTTGAGTATAGGTGGTATTTTTTAATGCTCACAACGTTCGTAGTATTTATTTGCATTTATATGCTCGAGAAAGCTTATAGAAAATGGAAAACTGATTTTACCGTCAAACAAATGATTTTGTTTCTTACCATCTATTCAGCTATATGCATATATTTTTTTATATAAATGACAAAACTGAATGAATTTATAATGCCGAACAGTAAAACAAAATTGATTTCGTCAACATTAAAACTCATTTTTGCCTTTGGCCTTTTTGCTATCCCTTTTATATCCTTTTACCCTGATCCTTTGTTTTTTGATCTTACGAGTGGATTTCGATGTCCTGGTGCAGATGGCTATTTTGGTCTTGGGACAGTAGACTCAAACATTTTTATTACTATGATTATCTTTGCTTTATTTATTGCCGTAATGATGGCAATTAGCGTTTATCTCTCTCACAAGTTTAATACCATGCTTTTAAAACCTAAAAATCAATATGTGCAAGGCTTAATTATTTTAATTTTATTCTTTGGTGGTATTGTAAGTGGTTTTATTTTCAATGTGGCGATGGGAGTAACACATTACGCTAGCTGCTCGGATCAAAATAGCAAAAGATCTATTTTAGAAAAAAATTGGCGTAAAGAGATCAGAGCTTACACGGGTTTTAGTAACCTTTTAGGTGTTGATCTTACACTTAAATAAATAGATACTATTGAATTTTCTTAAAATAGAACATTCGACTTATACAAACTTGTTACTATACAAATCTGCATAATATACAAAGTTGTATAAGTCTTTTTCTCTCAAAAAGAGATTTTTTAAATGGACTTAGATCAATTGTAAATTATTTATACCAAAATATGAAAAACAAGTGTTATTTTTTAATTTTATAGAGGTCTTATAGTTATATTAAGTAATGCTATAATCATAACCAAGATTGGACATAAAGGATATTTATTAATGTCATATACTATTCCCCAAGCCCTACATGATGCCATTAAACAAAACCAATTAATTATATTTGTTGGATCAGGATTATCAATTAATCATGGTTTGCCTTCTTGGCATACAATTGTTAAAAATTTATTAATTAATAAAAAGGGCTATATTGAAAAAGCAGATGCTTGGCTAAATGCTTTAGAGTCTGAAATTATGACACCTTTAGATATTTTAGATAACTTGAAACATGAAAAAAAGCTCATTCTAGAATCTTTTGAGAATGATTGCAATATTACCCATACAGAATCACTTATACATCAAACAATAACTAAAATATCAAAACGTTTTATTACTACTAATTATGATCAATTACTTGAGAAGAATTGTGAAATTGCAAACATAATGACGCAGTCTAGCAATTTTAAATTATCAACAATTAATGATATTGATAGTTTTATTTTAAAAATACATGGTGATATCACAGAACCAGATCACTGTATTATCTTTAAAGAGCAATATGAGATGTTATATCGTAATGATAATCTAGCAAAATTTCAATTTCAAAAATTGCTTTCTCAATATTCTTTTTTATTTATAGGTTTTTCATTTAAAGATCCCTATGTTGAAGAGCTTTTTAACTATATAAATTCACTAATGGATGGATATGGACCAAAACATTTTTTAGTAAATACACACGATGTAAAGAATAACCATCTTACCCAGATAACATTAGAAAATTATAGTCATCTTCCTTCTTTTTTGAATGAACTAAAAGTAATAGCTTTAGACAATACCAACACAATAACTAATACTTCTAAAAACTTATCAGAATCTAGTCGAGAATCAATGAATTTTCAACATAAAGATGACGGCAGTGATATTGCCCCATCTGTATCTAATTGGATAGGTCGAGAAAAAGAACTTTCTCTCTTACAATCTGAGGCATTTAAAGTTTTTTTTATTACTGGTATAGGTGGTGAAGGCAAATCTGCACTAGCTTCTCATTATATAAATAATGAAAATAATTACTCAATTATCGATTGGAAAGATTTTAAAGAAGAAGAGCACAAGTTTATACTAAAAATATATTCAATGATAAAAAGAGTTGAACCCTCGATTAATTTATCTGAGATTGTTGGATTTAGTGAAGAAGAATTAATTGCGTTATTTTTTAAATATTTAGGAACTCAAAAGACAATTTTTGTTTTAGACAATGTTGATAGCTATATAGATTTGGAATACTTCGAACCTATTGGTGGTATTGGTAAGTTCTTTCATGCAGCCATAAAATATGATCATAAATCAAAATTTATTTTCACATGTAGACCATTTATTCGGTATGCAGGCGTCGATTTTCATCAATTAAAATTAGAAGGCTTGAGTGAATCTGACACCATACAGTATTTTTTACAAGGGAATACAACAATTAATAAAGAAAAGTTAACAAAATATGCAATTCAAGCCTATAATTTTACACATGGTCATGCTTTATGGCTAAGTTTGATTTTAGCACAATCTAGAAAGGGAGAAGATTCTTTAAAAGACTTTTTGTTAAAAATAGAAACTGGTCATAATCTGGAGAGAGATGATTCTTCAATTCTTGCTAAGAAGCTACTTGGACGAATATGGGAATTATTACAAGATAGAGAAAGGCTTGTGCTACGAACATTAGCAGAAGCTATTGTTCCTGAAACAAAAGAAGATTATGCTGATATTATGAGCAATGAGTTAAACTATAACAAATTTCAAAAAGCTCTCAAGTCTTTATATAACCTAAACTTAATTATTGAAAAAAGAGACACGACTTATATTGAATTACATCCTTTAGTCAAAGAATTTATTAGAACTAATTATCCAACATCTGAAAGGAATAAATATATTACACTCTTCATACAATATTATGATAAATTTATTGTCATTTTGAAGAATAAATTAAACTATACAACGAGTTTTGATGAATTTTTAAATTTTACTAATAAAACTGAATTATCAATTAATGCTGGTGATTATCAAAGTGCACTCAATACACTACTAGAAATTTCATCTAGTATGACAGCGGCAGGATTTATTGAAGAATATTTACGAGTAGTAAAACTTTTTTTTAATTCTATTACTTGGTCTAAGAAAAAAATCGAAACCTACCTCCAATTTGATGTACTCTTAAATTCATCAATAAAATATTTTGTTGAATATGGAGAATCTGATTATGCTGATGAGTTAATTGCCAAATATGAAGAAATCTTGGAGAGTAAAGGAGAATCATACTTTCGGCTTTGTGCAACAAAATGTTACCTTTTTTGGTTTAGGAAAGAATATGACAACGCAATAAATATCTCTGAACAAATTATATATTTACTTGATAGAGGTGAACAAGAAGATAAATTTGATATTAAACATAATCAAGCATTAGCACTTAGAGATACTGGGACAATTGAAAATATAGATAAAGCACTTACATTGTTTTTATTGAATAATACTTTGGATACGATCATTGATAAAAATATAATTTTAAAAGATGGCGGTGGCGCACAACATGGTAATATTGGTAAATGCTTATATTTAAAAAATATGAAAGATGAAGCCCTTATCTGCTATTACAAGTCGTTTTACTATATTTTTACTAATGATATAACAAATAGGCTTATTAATTTAGGTTATGCTGCATTTTGGATTGGGCAAGTTCTCATTGAATCAAACACGAAAGAGTCTGCATATTATTTTTATAAATATGCGCAAGAGGCATGGGCTAAAAGCTCTCCAGTTCTTCTTAATAACAATACAAAGCAATTTACTATTTTGCAAGAGAATCATACTTCTAAATCAATTGCATCACAAGAATTTTGGAAAATTCAAAAATCTTGTATTGAAACTATAGAAAAATCTATTAATGTCAAATTTAAATTACAATAATTCTTATCTAACTTACGTAGTCTAAATTTATTACATTATTATCTTTTTTAATGACCATCGATCTGATCCGGAGATAGCACCGGGTTACAAACACTGTGAAAAATACCGGCACGGTTTTTTCATCGGTGGGTTTAAGAGGTGCGGTGGTTGATCATTATAATGATCCTTTATGGCTATGCTCTTGGTATTTTCACTCATTCACTCGAGAGCATTCATTCCTTAGCTTCTATCGCTTGTTTTCTATCGGCTCAAGATGATGCCGCATAAGTATCTCGAGGCTATTGATAAACCCTTTATCAGCGTTTTGACACGCTCTGATCATTGCCTCTTGAGAGACTTGATGGAGTGATAAAACGTAACCGGCATTTTGAGCAACACTTTCCATGAATAAACGCTGCGTTCGTCCATTTCCCTCACGGAATGGATGCAGCAAGTTTAACCCATTAAAGAAGATCGCCATTTCTTGAGCAAATTCTTTATGATCCAAATTCACAAAAAACTTATCATCTTGAAGCGCATCAAAAAGAGCTTTGGATACTTCTGGTAATTTGATCCCAGGTGTGAAGCGTGTCTCACCTTTGACAAATACACCAGGATATCCCATCTCAAAACGACCTTTTCCGGCAAACGTATAGACATCATCAAAAAGGCGTTTATGAATAGCCTGGAGGTAGTTAAAATCGAAAATCCCCATAACCGGCTTATTCCTTATCGATAATTCTGCAATAAGGGTTAGCTTTTGTTCTTTCAAAAATAAATCTTCTAAGTTTATGGCCTCAACTTTATTCGAGCCTAATAGTTCTTGATCAAAGAGTGGTAGTTCTGTATTCTTATCCTGGATCTGCGCACGTATGCTTTTGATCTCTGCAATAGCCTCAATACGTGCTTCTTCATAGGATAAATCATTTTTTGCCATACGTACCAATCTATCAATATCATATTTATCTGCAAACATCCCCTCGAAAGCATGATTGCCTATCGTAGCTTCTATATTTCGATACTGATCTGGTGTTAATTTGTCCTGGTATTTATTGAGGAGTTTGATGCAATCATCTTTACATGGATATATCATTGTGCTTTGCTATTCACAAATTGTTCAAAAATTGGGGTAATTTCTTCGGCAAATGCCGCAATATACTTATCTTGTATTCCTATTGAACCAGTAGGGTGCGGGAATACTATAACATTCATATCTCTAAATTCTTGAAAATATATTTTGAACTTTTTACAATTTTCTATTCTTTTAGTTAGCATCTCAAATGGTCTAGATGCACCTACGATATGCTCAATTTCTGGTAGAACTGAAGAGTTGTTTAATGCATAAATCATTTGCTTACCAAAAAGCAGTAAAATTTTAGGTTTGAAAATTTGAATTTGCTTTATAAAAAAATCTTTATTTTCTAGGCATAGTTGCAAATCTTTACCGCTGTTATGAGCCAGTTGTTTTAGACACCAATTAGATTGAAAAATAGATTTTTCAAATTTCGATATTTTATCAGCTTGCGTCTCCAGTGGAAATCCCCATAAAGAAAAGAACTTTTCTATTTTTCTATTAAAAGGCCATGTACTAAGATTTTTCCCATCTGAAAAAAAACTACTAGATAACGGTTCAGTGGTAATGTTCATCCTATCGTCGTTAGATTCTCCTGGATTATAACCCATAATTAGTATGCCATTTAGTTGCTCTTTAAAGAATTGAGTTCTAAAATAATATTGTGTTGTTAGCTCTACAATGTGCTCATATTCGCAATTCATATTTATTCCTTAACAATAACAATCTAAATCTCGATACTAGTAGGAATTAGACATATGCCGCTCAAGCTCATTAATAACATTATTAATACCTTTTATATCTAGAGGGAAGTATCCAGTTAAAAAGCTTTGCCGAATATTGTTATTATCAATCTCAGGTGCCACATGAAAATGATCTGGCGGAAACTCTAACTTATCATTATGATGATTAGCTCCATCAAATCTAGCGAGTTGATTACCTTGCACATCATAAAACATGTATGCATATTTTAATGGCGCTGTCATCCTTAGAATAATTTTTAAACGCGATTTTCTAAAACAAGTTATTGTATCGCTTGTCATAGCGATATCCTCACACTCAAGATCAGATTCTAAAATTTCTTTAGAAATCGCTAGCAGCTCGTCCCGCGTCATATCTGTTGATTGAAATATATCAGGGACATTTATATGCAATTTTTCGCAAAGCCAATCAAAATTTGAATTATATGACTTAACTTCATTAAAATGTTCTTTGCAAGTAAAAAAAGCCACCATTAATCCATCTTGAGTATCACTTACAGTAGTTGCAACATAATGAGAAGCTATAGAGCCACAAACTAGACATCCCGAAGTCTTTAAATAAATGCATTTTGTTGTTGCCGTTTCAATTACACGGCCATTAAATAAATTTTTCAAAACTAATGACTCTTGATTATGACACGTATCTTGATATTGCTTAATCCTTTGTGGTAAAGATCCTGGATCAGTCAGTTTCTCAATATCACTTTCATGATAAGGGGTTGGTAGACCTTCAAAGAACTTTTTTAATAAGCGACCTGCACTAATTAAATCTCCTATTTTGATAAAATAACACCTCCCCAAGGGAAAATTATTTGTATGTTGATAATATGCACAAAAATGAAATACTCCAGCACGGGGATACCAAAAAGACTGATCAGAATCATCAATAAAAAATTTTAAAATTTGTTCATCATTCAATTCAACTAGCACAAATGAATCGCCTTGATACTGATTAAAAGTATTACCAACCATACTTAAAACTGCTGCATCTAGATCTCGCCCTTTTTTAATCCCTCTTTGTACTAAATCAACGATTATAGATTGTAACGTTAATGTTGTTCGAGATTCTTGCATCATCTTAACTGACCTTTATTAAATTTTATTCGACTCATACTACTTCGCAAAAAACTAGTGAAAGATTACTCTATATAAAGAGGTGACTTATTATCATGCTCTTTTAACCATGTTATATATCCTTCAATATCTGTATCGCCCATATTCATAGCATATTCAATTCCAAAAATAATGAGTACAAAATATAATTCTTGATCTTCTGTATATAGAAAATCAAACTCGTGAAGACACTGATATAATTCATTTGCATCGTGATCTTGCCATACTTTGTTGATATCATAAAGACTTCGCTGATGATAAGTCCATTTTTTACCATTTCCATATCTTGCAAAATTCCGGAGCGGATCAAGAGCATCGTGATTCACGATTTCATCAAGAGGCAAAGAGTGGTTTATAGCTTTGTACGCTAAGGCCTCAAGTGCTGCTTTAGCTAACAATCTATCCATTGAATTCGGTTCTGGGCATTTAGGAGGAAGCTGCATTACCAATTTGAAAGTTGTATTTTTATTACTCAGATTTTGTAATTTTACGATGTCCTCATTTTCCTGAAAGTAGAGCGAATCACCATACGTAGATAAGTGAGCTCCAAAACTATCACTTTTTGATAAGAATACTGCGGGTACAGAAGGTATTCGACCACGTTTATTATATATTTCTTGATAACTTCTATTTAATTTAAAATATGATGATTCCAATAATGGTTTTTCTATCTTTATCGCAAAATAATTATTACATTTATCACATACGATACCGGCAGGCAACCAATGTTCTGTATTTCCAAGTGATTCTGGCAATATATGTTCTACTGATTTATCATGTGTTGTATCTACTTTACAAAATATGCACTTCATATCGACCTTTTTATTGCAATATCATAAATCTATTTTCTACGATATCACCTTGCATTCAATATTATGAAATAATATAATATATTTAATCAACATAAAGGAAATTAATGGATTTAGAAAGCCATTTATCCATTTACGATTCAAAAATTATAGACTTCATAAAACAATTTCGCATTTTTAATGGCTCTTATAGTGATTATCTCAGCTTCATCAATGGTCACAATAATACACTTGAGTTTGAACGATGTAAACAATTTATTTTACTGTGTGATAATGACAAAATAATCTATACGAGCAATATTAGCGTTCGTCCTGAAAAAGAACAACCAAAAATTTTCAAAAATTGTATATCAAAATATATATCTAAAATAGTAGATACACAATGGGTAAAGCGTAAAGGACAAATGAGTCATACAAGATTCGAAAAAATCAAACATGAGAAAATCAAAAATATTATTGATTTAAACCCAGATATCAAAATAATCATTTTAGAAATCCCATCTGTAATGACTAAAAAAGTAGATGATTTAGAAAATATTTTTAAATACTTTCATGCTATAAATCTCTCAAAACGAAACCTTTTGAATACACGAGATATTCAGATATTCTCATTTATATCCATTGCCGTAGTTATTGCCACAACGCTAAAAGTCGTTAATATCATTCCAATTCAAGCGATAAATGAAACAGAAATTATCTTATCCTTAAAACTATTCGTTGGTATTTTTAGTACGGCTATTCTACTTAATATCTTGCTGTTATTAATAGCTTTTCTATTCAATTTTGAGATTATTCAAAGTATCAAATTATCTTTTTCAGTGGCATGCCAAACCTGGCTTAAGGCAATACTTGGTATTTATATCGTTAGTGCCCTTGTATTAAGTACTTTAAGTAGCATTTTGCCTAATGGGTTAATAGGTGATTTTATGAGGACAACATACTCATCATGGATCTTGCCAATTGATAAAATTTCTGCCAACTGGTATCTAGAAAATAAAACCACTTTAGCATTTGACATAAACGAGCAAAAACCTATTTTCTTTTTAGGAGTAAAAGATGGAGTGTACTATTATGATGATGAGTTTGATAACTGTGCCTTGAGACAAAAGATTATAGATAGCAACTTAACAGATCAGCAAAAACAACAAACTCTCATTCATCGATTGCTTTTACATATTGATACAAATTCCAGTGAGTCCTATAGAAATTATCATTGGAAAGTTGCCAGTGTGAGAGATATGCGTTTTGATTACAATAGCACTCTAATTAATGAGTCCATATTAAAATGTGTCGATAGCAATAATAAATAGAAACTCTCGTGCAATAAAGTATTTTATATTTTCATGATATACCCTACAAAATCTTTTTTATTAAACAAATGTATATTTTGAATCATTGTTTCATATTAAATGTGTCATATTATGTAAAAAATGCTTCATTTGTAATTTTTTCCCCATTTTTTATTTCTATTTTATACAATTAGTGTATCATTTTATAAAAATTATTGTATCATGCAAGCATATGAGACAAGAAAATGAGAAGTAAATGATTGAAAAAATTTTAAAAGAATCACTAATTGAACTGTTAAATGATGGTCTAAATGGCAATCAGAAAAGTTTTGAAATGAGGATACGTAAATTATCAGGTAAGTTAAATAAGTGCGATCCTCAACTTGCGGAGGAACTTAGCTCACTGTTAAAGACAAAAACGTTACGAAGCATAGATAATCATATTCCAATGCCAGTCGATGCAGACACAAGGCAAAAATTATTATTAGTTGAAGAATCTGTTGCTCTACATGTTGAGCCTATCTGGAACGAAAAAATAGAAAATGAAATCAACCGTATTTGCATAGAAAGAGAAAAAAGTGACTCTCTTCTAAAGCAAGGACTCATCCCTACACGCTCTGCGCTCCTGGCAGGCCCTCCTGGCGTAGGAAAAACATTAATGGCACATTACTTAGCAGAAAAATTAAAATTACCTCTATTAACCTTAGATCTTGCAACTGTTATGAGTAGCTATCTCGGCAAAACAGGAAGCAATATTCGAGCTGTTCTAAATTACGCAAAAAGTTTTCCTTGTATATTATTTTTTGATGAATTTGATGCCATAGCCAAAAAAAGAGACGATGATTCAGATGTAGGAGAGCTAAAAAGGCTAGTTACAGTACTCTTACAAGCTATTGACGAATGGCCAACAACTTCATTGCTTCTTGCAGCAACCAATCATTCAGAGCTACTAGATAGAGCAATTTGGAGACGTTTTGATAAAGTGATTCTTTTTAATTTGCCAGAAATAAATCAAGTGAGTAAGTTTTTCAAGCAACATGATATTAACCATTCGCTATCAGACTGGCTAGCTCAAAAGATACAAGAATGCTCATTTTCAGAAATTGAAAAAAAACTAAATCATGCTAAAAAAAATGCTGTTTTAGAAAACAAGCTTTTAATAGAAACTTTATGTGATCAGTTTGATTTAGAACTAAAAGAGTATTTTTCTTTAAATAAAGAGTCAAAAAAAGAATGGATTATGTATTTAGCGAATCATGGATTGACACAACAAGACATTGCAAATAAACTAGAGGTATCACGTTCCACCATTGTAAGGGCTTTACAAAATAAAAAATAAGGATTCATACCAATGAATGACAGGAATATATTACTTGGATTTGGAGAAACTTTAACACATGCTATTAAGCATAAAAATGGTGGAGATAAAAAAAAGCATCCTTACTCTTTTCGAGAAGCAAGCCAACATCTCATTACTAGCACAGAGCAACTCTTAGAAAAAATTAATACTCTGCCTCATGAAGCAATGCCCAATAATAAAATTGTTGCAAACTTTATTTTGCATCCAGCATATATTGCAAAATCATACTATCCTACAAAGTTATTTGAAGAATTTGGTTTTAATGATATTGGTAGTAAATCTTTACGTATTCATCCAAGAAAAACACAACTAAAGAAAGCTCCTGATTATGAAATGACTTCTAATATTTTTATATCAGGTAGCAAAGATGCATTTGATGACTTATTAGAAGCTTTACAATCTAATGATATTGAAGCAAATCTACAGCAAGAAATTATTAAAAATGAAGATCTTTTACTCTTTGAGCCTCAAGATAAAATAAAAGGGAATATCACTCAAAATAAGGAACAGCAATTTGAGGTGATTTTACATACCCCAGAGAACGAGTCAGGGATTCTTGAATCATTCACCGAATTTTCAAAAAAAATAGGAGCAGATATAGATTTTTCTAAACTCTTACAAGTCTCTGGATTAACTTTTTTGCCTATGACAACAAATAGTATCAAAGCAAAAGAAATAGCTAATTTTACATATCTTCGTGTATTAAGAGAAATGCCAAAATTAAGAATATTTGAGCCCTTAATACAAAGAAGTATACATACAATGCCCTCAATGAGTCTTCCTATTGAAGATGCTATCGATCAAAATATCAAAGTAGCTGTATTTGATGGTGGTATAGGGAACACCCATCTATCAAAATGGTGTAATGAAAAAGTCTACCCTGGTGGAGAAGTAACAAATCAAGATTTGTTAAATCATGGATCAGAAGTTACTTCAACTATTTTATTTGGGAATATTCAAGCAGAACAAACGACTTTACCAATTCCTTATTCTAAAATAGACCATTATAGAGTATTAGATAATAATACACCTTCGGATCCTGACTTATTCTCAGTTCTAAAGAAAATTTTGGATGCTTTAAACTCAAAAAGCTATCATTTTGCAAATTTAAGCCTTGGACCAAGAATTCCTATTGAAGATGACGATGTACACGTTTGGACATCCATGTTGGATGATTATCTATCTAAACAAAATACGTTATTAACTGTTGCTGTCGGAAATGATGGTGACCTACCTGGATTAAATCGGATACAGCCCCCATCAGATATGATAAATGCTTTAGCTATAGGTGCAGCTACAAATGAAGATGATACTTGGGAAAGAACTCATTATAGTTGCATTGGACCAGGAAGAAGTCCAGGATTAATTAAACCTGATGGCCTAGCATTTGGTGGCCATGCTACTAATCCTTTCTTGATATATTCTCCTATTTCGAAACAAGTCCATTCAACTGCTGGCACAAGCTTTTCATCACCATTAGTTCTTCGAAACTGTATAGGAATAGCTAGTATTTTTGATACAAAAATTGATCCATTAGTAATTAAAGCACTAATGATTCATAATATAAAACCCAAAAAGTCTTTATCTCAGGATGAAGTGGGAAGAGGTCTTTTCCCTAATAATATTCAACAAGTCATTTATACTGATCATAATGAAGTAAGTGTCATATACAAAGGGGAGCTTGATGCATCACAATATATCAGAGTTCCTATTCCATTTCCTGATGAACAACTAGATGGAAAGATCTCTATTAAAGCGACCTTTTGCTTCACTGCTAAAATAAATCCTTCTTATCCAGATAGTTATACAAATAATGGATTAGTAATAACATTTAGACCAGATAGCAGCCCAGAAGGAAAAAGTAAAGCATTTTTTAGTAGAAAAGAAATGTATGAAACAGAAGCAGATTTTAGAAAAGATGCACATAAGTGGGAAACTACTCTCCATCACGAAGGCAAATGTCATGCTAATACGCTAAAACAGCCTTGTTTCGATATAGTATATCAAGCTCGTGACGCAGGAAAAGCCATTAAAAATACTGAAACAGAAAAACTACCTTATGTATTAGTTGTGACTGTTAAAGCTAAAAAAGGCTTTCAGTTATATAACTCTATCAGACAAAAATATCAAACATTACAACCAATTCGAATAAAACAAGAGGTCAAAATTCCTTTCATGTAAATGATTTTAGAGTAATAAAAGCCTCTCAACAAAATCTCTACCACTCTCAGGACTTAATTTAGCATAGCGGAGAGTGGTCTTTATATCTTGGTGATTCATCAGCTTTTGAATTGTAAAGATAGGCGTTCCTTGAATCGCTAATAAACTAGCAAAAGTATGTCTCAAGGTATGAATAACGACTCGGTTTTTTCTATCGTTTTTGTCTAAATCTGCGTTAAAGAGATCTGCAAAAATATTTGATAGTTGTCTTCTGAGTGTACGTACTGGCATCGTGATCAACTTATCGTTTGGTTTTAGATACTTACAGTATTCATTTACATAACTCGTGAGATCGTCATTGATAAATCCACGATATGAAGAGGCGTTTTTATGATCCTTTAGCGCAATTATTTTATTGGTGAAGTCAATATCTTTTTTGCATATACTCAAGATCGTCTCTAATCGCCCTCCAGTGCTCAAACTCAATCGCACAAATAGTCTGAGTACCGGTTCATCTTCAACGGCCTCTAAAAGTCTCTGACACTCTTCTTTTGTCAAATATCGATCTCGAGCATTATCGACTTTTAATTGCTTGAGCTTTTTTGTAGGATTATGGACAGTCGTCGATAGTTTATTTTCAATCGCATAATTGACTATTGCATGCAAAAGGTTAATCGTGAAATTGATCGTGGCTGCTGCATACTCTTTTTTCACCAAGCTCTCTTGCAGTCCTCTGACTTCCTCAAGCCCAATTAAATCAATATCCATCTTACCAAGTACTGGAGCGATCCAATTATTGTATTTTGATTGCGTATGAGCATTATCTTTATTTTGCATCTCACGTTCTTTGAAGAACTTTTCTGCGGCCATATCTAACGTGATAATATGCTTTTTCTTTTTGATGGCGATTGCGGGGAGATCTTCACCTAAGCGTTGCTTTGTGATAATTTCATTACGCTTTTGATTGCAGTAATTCGCACGTACACCTTCGCTTTCTTTGCCGATCTTTGTCTCAACGGTTTTATTATGCGTGTCTTTAAAAACGATATAATATGTCTTATCGGGCTTACCATTCGTGACAGCTTCACGATAAAAAACACCTTGATATTTAGTTTTGATGCGGCTCAATTTATAACCTTATTGAACTGATTCAAAAATCATTAATTTCAATGACTCAGTAAATTCATCTTCTTCGATAATAGATTTTAAAATATCTAGCAATAGTGCATCATTGATTTTACTTTCTGCCAACCACACAACAATATTTTCCATTTCTCGTATAAATCGTTCAATACAATAACCGTATCCATTAATCTCTAAAAAATATGCACCTAATACAAGACTTGATCGTTTATTACCGTCATTAAAAGGATGAAACTTATTAACAGCAATTATTAAATGTTTAAGTTTTTCAACAAATAGCGGGTAATACAAATCGTTTTGAATATGATCTAATGCACTATCCAAAAGACCAATCTCTCTATACCCTTGCAATCCACCACTGTGTTCAATAATCCAATCATGAACGTCAATCGCGTGTTTTGTATCAAAATAAAATATTTGGAGTTCCATCATCGATCTTTCAATCGTTTTAAAACAGCCAATGTTTCAGGATCAGATAATCTTTCCTCTAAAGATTTACTTGTCTCTCCAAGGAATTTATCAAAATCTCCTTCAGGAACAGATTGAATATAATTCTCAAGTTTTTGATGCAAAGCATCCCTAAAGCATAAATCTCTACTTGACATTTTTGCCCTAGCATCATCAATATGAGGAACTAAATATGGACTTTTAGCTGCTTTTTCTATCAATGCATCTAGTTCTTTTGTCGTTAATTTTCGACTAAGTTCTTCATATGCTTGTTTCATTTCAACAGCCAAACCATGCTCAAAACTAGCAATTGCATTTAATACTTCGGAGTACATAGTCTCTCTAATCTGATCTTTATCTTTTAAATCGAGTATCTTTTTATACTCTTGTGCATTTTCTAAAAATATTATTTCATATATCCGATTCGTGTATTTTCCATATTTCCATTTATCAGCCTGGAGATAATAATCAAGAGCATCTGTAAATTCTTTTCTATAGTTATATTCTTTGTATGCTGATGGCAAATAAGATTCATCTCGTTGATTGATGTATTTTGTATGCCCACCTACTTTTTGAGCAACAACGTCAATGACGATATCAAGAATCTTATTTCTAATAGCTTTTGCTTTTTCACTTTCAGTTACAAGCATAGCTAAATTCAAAACCGTTCGAAATGTAAAAAGCCCTAATGAAGGGATTTTAGAGATGTCTCCGACATCAATGTCGGAGACATCCTCTTTAAACTGTTTTAAATCAAAATTCTTTAAAACTCTATATCCATTTTTGATTAATTCATCATAATGGCTTTCTAAATATCTCTCAACTGTTCTTATATCTATTTCCAAAAGCTCCGCTACTTGTACCTTAGTAAATACAGCTTCATTATGCCAATATGTGCCACCCAGAGATAAGTTAGATTCTATTTGATCCAATGCATAATTATTATTTAAAATATTTTGTCTACTGATTGTCGATGATGTTAAATCTTTTGTCATTGCTCACCTCTAGAAACGATATAATATAAATTATTTTAGCAGTTTTTTTTGATCTTTAATTGGATTTATTCCAACCTATTTCCAACATAAATTTATATTTTATTGGAATAATAACATATTATTGGAAATTGAGAAAGTTTTCTTAATGCCTAAAATAGGCTATTTTAATGATTATTTTACAAAATGTATAATATAGAAAATTTATGCCTTTCAAATCCCTCTCTCCCGGCCACTTCATACTAAAATCCCTAAAATACCAACTTTATTGAACTACTTTTTTTTAAAGTAGCTAACGAGTAGCTACTTTAATTTAACTCAAACGTTTACAACTTCCACTTTGATCGACTTAAATGCCGCTGTTAAGATAAGCTCGTCACACCTATCGCCGAAAAGATTGTTTATTTTCGATTTAGCATGATGAAACGTACAGAAAAGCGTTTTAGGTTGAACTTTGTCAGTAAACTTGACGCTCAAAGGAGCACTTTGACCAAACTCTGTTTTTAATACCACTTTTTCACTGGTAAAATCTGCCGCATCGTCTTCATGGACTAATAAAATCGTTTCATCATAACGCTTATTGAGTCTTTCACTGCGACTGGTTTGCGAAGCATTGTTATACTGCGCCAGTGTTCGACCTGTGGTGAGATGATAGCCCGTGAGTCTTTTTTCATGGATCTCTTGCACCATGCCACGAAGCTCATACTGATGATAGTGAAACTCACCGTAGCCGTCTTCCGTTCGAAAGTCTAGTTGATGCAAGATGGGTGTATCTTCTGTGTGTACGGGCCATTGAAGCCCACGAACACGGTGACGCTCAAGTCTATTATAACTTGCTCCTGAAAAACGTCTGTAGGCTACTTCTCGCACTTCATCCCAAATCTGTTTAGAGTCTTCATACGTGTAACTTCCACCTAATTTATTATCCAAAAGTTTGATGACTTCCCAATCATCGGGCAAATCAGACTTTACAAGCGGTTGAGAAAGGTGAAGACGACGCATAGCATTCACATAAACACCTGTTTTTTCATAGGC
Source organism: Pseudomonadota bacterium (assembly GCA_017860615.1). GTDB lineage: Bacteria > Campylobacterota > Campylobacteria > Campylobacterales > Sulfurospirillaceae > Sulfurospirillum. The sequence goes on along the minus strand of JAGDMU010000014.1, from coordinate 35,219 downwards.
AGATTTCACGCCAATGACGATGTCAGCACGATTGGCAATTTCAGTCATAAACAGCTCTTGAACCAGTATGAACTCAACATTATCAAGCGCACGATTGACTTTATTGCTGTTAGGGTGAACATGGGTAAGGTCTTCGCCCATATTGATCACCGCTTTAATGCGACCATCAATCATTTCATCCACTAATTGTGGTGTCATAAAACCGATTTCTTTTGGTGTTTGATAATCAGGGTCATAGTAAGGGAGCATACCCATATCACAAGCGCCTTGGACGTTGTTTTGCCCACGAAGCGGCATAAGACCTGCACCCGTTTTTCCGATGTTGCCTGTCATCAGTGCCAAATGCGTGATCGCCATCACCGTATATGAGCCATCAATGTGTTCGGTTACACCGAGTCCCCAAAAAATCATCGACTTTTTAAGGGCATATTCACGTGCTACTTTTGGGATGAGCTTGCTTAGGTACTCATAGCCTTCAATTTGCTCAAAATACTTTGGATTGGCATAAGGGTCATTGAGAATTTTCTCTTTAAAGTCTTCAAACCCTTTGGTACGGTCTGCCAAAAAATGCTCATTATAAAGCTCTTCGGTAATGATGACATATGCCATCATATTGAGCACTAGTAGGTTCGACTCATGCGGGATAATGCCTTTGTATTTAGCAAAGCGGTGTAGGGTGATTTCTCTGACATCAAACACAGCTAAGTTATCGTGTTTACCTGCGACATCAACAATGCGGTTGGAGATAATCGGATGTGCTTCAGTGGTGTTGGAGCCAAAAACGATCATAAATTCGGCATTATAAATATCATTGTATGGGTTGGTCGCAGCACCTTCACCAATGGTCGTTCGCATGCCTTTTAGGCTTGGAGAGTGGCAAATGCGCGCGCAGTTATCAACATGCGGAGAATTTAGCGTATGACGGGTAAATTTTTGAAGCAAATAGGAACTTTCACACGAGGTTCTTGCTCCACCGATAGAGCAGACACTCGTTCGCCCATATGTTGCTTGAATCTCTTGAAGTTTTATCGCTGCTGCTGTGGTAGCACTTTCTAGCGTTGTTTCAACCCATGTTTCATCAAGCTCTACCAGCGTTGAAGCAATTTTTGCTTGAATGGCTGGATTTTTTGCTAAGAACTGTTTGCGAATACGTGGAATCCTCAGACGATCTGGCGCATCGACAAATTCGTAGCCGTATTTGCCTTTCACACACAAGTTTCCTTCAGATACTACTCCTTCAGGGTGGGCGAAGATGCTGTGAATTTTATTGTCTTTAACATTGGCAGCAATGTCGCAACCAACCCCACAGTAGGTACAAACACTATCAATTACTTCAAAATGTTCCATCGTTTATTCACCTTTGGTATAGAAAAAGTCCCCATGCACAGACTCATTTTTCATCTTTTTAATGGCACTCGCTTTGAGAGCTTCATAACGTACGGCATCTATTTTTTGCTCACGCATCGTTGCCTCTTTATCTTTACCACAGGCCTCGGTATTTAGCACTTCACACTCTTTTTTAGTCAATCTTTTTTTGAGAAGCAGTGCCAATTCCTCGTCCGTTTTGGTAAGGGGACGCTTGTCACCCATGACCATCAAAATGATTTTGCGAGCTTCTAATTCGTTTAATTTCATACTAACCTCTTCTTTGTAATTACGCGTATTATAGCCTAACGAAACTTTTGCTATACTCACCTTTATTTGTTACATAAAGGTTAACCATGATTATCTATATTCACGGATTTGGCTCTAGCGGGGAGGCAAGCAAAGCAAAAATGCTTCGTGCGTATTGTCAAGAAAATAAAATTCATTTTATTGCCCCATCTTTGCCTACAATTCCCGATCTTGCGATTAAAACACTGAGTGAACTCATTGAATCGTATCAGGACAATGAACCAGTCTATCTTATGGGTTCATCCCTTGGTGGGTATTATTCGCTTTATCTCAGCGATAAATACAACCTCAAAGCCGTGCTTATCAATCCAGCGGTGAATGCACCAGAGACGCTTCAAAGAGCGCTTGGTAAAGGTGTAAATTATTATGATAACAGCTCATATGAATGGAATGAATCGCACCTTGAGATGCTAGAAAGTTATGAAATCGAAGAGCCAAACCTTGACAACTTGCTTGTGTTACTTCAAAAGGGTGATGAGGTCTTAGACTATGAAGAAACGCAAGATGTTTTAGAAGGTGCAAAAATGATGGTAGAAGAGGGTGGCACTCACAGCTTTGAAGGGCTAGAACGCCACCTAGAAGGTATTAAACGCTTTTTCGGTGTCGCTTTAAAATTGTAATGTTATTGAGCAGTTTGACCGCGTAAAGCGTTAAAACGGTTCCAATAATGATGAAGAAATCGACTTTTTCATCTAAGAAAATAGCACTCAACCCTATCGCTGAAAATGGCACTAAAAAGACAAATGAACTCACCTCGGCTGCGCCTAATTTTTCAATCCCTAAAAAATAGATCGTATTGGAAAAGGTGGATGCAGCCAAGGAAATCAAAAGCGTGTTTATCCAAAAGATGCTATCAAATGTCTCAAAAGGTATCGCACTCACATCTACAAACAAAATCCAATCCAATGCAACCGTGACAATATACATATAAAACGTGAAAACAATGGGTGAAATTTTCGTTGATTTTGAGCTGATAATCGTCAAAATAGCCCATAAAATGGCCGCTAGAAAAAAATAAAGATTTTGAATGACCAAGATATGTGCCAGATCAAACGTCCATATATGCAACATCGTTAAAACACCCACAGCACCTAAACCAAGCGCAAACAGATCTTTGGAGCCAACCTTCTTTACACCCATCAATGCCAATAAAATGAAGGTTAAGATGGGAATCATCGTGGTAACCATCGCTCCACCTAAGGAGGCTGTACCAAACTTCGTTCCAAGGTAATAGTATTTGTTGTAAAAAATCAAAGCAAGCGCCACTAAGACCACGAGACCAAAGCTCTTGAGATCAATTTTAAACGAATGTTTCAACCAAATAATAATAGGCACCATCGTAACAGCGGTAATGCCAAAACGTAAAAAGATCATCTCAAAAGCGCTGACATAATGCCCTAAAACTTTCACATTGACCCATGAACCACCCCATGCGACCATCGCTAAAAAGAGTAAAAAGAAAAAAAGATTTTTATTGACCATACTAACTCCTTGGTGCAAAGTTTACTCTTTTTGAGACTATTTATATAGAATAAAATTGCTTTTTTGAAGCAGTTTTTTTGGCGAATAGCCATAAATCTTGCGAAAAGAGCGGATGAAATGCGACTGGTCACTAAAGCCTGCGTGGAGTCCTGCAAGGCTTAACGATTCACCCCCAAGGACAAGTGTTTTAGCTTTGCAAATGCGCTCCGCGATGATGTATTGGTGAGGTGTCAATCCCGTGTGTTTTTTAAATAGCCTTAGAAAATGGTACTTGCTTACCTTCGCCGTTACCGCAAGTGCATCTAAACTAATGTCTGAAGCGATGTTGTCGTGAATGTACTCCACCACCATAGACATCGCTTTGGAATCTTCACATGTAAAAGAATACGGCGTGGCTTTATGCGCGTAATGCGCGATGAGATAGGAGAGGGCGCCAATAAGTTTAGACTCTAAAAGCATTGTCGCTTCATTGGCATAAACCGCTTGAAAAAAGAGCATCAATCGAGCGTAAAGTTCATCATCTTGAATGATGTGTTTCTCAAAAATAGGCATCTTTTTCTCACCGTACATCTGCTCGTACAGACTGCTTAACAATTCTACGCTGGGATAAAAGTTGGTATATTGCCATGAGAGAGAATCCCCACCGTGAATTTCTCCAGGGTTGATGATGCGAGCAGAGCGTGCATAGGCTTGAGTAATTTTATGTTCATGTAACGACGTAAACATGCCATGATGCGTTAGCCCGATGGTATAAGTGTCATGAAAATGGCAAGAAAAGCTACTGGTCGAATCGGCGATATTTTCAAACGCCGTGTCGCTTAAGAATGTAGGTCTCATGGTTTTAGTATAACGCAATTTTACATGTGAGAATAGAACAAAATTGCGCTTTTAATAACGTGTAAACTTGACCGCTTGCGCTTTGCCTTCGATGCCACTCCAACGATTGTATGAAACACCTACTTTGGTATAGCGTACAAAAATAAGCGCATCTGCTCCTTTTTTCACAGCTTCTTCTTTGAGCTTGGCTTCGGCGTCAGATTGTTTTGGGTTCTCACCCCATGGGTTGAGTTTAGTGACACTCACACTCACTTCACCAAGGCTAGTGTAAGGGCGATCAGTAATGTCAAGATCGTACATCAAAACCGTACTAGGAAGTGCTATTTTGACTTCTTGAACAGCAGGGGAAGGCGTTTGCGGTGCTTTTTGGCTCCAAAAATTATAGTTAAAACTCATGCTACAGCCTGAAAAAAGACCTACACACATTACTATTGCCATCCACTGTTTCATCCATTGCTCCTTAAAAATCATACGATAGTCTATCAAAACTGTGTTAATGTTTGACCTGTATGCTCTTGATTTTCCACAGAATAATCACACGCACTAAAAAAATACCACTCAGTAATCCATAACAAAAACTAACGCTTAGAATAAACCAAGGCTCGTAAATCACTGCTAATTGACGAGCAAGCATGACTCCTACAGCAAATTTCAACCAAAAGATGACCATCATTAAAGCCAACCACAGCCAACTTCCTTTAATCGCAAAGGCGTTGTGTTCTTCAATATAAACAGCATTGTAAAAAGCTCTTATGCGAATACCCAGTGCCATAACTGCCATCATGCCAAGACTCCATGCAACAATGCCAATACTCATACCAAATGCCGAAACAACGCCATAAATGGAAAAAATCACCATGATACATGGCAATACAAACGCCCTAAAATAGGGCACAACACGGTCACGGCTCTGCATCCATCCAAGTCCTAACAGTACGACAAAAAGCACATAAACCCACGCAGGTGTATGCTGTAAAATTGTCATCAGCATTCGCACTCCTTTTTGTATAACCTATCAGCCATTTTATCATATAATAGAGTCCTCAAAAGGAGGCACCATGCGAAACGTGATCCTAGATATTGCTAAAAATGCCATCAAAGATGGCTTGAGTCACACTTCAACACTTGATAAAAAAGCTCTATTGGAACGCTATCCTGAATTTGCCACCCCCAAAGCAACCTTTGTTACGCTCACCCTTGATCGCCAACTTCGAGGGTGCATTGGCTCACTCATCGCTCATCGACCGCTTTTAGATGATCTCATACACAACGCAAAAGCCGCCGCCTTTGATGACCCACGGTTTTACCCACTAAGCCCTGAAGAGTTTTCGCGCGTTCACATTGAAGTCTCACTGCTCAGTGAGCCTGAACCTATCGTGTATGAAACACGAGATGATCTTAAAAACAAAGTCATCGTAGGTGAAGATGGCATCATCCTTCAAAAAGACTCCCGCAAAGCAACTTTTTTACCTCAAGTTTGGGAACAACTGCCAACCTTTGAGCTTTTCTTTTCATATCTGTGTCAAAAAGCTGGACTGGAAGCGGGATGTTTGGAGAGTCATCCGGACATCTGGCGTTACAGAGTCGAAAAGGTGAAATGATGAACTATTTTAAAACCGAAGGCTCACGTCTGGTTTGTCTTCTCTGCGCGCATTACTGTCATCTTAAAGAGGGACAAAGTGGTATTTGTGGTGTAAACAAGAATGTCGATGGAGCCATCAAAAACCTTGTCTATGGTTACCCAGTAGCCATGCACGTTGACCCTGTAGAGAAAAAACCTCTCTACCACTTTTTGCCCGATACCAGAGCTTTTTCACTCGGCACTATCGGTTGTAACTTCAAGTGTCCTTTCTGTCAAAATTGGAGTATTTCACAAGAAAAAACATTACAGGTCAAAGAATTTTTTGAGCCTCGTAACATTGTGGAGATGGCACTCAAATACGAATGTGCCTCCATCGCTTACACTTACAACGAACCAACCATCTTTTACCCCTATGCAAAAGACATAGCCATTTTAGCCCATGAAAAAGGCATCAAAAACATCTTTGTGACGAATGGCTTTGAATCGTCTGAAGTGATAGATGATATGGTGGGCATCATCGATGCTGCCAATGTTGACCTCAAATCGTTCAACCATGACTATTACAAAAAAGAGCTTGGTGGTGGGCTTGAAGCCATCTTGGAAAACCTCAAACACTTCAAACGTAATGGCATCTGGGTCGAAGTCACCACCCTTATCGTTCCTACCAAAAATGACTCGGATGCGGAACTAACTGCAATTGCGTCGTTTATCGCCAAAGAGTTGGGAGAACAAACACCGTGGCATATCAGCGCGTTTCATCCTGACTACCACGAACAAGGCCTTCCCGCAACCTCCATTGATACACTTAGACGTGCCGAAGCCATCGGGCAAAAAGCTGGCTTAAAACACATCTACATCGGCAATGTCGGGCTTGAAAACCCAACAAAATGTGCCAAGTGTCATACGATTTTAATCAAACGCCACCGTTTTGAAGTAACCGAAAACTACCTTATTGAGGGATGCTGCCCCAACTGTAAGACCAAACTCGTAGGAGTTTTTGATGACTAAATACCGAAAAAGTGCCGTTGCTGGCATGTTTTACCCCGATAGTTGCAGTGAAATCAAACACTACATTGCCCATTTTGATAAAGAGATGCCAGAAACAAAGCTAGATGTCCTACCTCGCGCACTGATTGTACCTCATGCGGGTTACATTTACAGTGGCTATACCGCCAATCTTGCCTACCACTATGCCGCTTCAAAACGCCCTGATATAGAGCGTGTCGTTGTTCTAGGTCCTAGTCATCGCATCTACATCGCAGGTGCTTCCATCGCCCTTTTTGAAGCATACCATACACCCTGTGGTGAAATCCAAATCGACTTAGAATATAGCCATGCTTTACAGAAAAAATTTGCCTTTTTAGACTTTCACCCTATGGCGCATGAGGAGCACTCCACAGAAGTGCAAATGCCCTTTATTAGGCACTATTTTAAAGAGGCGAGTGTTGTTGAAATCGTCTATGGTGACATCACCCATGGTGAACTCTCACTGCTCATCGATGCGCTACTGCTGGATGAAAAAACACTCGTCGTCATTAGCACTGATCTTAGCCATTTTTACACAGAAGAAGAGGCTAATAAACTGGACAATCTCTGCATCAATGCCATCGCTCATCTGGATATTCACGCCCTCTCTCACGGCTGTGAAGCGTGTGGCATAACAGGGGTTAAGGCAATGGTACAAAGTGCACTTTCGCACAACTTAAAAGCCCATTTTTTAGACTATCGCACTAGCTTTGCGCGTACGGGTGATGATAGTCGTGTTGTGGGATACGCCTCATTTGTAGTGGGTTAAATGCAAACACAAATATTCCATATAGTTTTTGAGGTTAATTTTCTTCGCCAAATGCGTGTGCTATACTCTATTATCCACTTCAAAGGGCATTGATGAAAACCCAAAAAGACTATTTTTCTGAAAAATCAAAAGTGTACGAAAAAGAACCTGCTCGTGTTGACAATGTCACGAACATCGCCGATGCTATCTTAAACAAACTTTCCTACGATAAAACAACAACGCATCTGATGGACTTTGGCTCAGGCACGGGGCTTTTGACCAGCAAAATTGCACCACATGTGAAAAAGATCACCACGGTTGATATCTCTCCTTCTATGAACGAACAGCTTCGCGCTAAACAAGACACCCTTGCCTGTGAGCTTGCGATGTTAGAGCTTGACCTCGTAACACATGAGCTTGATGACACATTTGATGGCATCATCTCCTCGATGACCATTCATCACGTCGAAGACACACTTGCACTTTTTCACAAATTTTACCGTATGCTCAACAGTGGCGGCACCATCGCTCTAGCAGATTTAGATAAAGAAGATGGCACTTTTCATACCGAAGATATGGGCGTTTTTCACTTTGGTTTTGATCAAGAGGCGTTTGCTGCACTTGCCAAAAAAACGGGCTTTGAGGATGTCACCATCGAAATCGTGAGCATTGCCAAAAAGCCTTATGGGGAGTATCCTATTTTCTTGCTAACAGGGCGTAAGCCTTAAAAACTTACGCTATCGGCACGTATATCTCGGTACGTAAGTTCTCAGGTTTGGTGCGTCTTGGGTCACGGTTGAGGTACTTCTCAAACAAAGGTGCATCGCGAAGTCCCACACCCTCGGAAACGACCCAATCCATGATTTGATCATAAGTCATTTTTAGGTTTTCATACGCTCCTTTGTGTAAAAACACTGCGCATTTTCCGCCATCGAGTACCTTTTTAAAGACTTCACCTTTAGGCTCAATGCTCTCGTCCTCACACGTAATGCATGCATCGTAACGCAATAAATTTTGCTCAACAAGACTGGGGTTATCGTGCCCGATGCCAAAGTGCATCGTCTCTTTACCCATAATATTTTTACGAAACTTCATCTTTTGCTCATAGGCAAATGCCATCAAGGCATTCCACGCCTCACACGAAGAAGTTTGATAAGCTCCTGTTTTTCGTACGTAAAAAACACTCAAAGGCTTGAACTCGACAATGGTAGGTTTTAGCATCACAACTCCTTTTTTCGCTTTGAGCTGAGCCGCATACATGCGCGGACTTACACCAAAACGGTTTTTGAACGCTTTGCTAAAAGAGGCATTGGTTTCAAAGCCACACGAGAGTGCTACATCGGTGATTTTAGGCTCAGTTTTGAGCTTCCACGCCGAATAGACCAGCCTCACTCGAGCGATAAAATCGCCGATGTTTTCTCCCGTAACCGCTTTGAAAATGCGGTGAAAATGGTACTTTGAAAACCCAGCAATGCGCGAAAGCTCCTCAAGACTGAGCTCTTCTTTGCCTGCGTTTTGCTCGATGTAAAAAACAACTTTATACACCAAACGAACATAATCTTCTCGCGTACTCTCTTTCATCGAACCTCTTTTGCTTTGCGTTTGGGATATTGTAGAAAAATCGGAGAGATAAAACTACTCCGATATTGCTAATTTGACAATTTTTTCAATTACCTCTTCCCCTCTATATGCTCTATCAACTCCTCGATCACATCGACATAATCCTGCGCATTACCGCTGGCTTTGGCGGCAAGGATGGCGCCCTCAATCGTTGAAGTGATGAAAAGTGCTAACTTTGCGGTATCGCAGGGTTTCATTTCGCCCACTTCTATGGCTTTATCTAAAATAGCTTTGATGTTGGCACGAAACGCCCCATAAATGGACTTCATCAACACATTAAAATCTTCATCGATGTTGGACATCTCTTGGACAATGTTGGCGATGGGGCATCCGCGTTTGAAGTCTCGCACAGAGGTGTCGCGCAAGCGGGTGTAAAACTCTTCCAAAAAACCGTTGGTATTGGTCTCAACATAACGGTATTTTTCCATGTTTCGCTTCAGTATCGTCTCTTCAATGGAAGCGAGTGCCATCTCTTTTTTATTGGCAAAAAAGTGGTACATGGAGCCTTTGTGCACGCCTGCTTTGGCTAAGATGTCCGAGAGTGACGCACCTTGATAGCCGTGTGAAAAAATCTCGTCAAATGCCGCGTGAATGAGTTTGTCGCGTGTATTTTCCATTTATAGTTCCTTTATGATTGGGTTGATTATAGCATATTTTTCATACACTTGACTAATCGGTCAATTTCTGTTAGAATGCTACTTGACCAAACAGTCAAGGAGGTTTTATGAAACGTGCGCTCATCGTTGTTGATGTCCAAAATGAGTATTTTGAGGGTGGTGCTCTGCCCATCAGCTACCCGCCAAACAGTTTTGAGCACATCAAAACCGCTATCGCAGAAGCCCATAAAAAGGGCACTCTTATAGTCTTTGTGCAACACACCAGCCTCAAAGAAAATGCAGGTGCATTTGTGCGAGGAAGTCACATGTGGGAATTTCACGATGAGATCAAAAAGATCAAACCTGACCTCTACATCGAAAAAAACCATGCCAGTTCTTTTGTAGGAACAGACTTAAACTACAGACTAAGAAGCCTTGGTATTGACACGGTGACTATCATAGGCTATATGACTCAAAACTGCTGCGATGCAACAGCACGTGATGCTTCACAGCTTGGATTTAACGTCGAGTTTTTAAGTGATGCCAATGGCACACTAGCATTTGCCAATGAAGCAGGCGAGGTGAGTGCGGAGGAGTTGCATCGAGCTTTTTTAGTCGCTCAAGCATTTGGATTTAGTCGTGTTTTAACACTTAATGAATGGATACCATTACTTAAAAAGGAAAAATTATGCCATTAATCACTACCGTCAAACCAACAGATGCCACAGGTGAGCTCGCAGAGCTTTATGGAAAAATAGAAGCAATGCGCGGACGCGTGAGTAACTCAGCCCAAATTTTTAGTGCAAGCCCTGAACTCATCAAACAGCAAATGAGCTTCATCGAATACTACATGGTTAAACAAAAAGCTCTCTCGATGCCTTTGTTAGCAAGCATTCGTATGCTTATTTCCGATAAAAATAACTGTAGCTATTGTGTCGATTATAACGCTTCTATTCTTATCAATATGCTGGGCTGGACGCCTAAAGATGTTGAAGCGATGCGCGCTAACCCCAACGACGCCAAACTAGATGCCAAAGAAAAAGCGATGCTTCTCTTTGTTCTCAAAGCCGTTCGCACCCCTCATGATGTAAATGCTTCGGATGTTCAAAAACTCCGTGATCTTGGCTATACCGATGGGGAAATTTTGGATGCAACCAATCACGGTGCACGCATGTCTGCCATTGATATCATCTTTGATGCGTTTAAAATCGAGAAAGATTTTTAACCACTCGTGCCTTAAAAGTAACGACCAAATTAAGGTATAATTCGTCTAATTCTTTTAAGGCACTATTTTTTATGATTAATAACGAAATTTTCTACCTCTTTGCCATCATTTCAGTTGGCTACATCTTAGGCAATATTAAAATCAGAGGCTTTTCACTGGATGTTACCGCTATGCTCATCGTAGCGCTCATCGCGGGGCATTATGGCATGATCATCTCTGACGCATTTCAGTACTTTGGATTGGCCATTTTTATCTACGCGGTTGGGCTTCAGTCAGGTCCTGGTTTTTTTGACACCATCAAGCATGAAGGTCTTAAACTCAACCTTATCGCGACTGCACTTTTGGTTCTGCTTTTTGTCATCATCTTTGGATTTGGCTACTTTTTTGACCTACCAAAAACCATCATCGATGGTATTTTTACGGGTGCGCTCACTTCCGTTCCAGCCCTTGCGGCAGCATTAGAGATCAAACATACGGCAACCACTTCGGTTATCTTTGGTCTAGTTTATCCCTTTGGCATTGTGGCAACAGTACTGTTTATCCGCGTGCTTCCTGTGCTGTTTCGTGTCGATTTGCAAAAAGAAGTGGAGGAGTATGAATCCAGCCAAAAGGTACGTTTCCCCGACATTCATACCCGCAATTTTCGCATTACCAATGAAAATTTTAGAAACACTGAGATCAAAAAGTCCAAAATCGAGAGCATGACGTCTACCGTCATTGAGCGTATGACCTCTGATGGGCATGTGGATCATACCACCGAAGATGTTTCGCTAAGTTATGGCGATGTCATCAGGGTTGCAGGAACCGATGAACAACTGGCAAATCTAAGCATCGTTTTGGGTCAAGAGATCGGTGAAGAACATGAATTTCAAGACAATATGGCGGTTTTAAGGCTTTTAACTACGAATAAAGAGATCGTCGGTAAAAAAATTGGCATGATTAAAGAGCTTAAGTCTCTGCGCGCTGTCATTACGAAAGTACGACGTGCGGGTATCGACATTCCTGCGTACCCAGACCTTACGTTGCGTCTTGGCGATAAACTCTATGTGGTTGCTCCTGAAACCTACACTGAAAAAGTGACCAAACTCATCGGTAATGACCTCTTAAAATACCCAGCGGCAGACTTTTTGCCTATCTCGTTAGGTGTTGTTTTTGGTATTTTGCTCGGAAGCATTCCTTTTTACATTCCAGGGGTAGGTGCTATCAAGCTTAGTTTTGTGGGGGGCATTTTAATTACGGCGTTGGTGCTTGGACGTTTAGGGCGTGTTGGACCCATTGTATGGAACCTTTCACCACATTCCACTACACTTTTAAAAACGCTTGGGCAGCTCATCTTTATAGCTACCCTTGGAACCAATGCAGGCAAATACCTCGTTGAGTCGCTGGAAAACAATGGTGTCTTGCCTATCGTGCTTGCACTTGGAGCGCTTATCGTCTCTTTAAGCATCATCACATTTACGTGTCGAAACATTTTAAAGATGAATTTCCTCGATATTTTAGGTCTTCTCTCGGGTGCTATGACCTCTACGCCTTCTTTAACAATGGCAAACAATATGACCAAAACAGACTATCCTTCCATCGCGTATGCGGCAGTATATCCACTTGGTTTAGTTCTCGTTATTGTTCTAGCACAACTGGGCATGAAGATTATGTAACATGCAGATGGAAATCCTGACGCACAACCATTGGCTCAACAGCTACGTGCTCAATAAGGAATTCAGTCTCAAAGCTGGCATCTCTTCCAATGCATACCGTTATTGGAAGGATGTCGAAGCTGCAAAATTTGATGATGCGCGTGTGGTCTTTTTACGAAAAGAGAGCATCATCCCTAAGTACAAAGAGATACTCAAGCACTGCACCGATCTTACGGGCATGGTACAATCCCAAGCCTTTTGCAAATACACAGGTCTTGCACCTTCGCATCTTATCGAACACAACAACTCCTGCATCTATAAAATGCTCGAAATCATTGATGTGTGTGATGTCAAACTGGTTAATCTCAAAAAATTCTACGATGACTTAGAACTGGACTACAACTACCACATCTACATTGAAAAATGTAAGTACTTTGGACCTTCACCATTTGAGAAAAAGATCAATCTCTCTAATGGTATATGTGTAGGGTATTACTAATCTTATAATCCTTACAAATTGCAACGTAAATGTCACAAATCGTTTGTTATAATTCTTGACACTTAACCCCGAGGAGACAAAATGTTTGGCGGACGACGTATAGCAGAACTAGAAAGTGAAAATCAAGCACTAAAACATGAGTTGCAAAAACTCAAAGAGTACAATGAAGAGCTTCAAAACTCAAATCTACGCATAACACAAGAGATCAAAGAAACGTCAACGGATCAAACTAAAGAGGAACTTCTGAGCATTCTTCTTACCAGCTACGAAGATGGAATGAATTTTTTACAATATACCGTCGAAGAGAGCCTTACCATGCTCAATGAAATTAACACGCTTAACAATAGCTCCATGCAACGAGGTCAAAACGTTGAAAACCAAACAAAAGAGATTACGAACTCTTTAGAAAAAGTCCAAGAATTGACCCAAAAATTCACCCATGATGTAGAAAATCTCTCTAGCAGTGTTTCAGCTATTAGCGATATCATCAACCTTATTAAAGATATTTCCGACCAAACCAACCTTTTAGCACTCAACGCTGCCATCGAAGCTGCGCGTGCGGGAGAGCATGGACGAGGCTTTGCAGTCGTTGCCGATGAAGTACGAAAACTGGCTGAACGCACTCAAAAAGCAACCTTAGAGGTTGAATCAAACATTAGCATTCTCAAACAAAACACAAATTCTATGGCAGATACCAGCGAGACATTCCAAAAAGAGTCACAAAACTCCATGGCATCACTGAGTACGTTTGCAAATGAAATTCAAGCTATGCTTACGAATTCAATCAGCATTACCAACAAATGCGACAATGTCACCAATGAAATCTCCGTAAGCAATGGCAAAATAGACCATATCTTGCTTAAACTAAGAGGTTACAATACCGCTTTAGCTCGCAAACAAGCCGATATTTTAGGACACACTGCTTGCCGATTTGGAAAATGGTTCTCAAGTATTAGCCAACGACTCAGCCCAAGTGTCGTTAATGAAGTAAATGAACACCATGTGAAAGTGCATGAAGGTCTCAAAAAAGCCATTGATATTTTTGCAAACAATGGAAATACCCAAGAGGGTATCCAAACCTTTAAAAGTGTAGAAAATTCAAGTAAAGTCGGTTTTGAGAAACTTATAGAGGGTTTTAAAGCCATACGTAAATCTTAAAAAAGAGGGATTAATGGTTTTATCTAAAGCCATTAATCCTTGAATAAGCACAAAATCGTTATACTTCCAGTCCTATCCAAAATGGGCAGATGGGAGAGTGGTTTAATCCAGTCGCCTGGAACGCGGCCGTGGGGCAACTCACCGGGGGTTCGAATCCCCCTCTGCCCGCCATCTAAATTCCCTATTTTAGGCACTTTCAAAGATATAAAAATCTCCCAGTGACACTATGGTGACTTAAGCATCTACCGCATAAATATCTATTGTTTTATTAAACGGTTTACGCTCTGCTGATATATTTCTCGTATAACGCTCGAACAACATTTGTGGTGTCGTATGTCCTAAAACAGATGCAATCTCATTAACACTATACTTTCCACTCATAAGAAGATTGGTTGCACACGTATGGCGCATTTCATACATTCTTCTATGAGCTAGATTACACGCTTTTAAAATATCCGTCCATTGCCTAGCACCTATTGTTTTATAATCATAAAAAACCCTTCCGTATTGATTGACAAACACATACTCTTTGTCACCACTAAGCTTTTTTTGATTCTCAATAAAAGGCACTAATGTATCAATGATAGGAATGTACCTAATACTACTTTGTGTTTTGGTACTTCCCTCAACACCTTTCGTTTTAGAGGCACAAACGTAAATCTCTCTTGTGTCAAGATTGACATTTTCCCATTTTAAAGCCACAATCTCACCGACTCTCATACCCGTCATAAATCCAAGTGCAAGATAGTTTTTAAACCATCCGTGCGCTGTATCTAAAATGAGTTTGACCTCATGTGGCATAAAAGGAACAATGGTTGGCTTTTTCACTTTTAAAGAGTCCAACGCATCAAAAGGATTTCTTCCAATTTCTTCATCGTGAAGTGCTTTTTGAAAAATACCTCTAAAAACAATTTGATACTCTTTAACCGTTTTAGCACTAAATCGTTGTAAAAGTTCACTTCTCCATTTATCAATATGAGAAACTTTTATCTCACGAATTGGAATATCTCCAAAAGTAAATAAAATCCCATTTTCTAAAATAGAAGCATAGCGACTATACGTACTTCGTGCCGTTGTCTGTTTTTTCGATTCGATGAACAACTCAGCATAGTAGCGCACCGTTTTAATGCGCTCTTTTTGAAGTGATAACGTTCCTGTCATAACGCCCATTCTAAGCTGAGGTATCAGCTCTTTTTCGACCTTTTTGACATTGGAGGCTGTCCACTCTAGACCTGTAGACTTTCTGATTCTCGCTCCATTGGCGAACAAATCTATCCACACCCGATTGTTTTTTTTGAATACTGACATTGTTTGACTCCTGAGTTGTTTCCCAAAGCCAAGTATCCAGTTTCTCTTTTGCAAATAGTATTTTACCTGCTTTATCTGAATAATGAACTCCAAGAATAAAAGTTTGATCGGCAATTTTATGCCTTATTGTATGTGGGGAGAGGCGCAAATAACTTGCAACCTCTTCAACGGTCATTAATGGTTTTGCATAGCCCATAATGAGTGCTTTTAATTCCTCTAAATCTTCTTCTATGCTTGCCATAATTCAAGCTCGCTTTGCTCATACTTACGGCTTTTTATTTCTACCTCGATGGCTTTGAGGTTTTTAATAATCAAAGAAATATCCCCATCTTTTTCACCCATTTCAATGTGTAACGCAGTTAGGAGCGAATCTTCACATTGTTTTAAATCATGGGTGCTTATTGGCGTTAAATTTAAAGGTAGGGTTTTAATAGGAGTGTTGTTTTTTGAGAGGACATAGTTTATACCATCTATTGAAAGAGGAAGTGGTTTAAAAGGTCTTAAGAGCTTTTTAGTGCGCTCGGTAAGCCAAAGACCACTTCGCTTTAATAACTCTTTCACATCCTCTTGTGATAAATAGACATCATTTTCAACGCCTTTATTAAGAAGACACTCAAACTCTGTCATAAATACTTTGGAATCATAAACACTCTTTTTAGGGATGATCTTTTCCAATGCTTCGTATGATTGAGGAATCGCATTAAAGGTATAAGATTGGTCGATATACTCCCATAAAGGATGTGTTTTAGCACGATGTAAGCGGTTAGCCATTAAATCTTTTTCGGAGAGGGTCGTTTTATCCACAAAGCGGATGATTTTCATACAATAATGAAATAGCATCTCTACGTTTTTAAGTCCATCTTCTACAGTTCTAATACCATAGCGTTTAAAAAAATCACGATGCCATTCAAACTCAAAGTTCCAAATCGGTTTATTAAGATCAAAGCCATGAAAAACGAAATAGGCTTCCATTAACGAGCGTTTTTCTTTACCAATAAGCTCTATTCTTTTATCGTAAAAACGTGCTAAAAAAGGATTATCACCGATTTTGAGCGATTGATAGCCTCTTCGTCCGCCATCTTCTCGTCTATGTTTGCGCTTTTTACTGACAATAAAGTCTTTTTCAATGACAGAACTTAGATCAAACTGTACAAAAATATTGCCATCAATGCGTGTTAGTTCTGATTTAAGAAGCGCAATAGGGCAGAGGAGGGCTTCAATATGATGTATAAGGTTTACAAGCCCTAATAAATAGATGCCCGTTGCTTCACATTGCACTTGAATATCTAAGAGGTTGGTATTTTTAGAGGGATGTTTTAATCCAATACGAAACCAACGAGAAGTATCAATAAAAAAGTAAAAACCTTTACTCACGCCATTGAAGAAAAACTCTTTATCACCTATGACAATGCGGAGAGTGTCTTTAGGGATGAACCCACCGTTTAACTCTTTAGCTTCCAGTATTTCATTTACTATAGATTCAAAAAAATCACGATACACTTCATTACTTGGATAATAGCAATAGAGTGTGTCCACACCGCTTATAGTTTTAAAATTATAGCCCTTTGAAAGGGAAACATTTTCCGACACCAGTATCTCATTTGAAGTTGAGACAACACTTTTTTTATTAAACATTTAAACCTCAATAATGAGGTTCCACACAATCCGAGTATTATCCTATTTGTCATATTTAAGGGGGTATATACTATCTACCCCCTTTAGGCTAACGCCTCGATAACCTTATCTTTGCAACTAAACGTTATAGCTCGTTGTTGTCCCTACAGACAAGCTGTAGTGATAAAGTTAAAAGGCTTCGCTTTTCTGCTCTATGGGGACACAGTCCCAAATTCGCAAAAATGCGTGCGCATGATGTGACAATGGATAATAATTTGGTCTTTTTGAATTGATTGATTTGTTTTTGTGAGATATATTTGTTTTGAGTTGGCTTGATGTCTTTTTGTGGCTTCTCTTTTAGCTTATGCTGTACTTTTGCCGAATCTGACTAATGTGCCTGAATTGTTCTGAGTGTCTCTTAATTGTACTTTACTATTGTGTTCTAGCGACCTTGTTCGGTTCAGATGGAACCATGAATTTACCAATAATATTGGCATGCGAAGATTTTAATATTTTTTTTGAAAGTTGTCAAGATGGATATTTCTAAGATGTAAATAAAAGCTTGCAATAATGTACTATGCAAAAAGAATCTTAACGTAATATAATGAACCTTTAAAATTTAGAGGATATGCGTTCATGAATCTATCATTTTTTCTTTTTTATTGCCTGCTTATGACAATAACTCCTGGACCAAATAATATCATGATATTATCTACCGTTCATAATCATGGTATACAAAAAGCATTGCAATTTTGTTACGGCTCAACAGTTGCTTTTGGAATGATACTTACTTTATCCGCCTTACTCAATTCAATGCTAGCAAAAATCCTTCCTAGCATCATTTTTGTAATGCAATGGATAGGCAGTATCTATATCCTTTATTTAGCATATCAAGTTGCAAGAATGGATAATGCATTTACGTCAAAAAATGAGTTTGGCTCATTTAAAGCAGGATTTTTTGTACAAGTAGTTAATCCAAAAGGGATTCTTTTTTGTATAACGATCTTTCCAAGCTTTATTATGCCTTACTACACATCCTATGATACATTAATGTTCTTTGTCTGTATCATTACAGCCATTGGAGCATTCTCGTTTTTTTCATGGATTGTCTTTGGTAATTTAATAACCCGTTTTTTACACCATTACAAAAAAAGTATTAATTTTATAATGGCACTATTTTTATTATACACTGCTATTATTATTTCAGGCATACTGGATTACATTGAGTAAAAATGGATAAATTTATATATAAAAATCGATTGGGGATTACAGCATTATCGGCAAGTTTCAAAGAATTTTCCTACAAAAAACATGCTCATGAAGAGTATGCTTTAGGCGTGACCCTACGAGGTATTCAAGCATATGATTTGGAAGGCACTTCCCAAGCATGTTATCAAAATGGCGTAATGCTTTTTAATCCTGAGCAAGTCCATGATGGTCGAGCTGGGCAATATGAGGATGGACTAGAGTATGTAATGCTCTACATCAAGCCAGAGTTCTTTTTAGAAGCGCTTTGTGAAAAAGAATCTATTCGATTTTCTTCGCCTATCGTATATGAAGAGAGATTGAAACATGCTATCATGAATCTTACATCTGCCATTTTAGAAGAAAAAGATGAAGCATTATGTCATGAACTCATTTTACATGTCGTAGATCATTTTGCAACAAAAAACCTTTTTTCACACTACAAACATGAAGATAAAACGATTAAAAAAGCTAAAGAAATTATTTTCAATGATCTTGAACATATTTTAAATCTTGACGCGATTGCACAAGAATTCAACCTTTCAAAGTTTCAATTTATTCGCATTTTTAAAACAAATACAGGCATTACTCCATATCAATATTTTTTAAATTCTAAATTAATACATGCTAAAACATATCTTGATGTATCGAAAGATTTATATGCAACAGTTGTTGAATTTGGGTTTACAGATTTATCTCATCTAAATAGGCATTTTAAACGAATGTATGGAATTACAGCCTATGAATATTTATCTCAAAACAGATTCTAAAAAGGAAAGAAAATGATTAGAAAAAAAGAACATGCAGTTTACAAAACATTTTTAGGAGTTGATTTTGTTGTTCTATCGCATGGTGAAAAGTCGATGGTAACAAAAATGCTCTATAAAACAACCGATAATGTTCCAATGCATGCACACCCAAATGAGCAAAGTGGGTATGTTGTTTCTGGAAAATATCGATTAAAATTCAATGATTTTGACCAAATCTTAGAATATGGAGATGCCTATACTATTCCAGCAAATGTTCTACACTGTATCGAAATTATAGAAGCAGGTGAGGTCGTAGATGTTTTTACCCCACCAAGAGCAGATTATTTATAAATTTAAATGCATAGTGCCATTATGGTGCCATACACAGAGGCTAAAAGAAGCTAATATTATACAAAAGAGTTACTAGAAACTTCGCTTTTATGGGCTTTTTATAAAGAGGGATTAAATTTCGAATCCCCCTCTGCCCGCCACTTTTTTAACTTTTCCCTTAACGATTTACTGCATCTCGTTTCTTAGTTTTCCATAGTTTTTACAGGCAATTGAGAGATTTTGTTCACATGCTTTTTTGTAAAGTTCCAATGCTTTATCTAAATTTTTAGTCACACCTTCACCGTTATGGTACATGACGCCCAAATTATAACAACTCTTTTCATAGCCTTCATCGCAGGTTTTTTGGAACAGCTCAATAGCTTTTGGGTAGTTTTTTTGAACACCTTGACCTTTGTAAGACATCAAAGCAACATTGTAGCAACCTCTCGTATGACCACTTTCACAGGTTTTATAAAAAAGTGTAAAAGCTTTAAGCGCATCTTTGGCAATGCCTTCGCCTGAGTCGTACATCATGCCGAGGTTATAGCAACTATCGATAAACCCACCATCGCACGCTTTGGTAAACAGCGTAACGGCTTTTACATCATCTTTGTAAACGCCAAGCCCTGCATCGTACATAGTAGCAAGGTTATAACATGCTTCAGCATTATCTGCTTCGCACGCACTTTGAAAAAGCGTAATGGCACTGCCGTAGTCACTCTTCTCATATGCCGCAATTCCATCCAGTAAATCATCTGCATACGATAGTTGCGCACTAAGCGCTAAAAAAGATAAAAGTTGTAAAAATTTTTTCATGGTAGCTCCTTATTTATATTTTCCGTTATAGGTTATTTCGTTAAAAAGTAACTCTTCTATTAACTCAGGAAAGAGTCTTATCGTTAAAAAAAGTGCTACATTTTTTGCAATGGAGAGAGGGTTGTTTGCATTGGAAATCGAGTCTGTTAAAAAATCCTGATCTGCTTTACTAAAGCGTTTGATCGAATAGATAAAATCTTTGATAGTCTCTTTTGCATCAGGATCTGTTGCACTTTTTTTATATTCTGCGTGTAATCTTTCAATATCCCACATACTCGTCGAAAAGAGTGTTATGATGCTTTTGTTAGCCAAAAACTCTTCAAATGCGACTTTCACATCAAAATCAATAATAAGACTAGGCTTCTCTTCTCCAATAAAGTAGATATTTTCTTTTTCGATTGTGCCACCATAAATATTTTTACCCTTGAATGAATGCGCAATAAAAATAACTTTTTTCCCAATACGGGAACTCACGACGTCGCCACTTTGCATCTTTTTCCATGAAAGTTCTTGATACGACTTAGGATCGTTGATACTCTTTAAAACTTCCGCTTTTATAGCATTTTTCAGCCCGACATCAATGTCTTGAGTCTTTTGTTCATGAGCCGTTTTTTTCTCCTCATCCTTGCTTGTACAGCCACTGAGGATCAGTAAAGATAGCGCGAATATCATTGCATTTCGTAGCATCACTTCACTCCTTTTTTCCGTTCTTGCTTCATTGTATAACGGCATAACTTAAAGCATTAAAAACTTAAAGAGTTAGGTAAACAAAATCTTTACTTGTAAAAATACTGGAATGCTCTGTTAGTTCGTACTACACGTTATTTTGAGCTTCCAATTGCTGTTTGATCAGTGGTTTTATACCTCCACTTTCTAAGATGTTTAGCACATACTCCGACATAGGTTCAGCCGTAGCAATAAGACCTTTTTCATTTTTAATCTTTCCACTGTGCAAATCAAGGGTTAAACTATCGCCTGTTTGGATCATTTTTGCGATGTTAGGGCAGACAATGAGAGGAAGACCTAGATTGATCGCATTGCGGTAAAAGATACGTGCGAAAGACTCTGCAATGATTGCACCAACCCCTACAGCTTTCAGAGTAATCGCGGCATGTTCCCGACTGCTTCCACAGCCAAAATTAGTGCCTGCAACAATAAAATCACCTTTTTTAACTTTTTTAGTAAAATCAGGATCAGCTCCAAACATAGCATATTTAGCCACATCTTCCACATCGGTAAATTCTACGAAACGCCCTGGATAGATCTGATCGGTATCGATATTATTTCCAAAAACATATGTGTTTCCATTGAGTACTTTTTGCATCTTCTTATCCTTTAAATATAATCCCTTGGATCAACGATTTCACCCATCAATGCTGCCGCAGCCACAGCAGCGGGTGATCCTAGAAAAATCTCCGCTTTCGTATCGCCCATACGCCCAGGGAAGTTACGGTTGGTGGTGGTAATGCACGTTTCGCCTGAAGCGATCATACCTTCATGTGTCCCCAAACACGCCGCACACCCAGGCGTTACAAACGTTGCTCCCGCTTCCACCAATGTTTGCACATACCCTTTTTCCATCGCCTCTAAAAGAACACCTTTGGAAGCGGGAACGATCACAAAGCGAGTACGAGGTGCCACTTTTTTTCCTGAGAGTATTTTGGCTGCAATGCCTATATCTTCGGCTCTTCCACCCGTACAAGAACCCAAATAGGCTTGATCGATGTGGCGACCAATGAACTGACTCACATCATAAACATTATCGACACTAGAGGGTGCTGCAAGTTGAGGTGTGAGTTTGCTTACATCAAAGGTGACTTCTGCTGCATATTCAAAATCCTCATCGGTATGATAAATCTCATACGGACGCGTCACCTTCTCTTTTAAAAATGCCATCGTAATAACATCGGGCTGAATGTAGCTCGTTTTTGCACCCATCTCGGTACTCATGTTACACAGTGCCATACGCTCTGAAATGCTAAGATGGGTAAGCATAGAGCCTGCAAATTCAACCGCTTTATAAACAGCATAGTCAGCTCCTAGTTCACCAATCGCATGTAAAATGGCATCTTTGGCATAAACACCTTTGGGAAGTTTGCCTTCAAAGTTGATTTTAATGATCTCGGGAACTCTAAACCAAAGCTTTCCTGTCGCTAAGATAATCGCCAAATCCGTTGCACCAACACCCGTTCCAAACGCACCAAAAGCGCCGTGTGTTGTCGTGTGAGAGTCAGTGATAACAACAATTTCACCAGGATACGCCAAACCTTTATCGGCTAACACTTGATGGCATACACCTTGATCGATATCCATCAAAAGATCAATCCCTTGATCCCAACAAAATTCTCTAAATTGTTTCTGATTTGCTGCTTGGGTAATGGTCGAAGCGGGAGCATAATGGTCTAAAAACATAATGACACGACTTGGATCATGTACTCTTTTACCACCCATTTCAAAAAAAGAGCGCAAGGTTTGAAGGTAAAGATCATTGATCCCTGCCATATCAACTTCACAGTTTATAATTTCACCTGTTTTAACCGATGATTTGCCTGCTTTTTTCGCCAACAACTTTTCAATCGCGTGCATTTTAGATCCTTTTGAGCCTTTATCTTTTTACGTGTAATTCCCAAAAAGTGTTACATGTAAAAAGAAAATCTCTCTTTTCTTGAAAAGATAGCCTTGTCATGCTATACTTAAATAAATATAGAATTATAAAGAGCATTTTATGATCAATCTCAAAAAAGTACAAATGTTACCCGCTCGTGAACAGGTAGCTTCCATACTGCGCTCTTCGATCCTCTCTGGCGGTATCAGCAAGGGTCAATCCATCACGCTTGATAGCGTTGGTGAACAAGTCGGTATGTCTCGCACACCTGTGCGTGAAGCATTCCAAATTCTTGCCAATGAAGGACTTTTGGAGCTTCGCCAAAATCGCTGTGCCATTGTCAAAGGCATCTCTGAAGAGGCCATTAAAGACCACTACGAAATGCGCGTTTTACTTGAAACAGAGGCACTTCGTAGAGCATGTAAAAACATGAACGATGAAACACTCAAAGCCATTCAAAACGTCAACAAGCAAGGACAACGTGCCAAAGACGCAGGTGACACCGAAGCCTACAACCTTGCCAATCAAGCATTTCACATGACCATCTGGGAAGCAGCGGACAGTGAAAAACTCAAATCATTCCTCTCTCTGCTTTGGAATGGTTTATCCATGAACCGTTTGGTAACGGCACAAGAGTATGCAGGCATCTCTTTAGCAGATCATAACAAAATTGTTGAGCAATTGACTCAAAAAGATTATGAAGGTGCATGTGAAACGATGCGTCAACACATTATCTACAGTATGAACAGTACCCTCTCTAACTACAAAAACTAATCACCAGAGGTGCTTTAAAAGCACCTCTTTCTCTTTTTAACTCTTCGCGATCATTGAAACAATATGCTTTGAAGTTTTAGCAAGCGCTTCTTCTTTTCGCTCGTGAAATGTCACTTTATTGGTTTCAAAAAGGTTATTCCCCTCAGTGTCAATCGAGATAATAAGCGGTCCAAATTCTTTAACTTTAAGTACCCAAAATGCTTCTGGCATCCCAAACTCTGGCCACTCTTTTCCCTCTATTTTTTCCACTTGCTCTGCGGCAACAACACCACAACCCCCAGGGAAAACGGCATGAACCGCTATGCTTTCTTTGCATCCTTCCGCTGTTTTTGCACCCATGCCTCCTTTACCAATAACCAGTTTTACACCCGTTTTGGCTAAAAACTCTTTTTCATACCGCTCCATACGCATACTGGTAGTTGGTCCAATGGAAACCATCTCCCAACCACCTTCTACATCTTTCACAATAGGTCCTGCATGAAAAATAGCGATGCGATCCATCGGCAATTTTGGCATAGTATTTTCTGCTATGACTCTGCGATGCCCTTCATCACGGCATGTTACGAGTGTACCACTCAAATAGACTATATCTCCAACTTTGAGTGATTTAATATCTTCATCTTGGATGGGAGTTGTCAAAATTTTTTTCATAGTTTCACTCCTTTGTGGGAAATAATTTCATAGTTCAAATGTTCATCAAAACGGATCACACCGTGTCGGTTCGCCCAACATCCCACCGTGACTCCCACGCCCAAAACAGAAGGGTGATGTGCCATACCTTCAACATGAACAGCCATAACACTGTTTTTTCCTGAAATGCCCTGAGGTCCAAGACCAATAGCATTGAGTCCCTCTTCAATGGTTTTTTCCATCTCTGCCGCTTTGGGATGAGGATGAGAGGTTCCTACAGGACGTAACATGGCTTTTTTTGAAAGAAGCGCCGCGGAGTTAGAACACGTTCCAATTCCCACACCTACCACCAAAGGAGGGCACGCATTAATACCCCAATCAACAATCGTGTCAAAAACAAACTTCATCGCGCCCTCATACCCAGCAAGTGGTGGTAAAACGATGCTTCTTCCAGGCAGAGAACATCCACCACCCGCTTGATAGACTTCTATTTCGATGTTTGAGCTATCATCCACAATTTCCCACTCGATAAACGGGACGTTGGTTCCCACATTGGTACCTGTATTGACTTCATCAAATACTTCAACAGCATTAAGACGCAATGGTGCGCTTTTGGTTGCAGAAATGGTCGCTTCACGTAAAATTCTACGAAGATCGCCCAATAAAGGGAACTTTGCACCTGCTCTTACAAAAAATTGAATCACGCCTGTATCTTGACATGCTGGACGGTTCAACTTTTTAGCTTTATCGAGATTGTCAAACATAACATCGTAAATCGTTTTTGCCAAAGGGTTTGCTTCTTGCACTCGGAGTTCACTCAGTTTTGCCATTACATCATCGGGTAGCTCTTTGGAAACAATATCGATAAACTTTCCCAAAACATCAACCATTTTTTGGGCATCATTTAGAGTCGCCATCTACTCTCCTTATTTTTGTAATATGTGATATTTTATCACATATATTATTTAAACATTTTAATGTTCACATCTCTTGAAAAACCACTTCTTGCAAAACTCAATTTACTAGAAAATCCTTACATGGAAAATACCATGCAAGGATAAAACGCATTTTAAAGAAAAATAAACACACCCAATAAAAGCACTGACATAAAAATAAGAGCAAAAATAGCTCCTAATGCCCACCATTTTCCCTGCGAAATATACCCAGCACCATACCAAATAGGTGAAGGTCCCGTTCCATAGGGTGTAATAATACCCATAAGCCCTATGGTACTGGTAAGTAAAATCATAAATGTCATCAACTGATCAGGAGCGATGAGTTTTGCAGCAATAACAATAAAAATGGGTAATAAAGCTGTTGTATGCGCTGTTAGGCTTGCAAAAAAGTAATGCAAGACAAAGAAAAAGACTATCATCGAAATCATTAACATTGTAGGTGTAAGCCCTGAGAGATAAACTTCAGTCCCTTTTCCTATCCATTTTAGAACACCCACATCATTAAGCCCAGAAGCAAGTGCTACGAGTGTTGCAAACCACACAAAAATATTCCATGCTGGCTTATTACCAATAACATCATCCCATGTAATAACACGTGTTAATACCATTGCTGCAACAATTGAGATCGCTGCCATCGTTGCATCGACTTTGAGCTCTTTACCAAAAATCCAAAGAATCAATGCAAGTCCTGCAAACGATGCCATCAAAATCTCTTTTAAACTGATTTTTCCCATTCTTTTAAGCTCTTCTTTTGCCCAAGCAGGTGCTTCAGGGGAGGTTTTTTGAGTTGGTGGATAGATCCAATAAACCAAAAGTGGCGTGATTAAAAAGAGTGGCAACATCAAAGGGACCATGATTTTGGCCCAAGCACCCCATTCAATGGTTATGTTTGCACCCTTTGCAATTAAATCCACAGCTAAAAGGTTTGGAGCAAGGGCTGTTAAGAACATTGAACTGGTAACACAGGTTGCTGTCATAGCAATCCATGTGATGTAAGCTCCCATTTTACGAGGTTCATGTTCAGGAGTAGAATTAAAAATAATAGGGATATTGATCGCAATAGGATAAATCGTTCCACCACCACGCGCTGTATTGGAGGGCATAAAAGGAGCTAATACCAAATCTGCAAAAGCAACAGCGTACCCAAGTCCCAGTGAACTTTTACCCATGTACTTAATCATCACCAAAGAGATGCGCTTACCAAGACCCGTTTTTTGATACCCCATCGCAAACATAAACGCTGCAAAAATCAGCCATATAATGGAGTTTGAAAAGCCAGAGAGTGCCCATTTCACATTGGCTGCTGGCGTCTTACCCGCCAATCCTATCAAAGCAACAACACTAACACCTACTAAACCAACGAGTGCTGCGGGAACAGGTTCAATCACAAGGCCAATGATAACCGCTAGAAAGACAGCTAAAAAGTGCCACCCTTCAATTGTTAATCCTTGAGGAGCGGGCAAAAACCATAAAACGAAAAGCACAGCAATGGGAACAATCATCCCAATAGTTTGCTTTGACATCCAAAACCTCCCTTTAAAAAATTTATTTCAACACATTACTTTCCTCATTTTTCCATAAAATATGTGATATGTGATAACATATTAAATATTAATCATTCTATTTTGAGTAAACTTAAACATATATTAATAACTATGTATTTAAAAAGCGAATCTACTGCGTGTTTCATTCTGCTATTAACAGAGGATTTAAACTTTTACTCTATAATTTCAGCACACTACATTAAAGAGAAATTTATGTCCCACTCACTTACAGAACGCCAAATCGTTTTAACCCTTGCAGCTCTCTCAGCGGTTACCCCTTTGGCGATTGATATGTATCTTCCCTCATTTCCAGCTATTGCAACAGATCTGCATACCAGCATTCCCAACGTAGAATTTAGCCTCAGCCTCTACTTTTTTGGTATGGCAATGGGGCAACTTTTTGGTGGTCCCATCTCCGATGCCTATGGCAGACGTCCTATGGTCATCATTGGGCTTATTGTTTTTGGGTTGAGCAGTTTTATGCTCTCCATTACCCCTCAAATTGAAACATTCTGGATACTTCGTGCCCTTCAGTCTTTTGGCGGTGGTATCGCTACGGTTAATGTATCGGCAACAGTTCGCGATATGTTTGATGGTAAAGAAAGTGCGCGTATTTTTTCACTTATCGGTATGGTGATGCTTATGGCACCACTGCTTGCTCCTTCCCTTGGCTCTTTAGTCCTTCATTTTTTTGAGTGGGAAATTATTTTTGTACTCTTAGCACTTTACACGCTTTTTGCATTGGGTTATTATCTCTTTCGCTTTCCCTCTGTAAAACAAAAGCGCACTAAAATCACGCCTATTCAAAACTATAAAATCGTTCTAAGTCATAAGCTTGCGATGATTTTTATCATATCGCAAATACTTTCTAGCTCTGGAATGTACACGTTCATCACCTCTTCATCGTTTATTTACATGGAACATTTCCACATAAGCCCTAGCAAGTTTGCGCTCTTTTTTGGAGCAAATGTTTTAATGATCATGATTTTTGGACGACTTAACGCATGGCTTGTAAAACGAATAGAGCCTCTGAGCTTACTTCGTTTTGGAATGTCCGTACAAGCGGTTTTAGGAATCTTGTTATTTGTGTTTCGAAATGAGAGTCTTTATCTGCTTTTCCCACTTATCGGACTCTATGTCGGAACGCTAGGGTTTATCTTTTCTAACTCGATTTCTTTAACACTGGAATTTTTCCCAACCATCAGCGCTTCTGCCAATGCCATCATTGGTGTTTTGCAGTACAGTGTGGGTGCACTCATGGGTTTTATTGCCAGTTCTATGCACGATGGCACACTTTTCCCCATTACAGGCGTAATGATGATGGTAAGTCTCTGTGGAACAACACTTTTAATGTTAGGAAGTAGGGGGTATATTCCCCATCATGGCAGGCAGAGCTAAAATCTTTTTATCGACCGTAGAAAGGGCTAGTTTGGCGATCTCTTCGTTCGTAAAATAGCCATCTACTTTTTCTAAAGACTCACATTGCATGGCTTCTAGTTGCAGTTTAAAATGGCTGTACGTGTGAGAGACACTTCCTAAGCTCTTGGCATTACTTGGGTATACATCAACTTGTATAAAGCCCCAAAGCCCATGCAATAACCGCTCATTACGTTGAATAAGTCCTAATTTTCCCTCTTTTACAATGACCAAAGCAAACCGTTTTTTGGTCGGTACTTTAGCTTTTTTAATTGCCAAGGGGTAACCTTCAGGTTTCTCTTTACCTTTACAAGAAAAACTGAGTGGACACGCTAAACAGTTGGGATTTTTCGGTGTACAGATCATCGCACCGATGTCCATCATAGCTTGATTGTGCTCATACGGATAGTGTACATGCAAAAGCTTCCACGCTTTTTCCCAAAGTACTTTTTCGTCCTTTACGCTTAGTGCAAAGTATCGGCACAAAACACGCTTGACATTGGCATCCAGTATTGGCAGTGCTTGATGGTATGCAAATGAACAGATGGCATGTGCCGTGCTTTTTCCAATACCTTTAAGACCACCTAATTCTTCAGGATTATACGGTAAAACACCGTTACATGTTATGGCAGTATGATGAAGGTTCTTTGCTCTGGTATAGTAGCCAAGACCTTCCCACATCTTTAAAACATCATCAAGGGGAGCCTCTGCCACACTATTTAGGGTTGGGAAACGCTCTAAAAAAGGAAAATAAAACCGCTCCAACACGGTTTTGACTTGTGTTTGTTGAAGCATAATTTCGCTGAGGTAAATTTTGTACGCATCGTTTGTTTGGCGCCACGGAAGATCATGCCTTCCATGCTTTTGATACCATTCATAAATAGCCTCTTTTACATTCAAGCCAAACACCAATTGATAGGTTTTTTACCTTTAGAAATAAGGTATGTGTTGCTTTTTGAAAAAGGCTTTGAGCCAAAAAAACCACGATACGAAGAGAGTGGAGAAGGGTGAGGAGCACGTAAAATAAGATGTTTTTTACTATCAATTAGTGATGCTTTAGCTCCCGCAGGGCTTCCCCAGAGAATGAAAACCAAATGCTCTTTTTGAGCACTCAAAAGCTTAATGACGGCATCAGTAAAGTTTTCCCAACCCTGCCCACGGTGTGAATTGGCTTCACTGGCTCGTACGGTTAAAACCGTGTTGAGTAAGAATACCCCTTGTTTTGCCCACGCCGTTAAATTGCCGCTTTGAGGAATGGCACAACCAAGATCTTCACGTAACTCTTTGAAGATATTTTGAAGGGATGGTGGATGCTGGATGCCGTCTTGTACCGAAAATGAGAGCCCGTGTGCTTGATTGGCTCCATGATAGGGATCTTGCCCTAAAATGACCACTTCAACGTTGTCAAATGGCGTGTTATCAAACGCTGCAAA
The DNA here is from genome assembly GCA_017860615.1 of Pseudomonadota bacterium. Taxonomy (GTDB): domain Bacteria; phylum Campylobacterota; class Campylobacteria; order Campylobacterales; family Sulfurospirillaceae; genus Sulfurospirillum. The sequence goes on along the minus strand of JAGDMU010000014.1, from coordinate 5,718 downwards.
GATATTAGCTCCGCTTGGGTAAACCGTATATGATTTTTTTTCTTCGACTAAAAAACTTTTTAAGTTCTCAAAATAGGGCTTTTGAAACTCATCCAATAAAACATTTTTCCAACTCTCTAGACCTGTGCAATGTCTTTTAAGAGTAACGCTTCAGGGTGGGAACACAGCAGAGCGCTTTTTTTAGGTGTGTGCCGCAGTCATCTGGGAGAGGGTTTTTTACATTACGCCCTAAACTCCCAAATACTTCTCAATATCCAACGCCAATTTATAAAAATCAGCATTTCCTATTTTCCCTTTTTCTTTCAACTTGCCACGAATGTGCTCTTTGCCTTGGATAAGCTCTTTAGACTTCACACCATGTGATATCGAAAGTGTTGCTTCAATAAATGCCGCTAGATTATCGCAATTTTTCAGTGCTTTTCCATCAATGGCATTGTATTTTTCTTCATTGTAAGCCGAGACATCCTCAACCATTTGAATTTCATGCTCATTAATGCGGTTCATAAACTCATCTTTTTGATTGTCGCCATAAAGTCCAAGAAGGTATTTAAACTCTTTGATAAGTCCCTCTGGAAGGTATGGGAGTATCTCTTCTTCAATCATTTTGATCTCAAACTCACTGATAATATCATCCAATCCGCTGACAGAATACTTAACAGGAGAAATAATGTCACGCGTAAGCGCTTCAGGAAAATCATGAAAAAGGGCGCAAAAAAAGTTATTGACAAGACGCTGGTCACACGCTTTGGCAGAGAGCGAGTAGAAATACCCTAAAATAGCCACTATCAACATATGCCCCAATACTGACGTTTCTGGGATACGTGGCGTTTGTGCCCAACGTTTTTGAAAACGAAGTCGTCCGCTTAAATCAACAATTTTAGAGATTTTTTTATTCATTGCCATTTTTCGAACACTGATAAGTTCGTAATAATCTTCAATTTCCTCTTCAACAGCATCTTTTACACGATCAATATTGTTGAGAAATTGACTGGTTTGATAGACAATGGAAAATTCCCAGCGTGTTGCCATGTACGAAGCGGCTTTAAGGATAAAACGCTCTTTTTTGTACATAGAACTATCGCTCAGATAGGTTTTAAAACGCTCATAGAAAGCCCCATCTTCGATGTCACTGAGAGAATCATAGAGTTGTTCTAAAACCCATGTATTGATTTCTTTCTCTTTTTTTTGAAGTGCTTTACGAAAGACATCGGGGCGAATGTCGGTAACAACCACGCGACGTAAAAATTCAAAAATACCCGCTTCGATTAAAGAGCGCATATCAATGCTCTCTTTGGGTTCCATTTTGGCAATAAAATAGGCGATGATAAACTTATGTGCTTGTTTATCAAGCTCCACCAACTCTACCATACGTGGATAATCATTCCAGCGCTGAATGGAAGCAGCCCCAAAGAACTGCTCTACAAGTTTAGGGTTTAACATGGACTCTCATTTCGAACAGTTTTAGAGTCGATTTCAATCACCGTGTGTACGTTACCTCTTGGATTAAAATCGGCTACGACTTTAAGCCATTTTGGCTTGAGTTTAGAATCTAAAAGATCGTAAATTTCATTCGCTGAATTTTCATGGCTGATATTACGGTTCATGAAGCTATTGATGTAAAGTTTGATCGCTTTAAGTTCCACAACCAGTTCATTAGGAATATAATCAATATAAATTGTTGCAAAATCAGGATAGCCACTGCGTGGGCAAAGACAACAAAATTCTGGCAATGTCAGTTTAATCACGTAATTTTTTTTATGCTGATTTGGCCAAATTTCCAAATCTTTTTCAACATCAAATTCTTTAATAATTTGTTCACCGTATTTCATTTAATTTCTCCTATTATATGTTCTAAATTTTTAGGTTTTGAAATGCAAAACCCTTGTATAAAATCAGGTTTAAACTCTTTTATTTTATGTAAAAGAGCCTCTTTATCTACGAATTTTACCATACTTTGAATATGAAGCATTTGGATAAGTTCGATGTAATGTTCAAGAAGGTGTTGATACTTTGAATCATCAATTTTTTTAGTAAATTCAATATCAAATTTTACTAAATCAATCGGTAAATATTTGAGGTATTCAAAACCACAGTTATTACCTCCAAAATTGCCAAGTGCTATTTTAAATCCAACTTCTTGATAGCTTTCAATAATTTCTTTAAAACGGTGCATATTTTCATAACTCTTTTTTTCTGCAATCTCTAAGATAAAACGATTGGGTGAAATTTTTTGTTGTTCAAAAAGGGTTAAAAGATAACGTTTAAAACTGAGATTTCGGAGTGTTACGGGAGATATTTCAACACTTAAAAGTACTTCTTTTTCCATCAAAGGTGAAATTTCTTCCAATAAGAGTTCAAAAACCTTTTCATCAAACTCTCTCTCGTGTCCTGTATGGTTTACAATACGTTGAATTTGCTGTTTAGAAAGCGATCCATATGTTTGAGACTCCATACGCGTTAAAACCTCTAGTACCGTAATCTTTTCTTCTTGGAGTGACAAAGAGGGTTGGTATTTAAAAAAAAGTTTACGATGATGAATTGCTTCATAAATGATGGTTTTAAATTGATCCAATTTAATGTTGGGGGTTGTCTCTTCACTCTTTTTTTGCTCTTCAATCAACATTAAAAGTCGTTCTATAAGGTTACTGGCATCATTGTCGTACGCAGCACTTAAAAGTGAAAAAGCCACTTTAACTTCGATATTTGCAATGCCAACATTTTGAACACTTTTAGTAAAAATCGTCAAAAGATGTTTAAGCTCTTTGCTAGGATGCTTAATGAAAAACAAAAAACTATCACTACTGTACCGTCCGATTGAAACATTTTTAAAACGGTGCTCACGTAAAAAAAACTCAAGTTTTTGAATGAATTTACTGAGTACCAAATCACCATTGTTAATGCCATAACGCTCATTAATATCACTTAAATTATGAAGATGTAAAAAGATAATGGTTGTATTTTCTGGGTCGCGTATTTTCTCAATTTTAGCGATAATTTCAGCTCTGGTAAATGTTTTGGTAATAGGATCAATCAGGGTTGTTTGAAAACCATGATAAATAAGATAAACCGTATAGTAAACGTAAATGGGAATCAGTAAAATGAGAAGAAAAAAGTTGATTGAGGTGTGTGAAAAAAGTTGAAAAGAGTGGAAAAAAATGCCTATGAGAAGCAGGAGTGGAAAAGCGATTTTAAGAGCTGTTATAAATCGATTTTCTCTCTCCTTTATCTCAGAATAGAGCATTAAACGTCCAAGTGTTTTACATCTTTTGCATGGTCTTGAATATACTGGCGGCGAGGTTCAACTTCATCGCCCATAAAGAGGGTAAAGGTATCACTTGCTGCTTCTGCATCTTCAACTTTGACCTGCAACAGTCGTCTGTTTTCAGGGTTCATGGTTGTCTCCCATAATTGCTCTGGGTTCATTTCACCAAGACCTTTGTAACGTTGAATATAAGCACCTTTTTTAGCACTCTTTTCAATTTCATCTAAAACTTCAACAGGATCGCGTCCGTCAAAGACATCAAAATCACGTTCTTGTATTTTAGTGTAAATATAACGTGCCTCTTCGTAAAGTGGGTTTGTATAGAATGTCTCATCTAAGAGTAACTCTTCCAAACCATCGTTGGTTTGAATGAAAAGATGAACACCCTCATCATTAATGTAATGGTTGAGAATATTGTAACCAAGCGCTGTAATAAACTTTTCAATCTCTTTAAAAAGATCATGTGAAGGAAGTGTTATTAAATCTGGATTTTCAATTAAATAACGAATCACTTGAATCATTGAAAAACGCTTTTCAAGCTCTTTTAAAATACCGCGATATGCAGAGATAATTTTAAAGAAATCCACTAGATCAGGCGTTCCAACACCTTCAATAGCAATACTATCCATACCTGATTCAATTAAAAACGCATTCATTTCATGGTCATCTTTGAGGTAAATCTCTTTTTTACCTTTTTTATAACGGTAAAGTGGTGGTTGTGCTAAATAGACGTAACCATTATCCACGATTGGACGTAAGAAACGGAATAAAAATGTTAATAAAAGCGTTTGAATGTGACTACCATCAACGTCCGCATCGGTCATGATAATAAGCTTATGATAACGCAGTTTTTCTTCGTTAAACTCATCACCAATACCGCAACCAAGCGCTGTGATCATATTTTTGATCTCGTCTGATTTTAAAATTTTATCCAAACGGCTTTTTTCAACGTTAAGAATTTTACCTTTAAGAGGCAAAATGGCTTGGAAAACTCTATCACGTCCTTGTTTGGCAGAACCACCCGCACTATCGCCCTCTACAAGGTAGAGTTCACAAATAGAAGGGTCTTTACTCTGACAATCTGCCAGTTTTCCAGGAAGTGTACCGATGCTCATTGCATCTTTACGTCTGGTTAAATCTCTTGCATTTTTAGCCGCTTCGCGTCCACGTGCCGCAGCAAGCGCTTTGTTCATAATGGCTTTTGCTTCGATTGGATTTTCTTCGAAATATTTTACGAGTTGCTCATAAACCAATTTTTGAACAATAGGTTTTACGTAAGAGCTACCAAGTTTTCCTTTGGTTTGACCCTCAAATTGAGGTTCAGGTACTTTAACACTGACAATGGCTATCAAACCCTCACGAACATCATCACCCGTGATTTTGACATCTTTTTCACGAATACCTGCATTTAAAGAGATATAGTTTGTAATGGCACGTGTAAGACCAGCCCTAAAACCACTTTCATGGGTTCCACCGTCAATGGTTTTGATGTTATTAACAAATGAGTAAAGAATTTCACTGTAAGTTGAGTTGTACATCATAGCAACATCAACTTCTACATCTTCAACGCTTGCTGTGTAATGAACAGCTTCAGCTACTTTTTCTTTTTTATTGAGATCTAAAACAAACTGTTTAATACCGCCTTCAAAGTGATACACTTCAGAACGTCCATCTCTTTGATCCTTAAGCTCAATGGTTATTTTTGGATTAAGATAGGCAAGTTCACGAAAGCGTGTTGCCAAAATTTCAAATTGAAACTCTACTGTTTCAAAAATAGAACCATCTGGCCAAAATTCAATCATTGTACCTGTACGATTGGTTGTTTTAACCACATCAAGTGGTGTTTGAGGAATACCACACGCAAATTCTTGACGATGTTCATTGCCTTCACGTTTGATGGTAGCAACCAATTTGGATGAAAGTGCATTTACAACTGAAACACCCACACCATGTAGACCGCCTGAAACTTTATAGGTATCTTTATCAAACTTTCCACCTGCGTGAAGTACGGTTAAAACGACGGTTGCCGCTGACATATTTTCACCCTCATGCCAACCAACAGGAATACCACGACCATTATCAACAACAATACATGAGCCCTCACGTGTTAATTCGACTTTAATGAGATCACAATAACCTGCCATTGCCTCATCGATAGAGTTATCAACCACTTCATAAATAAGATGGTGAAGACCATTAATGTTGGTATCACCGATATACATACCTGGACGCTTTCTTACTGCTTCAAGGCCTTTTAAAACTTTAATATTGTCTGCACCGTAAGTACTCATATTTTCTCCACTTTGTATTAAATCATAATTGGCATAACGATGGTTGTAAAATTATCACTCTCCAATGTGAAAGGAAGACCACTGTCATTGAAACCTAAGGTAAAGTTACTATTTTCGATATTGGATAAAAAATCTAAAATATAACGACTGTTAACTGCAAGGTAG
>JAGDMU010000013.1 GCA_017860615.1 Pseudomonadota bacterium | reverse complement strand
AGCATTTGCTACTCCAAAAATTAAAATTTAATTAAAAAAACTTTAAATCTAGCTAAAATTATGCTATAATCCCGTTTAAATTTTAGCAACTAAGGAATTTATAATGCGAATTTTAATCGTTGAAGATGAAGTAACCCTCAATAAGACAATTGCAGAAGGCTTACAAGAGTTTGGTTATCAAACTGACAGCTCTGAAAACTATAAAGATGCAGAATACTACATTGGTATTCGTAATTATGACCTCGTTTTAACAGACTGGATGCTCCCTGATGGCGATGGTGTTGATCTTATCAACCTCATTAAACAAAAATCTCCTCGTACTGCGGCAGTGATTATCTCTGCAAAAGATGACAAAGAGAGCGAAATCAAAGCCCTTAAAGCGGGTGCAGATGATTACATCCGTAAACCATTTGATTTTGATATTTTAGTTGCACGTATCGAAGCACGTCTTCGTTTTGGTGGTACAAATGTTATCAAAATTGATGACCTTACGATTGATCCAGATGAAGAAAAAATTACCTACAAAGGCCAAGAGATTGAGCTTAAAGGTAAGCCGTTTGAAGTACTTACGCACCTTGCGCGCCATAGTGATCAAATCGTCTCTAAAGAACAACTGCTTGATGCAATCTGGGAAGAGCCAGAACTTGTTACACCAAACGTTATTGAAGTTGCTATTAACCAAATTCGTCAAAAGATGGACAAACCATTGGAAATCTCAACCATTGAGACAGTTAGACGAAGAGGTTACAGATTTTGCTTTCCCAAAAAAGTATAAGAGAAAGTTTTATATTACAATTGGTGTCCGCTTCGGCGACACTGATTGTAATCTTTTCCGTCATTCTTTACAACTACATTAAAATCTCTATTTTTGAAGATATTACACAAGAACTTACCAAACAAGCCAAAATTATTGCTACTTCACGCACCAGCTCCATTGAGCGTATGGGTATTAACATCTTTGATCCATCTCTAAGTTCGATTAATAACCCAACTGATGTTCAAGTGACCATTGCTATTCGCGTTAATCAAGGTAATACGCCCTCTTTTGAGCACAGTGAAAAAGATGACCAAAAGTTTCTTACTATCTACTATCCTTTAGAAAAACGAGAGCATTACTTTATCTCTATTACCAAAGATATTTCCAATACCGATGTCCTTCTCAATAAAATCCTTAGAAATATTTTAAGCATCAATCTAACAGCCATCTTTTTGATTCTTTTTTATGCACTTTTTCTCTCTCGAATGCTTGTTCTTCCTATCCGTTCTTTGACGAATAAGTTGGCAAGTATGAATGAAAATTTTTTACAAATCATCGATACTCAAAAGCTTCCAAGCGAGTTTCAACCCTTAGGTTTAAGTATTAACAAATTGGTAGAGCGTATTCAAATCTTTGTTAACTCCCAAAAAGAACTTTTCATCGGTGCAGCGCATGAGCTCAAAACACCTTTAGCTGTTATGAAAACAAAAAATGAGGTAACCCTTTTAAAACCAAGAGAGAATGAAAAATATATTGATACGATCAAAAGCAATAACCAAACCATCAACGATATGAACAAAATGATTAGCAATATCTTAGAGATTGGCAGGCAAGAAGGGGCACAATTTGAAAAACCCGTAGAGATTGATCTGATTGCTTTTTTAAAAGAACAAGTGAATAACTACACCATTTTAGCAAAGATGGAGGAGAAAAATCTTATTGAAGATATTGCTCCCTTAAGCTATAAAATAACAATTCAGCCTACTCTTTTGATGCATATCTTGCAAAATTTTGTTCAAAATGCCATTAAATTTACTCCTAAAGAGGGGAACATCACTGTTCAAGCTTATCTTACCAAAGAAGGCTTTTTTGTCCATGTCATTGACGAAGGTATTGGTATTGATGAAAGTAAAGACCTTTTTGCGCCCTTTAAACGCTATGGTAATCAAACAGGTGCAGGACTTGGACTTTTCCTTGCTAAAAATGCAGCTGATGCCATTGGGGCTAAAATCACTCTTAAAAACAGAGAAGATGCTCAAGGAAGCATAGCTACACTTTTACTTCCTCTTCGCAAACGATCTCTTTAAATTTCGTTAAAGTATTTTTAGTGTATAAACTCGTCAATAAATTTGACTTTAAATAAGGAAAAAAAGCATGTCTTTAATGATCACGGAAGAGTGTATTGCGTGTGACGCGTGTCGCGATGAGTGTCCAAACGGAGCAATTGAGGAGTCAGATCCTATTTATATCATTGATCCAGATGTCTGTACTGAGTGTGTTGGTCATTATGACGAACCAGCTTGTATCTCGGTATGCCCTGTTGAGTGTATTATCCCCGATCCTGATAATATCGAAAGTGTTGAAGAATTGAAGCTAAAATACGAACAGCTTAACAGCGACAATTAATGTCAAAACGAACAGCCATTATTGATATAGGATCAAATTCTGCGAGAATGGCGATCTTTGAAAAAAGTAGCCGTTTTGCATTCCATCTGATTAACGAAACAAAGAGTCGTGTTCGTATAGGAGAAGGTGCTTATAATTTTGGTGGCATGTTGCAAGAACCTGCCCTTAAACGTGCCTTTACCACACTCGAAGAATTTGGTCATATCATTAAAGGGCTTAAATGTAATAAAGTTCTCTGTATTGCAACTTCAGCACTCAGAGATGCCCCTAATGCCAATGCTTTCATTAAAAAAATTCATCATGAACTTAACATCAATATTAAAATTATTGAAGGAACAAAAGAGGCTTATTACGGGGCTGTAGGGGCACTGAATTACCTCAAAGAGATCCAAGATGCTGTAACAATTGATATTGGTGGAGGCTCAACTGAACTTGCCAAAATTGAAAATGGCAAAATTGTTGAGACTATTTCACTCAATATTGGTACTGTTAGACTCAAAGAACTCTTTTTTGATAAAAAAATACCTCTGGAAAAAATTCGCGCTTTTATTTATGAAGAGATCGAAAAAATTCCAGAACGCTTTACATGTAAAGATATGATTGGTATTGGAGGAACGCTCAGATCGCTTTCTAAGATCATTATGGAGCGCACCAATTACCCTCTAAAAACAGTTCATGGCTTTGAGTATGAGATAGCCTCCCATGCCTCTTTTGTTGATGCTATAGTAAGTTCTGATGTACTAGGTCTTAAAAATCTTGGTGTTCGTAAGGATCGCTACGATACCATGCGTGAAGGATGTATCATCTTTCAATCAATTTTCCAAAAACTTTCCAGCAAGACAATAATTACCAGCGGAGCAGGAGTAAGAGAGGGAGCATATCTATGTGATATTTTACGCTCCAATCACCATAAATTCACACCAGATTTCAAGCTAAGCCTTAGGAGTTTTAAAGATCGTTTTTCTCTAATGGAAGAAGACAATTTATACATCAAAAGAGTTTCTCATCTTCTTTTTGATGCCTTAGCTCCTTTACACAACATAGCAGAGTCATACAAATATGAGCTTGGTGTTGCAGCTGAACTTCATAATATAGGAACGAAATTAGGTTTTTATCAAAATCATTTGCACAGTTTCTACTTCATTCTCAATAATCTTAACTATGGTTTTTCGCACGAGCAGAAAATACTTATTGCAATGCTCATTAAATACCATGTCAATAAACTACCTACCCTTGAAGATATGGCACTCTATAAATCACTTCTACCTGACATGCAAACGGTACAGTGGCTCAGTTTTATACTCTCTTTAGCTAAAGCTATTAACTGTGATATGAGTCGAAGTCCAATCACTTTTAGCTACCAAAATCATACACTGACAATTCAAGCAGAGAAGAAACTTTTTTTGGCGCGTGATCAGATTAAACAACTGATGAAACCAGCTTCTTTTGCGATTATTATTAAATAAAGAAGTTTTTTAAGAAAAAGAGGAAAAGGAAGGGAAGTTTAAAACTTCTCTTCCTTTTATAATATTAGAATTTTTGTCCAATTGTAAATTCAAAAGAAGCTTTTTTATCACCTGTTTCATCCATAACAGGTTGCGCAAAAATCAAACCAATAGGCCCTAATGGCGAAATCCACTCAAGAGCAACACCTGTACCACCACGCTTAATATCAAGACTATCATCACCAATCATACCGTAATCAAAGAAAATAGCACCACGCATTTTAAGTCTTTCAACTAATGGGAAACTGGCCTCAACAGAATTCACAAACATGGTATTACCACCAATTAAGATATTCGTATTAGGCAATTTTGGAGAAAGAGAGTTTGACTCATAACCACGAATCGTTCTCACACCACCCATATAGTACTTCTCACCATAAGAGTATTTTTCATCTGCGTCATCAATCATAAGATATTTAAACTGTGATTTATAACGTAAAATCAAATCATAATCAATCAAATCTTGCAAACCATAATAGGTGGCAAATTTATTCACACTGCTCATAAATTTTTCATCGCCCCCCAATCCTGCAATCTCTAAGCTTGAGCTTGCAGCAATACCACTACGTGGAAGATAGTAATCGTCAGTATTATTAAAAGAAACACCAGGAACAATTGAACTTTTTAATGTTCTTTCATCTGTCCATAATGTACCTTTATAAGGCGTAAGTTCATTATCAAGATTTGAGAGTTTTGACTGTTCAATAATATATCCTAATGAGACACCCCAGTTACGCGCAATCTTACGTCCTAGCACAACGCTAATGCCATACTTCTCTTCATCATAGTAGTAGTAATCATTGTCTGCTGCATAAATTCTACCACTAAGGCTGTACACAGAATCAAAAAGACGTGGATTTGATAATGAAATGCCCCCATTAAGTTCACTGTCTGATCTTTCAACATCAATACCAGCTCGAAGTCCTGAGCCAAAAATATTACCATCAGAAACACTTGCACTTAATAGTAAGCCATCTGATGAGCCGTAACCAATACCACCGCCAATAGAGCCCGTAGAAGCTTCTTTTACATTAATGACAAGGTCCATAGAATTTTTACTTAAACGCTCTTCTTTGATCTCAACATCTTCAAAATAACCTGTTCGTTTCAATGCACTTTTAGTATCAGTAACATCGGTTCTGCTGTAAAGATCATTATTGGCTAAGTAAATTTCACGTCTAACAACTCTATCAATGGTTCGGCTATTGCCTGCAATTCTGACATTATTGATATAAACTTTCTCTCCAGGAATAACCCTGTATGTGATATTTGCTACATGTGTTTTTTTATCACTTTTAACATCAGGGACAATTTTTACAAAAGCATAACCAAGGTCCGCTACTTTAGTTTCAATCAGCGTCATATCTTTACGTAATTTAGCAACGTTAAAGACTTTTCCATTTTGCAAGAACATCTCTTTAATCACTTCATTTGTATCGATAAAGCCGTCTGGAATCTCAATTGCTACGGTTCCCACTTTATACTGTTCACCTTCACTGATACTGTAAACAAGATCAGCCGTATAGCTATCTAAATAGGTTTTCAAGAATGGTTGACTCACTTCACAATCAAGATACCCTTTTTGCATATAAGTGTCTTTAATACGTGCAGAATCATGTTCTAGATCACTGGTTCTAAGCTTTCCATCATTAAAGCCCCACATCCATGGTAACCATTCCTCCGACTTGTTGGCAATATTTGGCTCGACATCATCATAATCTAGTTCTTTTGAGCCACATAACGTGACTTTTTTAATGACCACATTTTCACCACGATTGATCACAAAATCGATCGCCATAGAAAGTTTTTCACTTAAAGGAGTTGTTTTGATTTCAACAACGGTATCGAAATAACCTTTATCTTCATAAAACTTAATAATTTTAAGTTTTGAGAGTTCCGCTCTCTCAGGATCATACACTTCACCTTTTTTGATGCCTGCAAGCTTATTCATCTCTTCTTTGTCATTTTCACTAATGCCTAAAAAATCGACTTTTGCAATAACGGGCTTTTCTTTAACGTGGATAAGTAAAGCACCTTCACTTACCTCTTCGACCCAAACATCTTCAAAATAATTCTGTTTGTAAAGCGTTTTTACCGCTTTATCAATCTTTTCCATATCGACAGAGTCACCGGCTCTCATATCGATCATCTCAGAAGCCATCTCAGGAGAGAGGTGGATCAAACCATCAAACTGAAGGCTTTTTAACGGTGCCGCATACAATGAGGTTGCGACAATGAGAGACAACGCAGTTACTTTTTTCATACTGATTAGCCCTAGAATATAATTTTTAGATATTTTGAACTATAATACCATCTCTAGAATTAAGTGCCTATTAAACCCATAGAATGGCTATTTTTTGGCACTCAAAGATGTGTGAAAGAAGGAGCTTCTTAATGGTAGTGGGTATTGTTGGTTTAGGTTTAATGGGAGGCTCCTTAGGCTTGGCGCTTCAAAATACAAAATTGGTCTCTAAAATTGTTGGCTTCGATCATAACTTAAGCCACTGTGAAGAGGCATTAAAATTGGGACTTGTCCACGATATTGTCTCTTTTGCTGAAATCAAAACATGTGATGTTGTGTTTCTTTCCATCCCTGTTGGCGGTATTATCAAAGCACTCCAAGATCTTCAAAACGTCTCACCTAACACTACAATTATCGATATGGGAAGCACTAAAGCTGAAATTGTTGATTCTGTACCTGAAAATATTCGTACTAATTTTATTGCTGCACACCCAATGACTGGTACTGAAAAGTTTGGTCCAAGTGCTGCTATTCAAAATCTTTATCATGATAAAGTAGTCGTCCTTTGTGATACAGATAGTAGTGGTGATTTACATAAAAATCGAGCTATTCAGATCTTTTCACACATTGGAATGAAAATCGTATTTATGGATCCAAAAGCCCATGATGCACATGCCTCATTTATATCGCATCTGCCACATGTTATCAGTTACGCATTGGCAAACAGTGTTATGGGGCAAGAAGACCCCAAAAGTATTCTAGCCCTTGCCGCAGGTGGCTTTCGCGATATGAGTCGTGTTGCTAAAAGTTCGCCTCAAATGTGGTCTGATATTTTTAGACAAAATAAGATTAATGTATTGAATTCAATTCAGATCTTTGAACAAGAGTTAGAAAAATCAAAAAGAATGATTGAAGAAGAAGATTGGAGTGGGCTTGAAGCGTGGATGAGCAAAGCAACAACGTTGCATAAAATCCTTTAATTTTTACATGTAAGCTTTAAAATGCTTACATGTAACCATAGAATATAGAGACTATTTATTTGCCACCAAACCTTACAAGTCCACTAGCCCAAGTGAAACCACCGCCAAACGCATCTAAAAGCATTAGATCGCCTTTTTTAATGCGTCCTTCTTCATAAGCATCATTGATTGCCATTGGAATAGAAGCAGCTGAGGTATTGCCATATTTAGCAACCGTTAGAATAGTCTTTTCAATGGGGAAATCAAGCTTTGCCCGAACGGCTTCAATAATTCTAAGGTTCGCTTGATGCGGAATAAAATGATCGATCTGTGAAGCAGCTATATTGTTCTTCTCTAAAATATCAATGACATCATTTGTCAGTGTTTTCACCGCTACTTTGTAAACATCATTGCCTTGCATTTTGATGTAATTGAGTTTGTTATCAAGTGTTTCCTGTGAGCATGGATACTTTGAACCACAGCCAGGGGTAATAAGAAGATCTCCATAACGACCATCTGCTGAGGCATGAATATCTAAAATCGCTTCGTTTTTATCCTCAGTCACACCAATAATTGCGGCCCCTGCTCCATCACCAAAAAGAATACAGGTACCACGATCAGTATAATCAACAAGACTACTAATTTTTTCTGCCCCAATTAAAAGAACATTTTTCTTAGCACCTGATTCAATAAAGGCTTTTGCCATAGAGAGCATATAAACAAATCCGCTACATGCAGCACTAATATCAAATGCCATCACATCGTTAATGCCCAATTTACCAGCGATAACACATGCTGTAGAAGGCATACACAAATAATCAGGGGAAAGTGTTGCACAGATGATAAGATCAACTTCTTCTTTGGCAATACCAGCACGCTCAATAGCAAGCAGTGCCGCTTTAACACCTAAATCGCTTGTAGCCTCTTCGTCGCCTGCAATACGTCTCTCTTTAATTCCAGTACGCTTTTCAATCCATTCATCTGTAGTCTCAACCATTTTTTCAAGATCAATATTGCTGAGGATACGAGAAGGGGCATAGCCTCCAATGGATTTTAACGATGCGTACATATTTGTCCTTTATTGCTCTAAGAGCGCTAATTTTTGCTCAATATCTTTATTAATATTTGAGCTTGAAAAATTAATCGCTTGATAGATAGCATTTTTCACTGCTTTGGAGTTACTTTTACCATGTCCAATAATGGCACAACCATTAATACCAATCAATGGTGCGCCACCGTACTCAGCGTAATCCACTTGTTTTTTAAGCACTTTAAACACTTTTCGCATTAATACAGCTCCAGCTATTGCTAGTGGGGAGCGTCTTACATTTTGCTTGATAATTTTGGTAATCGAGTCTGCAACACCTTCGCTGGCTTTAAGTAAAATATTACCTACAAAACCATCACACACGATGACATCCACAGAACCATCAAAAACATTATTACCTTCTACATTACCAACAAAACTATCAAGTTTTTTGAGTGCTAAAAAGGCCTCTTTCGTAATTTCATTACCTTTACTTTCCTCTTCACCATTAGAAAGAAGACCGACTTTAGGTTTAGATATTTTTAAAACATCTTTAGCATAGGCTTCACCCATTATGGCAAATTGTGCTAAATGCTCTGCTTTACAATCTACATTGGCACCTACATCTAATACTAAACTTAGCTTTCCTGCAATTGCCGTTGGCATAATCGTAGCGATCGCTGGGCGTAAAACCCCTTTAAGTCTTCCTATGCGTAGTGTTGCCAAACTCATCGTAGCACCACTGTGTCCCATGGAAACAACAGCATCGGCTACTTTATCTTTGACAAGATCCACTGCTTTATAAATAGATGTCTCTTTACGTTTGAGGGCATTCGTTGCTGCTTCGTGCATATCAAGGATATCATTTGCTTCAACAAATGAAATTCTATCTAAGTATTCATCGGGAGTTAAAGATTTGAGAACGCTTACGTCCCCAACAAGAAGCGCCTTAAAGTTACGTTCTCTTAGCGCATGAAGGGTTCCTTCAACAATCGGAGCGGGACCGAAGTCCCCTCCCATCGCGTCAATTGCTATGGTTAGCATTTAGTTTTTATATTCGCCTGTTGTTTTGTTCACTCTGTGAGGCATTTTCCATGTTCCATCACTATCTTTAACAGGCATTGGAAGCGTTACTTTATAATGAGTTCTTCTTTTCGCGCCTCTGGTTTTGCTTACGCGTCTCTTAGGTACAGCCATTTTATTCTCCTTTTAGTTGTTCACATTGTCCACAATAGTGGTAATCGCTTTTGAAAGCTTCGATTTCACTTTGAAGCATTGTATCAATATCAATCGAACCATCAAAAAATTCTATTACATTTAAAAGTTCTTCACCTTCTTGATCTTCATAAAGACCTTCGCTTGCAAAGACTTCAACACTCTCATTCACCATAAGCATAAAACTTTCAGCACATCTGTCACACACGAGAGGAAGGTTTCCTTCCATAGTACCTGTGCATTTTACCATTGTCTTACTTGTTTTTAAAGCTTCTCCGAAAAATCTAATCTCACTTAAAGATGTTTCAAAATGAATCCCATTTGCGGGAATTTTTTTGAATTCAATCTGCATTGGTATTAAAGAATTTCTCTTCTTGCAAAAAAGAAATCAATTTCGATTTTTGCATTCTCTAAGCTATCGCTACCATGAACAGCGTTAGCATCAATACTATCAGCAAAATCTGCTCTAATAGTGCCTTTTGCTGCTTCTTTAGGATTAGTTGCTCCCATAAGATCACGATTTTTAAGAACAGCATTTTCGCCCTCTAATACCATAACCACCACTGGACCACTAATCATAAACTTAACAAGATCACCAAAAAATGGTCTACTTGCGTGAACTGCATAAAAAGCCTCTGCATCAGCTTGACTGAGTTGTACTTTTTTCATCGCTGCAATTTTTAATCCATTTGATTCAAATCTGTCAACAATTTTACCAATAACATTTTTAGCTACTGCATCTGGCTTAATAATGGATAATGTGCTCTCCACAATCCTCTCCTATATATAATTGAATTTCATAACTTTGTAGGGAATTAGAACGTGGGAGTATAGCAGATTTTTTTTTTAATATCAATTAAATAATGTTTTTAGGTTTTAAAGACAAAGAGGGTCACCCCTCTTTGTAGGTATTATTCAGCACAAGGTGTTGTGCCTTTTCTCATATCTGCGCCGATTTCATCGCGACTTGGTTGTCCAGGATACGGAGCATCCCATACAATACATCCTTCAGTTGGGCATGCTTCTGCACATGCTGGAGCATCATGATGACCAACACATTCTACACATTTGTCAGCATAGACATAATAGATATCTGCACCTGTTGGGTTATCACTATCATCTACAATTGCTTCTACTGGGCACTCATCGATACAGGCACCACATGCGATACAAATATCAGTAATTTTTACTGCCATAATTTCTCCTTAACTCGGTATTTTTTACTAACAAAAAACTATATCGAAACTAAATTAAAATTGATATTAAAACCAAATTGCTAGTTAAAAACTAAATAAATAGCTTAATTTAGTTAATTCTAAATAGAGCCTTCTTTTCGGTCATGATATCTCATCTTAAAACGCTTTATCGAAAGGATAACATTCAATGGCTCATATGAAAACAACTTACTTAACTATTTTTTTGCATTTGAATATATCAAATCTTTTTTTATCTCTTCAGTTCTCATTTTTCAAAAAAGGTCAAAAATATTTAAACTATTTGAAATTATTTAACTCTATTAAAAGGTATATTTTCATATCATAATTAAATTATATTTTAGTTTGGAGACAATGCATGAATTCTATAGCAAAAAAAGTAACAATTTTACAAGTACTAATTGTTTCTGTATCTATTTTTGCTTTTATTTTTTATATCAATTTTTATCTTACGGGTTACATTCAACAAGAGACTGAGCAAAAAATAAATGCAAATATTACTGGGTTAGAGCAGACAGTTAAAGTTTATAACAGTGCACTTGAAGATACTGCAATAAAACTTTTCAGTATCTTTGAATCTGGTTTTGGAAGCTTTCATATAAATCCTAATGAAAAAGTCAAAGTCAATGGTGTTGATACACCTTTAATCGCAGCAGGTGGTTATACACTCAATAATAATTTCGCGAAAGTCGAAGCTTTTACAGACCTAACAGGTGCTGTTGCTACTATTTTTGCTTTAAACGGTGATGACTTTGTTCGTGTTTCTACTTCACTTAAAAAAGAAGATGGGACTCGTGCAATGGGAACTTTTTTAGGCAAAAACAGCCCTGCATATGAGCCTATTATGAAGAAAAAACAATATATTGGTAGTGCAAGGCTTTTTGGCAAAGATTACATCACTGTTTATGCACCCATTATCGAAGACGATAAAATCTTAGGCATTTTATTTATCGGTTATAATTTTACAGAAGGTCTTAAAGCGCTAGAGCATCAAATCAATAGTATGAAAATTGGTGAAAATGGCTACTTTTATGCTATGAATACCAAAAGTGAATCATACGACGTGCATCCTAAAATGGATGGTGCAAAAATTGCTTCTGAGCTTGATAAAAAAATACTTTCTCAAAAAAATGGCTTACTCCATATTAATGAAGAAGGTGAAGCTAAGATCGTAAGTTTTCAAGCTTTTGATAAATGGAATTGGATTTTAGTGGCCAAAGCCAATGAAAAAGATTTCCAGGCAGCTAATGATAAGCTTAGAAACAATCTTATTATTACCTCTTTAATCATGACATTTATTATTGTGCTCATCATCTGGATTATTATTAATCAAATCATTACAAAGCCACTCAATAATCTTATAGAAAAAGCAAAAGAGCTCTCTAGCGGGGATGGTGACCTTACACGAAAACTTCAAATACGAGGTAATGATGAAATTGCACAAGCCAGCGAGCAAATCAATAACTTTATTGAAAAAGTGCGTATCTTAATCTGCAATGCAAAGTCACTTTCTAGCGAAAATTCTTCGATTTCGCATGAGCTTTCCACCACCTCTTTGCAAGTCGAGAAATTGGTTGAAAAATCAACCACTATTGTTCTTGATACAACCCATCAAGCCAATCAAGTCCGTAATAATATGTTAGGTTCAATTGATCAAGCAAAAAATAGCAAAGAAGATATGATTAAAGCCAATAGTTCACTCTACTCAGCAAGTAGCGCTGTTGTTGCTTTAACTGAAGAAATTCAAAAAAGCTCAGCAACGGAAATTGAACTTGCACAAAGACTCAATCAACTAAGTGTAGACGCTGAACAAGTCAGAAGCGTTTTAACTGTCATTAGTGACATTGCAGATCAAACCAATCTTTTAGCACTCAATGCTGCTATTGAAGCGGCACGTGCAGGCGAACACGGTCGTGGTTTTGCTGTTGTTGCCGATGAAGTACGCAAATTGGCTGAACGTACCCAAAAAAGCCTTATAGAGATTAACGCTACTATTAATGTCATTGTCCAATCTATTGTTAATTCGAGCGATCAAATGAGTTCTAATTCCAAAAAAGTTGAAGAGCTTGCTACAACAGCACAAGAAGTTGAAAATCGCTTACAAGAAAGTTTCAAAATTATTGATTCTGTTACAAAAATCACAGAGAGTACTGTTGATAATTATCTTCAAACGGGTAATGAAATAGAACTTATTATCACCAAAATAGGTGAAATCAATAAAATTTCAACGGAGAATAGCCGTAGTGTTGAAGAAATCGCAGGAGCCGCTGAACATCTAAGCCGTATGACTGAGAACCTCAACCATAAATTGGGAGAGTTTAGAACCTAATTTGGATTAAACCTTATTGGATAAAACTAGTCTTACTGATTAAAAGAGTTTTTTATATTTAATTGTATAATTTCTGTATCAATAAAAATTCTCAATTAAAGGATACTCATGTTAGTAACTAATAAAGCTCCTAATTTTACTGCAACAGCAGTACTTGGTGACAATCAAATTGTCGATAATTTTAATCTGTATGAAAACTTTGGCTCAAAAGGTACAGTTCTTTTCTTTTATCCGTTAGATTTTACATTTGTATGTCCATCAGAGATCATTGCATTTGATAAGAGATTGGAAGAGTTTAAAAACCGTGGCATTAATGTGATTGGTGTCTCTATCGACTCACAATTTTCACACTTTGCTTGGAAAAATACCCCAGTGAATCAAGGTGGTATTGGTCAAGTAAGATTCCCATTGGTTGCAGATATTACCAAACAAATTTCTCGTGATTATGATGTACTTTTCAAAGAGGGTATTGCACTTCGTGGCTCATTCTTGATCGATAAAGATGGTACGGTAAGACATGCTGTTATCAATGACTTACCACTTGGAAGAAACATTGATGAGATGTTAAGAATGATCGATACAATGCTCTTTACAAATGAATACGGTGAAGTATGCCCAGCAGGTTGGCAAAAAGGTGATAAAGGTATGACAGCAAGCACAGAAGGTGTTGCAGATTATTTAGCCCATAACTCCGATAAACTTTAATCTACAAAGCTAACTAAGAGAGTAAATCTCTCTTAGCTTTCTTTTTTCTACTTTTTTTGACAAATCGAACATGATTCAACGCTTGCAATCACATCCATACGGTCAATTTTAACACTTTTCATCGCTTCCAATGTTGTTTGATATTCAAACAGACTTTGGTCATAATCAACATCTTCAATAGCCCCACATTGATGACATATCAGGTGAATATGTGGCTTTGAATAGATATCATAACGCATTTTTCCCTCAGCAGTATTTACCTCAATAACCACACCTTTTTCTTTCAGTGTTGCAAGATTTTTATAAACCGTTGCCAAAGACATCGATGGATTCTCTTTTCTGAGCGCTTCATAAAGATCATCAATGGTAGGATGCATCTTTTTACCTAACTCTTTGAGAACAGATATTCTTTGGGGCGTTGCTTTAAGCTCTTTGGTTTTAAGAAGATTAATGAAATCATTCATAATAAACCCCTTTCTATAATATTTCTTTGAATGATTCCATAGTTTAGATCAATTTATATGAAATAAAATCAACTAATATTTTTTATTAATTAATAGAGTTCTTGTAAAATTGTTTCCGCTAATTGTTCTAAACCGATCCCTAATCGCTTTTCGATAAGATGTGTCGCGCCATGTGTGATAAAAACATCTTCATATTCAAATGTTTTAATCTTTACATTTAAAGCGTGTTTTTCTTTAAGAGTCATCAATAGCGAGCCTACGCCCCCTATTTTTGCACTATCACTAAAGACATACCACTGATCATACTCTTGCGCTAAAGAAATCAATAATGGCTCGTCCAGTGGTTTTACAAATCGTAAATCAACAATGGCTGCCTCAATACCTTTTTCTGCTAGTAATTTTGCGGTCGCAACTGCTTTCCCAACACCACTGCCATAACCTAAAAGAAGAATACTGCTTGCACCTTCTTGAAGAAGTTGTGCTTTCCCATATTCAAACGGCAATGATTCAAAAATATCAGATTCTAAAAAAGCTCCTCTAGGATAACGAATGGCTAGTGGACCTTTGTGTATATAAGAGTAATGAATCGCTGCATGCATTCCTCGCTCATCACGTGGAGCCATTAATGTCATATTTGGTATAGCACTTAGATAGGAAATATCAAATGCTCCTTGATGTGTCTCCCCATCTTCACCTACAATCCCCGCACGATCAATTGCGAAAACAACATCCAAATTCATAATACAAGCATCATGAATCACTTGATCATAAGCTCTTTGTAAAAAAGTTGAGTAGATACTGATATAAGGTTTAAAACCCTCTTTTGCCATTGCACACATAGAGGTAACAGCATGTTGCTCAGCGATTGCCACATCCCAAAAACGGTTAGGATAAGCTTGAATAAGAGGAGAAAGACCTGTTCCACTTGGCATTGCTGCTGTAACACCAACAACGTTGTCATGTGTCTTTGCTAATGTCATTAATGCTTCAGAATACATAGTCGTTGCATTCTTACTCACACCTTGTTTAATGGCTTCGCCACTCGCGACATCAAATGGCCCTACACCATGCCACTTCTCATAGTATCCTTCTGCCATCTCATACCCTTTCCCTTTAAGGGTCTGAGCATGAATAATGACAGGTTTTTTGAGGCTTCGTGCCGATTGGAGTGCTTTGATAAGACTCTCTACATCATGCCCATCAATAGGTCCAATATAGTCAATTCCTAACTCTTCAAATAAGATACCAGGAGTGATGAGCTTGAAACTTTCTTCAAACTTTTTTGCCATATAGGTAGCACTCTCTGGCAAATACTGTAAAATCTGCTCTGTTGTTTTTTTAATTTTTTGATAAAAATCACCCGCCATCGCACTCGATAAAAATTTACTAATGGCACCAATAGGCTTAGAAATACTCATTTTGTTGTCATTAAGAATGATAACAACAGGGTATCTGCGATCTCCAAGTTCATTAAGTGCTTCATACACCATACCTGCACTTAAAGAGCCATCACCAATAAGCGCAACAGGGACACGCTTATACTGCTCACCTTTAAGCGCTATAGCTTTAGCAGCACCCACGGCAAGTGAAATAGAAGTGGAACTATGTCCTGCAACAAAGTAGTCGCAAGGTGACTCATCTGGCCTTGTGTAGCCACTAATACCATCAAGTTCTCGGAGGGTATCAAAACGATCCCAACGATCTGTTAACAGTTTATGGGTATAAGCTTGATGACTCACATCAAAAATAAAAGGATCATTCTTCACATCAAAAACGTAGTGCATCGCTACAATAAGCTCTACTGCACCTACATTACTGCTAAGATGACCTCCATTTTTACTGACGGTTTGAATAATTTTTTGCCTAATTTGCTCACAATATTCGTTCAATTCTTCAATAGAGCATTCTCGTAATTGTTTCATGTATTCCAGTGCTTCTTAGTTTTCTTGTAATAGATATTTCACTTTTTCTAAACGCATCGCCAAATTACCATCGAGGTTTCCCACATCACTGAGGATAACCACCCCTCCCAAAGTAATGGCGTCGTCAGACGTTACTTTAATCTTTTCATCCTCAGAATAGAGCTCTTTAAGAGCATCTAAATCTTTGGGGTTGACCCTAAGCTCAATTTTGATCGCATCCTTTACCTCTTTGAGTAATGCTTTAGAAAGGGATGCTGCAATCTGAGTGCTCGATAAACTCACCTCTTTTTTAATAACTTCTTTAGCAATCTCAAAAGCAGTGACACTCATATCCGTTTCAAGTTTGGCTAAACGCTCTTCTATACTTTTGTAAAGCGTATCCAAATGACTAATAGATTTTAAATAACGTGACTTAATCTCCGATACTGCCTCTTCAGCTTCTTCTTTTGCTTTTTGATACCCCTGAGAATAGGCATTTTCTCTCTCACGTGTAAGCTCTTCTGTTAATCGATTATTGAAATCTTGTTCTTGTTTTTCAATCTGAATTTGAAGTTTAACTACATTAGTAGTGAGCTCGTCTGTCTTTTTAAGAAGTTCCTCGATAAACTGATTTTGCGTTCCCTCTTCAATGCGGGCAATGTTAACAATTTCATCAGGTACAAGCTTAGGTTCAGCATCATACATGCTTTCTTCTTCGCTGATATGTAAAGGTGTTGATGCTTCTGATACATTGGAACCTAGGACCTTAAACCGATACGGCTTTACAGAGTGGTCATCTACCTTCTCTTTATCAATAATATTTTCTGTCACCATCTTAACCTATCATCTCTTCCGCTTCACCAATTTGGAGAATGCCTTGTTCTGCAAGTTTTTGCACCTCTTCGACAATCCTTCTCTGTGACTCTTCAACATCTTTTACACGTACAGCACCTAAAAAGTTCATCTCTTCAACAAATGCTTCTTGCGCACGTTGAGACATGTTATCAAAAAACTTTCTCCTTAGATCTTCTGCTGAACCTTTGAGTGCAACCATCAGATCACGCTTATCTGCCACTTTGAGAATTTCACGTACTGCATTACCATCTAACTTCATAATATCTTCAAAGGTGAACATCATATCTTTAATGACAGAAGCGAGTTTTTCATCGGCTTGTTCAATATAAGCAATGGTAGTTTTAGACGCCTTTTGACCCAGACGGTTGAGAATTTCTGCAACAGCACGAGGACCGCCCACTTCAACCTTATAAGAAGTCAATGATTCTAATTTATTTTCAAGTACTGCTGAGACTCGTTTAACAACTGAAGGTGAAATTTCACCTAAATTCGCCATTCTAATCGTGACTTCACTACGCAATTGGTCAGGGAAAAAGGAGAGCGTTTCTGCTGCGCTGGTAGGATCCATATGCGCTAAAATAAGGGCAACTGTTTGAGGATGCTCGTTGATAATAAAATCACCCAACTGCTGAGGCTTAATTTGAGAGAGATAACCAAAACTCTGTGAATTTTCCATAGACTTAGAGAGCTTATCAAGAATCTTTTGGGCACCTTCGGCACCAAAGGTTCTGTATAAGATCTCTTTGGCATACTCCATACCCCCACTTCGGATATATTGGTTTGATTGTAAAATAACATAAAATTCTTCTAAAACAGCATTCGCAACCGATTTATCAATCGTCTTTGCGG
The DNA here is from genome assembly GCA_017860615.1 of Pseudomonadota bacterium. Classification (GTDB taxonomy): domain Bacteria; phylum Campylobacterota; class Campylobacteria; order Campylobacterales; family Sulfurospirillaceae; genus Sulfurospirillum. The sequence goes on along the minus strand of JAGDMU010000013.1, from coordinate 67,347 downwards.
TTGCAATAAATTTAGAAATATCTGTTACAACATCAATCTCCATATGTGAAAAAAGGTTTGCAGTGGCATCTTCTCCCAACTGAATCAGCAAAATAGCAGCTTTTTCAGCCATCGTGAGCTCATTATAGAGGGTTTTTTGCTCTTCTGTAAGTTTCATTATCCAAGATCCTTAGGACTATTTTTATCGTAATCACCTTCATTACGAATCATAGACTGTAAAAGAGAAGCAAACTCTTCACTTTTTTGCTCTGCGATATGTTTGAGTTTTTCAAGTAAAACATCGTATTTAAGAGCTTCTTCATTAAAGTCTTGACCGATACCCAACTGATCTTCAACTTTTTTACGTGCTTGTCTAAATTTCTCTAACGTATCTTCTGCACCTTCTTCTTCATGGGTTGAGACAGGCTCAATCTCATCTTCAAAATCATCCAATTTCGTCTCAACCATTTTCTGACTGAAAGGAATAATAACTTTTTTATAGAAGATGAAGAGTAAAATACCGACAATAATATATTTGACCAATGGAACAAGTGGTCCTAGATAATTCGAGGCTTTTTCCATCAAATCTTTTGTTGGAGCACGTGTGCCATCACTGGAAAGTGGTTTGAACTCAAAGTTACTCACGGTAACTTCATCACCTCTTACTTGATTGTAGCCGACTGTTTGGCGTACAACATCACGAATGGCATCCATCTGTTCTTTTGAAAGTGCAAAATACTCTAACTCACTCTTTTTCTTACCATCCGCATCCACACCATATTTGTAGACACCATCTACGACAACAGCTGCCGTCAAACGCTTAATTTTTGCAAACTCATCTTTAGAATTAACTACTTTTTTGGAAATTTCATAGTTAGTTGTGGTAGAACTTTTTTGATAGGTTTCACTTTTTTTATTACTCTCTAGTCCTTGAACTGGACCTATATTGCTAATTGCACCTGGTACACCACCCACATCTTGTGGTTCTTTTCCTTCACGTTTTTCTTCAACACTTTGCTCACTTCTTGGAACAGAGTTTGGATCGTACGTTTCACTCACATAATCTTGTTGTGAAAAATCAAAATCTATCGTTACTTTAGCATTAACTTTATCGACCCCACCAATAACAGGTGCCAACACATTGATAATTTTTTGTTCTACGTTATGTTCAAACTCTTTTTTGTAGCGCATCTGGCTTTTGACCAGTTCGCCTTGGAAAATATTACTCTGCTCATCCCCTAAAGGTTCGCCATCTTGATTAACAATAGAGACATTCTCAGCAGGGAGATTAGAAACAGAAGCCGCAACAAGGTTTTTAATACCTAAAATCTGTTTAACAGAGAGATTCATACTCGGTCGAATATTTAAAACAATGGAAGCCGTTGGAGCTGCTTGTTTTTGTGCAAAAACCGTCTCTTTTGGAATAGCAATATGCACACTTGCGTTTGAAATTGGACCAAGACTTTCAATGGTGCGGGCAAGTTCACCTTCAAGCGCTCTAATGTATTTAATTTTCTGTTCAAAATCGGTGGCACCAAACTCTGTTTTATCAAAAATTTCAAAACCAACTTTGCTATTTTTAGGAATGCCAAGAGCTGCTATCGAAATACGCTGTTTATGTACTACCTCACTTGGAACTGCAATCGTACCTTCATTAAGTACTTTATAGGGAACTTTCTCTTTTTCAAGTTGCTGAATAATCAGTGCAGAATCACCAGCAGTCGTGTTTTCAAATAAAACACTGTACCCACTTCCTTTGGTTGAAGTTGAGTTTTTGTAGAGCGTCAGAAACACTAAAAAACCGATAAGAACAACAATTGAAACTGCTGCGACTATCTTTTGACGCAAGGTCAAGTTTTGTATAAGTGTTGCTATTTGATTTAAAAGTGTTCTAAGCTCCATATCTCTTTCTCTTACTTGTAAATTGTTTTAAAGAGTTCAAAAAAGCGTGCATTTTGCTCAGGTGTTCCTATCGTAACACGAATAGCATTCATACCATACGATCCTAAATTTCTAACGATTATACCCTTTTCCATCAACTTTTGTGCAATTGCACCCGAGTTTTTGCTTACATCAAATTCTAAAACAATAAAGTTAGTATAACTCTCAATAATTTTAAATCCAAGCTCTTTAGCAAACGCTTCATAAGCCTTCATCTCTTCAAAATTTTCTTTCACAGATGCATCCACAAATGCTTGATCGCTTAAAGCTACAATCGCTGCTTTTAACGTAAGATTTGTAATGTTAAACGGTGCTCGAAGTTTTAAAAGTGCTTTAATAATTTCAGGCTGAGCAATTCCATAACCACAACGCATTCCACCAAGTCCATACGCTTTTGAGAAGGTTCCAGAATAGAGTGTGTTAGGGTATTTTGCAATGATTTCACTTGGAACAATTTTCTTAGCTGGATCTTTAAAACTTGCATACTCTTGATAAGCACCATCAATGACAACCAGTGTTTCAGGGTTTATCTGATCTAAAAAGGCATACACATCTTTTGTATCTAAACACTCACCCAATGGATTATTTGGTAAACAAAGAAAGATAACGGAAATGTCTTTATTTGCCTTATACAGTTCTAACATCTCTTTAAGATTGTGCTGTGCCGTTGGTGTTTTAAGAATGGTTGCTCCTGTTTGGAGTGCGTAAATCTCATACATTGCAAACGTTACACCTGCCATCAATACTTTCGTCTTAGCATTGGCTTTAGCATGTACAGCAAAAGAAATCACTTGATCGCTTCCTGCACCAATGATAATATTTTCCTCGTTTACAGCATATTTTTTTGCCAAAGCTTCTTTGAGCTCATACATGCTGTCATCAGGGTATAGGTTCATTTTAGTGGCTTCAGCACGTACCGCCTCAAGTACTTTAGGGCTGCAACCGCGTGGATTTTCATTACTCGCTAGTTTGATAACATCTTTGGCTTCAATACCATACTCACGGACCACAAGCTCGATTGGCTTACCCGCTTCATAAATTTTCAATTGATCTAAAACACCGTTAAATTGCATCTCTCATCCTCCGCAAATATAGCTTCCAAGCCATTTAATATCGTATCTGTCTTTATTCTCTTCAATTACTTTTTGGACATTTTCATCATCGATATGTCCCTCAAAATCCATATAAAAAATTGATTGAAAACCCTTTTCTTTTGTTGGACGTGACTCAATCTTCGTGAGATTCACTTTTTGATCTTGGAAGGTCTGTAAGAACTCCACAAGACCTCCTGGTTTATCATCTGTTTTTGCCAAAATAGAGGTTTTATTATGAACCCCTTTTTTGTTTTTAAAGTCACTCAAAATCAAAAAGCGCGTTTGGTTCGCCATGTTATCTTCAATCTTTCCAAATAGAATAGGCAAGTTCGATAATTTAGCAGCAATATGAGAACAAATTGCTGCCGATTCATGGTCTTCACTTGCTTTTTTTGCAGCTTCTGCCGTTGATTTCGTTGGGATAAACTCTACGCCTAAAAGCATATGTTCTTCTAAAAATCTTCGACACTGATTGTACCCTTGCGGATGTGAATAGATACGTTTGATCTTCTTAATATCTTCGCATACGCTTGCAAAAGAGTGGTGAATGTCCATATAAAGTTCTGCCACAATCTTTGAGCTAAACTTACCAAGACAATCAAGCGTTGTACCTACAGCTCCTGCGGTATTATTTTCGACAGGAACCACACCGTATTTAGCTTCACCATTTTCAAGTACGTGGAAGACGGCTTCAATGGAGCTGACTTCAATATAACTTCCCATAGCACCAAAGCGACTCTCCGCTGCTTGGTGGGTATAGCTTCCTTCTGGTCCCATGAAAGCAATTTTCTCTGGAAACTCAAGATTGCGACTGACGGCAAAGACTTCTAAGAAGATAGCATCAATGGCTTGGTTATTGAGAGCTCCTTTATTAAGTCTTTTGAGGCGATCCAAAATCTCTTTTTCACGCTCTGGACGGTAGATGGCCGTTCCAGTGGTTTGCTTAGCCCGACCAATCTCTTTGACCAATTCCATACGTTCATTAAGCAGTTTTAATATCTGATCATCAATCTGATCAATCTTTTTTCGATAGTGTTCTATATTATCTTGCATTATTCGCCTTTAATATGGCCGATGGTAGGCACAATTGCATAACTCATACGTACTCTTTCTCCAAAGCAATCACATCTTCAAAGCTCTCACGTCTGCGAATCAAACGATCTTCACCATTTTGTAACGCTACTTCAGCCACACGTGAACGAGTATTGTAGTTGCTACTCATTGTAAACCCATAGGCTCCAGCACTTTTAACAACCAAAAGATCATCATGCTCGCATGCAGGTAATTCAATATTTTTTGCAAAAAAATCACCACTCTCACAAATAGGACCAACCACATCGCACAGTGTTGTCTCTTTTCCCTCTTTACCTTCTACCTCAATAGCATGATACGCGTGGTAAAGGCTTGGGCGAATCAGATCGTTCATTGCCCCATCAACGATGACAAAACGCTTAAAGCCATTATGTTTCTCGTAAAGTACTTTTGTTAAGAAGTAACCGCAGTCACCTACTAAATAACGACCTGGCTCACATACAAGTGTTACATCAAGACCCGTGAGTGCTGCAAAAATAGACTGTGCATACTCATAAAGAGCCACTGTGGTTTCATCTTTGTACTGGATGCCGATACCACCACCCACGTCAAAAAACTTAATATCAATATTGAGTGCTTTAAGATTGCGAAGTAGGTTAGAAAGTACGAGTGCTGCTTCTTTAAATGGCTCAACTTCAGTAATCTGACTTCCAATATGAAAATGAATCCCCACAGGATCAAGCGAAGTACTGTTCTTAGCATGAATATACATACGTTTTGCACTCTCTAAATCAACACCAAACTTATTTTCATGAAGTCCTGTTGAGATATACGGATGAGTTTTAGGATCGATGTTTGGATTAACGCGAATGCTAATACGTGCGATCACTCCCAATCTTTGAGCGATCATCTCAACACGATTCATCTCTTCTTCGCTTTCAAGATTGAGCATCAAAATATCATTTTGAAGTGCTTCTTCAATCTCATCATCCCTTTTACCCACACCACTGAAAATAATTTTATACTTAGGAATCCCTGCGACTAACGCGCGCTTGACTTCGCCGATAGAAACACAATCACATCCAGCACCCAAACTCGCCATATGTTTTAAAATTGAGAGATTGGAGTTTGATTTTACAGCAAAACAGATCAGCGACTTGCGTGCTTTAAAGACCTCTTTAAGAGCGGAAAATTTGTTGGATATCGTATCAAAATCGTAAACGTATAAAGGAGTACCATATTTTTGTGCTAAAGCTTGGAATTTCGCCATTTTGAACCTTATTAGAGATAACAGTAATCCTCTATTCTATCAAAAAGTTCAACAAAAAATGATTAAATGCGAGCTAACTTAGTGTTTGGAGTAAAAATACGCGGCAATAAAAAGTAGAAAGAGGATCGGCAATAAAATCGCAATTTCTGCAAAAACAACCCCATTAGCGGCCAAACGACTGAGTAAGAAAAGCCCACTCCATACAACAAGGGTAATAAAAGCGAACGAAGAAGCTATGAGTGCCATATTAAAATAACGCCCCATTGCAGGTGCTTTATAGTACAAAATGACAATCAAAAATGGCGCGAAAAAAGGAAAAAAGAGCTGATAAAAAAGTGTTGCTTTGATCTTACTGGTATTAACACCTTGCGCATCAAAGAAGCGTAATGCATCAATTCCATCACTGATGGAGAGCGTATATTCACTTTGATAAACATTGTCCATAATCTTAGGTTTAAAATTCTCCATGGTTTGGAGTTTATCAATACTTTCTGTATGGTAGCCATCATCATCCAAGGAGGTAATACGTGGTTTGTGAATGATGCTTACTTTCTCTAATATCCAGTGATTTTGAATAAATGATGCTACAGAAGCTCGTATAACTTTAGTAAGATCTACATTATCTACCTCAAAAATAGTGACATCATATGCCACTTGTTTCAGTGGATCAAGCTTCTTAAAATAGATATATTGATTGTTGTGTTTTAAAAAAAGATCTTCTGAACTGGTTGAAATACGGTTGTATTTTTTGAGGTTTGAGCTGTACTCATAGGCATAAGCAAACTCGGTAAAGTTAAGTCCGATATAAACAAGTGTAATACCTAAAGAGGTAATAAAAAAGGGTCTTACGAGGGCTCGCTTACTGATACTTGAAGCATACATCGAAATAAGTTCATTGGATTTAATCATACCAAAATAAGTCACCACCATCCCGAAAACAATGGAAAGTGGTAGTACGTAATTGACTGCATTCATTCCTTGAAAAAGGGCATAAAGTATCTGCAAGTTTGCAGAATCAGGAATATTATTATAGTTGGTAAGCAGATGAGATAATTTTTAACAATATATTTCTCAAAAAGTTTCATACTTTATCCCCATCACACAATGTTTGTTTAAGGGAGTATTGTAGCGAAACTTCTTTTAATTCGTTCGTGAGCAACGCTTTGATACTCTTTTTTACATGGCTGATTATCTCTTGTAAATGCTCTCTTTGGCATACTGAAAAATCAGAAAGGACATATTTAGCCACATCACTTTTATGGATTGGTTTTCCAATACCGATACGAACCCGTATGTATTCTGCACCAATATGTGCATCAATAGAGCGAAGTCCGTTATGACCACCATGGCCACCACCTATTTTGAAACGTAAGGTTCCAAAAGGGAGGTCTAAATCATCATGAATCACAATAATTTGATCAGGTTTAAAATAATCATCCACCGCGCGAACACTCTCTCCAGAGAGATTCATATACGTCGTTGGTTTGAGCAGTAACATAGAAGGGACTTTAAAAAGTTCACCTTTAAAATTGGTTTTAGTGATTTTTTCGCATGAAGATTGGTCATCGATGAGTGCATCGATGACCATAAAACCGACATTATGTCGATTATTTTTGTATTGTAAGTCTGGATTTCCAAGCCCTACGACGAGTGTCATCTAAGCGTTACTTCGCTTTAATAACTCCGGCAATAGAAACACGTGTCTCATCCATGATTTTTACGTTTTCTGAAACTGGGATATCACGTACCAAAACAGTATCACCAACATCAAGACCACTTACATCAATAACAAAGCTATTTGGTAAGTTTTCGGCTGTACATTTTACTGCTAAACGTTTTTTAGATTGGATTAAAACACCTTTGTTCTTTGTACCGACTGGAAGACCTTCAAGAACAACTGGAACCAAATATTTAGATAAAACACCTGGAAGTGCAATACGTAAATCTACATGTAAAAGGTTGCTATTTACTGGATCTCTTTGGTAATCTTGGATCACAACATTGTACTCTTTACCAGCAACTTTGACTGGGAAAATAAGAGTCTCTTTGTTCTTTGCTGCTTTGATGAATTCGTTTGCTTTAAATGCAGCATTGATGTTTTTTTTTTCGATACTATCTCTAATGATGCCTTCTAACATAGTTTTCCTTTATAAAAAATAAGGGAATAATTGTACAAAATTGAACCTAAAAGCTGCATAAAGCGTTTATTGTTTTAAGCCAAGGATGTCTTTATCGATCTCTTTGAGCTCTTTGATACTGACACGAGCCTCTTCTTTACGTGTCTCTTTTTGACTTTTATCCGCATCATAAAAATCGAGTGCCATCGTAATGTCATTGCGACTGGTAGAAGTCTGAATAGCAGCTTCACGCGAAATCCTACCTTCGGCATAGAGTGCTAGAAGTGCTTGATCAAACGTTTGGGTTTTATAAACATCTTTACCCTCTTTAATCGCATCAGGAATTTCTCCCTCACGACCTTCTAAAATCAGCGCCTCAATACGTGCGTTTTTAACCAAAATCTCAACGGCAGCTGTACGTCCATTATCCACTGTTTTAACCAAACGCTGTGCAATAACACCTTGCAAAACAGAAGCCAAAGACATCTTAATACGATTTTGTTCACTGCCAGGAAACATGCCAATAATACGTCCAACCGTCTCTTTGGCATCCACTGTATGGAGTGTTGAAAGAACCAAGTGTCCTGTTTCAGCTGCATGCATCGCAGTTTCTATTGTTTCAAGATCTCTCATCTCACCCACTAAAATAACATCAGGGTCTTCACGAAGTGCTGCTCGAAGTGCATCCGAAAATGAGATAGCATCTTGACCAATAGCACGTTGATTGACAACACACGACTCATCTTTATAGATGAATTCCACAGGATCTTCAATGGTGATAATATGTTTTTTCTGCGTTTTATTGATACGATTAATCATCGAAGCTAATGTCGTTGTTTTACCACATCCTGTTGGACCTGTGACCAAGATAAGCCCACGCGGAAGATCACACAGTGAATTAATGATGGAAGGTAAATGCAATGATTCAATCGTTGGAAGTACCATTGGAATCGTTCTAAAAACCGCTGAAACACCATCGACTTGAAAAAACATATTCACACGGAAACGATATTCGTCATTAAGTTTGAAAGTAAAGTCAATATTTTTCTTTTCAACAAGTTCTGGGAATCGACTTCTTAAAAGCTCTTTTGCAAGGGTGAGACCATCGGGATAGGAGAGTACCTCTTTTGAAAATGAAACAATTTCACCGTTAATACGCCCTCGAATAGTCGTTCCCGTTTTTACATGTAAATCACTTCCTTTATGTTCAACAAGTTTGCTGAGATAAAACCTCAGCTTTTTTGTCATCTCAAAAGTAAGCTCGCTCACATTGACTGTCTCTTTTTGCATCAGACTTCCTTGCTATTTGAGTTCGTTTAAAATCTCAACAAAAGCTTCTTTGAAAGCACTCAAGCCTTCATCCATCAATTCATCACACACCACTTTCATATCAACCCCATTAGCAGAGAGTGAGTAAAAAAAGTTTTCAATCCAATCTAATCTCAGCTCAATAGGCTTACACTCTTTTGAAGAAGCGATAAAGGCTTTAATCGTTCCTAATGGTGCGGTATTGATGGAATTTTCGAGCAAAAGCTCTTTAATGTAATAATCAGGACTAAGTTCATCACCTTTAACCCCAGTACTGGCAAAAAGTGCTCTAACATTCGACAAATGTGCATTTTGAATTAATGCATAAGCGCGCATTGCATTCATAATGCCTACGCGGGAAGTCACAAAATCAACTTTTTTTAGCTGTTCGTCAAGCTTTCGATCAAATCGACTTACAAAAATACTAATCACCGCTTGAGGAAGCTTTTTAAATCCTTTTTGAATTAACGTTTCATTCGCTTTTGCAAACGCTTCCAAACATCCTTTCGTCTGTGTATCCGAAAAAATCAATGTTGCATTGACATTAATGCCTTCACTTAAAAGTGCTTCCATGGCGATAAAACCCTCTTCCGTTGCAGGCACTTTGATCATGACATTCGGATAGCCAATTGCTTTAAACAATCGCTTTCCCTCTTCGACAGTCGCTTCAGCATCATCGCATAAAAAGGGATCAACTTCAATGCTAATAAAACCATCATCTCCTTTTTCATAGGAAGGTAAAAGCTTTTTTGCCGCTAATTGAATATCTCCAATAGCAAGTGCTTCATAAATCTCTTTGGCTGATTTGCCTTGAAGCTTTGCTTTATCTTCTGCATAAGCAGATGAACCTAAAAATGCTGACTTAAAAATGGATGGGTTACTGGTTGCCGCATTGACAACATTGTTCTTAATTAACTCACCAAACTCACTTTCTAAAAAACTACGTTCAACAAAATCACACCATAATGAAAATTTTAAATCATTGTTATACATCAGTTCACTCTTTTAAATAAATTGGAGAAGATTACGCATATCTTTCTCATCGATCACAACATTGGCCGCATTTTTCAAAATTGGTTTTGCACAAAATGCTACTTTTTTAGCGGCGCACTCAAACATAGAGATGTCATTCGCGCCATCACCTACGGCAATCGTATTGTCATAACTGACATTGAGAAGATTTTGTACACGTCTTAGCATATCACCTTTGGAAAAACCAAACATCATATCGCCACCCACAAGACCACTTAAGTGACCATCTCTAGCGTGTAGAACATTGGCAAAGTCAGCATCAAACCCTAGAATCGCTTTAGCGGGTGTCGTTGCAATACGAAAACCACCGCTGAAAACAACAACGGTATATCCATTGGCTTTCAACCCTGCAATCGCCTCGTACGCACCTTTCATTAAAGGAAGTTCGTGGCAAATTTCTTCAGCCTTTCTGGCATTCATTCCTTTTAAAAGTCCTACACGTGTTGTCAAACTCTCAAAAAAATCAAGCTCGCCACGCATAGCAGCTTCAGTGATCATTGAAACTTCTTTTTCAACCCCATGTTCTTTTGCTAAAAAATCGATTGTTTCACCATCCATGAGTGTTGAGTCAAAATCAAATACACACAACTTCATTTAAGCCGCTCCTTATTGCTATTGAAAATCTCATTATAGCAATATCTTGCTTAGGCAATAAAACTCTTTTAAATCTTTTGTAGCTCTTAATGTCTGTAAGAAGGAACTAACATATTTTTATGCGTTTAAGTTATAATACGAGAAAGTTCACTCTATGGAAAAAAAATGATCGAATCTTTTATCGAAAAACTCAAGCATGATACCTTTTTAACACTCGAAACCACGCCAATGCATGAACCAACATTTGAGCCTCTCATTGAAAAAATAGCTACGCTTGGACTTAATGCTAAAGTCGATGGCTTTAGTACAACCGATAATCCACTGGCTCGTCTTAAATTCAATGCTCTTTTTGGTGCACTCAAACTGCAAACCAAATTTGATAAACCTGTTATTGCAACCATGAGCATGAGAGACCGCAATAAAGTTGCTTTGCAGTCAGATCTTTTAGGTGCTAATGAGTATGATTTGCGAACGATTTTATGCCTTACAGGAGATCCAGCGAGTGCAAGTGACCAACCTGCGGTTAAAGGTGTTTTTGAAGGCAACAGTACGCTTCTTTTAGATATTATCCAATGCTTTAATGCAGGCATTGACTACTCAGGAAAACCGTTTAAAACGCAGCCTAAGCCTATTTATCCCTTTGCGGTCTGTAATGCACATGCCAATACTCCTAAAAACCTCATGAAAAAGATGGCGACGAAGATTGAGCATGGTGCTGTAGGTATTATCACTCAACCCGTTTACAGTGTTGAAAATGCCACTATGCTTTTGGAACTCTTGAAAGATGCTAAAAAAGAACTCAGAAAAGAGCAGAGTCAAACACAGCTTATTTTAGGATTTTTTCCTATTATAAAATTGCGTACAGCACAATTTTTAGCCGCGCATGTTCCAGGTATTCATGTCCCAGCTCTCTGGATGGATAAACTTGCACATGCTAAGAAAATCAGTGAAGAAGAAGAGAAAAAAGTAGGATTTGAACTCTCTTTAAATGCCTTTTTAGAGCTAAAAAAAATACATCCAAAAATTCATATGATGAGTGCAAATAACTTTGAGCTTGTGGCAGATTTATTGAAGTATTAGAGTATTGATATATCAAGTGCCAAACCAAAAAAGTTTGGCACTTAAAGCGTATTTAGAAATCGCGTTTTAAAAGTTGCTCTACTTTGAGAATAGTCAAAATGTTTTCTTCTCGCATACCAATTCCATACACCAACCCTTTTTCAGCATGAATTGTTTCAGGTGGCGGTCCAATACGACTGCTTTTAATGCGAATGGCTTCTGTAAGACGATCAATTACAAAACCAGCAGTATTATCTTTCCCTTTCATCACAATGTAGCGTGTATCTTCTGTCACTTTCACAGGATCCATCTTAAACTTACGTCTTAGATCAATCAAAGGAATAACACTTCCTCTTAGGTTAAAGACGCCCAAGATGTAATCTGGTACGCTTGGAACCCTTGTGTATTCAATTGGTTTAATAATCTCTTGGATGCTAAGAATTGGCACTGCGTACTCTTCTTGCCCTATAATAAATCCAACAAGCTGAATAATATCATCCTCTTTTTTGTGTGGCTCGTCAACTTGTTGTTGCTGTTTTTGAAGAATTTGATTGAGTTTATCGTTCATCGCTCTGCCCCACTTATAGTTTTATATTTTTTCGAACCACGCTCTCAAGATATTCTGGAGAGTATGGTTTGGTGATGTATTCACTCATGCCTGATTCAACGCCTCTGAGTCTATCTGACTTAGAGGTACGTGACGTTACCGCAATCAATGGAAGATTTTTATACTTAGAGTATTTACGAATCTCACCCGCTAGTGTGTAACCGTCCATTCTTGGCATCTCAATGTCGATGAGCACAGCATCAATGCTGTATTCTGCAGATTTAAGCATATTGAGTGCTTCTTGGCCGTTGCTTGCCTCGAGTACTTTCACACCAATAGGTTCCATTGATTTTTTCATGATATTACGATCCATCGCACTATCATCAACCGCTAAAACAATATAGTCACTTGGGACTGTTTTCGTTTTTACAACCGCTTCTGCACTCGCACGAATGTCAACCGTAATGCCTTTAGCAAGATTCATAAGCGCAGCCACATCAACGATAAGCGTTACACGTCCATCACCTCTGATGGTCGCTCCTGCAATGCCTTCAATGCCTTGGAGGTAATCACCAAGTGATTTAATAACAATCTCTTCTTGTCCAACCAGCGTATCGACCACAACACCTAATTTAGACTCTGCAAGGCCGATGACAACAACATAGGTATGTTCACCGCCTTCATAGACCTGTTTGACACCAAAGATGTCTGAAAGACGCACGAGTGAAAGTACTTCATCACGAAGTCTCAGAACGTTTTTGCCTTCAATCGTATAAATCTCATCAAGAGGTATGCGAACGGTTTCTAAAACAGATGCCAATGGAATAGCGTAGTACTCTTCTTGCGCTCCAACTAACAATGCTTGGATAATCGCTAACGTTAGAGGAATTTTGAGTTTAATGACGGTACCATGACCTACTTCGCTATCCACATCAATGATACCATTGAGTTTTTCGATATTGGTTTTAACAACGTCCATTCCCACACCACGACCTGAAACGTTAGTCACCACTTTTGCAGTCGATAATGATGGTCTAAAGATAAGGGCAAATGCCTCTTTATCACTCATGGCATCCGCTTCACGCTCCGTAATCATCCCTTTTTCAATCGCTTTGGTGCGAAGTAAATCAGGATCAAGACCTTTACCATCATCGGTAATCTCGATAACAATATGATTGCCTTCATTGTATGCTTTAAGCTGGATAAGTCCTGTTTCGGGTTTACCATTCGCGCGTCTTGTTGCACCATCTTCAATACCATGGTCGCATGAGTTACGAATAATGTGAACCAAAGGATCACCAATCTCTTCAACAATAGACTTATCAAGCTCTGTCTCTTCACCTGAAATTTCAAGTTCAATCTGCTTGCCAAGTTCGCGAGAAAGATCTCTTACCATTCTTGGGAATTTGTTAAAGACTTTCGCAATAGGGAGCATTCTGGTTTTCATAACCGCAATTTGAAGATCGGTAGTAACAAGGGAAATGGATGAAACCACTTGGTTAAGCTCTTCCAAGAATTTCTCGCCCTCATAACGCTCTTCAACGTCATCGTAGATTTTCAACAATCTATTTTTACCAAGAACTAGCTCACCAATAAGGTTCATCAAGTGGTCAAGTCTCTTAACCTCAACGCGAATGGTTTGTTCCATCGTGCTTGCTGACTCTTTTTTAGCAGGAGCTGTATTGGAAGTATCGCCTCCAACACTACGTCTTGTTACGGGTTCTACAACTTTTGGTGCTTCATCGTCACTATCCCCATCATTATCATGGTTATCTTTCAAGCTCTCAAACGATGGCGTAGGAACAGCTGCTGCTTTTGCAGAACCACTGCTTTCTCTACGTTTTCGATCTTCTTCTTTACGCATTTTCAAAAGTCGTTCAATTTCGTCTTCCACTTCTTTATCGCTGAGTTTTGAATAATCCGTATTGTCATCTTCTTCAGCTGAAGGAACGGGTGATTCATCCACTTCTTCGGCTACTACAATATTTTTTGCAGTTTCACCATTTGAAATGATGTCTAAACGACGACAAATATCGGTAATATCTATACCCACAGAGGTATCATTACCATTGTCTCTAATGGCATGGAGCAAACTTTTCATAAGATCAATTGACTCCAAGACAACATCCATAACTTCAGGTGTTAGTTTTAAATCACCATGGCGTGCTTTATTTAAGACATCTTCCATATGGTGTGTTAAGCCTGTTAAAACATCAAAGTTTAAAAAGGATGATGATCCTTTAATCGTATGTGCTACCCTAAAGATACTGTTAAAGCTCCACTAAGTTTTGATCAAGTTGTTCAATAAGTTCGAACGCTTCAACCAAAAAATCTTCTAAAATTTCTTGAATATCTTCCATCGTTCTACCCCTATTGTGCTGTTTTCACGTGTGATTTGATGACTTTCGAAACTTCTTTGTAGAAAATTCCTGCATCAAACTTCGTTAAGTAGGCTTCACCGCCCGCCTCTTTGCCTCTGATCTCACTAAAATGATCGCTAATGGAAGAGTTAAAAACGATCGGAATATTTTTAAACCTTACATCCTCTTTTACATTGGCTGCAAAGTGAAATCCATCCATTTGAGGCATCTCGACATCGCTGATAATAATTTTGACTTCATCGGTTAAACGATCACTGTAAGTCGCATAAAGTTCATTGAGTCTTTGCAACCCTTCCATACCGTCTTTTGCCTCGACCACGCGCATTCCCATCTTTTTAAGTGCATCGCTGACAAGTTTTCGCGCTGTCATACTGTCATCTAAAATGAGTGCAGTACCTTCTACTTTGAGAATCTGATCATCGTTAATATCCATTTTAGGTTGATAAATGCCAAGGGCTTGAACCACACTCTCAAGATCTAAGATCAAAAGAACATCGTCATTTTCAATACGCGTTACACCCGTAATTTGACTTTTATCCAGTGATCCCATACCCGCGACAAACGATGCTGGTTCAATATCTTTCCAGCTGATACGACGAATGCGTTTTGCTTCGTGTACTACAAAACCAATGAGAATATCGCTAAACTCAGTAATGATAATACGAGGTTTAATCGATCCATCATCGGGTTCCTTGATGTTCATCCATTTCGCAAGATTAACGACAGGAATAACGATACCACGAAGATCAAAAATTCCCTCGATGTAATCAGGAACACCTGGAAGTTCTGTAAGATTAGGAATTTTGATGATTACGGAAGTCCACCAGCTCCATCTCATTGGAGCCTACTTTTAAAATACTTTCTTTAGCCATTGCAGCCCCTTAGTTGCTTTTGCGCAAATTCTGTCTCTGGTGAGGATTGTACACTAAAATAGCTTTGATTGCACGCAAAAGATGAAAAATTTATATAATGCACTCCAGATACCATAAAATCAACGTTTTGATGGTAATGCCCCTCTGCAACAACATCTACTTTAGGGTAAAAATGTAGCTTGTGTTGCATTAGCGTTGCAAAATTTTCTATTTGCTTACACAATCTTTTCTTAGACTGATCATTTTGGATCTTTTTAGAAATAGCTCCATCCAGTAGGACATCTAAGCCATTCAATACTTTGAGGACACTTGTATTGCGGATAATACTCGTATAACAACGGTGTACAAAGCTTCCATATTTGTCACCATGCAACAAAAGACAGCTTTTTCCACTGGGAAGTTGACAGAGTAAAGGTTGTTCTTCTATGGCGATAACCTCAATATGATTGAAAAGTTTTGAGAGATTAAAGTCGTGATTGCCCTCGAAGTAATAAACTTCACATTTTTTTCCAATCTCTTCAATTAGGTCAATGTAACACTGGTATTTTTGAACTCCATAGTGGACACTGCCAACTAAAAGATCGAACATATCGCCCATAAGGAAAAGTTGAGGCGGAGGGTTTTGGTTTACATGAACTAAAAAATCGAAGAAGAAAGCCCGCTCACTGCTATCATGCGCATCAGCGATAAATAAGGCTCCCTCTTTGATAATCAGTTTAGGGGACATAGGCAATAACAGGAATTCCAGCGGTTTCTTCAAAACCACACATAAGGTTGGCATTGACCACTGCTTGGGAAGATGCGCCACGCAACAGGTTGTCGATAGATGATGAGACAAAAATAGACTTACCTTTTTGGCTCACAAAAATATCGCAAAAGTTTGTCCCAGCCGTTGACTTGATGTCCACAGGCACTTCGCGGATACGCACAAAATGCTCGTTTTTATAAAAAGACTGAAGAACGGCTTTGGCGTCAATCACTTCATTGGTTTGCAAATAAGAACTCACTAACATACCACGACTGACAGGGAGTAAATGAGGCACAAAATTGACCTCAAAAGCGTGTCCACTTACAAGGCGTAGTTTTTCAGCGATTTCTGGCTCATGGCGGTGTTTCAGCGGATTGTACGCAAAAATATTTTCATTGATGGTCACAAAATGCGCTGTCTGAGTTGGTTTTTTACCAGCCCCTGATACACCACTTTTCGCATCGATAAAAATAGGCGCTTCATGATTGAGATAACTCAAAAATGGCAAAATGCCTAAAATGGAAGCGGTTGGGTAACATCCAGGATTTGCAATCAAACGCGCTGTTTGAATCTTTTTACGGTTAATCTCAGGAAGCCCATAAATAGCCTCTTTGAGATTTTCTTTATCTTCATGCTCACAGTAGTGCTTTTCATATGCTTCAAGTTCCAAACGATAATCCGCTGAGAGATCAACGACTTTGACATTGAGAGCCAAAAGCTCTTTTGTAAAACCCATCGCTGCTTTGTGAGGAAGTGCTAAAAAAGCGAGTTTGGCATATTTTGCTACTTCGTTTGCATCGGCTTTTAAAACATCTTGTTCAAACACACTCGCTAAACTTGGATGAAGCTCTGTTGCTTTTACACCACCTTCTGTGGTTGCGATATACGTAATGTTAAAATGCGGATGATTGATCAAAATTTTTATCAGTTCTAAGCCTGTATATCCGCTTGCGCCAATAATGGCTACATCTATTTTTGACATGATTTATCCCTCGAAATTGATCTCATGGTATGCGACTTCTAGTATCTCATACGCTTGTGAACCTGATGGAAGTTTTATGGTCACTTCTTCGCCTTCTCCATGTCCCATCAGCTGTTTTGACAACGGTGAGTAGTAGGAGATAAGCCCACGATCAGGATTGCTCTCGGTACTTCCTACAATGGTATAGGTCACCTCTTCATTTGTTTCTAAATTTTCAAGCATAATAGTTGAACCGAAACGTACTTTATCGTGCTCGTAAGAGCTAGGGTCAATAACGTGTGCACGTGAAACGATATCGCTCAATTCTCCAATACGCCCATCAATAAACGCTAAACGCTCTTTAGCAGCATGGTATTCTGCATTTTCTTTCAAGTCTCCATGACTACGCGCAATATCAAGTTCAATAACCGTTTCAGGACGTTGTCTTTTTTTCAAATCGCTTAATTCATGTGTTAATTTTTTGTAACCATATTCGGTCATTGGTTCTTTTTGATTGCTCATGGTTATCTCCTTATTCTTCTATCTTTAAATTCTTACTAACGGTTTTAGGCAAAGCCTAAAAGCCTACGCTAGCCGCTATGACGCTAAAGCTTGCCTCCTTTGAGGCAGAAAGTTCTTACAATTTAGTAAGAACTTCAATTATACCTTCATTATGCTTATCATTGCCTCTTGACTACCGTGTCCTAGCAAAGAGCGAAGTTTTTTGGCATGGTTAAAGAATGCCTCTTTATCCATCGTTTCATAGGCTTGAAGTAAATTATCAACCGTTACTTCTTCTTGTAAAAACTCTTGATGCAAAGGCTCCATCTTTTCAAAATCAAACAGAAGATTGGCAAGACCTACATGTTTCAGTTTCACAAACTGCCTTGCAATCCAATAATCAATCGCTTTTGCTTTATATGCCAGTACAAAAGGCACTCCCACAAGTGCAGCTTCAAGCGTGGCTGTTCCTGAACAGACAAAGGCAAATTCACTTTTTTCAAACGCTTCATAGGTATCTCGACAGATTTTAAAGTCATGTATATCGCCATAAATCTCCGCAATTTCACGATAATTATAATGTGAAGGGATAACCAAAAGCTTTTCTTTAGCTTCTATCTTGGAAGCAAGCTCTTTGTAAATCGGCAGAAGACTTCTAATTTCACTTTTGCGACTTCCTGGTAAAAAAGCTATCACACCCGTTTCATCCGCTCTGAGTTTAAAAAGAGGTATCTCATCTAAAAGTGGATGTCCTACATAGGTTGCTTTAGTATAAAAGTTTTGCTCAAAAGGTAGTATAGAAGCCAATACATCGCAATACTTTTCTACTTTTGCTACACGTTTTGGTTTCCATGCCCACACTTGCGGTAAGATATAATAGACAATTTCAACATTCGGGTTAATGGTCTTGATCGCTTTTGCCAAGGGGATATTAAACGCTGGAGAATCGATCAATAAAACTTTATCGACAAAAAAACTCATCCGTGCCATTATTTTAATTGCCTTTTTGGCTTTACGAATTTTAGGTAATGCATCTAAAAATCCCATAATCGAAAAAGCACGACTGGGCATCAAAGGTTTTCCAAAACGCTCATCAAAAATGCCATAAATTTCACACTGCTCTAGCGCATTTAAAATAGGTTCTAAGTGCAAATTGGCGGATGGTTCTAGGGCGGAAACAAGTAATTTCAATGATTTTCCTCACAAGTTAATAAACGAAGTCTATATAAAAATCTCTTAAAAATGTCAGTGTGTTTCGATATAATAAACTAAAAAGTAGGCAACCTTACCATGAAACGTATTTTAATCACCAATGATGATGGCTTTGAAAGTAAGGGGCTTCACGCCCTTGCTCGAGCACTTCGCCCTTTAGGGCATGTAACTATTGTAGCACCTACCTCTGAAAAATCTGCCTGCGGACACTCTTTGACACTCACGCGCCCACTTCGTTTTGTTGCGATTGAAGACGATTTCTTCAAACTCGATGATGGCACACCCACCGATTGTATTTATCTTTCACTCAATGCCCTATTTGAGGGCGATAGCAAGCCTGATTTAGTGGTTAGTGGCATCAACAAAGGCTCTAATTTAGGCGAAGACATCACCTACAGTGGCACAGCGAGTGCGGCGATGGAAGCAGCCCTTCATGGTGTTCCTGCCATTGCCATTTCACAAGTCTATACGGGTGGTCCTCAAAACATCGAACTCACCCACGGGTATGATCTAGCAGAGCAAACGGTGTATGATCTGGCTAAACGCATTTTAGAAGGAACATTCCCCCTTGGTGAACGTCGTTTTTTAAATGTCAATATTCCTCCACTCAACCCTGATGAATGCAAAGGCTACAAAATTACCCGTGCAGGACATCGTATGTACGGTAACGACGCACATTTGCATCGCAACCCACGAGGGGAAGAGTACTACTGGCTTGGAGTGCATACCCTCGAGTGGAAGAAAAGTGAAAAAGCCGACTGTGACCTCAGTGCTATCGATGAAGGCTACATCTCTATCACACCTATCAAACTCGACATGACCGCACACGACGAACTTGAAACATTAAAAGAGTGGATAAAATAAATGGAAGATCGATACTCTCGCGTAAGACGCGTTTTTGGTGAAGACTTTGAAAAACTCCAAAAGGCAAAAGTCCTTCTTTTGGGCATTGGCGGAGTTGGGAGCCCCTGTTTGGATGCCATGTATCGCACAGGCATCAGTGACATCACCATCGTTGATTTTGACCGCTACGATGTCACCAATCAAAACAGGCAACTAGGGAGTGAAGCTGTCGGCGAAGTCAAAGTCTTACACATGGCAAGCCTTTACAAAGGTGTCACGCCCATCGAAGCAAAAGTAACCCCTGAATGGGTTGATAACTTTGACTTTGAACCCTATGACATCGTCATTGACGCCATCGATGACATGGAAGCTAAAATCGCTGTGGCACACAAAGCCCACGCAAAGCTGCTTAGTTCTGCAGGTGGGGCAAAAAAAATAGACCCTACTAAAATACGCTATGCCCCCATTTGGGACACGTATGGCGATATGCTGGCAAAGGGCTTTAGAGATGGGCTTAAAAAGACAGGTTTTCAAGGCACATTTTTAACCGTCTTTTCGGATGAAAAACCAATTTGTAAAGAGATGGGGAGTTTGATGTGTGTCACCGCTTCGTTTGGTTTGACGCTTGCTTCGCTTGCGATTCGGAGGATTACGGGGAAGATGTAGGGTTTACATGTAAAATATTTATAAGGAATACAAATGGGAGAATCTAGTTTAATTTTTATATTCGATATATTCATGACATTTATTTGCATATACATTGCAACAAAATTTGCATTTGTGCAAGCCGAGCTCAAATCTATTTTAATGATAGTTTTTATTGTTTCAGTTGTTTCTTTGATACCAACAGTTGGTTGGATACTTGGACTTTGCACTTTTATTTATTTGTTAATGAAAGTAACTGATGCTAACCTTGTTGATAGTATTTGGGTAGTAATACTTTCTAAGCTCACCTCATTTTTTATAATACTTTTGGTTCGATCAATTGGTTCATAATTCAAGATTCAAATGCACTTAAAAATATCTGTTTATTAAAATATTAACTACTCTTCCATCGCGATCATCAAAAAGCCTGTAAATGCGGCATTATCATCATGGCTTATTTTTTGACTGGTTTTGACTTTCATCCCTTCTAAAACTTTTTTATAGGCTTTGTAAAATTCATAGCTCGGTTTTGACTTGTAGACTAAACCTTCTATCTCAAAAAAAGAGAGAATATTTTTAGTAGTTGTAGGCTTGATAAAAAACTCTTTATCTCGGTAAAAATAATAGGGTATAAGCGTTACGATAGACCATTTTGCCAAACTATAAAAAGAGAGTACCTCTACCAACGTCTCGAATCCCTCTTTTTGATCGCCATACAGCATTTCATACAGACCAATGCTAAGCATATCTTTTCGCTCCATGCGCATCGCTTTGACCATATCTCGTACTTTTGGTTTTTCAAAGAGTGAGATAAGGGTCGATTTTGAGACAATTTTGGCGAAGTTTTCGCAGATGATGTCGGGCTGTGTGAAGTTCTCTTTGGCAAACATTTCACGCACTTGCTCGCCTATTTTAGCGGTATTGTGTCTTTTGATGATGGGCAAAAGCCCCACATCTTTAAACCCCTCAGGATAAAGCTCTAAAAAATACTCTTCCGCATTTGTAAGTTTCTTGAGATTCATTAGCGTAATTTCCTCATTTTTACTTTTCCAAGTTTATAAATGGATGAAGGTTTATCTTCAAAAAAACCTTTTTGAGTATAAACAATGACATCGGCTTTCTCCTCAGCAAATGCTTCATTAAAACCCTTTCCACTAGGATTGGACGAAGTTGAGTAACTCCATTTGAGCTTTTTCAAAAACTGTAAATGTGCTTCATCTTTAACCACGCGAATGGCTAGACCGCACTGGTAGGCAAAGGTTGTTTTGGAGGCTCTTCTCACACGATTTTTATATGCTTTTGCAACTCGGGTAAAAGAGCGAAGCGTGGCGAGTGAATCAACGCTTATGAGAAACGATTTACCTTGAGGGCGGTTTTTTATGCGAGAAAGTGCATCTGCATTTTGGGAGATGAACCCCGCCGTTGTCTCTGTTTGGGCTAGATAAACAAGGTCGGGGTTCATGGAATTTAGTTTAGATAGTCTTGTAAAGCACGTGGCTCAAGCGCACTTTTGTCTTGAATGTATTCTATCGCTGTAGTCGCCGCTGCTGCTGCTGCAACAGTGGTAAAGTATGGGATTTTAAAGCGAAGCACCGCTTGGCGAATTTTCTTCGCATCGTCTTTGCTTGATTTGGCATCGCTGGTGTTAATCACTAAAGCAATATCTCCATTTTTGAGTTTATCTTCGATGTTTGGTCTGCCTTCAGAGATTTTATACACAAACTCTGCATTCACGCCTGCGTCTTGAAGGGCTTTGTGTGTGCCACCTGTTGCGACGACTTTAAAGCCTAAAGCTTCAAATTTTGTCCCGATCTCTTTCGCAAATGATTTGTCGATATCCACTAATGAGATAAAGACCGAGCCACTTTTTGGAAGTACGTTCGCTGAAGCAATTTGACTTTTAGCAAATGACGCTGGGAAGTTTTTACTGATACCCATAACTTCGCCTGTTGATTTCATCTCAGGTCCTAAGATAAGGTCTGCACCTTGAAGTTTGTTGAACGGGAAGACCGCTTCTTTAACCGCAACGTGGTCAAATTTCTTAGGTTTTAAAATGCCATTACCCTCACGAACAACGTCAAATTTATCATAGAAAGCAAGCGCTTCTCTGAGGTTTCCTTGGAACATAACACGTGTTGCGATTTTCGCCATCGGCATACCTGTCGCTTTACTCACAAATGGAACCGTACGACTCGCACGTGGATTGACTTCGATCATATAAACATCGTCTTGGTAGATGGCATATTGAATATTCATCAAACCAACAACGCCAAGGTTAAGGGCAATTTGTTTGGTTTGGGATTCTATTTTGGTAAGAATCTCATCGCTGAGGCTGATAGAAGGCAATGAACATGCGCTATCACCACTGTGAATACCCGCTTCTTCGATGTGTTGCATAATACCACCGATATACACCTCTTTACCATCACAGATCGCATCAACGTCGACTTCGATCGCACGATCAAGGAACTGATCGATAAGAACTGGCGAGTTATGGCTTACGCTTACCGCTTCATTCATATACGTTCTAAGTTCACTCTCATTGTAAACGATACGCATTGCACGTCCACCCAGAACATAGCTTGGACGAACAAGAACAGGATAACCGATCTCTTTTGCTTTCTCAATCGCCTCTTCTTCACTCGTTGCAGTTGCATTGTTAGGCTGTTTGATGTTGTTTTCTGTAATAAATTTTGAAAACTTCTCTCTATCTTCCGCCATGTCGATCACGCGCGCTGTTGTACCGATGATTTTTGCTCCGATAACCGTCAAACGCTTCGCTAATTTAAGTGGAGTTTGTCCACCAAAATGAACGATAATACCATCTGGTTGCTCTTTTTCAACAACGCTTCTGACATGTTCAAAATCAATCGGTTCAAAATACAGAATATCACTGGTGTCATAGTCGGTCGAAACAGTTTCTGGATTACAGTTATACATAATGGTTTTAACACCCATGTCATTTAGCGCGTATGCTGCGTGTACACAACAGTAATCAAACTCGATACCTTGACCAATTCTGTTTGGTCCACCACCGATGATCATCACTTTTTTCTGTTTATCGTCAACTTTTGCAGTTGCAGGAAGTTTGGTCACATTGGTTGTTGAGTAAAGATACGGTGTAAGCGCTTTAAATTCCGCTGCACATGTGTCAACTTCGTTATACTCAAAATCAATGTTCAATTTGTTACGTGCAAAGTAAATATCATTGGTTGTAAGCTCTAAATTGTCTTCTTTGTTGATAAGCTTCGCAATCATCTTGTCAGAGAAGCCCATTGTTTTAGCTTGACGCAAGAGTTTCTCATCATTTAGGATAAACATATCAATCTTTTTCTCAAAATCAATAATCTCTTTAATTTGATTTAAAAACCATGGATCAATTTTACTGAGCGCAAAAACATCTTCTACACTATAACCTCTACGGAATGCTTCGCCCACATAAAGCGCTCTATCGCAGTTTGGTCTTCGAATCTCATTTTTGAGTTTATCTTCATCCACTTTTAGGCTTTCAAATCCACTTAAATTGGTTTCAAGTGAGCAGAGTGCTTTTTGGAAAGACTCTTTAAAAGTACGACCAATCGCCATAACTTCACCCACACTTTTCATCGAAGTGGTCAGTGTTGAATCTGCTAATGGGAATTTTTCAAACGTAAAACGAGGAATTTTAGTGACGATGTAGTCAATAACGGGCTCAAAACTTGCCGCCGTGCCTGTGATGTCGTTTTTAATCTCATCCAGTGTAAAACCAACTGCTAAAAGAGTCGCTACTTTGGCGATAGGATAGCCTGTCGCTTTAGAAGCAAGGGCAGAACTACGACTAACACGTGGGTTCATTTCGATAACTGTCATTCTACCTGTTGTTGGACAGATTGAGAATTGAACGTTACTTCCTCCTGTATCCACGCCAATTTCACGAAGAATCGCAAACGAAGCGTTACGCATACGTTGGTACTCTTTATCGGTCAAAGTCAGTGCTGGAGCGATTGTAATGGAATCCCCTGTATGAACACCCATTGGGTCAAAGTTTTCGATAGAACAGACGATAATGCAGTTATCGGCATGATCACGGATAACTTCCATCTCATACTCTTTCCATCCAAGCAGTGACTCTTCAATCAAAATCTCATTAATAGGACTGGCATCAATTCCAGCCATCGCAAGTTCTTTAAATTCATCGATGTTATACGCAACACCACTACCACCACCTGCTAGGGTGTAAGAAGCACGGATAATGAGAGGAAAACCAATTTTCTCAGCTGCTGCATACGCTTCTTCTAAATTATAGGCATAAGCACTAATAGGTAAATCCATACCAATTTTAATCATCGCCTCTTTAAAGGCTTGTCTGTCTTCACCTTTTTTAATCGCTTCGGGGTTGGCGCCTAAAAAGATAATGCCTTCTAGCATTCCTTGTTCGTGCATCGTCATAGCAACATTGAGGGCTGTTTGTCCACCCATGGTCGGAAGAACGGCATCAACGCCCTCTTTTTCAATAATACGTGCAATCACTTCAGGTGTAATCGGTTCAATATACGTGCGATCTGCAAATTCAGGGTCTGTCATAATGGTTGCTGGATTGGAGTTGACAAGTACCACTCTGTATCCGAGCTCTTTCAAAGTTTTTGCCGCTTGGGTTCCTGAATAGTCAAACTCACATGCCTGTCCGATAACAATAGGACCTGATCCGATTAATAGTATGGTTTTAATATCTTGACGTTTTGGCATCTCTTTCCTTTAATCTACGTGTAGTATTCAACCCAATACCTCTTAGGAGGCTCTGGGTTCAAGACTAGTTTTGCATAATGACATGCATATAAGCTGGTACGTGAGATGTAGAATAAGGCTTCACAACAACCGTTTTGGAAGATTCTTCTTCGATCACTTCGGTTACAACCCCTACCTTAATACCTTCAAAAAATATTCCATCGAGTCCACTTGTAATGACTTCATCACCCACTTGCGGTTGGAGCCATTGAGAAATATACTTCACCAACACTTCTTTGCGATTGCCTTGGGCAACACCTTGCATCTTTTGGTTACCGACATAAACAGCAAAAATAGCTTTGGGATCACTGAGAAGCAAGCCTTGAGGATGACCATCATTTGAGACAACAATACCTGCGGCATACCCTTGTTGCAATAAACCGTAAATCTTACTTTGGTTAAACTCATCAAACTTCAACCAGACTTTGCCATAATCATTAAGATTGGTATATCCAATCGACTCAACCATAGTAACACTAGGGTGATACCCTGTGCTATTGTGTTCTTTAAGCATATCACTGAGCTTACTGGCAAACGCAATGGAAAGAACGGCTGATTTTTGTAATGTTTGATTCTCTGTACGTAAACGTTGAATCTCTTCTTGTTGAGAGAGATGCTCATCAATTTTATCTTGAATACGCATCTTCATATCAACATAGGAGGCAAGAATTTTAGTATTGATGCCACCTATGATATGCCTCGCCTCTGTGCTGTACCGAAACGATACAAACACAAAGATGCTTAGCAAAATAATAATTTTAATTTTACTCATTCGACAATTGTTGTAAAAGTTCGATCTCTTCGAGTGCTTTACCTGTACCTTTTGCAACAGCAAGCAAAGGCTCATCCGCAACAAAAACAGGTAACTTAACGATGTCGGAGAGGTATTTATCAAATCCACGAATCAATGCTCCACCACCTGTGAGAACAATACCGTTTTCGACAATGTCACCCGCAAGATCAGGAGGCATAACTTCAAGGACATCTTTAAGTGCGTCAGCAATCTCTTTCAAAGGCTCTTTAATCGCATCTCTAACATCTTCACTTGTGAGTTCAATACGACTCAGTAAGCCACTCACTTGATCCCTTCCTTTAACCATCATAGAGATAGGTTCATCCATAGGAACAGCCGTACCAATAGCGATTTTAATCTCTTCGCCGGTTCTCTCACCGATCAATAGGTTGTATTTTTTCTTAACATAATCCACAATCGCCATATCAATCTTATCACCCGCAACACGAATGGATTTACTGATAACCAAACCACCTAGGG
Organism: Pseudomonadota bacterium; assembly: GCA_017860615.1. Lineage (GTDB taxonomy): Bacteria > Campylobacterota > Campylobacteria > Campylobacterales > Sulfurospirillaceae > Sulfurospirillum. Next base: position 41,174 of record JAGDMU010000013.1, on the reverse strand, counting down.
ATACAACACCAATCTCTGTCGTACCACCACCGATATCAACCACCAAGCTTCCTTGTGGTTCACGTACAGGAAGTCCTGCACCAATCGCTGCTGCCATAGGCTCTTCGATCAAGAAAACTTCACGTGCACCTGCACTCATGGCTGATTCACGTACGGCTTTACGCTCAACTTGCGTCAAACCATACGGTACACAGATGATAATACGTGGACGTAAAAAGCTTTTTCTTCGGTGTGCTTTTTCAATGAAGTAACGAATCATCTTTTCTGTCATATCAAAATCGGCAATAACACCATCACGCATTGGGCGGATCGCTTCAATATCACCTGGTGTTTTACCTACCATGTTTTTTGCCTCTTTACCAACTGCTAAGATATTTTGTTTACCATAGCGGTTGCGTTGTACAGCGACAACGGAAGGCTCATTGATAATAATACCTTTACCTTTAACCAATACCAATGTATTAGCAGTTCCTAGGTCGATACTCATATCACTTGAGAAAAATCCTATTATCTTGTCCAAAATCATTTCATTAATCCTTTTTTACGCACTTTTTTTATCTTTTTTGATATAAAGCGGTTTTTCGCCTTTTGTAACCACATCCTTGGTAATCATCACTTCGTACCCATCTAATTCTGGAAGTTCATACATGACGTCGACCATAATGTCTTCCATGATACTTCTAAGTCCACGTGCTCCTGTTTTACGCTTAATTGCAAGTTCCGCTACAGAATCAAGGGCTTCTTTCTCAAAAGAAAGCTCAACATTATCAATCGCAAAGAGTTTTTTATACTGTTTATAAATGGCATTTTTTGGCTCTGTCAAAATACGCACCATATCTTCTTGTGTAATTGGTGAGAGTTTTGCTGTTACATGTAAACGGCCGATAAGCTCTGGAATCAAACCATAATGCACTAAATCATCAGGCTCTACCAAATCAAAAAGCCCTTCATCTTGGCTTTTGGTACGTTTTTCTTGCTCGAAACCAAGTACATTTTTACCAATACGTCGCTTGATAATCTCTTCTAAACCATCAAATGCGCCAGCACATACAAATAAGATGTTGGTTGTATCGATTTGAATAAAATCTTGATTAGGATGTTTACGTCCACCTTTTGGTGGGATATTCACCACACTTCCTTCAATGATTTTAAGCAGTGCTTGTTGAACACCTTCACCTGAAACATCTCTGGTGATAGAGCGGTTTTCACTCATGCGAGCAATTTTATCGATCTCATCAATAAAAACAATACCCTGTTCTGCTTTTTTAATATCACCATTGGCGCATTGAAGAAGCTTGGTAAGAATGTTTTCAACATCCTCCCCCACATAACCCGCTTCAGTTAAGCTGGTCGCATCCGAAATGGCAATAGGCACATCTAAAAAGCGCGCCAAAGTCTGTGCCATCAATGTTTTACCGCTACCTGTTGGTCCAATGAGTAAAATGTTTGATTTAGAAATTTCAGTATCGTCGGCAATAGTACTTTGTTTGAAAATTCGTTTATAGTGATTATACACACCGACTGAAAAGATCTTTTTAGCTTGGTCTTGTCCGATGACAAAATCATCGAGGACTTTTTTTAACTCTTTTGGAGCTAAAAGCTCTTGATCGAAAGCTTCTTCACTGCTACTCACTGAAGGCTCTGGGATTTCTCCAAAAAAGATTTTATGGGCAGAGATAACACAATGTTCGCAGATAAAAACATCGTCTCCTGCGATTAACCTCGTGTCACTACTCTCTTTTGTGCCACAAAAACTACACTCTCTATTGACCATTATTTTTCCTCTCATATGGAATGCCTCGTGTGGATTCCATAATAAAATTGCACATTTGCAATACTTTCTCGTTTGTTTCACTCTCTAACAATTTAGCGGCTGTCTCTTTGATAGGATTTTCACTTCTAAAAAGCAACTTATACGCACTTTGGATAGCCGTAATATCAGCTCTTTCAAAACGACGCTTTAATCCAACACTATTTAGTCCTCGAACAACGGCACGATTTCCCTCTGCTAAACAAAAATCAGGAATATCTTGGCTCACAGCACTCGCTCCACCAATCATCACGCCTTCTCCAATATGGACAAACTGATGAATTGGTGTCATACCACCAATCACGGAAAAAGAGCCTACGTGAACGTGACCTGCTAAGGTCGCGTTATTTGCCATAATGACATTATTGCCCACTTGACAATCATGCGCAATATGGCAATAGATCATAATAAAACAGTTATTGCCAATTCTCGTAACACCGCCACCTTTTTTAGTTCCTGCGTTAATCGTTACAAATTCACGGATCATCACATTGTGACCTATCTCAACATGCACATCATCTTCAGGCTTATAACCTGTATCTTGTGGAGGCATACCAATAACCGCATAAGGACAAATCTTTGTATCTTCCCCTACTTTGGTTACTCCATAAATTTGTGCTCCTTGCATCACCTCAACACCACTTTTGAGTGTGGTATCTTTAGATACAAACGCATAAGCGCCGATTTTTACATCGTCTGCTAAACTCGCTCCCTCTTCAACAATGGCGGTTGGGTGAATATTTGGCATGTTATTTGTCCACGATCATAGCTTTAAGTTCGGCTTCTGCGACCAATTTGTCATCAACAAAAGCTTTTGCATCTAAAACCCAGATATTACCTCTGTGTTTTAGCACACTCAGTTTATAAACCAACTGATCTCCTGGTTTTACAGGACTTCTAAATTTAGCATTGTCGATACTCATAAAATAGACTACTTTTTCTTTCGTATCTTCTTGCTTCTCTTCATCCATGCTTTTAAACGCAAGTACGCCACCTGCTTGGGCCATACCCTCAATAATCATAACGCCAGGGTAAATTGGATGATCTGGAAAGTGTCCTTGAAAAATCTGCTCACCAATCGTAATATTTTTAAACCCTTCGATAGACTCACCTGGAACAAGCCCTGTTATTCTATCAACAAGTAGAAAAGGAAAGCGATGGGGAAGTATTTTTTGAATCTCTACAACATCAATTAACATCTTTGAAACCTTCTAACAAAATTCTAATATTTTAGCTAATTAATACTAAATTTTCTCTAATGTCATGGTATGTTTTACTTTGAATGAAGAGTTCATACGACTCCAATTTTACCTCATCCAGTACAATAAGAGGTGTTAATGAGGCGAATGGAGACTTCATAATGTTGTTTCGAACAGCCATTTCTACCTCAATGGTTGGAGGGTTTTGTAAAAGCTCTTTTACAGTAGCATAATGCGTATTGGATAGAGCATTAAACGTTTCAAGGGAAATAAAACGTGCCTCTTCTTTGTTCAAAAATCCTATTCCTTGGGTTATAGTCTCCACTTTTGCTTTCACAAACTCTTTTTTACATACAGAATAGAATAAAATATAACTCGGAATGATCTCTTTTTGACTATTTTTAACCCATGCACGAAGTAGCCTGTAGTTTAAAAACTTTTCACGCACCAACTTAAAAGGAGTCTCTTTGGCTTCACATGCCATCACCTTGGTGTAGAGTTCTATTCGCTCTTCAATGGAAGAAGGCATTATTTGAGGTTTTAATGGCGTGCTCAGCTCATCTGCCCACCTGTTTTGTTGCTCTCTTTGTACGCTAAGCGCAAAAATACACCCGCAGTAATCTTGGTGATAGAGCATTGCCTCTTTCGCAAGTGCAAACTGCTCTTGTGTACCGCCATTTTTTCTAAAATCGGGTGCGACAATATCCAAATGGTACTGATCGGCAATAGAGCGCAGAGCTTTTTCTAACTGTTCGAGTGATTTTTTGGGACTTGTTAGCAACGTCGTTGTTATCACATTTTCACCCAACTCCCGTGCTTTTTGAGCACTGGCTTCTAACCTGTTATCAAAACAGACAGAACAGCGTTTGCCTTTTTCGGGTTCTCCTTCTAAGCCTCGAACCGCTTCAAGCCAACCTTCATAATTATAATCACCTACATGTAAAGGAATGCCTAGTTTTGCGCAACTTCGTTTGACATCAAGGAGCCTAAGTTCATGCTCACTAAAAGGGTGAATGTTGGGGTCGTAAAAAAAGCCTACAAGCTTTTCATGAGGGTACATGTGTTGTAGTTTTTGCAAAAAAAAGTGACTGTCAACGGAGCAACAAATATGAACGAGCATGGGATTTCTTTAAAAGTATAAATTTCTCAAAAGTATAACATAGGTAACATATAACCAAACTACCCTTATAAAACTAATAGTGTTTTTAAATAGAACTTTTGCATTTTGTTGTATAATAAATTAGCCCTATAGAAGGAGTGTGTGATGCTAAAAAAGTGTCTTAAAAATATGTTGTTTTGGGTGATTTTTCTTCCCTTACTCTATACTTTAAGCGGTTTTGTAATTCTTCCATGGTGGACACGTACGCAACTGCCTACACTGCTAAAAGAGAAACTTAATCTTTCAATTTCAATTGAAAAAGTACTTTTCAACCCTTTTACGTTTGAATTACATGTCAACAATTTTGCACTCCATGATACCGATGGAAACAATGCGGCAACGTTAGAGCACCTTTATGTCAACTACGAGCCCTCTTTTCTGTTTAAAAAAGAGTTTTTTGTCAAATCGTTACTCATCGAAAAGCCCTTTGTTGATCTTAAAATTGATCCTAAAGGAAGCCTTACTCTCTTAAGCCTTTTCCCTAAAAGTAGTGTATCTGAAAGTAACGCTACTGCTGATGATAGCCTTGTAATGCCTTTTTTGATTGAGCATGTAGAGATCCAAAATGCCAAAACCAACTTTACCGATGAGCGACCAAGTGAACCCTTTAAACTTGAAATTGGGCCTATGAATTATGCGGTGAACAATCTTAGTTTTCATAAAGATGACCTCAGCATTCATGCCCTTAAAATAGCACTTCAAAACGAAGAAAAAATAACGCTTGCTAGCAGTGCCTCCTTTGAACCACTCAAATTTTATGGCGAGCTTAACATCACCCATCTTCCACTTTCAAACTTTTGGAGATACACTTTATCGAATATTCCAGCGAACCTAACAGAAGGCAATCTTTCACTCAGGCTTCCTTTCTTAATTGATCTGAGCAAAGAAAAACCACTGGTCTCTTTAGAAAAAGCAACCGCTTCGTTGGAAAACATTCGCTTTGTTGATGCAGAGAAAAAAACCATTATTGACGTTCCTTCTCTCAAAGTTGAATCCCTTGATTTTGATTTACAAACCTCAAATATCAGCATCGAAAAAGCTATTATTGACAAACCTTTTGTGGATGTGGCATTGGAAAAAGATTATGCACTGAATTTGGTACGCCTTTTTACCCCTAAAAGCGTATCAACACAGCCAAAATCACAAACGCTCTCCAAACAAGAATCTGCGCAAGGAACTACCAATGAATGGAAATTTGCGCTGAAAACATTAGAGGTAAATGCAGCAACGATTGATGTACGAGATCACAATGTGAAAAGTACCCCCACACGTTTTGCACCACTTAAGTTAACCGCTCAAAATATCACGCAAGACATGAACAATCCCATTAGCTATGATTTTAATAGCACGATAGACACCACTGCTTCTTTAAACTTAAAAGGTCTGTTTATTCCTGCAACGACTTCGCTTGAAATGGTCATTAATGCCAGCAAACTCTCGTTAGAAAAAGCACAACCTTACATTACACTTTTTACAACTACGCTCATTCAAGATGGTTCATTGTCACTCAATTCCAAACTCAAAGCTTCTTTTGCTCAACCAATAACGTTCAAAATTGAAGGTGATGCAACCATTTCAAAATTTTCGCTCGCAGATAAATCCAAAAAATCCCTTGTCGCATGGGAGACGCTTAATGTTGCTAATCTTTCCTACACACTAACACCTGCAACACTGAGTATCCAAAATATCATGCTGGATAAACCTTATATCAATCTTGATATCAAAAAAGATGGAACAACCAATTTTTCAAATCTTTTAAAAACATCATCAACACCGCCACCCAAAACGCCTTCCAAAACAAAAAAAGCACCAAGCACACAGGATGAAATGTCTCTTTATATTGGCAATATCGCCCTTAAACGAGGTACTACGCATTTTCAAGATGCTTCATTACTCCTTCCTTTTGCTACGTTTGCAGATCGCCTGAATGGCTCTATCTCAACACTCAATACCAAAAGCACCAAACCCTCTATCCTTAAGCTTGAAGGAAAAGTCGATAAATACGGCTATGCTAAAATAGATGGCTCGGTATTGCCATTTGATTTTAAAAACCGTGCTAACGTGAAAATCTTATTTAAAAACATCAATATGTCTAAACTAACACCCTACTCTGGCAAATTTGTAGGATACGCTATCAAAGAGGGAAAACTCTCAATGGATCTTAATTACAAGATTACAAAAGGGTTGATGGAAGGTGATAATAAAATCAACCTTGACTCCTTAACCCTTGGAGATAAGATCGAGAGTGAAGAAGCCACCAATCTACCTCTGGGTCTTGCTATTGCCATTTTGAAAGACTCAAAAGGTCAAATTGATATTGATCTACCTGTGAGTGGCGATCTTAATGACCCTGAATTTCGCTATGGAAGCATCGTGTGGCGTGCTATTGGAAATTTAATTGGAAGTATTGTTACCTCTCCCTTTAAACTCTTAGGCTCAATGTTGGGCATCGAGACTGAAAATCTTAAAAGTGTTGATTTTGCAGCAGGTGAATATGCCCTCATCGACTCAGAAGAAGAAAAAATGGAACAGTATAAGCAGATTTTGGAAAAACGAAATGAGCTTAAATTACTCATCACACCAAGCTTCAATGAAGCCCTTGATACCAAAGCGCTACAAGAGCAAAATGTGACAGCACAGATTGAAGCGATGATTCCTAAAAAAGGCAAAGAGGATGATAGTTATGGAAAAGCCATCAAAAAACTCTTTATCCAAAAGTACTCTGATGATGTGTATAGCAAGCTTATCAAAACGTATAAAGAAGAAAAACTGGATACTGGAGCCATCAACGATAATTTAATCGCTAAAATTGCTGAAAGTGTCACCATCGCACCCGAAGCACTTCAAGCTTTAGCCCTAAAACGCGCAGATACCATCATTCAAAACCTCATAACAAAACACAAAATGGCACCGCAAAGAGTGATCAAAAATGAACCTCAAGCCAGTGATGCCATTCGTGAACAGTGGGTAGGTTGCGCTATTTCGGTGAGCAATTAAACCCAAAGAAGCACTTCTATTGAAGTGCTTCTAATGCCTTTTTAACTTCACTTGCATGGTCTTTGACTTTTACGTTTGACCAAAGTTTAGCAATTTTTCCGCTTGGATCAATCAAGAATGTTGAGCGAACAATACCCATATACTCTTTGCCACAGAACTTTTTGAGTTGCCAAACACCATAGCTTTGTGCCACTTCCGTACTCACATCTGAAAGCAGCGTAATCTCAAGCTTTTGCTTTGCGATAAATTTTTGATGCGATGTTGTACTGTCAGGGCTAACACCTAAAACAACAGCATTTAAGCCCTCAAAACTTGGAAGCGCTGCTGTAAAATCACATGCTTCAGTGGTACAACCAGGGGTACTATCTTTTGGGTAAAAGTAAAGCACAATCCATTTTCCCTCAAGATCTCTCAGTGAAATTTCTACATTATCTTGATTTGGAAGACTAAGCGCTGGAGCTTGATCGCCTATTTTTAACATCATTATTTCCTTATTTTTATATTTTTTAGCATATTACCACAGATTTTATCTGTGTATAGTCATCCATAAGAGCAAAATAGGGACCTTCTTTGCCAATGCCACTTTGTTTGATGCCACCATAAGGCTGCAAGTCAAACCGTAATGTAGGGATATCGTTGATGACAATACCACCCGCTTCAAGCTCGTCAATGGCTCTTTGTGCCATGGCAAGGTCATTGCAAAAAATGGAGTATTGAAGCCCATACGCTGAAGCATTCATCTTCCCTCTTGCCTCTTCGTAGCTATTGACTTTTATCAGTGAAACAATCGGTGCAAAGACCTCTTCGCACACAATTTGCATCTGCTCAGTGACATCTGCCATAATGGTTGGCTCAAACATCAAATCTTTTGATTTAGCACCACACAAAGGCTTTGCACCTTCATTGATAGCATTTTGAACCCACCGCTTAGCCTTCTCTACCGCTACGTCATTGATCATTGGTCCAATAAACGTTTGGTCATCATAGGGTGAGCCAACATGTAATATGTTTGTCTCTTCAACAAGCATTTTGGCAAAAGAGTCATATATAGCCTCATGCACATAAATGCGCTGTAAAGAGATACACACTTGCCCTGAATTGATAAATGCTCCCACAGCACATCGTTTGGATGCAAGGGTTAAATTTGCAGAGGCATCAATGTACGTTGCAGCATTGCCACCCAGCTCCAACGCGACTTTTTTAATGCCTGCTTTTTGCATAATCTCGCGACCAACACCTACACTGCCTGTAAAACTAATCACACGGGGAATATCACTGGTGATCAGTGTTTCATTGACTCCTTCGCCACTGTAAATGAGACTGAGCGCATCTTTAGGTGCATACGGACTTTCAATGAAGAGTTTGACGAGTTCATACGCCGTACGTGGCGCTTGTGACGTGGGCTTTAAGATGACAGCATTACCTGCAACTAAAGCGGGAGCAATTTTATGAGCAACAAGATTGAGTGGAAAATTAAACGGGGTAATCGCAAGCACAACTCCCACGGGCTCACGTTTGTAAAACGCCAAACTCTTTTTACCACTGGGCATTGCCGTGGTATCAAATGTTTCACCGTTTATATGGAACATAGCATTAGCAGAGAGTTTGATGGTTTCAATGCAACGATCAACCTCAACGCGTGAAAAAGCGATCGGTTTACCCACTTCATCAGTAATAATATGTGCCATTTTTTCACGTTCATTTTCTAATTTTTGTGCTACATCCAAAAGCCAATTGACACGCTGGTGCATAGGAATCAGTTTTGCCTGTAACGCTGCTTGCCGCGCTATCTTGAGTATCTCGTGTGCATCCTGTTCATTACTGACACTAAACGTTGAAACCATGCGCCCATCATAAGGTGAGCGTACCTCTTTTTGCTCTTCTTTATCTTTAACTATAGAACCGTAATATAGCTTTGCTTTCATGCGTTCACCTTGTTTTTTGTCACTCAATTATAACGCAACTTTTCATACTAAAACTATCTTTAATTAATTTTTGGCTAACATAGTATCTCTTTAGAAAACGACTTTTAAGAAGGTAGAACAATGGATAAAGCAAAATACATTTGGATGGACGGCAAACTCGTTGCATGGGATGATGCAAAAATACATATTTTGACCCATACACTTCACTATGGCAATGGTGTTTTTGAAGGAACTCGTGCCTATATGACTGAGAATGGTTTGGCAATTTTCAAACTGAGAGAGCACACCAAACGCTTACTCAATTCTGCCAAAATTACACGGATTAAACCAACCTATTCACTTGAAGAACTTGAAGCTGCGCACATTGAAGTACTCAAATCAAATAACTTTACATCAAACGTTTACATTAGACCTCTTATCTATCTAGGATACGGCATTATGGGACTGAACCACGTTAAAGCACCCGTCAATACAGCGATTGCGGCATGGCAGTGGGGTAGTTACCTCGGTGATGAAGGTTTAGAAAACGGCATTCGCGTTAAAATCTCTTCATTTACGAGAAACCCTGTATGTTCCACTATGGGTAAAGCCAAAGCTGCTGCAAACTACCTTAACTCACAAATGGCAAAATACGAAGCACTTGAAGCAGGCTATGAAGAAGCGTTACTTCTCGATGATGATGGTTTTATTGCAGAAGGCAGTGGCGAGTGTTTCTTTATCGTGAGAAATGGCGTTTTAATTACCCCTCCAAATGACACATCACTTGAGAGTATCACGCAAGCAACCGTTTTAGATCTTGCACGTGAAGCGGGTATTCCTATCGAGCGCAGACGTATCACACGTGATGAGGCTTATATTGCAGATGAGTCTTTCTTTACAGGTACAGCAGCAGAAGTAACACCTATCAAAGATATTGACAATTACATCATCGGCGATGGTAAACGAGGACCTATAACCAAACAACTTCAAGACGCATACTTTGATGTTGTTTATGGACGCAACCCAAAATATAAACATCTCTTAACCTATATCTAAATTTCTACCTCGAAAGAGGCAAGCTTTAGAGCCTAGTGGCGCAAGTGTGAGTTTTTGAGCTTTGCTTGAAAACCGTATTTTAAAATTGAACCAAAGGAATATTATGCCAGCAGATTTAAACGATTATTTTAAAAAGAAAAATGGTGGAGGAAATGGAAACAATAATGGTGGAGGCGACAATGACAATCGCACCCCTTTCAATATGGAACCTCCTGAATTTATGAAAAACCTTGGTAAAAAAGCAGGAATCATTTATGTGCTCATTGCAATCGTCGTGATTGCTGTTGTGGCAAAGCCTTTTGTGATTATTAACTCTGGTGAGATGGGTATCAAAGCGACCACAGGTAAATTTGAATCCACACCGATGGAACCAGGTTTTCACCTTTTTATTCCTTTTATTCAACAAGTTTTCATTGTCGATACGAAAGTACGCATTATGAACTACTCTTCCACCGAAGATTTGGGTGAAGTGATGCAAAGAGGCTCAGGCATTAAACGCAATGCTGCTATCTCCGTCCTTGATGCAAGAGGTCTTCCTGTTTCGATTGAACTCACCGTTCAGTACAAACTTGAACCAACCACAGCACCACAAACCATAGCAACATGGGGTATGTCATGGGAAGATAAAATCATCAACCCCGTCGTTCGTGATGTCACACGTGCCGTTATTGGTAAATTTAACGCAGAAGAACTTCCTCAAAAACGTAATGAAATTGCGGTTAACATTGAAGAAGGCATTCGTAAAGCCATTGATGCACAACCAGGTCAACCTGTTGAACTCTTAACCATGCAACTTCGTGAAATTGTGTTACCTGTTAAAATTAAAGAGCAAATTGAGCGTGTTCAAGTAGCGAAACAAGAAGTCGAGCGAACACGTTATGAAGTTGAAATAGCAAACCAACAAGCTTTAAAACGTGCGGCTGAAGCAGAAGGTCAAGCTAAAGCTAGAGAGATTAATGCACAGGGTCAAGCGAATGCGATTAAAATTGAAGCAGATGCTGATGCCTATGCCAATAAAAAAATCAGCGATAGTATCTCTTCACCACTTTTGACACTTCGCCAGATCGAGGTTCAAGGCAAGTTTAACGAAGCACTTAAAGAAAACAAAGATGCTAAGATTTTCCTAACACCTGGTGGAGCAGTTCCTAACATTTGGGTTGACACCAAAGATAGCCAAAAAGCAGTTAGTATTGCCAAATGAGTTCAACACTTTTAAATTCCATTGACTGGAATGCTTCACCGCTTCTACCTGTTATTGCACAGGATATCAATAGCGGTGAAGTGCTGATGCTTGCCTACATGAACCAAGAAGCACTCGCTTTGACATTGCAAACAGGACTTGCTCACTACTATTCCAGAAGCCGCCAAAGCCTCTGGAAAAAGGGTGAGACCAGTGGTCACTTACAACATGTTAAAGAAGCTTATTTGGATTGCGATAGCGATACACTACTGCTTAAAGTAGAGCAAGAAGGTGTTGCATGTCATACAGGACGCCCTTCTTGCTTTTTTAACCGTATAGATGTTGAAGAAACACCTAAAGCACCTGCACAAGAAATCGCAGCTTATTCCATCAGTGATAAAATTTATCATATTATTCAAGAGCGCAAAAAAGCTGATCCAAAAAGCTCTTATGTGGCATCATTGCTTCAAAAAGGCGATAACAGTATCTTAAAAAAAGTTGTGGAAGAAGCAGGTGAGTTCTGCTTTGCCTGTAAAGACAATGATAGCAAAGAGATTGTTTATGAAGCAGCCGATCTTATGTTCCATGCCCTTGTTGCATTAGGAGCTAAAAATATTCATCCATCACTTATTTCTAAAGAGCTTGAAAGACGCTTTGGACTCAGTGGAATAGAGGAGAAAAATAGCCGCAATGAGCATTGATGCACTCAAATTATCACTACTGACCTATCTAAAACATTTTGGTCTTTATGATTATTTGGCATTTTTTTGGCTAATTTTCACCTTTTTAATACTTATTATATTAGCAAGTTTAATTGCTAAACGCTCTTCCGTAGCATCACTTCTACTGATTATACTAGCACTTATCATGTTGATTGTTTCACCTTTTTTCATCAAAATGAAACTAGGTGAAACACTAAGATATACCACAACAGAAGTGAGTATGGTCAAAAAATTAACCTTTTCTGATTCTTTAATCGTTGAAGGTACGATTTACAACCATTCTAACAAAGATTTCACACTCTGTTTAATTCATACATTTATTTTCAAGCAAACTGATGTACAAGGACTCAAAGCCCTGATTAATACCCTAAAACCAATTACAAATCAGTCGATATTTGTAAAACAAAATCTCTCTAAAGAAGGTACTTTGGAATTTCAAAGTGTCTTTGATGATTTTACCTATAGTGGTGATGTCAATGCATCACTCAAAGCAGAATGCTACTAAAGGAGCCGTATTGACCTATTTTACAATACTCCATTGGTTTGCTATTATTGTTATTGTTCTAATTTTTGCTTTGATTGTAGCTTTGACTATTCGCAATCATGATGGTAAAAGTTCCCTATTCCCACCTATTCTCGCTACACTTTTTATTATGATCGTATTTGCAACTTTTGCTATTTATGGTCTTGATAAGTACACAAAAGTTGCTCGACTCGAAAATATTGTGCAGAAAAAAGTTTTAATTAACGAGTCATTTTCTATTTCAGGACAAATCCGCAATATTGGCAATTTTAAAATAGGGCAATGTATTTTAGAAGTTAAAATAGCCAATGACTCTTTGGAGAAAATTGGTACGGATTCTGCCATATTTGTCCCAAAATCAGCACTAGATAATATTTTCAACTGGGGCGAAAAAAGTGCTACGATTGAAACCACAAAAGAGTTTGTGATTGCAGAAAATTTATATACAGGAGAAATGCGCAACTTTACGATCTTTATGCGCTATCCACCCTCTTATGCAAAGCCTTATACACGGTATGAGCTTTATTGCCACTAATAAATCAGTCCCTCTTTTTTAAGCGCAGCACGGATGTTAAACATCTGCTGATGCTTTGTATAGCACCATGAAGGAGAAAGTAGCGTATCATCTTCAATGCCTGCACTCACACGTTGTAACATCACATCTTCTGGCATAAGTTTAATTGCCTCGATCAGAGTTTGAATGTAGCACGCTTCAGTGATGGGCATAAATTCCCCTCTTTTAAAATCATTGGCTAGTGCTGTTCGTTTGACAACATACAATGGATGAAATTTGAAAGAGTGCACCCCTAATTTTAGTGCAAATTTAACACTTTCAAGTGCCATTTCAGGCGTCTCACCAGGGAGTCCAAAAATAACATGGGCACACATCTTGAGTCCATACTGATGTGTTAAAGCGATGTACTTTTCAATATTGGCACTATCATGACCACGATTAATTCTTTTAAGTGTCTCATCTGAAGAAGACTGTACACCATACTCTACCCATATTTCATATTTTTTGGAAAGCTCAGCCAAATAGGCAATAACCTCTTCTGTGATGCTATCGGTACGCGTTCCAATGCTAAGTCCAACAACTCCTTCAAAACTTAAAGCTTTCGTATAAAGCGCTTTGAGCGTATCTAAAGGTGCGTATGTATTGGTAAAAGATTGAAAATAGATAATAAATTTTTTCGCACCAAATTTTTTAGAAAGTACGGTTTTCGTTTTTTTGTATTGCGCCTCTAACTGAAGAAGTTGAAACTCTAAATAAGGATTTTCAGAAGTAGGATTTAAAAAAAATCGCTTGGGTTGATTATGCTCTAAATTGGGGCTAAATGATTCATTTTCACAGAAAACACAGCCACCACGAGCAACAGTTCCATCAATATTTGGGCAGGTAAAACCAGAGATAGAAATGGGGATTTTGTAAACATTTTCCCCAAATTTACTCCTAAAATACCGCCCTGCGGTTAAAATTTCGCGCATTATTTAATAAAATAATTTCCATCAAAACTGACCAGTGAATACTTCATATCATTGCCAATACTCTCTTTAAGCGCTTCAATACTTAAAAAGGCAAGTGAATCTGCTTCAATATACTCTCTGACTTCTTCGACATTTTTATTGGCACTGATAAGCTCTTTATAGCTCGGGGTGTCAATACCATATAAGCAAGGATGTTCAATCGTTGGAGCAGCAATACGCATATGCACTTCAGCTGCACCAGCACGTTTAAGCATTTTAACAATCTGTCGTGAGGTTGTGCCTCTCACAATACTGTCATCGATCACAACAATTTTTTTACCCTCTAAAATTTTATGAATAGGAGAGAGTTTAAGTTTTACTTTAAGATCACGTACCGCTTGCGTAGGTTCGATAAACGTTCTTCCAACGTAATGGTTTCGTACAATGGCCATCTCAAAAGGAATACCACTCGCTTGTGCGTATCCAAGAGCTGCACTGACACCGCTATCTGGTACAGGTATAACAAAATCTGCTTCTACGGGAGCCAATTCTGCGAGCTTCATACCCATTTTTTTGCGAACAGCATAAACATTTTTACCTTCAATGACACTATCAGGACGTGCAAAATAGATAAATTCAAAGGCACAAATATGTGGATCAGGCTCAAAAAGTTGGATGCTTTCAAACTCTTCTTTACCATGTTGAAAGATAACCATCTCACCAGGTCTTACATCTCTTACAAATTCTGCATCAACCAAATCAAGCGCACAGGTCTCACTTGCAACAATATACCCACCGTCTTTCATTTTACCAATAGATAAAGGTCGAACACCATAACGATCACGAACGGCAAACATTTTAGATCTGCTTTGAATTAAAAGACAATAGGCACCTTTAATGACATTGAGTGCTTCAATGATACGATCTTTAAGTTTACCTTGCTGAGAGCGTGCGATTAAATGAATAATATTTTCAGTATCCATGGAAGACTGGAATATTGCACCTTGTTCAACCAATTTGCTTCGAACTTCATGTTTATTAATCAAATTTCCATTGTGAACAACAGAAATATCACCCAGTTTATAACTAGCAGCAACGGGCTGCGCATCTCTTACAGAATCACTACCTGCTGTAGAATAACGGTTATGCCCTATTGCCATGTCACCATGTAAAAAGGCGAGTTTTTCCTCATTAAAGACTTCAGTTACTAAACCATTGTCTTTAAGCGTTCGGATTTTCTTGCCATCACTGGCACTGATACCTGTTGCCTCTTGTCCACGATGTTGCATCGCAAACAGAGCATAATAGGCTATTTTAGAAGCATGTTTTACATCAAATACACCAACAATCGCACACATAAATTCATATCACCTTTTTTTAAAGACCTAAACAGTCACTAATTGTATAAAGACCATTAGGTTGATTGATGATCCACTTTGCGGCTTTAATAGCCCCTTTGGCAAAGGTATCACGACTGGTTGCTGTATGGTTCATTTCGATAAATTCGCCATCATTGTAAAATCCTACGGTATGACGTCCTACGATGTCACCACCACGAAGTGCCATAATAGCGATTTCATCTTTACTACGTTCACCAATTAGGCCGTTACGACCGCTAACACGTACATCGTCCAAATTGAGCCCACGTCCACGAGCCGCATGTTCTCCAAGTGTTAATGCGGTACCACTAGGCGCATCTTTTTTAAAGCGATGGTGTTGTTCCACAATCTCTATATCAAAATCACTGAGGCTTTTAGAGGCAAGCTCTACCAAACGATTAAGTACGGCAACACCCAAAGACATGTTAGTAGAGTAAAGAATCGGCATATTCGTTGCAGCTTCTTTTAAAAGATTTTGTTGATGTTCATTTAAACCTGTTGTTCCAATAACTAAAGGTGTTGGATGTTTAAGGGCATGTTCTAGGAGTGCTTCTGTTCCCATCGAAATAGTAAAATCAATAACAACATCACTTTTTTGTAAAAGGGCACCAACGTCATCCGTAATCGTTGTATCTTTTGGAGGCATAAATCCGAAATCTTCAATTGCATGCAAAACATACGGTTTTGCCTCTTTATCTTTAAGAAGATTATCAATGAGTAATCTACCTACTCTCCCAGTCGAGCCGTGAATTCCAACGTGTATCATTCTAAATTTTCCTTCTTCTTAATGGTTCACATATTCTAATGCTTGGATACCAGCAGTTGCACCATCGCCTGCTGCGCATACTACTTGCTTTGAAGCTTTAATTCTTAAATCACCTGCGGCAAAAAGACCTTTAACGGAAGTATGCATACTGAGATCAACAACAACATTGCCATTTTCATCCATATCACATAAAAAGCTTCCATCTTCTTGTTGTAAAATAGCATTGTTTACATTCATACCGACAAAGACAAAAACACCAGGAACGGCTATATCTCTCTCTTTGCCTGCGGCATCTACAACAATAATACCATTGAGACCCATTTTGTCACCATAGGCTTTTTTTACTGTCACATTTAAAATAAGTTCAATTTTAGGATTATTTTTAACTTTTTCTATTGTACTTGGGCTTGCTCTAAAAGTATCACGTCTGTGAACTAAATAAACTTTTGAACAGATATGTGAAAGATAAAGTGCTTCTTCTAAAGCGGTGTCACCACCACCCAATGCTACGACCTCTTTGTTTTTATAAAAAAATCCATCACACGTTGCGCAGGTACTAACACCTTTACCAAAAAACTCTGATTCGCCTTCAAAATTAGCTTTTTTAGGAGTACTACCTGTGCAAACAATCACACTTTTCGCCTGCTCACTTTTACCACCTGCTAAAGCAATTTGAAATGTACCATCAGGGTTTTTAGAGATTCGTGTCACTTCTTCCATCGCATGTTTGAGACCGAAGCGCATACACTGTTCTGACCAAGGCGCCATAAAATCTAAACCACTGAGTATCTCTGCGCTGCCAGGATAATTTTCTATCTCACTACTGCTGGTAATCTGTCCACCGGGAAGACCTTTTTCAAACATCACTACGTTTTTCAAACCGCCACGTGTTGCATACAATCCAGCACTTAGCCCTGCTGGACCACCACCAATAATTGCTAGATCTAACATGATTTTTCCTTATCTTTTTTTAGACTGACAAATCACATGCTGTTATGCACAGACCATGTTCATAGCCCAAAAGAGGTACTGTAGTCAAGGAAGTCTAACGACTCCCTTGCGAAATTTTGATTAAAGAAGTGAATTAATTTTGTCAGCTAAAACTTGTTTAGATGATGCACCGATCATTTGATCGACCAATTCACCATTTTTAAAGAAAAGGATTGTTGGGATTGACCTAATGCCATATTTAATAGCAACATCTTGCTCTTCATCAGTATTGACTTTACAAATTTTTGCTTTGCCATCAAAATCACCTGCTAATTCGTCAATCACTGGAGCGATCATACGACAAGGTCCACACCAAGGTGCCCAAAAGTCTACTAATGCTACGCCTTCAGCTACAGTACTATCAAAATTTGATGCATTTAACTCTAAATATTTTCCCATTTTTTTCCCCTAAATCGTTATTTTATAGATGGTCAATTATACTCACTCTAACTTTAAAATTACCATAGCACATAAAGTTATTTTTTTAGTAACTAATATTTTTTATTATTTCTATATTTTTTGGCGTTACTAAAATGGCGTCAATTTGATAATCATATGTGCTACCATGTGTCAGTAAATAATAGTTGATTGTTTTGATGATTTTATTCATTTTTGAAGGAGTTATGCGGCTAATAGGATCGTATTTTTGTGAAAATTTCACTTCACAAAAGTGTAGAATGTTCTCTTTTTGAGCAATGATATCTATCTCTCCAAACTTAGAATGGAAGTTACGGGTAAGAATCGTATATCCCTCTTTTTTAAGATAGGAAGAGGCTTTTTCTTCAGCCTCTTTCCCCTCTTGTATACTCATTATGCCTCGATACGTATCATCGCAGGTTTAAGTTCTACGAACTCAAGTTCGCTTAGTTCTTGCAGTGCCTTTTGAATATTGCTCTCTTTACAGGTATGCGTTGAAAAGAGCAATACAGCGCTCTCTTCTCGCTTCGCATCTTGTTTTTGTAAAAAACTGCTAATCGAAATAGAATGTTTTCCCAAAATTTCTGAGATTTTAGACAAAACTCCAATTTTATCTGCAACAGTGAAGCGAATATAATACTGTGTGCAAATATCATCTCTATTCATCAGTGTTAAACCACTTTTTTCAAGCGGTTTGATAAATCCAAGCATTGGTGAATTTTGCGTATGTCGGGCAATGTCAATAAGATCTGAAACAACAGCACTTGCGGTGGCACTTCCTCCAGCTCCAGGTCCATAATACATTGTCTCACCCACGCGATCTCCAATTACGCTAATGCCATTCATAACGCCATCAACTTTAGCAATCATTTGCTTGATTGGAACCAATGCAGGATGTACACGAAGCTCGACTTGGTCGCCACTTTTTTTAGCAATAGTAAGGAGCTTAATGTTGTAGCCAAATTCTTTGGCAAAATAGATATCTTCACTATTGATATGCTCAATGCCCTCAATGAGAATTTCTTCAGGTTTCACATCGATACCATAAGCAATACTCGCTAATATAAGTAACTTATGTGCAGCATCGAATCCGCCGACATCAAACGTTGGATCAGCTTCTGCATAACCTAAAGCTTGTGCTTCTTTAAGGACATCTGCAAATTCTGCTTTTTCATTCATCATCTTTGTTAAAATAAAATTACAGGTACCGTTCATGATACCTTTAATCGCGTCAATATGATTGGCACTGAGTCCTTCACGAAGCGCTTTGATGATAGGAATTCCTCCAGCCACACTGGCTTCATAACCAATCGGTGTTGAACCTGCAAGATCACGTAATTCATAACGGTGGTAGGCTAAGAGTGCTTTATTAGCTGTTACCACGGCTTTTTTATTTTTAAGCGCGCGGGTTACAATTTTATAGGCTTCATCCACACCACCCATCAATTCAACAACAACATCAATTTCGGGGTTTTCTAAAACATCATTCACATCACTACTTAGAGGGATGTTCACATCCCTCTTTTTTGTCGTATCTTTTACAACACCGATAATAGGAACAATTTTTTTGCCACTGCGCGCTGTGATAATATCTTCATTCTCTTGTAAAATTTTAACAACATGGCTACCAACAGTTCCTACACCAATAATTCCTACTTTGATCATTCCCTAACCTTCTAAACTCTTCAAATACTTCTTAATGTTACGTGCGGCTTGACGTATTCTATTTTCATTTTCAATCAAAGCAATTCGTACATAACCTTCGCCACTCTCGCCAAAACCAACACCTGGACTCACTGCGATTTTAGCCTCTTTCAAGAGCTGTTTAGCAAACTCCATACTTCCTAAATGCTCTGCAACTTTAGGAATTTTTGCCCATACAAACATGGTTGATTGTGGTTTTTCCATTGGCCAACCTGCATTGTTAAAACTCTCAACCAATACATCACGACGCTTTTTGTACGTGGCACGAATTTCATCCACACACTCTTGTGGACCATCGAGCGCTACAGTTGAAGCTACTTGAATTGGAGTGAACATACCATAATCAAACCAAGATTTGATTTTTTGGAGCGCTCCAACAAGTTTTTTATTACCCACCACAAATCCAACACGCCAACCTGCCATATTGTAACTTTTAGAGAGTGTATAACACTCAACCGCTACATCTTTAGCGCCCTCAACTTGAAAAATAGAAGGTGTCTCGTAACCATCAAAAGAGAGATCAGCATAGGCAATATCGCTAATGATATAAAAACGCTCTTCTTTAGCATAGGCTACTAGCTCTTCATAAAAAGAGACATCGGTTGTAACACAGGTTGGATTATGCGGAAAGTTAACCACAACAAATTTTGGTTTTGGAGCTGATTCTTTAAATACTTTTTTGAGTTTGATAAAAAATTGCTCTTTATCCAATTCATATTTTTCGTTATAGTCAAGTCCAAATTTGTGAACATTGCCCCCTGCGATCATAAACGCATACGCATGAATGGGGTAAGCAGGATCTGGAACAACCGCTACATCGCCTGGATTCATAATCGCTTGTGCTAAATGCACAAAACCCTCTTTACTACCAAGGGTTGCAACTGCTTCTGTATTTGGATCTAAAGTAACACCGTATTTACGAGCATACCAATTACAGATTGCTAAACGAAGCTTGTAAATACCTTTACTCACCGAATAGCCATGAGTGCCATCTTTTTGTGCAGATTCTACTAATTTATCAATAATATGCTGAGGCGTTCTTCCATCAGGATTTCCCATTGAAAAGTCTATAATATCATCACCCGCGTGACGTGCTGCAAGTTTTAATTCATTAATTTGGGCAAAAACATACCCTGGTAATCTATCAATTGTATTAAATCTAATCTCATCAAACATCTTTATTCTCCTATTACTCTTTTACATGTAAAGATAATCCATGTTTTATATTCTCAAGCATGAAAGCATCGCTAATTTTGAGATAAGTAGCATTACTAGGAACTTTTAGCTTCAGAGTTCTTGTTGATTCTTCAGATTTGACATCACTTAGTAGATGCAAATTCTCATCAAAGAATACAACATCAGGAAACCAACGATCACCCGAATGAACCGTTACTGTAATTTCTTTTAAGTTTTTCACATCAATCCAATAAGGTTTTAAAGGTTTACCCAGTGGTGTTGTAATACCACTTTCTACCCTCTTAGCGCCTAAATAAGCGTTACTTGAATCAATGTCATAAAACCAGTAATGGTCTTCATTTTTTACGATATTCGTTATAGTGCATCCTCTAGCCACAAGGGCATTCGCGAAGGCTTCAGGATCAACGATATGCTCTGTTTGAAGGTAAATTTCCCACACGAAGCCTGCACTATCGCGTAATGCATTGTTGGTTAAAAAGTAGTTATAGCCCATGGCTTCTAGAGATTCATTCACAATTTTCAAAAAGATTAACGGATCTTGTTGCGTACGAAATGCTAAACGTAATTGTACGGGTTTATCATACAAAAGTTGAAGTAATCCATTTTTTTTGAGCACAGAAATCACTTTAACGCTATCGACTTCCCCATTGGGTTTCGTAAAGTTGCTACTTTGTGCGAAAAGGACTTGTAGCAAATTTTTTTGCGTTTCATATTTTGTGGGTCCTACAAAACTTCTAATCTTCTCTTGAAGTGATTGTGCACCAAATAAAGAGAGTGAAAGGGTTAAAATCAGAAGTAGCTTTTTCACCAGTTTTTGCCTCGATTGAGCTCTATAAATTTCTCTTCAGATATCTTTTTCATTGTTCCATTTTCCACTAAAAAGCGCGTCGATCCTTGCTCTGTAAAATCTTCAATGCTACCATCATAAGAGAGTTTAAAAAACCCATTGCCTGTTTTGATAATTTGACGTTTGTTTAGATCAATTGTGATATTTTGATCGTTTGAGCTCTCTTTACGAGCAAATGTTTCTAAATTAACGATCCCTATCCAAATACGTCGTATAGGTGCAATTATCGCGTTATTTTTTGGTACAGTGTTCAGTAATGTTGTGTTGGATTCTGGCAACATGGAAAGAGGTATATTGGTTGCATTCGTATCGTTTGCCTCTGTTTTACGTGTCAGATTTTCGTCAATACTCACGACCACTGCCTGCACTGTGCTATTGCTACTGTTTGTCTCGATAACACGTTCTTCGACTTTAACACCAAGTGAAGTCGCAGCTTCTTGAACAACAGGAGCACTTTGGAATGCACTGGTTTGGTTTGTCTCAATTTTAGCTTTATCCAAAAGGCTCATAACATCAAAATCAATCTCAATTTTAAAAATAGAAAATAGACCAAAGACACCTGCTATTAAAAAAATTAGTAGAAAGAGCCATGCTGCTTTTTTATAGGGACGATCGCTTTTAGCGCGAATAAATATTTTTTCTTTACTTGAATCTTCTTCAGCCTTATGCTCAGCCCAATAGTCATGAAATCCTTCAAGCCAATCGGTCAAATCAAGCTTATACTCACGTGAAAGGATCTTAATAAAACCAAGTGTATTGATTTTATTGAGTTTGTCATACTGATTGTTGATCATGTACTCTAGTTGTTTTACTTCGATGTGGGTTCTTTTACAAACCTCTTGCAAACCAATCTTTTCCAATACCCTGATATCATTATCCATTGGCAATCCTATCACAAAGTACCGCAGCAGCAGCACTCACGTTTAAAGAGTCAAATGCTCTTGCCATCTTAATCGATACGATTGTATCCAATCGCTCTTTTACTTTAGGGGACAATCCTTTGCCTTCACTTCCCATAATCAAAACACGCTTGGGTGCAAATGTAACCTCTTTGACGTCCACTCCACCCATATCTGCGCCGTAAAGTGTAAATCCAATTTGCTTAAGCTCATTGAGCATATCACGTGTTGAAGGGCATAGTGCAATCGGCAATTCAAATGCTGCCGCACTACTGGTACGTAGAATGGCTTCAAGATTACACGTTTTCATGCCACTTAAAATCAAGCCATCCGCTCCAAAAGCATAGGCACTTCGAACAATGGCACCAATATTTCCCACATCCGTTACTTCATCCAAAATCACCAAAAAAGAGCCATGCTTAATCTCATTGAATGGAGTGAGCTCAAGATCCTTAATCTCAGCAATAAAGCCTTGATGATTTCCACCATGACAGAGGGCTTGTGCTTTTCGCTCATCAATTGTACAGATTTTTTGTGTAGCACGCGCAATCTGCGAGAAGAGTTTAGGATCACATTTTTTAGGTAAAAATACCGTCTCAATCCTCGAAGGATAGTGATTTAACAGATGTAAAAAGAGTTGTTTTCCATAGATTATCATGGCAATTATTGTATCCAAACTGGCTTAAAATAATACTAGCTTCTCTGTAAAACGTTCTTTTTAGGCTCTTAGATGTAACAAAATAGGGACATTAATTTTGAAGTTTGGTATACCACTCTTTGATGCTCTCGCCTGTAAGTTTGGAGAGAAGTTTGGCTTTTTGTTTTGGAGGAAGATCAAGTCCGATTAAATCTTCTTTGGTAATGGCTTCGCCACCTTGATGCATTTCTGGAGTAATCACAAGAACCCATTCGCCTTTAAGATTAGCTGTTTTAAAAGAGTGTTGAACTTCTACCGAAGTTCCTGAAAAGCGTTTTTCATACCGTTTAGTCGCTTCTTTAATTGCAAATATTTTACGTTCTGGCGCAAACTCGGCTAACTCTTCAATCAATTTTTCAATACGATGAGGAGATTCATAGAGAATGACGGCAAACGGAGAGTTTAACACTTCAAAAAGCTCGTTTTGGCGATCCATTCCTTTATGCGATAAAAAACCATAGAATAAAAATTGATGCGTTTCAATACCGCTTGTGACATAAGCCAATAGTGCCGCATTTGCACCTGGGAGGATTTCGTAAGGTAGCATATTTTCTTGGCAAAAACGTACCAATGCGCTTCCTGGGTCACTAATTCCTGGCATTCCAGCATCACTCAGATACCCGACAGTCTCTTCAAAAACTGTTTTATCGATACTTGATAAAACGGCATTTTCGTTGTGCGAATGCATGGAAATAAAATTTTTAATCTGAAATTCAATGTTATGTCTTTGAGAGAGAAGAGAAAGAAGTTTTTTAGTGATTCGGGTGTCTTCGCAGAAAAGAGTTTTACACTCAGTTAGAAGTTTAAGGCTTCTAACTGAGATGTCATCTAAGTTTCCTATAGGGGTAGGAATAAAATAGATCAATGGTTTTAAGAACTATTTTAAGCTATATTTTTTCTTAAATTTCTCAACTCTACCCGCAGCATCCACGATCTTCTCACTGCCCGTGAAGAACGGATGGCATGAACTGCAAATATCAATTCTTAACTCAGCTTTGTTGGACATAGTTTCAAAACTATTTCCACATGCACAAGTTACAACGCATGGTACATATTCAGGATGAATATCTTTTTTCATAATGTTTTTCCTTAATTATTCATAAAAATAAAATCTATTATTTGGCACGTCTTGCCAAAGGGTGCAAATTATAGCACAAAAGATTCATTATTTCAAGTCAAGCCAATATTTTAGAAGCAGTAGCCACAACAGCCGTTTCACTTCGTAAAATTGTGTTGCATGTCAGTCCAACAATGGGCTGATTTTGAAGCAATGTTCGCTCTTTTTGACTAAAGCCACCTTCTGGCCCAATTAAAAGAGATGTGATCTCTTCGCTCATATCTAATTTTACATCAGCAAAATCCAAGACAAAACTTTTCGGATATGCTTCTATATAACTTTTAACAGAAAGAAGTACTTCTATTTGCATAAGAAAACTTCGCCCACACTGCTGAGAAGAGTTAATTAAAATACGTTTAATACGTTCCATATCAAGTTTATGATTCTTTTGTGAGAAGTCTGCATAAACGAAACTTATTTTTGAAACACCTAACTCATTGAGCATCGGAAGTGTTTTTTCAATAATTTTTGGGTCTATGACGCTCCAACCTACATGAAAAACTTTTGAAGGAAGTAGAGAAAATTCTTTTTGAGAAATAAGTTCAAGCTCTGCCTCTTTCTTGCCAATCTGTACAATTTTATACTCATAGATATATGCATCTTCAAGATTTCGCCAGAGAAGCACATCACTTGTGCTAATACGACGCACTTTAAAAATATGTTCATACTCTCGAGTATCGACATGGAGTGTTTGTACACCAGCATCAGGATGATAAACAAACTGCATCTTAATGCACCAGATAAAAAAGTGCACTTGTTGCAATAAGTGCTATAAAATCAAGCGTGTATTTTTTGATTGCATAACGTTTATAAGCGCTTTGAGATACTTCTGTTCGCTCAATTTTTTTATACATTTTATGCCCTCTGATACCAAAAGCGACGATAGCTATCCAAACCACAATCATCACCCAAACGGAAAATGAGAATGCAAATTGACGTACTGCCATAACAATAATACCTGTAAAAAAGATGGCTGAGAGTACAATGTAGTATTGAGGGGCGATCAGTTCCAATCTTTTTGAAAGTTTTAGAAATGTTTTGTCGCTTTTAAGAAGATAAAGATTAAAGGCAATTAATATAATAAGGAGAATAATAAACACTAAGTGTAATTGACTCGATAGACGTATTAGCTCTTCCATGATGAAAAATCCTTCACAAAAATAATCTTAGATTGTACCTATTTTAGTATAATATTACCCATAAATCATAAGGTTAAACCATGCCTATTTCGTACCAAGAAGCACTGAAAATCATTCAAACATATATCGAACCTTTACATACAAAACAAACATTACCCCTTTTAAAAGCTATCAACCGCATTGCAAGTAGTGATGTTTTTGCAAAGTTTGCTCTTCCTAAGCATCCTATGAGCCTTAAAGAGGGTTACGGGATTGCATATGATCCTAATACAACTCTTTATACACTCCTCAATCCTCCCTATCCTATGCCTATTCCTTTAGGCTATGGCGTAAGACTTTCCACAGGTGAGAGCATTCCTGAAGGCGCCGATACTATCATCGCAGAAGAAGATGTTCTATTGGAACACGAAGATCGTATCAAAATTCCTTTACATGTAACCCAAGCTCAACACATCAAAAAAGAGGGCGAAGATATTACACAAGGTGAATTACTGCTTAAAAAATTTGAGCGAATCAGTGCACAAAAGATAACAGCCCTCTCTGCGCAAGGTATCAGCAGAGTCAAAACGGTTCAAAAGCCAGTTATCAGCATTTTAAGCATTGGTAGCCAACTCGCATCGGGTGAAATTCATAACTCTAACGCTATGAGTTTAGCCGCACGTGTTGTTGAGTTAGGAGGGAAAGTAGGTGAAATTGTTATTTGTGAAGAGAATGAAGCGAAGATCTTAACACTCTTAAACTTATTAATACAAAAAGCAGACTGTGTGATAACGACAGGTGCGCTCAGTCGCCATGACGCTATGCGCCATCTGTTAGAAACGAAAACGCTAGTACCCCTTTTTCATCATGTCCGCATTGCGCCCGCAAAACCAACTTCACTTACCTTATTTGAGAACAAACCTATTTTGCATCTTCCAGGACTCCCTCTTGGGTGTATGTTAGGTTTTGAGATGTTAGGTGTTCCTCTTTTGAGGCAACTGCAACATCGGCGTTGCATTATTCCTGATTTTATTACCTGTATCAATCAAAAACGCATTACATGCAAAGATAATTGTATGAGTGCCATTCCTGGATACAGTGATGGGAGAAGTTTTGTAAATGCCCCTTATTATGAGGCAGGAAGGCTTAATATACTCAGCCAATGTAATGGCTATACACTGGTTGAAGATAAAGAGGTGATCGAAGAGGGAGAAGAAATCCCCTTCTTCTACTTTACTCACCCACCTGTTTCGTAAAAAGCGCGATTGGACGTCTCATTTTGATCATCGTCGCTCCACTTGTTTTTTTCAGGCTTATTGTGCAAGACTTCTTTTAAAATTTCAGCAGCTTTCGCAACATCCCCATTATGAACAGCATCTTTAATGCTCATGGCTTCATCGAAATAAAGGCATGGAATAAGCATACCCTCAGCTGTGAGACGAATACGATTGCAATCTTCACAAAAATCATGCTTGTGTGGATCGATAATACCGAAAATGTAGCCATCATCAAACTCAAAGAGGTGTGCAGGGCTAGGTCCTACACGACCTATCTCTTTAAAATGGTATTTTTGAGCAATTTTATCTTGTACTTCTTGTCCACTTAAGCCTTTGAGCTGCTCTTTCGCATGGGTATTTTCCATATACTCAATAAAGCGTATGGACATGCCACGCTCTTTGGCATACTCCAAGACATCTAAAACTTCCATATCATTGATACCTTTGATAGGTACCATATTTATTTTTACTTTCAGTCCAACACGCAGTGCTTCTTCAATACCTGCTTGCACTTTGTATAAAACATCTTTTTGCGCCATTTTTCCTGCAACATCAGGTTTTAGACTATCAAGGGAAATGTTGACTCTTTGAAGTCCAGCATTTTTAAGTTTTTGCGCAGCATCTTTCAGTAAAAAGCCATTGGTGGTTAGTGCCAAATCCAACCCACTTTTATGGTTATTGATCATGGCAATAAATTTATCTAAGTCGGTTCTAAGAAGAGGCTCTCCCCCTGTAATTCGAATCTTTGTGATTCCTTCATCAATCGCGACTTTAACAAATAAAAATAGCTCTTCAAAGCTCAGTAGATTCTCTTTAGGAACCCATGAAAAGGGCTTTTCAGGCATACAATACTGACATCTAAAATTACATCGTTCGGTCACTGAAACCCTAAGATATGTGACGTTTCTTCCAAATCCATCAACCAACATGTTTTTCCTCTTGATTTAATGCGAAAGGTATTATACATAAATATCATCAATATAGATTGCTGAAAGTGGTTATCAGAACTTTCAAGCTATTTCTAAAAAGGATTGAGCTAGAATGTGTGACATTTTTTCTTTATAAGGAGTATTAGGAATGCAAAAGCCTATCCCTAATAACAAGGAACACAGTGTAAGTGCTGACGCATTTTTGGTTTCTAAAACCGATACGCATGGGAAAATTACTTACTGCAATGAACCTTTCATCAAAATCGTAGGTGCGAGCGAACAAGAAATACTTGGTAAACCGCATAATATCATCAGACATCCCGATATGCCACGCATCGTCTTTAAACTTTTATGGGATAAAGTTAAAAACAAAGAAGAGATCTTTGCTTATGTTAAAAATTTGAGTTTTGACGGTGGCTACTACTGGGTATATGCCAATGTTACGGCTTCAACGGATCAATCAGGTAAAATCATCGGTTATTACTCTGTAAGACGTAAAGCCAATCCTAAAGCACTAGAGATTATTCAACCTCTTTACGCAAAACTTTTAGAACTCGAAAAAACAGGTGGGATGGAAGCTTCACACGCTTATCTTATCGATGTATTAAATCAAAAAGGAATCAGTTATGAAGAACTTTCTAACACATTGCAACGATTATAAAATAGTTCTTTTTTCACTCCTGCTTTTGATTGCTGTTGGAAGCTACTTTACAGGCTACACTGAAAATCTAACCACATCAGGAATCCTCTTAGGTGTTGCCGTTGGTTCTTTTTTTGGAAGCCGTAAAACGATGCAGTGTGATAGTGAAATCTATGAAAAAGTACTCAACGTTGTTAAAGAAGCCGCTAAAGGTAATTTAGAGCCTCGCATTGTTAATGTTAATGCACAACAACCTATGGGTGAAGTAGCCTATGCCATCAATGATCTTTTAGATCAGATGGAGGCGCTTATGAGAGAGACAAAAACCTCTATTGAATCAGCGAGTCAAGGTAAAACCTATCGCAATATTTTTAATGAAGGTTTTCGAGGACTCTTTGCCATTAATGCACGTTATCTCTCAGAAGGTGTTAAAGGTATTTCAGAAGGACAAAAAGGCAAAGCTCGAGGGATGCTCTCTTCTGCATTCTCCGATCTTGGGAATGGTAACAATGGAGTCCTTAGCATCCAACAAGATCTTTCCAACAGTATTCAAGAGATGTCACAAATCACAGAAGTTTCCAATATGACAGCAGAGAAATCCAATGAAAGCTTAGAGACGGTTATTGCTCTTTCTTCGGGTATTCAAGAGTTATTAGAGCTTCTGAATAGTACCAATGAAGCCATTACGTCACTGAGTGAGCGTACCTCTGAAATCTCTTCTGTGGTCAATCTTATTAAAGATATTGCCGATCAAACCAATCTATTGGCACTCAATGCTGCCATTGAAGCAGCACGTGCGGGTGAACATGGGCGTGGGTTTGCAGTTGTGGCAGATGAAGTAAGAAAATTAGCTGAACGTACCCAAAAAGCAACGCAAGAGATTGCCATGACCATTCAAACCTTGCAACAAGAGACCAATGGCATTCATTCTAATTCTGATCGTATCAGTGTTATTGCGAATACCAGCGGTGAAAATGTGGTTCATTTTGAAGATGCGCTTCGTGCATTTAACAAAGATGCAAATGATACGGCTGATATCTCCTATAAACTTGAAAACAAAATCTTTACTATTCTTGCAAAAATTGATCATATCGTCTATAAAACCAATGCATACTCTGCTGTGCTGAATGAAAAAATTGATGCGAAGTTTGGTGATCATGAAAATTGCAGACTCGGTAAATGGTATCAAGATCCTACAACCCAACAACGCTTTAGTGCTACAAAGTCTTACGCATTGTTGGCAGAACCGCATAAGACAGTACACCAATGTGTGCTCGAAAATGTACAGCAAATGCAGAATGGTTATAATTCCGATACGCTTTCACTCTTTATTACAAACTTTAAAAAGATGGAAAATGCCAGCACAAACCTCTTCAGTCTTCTTGACTCTATGATTCAAGAATCTGCTTCCGAGTGTCGCGCTAAGAGGAAATAAAAAATTCTAAACGGGTTTAGGAATAAACCCGTTTGTCTTTTTGAGACGATACTTTATTTTAGGTTAGCCAGCTTTAATACTAAATCCACTTCACCGATGCCAATCCGCAAATCTTTGGCAATCTCCGCTTCACTTTTACCTTTAGCATATTGAGAAACAATGACTTTTTCATTCGAACTTGAAGGCGAAGATGAGGCAAAACTCATCTCTTTGGTACGGCTTTCCAAACGATCAATGCGAGAACTCTGCTCATCACGAAAATTCTGCATAATTTTTTCAACATCTTTCAGTGAACCAATAAGTGGAAAAACACTTTGATGGATCTCCTCTTTCACATGCCCTAATATTTTGTTCTCAAGGGCTTTAGGATCTAATACTGGCTCTTTTGTAACCGTTGAGAGTTCATTCAATGTTTTATTGAGCACATGATTTTGGTAATTGAGCTCTTCTATACTTTTCTCATAAATCAGCAGTTTTTTGTTGACCTCAACATCGCGAATATAGACCATCAAAAAGATGATAACCACAAGGGCTGCTAATGCAATAAATGCTAGTGTCTCAATACTCACTTTGATTTCCTTTCATTTGGCGTATCATCACACGCTCGCAAGCAACCATATAGGTACTCCAATCTTTTTCATCATCTTCATGCATCATCACTATTTTTCCAATACTTTCACTAATAGCTTCAAAAAAGATTGGCATCTGACGTCTTGGGAATGTGGGCATATCAATGCGCGCATAATAACTCTCTTTAGGTATAAGGACATTACTGTCAAACTCAAGATAGCCATGCCCGATTGCTTTCACCGTACCTTGCAAAGCTAAAGTCAAATATAAAGGCTGATCACTCGTCACTAAATGGGTTAATTTGTCGATTTTTCGATGCAATTCAATCATAAGCGTTAAAAGAACTTGATCGCTCTCTTCTGACTCTTTGCGAATTTTTGAGGACTTTAGCCAAAGTCCTAAAGGATCATCATTAAGCTGTAAGAGTGCATAGTATTCTTGAACAAACGTTGTATTTTCTAAGCTACTTGGCTCGTAAGCCACCTTTAAAAAAGCAGGAACTAAACGGATCTCTTCCATTTTCTTATATCCTATCTAAAAAAATGAGTGCAAAAAAGATAACACCTAAGTAGCCATTGAGCGTAAAGAAAGCACGATCAATTTTAGAAAAATCTTTCAGTACAATGCGATGCTCAAAAAAGAGTACTACCGCTGCAACGAAAACACCAACATACGCAAAAAAGCCTAGTTTTGCACTGATCACAAAGAGTAACCAAAAAAGAATGGTTTGTGCATGAAAAAGGCGCGAAATGAAAAATGTTGCATCTTGACCAAAACGAGAAGGAATGGAAAAGAGCCCATTGGCTTTATCGTACTCCATATCTTGAAGTGAATAGAGTAAATCAAACCCTGCAACCCAATACATAACGCCGATAGAAAGAAGCACTGCCCACATTGGAATGGACTCTTGCACTGCAACCACACCCGCTATAGGAGCCAGTCCCAATGAAACACCAAGCACCAAATGTGCGTAAGGAGAAAAACGTTTAAAAAGCGAATAACCGCCCAAAATAATTAAAATAGGCACACTCAGATAAAAAGCAAGATCATTAATCATATAGGCAACAACGATAAAAACAAGGGCATTAAAGGCTATAAAAAGTTGCATATTGGTTGCACCGATTCTGCCATCAACACTTGGGCGATTAGCCGTTCTTGGATTGTATTTATCAATATCACGATCTGCGTAACGGTTAAATGCCATCGCAAAGTTACGTGCACTCACCGCTGCTAAAAGACCTAAAATTAAAAGTTTAGATCCAAACCACATTGTATCACTCTGTGCCTTGGAAGAGACAATCATCGCTACAAAAATAAAGGGGAGTGCGAAAACGGAATGTTTAAAGACGATCAAATCACTAATATCTTTGAGTTTTAGCCAGAGTTGTTGCAATACTAACCTTTACGTTTTAGATGGATTGATTTTACAACAAAACCCTTTAAAAGTGTTATAATTGCACGCACAGCACCGCTAAAAGGCGCAAAAGTACAAGTTGTGCTTAGACTGACATGTAAGAGAAAATCAATTGAAAACAATCGCCATTTTAGGATCTACCGCTTCTGGGAAAACGGCACTATCGATTAAATTAGCTGAAAAGTATAATGCTCATATTTTATCGCTGGATTCCCTCAGTATTTACAAAGAGATTGACATTGCTTCAGCAAAACCGAGTCTTGTTGAGAGAGAAGGTATTCACCATTTTGGGATGGATGTCCTCTCCCCTAGCGAACATTTCGATGTCACAATGTTTTTCGATCTTTATAAAGAAGCTTACCAAGCATCTTTGCATGAGGGAAAACATCTTATCATCGTTGGAGGAACTGGATTTTATCTCAAAGCAATGATGGAAGGGCTCAGTACCAAACCTGAAATAGCTTTAGATGTCAAAGAAATCATCGAAAAACATCTGCTCAATCTTGAAGCTTCCTACGCATTGATCCAAGAACATGACCCTCTGTATGCAAATAAAATTGCACCAAGCGATCGTTACCGCATCGAGAAGTGGTTGGAAATCTTTTTAACGACTCATGAAACACCATCCCGCTATCTCACACACGCTAAACAAGAGCCTATCATCAAAGATGTTGCCTTATTTGAAATTGACATCCCCAAAGAGGTCTTGGCACAAAAAATTACGCTGCGTACACAAATGATGATACAATCAGGACTTATTGATGAAGTTTTTAGCTTAGAAAAACGCTATACCAGAGCACCTCAGTGTATGAAAGCCATTGGCATTAAAGAAGTATTAGACTATTTTGATGGAAAATTTAAACTGCAAGGGCTTGAAGAACGCATAACGTTTAATACCATCCATTTGGCGAAGCGTCAACGTACCTTTAACACCTCACAATTTCCACCACACACCAAAGGCGATGTCATATCACTCTTTGACGCTATTGCAGCGTATTTCAAATCATAATGAAACAGGTAAAATAGATGAAAATAATCGATCAAAACTACATTAATGGGGAATTTAAAAAAATTGATTCTTATGAAAGTATCACACTAAAAAATCCTACAACAGAAGAAGAAATTGCTCAAATTTATTTGAGTAATCCCGATGAAATGGATGAAGCAATTCTTTGTGCAGCAAAGACTTTTGAATCATTTTCACACACATCGATTGAAGAGAGGATGGAGATTTTACAACGCATTCATGATGAACTTCTTAAAAATGAAAAAAGACTGATTGATTTAGCTGTTTTAGAATTTGGAGCAACCATTAAGACCACAACAAGGCGAACTCAAAACGCTATTAATCTTTTTTTGGCTATAAAGGAAGAGCTTAAAACATATGACTTTGTCAAGAAAGATGACTACTCCATGACAGTAAAAGAGGGGGTGGGCGTTATTGGCGTGATTATTCCTTGGAATGCCAACCTTGCTCATCTATGCGGAAACATTGCTCCAGCTATAGCGCTTGGTTGCACACTTGTTATTAAACCTAGTGAATTCAACGCACTTGAAACACAGGCTTTTTTAGAGTGTTTGCATAAAGCCAATGTTCCTAAAGGGGTTATCAACATCGTGCATGGCACGGGAGAGCGTGTCGGTGAAATCCTAACCAAACATCCTCTTATTAATGCTATCTCCTTCATAGGAAGTACACGAACGGGTAAAAAAATTTTTGAAAACTGCTCCAAAACCATTAAACGAATGACATTGGAACTGGGTGGGAAATCCCCAACTATCCTTTTAGAAGATGCTGATCTTCAACACGCTATTCCTCATATTTTCAATAGTGCTTATAGCAATAGTGGACAAGCATGTCATGCAGGTAGCAGGCTTTTAGTCCCTCAAAATAGACTTGAAGAAGTAGAACAGTTACTGCTTGAATATGTCAACACACTAAAAATTGGCGATCCCAAAAATGAAGAGACCCAACTAGGGCCAATGATCAATCATAAGCAATTTGATACGGTGCAATCTTACATCGAAAGCGGTATCGAAGAGGGTGCAAAACTTCTCTGTGGAGGACTAGGAAAAGCTGAAGGATTTGAGAAAGGCTATTTTGTTAAACCAACAATTTTTATCTGCCATGATCAAAATTTAAAAATTGTGCAAGAAGAGATTTTTGGACCTGTACTTTGTGTTTTACCCTATGAAAATGAGCAAGATGCCCTCATGATGGCAAACAATACTATGTTTGGACTCTCGGCGTATGTCTTCTCAAATGATGAAACCAAAGCACTTAAATTTGCAAAACAGATACGAAGTGGAAGGGTTTTGATCAACACAAGTAGCTCAAAAGCTAAAAATCCACCCTTTGGTGGCATGAAACAATCAGGACTTGGAAGAATGGGTGGAAGATACTCGATGGATGCATTTAGCGAGATTAAATCAATCCTTTTTTAAAACTTTTTTGATTTATTGTGCAATCAATAAATCAAGATTTTGTTGGCAAATGCTTTTCCATGAACTGTTATCGTTAATAGCGATACATTGTGTAAAATACTCTTTGGCTTTTACACTCTCTTTGAGTTTGAGACTGAGTTCTCCTGCTTGATAGTAAAGTCGTATTTTATCTCTGTTTCCTAAACTAAGTGGTAAGAGAGATTCTGCAATACGTAAAGCTTCCTCATCACGCCCTAAGCGCTTCAAAGCATCAATGTAGCTAAACTCAACCACAGGTGTTAGTGCAGTGGATTTAAACTTCGTTTGCATCTCTATAGTTGCTTGTGCGTATGTCACGAGTAAGAGATCATTTTTAGCATCTCCTGCCATCTTGACAATTTCATAATAAATATCTAAATTAGTCGATTCATCAGGATACAAAATTTTAATACTTTCACAAAGTGATGCAGCACCTTCAAGGTTCTTAAGTTTGACCAACGAAAAGAAAAGATCGCGAATCGTCTCTAGTCCAATTTTTTCTCTGAGTGAAAATGAAAGAGTTTTGAGATCTTCTTTAAAGGCAAGTGCTTCTTTATATTTTCCCATCATAAAAAGCGCTTGTACCTCTTTTTGTGCCCATTTATAGCGACTTTCTAACGAACTGTCTTTAAGATGTCCACTTGAAATCTCTTGTGCTCGCTCATACCTTGAAACACGCATAAAGCATTTAAACAGTTTTTCTTCATGCTCTGGTTCATCTATGTGAAGTTTATACTCTTCAATCATACTAACAACATTTTGGCATTCATCTTTTTGAAGATTTTGCAGCGCTAGTGCTTTTGCAGCCTCATAAATAAGCTCTTCAGGTTTAATTTCAAAACGATCAGGTAATTTTCCAAGCTCTTTTTGAAGACCAAGAACCTCTTCATAGCGTTGCTGTTTTAAAAAGAGTTTTGCTTTTTCAAGTAAGGCTTTTTGTCCAATTTCATTGCTATATTTTTCAATCAATTTATCATAATAATTGGCAAGTTTTGTCTCATTGTTCTCACTTCGTTTAAAGAAGAGTTCATCCAAACTCTCATTAACCTCTTGAACATATTCGCCACTGTTTTTATAATCCGCTAAATATTCTTGATAGCGAGTGTGAGCAGCTTCCACTTCATTAGCTTTGGCATGCCAGTCGCCACTCTCTTTAAGCAATAGCTCGCGATTATCTGCTTTTTTAGGAGTGTTTTCTAGAAGTAAATCGGTAATTTTAGCAGCAACATCGTACAGGCGATGCTCAAACAATCGACGTGCAAGTTTATAACTTGCCTCTTTATCTTTCAAAAGAAATTGCGCGTTTACATTCAGAACTTTGAGTAAATACTCCTTAGCCTCTTTCATTTTGCCAGCGTCCATTTGATGATCACTCAAACGAATCGCTGCTTCTGAGGCAATGTCCAAATCTTGTGCACTGTAAAGAACATCTAAATAGAGCTTCATCGCTTTATCTTTCTCTTTTTTGAGGAAAAGATTATCGGCATAAAGCAAAATGGCTCTTTTGGTAAAAAGGCTATCAGGATGTTCACTCACCAAAATATCAATGAAATAATTTGCGTCTGACTTTGAGCCTATTTTGATGTATGATTTGGTCATCAGCATTAAAACTTCAGGGATATTTTCATCACTTGCAAACTCTTTGGTCCATCGTTTACCAACATTTACAATATCATTGTCATTAAAGGCTAAATTATCCGTTTTATCTTCACCTTTGGCACTGAGAATCTTATCCATTGCGCGCATCTGATAAAGCTCAAGTTCACTTCTAAAAATTGAATTTGGGAAGAGTGTAAGAATACGCTTAACATCCTTAACAACGCTATCGTAATAACCGTTTTCGTACGCTTGTTTAACATCCAAATAGAGCTGAATATCTTTACTTTGTGCATATGAAATAGGTGCACCATTAAGATCAAGCGCTCCAATATAGGGCTTTTGATATTTTGGAAAATCAACAGGAAAATCAAGCCCATCCCGTACGCTATTCTCTTCATAAAGAGGTTTTTCTTGGAGTAGAATTGTCCAGTGACTATAAAGCTTCTCTTTAGGTTTTGTTAAAATCTCACTGTTCAAAAAGAGGCTCTCTTCAACTGGAATCAGTTTGGAGTCCACTTTTGGATCAATGGTAACATAAAAAACGCCCTCTTTTTCGTAAAAATCGAGCTCAGCTAGCTTCATTTTTTTAGATTCTATAGGTTTATTAATCGGTCGGTCGATTTTGCAAATATAGTGTTTTTTATCAAGGGCATCAGGGATAGTTTGGCATAAGAAGGGTTTGGCATCCATCACATGTAAGATCGCATAATTAACTTTGCTCTCTTTACCACTGTTTAAAACAATCTCCAGTGCAAGGAGTTGTACCGATGCTAAAAGGAAGATTAAAATAGATTTCATACGTGCATTATAGCAAAATAAGGGGCTTTTCACCCCTTATTTAAAAACCGCTAGCCGTTACGTATTTTGTAATAATCGTTAATAAAGGCTCTACAAATACGATGGCAAACATCGTGATAATTGCAGCAAATCCTACAATAACTTTAAGAGGAGTTGACGCATTCGTTGCATACAATCTCGCATCTGCGGTAACAGGGTCTTTTAAGAACATATAAATGACCAATTTCATGTAATAATAAACAGCAATCGCACTGTTAAATGCAATAATGACTGCTAGAAAAATAAACTCGCTGTTAATCGCAGCACTAATCAAATAGAGCTTACCCCAAAATACTGAAAATGGTGGCATACCTGCAAGTGCAAACATAAAAATACCCATAATGGTTGCCGTGGTTGGCATAATTTTTACAAGTCCTGAAAACTTTGTATACGGATGCTGGTAGCGCTCATCCCAAAGATTTTTTCGGTGTCGGACAATCCAAAGCATTGTAAATGCACCTAAGTTGGTAAACATAAAGAGTGTCCAGTAAAGGAAAAGGGCTGTGTTAGCTTGCGTTGTTCCAATGAGAATTGCTGCCATCATAAATCCAGCATGTGAGATGGAGCTAAAGGCTAACATTCGTTTGACATCTTCTTGAACCAATGCGGTTAAGTTGGCTAATGTCATCGTAAGAACAACCGCTACATATAAGATATGTTCTAACCAAACCACACCTGAAAAAACCAACATCTCAAATAGGCGCATTGCAACCACAAAGCCTGCAATTTTTGGGACAACAGACATATAACCAGCAAGAGGTGCTGAACTTCCTTCATACACATCAGGAGTCCATGTATGCGATGGCACCAAAGAGAGTTTAAAGCCAAGGGCACCCAACATAAACACCGTCGCAGTAAGAACCCCTAAGAGTGGCTCAAAGTGGCGTTGCATCAGAACTTTTTCGATTTGTGAAATTTCAACACTTCCTGTAAGTGCATAAAAAATAAGTGCTGACATTCCGTAAAATCCAGCAGCCAATGCACCCATAGTAAAGTATTTGATCGCTGCTTCAAATGCTTTAGCACGATTGTGCATTGCAATAAGCGTATAAAGGGCAAGGCTTGATGTTTCTAAACCAATAAAAATCATGATGAGATTGTCACTGACAACCATAAACTGGAAACCAACAATCATAAACATAAAGAGCGCATAAAACTCTGCCATCTTAAATTCTCTAAAGTGACGATGGCTCAAGGAAAGAGGTAAAAAGAAAGCAGAGGCGACTAAAATAATCACTTGCGCAATAATAGCAATACCATCCACTAAAAGAACATCAAAAAAGCCACGTGATGGTCCGTTATAACCAATAACAGCACCAAAATCTAAGATAATAAAAAGTACCGTAATCATCGTTAAAAAACTACGATTCAGTCCTTTAACTGCCAAATCAGCACAAATAACGGCCAATGCTCCTACGCTTAAAATCGCCATAGGAAGGAGGGCTGGTAGATTGAGACTTGCGACATCAATCGAAATAGGCTCTAACATTAGTGTGTTCCTCCTATGGTATTGGCTTTAATAATAAGATCTTTTGTACTTTGATCAACCGCTTTTTGTTCCATCAAAACAAGCATTTTTTGAACGCTCATATCAATGGCACTGAGAACGGGTTTTGGGTAGACTCCTAACATAACAACCAGTGCTACAAGAGGAATAAGTGCTGTAAGTTCTTTAGCATTCAAATCTTGAAGTGTTTTATTTTCTTCATGAACAATGGCACCAAAAAATGATTTTTTATAAAGCACTAACATGTAAACAGCACCTAAGATAATACCTGTTCCAGCAAGAAGTGCCATAATCCAATTAATACGGTAAAAACCAACAAGAGATAAAAATTCCCCTACAAATCCTATCGTCAATGGAAGTCCAACAGAAGCCATTAACATGATGCCGTAAATCGTTGCAAAATTTGGCATCACTGAAGCCAATCCTCCAAAGTCCTTCATCATCTTTGTATGGCGACGATCGTAGATAACACCCACTAACATAAACAGAGCGCCACTTACGATTCCGTGACTGAGCATCAGAAAAATTGAACCCGTAATACCTTCAGCATTCATTGCAAAGGTTCCTAAAACAACGATACCCATATGCGAGATTGAACTATAAGCAATGACTTGTTTCATGTCTTCTTGTGCGTAAGCAATCATCGCTGCGTAGATCACCATGATGATACAAATAGTTGCTACAGGAATAAGAAAATAGACTGAGGCATCAGGAAAAAGAGGAAGTGAAAAACGCACAAAACCATAACTTCCCATTTTTAGAAGAACTGCAGCAAGAATGATTGAACCAATCGTTGGTGCTTGACCATGCGCATAAGGCAACCCAAATGGAATTTGCAACAAATACCAATCTGGCAATGCAAAACTCCAAATACCTGTTGCTTCATGGTATAAAAAGCCCATATACAAGATACCCACTAACATGAGTACCGATCCTGCAAACGTGTAGAGGAAAAACTTGATCGATGCATACATACGATTTGCACTTCCCCATGCACCAATGATGTAAAGCATCGGTACTAAGGAGAGCTCCCAAAAGGCATAAAACCAGATAACATCAAGAATTAAGAAAACACCTACCATTGTCATTTCTAAGAAAAGAACCGAAATAATCAAATTTTTAATCTCATTTTTAATGCTAAGTGCAATAAATGCAATCATCGTAATAAACGTCGATAAAATAACCAAGAAAAGAGAAATACCATCCACGCCAAGGTAATAACTCATACCATAACTTGGGATAAAAGGATAATACTCTACAAACTGATACCCTGCGTTTGAACCATCAAATCCGATCCATAATACAAGAGAGAGAAAAAACTCAATTGCACTCACACTGATGCCATACGCTCTAATACTCTCTTTTGTGACCAAAAAGCCTAAGAGTCCTGCCATCGCTGGAAAAAATACAAGAAGTGATAAAATATGTTCCATGCCCTACTCCCTACACCATTGGTCTATAAAAAATTGCAAGTGCAAGTAAAACAATCATACCTACAACCATCCATCTGAGCATATCAGAGAGATTTCCACTTTGCATCTTTCTGGCACTTTGCCCTGTTGAATACACTGTTTTTGCAATCAAATCCACAGTAAAGTCAACGATTTTCGTATCAATTTTCAACCATGCAAACGTTGCTAAAGCACTAAATGGACGCATAATATAAAGTTCATAAAGCTTTGGAATGTAGTATTGATTACTCAGTAACTTATAAACCGCACGCTCTTCCAATGATTTTGGGAAACCGCCACGTCTGTACATGTAAACGGCAAAAGCGATACCGCTTACTGCAATTCCTAGTGTTCCTGCAATGAGTAATACTTCAGTTCCATGGGCAATGTGAATTTCATACTGCGCCAAAAGACGGGTGACAAAGCCTTCAAACGTATGCTCCAAAAATCCTGCAACGATGGCTAAAAGTCCTAATGGGAGCAGTGCATAAATTACAAATGGTTGTGCCTCATGCGGATGCAAACCATACTTCACATACTCTTTCTCGCCAAAGAAAACGAGCATGACTAAACGGAAGCTATAAAATGCAGTCAAACCAGCACCGATGAAAAGGGCAAACCATAAGAAATAAGCACCTTCATTAAAGGCAACTTCTAAGATTTTATCTTTGGAGAAGAAACCTGCAAACGGGTAAATTCCAGCTAATGCTACCGATGCAACACTCATCAAAATAGCGGTGGCTTTCATCGAACCATACAATCCACCCATCTTTTTGATGTTCAGTTCATCGTGCATCGCGTGCATAACGTTACCCGCACCCAAGAAGAGGAGTGATTTAAAGAAAGCGTGTGTCATTAAGTGGAAGAGTGCTATCCAGTAAGCACCAAGACCTGCGGCTACAAACATATAACCCAGTTGTGAAAGGGTTGAATAGGCGATAATGCGTTTAAGATCGTTATTGACCAGTGCCATCGAAGCAGCAAATACGGCTACAAAAGCCCCAAGAGAGGCGATAGCAAACCCTACTTCTGGAATCAAGCTATAAAGCTCTCCACAACGAATAACCAAATAAACACCTGCAGTTACCATGGTTGCTGCATGAATGAGCGCTGAAACAGGCGTTGGACCTTCCATAGCATCTGCTAGCCATGTATGTAGTGGAAATTGTGCTGATTTACCCATCGCGCCGATAAATAAAAACATACCAATGGTTGCAAGCAACGTCACATCCATTGATTTAACGCTTGCAAACACATCGTCATATTGGAATGAGCCAACATTCCAGTAGATTAAGAAAAGTCCCATCAACATACCAAGGTCGGCGATTCTATTCATAATAAATGCTTCATTGGCTGCCCACGAAGCAGAGTGCTTATGATACCAAAAGCCAATAAGCAACCATGAACAAAGCCCTACGCCTTCCCATCCAATAAAAAGACCTACAAAGTTATCGCTCATCACTAAAATCATCATGGAAAAAACAAACGCTGAGAGGTAAGAGAAGAAGCGGTTAAAGCTTTTATCATGATCCATATAGCCGATAGAATAGATATGAACAATCGTTGAAACCAGTGTGACCGTAACCATCATAATAACAGAGACTTCATCGACCACAAAGCCAAAAGGAATTTCCAAATTGCCTGCTGCGATCCAGTCCATCATCGTTACATGTAAAGGACCATACGTATTCACATCAATCAATAAAATAAATGACGCAATCATTGAAATCGCAATGAGCATAGAGGCAACGATACCTGTGAAAAGCATCTTAGGGCGTGCTGCAAAAAGCGCAACAAATAAAGAGCTGACTAAAGGTGCAAAAAGTGCTGTGTAAAGATATTTTTCCATTGACTTACCCTTTCATCGTCTGAAGGTTGTTAAGATCAACAGAACCATTACGCTTGTA
>JAGDMU010000030.1 GCA_017860615.1 Pseudomonadota bacterium | reverse complement strand
AGTATTATCGGCGATGAAGAGCTTAGCTTCCTGGTTCGAAATGGGACAGGGCGTTTCCTCTTCTCTATAGCCACCAGAATCGTGAATTAAATCTATGTCGCATTATAGCGAAATAGGCTTAATTCACCATTCTTTGGTGATTTTAGTATTGTCTAGTCAACAAAGCGCTTTACACTTAATAAGGAAGTGAAATAGCATTATCATACGTAATAATATGTAAGCCAAACGACCTATTAGTACTGGTCAGCTAAAGGGCTCTCACCCATTACACACCCAGCCTATCAAACATGTAGTCTTCATGAGGTCTTCAGGGAAAGTTCATCTTGGAGTTGGCTTCCCGCTTAGATGCTTTCAGCGGTTATCACATCCGAACATAGCTACCGGGCGATGCTCTTGGCAGAACAACCCGTACACCAGTGGTTCGTTCAACCCGGTCCTCTCGTACTAGGGTTAACTCTCCTCAACTTTCCTACGCCCACGGCAGATAGGGACCGAACTGTCTCACGACGTTCTGAACCCAGCTCGCGTACCGCTTTAAATGGCGAACAGCCATACCCTTGGGACCTGCTCCAGCCCCAGGATGCGATGAGCCGACATCGAGGTGCCAAACCTCCCCGTCGATGTGAGCTCTTGGGGGAGATCAGCCTGTTATCCCCGGGGTACCTTTTATCCTTTGAGCGATGGCCCTTCCACACAGAACCACCGGATCACTATGACCGACTTTCGTCTCTGCTCGACGTGTATGTCTCACAGTCAAGCTGGCTTGTACCATTATACTCTACGAACGATTTCCAACCGTTCTGAGCCAACCTTTGTAAGCCTCCGTTACTTTTTAGGAGGCGACCGCCCCAGTCAAACTACCCACCAGACATTGTCCTGAACATAGATAATATGTCCCAGTTAGCTATCAGAATAAAGAAGAGTGGTATCTCAACAATGGCTCAAGTACAACTGGCGTCATACTCTCAAAGCCTCCCACCTATCCTGCACATCTTTATCCCAACAGCAGTGTCAAGCTATAGTAAAGGTCCACGGGGTCTTTCCGTCTTGCCGCGGGTAGGAGGAATTTTCACCTCCACTACAATTTCACTGGATTTCTGGTCGAGACAGCTCCCATCTCGTTACGCCATTCATGCAGGTCGATATTTAATCGACAAGGAATTTCGCTACCTTAGGACCGTTATAGTTACGGCCGCCGTTTACTGGGGCTTCGATCAAGAGCTTCGCTTGCGCTAACACCATCAATTAACCTTCCAGCACCGGGCAGGCGTCACACCCTATACATCCTCTTACGAGTTAGCAGAGTGCTGTGTTTTTGGTAAACAGTCGGGAGGGACTCTTTGTTGCAACCTTTTCCGCTTTTTGGAGCAAGTCCATATACAGAAGGAGGCACACCTTATACCGAAGATACGGTGCTATTTTGCAGAGTTCCTTAACCAGATTTCTTCCACGCGCCTTAGAATACTCATCTCACCCACCTGTGTCGGTTTACGGTACGAGCAATAACAGATATACTTAGAAACTTTTCTTGGCTCGACGGCATCAACGATTCACCATCCACTCCGAAGAGTATCAAGTGCCTGTCGGGTCTCGAATAAAAGATTACGGATTTGCCTGTAATCTAATCTACGCCCTTCGAACAACTATTCCATCAGTTGCCTCGTTTAGCCCTAAGCGTCCTTCCATCGCGCTCTATTATTGGTGTTGGAATATTAACCAACTTTCCATCGTCTACCCCTTTCGGACTCGACTTAGGTCCCGACTAACCCTACGATGACGAACATCGCGTAGGAAACCTTGGGTTTTCGGCGAACGGGATTCTCACCCGTTTTATCGCTACTCATGCCTGCATACTCACTTCTAGCCGCTCCAGCGCTCCTTACCGGTACACCTTCAATGCTGACTAGAACGCTCTCCTACCACTCTACTAAAAGTAGAATCTACAGCTTCGGTGGATAACTTTAGCCCCGTTATATTTTCCGCGCAGAATCGCTAGACCAGTGAGCTGTTACGCTTTCTTTAAAGGATGGCTGCTTCTAAGCCAACCTCCTGGTTGTTTGAGCAACTCCACATCGTTTTCCACTGAGTTATCACTTTGGGACCTTAGCTGGTAGTCTGGGTTGTTCCCCTCTTGACGACGCATTTTATCACCCGCCGCCTGACTGCCATGATTACATATACGGTATTCGGAGTTTGACAGGGTTTGGTACCTTGGTATAGGCCCTAGCCCAATCAGTGCTCTACCCCCGTATACTACAACATGACGCTATACCTAAATATATTTCGGAGAGAACCAGCTATCACGAAGTTTGATTGGCCTTTCACCCCTATCCACAAGTCATCCCGAGACTTTTCAACGTCAATGAGTTCGGTCCTCCACTAGCTCTTACACCAGCTTCAACCTGCTCATGGATAGATCACTTCGCTTCGGGTCTGCAGCATCTGACTAATTCGCCCTATTAAGACTCGCTTTCGCTACGGCTCCGAGTTTTCTTAACCTCGCCAGATACCACAACTCGCAGGCTCATTATGCAAAAGGCAGTCCATCACCCTGATAAATCATAGGGCTCTGAATGATTGTAAGCAAATGGTTTCAGGTTCTATTTCACTCCCCTCACTGGGGTTCTTTTCACCTTTCCCTCACGGTACTGGTTCACTATCGGTCTGTAAGTAGTATTTAGGGTTGGGAGGTGGTCCTCCCGGCTTCAGACAGAATACCACGTGTTCCGCCCTACTCAGGATACTGCTAAGATCTATTAAAGTTTCGTATATGGGACTATCACCCGCTATGGTTAACCTTTCCAGGTTACT
Organism: Pseudomonadota bacterium; assembly: GCA_017860615.1. Classification (GTDB taxonomy): domain Bacteria; phylum Campylobacterota; class Campylobacteria; order Campylobacterales; family Sulfurospirillaceae; genus Sulfurospirillum. The sequence continues at coordinate 2,299 of JAGDMU010000030.1, read as the reverse complement.
CTACTACTCATCAAGATTCTATAACGCAGTCCTACAACCCCAGATGCAAGCATCTGGTTTGCCCTCTTCCAAGTTCGCTCGCCGCTACTATCGGAATCTCTATTTGATTTCTCTTCCTCTGGCTACTGAGATGTTTCACTTCACCAGGTTCGCTCCCCGCAGGGTAACTAGCATTACTGCCAGCTGGGTTGCCCCATTCGGATATTTGCGGATCAAAGCTTCTTGACAGCTCCCCGCAACTTTTCGCAGTCTAGTACGTCCTTCATCGCCTCTTACAGCCTAGGCATCCACCATTCGCTCTTAATAGCTTACCTATTTGTATTCTAATGCACATTTCACTCCCTTATTAAATGTAAAACATCTAACAAGTTGTAAATTGTTTTTTTTGCGTTTTGTTGACTTTGACAATAATAAATTAAATAACTTTAGACTAAAAAGTCTAATATAAAAACAATCCAAATTGTTCTTATATTAGACGTTGTGTCCTCATTCTCACTAACAATGTCTCTTGGCAATCTTTCACCATCTCTTAAAAAATGGTGGAGAATAGCGGGATCGAACCGCTGACCTCCTGCGTGCAAAGCAGGCGCTCTCCCAGCTGAGCTAATTCCCCATGGTGGGCTTAAGAGGACTCGAACCTCTGACCTTACCCTTATCAGGGGTACGCTCTAACCACCTGAGCTATAAGCCCCTCTATCTTCTTCTTCAATCTCTCAAAACTAAATAAGCTTCCTTAGACAAATGCTCGCCGGAGCACCATTGTGAGATAGTGCCCCTATACTCTAGAAAGGAGGTGATCCAACCGCAGGTTCTCCTACGGTTACCTTGTTACGACTTCACCCCAGTCGCTGAACCCACCGTGGTCGGTAACTAGTTTAGTATTCCGGCTTCGGGTGAATTCAACTCCCATGGTGTGACGGGCGGTGAGTACAAGACCCGGGAACGTATTCACCGTAGCATATCTGATCTACGATTACTAGCGATTCCAGCTTCATGGAGTCGAGTTGCAGACTCCAATCCGAACTGAGACTAGGTTTTAAGATTTGCTCCACTTCGCAGTATCGCGTCTCTTTGTCCTAGCCATTGTAGCACGTGTGTAGCCCTGGCCATAAGGGCCATGATGACTTGACGTCGTCCTCACCTTCCTCCTCCTTGCGAAGGCAGTCTGATTAGAGTGCTCAGCCGAACTGTTAGCAACTAATCACGAGGGTTGCGCTCGTTGCGGGACTTAACCCAACATCTCACGACACGAGCTGACGACAGCCGTGCAGCACCTGTCTCTAAGTTCTAGTAAACTAGCACTCCCGTATCTCTACAGGATTCTTAGGATATCAAGGCCAGGTAAGGTTCTTCGTGTATCTTCGAATTAAACCACATGCTCCACCGCTTGTGCGGGTCCCCGTCTATTCCTTTGAGTTTTAATCTTGCGACCGTACTCCCCAGGCGGCACACTTAATCTGTTAAGTGCATTACTGCAATGACTAGCATCGCAACAACTAGTGTGCATCGTTTAGGGCGTGGACTACCAGGGTATCTAATCCTGTTTGCTCCCCACGCTTTCATGCCTCAGCGTCAATAATGTTCCAGTAGATCGCCTTCGCAATCGGTATTCCTGGTGATATCTACGGATTTTACCCCTACACCACCAATTCCATCTACCTCTCCCATATTCTAGGTAACCAGTTTCGAGAGCAGTTCAACGGTTGAGCCGTTGGATTTCACTCTCGACTTGATTTCCAGCCTACGCATCCTTTACGCCCAGTGATTCCGAGTAACGCTTGCACCCTCCGTATTACCGCGGCTGCTGGCACGGAGTTAGCCGGTGCTTATTCATAAGGTACCGTCATTATCTTCCCTTATAAAAGGAGTTTACACACCGAAATGCGTCATCCTCCACGCGGCGTTGCTGCATCAGAGTTTCCTCCATTGTGCAATATTCCCCACTGCTGCCTCCCGTAGGAGTCTGGACCGTGTCTCAGTTCCAGTGTGCCTGATCATCCTCTCAGACCAGGTATGCGTCATTGCCTTGGTAGGCCATTACCCCACCAACTAGCTGATACAATAAAGCCCCATCCTTTAGCGATAAATCTTTCCCAACTTATCTTAAGATAAGAAGGAGTATGGGGTATTAGCAGACGTTTCCATCTGTTGTCCCCCACTAAAGGGCAGGTTAGCTATACATTACTCACCCGTGCGCCACTAACTTAAGAAGCAAGCCCCTTAAGTCCGTTCGACTTGCATGTGTTAAGCACGCCGCCAGCGTTCACTCTGAGCCAGGATCAAACTCTCCATAAAATTT
>JAGDMU010000012.1 GCA_017860615.1 Pseudomonadota bacterium | reverse complement strand
TATCTTAAAATCTGTTATTCGTGCTATCGATACAATGGGTTGGGATATGAACGATGTATGTGTTGTTTCAGGTATCGGTTGTAGTGGACGTTTTAGTTCCTACATTGACTGTAACACAGTCCATACCACGCATGGTCGTGCGATTGCTTATGCTACAGGCATTAAGCTTGCAAACCCTGAAAAACATGTGATCGTTGTAACAGGTGACGGTGATGGCCTTGCGATTGGTGGTAACCACACGATTCATGGCTGTAGAAGAAACATCGATCTTAACCATATTTTGATCAACAACTTCATTTATGGCTTGACCAACTCTCAAACCAGTCCAACAACACCACAAGGTTTTTGGACATCTACGGCTAATTACGGCAACGTTGACCCTACTTTTGATGCAGCACGTCTTGCAGATGCAGCAGGAGCTACGTTTGTTGCGCGTGAGTCTGTCCTTGACCCTCAAAAATTAGAGAAAATGTTTGTAGCAGGCTTCTCTCATAAAGGGTATTCATTCTTTGATGTGTTCTCAAACTGCCACATTAACCTTGGGCGTAAAAACAAAATGGGTGAAGCAGTACAAAACCTTGCATGGATTGAAAATCGCATCGTAGGTAAGAAAAAGTTTGATCTTCTCAGTGACGAAGAGCGTGTAGGTAAATTCCCAACAGGTATCCTCAAACAAGAAGAGGGCAAACTTGAATACTGTGACGCGTATGACAAAGTCATTTACGCAGCACAAAATAAAACAACCGTAGCGCTATAAGGAGCCCCTGATGAGAAGACAATTACGTTTCGTAGGTGTAGGTGGTCAGGGTGTTATCTTGGCGGGTGAGATTTTAGCGGTTGCGAAGATCAAAGAGGGAGGGTATGGTGTAAAAGCCTCTACCTATACCTCTCAAGTACGTGGTGGTCCAACAAAAGTTGATATTTTATTGGATGAGAGCGAGATTTTATTTCCTTATGCGAATGAGGGTGAGATCGAGTTTATGATCGCTACGGCACAAGTAAGCTTTAATCAATTTAAAAATGGTGTAAAGCCAGGCGGTATCATTGTGGTTGAACCTAACTTGGTTACTGTCAATGAAGAAGATCGTAAAAAATGGAAAATCATCGAGATTCCACTGATTACCATCGCTAAAGAAGAAGTTGGAAATGTTATTACTCAATCTGTTGTTGCACTTTCAATCACAGTAGAGATGACAAAAGTTCTTCCACATGATTTGGTTAAAGAAGTCATGCTCTCTAAAGTTCCTGAGAAAGTTCACCCTGAGAACAAAAAAGCGTACGATCTTGGCGTAAAATACGCACAACAAGCTTTTGCTAAACTCTAAAACTTTAAGCTCTTCGGGATAAAAACCGAAGAGCTCTTCTACTACTTTGTATTAAAAATTAGAAACTGATATTGTTATATTCTGGATTTGTGAGGCTAGCTGCGACCATTGGAGGTTTTGCTACGTTAATACCTTCTATGAGTGCAGAAGCATCTTTCCCAACATTTGGTAAAAATAGGGGACAAACGGTTACAGATGCGCCAGCTTTCATAAGACCTTGAAGCGCTGCTTTTGGATTGGTGGTTGTACCATCTGGTTTTTTGATTGTTTCTGCTGAAAAATCTTTGAGTGCCAAATTACCTGCTGGGCCACATAATGTAATATTTAAAACTTTTTTTTGGTCATTGATAATACTACCACCAAGTACCATTCCCATCATTTGCGTTTGGGTATCTGCTGATGTCATTAGAACATTTAAGCCTTTTAATTCAGCACTACATAAAAAGTTAGGAACTGCAATAGCAGCAACAATTAAAGCACTTTTAGTAAATAGTCTCATGAATAACCCCTTAAAAAATAGTTAGATTTTCTTACATAGTTATGAAGATCATCTATAACAATTATAATACAAATATATCCATAATTGCATAGAAAGGGCATTACAAAGTTTTAGATGTGTAAATTTAGAAAAACAACCACACCAGTAAAACCACACCAAAGCCAAGATTGAACCAGCTGATGCCATCTTTAAAGAGGTAAATGAGCATATCATAGTTGTATTGCTCAATGGTTGTAGGGTGCATCGCCAAGCCATTTTGTGCGTAGCGAACGATGTCAACGGAGTAAAAATAAGCAACAATTTCAGGGGCGATAAAAAAGAGAACAACACCTAAAATTCCCCAGAGTGTTTTTTTGGGTTTCATATCCATAAACGCTTTTTTGGTTGCAGGATGACGTGCTATTTTTTGGAGTTTTTCTCTCAAGAAGAACCTTTTGGAAGTTTAAATGTGGAGCGGGTGACGAGAATCGGACTCGCTACTTTCAGCTTGGGAAGCTAACACTCTACCAATGAGTTACACCCGCATTTTAAAAGAGGCATTATAGCACACAAGGCTTGTGATGTCATGTAAAACCTTTACATGTAAAAGCAAACTTTAGCTTTACAAGGTAGTTTTTAAAGTGCTATTTCTTTAAAACTCCACTGTGCCATAATGACTCAAATGCTTCAAAGGAGTTAACATGGATTATCGAATTGAAAAAGATACGATGGGTGAGATCAAAGTTCCCAATGAACGTTACTGGGGAGCGCAAACGGAGCGTAGTTTGGAAAATTTTAAAATCGGCACTGAAAAGATGCCAAAAGAGCTTATCCGCGCCTTTGCACTTCTAAAGCGTTCTTTAGCATCCGTAAATCAAAAATTAAACAAACTCGATGCCAAAAAAGCAGGTGCGATCATCCAAGCGTGCGATGAAATCCTTGCGGGAAAATTTGACGGTGAGTTTCCTCTCGCCATTTGGCAAACAGGCAGTGGCACACAGACCAATATGAACCTCAATGAAGTCATCGCCAATCGCGCGACAGAAATACTAGGGGGTGATTTTAGAAAAGAGAAACTCATTCACCCCAACGATCATGTCAATATGTCTCAAAGCTCAAATGACACGTTCCCCACAGCCATGCACATTGCAAGTGTGATCGAAATTGAAGAGCAACTGCTTCCATCCCTAGAAAAGCTCAAAGAGACACTCGAAGCCAAAGAAAAAGAGTTTGCTGGCATCATCAAGATAGGTCGTACGCACCTTCAAGACGCAACGCCACTGACCTTGGGGCAGGAGTTTAGTGGGTATCGCAGTATGTTGGAGCACTCTTCTTCGCATATACTCCAAGCACTTGAATCTTTACGTGAGCTTGCCATCGGTGGAACGGCTGTGGGAACGGGCATCAATGCGCATCCGAAGCTCAGCGAATTTGTCAGTGAAGAACTTACGAAACTCACAGGTAAAACCTTTGTCTCCTCGCCCAATAAATTTCATGCCTTAACATCACACGACGCCCTTGTCTTTGCGAGTGGAGCAAACAAAGGCTTAGCGGCAAACTTGATGAAAATAGCCAATGACATCAGATGGCTTGCTTCTGGCCCACGTTGTGGTATTGGTGAGCTGAACATTCCTGAAAATGAACCGGGAAGCTCCATCATGCCTGGTAAGGTCAATCCAACCCAAGCTGAAGCAGTCACAATGGTCGCATGCCAAGTGTTTGGCTCAGACACGGCGATTGCGTTTGGTGCAAGTCAAGGTAACTTTGAGCTCAATGTCTTTAAGCCTGTCATCATTCTCAACTTTTTACAGCAAGTTAGATTACTTGCAGATGTCATGGAGTCGTTTCGCATTCATTGTGTGGAGGGCATTGAAGCCAACAGTGAAAAGATCGCTCACAACCTTAAAAACTCGTTGATGCTAGTCACCGCACTCAATCCTCACATCGGGTATGAGAACGCAGCCAAGGTGGCAAAACTAGCGCACAAAGAGCATTTAAGTCTCAAAGAAGCATGTGTCAAACTTTCGCTTTTAACGCCTGAAGAGTTTGACCGCTATGTTATACCTTCAGAGATGATTCACCCTAAAGAGTAAAAAGCATACACGTAGCGACAAAAAGAGTGTCGCTACGCTTTACATGTAACACTTTTGAAACTCATGGTATAGCTTTTGCATAAACTCCTTAAAACATTAGACTTCTTTCATAACTCATTGAAAAAAGAGTATCGCTTATAGCACATCACTTTTTAAAACTAAAAAGATCATTATAGCTTTGGCTATGACTCAATTTTGAGTTTTAAAAATTAACGCACTCTCAGCAAACTCTTTATCTTTTCAAGGGTTATGTAAGAAGTCTATCAAGGAGTTCTCTTGGAAACAATCGTCAAAGGTGTCAGTAAAGCTTTACTTAAAAATGAGCGAAAAATCGGTTCAGAAGCTCCTGCTATAAGCCTTGTACTGCAAGATGGCGAAAGCAAAGTCATTGGAATGTTGGCAACTAAAGTGCAAGTGATGATTATCTTGCCATATCATGATTCGCTAAGCCACGCACTTTTGGAGATCGCACAAAAATACCAAGAGCAAGCATTTATCTATTTTATTAGCTCACAAGTGTTAGATCAAACAACCAATCCTGCATGTACTTCGACGGATTTTGAAGAACTGGCAAAGAAATTTGGCGTCTATATCGATGAAACACTGTGTGCAAAGGCTATCTTCATCATCAACAAAGATGGGCAATTTGTTTACAAAGAGATCACGCGTGATGTCGAAGATGCGTTTGATCTTGAGATGTTTGAGACGAAACTTGATGAAGCGATCCATTTTAAGAAAAAAGGGCATGTGCATGAGAATTGGATGGGTGCTTGATTAAGCACCTTTTACATGTAAAGATATTAATGATTTTGACTCAGCGCTTTTTTCTCAAAAACACTCCAACCACACTCTAACCAGAGGCGTGCCGTTTGGTTAAAGAGTTCACTTTGCAGTGTTGCCACTTTAGCTTTTGTCGTCGCTAAGTTGGCAATGGCACGGCTGAGTTCATCGGCACTGATGAGTTGGTTGTCAAAGCGACCTTGCGTAAGGTTGGTGTACGATTCGCTCGCTTTGGCTTCGAGTTTAGCACTTTGTAACTGAGCTTCAAGCGTTTTGATCGTTAACTGGGTATTTTCTACTTCTAAACTCACTTGTTGCTTGTACTCTTCAAGATTGAAAAATGCGGACATTTTTGAGGCACGCGCCGCATCGATGTTGTGTGCATCCGTGTAACCATTAAAAAAATTCCATGAAGCACTCATCCCCACATAGCTTTTATCGGCATTGGTGTAACCATCGCCATTCAGTTCAAGTGAGTCACCTTGTCGTTTTAAAACGCCTACCATTGCAAGTGTTGGGTAGTTTTTGCTTTTGGCTAACTCCACACTGCTTTGCGCTACATCAATCGCTTTTGTCATGACATGTAAATCTTCACGTTCATTTAAAGCGATCTCTTTAGCTTCTTGAATGCTTGGAATTTCAAAAGATTTGAGAGCATTGGATTGAACGGTTTCAATTTTGGTATTGAGTATAAACGAAAGCTGATTAAGCAGCTGTTTTTTTTGATTGTGATGGTGAAGCAGTTGCGCTTCAATGTCATACTTTTTAGCTTCAATGGCGTAAAGTTCGCTTTGTGCAAGCAGTCCATTGTCGTAAAATCCTTTGGCTTTTTTATAGGATTGATTGATGGCAAGCTCTGAGCTTTCAAGTGCTTCGATGACCTGTTCTTCCGTAACGATAGTGCTGAAAAGTTGGGTCATGTGCATGGCAAGATTGCGTTTGAGATTGGTCACTTTGAGGCTTGCTTGCTCGCTTTCTAATTTGGCTTTATCGATGCTTGCTGAGACGGCAAAGCCAGTAAAAAGGGGATAGCTCAAAATCAAAGCGCCTTCGAGGTGTTTTCGTGTGCCGACATTGGCTGTTGTTACGGGAAAGGAGGGAAGATGCAGTGTCATATTGGGAATTTCGTTAAATTCAATGGCGCTTAGTGTCGCATCTAAAGAGGGGAGATTCTTGCCTTGAGCGGCTTGATAGAGAGATTCTGACGCATTCTGTAACTCTTTAGCACTTTTATAGTTATTGTTCTTTTCAAGTAAATTCAAAAGTTCTGTATAGGTTTGTGCATATAAACACAATGGCAATAAAAAGAGAAGTAAACGTCGCATGAACCGTCCTTGCGAAACATCATGATTGTGAAGTTAATAGTATTGCTAATCCTATTAATCCGCTCTTAATTAGGTGAAAATATAAGAAATTAGTTATATAATAGTTTTCTCTTCATCCAAGGAGCGTGAATGTTGGAAAAAATCAAACAGTATCGTCTAGGTGTGGCTATCTTAGCCTTGGTTTTAATTGCTTCAGGACTCATCGTCAATAAACTCATCGCTCCCAAACTTGCCGAAAATCTTGTTCAAGGCTCAGGTCGGATGGATGGTGATTTGGTCAATCTCAATGCCAAGTATGCAGGACGTATTGCTGCTTTAAACATTCATGAGGGAGAACACGTTTCTATTGGCCAAAGCATCGCCGTTCTTGCAAGTCCTGAGTATGAAGCGCAAAAGGCACAAATCGAAGCGCAAATCAATGCCAGAGCGCAGGAGCTTAGTGCTAAAGAGACAGAGTTAGAAATTGCTACTAAAACCATTCCTGAAACCCTTTCCAAAGCCAAAGCCAATGTTTCCATCAAACAACATCAACGCGATGAACTCGATAAAAACATTGCTTCTCAAACCAGCGTGCTTGCCCAAGATAAACGCGATTTAGAACGTATGAAAAACTTGTTTGAGCGAAATCTCATCGAAAAACGCCAAGTCGAAACCGCAACTTTAAAACACCAAACCAGTGGGGATTTTCTTTCAAGCTTACACCAAAAACGAGAACAGCTTAGCCTTGCCATTAATGTTGCAAACAGCGAGCTGATCGAAGCAACGGCACATCAAAAAACCTTACATGTAATGTCTCAAGGACTCGAAGCTTTGCGATCATCTCTCAAAGCCTTAGAAGCTTCCAAAACACAGATCGAAGCGGTCATCAATGAGATGACCTTACGCTCCTCCATCGATGGTGTTGTCGTGGAAAAAATAGCCAATCAAGGCGAAGTTATAGGGGCAGGAAGTGTTGTGGCAACCTTGCTTGATCCAAATTCACTTTACCTTAAAATCTTTGTCGATACCAAACAAAATGGAAATCTCCAAGTGGGCAATGATGCGGTCATCTTTTTAGATGGAAAACCTAACGAGCCCATCCTTGCTAAAGTCGTGCGCATCGAGCAAAAAGCAGAGTTTACGCCTAAAGAGGTGAGTGTTCCGAGTGATCGTATTCAGAGAGTTTTTGCTTTACATGTAAAGCCACTTTCTCCTCAGCCAACCCTGAAACTAGGCATCCCTGCTGTGGGTGTTGTCTCAATGGACGGTAAAGGTCTGCCGAAGAGTTTAAACAACGTTCCTGAATGAGCAAATCATGGAATTAAACGTTGAGAATGTCCGTGTTTACCATAAAAAAAGCCTTGGCATTGCTGGGGCGAGTTTATCGGCAAATGAGGGCGAAATCATCGGCTTTATCGGCGCAGATGGTGCGGGGAAAAGCTCGCTCATTCATGCCATCGCAGGTGTCATTCCTTTTGAGGGCGATGTTACGTTTAATGGTTTGACATACCATTCTCCCAAAGAGGCAGAACCGCTTAAACCTTCCATCGGATTGATGCCTCAAGGCATTGGTTTAGTACTTTACGATCTCCTTACCGTCGATGAACACTTACGTTTTTTTGCCAATATTCACAACATCAAACAAGATGTCACGTTTAAAGCGTACAAACTTCGTCTCTTAAAGATGGCAGGACTGGATGCGTTTCAAGACCGTCAAGCAGGGAAACTGAGTGGAGGCATGATGCAAAAGCTCTCGCTTATCTGTACACTTTTACACCGTCCTAAACTGCTTCTTTTGGATGAGCCTACTACGGGTGTTGATCCGCTGAGTCGCATTGAACTGTGGGAAATTTTGGATGAGATACGCAAAAGTGAAGGAACTATCTCTATCATCAGCACCGCGTACATGCAAGAAGCGGCTAAGATGGATAAAATCTTACTCTTTGATGAGCAGGAGATCATCGCGCAAGGCACTTCAAGCGAACTTTTAGACTCTGTCCGTGCCATGAGCTATGTCGAAGGGATTAAAACACAAGAGCCGTGTATTCGCACGCTTCATGCGACCTATTGCCTTTCGCCTTTAGAAGCGGAACACACAGAACCAAGCCTTGAAGCGCTCTTTTTTGTCAATGCCCTTCAAAAAGGCAAAAAAATGCCACTCATTGAGATTACCAATAAAGAGAAAACCGTTGAATTGCCCGATGTTGTCATGGAAGCCAAAGGGCTCACCAAGGTTTTTGGTAGTTTCACTGCCAATGAAAATGTCGATATGACACTGCACAAAGGCGAGATTTTAGGGCTTTTAGGAGCAAATGGTGCAGGTAAAACAACATTTATTAAGATGCTTTTGGGACTTTATCCTATCGATGGAGGCGAATTGACACTTCTTGGAAAGTCGATTCAAACTCAAGAAGATCGTCAGGCGCTTAAAGCGAGCATTGGTTATGTGAGTCAGCATTTTGCACTTTACAATGATATGAGTGTTGAGGAAAATCTACTCTATTTTGCTTCCATGCGAGGCATTGCTATGGATGTTGCAAAAAGTCGTATTTCTCGTTATGCACTCGAATTGGGCTTTGATGAATACCTCAATGCGATGCCACATGAATTGCCTTTAGGAATCAATCAGCGTTTTTCACTTGCGTCTGCTTTGTTGCATGAGCCTGTCATTTTGTTTTTGGATGAACCCACATCGGGGGTAGATGCCATTGCAAGAGCCAAATTTTGGGAGCTTTTAAAAGCCCTTAAAGAGCGTTGGGAAATCTCTATTTTGATTACTACCCATTATATGAGCGAAGCGGAATTTTGTGACCGTGTGGTGTTATTGCGCCAAGGCAAAAAGATTGCCGATCATACCATTGCAGAGTTTTACGCGGAACATCCCAAAGCGCAGAGCTTTGAAGAGATTTTCTTGGAGTATTACCGATGAAACTGGGAGTTGTTAAAGCGTATGTGCTCAAAGAACTTACGGAGATTATAAGATCACGCCTTATTATTATGGTCTATTTGATGCCAACGATGGTGTTGGTTCTCTTTGGCTATGGCATCCGCATGGAAGTCACAGGAGCACGCACACTTATTATCGACAACGACCAGAGTCATTATTCGCAGCTTCTTGTGAGCAAGTTTGAACACTCAAAATACTTTGACGTTACCATCGAAAAACGAGGCGAAGCAAAGGCGCTTGATGAAATTCACAAAGCTAAAAACGACATACTCATCATTATCCCTGAAAGCTTTGAAAAGCGGCTTTTGCACGGACAAACGACGCAAATCGGTGTCTTCTTAGATGCTGCATTTCCAACACGAGGCTCGACGATGGAGAGTTATGTCAAAGGTGTAGTCTTAGATGCTGCTGGTCAAATGTTAGAGCGCTTGGCTGGCAATGCTCCAACCATTAGCATTAACCAGCGTACACTCTTTAACCAAGCCATGCGCGATGAAGATGCCATTGTTCCGGGGCTCATTGGACTTGTCATGCTCATCGCCCCTGCTATTTTAGCGGCACTTCTCATCGTCAAAGAGAAAGAACGAGGCACTATCTTTAACTTTTACGCATCACCTGTTTCTAAAAGTGAGTTCATTGCCGCTAAGCTTATTCCTGTTTTTTTATTGCACTCCATTAATATTTTCATTCTTTTTCTTTGGGCAACGTACCTATTTGAAGTTCCGTTTCGAGGTAGTTTTTTGCTCTATTGGCTCACGTCTGAGCTTTACTTGGTGATTAGTCTTTCCATCGGTATGCTTATCTCCATCATCACACGCACACAAATCGTAGCGGTGGTTTTAACGGTCATTGTTACGATCATTCCGGGGTTTTTATACTCAGGTATTTTGATGCCGATCTCTTCGATGGTGGGTGTATCGCGTTATGAAGCGCACATTTTCCCTGTGATGTACTACAACCACATTCTCTACGATGTCTTTTTGGTGGGCGAGGGGCTGGCTTCGTCTAAAACCGTGACGTACATTTTCATCTTGGCGTTGTACGCTTTTAGTATGCTCACCCTTGGCAGTTTCTTGCTTAAAAAGGAGCTAAGATGAAGATCTTTTGGGCGGTTGTAGGAAAAGAGTTGCTCAGCTTCATACGCTCGTGGCAGTTGGTTTTTGTTGTACTCTATGCCTTTAGTTTTGAAGTGTACATTGCTGGCAGTGGCATTGAGCTCAAACCTCGCAATATCGCCGTTGGCTATATTGATGCAAGCGGAGGAGGGCTGAGCCAAAAGTTTTTGAGTTACTTCCATGCCCCTGAGTTTTTAGAGCCTATTTTATTTGAGTCGCAAGAAAAACTCTCTCAAGCAGTGTTTGATAAAGAGATCATGGTAGGCTTAGTGTTTGATGATACCTTTGAGCAAAATTTTCGTAAAAATCATGCTACGACACTGCATGTTTTACTCGATGCAACAGCGGCTTCACAAGCGTTTACAGCACTCAGTTACCTGCAAAACATAGCGATCAATTTTACAGCACGCACTTTTCCAGTTGAACTCGTAACACATAAACTCTTTAACGAAAATGCGGACAACCATACCTTTATGGCGCTGACGGAATTGCTCTCCATTGTAACGCTTTTGTCGGTCATCTTAACCGCGGTTGTATTTGTGAAAGAGAAAGAAGAGGGGACGTGGGACATTATGCTTTTGATGCCTGTGAATGCAAAGATTATCATTTTAGCCAAGTCTTTTTCGCAGGTGATTATCGTGATGGTGGGCATTGTCATCTCGGTGGGATTTGTGATCTTTGGGGTGTTTGATACGCCCATCAATGGCTCATTTTTCGCTTTTTTATTGCTGAGTTTTCTTTATGCATTCACGGGGGCTGGCATTGGGCTTTTCATCGCTGCAATTGCCAAAGATGTGATGCAAGTGGCTCAACTTTCCATCGTCATTATGTTACCGCTCATCTTTCTTAGTGGTGCTTGGACACCGATTTATGCTATGCATCCATGGTTGCAGACGTTTTCATTGATCTCTCCACTGCGTTATTACATCGAAGGAACGGAGAGCATTTTCTTTCGTGGAACGCCATTTTTAGAGCTTTATCCCTATTTCTTAGGGGTGACATTGGTGGGGAGCGTGGTGTATGCGATAGGATTTCGCAAAATCGGGCGGTTGTTTTAACCGCTCAATTTGTTTACATGTAAAGATTAATGTAAAAAGTTTTTAATGCCAGTAAAGATAAGTTGGGCTGAGAGTGCCGCAAGCACAAGTCCTGTGACTCCTGAGAGATAGAGCAACAAGCCAATGCTGCAAATCGCCCCTAAAAGCGCACTTGATCCTAACATCAAATCTTCAAGACCATCCATATCGGCACCCATGACCATAAGTGCACCCACGGTTCCAGGTCCTACGGTAACAGGAATGGCCAAAGGCACAACGGCATGTTTTAAGATGTCTGTTTTACAGGTAGGCTCTGCATTGATGTCTTTTTGCACCAAATCAACAGCGGTTAAAAATAGAAGTGCGCCCGCACCGATGCGAAACGCGTCCAAGGTAATGCCAAAAAGTTCAAAAATGTATTTTCCAAAAAAGAGAATAATCAGACAGGTGACCGAAATTGCAAGGGTCACTTTAATTGCAAGGCGCTTTTTGTCGCTCTCCTCAATCCCTTTGGTCATCGATAAAAAGATGGTTGTAACAAAAAAGGGTGTCATAATAAAAAAGAATTTAACATAAATCGCAAAAAAAGCTGAAAGGTGAATCATAATCTTACTCCTTAAAAAAGAGTTGGCATTATAGCACTTTTTCAGTTGCGCTTTGGCAGAATGGAGTTCATGAAAAAAGAGATACTTTACTTAACCGAATACTTAGCCAAAAGTGAAAGCGCGCAAGAAAACGCTTTTTATGAACTTCTGATGCAAAACTTTGCCTTAGAGGAACTCTATACCCCTACAAAATTCACGCAAGCACAAATTACCTCTTTGATGCAGCGCCAAGGCTTTCGTACTCCATCTTCGTTTAAAGAGGGTGTCAAAGCGTTGGATACTGCGTTGGAGCATGCATTGCCAAAACCTTTGCAAGAAGCCAAAAAAACACTGTTTATGACACTTTTAAATGCCAATTTTCCTAAAAAGAGAGGCTTTTTAAACGTTTCATTGGATTTGTTTCTTTCTCAACTAGAGCCTGTGGAAAAAAGTATCTATGAAAATCTTTTAGCCTATGTTTCGGGGCTCAATCGCTCGTTAGCACTCTTTTTTGTCTTAGGTGAAGATACACGAAACTTCACACCAGAGCGTTTAGTGGCATTTGGGGAATCCATACATGCTAAATTATTAAACCTTGTCTTTAATGAGGAAGAGAAAGTGCTTTTATGTCAAGGACTTAAAGAATTGCTTGGGGTTTATTTGAGTTTATACGGAAAATATCTTTATAGATAAACGTAAAATGGTCAGTTTTTGTCTTTTGTATGCGTTATAATTGTTATTATGAATTATAAAGGTATAAGATGAAAGAGGAAGAAAAAGAGCTCAGTTGTGCTGAGTGTGGAACGCTGAATTGCCATAAACATGAGAGCCGTTACCCTAAGTTTTGTCTCACCACAAATGTCGATGAAGAGATGCTTGAAGCGTCTCTTGAGTGCTATAAAGATGAAGAGGGGATTGATCGTAAAATTGCGCTTGCTGCGGCTGACATTGAGGGTAAATACTATGGGCAACTCACACGTGTCGAAGAGATTTTAGCCTTTGCAAGACGCATTGGTGCGAAGAAAATCGGCATCGCTTCATGTGTTGGGCTTTCATCAGAATCAAAAATCTTTGCAGAAATTCTCAAAGTCAATGGTTTTGATGTCTTTATGGCAATCTGTAAAGTAGGCTCTCGCGATAAATGTGAAATAGGACTTAAAGAAGAGCAAAAAATCCGCCCCAATACCTTTGAGCCAATGTGCAATCCTGTGCTTCAAGCGAAGTATCTAAATGATGCTAAGACCGATCTCAATGTCATTATGGGACTCTGCGTTGGGCACGACTCACTCTTTATTAAATACGCTAAAGCTACGACAACGTATCTTGTGGTCAAAGACCGTGTCTTGGGTCATAACCCCGTTGTAGCGCTTTATACGACAGGTAGTTACTATAAGAAACTTTTAAGCCCAAAAGAGTACTAATCGGTTATAATATCTCTGCTAACAGAAAAATGTAGGGATAGGTGAGATCGTGGTAATGAGACTTTGGTTACTATTCATAGCGTTGATGCCATTGTCTCTTATGGGCGTTGATTTATCTCCTGCTGAAAAAATGTATCTTGAAAAATTAGGAACCATTAAGGTATGTGTTGATCCTGACTGGGAACCTTTTGAGATGATGGATAAAAAAGGTAACTATACAGGTATTGGCGCAGATCTTTTACGTTTAGTTACGCAAAGAGTTGACATTAATGTCAGCATTTTACAGACAAAAGATTGGGATGAGAGTGTAGCGTACTCCAAAGCGGGCAAATGTCAGGTGATCAGCTTTCTCAATCAATCGCCGTATCGAGACACATGGCTTCTTTTTACTAAACCACATTTTAGCGACCCCAATGTTTTTATTACTCGCGAAGAGCACTCTTTTATCGGTGATCCACGAGATTTGATGCATGAAAGTATTGTTTTTCCTGCGGGTACAGCGATGGAAGAGTTTGTACGAAGTGAATACCCCAACCTTAAAGTTATGACCACTTCATCTGAAATAGCCGCTTTTAAAATGGTATTGGACAAAAAAGCAGATATTGCAATGCGCTCCTTAATCATTGCCGCCTATACGCTTAAAAAAGAGGGAATGTTTAACCTTAAAATTGCAGGTCAATTACCTGATTATACCAATCAACTGCGTATTGGAGTGATTCAAAGTGAGCCAATGCTTCGTGATATTTTAGATAAAGGCGTTGCTACCATCACCCCAGAAGATCGAGCTTCCATTGTCAATAAATACGTTTCAATCAAAGCGCAAACAACTTACAATTATGGTTTGATTTTCAAAGTGATTTTTGGTTTTATCATTGTAGGGTTACTCCTGTTATGGCGTTACTATGAGCTTAAAAAATACAGCCAAAAACTACTGCACCTCTCCCAGACCGATCTTTTAACGCAAATTTATAATCGTACAAAAATAGATCAAATGCTACACGATTGTATTGAAAATGCCAAACGCACTCACGAACCTTTTTCTCTTTTACTCATTGATATTGACTTTTTTAAGTTGGTCAACGATACCTTTGGCCATCCTGTTGGAGATCAAGTGCTGATTGAAATGGCACAGCTTCTTAAAGAGAGTATTCGCCACTATGATACGCTTGGTCGCTGGGGTGGTGAGGAGTTTTTAATCCTTTGCCCTAAAAGTACTGAAGAAGATGCGCTCAGGGTAGCTGAACGTATTCAGAAGAAAATAAAAAGTGCTGTTTTTTCAACACATCAGCACCATACTGTCAGTATTGGTATCGCAACATTGCGTTTGGATGATACACCTCATACCCTTATCTCACATGCAGACACAGCCCTTTATAAAGCAAAAAATGCAGGTCGAGATTCTATTCACATCGCTCCACAATAAATTTTAGACATAAAATTTAAACAGTTGGTATAAAGAGATTGACCAAAAAACTATTTTGTCTCCTTTTGAATTAAAAAACTCCCATTTTTCTCCCTTTTTCTTGCTACTATTTCCCAAAAATGTCACATTATTATAAAATTAATCTTAATTTAATTATTTAATTTGTAACCTTACGCTTTTCGAAATTTTTGAGATTTTACCCGAAAGAATATGGTTTTCTTTGGGGTGATCTCTTAAAAAATTACGAGAGATCAAGATTATTAAGGAGATGCTAGATGAACGAAAGCAGACGTGGCTTTGTCAAAAAAGCAGCTCTTGCAGGTGCAATTACAGCAGTAGGTGTTGGAAGTGTACAAGCAAGTGTTTCTGGTTCAAAAGGTCCAAATGGCGTGGTAAAAGGAAAATCACCAAAAAAAGAGATTACCTATACCAAAACACAAGCATGGGAAGATTATTATAAATCAGCCCTGTAAAGAAAAGAGAGGATAACGCGTTATGGAAAATACAACGGCGCGTGCTCTTACTACGACCGTAGGTCGAAGATCATTTTTAAAAATGGCAGCATTGGGTAGCGTGTTTGGCGCAACATCAAGCTTTGCCAGTGAAAAAGTGACAAGAGCCGCAACAGAGGAAGAGGTGAAAGATCCATTTCCTGGAAGTAAGAAAATAAAAACCATCTGTACATCATGTTCAGTGGGATGTGGTGTGATCGCAGAAGTTCACAATGGGGTATGGGTTCGTCAAGAAGTTGCTCAAGACCACCCAATCAGCCTTGGCGGACATTGCTGTAAAGGTGCCGATATGATCGATATGGTCAGATCAGAAGTACGCCTGAAGTATCCGATGGTCAAAGAGAACGGTCAATGGAAACGTCTCTCTTGGGATGAAGCACTTAATCGCATTGCGAAAAAATTGAATGAACTTAAGCAAAAAGATGGTTCAGATGCTGTTCAGTTCTTAGGCTCAGCCAAAATGAGCAATGAACAAGCCTACTACTTTAGAAAATTTGCTGCGTTTTTTGGAACCAACAATATAGATCACCAAGCAAGAATCTGACACTCATCTTCAGTCGCCGGTGTGGCGAACACATTAGGATATGGGTCAATGACAAACTCGTTTGGAGACATCCAAAACGCAAAATCTATCTTTATTATCGGTTGTAATCCTGCCGTTAATCACCCCGTAGGTTTTGGTCATATTTTAAAAGCAAAAGAGCGCAATAACGCGAAAATTATCGTTATCGATCCACGCTTTACAAAAAGTGCCGCAAAAGCAGACTACTTTGCACAAATTCGCCCAGGTACAGATATTCCGTTTGTCTATGGTATGCTTCATATCATCTTCAAAAACGGTTGGGAAGATAAAAAATACATTGAAGACCGTGTTTACGGTATGGATGAAATCAGAGCAGAAGCAGCCAAATGGACACCTCAAGTTGTTGCGGATGTCACAGGCGTAAGTGCTGAAACATTGATGGAAATTACAACCGTATATGCGAAAAATTCTCCAGGTACGCTTCTTTGGGCGATGGGTTTAACTCAACACACCATTGGTACAGGCAATACACGTATTGCTCCGATTCTTCAAATGGCACTGGGCTATATGGGAAAAGCGGGTGGTGGTACGAACATTCTAAGAGGTCACGACAACGTTCAAGGTGCGACGGATATGGGATGTTTAT
The DNA here is from genome assembly GCA_017860615.1 of Pseudomonadota bacterium. Lineage (GTDB taxonomy): Bacteria > Campylobacterota > Campylobacteria > Campylobacterales > Sulfurospirillaceae > Sulfurospirillum. The sequence continues at coordinate 47,112 of JAGDMU010000012.1, read as the reverse complement.
CTGACACGCTTCCAGGGTATTATGGTTTAGTGGAAGGCTCATGGAAATACTACGCACGTATGTGGGGCGTAGAGTATGACTACATCAAATCACAATTTAAAGATGCTTCATGGATGGGAAAACCAGGCTTTACTTTAGCTCGTTGGTGGGCAGGAGTTCTGGCTGGAAAACCAGGTGAAGATGCCATTGAAAATGCAGGAACCAATCTTAAAGCCCTTGTGGTAATGGGTTGTGGTATTACATCTACATCGCAAAACCTCAAAATCCAGCAAGGTCTTGATAACTTGGAACTTTTAGTGATCGCTGATCCATTCGTGAATGAAGCGGCTATTTTGACCAATAGAAAAGACAATCTCTTTATCTTGCCAAGTGCAACACAGTTTGAGAGCAGTGGTACTGTTTCTGCGACGAACAGAAGTGCGCAATGGCGTTATAAAGTCGTTGAGCCTCTTTATGAGAGTAAAGCTGATCAAGACATCATGTTTGAGCTTGCGAAGCGTTTAGGCTTCTATGAAGAGTATACCCGTTCAATGATGATGCGTCTTAAAAGCGATGGTCATCTTGAAATGACACCGGATAAAAAAACATTCCAATGGCCAGAAGATGCGACCATTGAGATTTCTCGCACGCTTAGAACCATCGGTATGATGGGCTGGACTCCAGAGCGTATCAAAAAACATACTGACAACTGGCATATGTTTGATGAGATCACGGGTGCTGGCAAGGGCGATATGAAGGGCGAATACTATGGTCTTCCTTGGCCATGTTGGAGCGTTAAACACGGTGGAACGCCAAACCTTTATAACGTTGATGTTCCAGTTTCTGAGGGCGGTATGGGCTTTAGAAATAACTTTGGTTTGGAAAAAGACGGCGTGAGCTTACTTTCAGGTAAAGGTTCAGCACCTATTGGCTCAAAAGTCGACGGTGGATACCCTGAAATCACCAAAGAGAACATCGAAAAACTCATCGGAAGAACGCTCAGTGCAGCTGAAAAAGATCTTTGTGGTGCAAACTGGAAAACATGTACGAGTGGTAAATTAGTTGATTTAGCGCTTGAGGCAGGTTTAACGCCATATGGTAACGCGAAAGCAAGAGCCGTGGTGTGGAACTTCCCAGATCGTATTCCATTGCATCGTGAGCCACTGTATTCGCCACGTCCTGATTTGGTTGAAAAATACCCAACGTATGCGGATAAAGCAAACCACTTCCGTGTCACCACGAAGTATGCAACGATTCAAAAAGAGAAAGACTATACCAAAGAGTTCCCAATTGTTATGACGACAGGTCGTTTGGTTACCATGATGGGTGCTGGTCTTGAGAATAGAGCTTCTAAGTACATTTGCGCACTCACCCCTGAGATGTTCTGCGATATTCATCCTGAACTTGCACAAAAGAATGGTATTAAAAATGGTCATATGATGTGGGTTCACTCTCCAGCAGGTACCAAAATCAAAGTTAAAGCGAAGTATTCTTATACCGTGCTTCCAGGCATGGTCTTCTTGCCATTCCACTTCGGCGGATTTATGCAAGGTGTGGATATGACAGGTAACTTCCCAGCTGGAACGAAACCGTATGCAAGCGGTGAATGTGCCAATACGGTTGTGAGTTACGGTTATGACATCATTACGCAGATTCCTGCATCTAAAGCGGGCTTATGCCGCGTAGAGAAAGCGTAGGGAGGTAGATGATGGAAAACGCTAGAATGAAATTTTACTGCGATGAGAGCAGATGTATTGAGTGTGATGGTTGTAGTATTGCATGTGCGGAAGCGCATGAATTACCAGCTGGAATTGCACGAAGAAAAGTCATCACCATTCATGAAGGAATACCAGGTAAAGAGGTATCTACTTCGATTGCATGTATGCATTGTACGGACGCTCCTTGTGAGCAAGTATGCCCCGTAGATTGTTTCTACATCAGAGAAGATGGTGTGGTGCTTCATGATAAAGAAAAATGTATCGGTTGTGGATACTGCTTATACGCATGCCCATTTGGTGCGCCACAGTTCCCAAGAGAGGGCATTTTTGGCTCTAAGGGTGCGATGGATAAATGTACCATGTGTGCAGGTGGTCCATTAGCAACCAATTCACATCATGAATTTGAATTGTACGGTCAAAACCGTATTGCAGAAGGTAAAGTGCCTGTATGTGCAGCGATGTGTTCAACCAAAGCGCTTTTAGTGGGAGATGCAGAGTCTGTATCGAACGTCATCAGAGCGCGCGTTGCGGCTCGTGGTGGAAAAGGCTTCAACTCATATGGCTGGGATAAAGCCTATAAAAACCAATGAAAGGAATAGCAATGAGAAAGTATATCTACACGCTCATTGCGCTTCTAGGTTTTGCTACCGTGGCATTTGGTGCTGCGGATAGCCAAATCTGGGGAGAGATGCGCATACAAAATATCTTAGGATACGGACAAGAAGAGAGCTTAAAATTGGGCGCTTGGTTTACCTTTTTGCAGAGTAAATACTTTGCATGGGTATTTTTAGGCGTTTTAATAGGCGTTCCAACGGTCTTTTTCTTACACTATAAAATTGTAGGACAAAAAGTATTTCCACACAGTCATAATAAACATTATGCCTTTAACCTGTTCCATAGAACCATTCACCAAGTAGCAGCGGTAAGCTTTATGGTGATTATTCCTACAGGATTTATTATCGTTTTTGGTGATTTCTTTGGGGGTGGTACGCTGGTAAGAATGGCGAAAAACCTTCATGGTATTTTCACCATTCCTTTTGCCATAGTGATTCTCCCAATGGCGCTTATGTGGATAAAAGAGGCGATTTTCAATCTTGAAGATATCAAATGGTTCATGATTTTAGGCGGTTACCTCTCTAAAAAGAAACGCATCATCAATGCAACCCAATTTAACGCAGGTCAAAAAATGTGGTATTGGGTTTGTATTCTTGGTGGTTTAGTCATGATTTTAAGTGGCGCCATGATGTTCTTTATGGATTTTAAAATTGAGATGTTGCATAACCTTACAGGCTTAAGTCACATCGATATGTTAAGAGCTTCTGCGATTATTCATAACGTGATGGGCTTTATCTTAGTCGCTGTTTTCTTTACCCATATTTATATGGCTGCCGTTGCCATTAAAGGTGCCATTCACAGCATCATTACAGGCTATGTTGAGGAAGAGGAAGTCAAGTTCCTTCACAATGCGTGGTATAAAAAACTCAAAGAAAAAGGTAAATTCTAATTCTTTGATAAGTTGAAGCCCTAATATAGGGCTTCTCTTACTTCATATCTGCTAAAAGCTTTCCAAAATAACGTGACTTGATCTGCTCGCTTGCCATCATCTGCTTAATCGGTGGAAGTTTAAGAAGTACCCCAAAAATAGCTGCCATCGCGCGATGATTCCAGAGTGCTTGGTTATCGAAAATGAGATCTTGCAATTTACCGCGTTCAATTGCGAGCATAACCGTTTTATGCGCCGAATTAACGGGGGTAATGATTCGTTTAACACGCTCTTTTAACGAAATAACATTCTCTTTACATGCAGTGACACAAACGCCACATCCAAGACATCTACTTTCATCAAGTATCGCTTTCATTTTTTTAGGTTTTTGCGGATCATGAGCAGATACCATGGATATAGCCTCAACAGGGCAGGCTTGAGCACATTTGCTACAACCATTACAGGTAAGGTCAATTTCAGGTAAAAAGTTGGTCGTTTCTACTGGATTTAAAAAAGCAAAACGACGTGCGGCTGTGAGTGCTTCACAACAACAACTGCAACAGTTGCAGATAAAATTAACCCCATTTTGGGCATTTTCACCAAATTGTACAAGCTTATGTTCTCTGGCTTTTTCTAAAAGTTCTAACCCTTCGCTTTTTTCTACGAGTCTTGTATAACCATATTTGGAGAGTGAATGGGCTGTGTTTCCAAAGGTCATGCAGATATCCATAGGCGCATCACACGCAGTGCCTAGATGTTGTTTTTTATGACGACAATAACAGAGTCCTACGCCCATGTATTTAGAACTTTCAATGATATAAGAAGCACGCTCATAGTCAAGAACATGCAGGCTATTTTGAGGGGAGAGGGCATTTTCATTCACAAATGCTCGACCAGGTTTGGTTTCACCCGTAAAGAGTGCTTTGATAAACTCTTCTTCAACACTAAGGTATTGGTAAAACAGTTCAGAAATCAGTTTTTGATCGACATGCCCACCTGTGCGCATCAAACTAAATTCAAAAAAACCAGCCATGGGAGGAGGGAGCACATAGGTAGAACTTCCATTTTGTTCGATATCGATAAGAAGGGCTTTTGAACATAAGGAATCAAGCATCTTTTGCGCTTCAAGAAGCGATACTTTCCAGTTTTGTGCGGCAGTTTCTACTTTAAACGGTTTGATGGGAAGTAACGAGACTAACTCTGCTTCTTTTGGAGTGAAGAGGAGACTTAAAATTTCATAGAGGGTTTGAGAGGGAGGCGCACCCAAAGGAAAGCGGTTGAGCCGCTCTATGAGATGCGTATAACCTTCTCGTGAAGTAAGGTGTGACATGTGATCATCTCCTTTAAAAAAGGTAGAGAACTTATTTAAATAAAAGCACCAAAGGTGCGTGAGCCTTCTGCTGAAGAAAACCTAGTGTTAACGTAGTCTTTAGAGCTTTGCTTTAAAGACGTGTCAAGAGAGTTCTTACAGAACTCTACTTAAATAGTACACTTCCTAAACGAATCATGTTTGAACCACACGCAATGGCAAGCTCAAAATCTCCGCTCATGCCCATCGAACAGTATTTTGCCCCATGTCCTTGCAATGATTCAAAAATTTTACGCGTTGTTTCAAAACTCTTTTGGATGATGGTAGCCTCTTCAGTGTGCGCACCAATACTCATGACACCTTTGAGCTGAAGATGTTTACATGTATGCATAATTTGCTCATACACTTCGAGCGCATCTTCAGGCATCACACCTGCTTTTTGCTCTTCATAGGCGCTATTGATTTGAAGTAAAACATTCATCGTTTTACCTTTTACCGCTAAGCGTTTATCGATCTCTTGGGCAAGTTCCAGTGAGCTTAGAGAGTGCATCAACGAAGGGTCAAGATCGATCAGCTGATTAATTTTATTGGTCTGTAAACGACCGATAAAATGCCACTCGAGTGGAAGATGAGAAAGGGCATGTACTTTCTCACTCATGTCTTGGATTTTATTTTCACCAAAGCAGCGTTGACCGACATTGTACATCGCTTCAATCATTTCTGGCGTTGCACTTTTACTCGCTGCTACGATTTTAACAATCAGATGTTGATCAACACTCAAACGCGCTTTTTCCACGCGTGTGAGAATTTCATCCATGGTGGTTACAAAATTTTTAGTTTCCATTGGTTAACCTGTAAATGTCATTGAAAATACTTAGAGCCATAAGACTGAGTAACAGAAACCATCCAGCCGTTGTCATGCTGGTTAGAACACGCTCACTAGGCGCTCTTTTGGTGATAAGTTCATACGCATTAAACATAATATGTCCGCCATCCAGTGCAGGAATTGGGAGCAGATTAAGCACGCCTAGATTGACAGAGATGAGTGCAGTCAAAGCAAAAAGTGCTACAATACCTGCCTCACTCGCTTCTGATGTTACTTGAACGATAGAGATTATCCCACCTAACTCTTTAGGTGAAACGACCCCTTCAACCAATTTTTGTAGACTGGTTAAAATCAGCGTGGTTGCTTTGATGGTTTGATCGTAGGCAAAGCCAATCAACTTATCAGCACTGTAAGTCACTTCAACCATTTTGCCACTTGGCGCTACACCAATCATCTTTTTCTGTTTGGTTTCACCAAACATATTTTGGTATTCATTCACTTTAGGGCTTATAAGAAGTGTTTTGACACTGCCAGCACGTTCTATTTTGACTTCAAGTTTGCCGGAACTTTCTTGTATAAGTGTGCTCACTTCTTCCCATGCATCAATCAATTCACCATTAATCATTACAATGCGGTCATTTTCTTGAAGTCCCGCTTCAAGGGCAGGAGAGTTTTCACTGATTTTACCGATGATTGGAGCGTATTTATTGACTCCCATGGATCCAATAACGATAAACAGTAAAAAGGCAAGGAGAAAGTTTGCAAAAGGTCCTGCAAAAAGGATAATAATACGCTTCCATGGGGCTTTTGTATTATAACTGTCACTATCAAAGCTTACTTGTGTAGGATCCATGTCATTTTGACCCTTCATCTGCACATAGCCACCTAGTGGAATAAGACTGAGGCAATATTGGGTATTTCCAACAACTTTTGAGAAGACCTTTTTACCAAATCCGATGCTAAACACTTCGACATGCACACCAAAAAAACGTGCTGCAAGGAAGTGCCCAAGTTCATGAAAAAAGATTAAAAATGAGAGAACCAAAATGGAGGTTAATGTACCCATTAATTGGTTCCTTTTTTGGTGTATCCAATGATGTATTCATATCCAGAATAAAGTGTCAATGCAACAGCTACCCAAAGAAGAAGCTCGGCATATGGCCAGTTCATCATCAAAAAGCCAATGGCGATCATTTGAAGAACGGTTTTGACTTTTCCAGCCATGCTCGCGGCGATGTCTTTTCCTTCACCCATGGCCGCAACACGAAGCCCTGTAATGAAAAATTCACGCGTAAGGATGAGAAAAATAGCCCAAGGACTGGCACGATCAATCATCATGAGACCTAAAAAAGCCGCTAAGGTAAGCATTTTATCGGCAAGTGGATCAAGAATAGCACCGAGTTGTGTTTTTTGATCCCAATTGCGTGCGATGTACCCATCAAAAAAATCAGTGGCACTCGCAATAACAAAAATGAGTGCCGCAAAGTAGTCTAACCAGCTTGAATGCAAGCCTGCAAAGAGTGATAAATCACGATTGACTAAAAAGACAAACATGAGGGGTGCTAGACCTATGCGTAAAGAGGCTAGGAGATTGGGAAGATTCATCATTTAAACGTTGTACCACCATCGATGAGCATCGTATGACCTGTAATCCATGATGCTTTATCCGAACAGAGGAACAGACACGCTCCTGCTAAATCTTGTGGTTGTCCCATACGACCCAGTGGTGAAAGTTTTGCTGTAATATCACGTACTTCTTCATAATTGGTAAACGCTCTTAAAGCATCGGTTTCGATAGGACCACCACTGACAGCATTCACACGAATACCCATAGCACCGAGTTCTGCCGCAGCGTAACGTACCATGGTTTCAACAGCTGCTTTTGCCGTACCGTGTCCTGCATAGTTTTCGATGTATACGAGGTTACCTGTAGAAGAAAGAGAGATAATACTTCCTCCACCTACTTTTTCCATGCGTTTTGCCGCTTCTTGCGCACCCACGACAAAAGCATTAACAGTTGCGGTAAAAATGTTGTTAATACCACGAGGTTTGAGCTTCATAAATTTCGTGTATCCGCCTACAACAGGGCGACCAGAGATAATCGCGTTGGAGATAAAAAAGTCCACACGATCAAAATCTTTATCGATCTCTAAAAAGAGGTCTTTATAGGTCTCTGGTTCTAAGATATTGAGTGGATAAGCTTTTGCTTTAATGCCATAATTTTTTTCTAAATCTTTTACTTGTGCGATTGCCAACTCTTCATTGGAGTTATAGGTAAATGCAACATTCACACCTGCTTTGGCAAATTCATAAACGATAGCTTGTCCGATACCTCTGGTACCGCCACTAATAACAAGTGTTTTTCCCTTCATTAAAATCCTTTTATAGTATATTTTTTGAGTGTGTTTTCAATACGTTTCATATTTTCACTGCTTGGTGCACACAGTGGTAAACGATATTCCAAGCTCTCAAGCAATCCTGCAATATACATTGCTGCTTTGATAGGAATAGGGTTGCTCTCGCAGAAAAGTGTTTTATTGATCTCATACAATGAGTCATTGATGGCTTTTGCACCGTGATAATCACCTTTAAGTGCTAAATGTGTCAATTGTGAGATTTGATCAGGCAAGATGTTTGATGTGACAGAAATAACACCAGATCCTCCGTTAGAAAGAATAGGGTAGTTAATCGCATCTTCACCGCTAAAAACAGCCAATTTTGGCTGATGTGCTAGTAAATCAACACAACGATCAATAGAACCTGTTGCCTCTTTTACCCCAAAGATATTTGGACATGCTTCAAAAAGTCTAAAGATGGTATCAGGAAGTAAATCACAGCCTGTACGACCAGGTACATTATAGAGAAGAACAGGAATATCTACAGAGCCTGCAATCGCTTTATAGTGTTGAAAAAGTCCCTCTTGCGTTGGTTTGTTATAGTATGGTGTCACCGAAAGTATGCCGTGTGCTCCATGTGCTTGGGCAAATTTTGCCAAACCAATGGCTTCATGGGTTGCATTGCTTCCAGCACCTGCAAGGACTTTAACGTCACTTTTAGAACAGACATCGACAGCTATCTCAATACAACGACGGTGCTCGTCATGATCCAGTGTTGCACTCTCTCCTGTTGTTCCAACAGGGACAACAACATCAATGCCATTTTTAATTTGTCTTTCTATCAGTTTTGCATATTGAACTTCATCGAGTTTTCCATTTTTAAACGGAGTGATCAGAGCGGTCATCGCTCCTTGTAACGCCTGTTGCATGTTAGTAATCCTTTCTTAATATCACAGTAGTGGATGATTGTTGAACTAAATATTTATTAACAGCCTTGATTATATCTTCTTTTTTAAGTGCGTTAATGCCTTCTTCATAATTTACCAATGGGGTGATATCCCCCTTGGCATAGTACGAACCAAACAGTGTTGCTAGCTCACTTGAACTCTCTAAATTATGAATAAAATCTGCTTTTGTATTGATCTTTATTTTTTCAATATCTTTATCAGTAACATCACCTTTTTTGAGGCTTTCAATAACTTTTAAAATCTCTGCTTCAACACTCTCCGCTTTGACGCCTGGATTGCACACGGCTAGAAATAAAAAGACAGAAGGATCTTTGGCTTCCATGGCATAACCATAAATCTGGTTGACCAATTTCTTCTCATCAACGAGGATTCTGTGAAGTTTGCTGCTCTTGCCACTGCTTAAAAGCTCACTTAATGCGGAAAGTGCTACTTGATCTTCATGTTTAAAGTTTGGAATTTTGTAGGCGATCGCTACCATTTCCACTTCACTCTCTTTTTTGATCATCATACGCTTTGCACCATCTTGTTGTGGTTCAACTTGGTGATGTGCACTTGGTAGTGGCATAAGATTTTTAATCTCGCCAAAATATTTAGTAACGTTATCAAAAACGACTTCAGGTGTGATGTCACCTGCAACAACCACAATGGCATTGGAAGGTTGATAGTACTTAGAATGAAAGCTACGAATATCTTCAATACTCCAGTTTTTAATATCGTCTTTAAAGCCTATCGGTGTCCAGTGGTACGGATGATAGGTAAAGGCGTTATTAAACAGTCTAAAGTAAAGGTACCCAATCGGTGAGTTATCTGTTCTCCATAAACGCTCTTCAAGCACAACATTGCGTTCTGGTTGAAACTCTTCATCAGAGAGTTTAAGGTTTTGCATGAGTTCAGCAAATAGCTCTAACGATTTTGGTAAGTTTTTGGATGAACTTTTGATGTAGTAATGGGTATAGTCAAAGCCTGTTGAGGCATTATTGACACCACCAAACCCTTTAACAATCTCATCAAATTCGCCCGCTTTAAGGTTCTTTGTTGATTTGAAATTAAGGTGCTCAAGCATATGCGCAATGCCACTTTTACCCATAATTTCATTGCCACTACCGACTCTATAAAAAATATCGGTGGTAATGACATTACTTTTATTGTTCATTGGAATGACAACAATCTGAAGGCCATTCTCTAATGTTTTGGTGAAATGCTCAGGAAGTGAGTTAGCCATCAATGCTCCTAAAAATGTTAAAAATAGTAGTACTTTTTTCATACGTTATCATCTCCTATCGCTTCCTATGACTTCGCTAATATGGGTAAATCCATCTTTTTCCATGCGCTCTAAAATACCAAGATTGATGGTACGATTCAAGGAAGGTCCTTTGAAAATAAAGGCTGAATAAATTTGAATGAGACTCGCACCTGCTTTTAATCTTCGATATGCTTCATCCGCAGAATCAATACCACCGACTGAGATAAGCGTTGTCTTGCCGAAAAACTCTTTGGAAAGCGCTTCAAACATTGCAAAACTTTTCTCTGTTAAAACTTTACCACTAAGTCCCCCAAAATCTTTTGCATTGGGGATCAATGAATAATCAATCGTTGTATTGGTTGCCACAATGCCAGCAGCACCGTTTTCAAGTGCCGTAGAACAGAGCGTAATAGCATCAGCTACTGCCAAATCAGGTGCGATTTTTAAAAGGACTGGCTTAGCTGTCAGTTCTTTGGCCATAACAAAGAGATCTTTGATGAACGCTTCATTTTGAAGATCTCTAAGACCTGGTGTATTGGGTGAAGAGATATTAATCACCAAATAATCACTCAAATCTTTAAAACGCTTAATCAATTTTTCATAATCTTTGAGTGCATTGTCTGCACTTGTCGTTTTGTTTTTTCCAATGTTTGCACCTAGTGGTGTTACAAAAGGATAAAGTGCTTCAACACGCTTAGCAATCGTATTCATACCTTCATTATTAAAGCCCATAGCATTTTGGATTGTTTCATATTCTGGGAAACGAAAACAGCGTGGTTTTGGATTGCCGCTTTGATGTTCAGGTGTCATAGTACCATACTCAATGTGTCCAAATCCAAGTGCCGTCAGCATCTTAATCATGGTAGCATTTTTATCAAATCCTGCACCAAGACCTATTGGATTAAGAAAAGCCCTTCCAAAAAGTTCCTGTTCAAGGCGTTTATCGTGGATGAAAAATTGCTCAGCAATAGGGGAGAGGATAAAAGGTGTAAATCTAGCGCTATTTTTAAAGAAAAATTCTGCAATATTGTGGGCATTCTCTGGTGAGAAGTTAAACATCAATTTTTTCATCAGAGCATAATAATCAAACATCTTTTATTTCCTTCAATAATAAGTACGCGATTATACTCCATTAAAGATAAAAGATGGTTGATTTATAGGCAGTTCTAGTGTTGTAATCCTTTAAGTTTCAGATACTCTTTGGATGTTTGAAGTAACTCTTCATCGCTTCCAATGGCGCAAATTTTGCCATGTTTTAAAAGGGCAATTTTATCGGCTTTTTTGATGGTACTGAGGCGATGGGCAATTACAAAAGTGATTTTATCTTTAATAAGATTTTCAATGGCTTCTGTGATCTTTTGTTCACTGTGTGAATCCAAAGCCGAGGTCGCTTCATCTAAAATAAGTACTTGAGGATTGGTATAAATTGCCCGAGCGATGGCGATACGTTGTCTTTGTCCACCTGATAAGTTAGTTCCAAACTCATCTAAATGGGTGTAAATACCTTCATTTAGATTTTGTACAAATTCATAGGCGTTGGCTTTTTGAAGGGCATCAATCACTTTGCTTTCATCAATCTCTTTCCCATAAGCAACATTAGCTGCAATGGTGTCATGAAAAATATAAACACGCTGTGTGACCATCGCAATATTGTGGCGAAGATCATGAAGGTCGAATGTTCTAAGGTCTCTATCATTGATGTTAATGCTACCAGAGGAAGGATCATAAAAACGCATGAGCATATTCATCAGAGAACTTTTTCCCCCACCGCTATCACCAATGAGGGCAATCATTTCACCCGCTTTTGCTTCGAGACTTACGTCTTGCAGTGCCTGTTTCTCTCCATAAGAGAGCGAGACATTGTTAAAACGAATTGTTTCAATTTTTTGAGGCACAGAAGCGTCGCCACTTGTTATAGAAGGACTTTGATCCAGTAAGAAAAAGATGCGCTCACTGGCTACGATAGCATCTTGCATTTTATTGTAGAGTCCAGAGATTTTTTTAATCGGTGTATAAAGCATGAATAGAGCTGTTAAAAACGAGAAAAATGAACCAACACTCATATTCCCATCAATAACTTCATTTCCACCTACAATAATAACAACAGCAACGCCGATAGAACCTAAAGTTTCCATAAAAGGACTCACAAGTTCATTGACTTTAACAGATTTCATACTGAGATTAAAATAACGTTCATTGTCTTTTTTAAAAAGTTCAAGTTCGTATTGTTGCGCATTGTTGGCTTGAATAACTTCAATATTGTTAAAAATTTCACTCAGTTTTGCTGTAATATCGGAAACTTTTTCTTGTGAAGCACGTGAAATTTTTTTCATTTTTTTTGCAAGTTTGCTTAGTGGATAAATAGCCAAAGGCATCACAATTAAAGCAAAAAAGGCAAGTTTTGGGCTTTGAAAAATAACAACACCAACAAGTCCAACAATCGTAAAAGATTCCCTCAATAGCTCAGGAATAAGATTGGCTACAACACCTCTAACGCGCTCGACATCATTGGTATTGCGACTAATAAGCTCACCCGTTCGGTATTCATGAAAGAAAGCAAGATCAAGTTTAAGTAAATTTTCCAAAATCATTGCACGAAGGCGTTTAATAATACTTTGTCCAATAAAAGCTGTGGCATACGCTTGGAGAAATTTTCCTGATTCTTTTGCCATATAGACAACAATAATGGCATAAGGAAGTAAGTAGAGCATCTCTCTATCTTTAGCAATAAAAATTTCATCCAGTAAAGGTTTTACAAGATAGGCAGAAGCGGCAGTACCACCACTTGCTAATACCATACCGACCATTGCCAAAAGAAAATAGGAAATATAATCTTTAAAAAAAGGTGAAAAACGTGCTAAGACATCTTTGAGGCTATACATCTAGTTGACCTTTTCCCATTGTGTTCCTGTGGCGGTATCCATCAATTGGATCTGTTTGTTCTCTAAGAGGGCACGAATTTCGTCTGCTTTTGCAAAATCTTTTGCTTTTTTTGCCTCTGTACGCTTTTCAATTAAAGCTTCAATCTCTGCTTTTTCAACTTCACTCACACTAATTTGAAAATAGCTATAAGGATTGTAAAGTCCAATGCCAAGGAGCGCTTCAATCCAAATAAGATTAGCATGTGTCACCGCTTTAAAGATTTTATCTTTTGGGTTGGAATCGAGCATTTCATTGGCATACGAAACCATTTCATCAAGGCTAGCAAGCGCTTTAGAAATATTAAGATCATCGCTTAGCGCTTCAAGCATAGATGCTTTGAAACTTGATGAAACTTCACTAGGAGTACTTTCAAACACTCTTTTTTTAAGACGATAGAGTTTATCCAGACGTTTTTTGGTGTTGAGTAAATCTTCTTCAGCAAAGTTGAAATTAGCCCTATAATGCGTGGCAAGAAGGTAAAATCGAAGCACTTCCCCACTGTAAATCGCAAGCGCATCTTTTAAGAAAAAGCTATTGCCCAGCGACTTACTCATCTTCTCTCCACTGATGGTAACAAAACCATTGTGCATCCAGTATTTGGCAAGTTCTTGGTCACTTTTGCATCTGGTTTGTGCTGCTTCATTTTCATGGTGTGGAAAGAGAAGATCAGCACCACCTGCGTGGATATCAATCTGAAAATTACCACTGCTTGCGAGATGTTTTTCAATCATCGCAGAACACTCAATATGCCACCCTGGACGGCCTACGCCAAAAGGGGCAGGGTAACTTGGTTCATTGGCTTTGGCGAATTTCCAGAGCGCAAAATCTTTTTGATCTTTTTTCTCTTCTTTGAGCTCAACCCTTGATTGTGAAGCTTCTTCTTCAATCGTACGGTGGCTTAATGAGAGGTATTTTGTATCTTTGGATGTATCAAAGTAGATACCATCACTGGTTGCATACGCAACTTTTTTACCGAGCATTGCATCAATGAACGAGATAATTTCGGCAACAGTTTCCGTAGCTTTTGGTTCAATATCTGCATCGTTTACATGTAAAACGTGCATCTCATTTTTATAACGTTCAATATAAAAAGAGGTAATCTCTTCAAGAGATTTGCCATTCTCTTTCATTTTGTTAATGATCTTGTCATCGATATCGGTGAAGTTTTTAACAAATGTTACGGTGTATCCAAGCGCAATGAAAACACGACGTAGAAGATCAAATGCAATGGCGCTACGTGCGTGACCTAAGTGAGCATCATCATAAACCGTTGGTCCGCAGACATAAATTTTAACTTCGTTTTCTTTAATGGGAATAAACGGTACTTTTTTCTTTTGTACCGAATCATAAATAACCATGAATAAGTTCCTTTACATAGCTTAAAATGCCCCATTCTAAAAGAAGGAGCGCTACTAATATGAGTGATTTTTTACTATACAGTATAGCAAAAAACTTTGATAGCCCAAAAGAGCGAAGGGTAAAAAAGAGTAAGACAAAAGCAGACAAAGAGCCTGCAAGCGCAAGACCAGCTGCTCCCATTGGTTTAATAAGGGCAAAAGAAAAGATAAGATTTGAACCAAGTGCATACATCGCAATAATGGCTGCCTCTTTTTGACGCATTCCTGCATAAAGCCATAATGAGAAAAGTTTGGCTAAGCCAAAAGGGATAAGACCAATCATATACATAGCTAAAACAAATCCTGTTAAGGTTGTGTCGTCTTTAGAAAAGGAACCATGTTCAAACAATAACCAGACTATCTCATGGCTTAGCATATACCCACCCATTGTGGAAGTTGTGAGTAAAAAGGCTAAAACCCAAAAACCTTGTGTTAGAAGTTTGGAAGCCTCTTCTTCATTATTGGCTTTAAGGAGTCTTGTAATTCTTGGAAAAATCCCTGTGGTAAGCGCTATAGCAAAAAGAGCGAGTGGTAACTGAAAAATACGGTTTCCATAATAGAGATAACTAATGCTACCACTAACCAAAAAGCTAGCCAGTGTGGTGTCAACAAAAGAGACAATTTGTGGTGTTGAATTGCCAATAACAGAGTGCCAGAAAGAGCGATTAAAATTTTTACGACTCTCTTCAAATGCAGCATCTTTTTTGTGGCGGTATTTAAAACCAAGGGCTAAAAATTTAAAAAAACGATCTTTTTTAAGGGCTAAGAGATGTGCGATGACTTGTAAAACACCACCCAATAAAACACCATAGCTGAGGGCATAAACAATTGTTTTACGATCATAGTTTTGAAACAGAAGCAATGCACCAATCATACCTATATTAAGCAGTGCTGTTGAAAAAGCAGTGACTGCAAAGTGATGTTTGTACTGAAGCAATGAGCCAAAAAGGGTGACACAAAAGATAAGAGGGAGATAATAAAAGTTAATGGCAACAAAAGGGGCTGAGAGTGCAACAGTCTCCTCATCAAATCCAAAAGCAATCATTTTGGCGAAAAATTCGCTAAAAAGGGTAACAATCAATGAAAAGATGATGAGAAAAAGTAAAAAACGTGAAAAAATGGTATAGGTAAAGAGTGCTTTACGTGGCGTTTTGATAAAGCTTGGAATAAAACTTTGCGTAAAAGCGCCTTCTGCAAAAATACGACGGAAGAGGTTGGGAAACTTGAATGCTACGAAGAAAATATCACTGTAGATATTTGCACCTAAAATAGAAGCGCTCAGCATATCTCGAATGAATCCAAAGATGCGTGAGACCAGTGTTCCGATACTGTTTGTGAAAAATGATTTTATAAGCATTTAGAATTTTAGCTAAATAACGTTTAAACAAAATTTTTATCTATTTTTCGATAAGATAAGCAACATTTATGCAACATTGGTCGATATTCATGATAAAGAGTTTTAGGACTCACTAAAAAACAGAGGTGCACATTGGGGCTATTTGACAAAATTAAAGGTAATAATACGGACGCGACAAAGCAGAGCGATGGTGGAACGTCTGAATTTAAATCCATCGTCATAGACACAACAAATGTCATCAAAGAACTTAAAAATATTGCAATAGCCAATCATCTCAAGCCAACAGATCTTGGGTTTAAGTTACTCCGCACTACAACGTATTACAGCGATGAAAAGAGCGAAAACAACGAAATGAATGAAGAAGAGCTAAAGCTTTTGCTCGAAGATAGCTTTTTACTTAACCCTAATCTTAAACTAACGCAGCATTATCGTGTTGAGATCTATAAAATTGAAGATCAGGACGATGATCATACACTTCTTCCTGATATTACACTCAGCGGCAATAAAAGCCTGACTAAAATTATCGCAATGGTTGCTCAAAACCATGATGTAAAGTATACGTCAAAGCTTGAAGAAAAAATGATTGAAGATATTCAAATCAAAAAGATCAAAGCAGGCATATTGGTTGGTATTCGTGATCAAAATATGTATAAAGAGATCAAAAAGATTGTTGCGAATATCAGAGTCAATGGCATCATCGATCAAAATCAGACTTTTGTTGTCTGTCAAGGAGTAGATGAAGTTCCTTCTATCAATGATGATCTTATTTATCACTACAAGAAAAAAATAAACGCGAAAAGTACCGATGGTAAAGTAGATTATTCAAAACGTGGATTTGTTTTAGCGGTTGATCAAGATGAATGTATTATTGAATACATTAAACCGCAATTAGGTACTCCTGGACGCAATTGTAGAGGTGCTTTTATACCTGTCAAAGAGCCTCGAAAAGCCAATGATGCTCCTATTGCTATTACAGCAAATTTGACTAAAAAAGAGAGTGAAACAAGCATTAAATATATTGCGAATCGTGGTGGTTATGTTAATTTTGAAAAAGGTACCTATGACATTCAAGATCAGATGGAAATTAACGAGATTAGCTTTAAATCCACGGGTTCTATTGATGCTAGTTTAGGCTCAAATATCAAGATAAACATTAAAGAAAAAGATATACTTAAAGATGCTATCGGTGCGGGTATGAGTGTTGAAACCACTGAAGTGCACGTTCAAGGCAACATCGGTAGTGGTGCCAGAATTAAGGCAAAGATTGCAGATATTGGTGGTCAAACCCATCAGACTGCTTACATTGAGGCTGATAAAATCATTATTGCAGTACACCGTGGTGAAGCAAATGGTGTTGATGTCGAGATAGATCGACTTGAGGGTGGCAAGGTTATTGGCGATACCGTGCATATCAATCATATGATTGGTGGTGAAGTCATCGCAAAGATCGTTAAGATTGAAAATTTGATGTCTAACGCTAAAATAACAGCTTCTGAGATATTAGAAGTCACTGAGCTTAAAGGAACGAATAATAAATTTATTATAGATCCAAGTGTTACTAAAGAGTTTAACGAAATGATTGAATCCATTAATAAAAAGATTGAAAAGCTCGAAGAAGAGCTTAAAGCATATCCTAGACAGTTGAGTTCTAAAAAAGAGTTTATTGATAAAAATAAACCAATGGCAGAAATGGTTAAAGAGAAGATCATGGAACTCAAGCGTTCAGGAGTTGAACCTCCAGTAACGCTTTTTGCAAAAATAAAAGATTTTCAAGAAAAAGTGATTGATTATAACAACTTTTTACAAACGTTTAAAGATAAAAAAGAGGAATTACAAGAGTATCGTGAAGATCTTAATAAAGTTCAAAATAAAGTCTTTTCAGCCAAGATCATTAATCATTCCTCATGGAAAGAGTTTAATGAAGTGCGCTTCAGACTTATTTACCCGCCTAAAGATGTCACCTATAATCCTAAAGAGCGTGAAATCGCGCGTGAAATAACGCTCAAAGATATGGGCAATGGAGAGCAAAGAATTATTCGATCAGGTGAGTACAGCAGCAAATGATAGTGGGAATTGAAGGACACGTTGTTAAAAAAGAGGTGACGTTTATTTACATTAAAACGCCATCGGGACTTACGTATAAAGTTTTCGTTTCTTTGTCTTGTCTTGGCAAGATCATAAGCGATCAGATCGCATTACATGTAACGCAGATCATCAGAGAAGACCAGCACAGTTTGTATGGTTTTATGGATGAAAATGAGAAAAAAGTGTTTGATACACTCATCAAACTCAATGGAATTGGTCCTTCAACTGCCCTTGCTGTTTGTTCAACACTCAGTCCTGATGATTTTGCGCAGGCTTTAATTTCACAAAATATTCAAGCTTTTCAAAAAGTTCCTGGTATTGGTCCCAAAAGTGCAAAGCGTATTTTAGTGGAACTGAGTGATTTTTCTTTGCAACTTCACAGCGAAGAGAATGCATCTGGAAGTCTTCTTGAAGCATCTATGGCACTTGAAAGTCTTGGATTTAAAAAAGAGATGATTAAAAAAGCACTGAGCACCTGCCATGGGAGTGATACACAAACACTTATCAAAGAAGCACTTAGAAAGCTTGGTTAAAAGTTTCTATCGTGTATGAGATATAACTCTCGAGCTTTTGATTAAGCAACTCATAAAATAATTATAATAAAGGAAGAAGATGACTGTAGCCGTTTTATTTGGCGCCCAAAGTTTTGAACATGAAATTAGCGTGGTCAGTGCCATTGCTTTAAAAAAAGTTCTCAAAAGTGACATTGTATATATATTTTGTGATTATGAGCGTAACTTTTACTTAATTCCAACCGACAAAATAACTTCAAAACGTTTTAGTAGTGGTGATTATAAAAAAGATAAATTGCTTTACATCAAGCAAGGTGGTTTCTATGCTAAAAAGATGTTAGGTGAAGAGAAAGTTGCATTTGATGTTATGATTAACCTTGTTCATGGACAAGACGGTGAAGATGGTAAACTAAGTTCTATGCTTGACTTTTTTGCGGTACCATATATTGGTCCTCGAACAGAAGGTAGTTGCATCAGTTACAATAAACTCTTTACGAAGCTTTATGCCAAAGAAGTGGGCGTCAATGTTTTAGACTATCAAGCACTTCGCAAGGGAAGTAAGGAAGCGATTCGTATTCCTTATCCTTTCATAGTCAAACCTTTACGCCTAGGCAGTTCAATTGGTATTGGTATTGTTAAAGAAGAGAAAGAGCTCTCTTATGCACTTGATGTTGCGTTTGAATTTGATGATACTGTACTCATTGAGCCGTTTATCAGTGGTGTGAAAGAGTACAACCTCGCGGGTTGTAAAACCGATACCTTTCATTTTTCCATTATTGAAGAGCCACAGAAAGAGGAGTTTTTAGACTTTGATAAAAAATATCTGGATTTCTCTCGTACCAAAAGAGTCAATGAAGCGATCTTGGATGCCAAAGCCGAAGAGGGCATTCGTGATGCTTTTGTGAAGCTTTACGATCCACTCTTTTTAGGGGCACTGATTCGTTGTGATTTCTTTGTTATCGAGGGTAAGACGTATCTTAATGAAATCAATCCAATTCCTGGCAGTATGGCAAATTATCTTTTTGATGATTTTGATAGCATCATAACGTTATTGTCACAATGGCTACCAAAAAGTATCACTATGAATAAAGAATACCGCTATATCAACTCTATTCAAGCAGCTAAAGGGAAGTAAAAGTCTTGTTTATGTAATATCTTACATAAAATTTTGCACAAAGGTTTAGAATAATGACCTATGCTAAGAACGAGATAATGACTGCAACAGACATGGTACGCAACTTTAGCTCTGTGTTAGGAAGCCTTAGTAAGGGCGAAAACAAACGTGTTGTCATCGTGAAAAATAATCGCTTTGAAGCGGTTATGATCACGGTGGACGAATACGAAAAAATGAGCGAAGCCGTTCAAATTTTGGAAAAAATCTACGCCAGCACGAAAAAGAAGAGTGATGGCTAAGAAAGAGATTTTATTTCAAAATAGTACCTATGCGCTTGCCTATGAGATACTCAATCTTGGGCAACCTCAAACAATTCTCTTTTTACATGGTTGGGGAAGCAACAAAGAGATCATGAAGCAAGCGTTTGGAAAAACGTTTCCTTCGTATCAACATCTTTATCTTGATTTGCCTGGTTTTGGGCACTCTCCTATCAATGATGTTATTAATACAGAGACGTATGCACATATTGTTGAGTCATTTTTAGAGGCACTACAGATAAAGCCTTGCATGATAGTAGGACACTCTTATGGTGGAAAAGTGGGAACACTTCTTAATCCTGAAATGCTTGTTTTACTCTCAAGTGCAGGTATTGTTGCTCCTAAATCATTCAAAGTAAGAGCAAAAATAGCACTCTTTAAAATGCTAAAGCCTTTTGCTCCTCGTTCTTTATACCGTCTGTTTGCAACGAAAGATGTAGAAGGTATGAGTCAAACAATGTATGAAATACTTAAAATTGTTGTCAATGAGGATTTTACGGAGCACTTCCTTTCACGAAACAAAACTACATTCATTTTTTGGGGCAAAGACGATAAAGCAACACCGCTTGCAAGTGGAGAAAAAATGCACACTTTAATTGCAGGAAGTCATTTCTATCCATTGGATGGGGATCATTTTTTCTTTTTAAAAGAATCAAAAATAGTTGAAAAAACGCTCATGGAGTTTGGGTATTGAATACGTATAAGTTAATGGTTATAGGTCGCGTTCAAGGTGTGAATTATCGACGTTTTGTGGTTGAAATGGCACAAGCTTTAGGTTATGTTGGATATGTTAAAAATATGAATGACGGTAGTGTCGAAGTCGTTATCAATGCGACGTATGAAGAAGATTTAGAGTTTTTTATCAGTAAGCTTTACGATGGATCAATGTTTTCTGATGTTCATGATGTTACCTGTAGAAAGATCGAGCATATGATCTTTGATGATTTTGAAAAGAGATAAAAAATATGGAACAAATAATTGTAAGTGTTGTGCATCTTGGGTTTATTTTAGGGATAGGTTTTTATTTTATTCTAGCAATGCAATGGTATAGCTACAGGATTGAGCGTGTTTTATTTCATTATAACCGTTATGATTGGCATCTGTACTTCTTTGGATTGCCTTTAGTTGCTTATTATTTTTTAGATGGACTTTTGCTCTACGGTTTTGTAGCACTTTTTTTAGGCTTGCTTTTTCTCTGGCAGAAAAAGATGGATAAAAAACTTGTTTGGACAAGTAGGGTCAAACGGTTTTTTCTTTTTTTAGTCTTAGCAACACTTTTCCAAGATGTGCTTTGTGCTCTTTTTGCTTCATGCCTTAAATTGGGCGTCATTATTCCTCTTGCAATTGCCCAACTGTTAAGTATGGTTTATGAAAAAATGCTTTTTGTAAGCTTTCAAAAAGAGGCACAAAAAAAGCTGATGTCAAACACTGCCCTTAAAGTTGTTGCTATCACAGCAAGCTATGGAAAAACAAGCATCAAGAACTTTTTAGCCCACATCTTAAGCAGTAAATTGAATGTGTATAAAACACCTCGCAGTGTCAATACATTAGGGGGAATTGTCAAAGATATCAACGAGTCACTCCCTTCTTTGTGTGATGTTTACATTGTTGAAGCAGGAGCGCGTGCTCGTGGTGATATTCATGAAATTGCACAGCTTGTCCATCCTCACATAGCAGTGGTTGGCTGCATTGGTGAACAACATATAGAATATTTTAAAACATTAGAAAATATCCGCAATACCAAAATGGAGATGCTACATTCTTCAAGACTTCAAAAAGCCTTTGTGCATGAAAGTGCTCATATTAAGGGCACAGACAGCATTGTGCCGTTTGGTGCTGAGCTGAGTGATATTGAAGCAAATTTGAAGGGGCTTTCTTTTTCTATGATGTTGGATGGTGTCAAAGAGCATTTTACATGCAATCTTTTAGGTGCTTTTAATGCCATTAATATTGCTGCTGCCATTCATGTTGCGCGTACTTTAGGGCTTAGTGTTGAAGAGATTCGAAAAGCTGTTGCGACACTCCAAGGCGTGGAACATCGCCTGCAAAAAATTGAAGCAGGTGGTAAACTTATCATTGATGATAGCTTTAATGGCAATTTGGAAGGAATGCTAAGCTCTTATGAACTTGTCGCGACACATGAAGGGCGTAAAGTCATTATCACGCCTGGTATTGTTGAAAGCACAGAAGAAGCGAATAAGGCACTTGCGCAGAAGATTGATGAAATTTTTGATCTGGTGATGATTACGGGTAAAGCCAATGTCAAAATTTTGGATTCGTATGTCACTAAAGCGCAAAAAATCATTATAACGGATAAATCAAAACTCCAAGAAATCTTAGCTGAACATACGAAGGCTGGAGATGTGATACTTTTCTCTAATGATGCACCAAGTTTTATCTAAAAAAAATATTTTATTATACGAATGTTATACGATCTAAAGTATCATGAGGGACAAATTTAAAAGGAGTGGGATGAAAACGAAGAGTTTATATATCTCATCGCTTGAACAAGCTGCGGGTAGTTTGATTGTTGCGATGGGAATTATGGAGCTGCTAAAAGGGCGGCTTGGTAAAGTGGCTTTTTTTCGTCCAGTCATCTTGGATGCGACTGAGAAAGATAAAGATATTGCTTTCATGCAAGAGTATTATGCTCTTAGTATGAATGATGAAGAGATGTACGGTTATACGGTGCATCAAGTCGAAAGCTTAATTGCGGAAAACAAATACAATGAAGTATTAGAAAATCTCATTGATAAATGCAAAATTTTAGAGAGTAAGTATGATTTCGTTCTGATTGAAGGGCTTAATCAGGCTAATTTTTCACAAACGCTCGATTTTGATATTAATCTCTCCATTGCTAAAAATCTGAGTAGCCCTTTTATTAGCATTCTTAAAGGCAAAAACAAGAGTGTTAAAGAGGTCATTGATGAGATTCATATTGAAGCAGAAGCGATTAAAGCAGCAGGTTGCCAGCATTTTGCAACATTTGTAAATCGCTTATGTGAAACAGAATTTGAAGAGTTAAAAACACTCAATGCACAAGACCCTTTACATCAAGCACCGATCTATTTTTTACCAGAAGTTCCAGAACTTGACACTCCAACCGTTGCAGAAGTCAAAAAGGCTTTAGGCTGTGTGCATATTTACGGTGAGGAAAAAGATCTAAGACGTGTTGTAAAACAGAGTAAAATTGCTGCGATGAAATTGGATAATTTCTTAGAGTACATTGAAGATGGCGATTTGGTTATTACTTCTGGTGATAGATCTGATATTATCGTTGGTTGTCTTAGTACTGTATTTTCCAATAATTACCCTAATATTTCAGGTATTTTGTTAACTGCTGGAATGATGCCACACAAATCAATCAACAAGCTCATTGCAGGATTTAAAGATCTCTCTGTTCCTATCTTAAGTGTGGAAGAGGGTACGTTTAATACCGCTGTGAATGTTGCGAAAGTTCCCGCGAGAATTACGCCGCAAAGTGTGCGAAAAATAGCCCTTGCTATGGGACTTTTCTCTTCCAACGTTAATGTCTCAGAGATAGAACAATCCATTAATACAGAGTCTTCAACAAGCTCTATTACTCCGATTATGTTTGAGTATGCTCTGTTTGAGCGAGCGCGAAAAGACCGTAAAAAAATCGTGCTTCCTGAGAGCAATGATGAGCGAATTTTACGTGCAACAGAGATTTTATTACGCCGCGATGTAGCAGATATCATACTCTTGGGTGTTGAAGAAGAAGTTCGCCAAAAGAGCGCAAGTCTTGGACTTGACATCAGCAAAGCAACGATCATTGATCCTTTAAATTCACCATTGATGGAAGAGTTTACAAACTCTTTTTATGAAATGCGTAAAGCAAAAGGACTTGCTTTAGATGTTGCACGTGATAGTATGATGATGAAAAACTACTTTGGTACGATGATGGTTTATTCTGGCTATGCCGATGGTATGGTCTCAGGTGCGATTCACACGACACAAGAAACCATTCGTCCAGCACTTCAAATCATCAAAACAAAACCAGGTATTTCGATTGTTTCAAGCCTTTTCTTTATGTGTCTAGAAACCAAAGTTTTAGTCTATGGTGACTGTGCCGTTAACCAAGATCCAAATGCAGAAGAGTTAGCTCAAATTGCCATTTCATCTGCTGATACGGCTAAAATGTTTGGTATTGAGCCAAAAATTGCGATGCTTTCTTACTCGACGGGAGATTCTGGAAAAGGCGAAGAGGTTGAGAAAGTGAGACTTGCTACAAAAATTGTAAAAGAGACTCGCCCAGACCTTATGGTTGAGGGACCCATCCAATACGACGCTGCGATTGATCCAAGTGTCGCTAAAACGAAACTACCTAACAGTAAGGTAGCTGGCGAAGCAACGATTTTTATTTTCCCAGACCTCAATACGGGTAATAACACCTATAAAGCGGTTCAAAGAAGCTCAGGCGCTGTTGCAATTGGTCCTGTTCTTCAAGGATTACGTAAACCAGTCAATGACCTCAGTCGTGGCTGTTTAGTCCCAGATATTGTCAATACCGTAGCCATTACAGCCATTCAAGCACAAACCAACGATGGAGCAAATAAGTGAAAATTTTAGTCTTAAATGCGGGTAGTTCTTCTGTTAAATATCAACTGTTTAATATGACCAATAATGCTGTATTAGCCAGTGGTATTATTGAACAAATTGGCGAAAAAGAGTCAATGGCTAAAATTAAATATAAAGATATTGAGGATGTGGAACACAAGCGAGAGCAAAAATGTTCTATTAAAGATCACGATGAGGCCTTAAAATGGATGAGTGAAGCCTTAATTCACTCTGGTGTTATCCATGATCTTAATGAGCTTGATGGAATTGGGCACCGTGTCGTTCAAGGAGGCGCTTCCTTTCAAGAACCAGCGATGGTGAATGAGTATGTTATGTCTGAAATTGAGCGTTTGATTCCTCTTGGACCATTGCACAATCCAGGGCATTTAGCTGGTATGAAAGTTTCTGTACACCAAAGTCCTAATGTTCCTCAAGTAGCTGTTTTTGACACGGCTTTTCATGCAACCTTGCCAAAATATGCTTACATGTACGCCATTCCTTATAAATACTATGAAGATTTACGCATTCGCCGTTATGGTTTTCATGGAACATCACATTATTATGTTATGAAAGAGGCTGCAAAATATCTTGGTAAAGAGGTTAATACACTCAATGCCATTACACTTCATTTAGGAAATGGTGCTAGTGTTGCGGCCATTGAAAATGGTAAAAGTGTGGATACGTCTATGGGATTAACGCCACTTGAGGGTTTAATCATGGGAACACGCAGTGGTGACCTTGATCCTGCGATTCTTTTTTACCTTGCGCGTAAGCGAGGACTCACATTGGATGAACTCGATAAAATGCTCAATAAAGAGAGTGGGCTAAAAGGAATTTGTGGTAATAATGATATGCGTGAAATTACACACATGGCAGAAGAAGGCGATGAGAGGGCACAACTTGCACGGGATATGTTTAATTACCGCTTGAAAAAGTATATTGGTTCTTACAGTGCGGTACTTGGACGTGTTGATTGTATTATTTTTACGGGTGGAATTGGTGAAAATGATTGTGGTGTACGTCTTAAATCATGCGAGAATTTAGAAAATCTTGGTATTAAAATTGATCCAGTGCTGAATGAGATGCGTTCAAGTGACATTATGCAAATTAGTACGCCTGATAGCAAAGTAAAAGTTTTAGTGATTCCAACCAACGAAGAGCTTGAAATTGCTATTGAAACATTAGAGATGATTGAAGCGCATCACGCAAAATAATACGTGTTTACATGTAGAGATTTTCTCTACATGTAAAACATCCATTTAGGCTAAAAGCTCTTTTGCAATGGCATTGATCCTTTTACCATCTGCAACGCCTTCACACTCTGCAAGAACACCAGCCATAATTTTACCAATCTCTTTAAGGCTTGTTGCTCCACTGGATTGAATATGTTTTTGAACTATGATTTTAAGTGCCTCATCACTGAGTTGTTGTGGTAAATACGATTTTAAAATAGTAGCTTCAGCAACTTCTTTATCGTATAAGTCAATTCGATCTGCTTCTTTAAAAGCCATGGCTGCATCATCGCGTTGTTTGAGTGATTTTTGGATAATTTTAATAATGTCTGCATCGCTAAGCTCTTTACGTTCATCGACTTCAATTTGTTTGAGTGCACTCATCAAAAAACGGATGGCATCACGTTTAAAATTATCTTTGCTTTTCATTGCTTCCTTCAGGTCATCTTGAAGTTTTGCTTTGAGTTGTGACATCTTTTTTCCTTGGAAACTTAATTTGCTTTAGAGGGGTCTATTTTATAGTATAATGGTAAAAAATAGAATAAAATGGAGTTATATGAGAGTTCTTGCATGTAGCTTTGTAGCGGTTTTGGTTTTAACAGGCTGTTCTGTACACCCTGCTGATCCAAAGATTAGCATGAAAGCACCTGTTTATGTCGATGAAATTCCTTCGCGTGTCAGTGAAAATATGGCATCAAATCCAGGAAGCCTTTTTGGACAGGGTGACAACCCACTGTTTGCAGATCTTAAAGCAATGCATGTGAATGATGTTGTGACTGTGACTATTACTGAAAAGACTGCACAAACTTCTTCGGGTAAAAAATCACTTGAAAAAGAGAATACAAGTAATTTAAATGCAGGTATTACGACTGCTGGTGGTGGTGTTGCTGGTAATGTTGCAAGGCAGCTTAATAAAGTTGGTAATATTGGTTTTGAGGCTGGCTCTAATAGCTCATTTACAGGTACTGGTACCAATACACGCAATGAAAGTTTTTCAACTACGATTTCAGCTCGTATTATTAAGATATTAAATAATGGAAACTATTTTATTGAAGGCAGTCGGGAGCTTCTGATAAATGGTGAAAAGCAAATTATTCAAGTAAGTGGGGTCATAAGACCGTATGATATAGATCAATATAATAACATTGATTCTAAATATATTGCTGATGCGAAGATTCTTTACAAAACAGAAGGCGATATTGATCAGACAACAACCAAGCCATGGGGAACCAAATTTATGGAAACCATTTGGCCATTTTAATGCATTTATTACAAAGGATATTGATTGGAAAGTACTAACGCACCTAAGTTTATTGAAAGAGACAAAATTTTTAAAGCAAAAGATATTATCGTAGCACTTAAGTATTTTGGTGTTAGTTTTGATAAACTTAAAACTAATACCCCAAACCGTGCTCGCGCAATTGTTATTGGGTATAAAGCATGGCGATTAGGATTGAATGAAACACAATTACGTTCAATTATTGATCGAAAAATAGATGATAAAGAGATTATTGATATTTTAGAATATAAAGAGAAAAAAAGTATTCGTAGCTGGAGTATTTATACGAAAGTGAAAGAAGATGATTATAGAATCAAAGTAGAACGTTTATGGTGTAAAAAGCTAGGAGCTATATGTTTGATTGCAAACATTGGACAAAAAGAGCTTATTGAGCTTTCTAAAGAGAAGTTTAAAGAGAGTTTAGATTGTACTATTCCTAAAGAGTTTTAACCTTACTTTGCCTTACATATGGGTGTAAGGCAAAGCAGCTTTTTGATGTATTATGTTTTAACAGCTTTTGCCATATCCCACATAGGCATAAAGATACCAAGTGCCATGAGAAGAACCATAGCCGCAATAAATCCTAATAAAATAGGCTCTATATAACTTGCAATATTATCAATGATTTGACTAAAGCGTGATTTGAAATAGAGGGTTACTTTTTCCAGCATTTTATCCAGTGTACCACTCTGTTCACCTGCTTGAATCATTTGGATAAGCATTCCTTCAAATAGCCCAGTATCGCGAAATGATTCAGTCAGAGAAATACCTCGCTGAACAGAAATCTTGACCGCTGAGAGTTTCCTTTTCAGATGTGTGTTATCAAGTGTTAATAAAGCTGTATCCAGTGCATCAGCAATAGGAATACCTGCTCGAATTAATTCTGTAAAAACAAGGCAAAAACGACTCAGTGTAGCATAAAAGATAATGTCCCCAATAAGATAAAGCTTTAGAATATACTGGTCATATTTTTTCTTAAATTCTTCATTGTTATTGAGCATGTACTGAAAGAAAATAATAATTGCAGCAATCGCAGCTAGAAGATAGAGACCATAATGATTGATAAGATTTTCCAAAAAAAGAAGAATTTTTGTAGGCAGAGGAAGTTCTGCTTTAAGTTGAGCAAAAATATCTTTAAATTTTGGTACTACGTAAATCATAAGAATGGAAAATGCAATGGCAATAGCAACGACTACCGTAATAGGATAACGCATTGCTTTTTTAAATTTTTGTCTATTTTCTTCTATTTCGTCAAGAATCTCGGCTAGTTTTTCCAAAGACTCTGCCATGTTACCTGTACTCTCACCCAGTTCAACTAGGGCTAAAGTAACATCACCCACTTCATCTCTGTAACTCATAAGTGCTTGTGTAAGGCTTAGACCAGAGTTAAGATCATCGTTAACACTGTTAAAAATATCTTTAAGTGTCTTATCAACCGTAGCATTGGCTACTTCTTTAACGCTATCATGAATAGAAATACCTGCATTGGTCATAACACTTAGTTGCCTAATAGCGGCAATAAGATTTGGCATCTTTATTTTTTTTCGAAAGAGGGCACCTAAAAGCTGAGTTTTCAATTCATGCATTTGATCTTCAAGTGGTGCAGAAGTCTCTTTAACATTTAGAATAACTCCAGGAACTTTAACTTTTGCGATAGATATAGCATCACTTCGGTTGGGTGACTTAACAATAGTTTTTGTTTTTTGCCCTTTAAAAAGGTAGTTTACTTCAAAGTATTTCATCCTTTTGCCACCCTTGCAATTTCATCCAATGAAGTAATCCCATTGGCTGCTCTTGTAATGCCATCTTGATACATATCAACGAAGCCTTCTTTGATAGCTTGCTCTTTGATATCACTTTTAGAAGCACCTTGTGCAATCATACTTGAAATTTTTTCACTAACAGGTAAGATTTCAGAGATCATTTCACGTCCTAAATAGCCTGTTTGAGAGCATTTTTCACAGCCATTATTTTTGTAAAACTGATAATTTTCAGGAAGCATTACTTTGATTTCGTCGTAAGCTGTTTTAGGAAGTGTGTATTTTGTTTTGCAATACGGACAGAGTTTTCGCACCAATCTTTGAGCTTCAATTGCAATGAGTGATCCGCTGATCAAGTAAGGTTCAATTCCCATATCAACAACCCTTGTGACAGCACTAATAGCATCATTGGTATGAAGTGTTGAAAAGACCAAGTGACCCGTAAGAGCTGCTTGAACAGCAATACGGAGTGTTTCTGTGTCACGAACCTCACCAATCATGATAATATCAGGATCTTGTCTTAAAATGGATCGAAGTGCTGATGCAAAAGTAAGATTGGCTTTTTCATTGACTTGAACTTGTTGTGTTAAGTTCAGTTGGTACTCTACAGGATCTTCGACAGTAATGATTTTGCTTTGGACACTTTTAATGGCGTTAAGTGCGGCATAGAGTGTTGTTGTTTTACCACTTCCTGTTGGACCTGTCACAAAGATAATACCATAAGGTGTTCGCATCGCTTGGGCAAATTTAGCATATGTTGCTGGCTGCATTCCCAAGTCTTCAATTTTGATCATAACTTTGGATTTATCCAAAATACGAATAACGATGGATTCCCCATTAATAGTTGGAAGGGCTGAAATCCTAAAGTCATATTCACGCCCTAAAATTGTCGCCGAAAAGCGGCCATCTTGAGGTTTACGCTTCTCTGCAATATCCATATTCGAAAGCAGCTTCATCCGTGAAGCAAGAGGAGGGTAAATATCTTTGTCAAAGATAAATGTTTCGGTTAGCATACCATCTATACGACTACGGACAATACAGTTGTTTTCTGTTGGTTCAATATGAATATCACTTGCACGTGCCAGAATAGAGGTCTTAAGGATGATTTCAATGAGCTTTAAGATACCAGAAGACTCTTGAGGATTTTCTGCGGCACTGGAAGTAATCTCTTTACGAATTTCTCCAATCAATCCTTTAATACTTTCTCCAAGTTCCATTTTAACAAGGTATTTGTCGATCTGTGTTGGTTCAGCGATGATAACTTTAAGGAGCTTTCGTGGAAAAATTCTCTGCACCCCTTCTTGGGCGTTAATATCCAGTGGATCTTTGAGCGCCACAAAAATATTAATCTCATCTTCCCTAATAGGGAGAGCTTTATATTTTTTGAGCTGCACAAAAGGAAGTTTTGATGCGAGACGGTAATCTATATCAATCGAATCTAAATCAAGGTATTCATAATTAAGATTTTTCGCAAGAGCTTGTAAAAACTTTTCACTGTCTATTGCAAAATTGGCATTCACGTCTTCTAAACTTAAATACCCTTTTTTAAAAAATTCGATGACTAAAATCAACAAATCTTCTTTGGTGAAGAAGTTGTTTTCTAATAAGATTTCACCGAGCACTTTATGGCTATTTTGTTTCGTTTCTTCTTTGATTTTAGCAGCACTATTTTCGTCGATAATACGATTATGAATAAGATAGGTTAATAACGTTGTTGTAATATCGCTCATGTCTTTACCACTGTGTATAAATTTTCACTATTGTATCATTTCTCCAACAAAGAAACCAAATCTGATTAGTCAATCACTTCTCCAACTGTAATTTGGTTTAGTAGGCTTTGTGCAGCTTTAGATTTATTATTTTTTAAATAGGCTTTCAGAGCTAAAACAGCGTCTTCCTTGTGCCCAAGTTTAAGTTTTGATTTAGCAAACCAGATCCAGCTTTTTTCATTTTCAGAATCTACATTATTAGCAATAAGTGCCCACTTGTTACTTTCATTATAATTTTTAGTAAGATAGTACTCTTCTGCAAGCATCAGTGCAAAGACTATGTTGTGCGTTTTTTCAAATTTTTCTTTGAGATATTGGATAGAATTAACCTCATGTGTTTCAATTTTTATAACACCTTTTGGTTTTGGTTCTTCAAGTAGAGGTGGTGGGAGTAGCGCCGTATCAATTTTATCTTCTTTTGTACGATAAAAACTCTCTTCACTATTGGTTGGTATTTTACGTGCAAGAATTTTATTTTCTAGCTCTTCTTCTTGTATCCCAAAACTTCCTTTTTTGTCTATTGGCTCAGGTAAATAAGAGCTTTTCTTTTCAGGATTATTTTTACTAATAACGGATGGAAGTTGAAGGAGCAGTGTCTCATCAGTTTTTTGCTCGACAATAGGTATTGGGGAATATTTCACAGTATTATTTACATCCAGAGAATTGCTCGGTTGGGTAATTGTTGAAAGATTACTCTCAATAGACTCGATTTTAATTTGTGCTGTTGGGAGTGGATTTTTTTCTTTTTCTATGAGAAGATTTGACAATGTAGGATAGAAAAAAAATACAATCAATGCTCCTGTAAGTAGTAATGAACTTAATAGAATATAATTCAAACGTTGTTTAAGTCTGTATCTAAAAACTTTTTTTTCTAGTTCGACAATTTCGACAGCACTAAGCATGGATCATTCCTAGACTAATTCCTGCCATCTCAATATACTTAACATGTAGAGCATTTGCTTTAATGAGGGACGGTTTATGGGTATCATAATATTCTAGAATTTCAAAAAGTTTGTACATTAATTTATTAATGGTTCTCAAATTACCACCTGTAATTTTTGCTACAAGTTTATAATGCTTGTCTTTGAAAAGATTAAGGTACTCAAAGCGATTATGAAAAAGAAGTTTTTTTTCAATGTAGGTCTTAATTTCATTTTGTGAAGCATTGTCTATTTCAATGGTTTCCCAAATACGTGTTTGAAAATAATCTTTCGCTAAAACATCTTCTTTTTCTGTTTTATGAACAGTAAACAAAAATTTAAAAAGCCTTGAATCAGCCATAAGACGAATCTTCTCAATCAAGTCTGTTGGATACAGCTGTGCTTCATCAATCAAAACGGTAATAGCTTGATCTGTAGATGTAATATGTTTACTAAGTAGTGCTAAGAATTCATTATAATTAGAAAATTCTGGGGATTTTTTCCCAAAAATATGTTCATACAATGCTTTAATAAAGATTTTTTCCTCAAAAAAAGGCCTTGGAAAAAAGATAATACGCTTTTTTTGTCTTAAGTCATTATAAATTTTCTGAAGCAAAAAGGTTTTTCCAGTACCTGGTTTACCATAAAATAAGATCAATTTTAATGGCTTATCCAAAGTCTGTACGAGTTTATCATACGTTGTTGCAGATTGATCTAAGTTGACATAATCAAAAATTTCACCATCAACAAAAATGGTTTTTAAATCACTGTAATGGCTATTCATATATCTTTTGACTGTAACCAAGGTCTTTAAGCGTTGCTTTATCTGTCCCTTTTGTACCAATAATTCGTGGAGTGATGACAAAAACCAGTTCATTAGTAGTAAGAGTGTCTGCTGAGTGTTTAAAAGCTTCTCCTAGAAGAGGAATACTACTAAGCAACGGTACACTACTTTCTTCTTTACCTTTTGATGAAGCAATAAGGCCACCTAAAATAATGGTACTTCCGTCTTTTACTTTAACAACAGTTGAAAGCTTTTTTTCTTGCGTATCAGGCGCAATTTCTCTTGGATTAGTCGTTTTGCTATCGTCAGATGAATATTTAAAATTACTTACAGAAGGGTTGATTCTTAAAATTATTTCATTATCTTCTGAAATTTCAGGAGTAATATTTAAGAGGACTCCAATAAAAATAGAATAGTTAGTATAAGTTGTGGTGAGTGTTGTTGTTGTTGTGGCTGTATTAGTTGTATCTTCAGGTATACGGTAATTGATATTATCACCAACGGTAATAAGTGCTTGTTGATTATTCATTGTCAAAACTTTTGGACTAGATACAACTTTTGTATCTCCACTAGAGCCTAAAAAGTCAATTAGCCCAGAAATAGAAAAAACAGCATCGTTTACTACTGTTAGATTATTATAATTTTTTGTAATGGCATTATCATAAAAAGTTGAAGCAGCATTCGTTGAATCTGTATAGGTGTGTGCAGTTTGTCCTTGGTTACTATTATTAAAAATAGAACTACTGCTAAAACCTAAGGAAAATTTACTCCAATCGACACCTGTTTTATTGCTACTACTAAGGGCAACGGAGATAATAGAAACATCAATAAGAACTTGTTTATGAAGTCTATCTTTAAGTAAATCAATATAATCTGAAACTCTATCTAACTGTTTTTTTGTAGCAGTAACAGTAATCATGCCTGCATTTGCATTAATAATTGGGGATGAAGCCTTATACGTTTCTCCTCCCGTATTAAGTACAGAGGTAAGCTCAGTTGAAATCGTTTTCCAAAAGTCAAATGATTCATTTGATGATATAGAGTTTTGGCTTTGTGCTGTTGTATTTTTTGTTCCAGAACCAGAAGATTCAACGGGGGTTGCATCTACTGATGCGTTAATAACAGCTTTACCCTCGCGAATAGAGGATATGTAATCAACTTTGAAAGATTTGGTACTCAGTGCAGAAATTTTTAAATAATTTTTATCATAGGTATAAAAGAGATCATTGTCTTGAATAACCAGTTGAAAAACTTCATCCAATGAGAGGTTTTTAATATTAATACCATTTAAGTTTTTAGCAAGTGCTTTTTCAGCTTCTGTATCTTTAACCACAATACTAAAATCACATACTTCACCTAATTCAGCTAAAAGCTCAGCACCTGTTGCTTTGTTATTGGTTTTAATATTAAATGTGCGATATTCACATGATTTATTTTTTTCAGCAGCTTGAATGGGCGAAAGAGCGATAGCTAATATCGCTGCCAATGCAATAATGTTATTTGGAAAATATTTTAACATTGCTCTCATCTTTTGTCCTTAATACAAGTTCTTTTTTTTCAATTTCATTTTGTAGAATAACGCTATCACGCATAATTTTAATCAGTTTAAAGGTTCCGACCGTATCATTTTTTTTATACCAATTACCATTGATTTTCGCTTTTTGATCTAATGTTGCCTCTAAAATATAAACTGAAGGTTGTTCTGTTTCATTACCATCACTGCTATTTACATCTGGATTTATAATAATAAAAGGATTTTCAAGTTTATTGAGCATAATCATATCTGCACCAGATCTTTTCTCAGCAATGCGTTCAAAAATTTTATCATACTCTTTGACTTCACTGCCTAAGGATAAGTTCTCTTTCGCGTGCATTATAGTTATAAAAAAACATGACCACAATAGTGCTTTACTTAATGTTTTCAATATTTCATCCCCCACACAGCGATATTGAATTGTCCTTCAATATTTTTCTGCCCAGTACAATTGAGCTCATAAATATCTACAACGAGTTCACTCTCTTCAATAGCATTCATAAATTTCATCGTATTGGCAAAAGAACCACTAAAATCGACTTTAAGTGTCAAAATTTGTTCTATTTTTTGTATACTAGGTTCATTGATTTTATTTTCAATGACTTTAATTCGAACAGAATATTTTTGTGCTAACTGCGTAATAGAATGAAGAAATTTTGCCCAGTTCTCGTCGTTAAAGAGCAGATATGATAACTCTTTGAGTTTATTGTCAACATAGGCATTTGTATAAGTTGTTTTTTCTAATAGGAGCTTAGCATTTTCAATATCAGACTTTACTTTTTTGATTAAAAAAGTTGAATCTCCATCTCTTGAAACAGAAGCTAAGTAAGCTTGTTCATCATGAAGCTTTTTCTCAATCTCTTTAGCATTACGCATGGTTTGGTTGAGCATTTTTTCAGTTACAGGGAAAAGATAACTGTAAAATAAAAAACCAATGAGCGCAAATACCATTGCAAAAACAAGATATGTTTCACTGCTTTTTTTACCTTGAAAGTAAAGATCAATTTTATCTAAAAGAGTGTCAAGACTATTCATCGTTCAATCCTATGGAGATTTTACTGGTATAGAGTTTGATCTTGTCATCCTGAAGAATTTTTTCAGTATTGATCTTATATTTTTTTAAAGCTGTTAAATCTTTGATAAACTCTGTAATCCTTTTTTCACTTTGATTTCGAACAAAAAAATTGAGTTGCTTTTTCTTAAACTCTATAGTTTCAACTTTACAACCATTTTGGTTTGAAAGTTGAAAAATCTCCAAAAGCATGAGAGCTTTCATAGGATAGGAGATTTTTTTATGGTAAATTTCACTGAGTAGTTTTTTTCTAAATTCAAACTTTTTTGTTTCGTTGTTTACTAAAGTATCAACTTTTTCTTTCTCAGATTTTAGCAACGCTAGTTGCTGTCTAATAACCGATGTTTGTTTAAAAAGTTCATTATAATCACTTGTCTCTTTTGCTGCTTTAAGACTTAAAAACGAATGATATGCAAATTGATAAGTTGGATAGGCAAGGCTAATGATAATACTGGCTGCTAAGATACCGAGTAATTTACCAGAGGCTCTGTATTTAAGAGGAGGAGGCCTTTTATAGATCGAAAAGTTGAGATTATCATCAGGATTTTCGATGTAAAGTTGAGCACTTAGCATCATTAATATATGAATTTGATCGATATACCACTCTTTTGAGTTAATAGCAATACTAAAATTAAACTCAAAAGATTCCAATCCGAGATAACTTTTTCCATACTCTTCAATACCAGAGAAAGCACCAATTTCTGAACCTAAATAGATACGGTCAATAAAATCAATATTGTAAGAGCGTTTGGTAAAGACCAAAACATCACTAATATATAAAAATATCTCACCAAAAAGCTGCATTAGATTTTGTTGATATTGAGCGTTAGATGTTCTTAATCCTTCATTGGTTAATAATTTATAAAAATCCTCTTCATCGATACGTTCACCAATAAGTTCACAAAATTTTTCATTAATCTCTTTGAGTGAATAGTGCAAAGATTTTGAATAAATGTATTCGCCACCTTTGTAAATGGCTAAAAAAGCATCAGATTTTTGAAAATAGACAAAACAATGCGTTCCTTCTGGCTCAATAAAGTTTTTACGATACAGAGCTTTAATGAGAAAGGGCGCTGTGGTAACATAGTCAATGTAGCGAGTTTTTTCTTTAATTGGAGTCAGTTTAGAGTAAATAAGGGTTGCATCAATAATAAAAATGTTAAAAGAGCGATTTTTGGCGTCTTTTGATTCAGTTTCAATGTAACTAATCACATATTCAATGGCTGAATCAAGAGCTAATTCATCATAAACCTTGATTTCTATGGCATCTTTTAAATCACTATCAGGAATGTTGCGACTGATATCAAGAGTAGCGCTAATAACATCTCGTGTGTGAAGATAGGAGATAAAAAAAGCATTTTTATCGCTTTTCTCTAACTTATTAAGTTTGATTTCATTTTTTGAGTAAGTGTAAGAAACAAGTGATAAAGGGTCTATAGATACAATTTCTGAGCTATAGCGTCTATCCTCAGGTGTGGCCATTTTTAAAACCCCTTTATTTTAAAAATTATCATTGGATAACAATGTTAACCATAGTTACTTTATTCTACTATATAACCAATTTTCTTCAACATTTCTTTATCTTGACTCCAGCCTTGCTTAACAATGACCACAAGTTTCAAAAAGACACGTTTTTGTGACAAAGATTCGATTAATATTCGCGCACTTGAGCCAATTCTTTTGATTGTTTGTCCATCTTTCCCAATGACAATCCCTTTTTGACTCTTTTTATCAACAATAATAGTAGCATAAATATTATCGATTGTCTCTTTTTCATCGACTTTATCAATAATTACATCAGCAAAATAGGGAATTTCATCACTGGTATTCTCAAAAATTGCTTCACGAATAAGTTCTTTGTAAATATCGCGAGAGCGCTCTGTTGTGAGAATTTCAGGATCATAAAGAAAAGGATGTTCAGGCATATATTTTGAGATAGCTTCTAAAAGATAGGATTGTGAGATTCCTTTCTTGACTGAAACAGGAATAAGGGCTACAAATTTATCTTGATACGCTTGATATTCAGTGATTTTATCAAAAAGTGCCGTTTGAGAAACGCTATCGGTTTTTGTTAGAAGCACCATATGGGGAATATTGGCTTTATTGAGCGCTGTAAAATCAATATAATTTTGAATGCTATCACTTGCAGGTGCAAGAAAAAGGATAAGATCACAATCCCCCATCGCTTTCATCGCTTCTTCAAGCATAAATTGATTTAAAAGGCGTTCTTGTTCATGAATACCAGGAGTGTCGATAAAAATAATTTGCGTATTTTCATGCATCGCAATAATATTAAGACGTTTTCGTGTTGCGTTGGCTTTATGTGAAACCATTGCTAGTTTTTCGCCCACTAACCAATTGAGAAGCGAGCTTTTGCCTGCGTTGGGTCTGCCAATAACGGCGACGTATCCCGTTTTTGTTTTTTCGTTCATTTTGCTTCTTTAATTATAAAATATAGCGACTGCTATCTTCACTCTCAACAATTGCGTCGAGTTTTTCGTGTACAAGTTCTTTTCTTACATGTAATGTTTCACCTGCGTGTTCATCGGCACTGTAACTGATATCTTCGAGCACTTTTTCGATGATGGTATGGAGTCTTCTAGCACCGATATCTTCTGTTTTTTCATTGGTAATCTGAGCAATTTTAGCAATCGCACGAATGGCTTCATCTTCAAATATTAATTCCACACCTTCTGTTTTTAAAAGAGCTTGATATTGGCGTAACAGAGAGTTCTTTGGTTGTGTTAAAATCTGGTAGAGTACTTCTTCGGTAAGTGAACTTAGCTCTACACGAAGTGGAAAACGACCTTGAAGCTCTGGAATCAAATCACTGGGTTTACTGAGATGAAACGCACCTGCTGAGATGAAAAGAATGTGGTCGGTTTTAATGCTACCATACTTCGTGTTGACATCACTGCCTTCAACAATAGGGAGCAGATCTCTTTGAACACCTTCTTTACTAGGATCACTTCTGTGTGATTGTGAAGAGTTAACCGCAATTTTATCGATCTCATCGATGAATATAATGCCCCCGTTTTGTGCTCTTTCTCTTGCTTCACTTTTAACGGCTTCCATATCTAAAAGTTTTTCGCTTGCCTCAGCTTTTAAAGCTTCTTTCGCATCTTTGACTTTCATCTCTTTTTTAATGTTGTTTTGTCCAGAACCCAATATCTTAATAAATGATTCTTGCACTTTGATCATCTCAGGAGGGAGCGAAGAATCACCTAAATCACTATTGTTCTGAGAAATTTCCACTTCGATTTTAAGCTCATCAAGCTCTCCATCACGAAGCTTCTGACGCATCTTCTCGTAACTTTTTTCATAGTCCGCTTTTTTCTCTTCACTCACACCTTTAGGAAGAGGGGGAAGCAGTTTTTCGATGATGGTTTTTTCTACATGTAAAGCAATATCATCTTGATTTTTTTCTTTGTGTTCTGCTTTCACGAGGTTGATCGATGCCATCATAAGATCTCGCACCATTGACTCAACATCACGTCCGACAAAGCCCACTTCTGTGTATTTACTGGCTTCCACTTTGACAAAAGGTAAAGAGAGCATTTTAGCCATACGACGTGCAATTTCTGTTTTACCCACGCCCGTTGAACCAATCATCAAGATGTTTTTTGGCATCACTTCTTCTGCCATTTCACCCTCAAGTTTAAGACGGCGGTAACGATTACGAAGGGCTATTGCGATTGATTTTTTAGCATTGAATTGTCCTATGATATACTCATCTAAGTAGGCAACCGTTTGTTTTGGTGTTAAATTCATGAAGTTATCTCTCTAAAACAAATGTTTTGATGTTGTCATTGGTATAAATACACAGTTCACTAGCGATTTTCAAGCTCTCCTTAACAAGTGTCTCTTCATCAAGCGTAGCATGACGATCAAGCGCACGTGCCGCAGAAATGGCATAGTTTCCACCACTACCAATCGCCGCAATTTTGCCATCTTCTGGCTCAACCACATCCCCTGTACCGCTTAGAATAAAGATGTGATCGCATGTTAAGACAATCATCATAGCTTCTAAACGGCGTAACATTTTATCTTTGCGCCACTCTTTGGAAAACTCGATGACAGACTTGTACAAATCACCTTTCTTTTGCTCCAAAATACTTTCAAACATATCAAAGAGGTTGAAAGCATCTGCCGTACTTCCTGCAAAGCCTGCTAAGATTTTGCCGTTGTAAAGCTTTCGTATCTTGGTGGCATTATTTTTAAGCACCGTATTGCCAAAAGTGACTTGTCCGTCACCGCCAATGACCGCTTTGTCTTTACCGCGACATGCAAGGATGGTGGTTGCTTCAAACATAGTGTTTATTCTCCAAGAATACTAAGTTTTAGTACTGCGTGGATGCCATGTCCTAGTTTAATACTTACATCAAAATCGCCCGTTGTTTTAATGGCATGTTCAATTTCAATTGTTTTTTTGTCGATTTCGATGCCATGTTGTGCTTTAAGATCGTGTGCAATTTCATCTTTGGTAACAGCACCAAAAAGACTACCATTGGCTCCAAGTTTACGTTTAACCGTAAGTTTAAGCTCAGCTAGTTTCTTCTCAATCGCTTTAAGATTAGCAATCTCTTCAGCCTCAGCGGCTGCTTTTTTACGTTGGTCTGATTCGTATTTTCTCATGACTTCATTGGTAGCAAGGAGTGCAAAACCTTTACCAATTAAGAAGTTTTGACCATAACCGTCCTTGACCTCTTTGATTTCGCCTTTTTTACCTAAATCTTTAACATCTTTAATCAATAAAACTTTCATTTTTTATCCTTAAGCTCGAATATTTTTGGGAAGTGGGGCATTTTTCAGCTTTTCACCATGAAATGCATCAATGCCACCACTGAGTTGGGCAATGTTTAAAAAGCCCATTCTTCGTAAAATAAATATCATTTGCGATGTACGTCCACCGATATGACAGTAAAAAATTAAAAGCTTATTTGAGAGCTTTTTCAGCTCTTCCATGTGTTGATGAATGGTTGACGTTGGCAAAAGCATGTCCGTGCCCTTGATACTTGACTGTGAATACTCATACATCTCTCTAATGTCAATCAGTACAAAGTCAAGCCTTTTTTGAGCTCTTAAGCTTAGCATTACATGTAACTCTTCGCCACTGACTTCACAGCTTCGTGTTACGGTTTTGACTAAATTCATCATTGCTTCATCACTCCATTCACTTTCACGCGCTTCGTCCATAAGGCTTAAGCTTTACCTTGCTTTTTTCTATTTTTACCGCTAATAATAAAGCGAAGAGCGTTAAGCTTAATAAAGCCTTCTGCATCTTTTTGATTGTAAACTTCATCTTCTTCAAATGTACAGAATGCTTCGTTGAAAAGATTATTGGTTTTAGAATCTCTTCCAATAACCGAAACATTGCCTTTGTAGAGTTTGAGTTTAACCACCCCGTTGACGCTTTCTTGTGATTTATCAATCGCTGCTTGCATCATCTCGCGCTCTGGCGAGAACCAGAAACCGTTGTAAATCGTTTTTGCATAGCGTGGCATAATCTCATCTTTAAAGTGTGCCGCTTCACGATCTAGCGTAATGCTCTCAATTGCACGGTGTGCTCTAAGCATAATCGTACCACCTGGCGTTTCGTAGCAACCTCTACTTTTCATACCGACAAAACGGTTCTCAACGATGTCTGTACGACCAATACCATGTTTACAACCCAGTTCATTGAGTTTTGTAAGCATGGTTGCAGGCGTTAATTTAACACCATTCAATGCCACAGGATCACCTTTTTCATAGGTAATCTCAATGACTTCAGATTTGTCAGGCGCATTTTCAGGGCTTACTGTCCATCTCCACATGTCCTCTTCTGGCTCTGCGGCTGGATTTTCAAGCACAAGTCCCTCATAAGAGATGTGAAGTAAGTTTGCGTCCATAGAGTAGGGTGATTTACCCGGTTTTTTCTCGATGCTGATGCCATTTTTTTCTGCATACGCTAGTAATTTTTCGCGAGAGTTCAAGTCCCATTCACGCCAAGGAGCGATAATAACAAGATCGGAATTCATGCTAAGGTAACCCATCTCAAAACGCACTTGATCGTTTCCTTTACCCGTAGCCCCATGACTGACGCCATCAGCGCCTACAAGAGCTGCAATTTCTGCTTGACGTTTTGCAATCAGTGGTCTAGCAATGGAGGTGCCAAGAAGATACTCACCTTCATAAATTGCATTTGCTCTAAACATCGGGAATACATAGTCTTTTACAAATTCTTCTTTTAAATCTTCAATAAAAATATTTTCTGGCTTTATGCCCAAAGAGATGGCTTTTTTGCGCGCAGGCTCTAGCTCTTCACCTTGGCCGATATCGGCTGTGAAGGTTACAACTTCACATTTATACTCATCTTGGAGCCATTTTAAAATAATACTGGTATCAAGTCCACCTGAATAGGCTAAAACTACTTTTTTGACATCTTTTTTCATAATACGAATCCTCACAGAATTTATAGAATTGCGTGATGGTAGCGCAACTTTGTAAAAACTTTGCTTATGCTTTAACAGCATCTTTACGTCTAGCATTAAAAAAGCAAGTTTAAATATTCTTTTGCTAGAATGAGCGTTAAATCCTAAGGATGGGTATGCGAGTCGATAAATTTTTAAACAGTACTAATATTACAAAACGCCGTGCTGTCTCAGAAGATATGTGCAAAAATGGCGTAGTAAGTATCAATGGTGTGGTTGCAAAGCCCTCTAAAGATGTCAAAATTGGCGATATTATTACCATCAACTATCTTGAAAAAGCAGTGAAATACGAGGTTTTACAAATTCCTGAAACCAAAACCATTCCAAAAACGAAACAAAACGAATACGCAAGGGAAGTATAGATGAATTATCAAGAGGCCTATAAACAGTTTCATGCGCTCTTTGAGAACGAGTTGAGTACCGAAGAAGCTGCACGATTTTTAGTAGAACTTTATGAAAGAGGTGAGAGTTTTGAAGAAATTGCCGCCGCTGCAAACGTTATGCGAGAGCACAGCGTTAAACTCGATATTCCAGAGCATTTAAAAGCAGAAATTATTGACATCGTAGGAACAGGTGGCGACAAAAGCGGTACCTTTAATATCTCGACAACAACATCGATTGTTTTAGCCTCACTTGGCTGTAAAGTTGCTAAACATGGCAGTGGATCAGCCACATCGCTTTCAGGTAGCGCTGATGTATTGAAAGCACTAGGGCTCAATCTTATGCTAACACCAGAAAAACAGATAAAAATGCTTGAAGAATGTGGCTTTGTCTTTATGTTTGCGATGAATCATCATCCGTGTATGAAACACATCATGCCAATTAGAAGAAGCCTAACACATCGCACCATTTTTAATATGTTAGGACCACTTGCTAATCCAGCGGGAGCTCAAAAACAGATGGTTGGCGTCTTTCATGTAGATTATATTGAACGTTTTAGCAAAGCTTTGCGAGAACTTGGAACGACGAAAAGCATGGTCGTAAGCTCTCTTGATGGACTTGATGAAGTGAGTATTTGCTCTCCAACACGTTACACACTGATCGAGCATCAAACAATCACTGAAGGTGAAATTGACCCACAACAGTATGGCTTTAAATTAGCTCCTCTTGAAGCAATTAAAGGTGGGGAGAGTGTTCAAAATGCTGAAATTACACGTGCCATTTTACGAGGGGACGAAAAAGGTGCCAAGCTTGATGTTGTTCTTTTAAACGGTGCATGTGCTTTAATGATTGATGACAAAGTAAGAGACATACAAGAAGGCATAGCGATGATGCGTGATGCCATTGCAAGTAAAAAAGCTTGGGATAAGCTTGGTGAGATTATCAAGCTTTCATACCTTGTATGAGTCAAAGCTATGAGAAAGTGTGCGATTTAGCACACTTAGATGCTTTTGCTGAGGAAATTAAAAGAGCGCTTGGAAATTCAGGAGTCCTTCTTTTACGTGGCAATCTTGCCAGCGGAAAGACGGCTTTTGTCAAAGCATTTGCTAAAGCGTTAGGCATAGAAGAGGCTATCTCTTCACCAACCTTTTCGATTTTGCATGAGTATGAAGGAAAACTGTTTCATTATGACATCTATCAATGTGGAACAGACGGTTTTTTAAAAAGCGGGCTTATTGAAAAGCTTGATTTTGAAGGGTTTCATCTTATTGAATGGGGTGAGTGTGAGTTTGAGAAATTATTACAGCATTTTGGTATAGGTTACAGTACAATTGACATAGAAACAATGGATTTAAAACGCAATTACAAGGTTCATATGAATGCATACGCTTAAAGTACAAGAATTACAAAAAGTTATTAAAAAAACACAAATCATCAAAGGCGTTTCACTGGATGTTCAAAGTGGTGAAGTCGTCGGTCTTTTAGGACCTAATGGTGCTGGTAAAACAACCATGTTTTATATGATTTGTGGTCTTATACCACCAAGTTCAGGTGCCGTTTATTTTGATGATCATGATGTGACTCAAGTACCTTTACATGTGCGAGCAAAACTCGGTATTGGTTACCTTCCTCAAGAATCAAGTATTTTTAAAGATCTCAGTGTGGAAGAGAACATTATGCTAGCAGCAGAGATTGTTTATCCTAATAAAGAAGATGCCATGAACCGTGTGGAAGAGCTTTTAAATCTTCTCAACATCGAACCAATTCGTAAGCGTAATGGTGTCAGTCTTAGTGGTGGAGAGAGACGTCGTTGTGAAATCGCACGTTCACTTGTGTTGCAACCTAAATTCCTTCTTTTAGATGAGCCTTTTGCGGGCGTTGACCCTATTGCTGTAGCCGATATTCAGGGCATTGTTCAAGAACTTGCCAAACTTGGTATCGGTGTTTTAATTACCGATCATAATGTACGTGAGACGCTTGCTATTTGTGATAGAGCTTATGTTCTTAAAGACGGAGCCCTGCTTGCAAGTGGTAGCAGCACAGAGGTCGCGCAAAATAAACTGGTGAAAACCTACTATCTTGGCGAAGATTTTAGATTTTAACGCATAGGGGAGAGGGGTTTTGAAACTTAGAGTTTCTGGCACACAAACAACCAAACAAAAGTTCTCCTCAACACTAAGGGGTTGGCTTCCCATACTCCAAGCCAATCTAGATACTTTGGTGGAGACATTAGAGCCTTTTGTGCAAGAAAATCCATTCATAAGTGTAAAATCAGGTTCTGAAACACCCGATAAACGCTTTGAAAAGAAAAGCTTCTTTTCTGAAGTTGCCAAGACATCTGTTTCAGATACGATAGAAGCACTGACACTCGATAAAAAATCGCTCTTTCAAACGCTTAATGAACAGATCAACCCACCGCTCTTTCCTACTGAAAAATCACAATGTATTGCATATGAAATCATTGAAAATATTAATTCTGAAGGCTATTTTGACGCCCCTTCTTTAGTTGAGATCGCAAAAAAACTTGCTGTTTCA
Source organism: Pseudomonadota bacterium (assembly GCA_017860615.1). Lineage (GTDB taxonomy): Bacteria > Campylobacterota > Campylobacteria > Campylobacterales > Sulfurospirillaceae > Sulfurospirillum. Next base: position 3,232 of record JAGDMU010000012.1, on the reverse strand, counting down.
GCTGAGGAAGTCGAAAAGATAAGACAACGTTTTGCCTATCTCGATCCTTTAGGCATTGGTGCATTGGATGTTAAAGAGACTTTTTTATTTCAATTACAAGATCTTTCTTTAGATGAAAATCTCTATATCATGGTTGAAAAGCTTATCGTTAACTTCGAAGCTATCGAATCGTTTAGTAAAGAACCGCTTTTTCATGAAGCACTCAGCATTATCAAGCGCTTTCGTAATCCTCCTGCTATTGAGTTTTTAGAGGATGAGAAAGAGGTTATCCCTGATATCTTTATTTATGATTTGGCGGGTGCTATTGAAGTGAGGCTTAACGATGCCTATTATCCAGAGGTTATTTTGGATACCGAAGGGCTCGATGAAAACCACAGTTTTGTTTCGCAAAAAATCAAAGATGCCAAAGATCTCATTGACGCACTTGAAATGCGCAAAGCAACCCTTTATAAAATTGGCTTGATGATCGTAGAGTATCAGTATGATTTTTTCTTTGGAAAAGCTATAAAACCTATGAAGCTTAAAGATTTAGCCGATGATCTCGGGCGCAATCCTTCAACCATTTCGCGTGCCATTGCTGGTAAATACCTCTCTTGTTCTCGCGGGGTTATCCCTTTAAAACAGTTCTTTGCTACGGCAGTAGAAGAGGACATTTCTAACAGTGCTATTAAAGAGTATATGATAGAATTGGTCAAAAATGAGAGCAAACTCAAACCACTGAGCGATATAAAGCTTTTAGAACTGATTGAAGAAAAGTTCAATATAAAAATGGTCAGGCGAACCATTACAAAATACCGTCAACAATTCAATATAGCAAGTTCATCGGAACGTAAAAAGCTCTACACACTCAAATTCTAAGCTATTTTAGCCTCAATGTGTTTGAAGTGCATTTTGAGCATTTCATAAGCATTTTGTATTTCTTGAAACTTCGCAACATACTTGACGTGTAAATCGCCATCGTACAAACCACAGCTATCTGGATGATATTTTTTGACAAGTGTTAGATAATTTCTACGGATGATTTCAAACGAGTCTTCCACTTTGCAACCAAGAATCCCAAAGTACTCTTCAAGCAGAGAGAATAGGGCATTATGACGGCTTCGTTTCGCTCGTTTTGCCACAAAACTTTTTTTATACGCTAAGAACTCTTCCATGGCATAAGAGAATTCTACAAAACAGCCAAAAAGCTCTTTTTGTTCTAGTAATTTTTCTAATAGTCGAACCGTTACATCTGAATTTGGATAAAGCGTGATCGTGCCGTTTTTTGGGCGAATCCTCACCAAATGGTCTTTAAAATAGCTCTTGAGATAGGATGCAAACAACGTATTATGCGAGCCCATATTGAACACAACTGCATAGTTGTCTTCAATAGCGAGGTTGATGTTCATTTTTTGAAGGACTTGATTAGATTTTAAAAGGGAGATTTTGATGCTCTTATCTATCGCATTTTCAATGATATGGGCTTGCTCACTATTACCTGTTTTACGAAGGTATATTTTACTGATCAATTTTAAAAAATAGCGACGTTGAACCAACTCATCTTGCTCTTTAAAAATGATCATTTTCTCTTTGCGGCCTATTTTCTTTTGAAAATTTTTATCGGCAATATTTTGCAAATAATAAAACGTTTTAGAGTCTTCTTGTATCGTAAGCGCAAGCATATCATGAGAGAGTGAAAGGTGCATCGATCCATCCTTTTTGTATCAAGTTATTTACCTTGAAGCAAAAAAGATTCCAAGTTTTAAAATGTTATATCCAAATGGCATCTTCATTCAAGTTAGGATTGCCTTGCAAAATTTGCGAAGGCGCATAAGAAGCTTTGTATTTGAGGCTTTGACAATGCTCAACATAGTATCCCAGATAAATCCAATCTAAGTCATACTCTTTGGCTAAAATGATCTGTTCATAAATGGAAAGCCTACCAAGGGAAAGCTTTTCAAAGTCAGGGTCATAGTAAAAATAAATAGAAGAGATACCATCGTCTAAAAAATCTATCAGATCAACACCAATAAGCTGATCTTCATGAAAGTAAAGCACCTCTTTTCCAAAATTATGCGCACCACTCACGTAAAGCTCATGGTAGCTTTGTGGTTTGAGATTGTAGTATTGCCAACCGCGCTTTTGTTCCATAAAACGGTGGTATTTATCGTAAAGCTCTAAGTGTTCATTGCTAATGGTAGGTGACTGGATGACATAACGCAGACCTTCTGCTTTTTTAAAGGCACGTTTAGCAGAGCGTGAAAATTCATAATTTTTAACATCAATGCGAAGGCTGAGACACGAGGCGCAGTTTTGGCATTGAGGACGTGAATAGTAATGCCCAAAGCGTCTCCATCCTCTCTCTATCAAAGCTTGATTGAGTTCCATCGTTGCATTTTCGATGTATTTATACTCCATGCGTGTTTTACAGCCATCAAGATAGGAGCATTTTGTCTCTAATGTTGAAAATTCAATCATGCGTGAGAAGGAGGTCATGGTTTAGTGTAGTTTTTTAACTCCAGAATTTTGCATAAATTTTTCAAATTGTTCGTGTAGTTTTTTCTCTTTTTCTTGTTTTTGTTCGATAATAAGCTGTTCTTTACTATTTTTTTCTTCTTGGTTCATTTTGTCTTTAAGTGATTTTAGATCGTCAAATAGATTGCTTTGCATGAAATGCCCTTACTCGTGTAAATATAATAAGGTTGGATTATAGCAAAATTTAATACAAAGAGTCTTAGAAGAAGAGTGTTTATCTATAAATTTAGAAGATTAAAAAAGAGGTGGTACCTGAGGCCGGACTCGAACCGGCATATGTCTCCATACTAGATTTTGAGTCTAGCGCGTCTACCAATTTCACCACTCAGGCACTGTAAATAAGAGTTGGAATTATACAAAAAAAAGCTTAAACATCAGTAAAACTGAATGTCTAAGCTTTTTGAGGTGCAGAAATTAAGATTTTGCAACAACGTCTTTAAGTTTTTTACCAACTTTAAATTTAACAGCTGTTGTTTTTGCTACGTCTACGACTCTGTTTGTACCAGGAACTCTAGCTTTTCTAGCAGCTCTTGTTGCAGTACTGAATGTACCAAAACCGATAAAGCTTACATCTTTGCCAGCAACTAGTGCTTCGCTGATTGCCTCTAAAGCTGCATCAACAGCTTTTTGACTATCTTTCTTAGAAAGACCTGCTTTCTCAGAGACTGCTTGGATAAATTCCGCTTTTTTCATTGCTCATTCCTTAAAATAAAGTGTT
>JAGDMU010000001.1 GCA_017860615.1 Pseudomonadota bacterium | reverse complement strand
CAACCCCAACACCATAAGGTTGGCATTTTATCTACACGTAGATATTTATCGTAATTAAATGCCATTACATCATCTCCTTAACTTTAGCAACCATTTCTAATGGAGCGATTGGGCGACCATTTGCTTTGTGCAATGTCGCAAAATCATCTCGTTTCATAACACGTTGAATCTCTTCTAAGTACTGTCCCATATTAAGTTCAGTTACCATGATTTTTTTGAATTTTTTACCGATTTCTTGAAGCTTTGCAACAGGACTTGGCCAGAGTGTAATTGGTCTAAACAGACCTGCTTTGATGCCATCATTTCGAAGTTTCATAACCGCTTCTTTCGCACCACGGCTGATACTTCCATACGCGATAATACAGACATCAGCATCATCAAGCATAAACTCTTCATAATGCACAAGATCATCAGATTTTGTATTGATTTTATTGACCAAACGCTCAATATTATATTCACACATAGCACCATCTTCCGTTGGGAAGCCCATGTCACCATGATGAAGTCCCGTTACATGGTAGTGGTAGCCTTTAAAGAAAGGGTTCAATACCGCTGGTTCTGTTGGACCTGCTGCGTAAGGTTTATAATCTTTTGGATCACCCGTAAATTCAGCACGTTTTACAACACTCTTTTCAACCTCTGCAAGATCAGGAAGAATCGCTTTTCCATGCATATGTCCAAGTGTTTCATCTAAGAGAACAAAAACAGGTGTCATGTATTTTTCAGCAATGTTAAATGCTCTGATGGTTTCAGTATAAGCTTCTTCAAGACTGCCTGGGCAGAGTGAAATAGAGGCGAAATCACCGTGTGTTGGGTATTTTGCTTGTCCAATGTCTGCTTGGGAAACACGTGTTGGAAGACCCGTAGATGGACCACCACGCATAACGTTAACAATCACCAAAGGAACTTCTGTGATAAAGCTGTATCCAATTTGTTCCGATTTGAGAGAGATTCCAGGACCTGATGATGCCGTCATAGACTTAGTACCGCTCATAGAAGCACCTAATGAAACACAGATACCTGCAATTTCATCTTCCATTTGAATAAATTTTCCACCCACTTTTGGGAGGAGTTTGCTTAAATCTTCTGCAATTTCACTTGAAGGCGTAATAGGATACCCTCCAAAAAATTTACATCCACATTCAACTGCCGCTTTTGCTACTAAGGCATTGCCGCTTGATATTACTTCTCTTGCCATCAATGATCCTTATGCAGTCAGTTTTTTAAATTTATTTTGTTTCACTTTCTCAGCTCTCTCTTTAGAGGCTTCCGAAAGCTTAGCAAACTTAAATTCACTTTTATCTGCTACGTAAATAGCAAAATCAGGACAATGCAATTCACAATCCCTACATCCAATACAGGCATCTGGAACAACAACCTCTATCATCGATCCTAGTGTCGAGTTTGGTGCTTGAACCATCGCCAAAACACCTGCTGGACACATACTGACACAAATATCACAAGCTTTACACCTAGAGACGTTAACCCATACTGGTGTATTGCTTGGAGCGGTAATTAAACCCATTCTTCTCTCTCCTTTATCATATCTTTTCTTCACAATGTAATATTAATAGTGGCTAGATTGTACAATAGTGCACCATCTAGCACACTTAATTATTCTTATTTTTTTAACACTTCCGCTATCTTTTTTCCGATTTCAGCAGGAGATTTTACGACATGTACACCTGCTTTGCTCAGTGCATCCATCTTTTCAGCAGCAGTGCCTGCACTACCACTGACAATCGCACCAGCATGTCCCATACGTTTACCTTTAGGTGCAGTCTGACCTGCGATAAAAGCAACAACAGGCTTTTTAATATGCTCTTTAATAAATTTAGCCGCTTGAATCTCAAGATCACCTCCGATCTCGCCAATCATCACAATGGCTTCTGTCTCAGGGTCTGCTTCAAAAAGAGGTAAAAGTTGTAAGTAAGAAAGCCCTATAATAGGATCTCCACCAATTCCAACCGCTGTGGTAATACCAAAGCCTTCATTGCACACTTGGTTTGCACCTTCATACGTCAATGTACCCGATTTACTAATTAACCCGATGTTACCTTTTTTGAAAATGGAACCAGGCATAATGCCGATTTTACACTCTTCTGCGGTGATAATTCCAGGACAGTTTGGTCCAATGGTTTTCATCCCTTTTTTAACAGCATACGCTTTTGCTCGTTGCATATCACGTACGGGTGAACCTTCTGTGATGATCACAGAGAGTTCAATGCCAGCATCCGCTGCTTCTAAAACAGCATCACCCACAAAGGCAGGTGGAACAAAAACCATACTGACTGTTGCTCCTGTTGCTAGAACGGCTTCTCGAACAGTGTTAAAGACAGGTTGACCAAGATGCGTTGTTCCACCTTTACCTGGTGTTACACCACCCACAATTTTAGTACCATACGCTAAACATTGCTCAGCATGAAAACTACCCTCTTTACCCGTAAAACCTTGAACGATGACTTTTGTATTTTTATCAATCAATATGCTCATAATTAATTTCCTTTAGCAGCAGCAACGGCTTTAATAGCGCCATCATTGAGATCACTTGCAGTAATAATATTTTTGATATTCGCATTTTTGAGAATTTCGGCTGCTTCTTTGGCATTCGTACCATCAAGGCGAACAATCACAGGAACGTGAACATCCACAAGTTTTGTCGCTTCAAGAATACCATTAGCGATGCGGTCACATCGTACAATTCCACCGAAAATATTGACAAAGATTGATTTGACGTTTGGATCTTTGAGGATAATCTCAAAGCCTTTGGCAACCGTTTGAGCATTCGCTCCGCCGCCCACGTCTAAGAAGTTTGCAGGTGTACCACCTACATAATTGATGGTATCCATTGTTCCCATCGCGAGACCAGCACCATTGACCATACAGCCAACATTACCATCGAGTTTTACATAACTTAAACCATACCCAGAAGCTTCACGCTCAATAGGGTTTTCTTCGCTCTCATCGCGCATTGCTTCAACGTCTGGATGACGGAACAATGAGTTATCGTCAAAGCCCATTTTGCCATCAAGTGCGATAAATGAACCACTTTTTGTTTTAACTAATGGATTAATTTCGATCATCTCAGCGTCATTTTCCATATACACTTTATAGAGTGCTGCTGCAAATTTAATAAAATTACTAATCTCATCTTTATCAAGACCAAGTCCATACGCTAATTCACGACCATGAAATGCTTGAAAACCAATGAACGGATCAACTGCAACTTTGATAATCTTCTCAGGAGACTCTGCTGCTACTTTTTCGATCTCCATACCACCTTCACGGGATGCCATAATGACTGGCATTTCACGTGCACGATCTAGCACAACACCAAGGTAAAGCTCATCCGCGATGTCCGCACCCTCTTCGATGTAAACTTTCTGAACCAATTTGCCCGCTGGTCCAGTTTGATGTGTCACCAATGTCATACCAAGAATTTCATTGGCTAATGTTTTAACTTCTTCCAAGCTTCGGGCGAGTTTTACGCCACCACCAAGACCACGTCCACCTGCATGAATTTGCGCTTTGACAACCCAGATAGAGCCACCAAGTTTCTTTGCATTTTCAACAGCTTCTTCGACACTAAAGGCTACGTAGCCGTTTGGTGTGGGAACATTGTATCTTTTAAAGATCTCTTTTGCCTGATACTCATGAATATTCATAAAACCTCCCTGCTTGACTTAAATTAAACTTTCAATACCAAGACTCTATAGTTATCTGAACATCATAATCAATAAAAATCTTAACTATATGTTTTTTTTGTCTCTAGTTTAAGTTACAGGAGACTCTTTGGCGGAAAAAAATTCATTTTTATGCAATGTTTCTAATAATTTATTGACCGATTCGACACTTTTTGCAAATTGGTGTTGCTCATTTAAATTGAGCGGTAACTCTACGATTTCTTCAACACCATTAGCGCCTAAAACAACGGGTACACCGTTAACAGTGTCATGGTAGCCGTACTCACCCTCTAACAATACTGCACAAGGAAATATGGAGCGAGAGTCACTCAAAATTGCCTCTATCATCTTGACGGTAGAATTTGCAGGCGCATAATAAGCAGATGTTCCCATATACCCCACAATTTGAGCACCACCATGACGTGTTTTTTCAATAATCTCATCAATTTCAAGATCCGTGAGTAAATCTGTCAGTGCTACACCGTTTACAGAAGAGTAACGAGGAAGTGGAACCATATCATCACCATGGCCACCCATCACACTTGCGGTTACTTGACCATAACCAAAACCCAATTTTTCAGAGATAAACGTTTCCATACGAGAACTGTCTAAGATACCTGCCATACCAATAACACGACCGCGTGGATACTGGCCAATTTTTTGGGCAACATAGGTAATCGCATCTAAAGGATTGGAAACGGTGATAATAATAGCCTCTGGTGCATAGGTCTTCACCTGCTCAATGATTCCTTTGGTAATTTTGGCATTAATCATCAAAAGATCATCCCTACTCATACCAGGCTTTCGTGGACTGCCTGCGGTAATCACCACGATATCACTGTTTGAAATATGTTTATAGTCACTAGAAGCACTAATCAACGTATGACTACCTTCTGGACTGGTCGCTTGCGAGATGTCAAGGGCTTTACCAATGGCAACGCCCTCAACGAGGTCTATCATCACAATTTCACGGCAACTTTTTCGCATCGCTAACCAATAGCAAATCGTTGCTCCCACATTTCCTGCTCCAATAATGGATACTTTTTTTCCTTGTGACAAAGAGACTCCTTCTTTACATATAAATCAAAAAATTACGCTTTGAGTGCATCCAAAGCTTTGTTAAACGTGGCACTTGGGCGCATTGCCTTGCTTGTTTTTTCAAAATCAGGGATGTAGTATCCACCCATATCAACGGGCTTACCTTGTACACCATTTAATTCATCAACAATCTTTTGCTCGTTGGCTTTCAGTGTTGCGAAGAGTGGCTTAAACTGATCTGCAAGCGCTTGATCTTCACTTTGAGCCGCTAAAGCTTCTGCCCAATACATCGCCAAATAGAAATGGCTTCCACGGTTGTCTAACTCACCTGCTTTGGCTGATGGAGATTTATTGTTATCCAAAAATTTACCCGTTGCAGCATCGAGTGTTTTGCCTAAAATAGACGCTTTTTTATTGCCCACAACGTTATCTAGGTGTTCAAGAGAAGCGGTTAATGCCATAAACTCGCCCAAAGAGTCCCAACGCAAGTGATTTTCTTCGACAAATTGTTGAACGTGTTTAGGTGCAGAACCACCAGCACCCGTTTCAAAAAGCCCTCCTCCATTCATAAGAGGAACAATTGAGAGCATTTTAGCCGACGTGCCAACTTCTAAAATAGGGAAAAGATCGGTGAGATAATCGCGTAAAACGTTACCTGTCACAGAAATCGTGTCTAAGCCTTTGACAATGCGCGCAAGGGATTCACGAATCGCTTCTTCTGGGGTCATAATTTTAATATCAAGGCCTGAGGTATCATGTTCTTTGAGGTATTTTTCAACTTTTTTAATCATCTGGGCATCATGCGCACGCGCAGGATCAAGCCAGAAAATGGCAGGGGTATGGCTCAAACGGGCGCGATTGACGGCTAATTTGACCCAGTCTTTGATCGGAGCATCTTTCGCTTGACATGCGCGGTAAATATCCCCTTTTTCAACGCTGTGTTCCATCAAAACATTACCACTTGCAATTTCTACGATACGAACAACACCATCGCTATCGCATTGGAATGTTTTATCGTGAGAGCCGTATTCTTCAGCTTTTTGAGCCATAAGACCTACGTTTGGTACTGAACCCATTGTTTTAGGATCAAGTGCCCCATTTTTCTTACAAAAGTTCATTGTTTCTTCATAAATACGCGCATAACAACGATCAGGAATCAGTGCTTTGGTCTCATGTAACGCGCCATCTTCGCCCCACATTTTGCCAGATTCTCTAATACACGCTGGCATAGACGCATCAATAATCACATCGCTTGGTACATGCAAATTGGTAATGCCTTTATCCGAATTGACCATCGCAAGTTTAGGACGTTTTGTATAACATGCTTTTATGTCAGCCTCAATAGCAGCTTTTTGTGCATCTGGTAATGTTGCTATTTTGGCATAAAGATCACCAAGTCCATTGTTTGCATTAACACCAATCTCTTTAAAAAGGGTGGCGTATTTTTCAAAAACGTCTTTAAAAAAGACTTTAACGGCGTAACCAAACATAATCGGATCACTGACTTTCATCATCGTTGCTTTAAGGTGTAAAGAGAGCAAAATCCCACTTTTTTTAGCCTCTTGCATTTGTGCTTCAAAAAATGCGGAGAGCTTTTTGCTGCTCATATACGTACCATCAATAATTTCATCTTTTAAAAGTGCTAATTTATCTTTTAATACGGTTATTTTTCCATCTTTGCTTAAAAGCTCAATGCGAACTGTAGTCGCTTCTGGTACAGTAACTGACTTTTCATTACCGTAAAAATCACCCTCATTCATGTACGCGACATGAGAAGCAGAATCACTTGTCCATTTTCCCATACGATGTGGGTTTTTACGTGCATATTCTTTCACACATAAAGGTGCACGTCTATCTGAGTTACCTTCGCGAAGCACTGGGTTAACAGCACTTCCTAAAACTTTTGCGTAACGCGCTTTAATCTCTTTTTCCACTTCATTGGCAGGATTTTCTGGATAATTAGGAACTTGATAGCCTTTTTCTTGAAGCTCTTTGATTGCCGCTTGAAGCTGTGGCAGTGAAGCACTGATATTGGGTAGTTTAATGATATTGGCTTCAGGCTGATTGGCGAGTTCCCCTAAATAAGTTAGATCATCATTGATTTTTTGTGCGGGAGTTAGATTCTCAGGAAAATTTGCAAGTATACGTCCCGAGAGAGAAATATCTCTGGTCTCGATTTCAATGTTTGCAGTGGCAGTAAATGCTTGAACGATTGGCAATAAAGAATACGTTGCGAGAGCGGGAGCCTCATCTACTTTTGTATAGATGATTTTACTTGTGTTTTGAGCCATGTTTACCCCTTTTATGAACTAATTTTTACCAGCTTCTTTATTAAATTTATATCATTAATTTTTTATATTTTCTAAATGTGTCTCATAATTTTGGGAAAAAGTGTGCGTACCATTTTTATTTTTTACGAAATAGAGATAATTGGTTGCCTTTGGAAAAATAGCTGCAAAAATTGCCTCTTTACTGACACTGCAAATAGGAGAAGGAGGCAGCCCTTTGTACATATACGTGTTATAAGGTGACGTATCTTCTCTGATGCGTTGGGGTGTAATTTTCACATGAGAGTATTGCCCATAATTTAGGGTACCATCCATCTGAAGCTTCATATCTTTTTTCAAACGATTGTAAATCACCGAAGAGACAAGGGGCATCTCTTCCACATTCGCTGCCTCTTTTTGAATAACAGATGCGATAATAATAAACTTCTGCCACTTTGCTTCATTAAACTCACCAAAGATCTTCTCAAAAACGTCTTTATGATACTTGCGCGCATGAGCCAATAAAAAATGGATCAGATGCTTCTCACTAATCCCTACAGGAATATAATAGGTCTCAGGAACAATAAAACCATCAATGTATGGCGTTGCTTGGGCATACTCTTGCATGAGTTTTTCATAAGAGAGATCAAATGCCAAAGCAATTTGAACAAACAAAAGCTCTTTGGTTTCACCAGGAATATAGGTAACCACTTTAAGAGGTGCTTTTGAGTGAGAGAGTTTGTAGAGAAAATCACCTCTGGTTAATGTTCCTTGGTTGATACTGACCCAACCCGATTGGGGCTTGCCGATCATATAAAGAAGGTATTTATCCACTTTCTCATGGAGGTCAAAATTTTTCTCAACCATATATGATATAATTTGTCCTATTGAGCCTTGTGGCACAAAGGCGACCGAGCTTGAGCTCATTGGTCTGGATAAGTGAAAGAGAAGTGAATATATGATTATTAAAGCAACATCACATACCATTAGGAATATCTGGATATTTTTTCTATTCATAGTTCTTTCTGTCGTAGCATTAATTGGCACCCTAGTAAATGGCATTTCAATCGATAATCTTACATTATCGACGATAAAAATTGATCAATTATATATCAAACTAGATAAAAAATTGATTGTGAGTATCCAAACGCTTGAAATTAAGAAGCAAACCCAAACCGATACCTCTTTGGAAGAGACTGCTGAATTGATTAAAAATTTTCCCTACATCAATCAGTTTTTTAGCAAAATAAGCATTAATGCCATTGTGTATGACAATGAAACTCTCTCACTATATTATGAAAAAAACACCTTTAAATTCGATAGTAAACATCTAAGCGTTAACCTTATCATTACACCCATTGACAAATGGAGCGTTGAGATTGAAATTCAAGAAGCTTTTTTAAAAGATTTTGCATTACATCTCAATGGTAAAGCACATATGGATTTCAAAACAAAGAACCATACCTTTGAAGGTAATTTTGAGACTTTTGGACTTAAAGGAATTGCTCTTTTAGATATTAAAGATACGCTCTTAACGTATCATTTACAAAGCGATACTTTCCAAAATAAAAATCTTAAAGATCTTATGGATTTTATTGTTTCACACGTCGAACTTGACCAAATTGCGAAAGACTGGATCGATAAAAATATTGTAGGAGAAGAGTATATTTTACACTTCTTTGAAGGTAAATTCGATCTTGCAACGTATGATTACTTCCCAATGCAAATGCGAGGAGCTGCAACGGTTAAAAACGCAACCGTGAGCTTTGAACCGACCGTCCCCCCTGCACATGTGAAAGAGATCGGCATTGAGTTTAAAGAAGACAAACTTCTTTTTGACGTCAAAGAGCCAAGCTATGAACAAAAAAACATTCAAAAAGCGGATGTGTATATCTATAATCTCATCGGCAAAGGAACAGGCATTGTTGTTGATCTGAACGCCACATCCAAACTGGATGCCCCAATACATAAAATTTTACATGCTTTTAAAATTGATGTGCCTATTACCCAAACAACGGGTTTAACCGATGCCAATGTCAGACTGGATATCAAATTTCTCCCTTATGACATCAATGCAACAGGTACATTCAAACTCTCACCCAGTGACTTTACCCTCAGTGGTCTTCCGATGTCTACCAAATACGGTGAAGTAAGACTGGATAACTTTAAAATTATGCTCGATAATGCCAATCTTCGGTATAAAAACCTTTTTGACATTAATGCGACTGGAACATTTGATGCTAAAAAAAGCACTTATGCAGGCAAAATTGATATCAATAGTTTACTGCTAGACTTTAGTGGCACAAAACTTTTAAAAATAAACAATCTTTCCGATCAAAATGCTTCATTTGCGATTGAAAATGGTATAACAAAAATGGCACTACCAAGTCTTGATACGACAATTTCTTTTGCTAAGGAAAACAATCAATTTACCTTTACGGATCTTACAAAAATTGCTGCATTTTCTCCTTTTATGAACGATGGCAACCTCTTTGAAGGTTCTGTGCATGTACAAACCAAAGACTTTGAAAATTTTGATGCCAAAATCAATCTCTACAATGTTAACACGCCTCTTTTAGAAAATCGTGAACCTGTTCGTGACTTTGAGATAGCACTTACAACCAATACTAAAACACTGGATGCAAGTACGACCAACACTAAACTCTCACTCCATTTTGATAAAGAGATTACCTTACATGTCAAAGATCTCAACATTTCGATGCCACAAGGTGATGAGCCTTTGGATATGCCTATAAAAACCACTATTTTTGGTGAAAACTCCTCTTTCATTGATATGGAAAGCAACAAAACGCTCTTAAGTGAACGATACACACTCACGCTCTTTAAAGATAGGATGCACCTTAATTCTAAACGTGGTAAATCTTCGTTTGAGTATGAAAAACGAAAAGGAAATCTCGGCATTCAAGCCACCGCACTTGACGCAAACGCAACCAATGCCCTCTTTAATCGACACTATTTTCATGAAGGCGATTTTTCGATTAACATTGACGGAAAAGATGATAACAATATGCAAGGTACCTTTATCATGCATAAGACTTATATCAAAGATCTCAAGTTCTTTAATAACCTGATGGCAACGATTAACACTATTCCATCTTTACTTGTATTTAATGATCCAAATTTTAACACTGAGGGTTATTTTGTTGATAATGGCTATGTAGAATTTAACCAAACTAAAGAAGCCATGAACATTACAGAACTTCAGCTTAGAGGGAAAAGTGCAGATATTGTAGGTGCTGGCAAGGTTGATTTAATAACAAATACCCTTGATTTAAAACTTCAAATCAAAACACTCAAAACGTTTAGTTCTGCTATTGATATGATTCCTCTTGTGGGGGGCATTATTTTAGGAGATGATAAAAGAATATCGACCAATGTAGATGTAACAGGTTCTACAACCGATCCAAAAATTGAAACACATCTGATTATGGATACGCTCAAAAGCCCTATGAATATCATCAAGCGTACGCTTGAATTACCTCTAGAGCTTTTTAAATAAAGGTGTTAAGTAAACCTACAAGTTCATGAATGTTATGAGCACGTAGGTTTGCGCTCTGACTTGTTCCATAACCCCATTCTGCAAAAATAAAAGGGACTCCAGCATTAGAGGCGGCTCCTTCATCTTTGATGCTATCACCGACTAAAACCGTTTTAGAAGCATCACAGCCTAGCTCATTCATAAGGTGGTAAACCATTAAGGGACTTGGCTTTGGTTCAGCCACATTATTAGCGCCAACAATGGCAGAAAAATATTCTATAATGCCCATTTGTTCAAGCATATGTCGTGCAAAAAAATCACTCGCATTGGTAGCAATGGCCAAATAAGCCTTTTGACTCAGCAGATGCAACATCTCTCTCACATCAGGATAGAGCGCTATCATGGATGGAGAGAAATGCATATAGTGGTCTTTAAACAAAGCGCGATGAGCTGGGTCATACTCATCCGTATTGTAAAAAATCTTTGGTAAATGCTGATCGGGTTGATTGATATGATACTCTAAGAATTCCTTGGCAATGGGGGAGAGTCCTAAAGTGTTGCGTACATAATTGACACTGTGCGTCATTGCCGCACTGGAGTCAATGAGTGTTCCATCCATATCAAAAATAATTGATGCTTCTTTTCTCATGGTTACTCTTGAATGCGAAGACCAAGGATCAAAAGATCTTTATCGATTCCTTCAATAGTAGCAATACGGTTAAGATTACCCCACTCTTTAAACCCTAATTTCTTAAAGAGTTTCAAACTAGGTGCATTTTCTGAAAAAATAAGCGCTAAAAGGGTTTTGATCTCATAGCTTTTGGCTTGTTCAATTGCTTCGCTTAAAAACTGTTGTCCTAGCTTTTTACCTTGGAAGTTTTTATCGATATAAATATTGATACGAGCACTATGATTATAGGCCAAAAGATTAGCGTAAAAGGGCTGCAAACTAATCCATGCGATGATGCGTCCATGATACTCTTTAACCAAGATGGGACGAGATGCATTGTGGGCATGAAACCACTCTAATTTATCTTCAACTGTCACGATTTTACTATCGGCAGTGGATATGCCATCTTTGATTGCTTCATTATAAATCTTGATGATCTCAGGCAAATCTTCAATGGTTGCACGTCGTAGCTCGTTTAACATTAACATCCTTAATAAAATTCTTGCAGAAACATACTATAATCACTGATTATACATTACAGATTTGTAAGATTCGCTTTACTCCATTTCAAGATGCATCAGATACATCTCTTCCCCGTCCACAATGCTAAGCTCCGTACCGTTACAGGTAGGACATGTAAATTCATTTTTACTCAGTGTTGCTTCGCTCTGACAACTTTGACATCGAACAACAATATCTTGAATTTGCATCACAAACTCTGCTCCATCACAAATCGTCTCTTCTTTAAACGTATTAAATGCAGTCTCAAGAAGATGCGGCTCAACACCGCTCAATTTGCCTACTTTGATTTCAACTTTAGTAATTTTAGAGGCATTATTTTCTTTAGCGTTTTTCTCGCACATCTCTAAAAGTGCTGTGACAATCGAAAATTCATGCATTAACAGATCCTTGGAAGTAATTCACCTTTGGGTGGCTCTAAAAAGCGCTCTGATCCCCACGGTGTATGAAGTACGACTTTGTCAACATATATATTACTTACGTAACCGATGATAGCCACTTTGGCTGTCTCATTAAACTGTTTTAACACTTCAACCGCTCTGTGAGCTTCTTTTTTAGGTAGAGCAATGACCATGGTACCTTCATTGGCAAACTCATAAGGCTCAAACCCTAAAAGCTCACACACACCTCTCACCTCTTTAGCAACAGGTATTTTGGCTTCATCCACTTCGATGCAAACATGGGATGTAACTGCCCATTCATTGAGCACAGCACTAAGCCCTCCTCTGGTTGCATCACGTAACGCATGGATTTTAACACCCGCGTTGATGAGCGCTTCCACTGGCTTCCACAAACTTGTGCAATCCGTTTGAAGATCGCTTTCAAGTTCTATCTCTTCACGAGTTGCTAAAATGCACGCACCATGATTACCGACTTCATTGGAGACAATGATGACATCATCGTTCTCCAAATTGTGTGCGGAGATGTTTTCACACATGATTTCACCAATACCTGCGGTGTTGATAAACAGTCCATCAACGCCACCACGAGGAACAACTTTTGTATCGCCCGCAACGATTTTCACACCACTTTTTGCCATCTCATCGCGCATACTGATTACGATCTCTTCAAGATGAGAATATAAAAAACCCTCTTCAATCATAAACGAACAGGTCATATAACGAGGCTTTGCACCCATCATGGAAAGATCATTGACGGTTCCTGCAATGGCGAGTTTTCCAATGTTTCCCCCTTTAAAGAAAAGCGGTGAAACCACAAAGGAATCGGTTGTAAACGCGATTTTATGGTCATGCATCACAAGACTTGCGGCATCTTCCATACGAAGTAAAATTTCATTGTCAAAATGTTTAAAAAATAGGTCTTTTATAAGGTTTTGGGTCTCTTCACCGCCACCTCCGTGAGAGAGAAGTATCTTTTTACTCACGCTCTTGCTCCTTTGAGATTCAATTTACCGTATTTAAAGTATGCAGAACACGCACCCTCACTGGAAACCATGCACGATCCCATTGGATTGCTCGGTGTACAGGCTTTGCCAAAGACTTTACAGTCAAAGGGTTTAGCACGTCCTTTGAGGATGTCACCGCAAATGCACATTTTATGGTCATTCAACTCTGTTTTAGGAAGCACTTCATCAAATACAATTTCAGCATCGTATGCGGCATATTCCGCTTTGAGTTTCAATGCGCTGTTTGGGATATCCCCAATGCCACGCCATCTAAAATGACTTCGTTTTTCAAAATAGGTGTTCACCAACGCTTGCGCTTTAAGATTGCCTTCACGCGAAACAGCTCTCGCGTACTCATTTTCAACAATACTTTTACCTTCGTTGACTTGGCGAACCACACGAAGAACGGACTCCATGACATCGGTTGGTTCAAACCCTGAAACAACCACAGGTGTATGATAAGTTTTGGCAATTGGCTCATAGATTTTATAGCCTGTGATGACACTCACATGCGATGGTCCTAAAAATGCATCTATCTTTGCATCACCTCCGCTCATAATGGCATCGACTGCCTCAGGAACGGTGACATGGTTGATGTGAAAGAAAAGATTGGTAAGTTTTTTTTCTATCGCTTGTTGTACTAAAACAGCGCTCATAGGTGTTGTTGTTTCAAAACCAATAGCAAAAAAGACTACGTTTTTATCAGGATTTTCTTGAGCGATTTTAATGACATCCAATGGAGAATACAAAGAGCGTACATCTTTCCCCTCCGCACGAAGCTTTTGCAAAGAGGTTTTGCTCCCTGGAACGCGTATCATATCGCCAAGCGTTGCTAAAATGGTATTGGGCATACTTGCAAGTGCAATAGCATGGTCAATGCGCTCTTTAGGCATGATACACACAGGACATCCAGGACCGTGGACAAACTCAATGAATTCTGGCAAAATCTGTGAAAGTCCAAACTTCATAATGGTATGTGTATGACCACCGCATACTTCCATAATGTTAATCTTAGACTTACACTCTTTTGTGATAAGTGATGCTAAGGCTTTCATATGCTCAGGGTCACGAAATCCTTCAATGAGATCCACTTCAGACATAGTTATTATTTCCTTCTTCATCACTGATCTCGCCATCGCGCATCGCTTCTGCTATCTCATTGTAAGCCACCCATGGTATCTACCGTTGCATAATTATTTTCGTCGATTTCAACGACACGAGAGGGAATAGATAAACACATAGTTACCTCAATGCTTTTTTCATTTTAAGGTAACTAATCCATTGATCAATCCCTTTTCCAGACTTGCTGTCAATTTCAATGACATCCACTTTTGGATTGAGCTTGCGCGCCTCACGGATGGCTTTTTCAACACTAAAATCAAAATAAGGCAAAAGATCACATTTGGTAATTAAGAAGAGGTCTGCACTTCTAAACATCACTGGGTATTTAGCAGGCTTATCGTCACCTTCTGGTACGGAGAGAAGCACGACATTGAGATGACTTCCTACATCGTAGCTTGCAGGACAAACCAAATTTCCCACGTTTTCGATGAATACAACATCAAGCCCATCAATCGGCAAATGATGAAGTCCTTCATGCACCATAAACGCATCCAAATGGCACGCTTGACCGGTGGTGATTTGGTGCGCTAATGCCCCTTTTGCAATAATACGATCAGCATCTTGATTGGTCTCAAGATCGCCCTCGATGACCGCAAGTTTGATCTGTTTGGTATCAATGGTCGCTTCTAAAAGCGTGGTTTTTCCACTCCCTGGGCTACTCATAAGGTTGATGGCAAGAACGCCATGCTCTTCAAAATGAGCTCTGTTGTGTCGTGCTTGCGTATCATTTGCATCCAAAATTTTGGTGATAACCGCTATGGTTTTTTTATCATTCAGCTGTGGATTGGCATGAATCTCATCATGATGTTTATGCTCATGGTGGTCGTGGTTATGCGCATGAGGATGATCATGATGGGTATGATCGTCATGATCGTGAGAATGGCTATGCGTATGACCATCGTGAGAGTGTTCGTGCGCGTGCGCAGACCATTGGGAAGGAGTGATTGAACAACCGCAATCTTTACACATTTTTAGATCCTTGTCTCTATATTTTGATCTATTATAGAGCAACTCTTTAAATAGGAGCTAAAAAAAGAAGTTTCTTAGTTATTTTCAGGAAAAATATACCCATGAAAAGAGAACAAAAACAGTGCATTTTTTGTGGACAGACTAAACTCTATGAAGTCTCTTCTACGCAGTATCGCTGTATTAGCTGCAAACGAACGTTTAGTCACGCAAAACAGGCCACAGAGATGCAAATATTAAACGCTTTTATTGCCAATCAAAGTGCCCATGAGTGTGCCACACATTTACAACTCAATTATCTAACGGTGACCAAAACCTACCATAAATTGCGCCTTTTACTCATCGAACACTCCGAAGCTCTTTACGCAGAGCAAACGAATACATTTTCCCAGTATGATGAATACTATTTTTTGCCTACATGTAAAAGGGGGAAACCAAAGTATCTCTTCGATGCCATTGGCATTTTAGGTATGTTATATGGTAAGCGCATTCACACGCTTTTACTCCCAGATCAATTTGCCCATCTTAAAAATTTAGAAGAAACATCCATCGAAAAAGAGACCTACGCACGCTACCTCAACCAGCATAAAGTAGCTCACTATGAGAGTTTTGACAACGCTTTAGTCGATTTTTGGCATTTTTTGGAGAACTGGTTAGATCACTTCAAAGGCATCAAAAAAGAGAATTTTATCTATTATCTTAAAGAAGCCGAATTCAAATTTAACTACAACAAAGAAGAGCAACACGCCATCTTAACCCAAAAACTCATTCCATAAATTTTAATACTTTCCTAAATTTCCCGCTCTAGTAAAAAATATACTAGCAGTCTTTAAATATATATTTTATATAATGATTATCAATTATATAAAATTCTTCTCTATGCAAAAAGTAAGAATTTCAATAATTTTCAATAAATCATACAACTACATTAAGGAGTCAAATGAGGGTTTTTAGGATCAATTCGCATCACTTAGTAGGTACATTATTAAGCCTAGCAACAGTGAGTGCACTTGCTGACATAAACTATACAGAAAAGGATGAAACATCTGTACTTTCAAGCATTACCATTGAAGACATACGTGCCGAAGGGCTTAGACCTGAAACCGTCGAAGCGGGTACGTTTCGTGGAACGAACATTATGGATGTGCCTTCGACGGTTAATGTTATTACCAAAGAGGCTTTGGATTTGCAAGCAGCCACAGGCACTTATGATGCTCTGCGCAACACAGCAGGTGTCACAAAACAACAAAATGGTGGCGAGACATGGGATCAATTGGTCATCAGGGGCATTGAAGTACAAAACCGTACCAATTACAGGCTCAATGGTTCACTGCCACTGATGAACTTTAGCCAAGTTCCACTAGAGGATAAAGAGCGCGTTGAAGTACTAAAAGGAGCTTCGGCTCTATATTATGGTTTCACCTCCCCTGCTGGTATTATCAATTACGTGACCAAACGCCCAACGAATGAGCCTATGGCAACCGTTGGGTTGATGATGGACCAATATGGTTCAGCCATAACATCAGCGGATGTCAGTGAACGTTTTGGAGAAGAAAAACAAGTAGGCGTGAGAGTCAATGCAGCAGGTGGCACACTTGGATCTTATATGGACGATGTTGACAATGGAAATCGTAGTTTTGTCTCCATGGCGCTTGATTGGCAAGTGAGCGATCGCTTAACCATTAAAGCCGATGTAGAATATGATCATCGCAAAGTCACAGAACAAGCGGGCATTGCTCTACCAAAAGCAGTCAATGGCGTCATTACTTTGCCGCACACGGTTGATCCAAGAAACTTAATTGGATCTGACTCTACAAAGTTTGAAACAGAAACAACCAATGTTTTACTACGATCCGATTATGCACTCAGTGATACATGGAGTCTTGGACTTGAAGCTGGACGGGCTAAGACGGAGCGCGAACGTAACCTTGCTACCTTTACCTTTTCAAACCCTCAAGCAACCACCCTCAATACTGGAGCAGGTACGGTTAGAGTCAATCACCAAGAGTACGAATACACATCGGATCTTTTACGTGCTGAACTCTATGGTGTTGTTAACACATGGGATATTCAACATGATTTTACGTTTGGTACCAGTTATACCGAAAAAAATCAAAAACCCCTTTCGAGTAGCACATCTGCCACCATAGCGCAAAACCTCTATGCTCCCCATACGATAACACCAACGGGTTTTACAAAGACAACTGGCGTTTCGTATACTACGAAAGATACAGGATTCTATACGATGGATCGCATAACGTTTGATCCACAATGGCAGGTTATTGGAGGATTACGTCACTCAAAATATGAGAGTAATCAAGATGTAACGCGTTATGAAGCAAGTGAAACCACGCCTATGATAGCCCTTGTTTATAAACCTTTAGAGAGCGTATCGCTGTATGCTTCGTATTCAGAAGGTTTGGAAGAAGGTGAAGCGGCACCAACGGGAACACAAAATGAAGCTGAACGTCTAAACCCTGGCGTTAGCAAGCAGTACGAGTTAGGAGCGCATTGGCTTTTGCCAACGGGTACCCTTGTATCGGCGGCGGTATTTGATATAGAAAGCCCTGGTTATTACACCGATTCAGCTAACTATTATGTAGCAGGTGGGCATAAACGCTATAGTGGTGTTGAACTCTCGCTTCAAGGAAAATTAACGGAACAACTCAGTTGGCTCGCTTCCACACAGTGGTTAGATCCTCGTTTTGAAGATATGGGTGGTGATGCGACCGATTTAAATGGCAAGTTGCCTGAAAATGCGGCACGTCGAACAGGGAGTCTATTTTTAAATTATGAACTTAGCAGTGTTGCAGGGCTTTCGATTAACGGTGGAGCTTACTATACTGGTCGTCGTCCTGTGAATGACCTGAACCAAGCATGGTTAGATGATGTCACCCTCTTTAGTGTGGGTGGACGCTATGTTACTAAACTTTATGGAAAGAAAAATATTTGGCAAATCAATGTCGATAATGTTGAAAATAAAGAGTATTGGGCGGCAGGCGGAACACGCCTTTCATCTGGTGCACCTCGTACCATTCGTTTGAATTATAAATTAGAATTGTATTAATATTTGGGCATCACATTTTTTAAATGTGATGCCTTTTTAGAGTCGTATTGTGCTACACTTTTCTCTCATTTTATTCAAAGCGATTCCTATGAAAAAACAGCTCAACACCTTAACGCTCTCAGGTTTGATGATAGGTCCCATATTAGGCTCTGGTATCATTCTTTTGCCACCTATTGTTTACGATCTCGTGGGTAATTTTTCCATTCTTGTATGGTGTGTTATTTTGATGTTAGGTTTTGCTTTTGCGTTGGTTCTGGGAAACTTAAGTATCAAATTTCCAGGCGATGAAGGAGTAACAAACGCAGTACAAGCAGCATTTAACACGAAGCTTAAGTACTTGACTTCTTACTATCTCATTAGCGCTGTCCTGTTTGGTCCCGTTGCTGTTTATCTCGTAGGAGCACATTTTATTCAACCTCTTTTGGGGCTAGACGTTAACATACTGGCTTTTTCGATGTTGGTTTTTACGCTTTTTGCCCTCCTTCGTCCTGTTCATTTTTTAGGAACACTCTCATTGATTGTCACAACTATCATCGGCATTATTTTAAGCCTTGGAAGTATAGCTATTTTACTAGGACATGAGACAACGTTTTCGCTTAATGCCCCTTTGGATATAACGCTTATCTCAAGAGCATTACTACTTGCTTTTTGGGCGATTGTTGGATGGGAAGTTGTGGGAAATTACTCTAAAGAGGTGAATGATCCTGAGAGAACGATTCCTAAAGCGGTTAAGATCAGTGCGGTGGTTATCTCCGTTATCTACCTTTTAGTCGTCTGCGCTATTCAATTTGCTTCGTTAGAGCAGACCAATGCTATCACGGCGCTTATCTATCCTCTGTTTGGAACATCGAGTGCATTCGTCATGGGTATGTTAGCCATGCTTCTTTGTTTGAGCACGGTCTTACTGTTTGTCGGCGGCGTTTCAAGGCTCATTAGTGGATTGACCTCTGAGCATAAAGGCGTCTTAGGTCTTTTAAACAGACGTCTTGAAAACGG
The DNA here is from genome assembly GCA_017860615.1 of Pseudomonadota bacterium. GTDB lineage: Bacteria > Campylobacterota > Campylobacteria > Campylobacterales > Sulfurospirillaceae > Sulfurospirillum. Next base: position 269,384 of record JAGDMU010000001.1, on the reverse strand, counting down.
TGCGCCCGTGGGAGCAACTGTTTTTTTATGCGCTATCAACGCCATTGTCTTAGGGTTAGTCTATATGAAAGTGTTTACAACAGAAGACTTAGTGGCTTTAGCCGATGGATTTTTTATTGCCAATGCGACCATCGCCCTACTGGCAGCGTATAAATTAGCAACCAGTAATACCATTCGCTATACAGCGCTTGTATTGGCGATAGTGTTTGGGTTTATGCTCATGAGCGCGCATTGGATTGTTCTAGGGATTATTGCAGTATTAGCATGGAAAGTTTTACGATAAATATCTTTGTATGTAAAGAGTGTGGTGAGCAAACCTTTTTGTTTACTCACCTCTAAGAAGAAACGATTACGAAGCGGGGATTGATGCCTCTACAAGCTTGGAGAATTTAACCCCTTTAAGCCCTGCAATCTTTTGTGCAAAATCTTTTACCTCAGATACTTTTCCCGTTACCATAATGGTTTCAAGGCAGTTTTCATGGCTTACATGTACATGCGTATTGCACATAATGTTGATTTTTGCATCGTGCTGAATCTCTAAGATTTTTTGAACAAGTTCGTTTTGATGATGCGTATAAATCATCGTCAAAACACCAATAACATCGCTATTGTCGTCTTGCCAATCATCTTTAACAATTTTTTCGCGTATGAGATCTCGTGTAAACTCACTGCGTGAAGCATACCCTTGAGCGTCAACTTTTTTATCAAGTTCTTCTAAAAGCTTTTCTGGCAGTGAGACACTAAAACGAATAATTTTATCCATGGTGTATCCTTATTAATATACTTACTTAGCTTACATTCTAATCAGAGTATTCTTTAAATATTAAAAGAGAAAAATATTAATATTATTTTTCAAGCACTTTATAGATTTGTCCGACACAAATTCCGCCATCATTGATTGCTAATTGTAGCGGAAAATAGAAATTTTGTGTGACATTTTGAAGAAGTTTCTCCATCAATGTGCGATTTTGAAACACGCCTCCAGAAAGGACAATAGGTAACGAATAACGCGTACTTACACGAAGGGCAATTTGAACGAGCGTATTGATAAATTTCGTTGCAATAAGATGCGGTTCTTTATCTTTGAGCATTTGAACGAACATCGGCTTATAATGAACTATTTTATCGTCAATTTCAATAGCGTAATATTCATGAATTGAAGCATCATAAAGAGCTTCTAGAAGTAATCCACTCTCCCCATCATAGCTTACATTACCTTCCATTCCACACAAAACAGCTACCGCATCAAAGAGTCTTCCAACAGAAGAACAGCGTGGTGAATTGATCTGTTTGGTATAAATTTGTTTGAGAAGTTTGAGTGATTTTTCATCAAAATAGTTCAATAAATGCACATCGGCATCATCGCCAAGCGTATCCCACAAAAGTGAGGCTAAGATGCGCTTAATCTCTTTAATACTTGCATCCCCGCCCAAAAGCAAAAATGACTCAAAGGAGATGACACGTTCGTAACGTTCTTGATTACACAGTAAAAATTCGCCACCCCAAATCGTACCATCATCGCCATACCCCGTGCCATCCCATGCGATACCAAGCACTGGTTCGCTTAGTTTGTGCTCACACATTGTGGAAAGAATATGCGCATAGTGATGTTGAACTTGCATAAAAGGGATGTTTTGCTTTTTCGCCCACTGTGTTGAGACGTAATTAGGATGTAAGTCTCCTACAATAAGATCGGGTGTAAAATCGTAAAAACGCGCGAAGCTTTCTATCATTTTTTCAAAAAGCTCATTGCTCGCTATATTATCCAAATCGCCGATATAAGGGCTTACAATAATCTGGTGATTCAGGTAAATCGCAATCGCATTTTTTTGATGTGCGCCAACCGCTAAAATCTTACGCTCATCTTTAGAATCGACTCTAAAACTCTGCGGTGCAATGCCACGTGAAGAGCGCATCAACAGCGTTTTATCTCCAATGTATTGCAAAACACTGTCATCACTTGAGTTGACAATCTCGCGGTTATAATCAAGATAATACTCCACAACATCCTTCAACTTCTCTTTCAGAACATTTGCATCACTGATAATAGGCTCGCCTGAACGATTCGCACTCGTCGCAACAATCGGATTTTTGAGGTATTCAAAAAGAATGACATGTAAAGGTGTGTAAGGCAGAAATACACCGAGACGATCAATGCGAGGCGCAATAAGTGGGCTGATCTTTGAAGCTTTAGCATTACGCTTTACAAGAACAATCGGACGAAGCAGTGAGCTAACACCCTCCTCTTCTTGAACGCTTAAAACACACTCTTCTTTAATGGCTTCAAGGTTTTTAAACATCACCGCAAACGGTTTTGATGGACGGTGTTTACGCTCCCGCAAGTTTGCAACCACATCGTCCTGCGTTGCATCGCACATAAGATGAAAGCCACCCATGCCTTTCATTGCAACGATGTGCCCTGTGTTGATAAGCTTCGCTAATTGGACAATCGCCTCTTCATTTGTGGTAAGGAGTTCTCCATTGATGGAACACAAAGAGAGTGTTGGTCCGCATTTGGAACAACTAATGGGTTGTGCATGATAGCGACGATCCAGTGGGTTTGTATATTCATTGTGGCATTCTTCACACATCACAAAGGGTTGCATTGAGGTGTAAGGGCGATCATACGGAACGGTTTTAATGATGGAATAGCGAGGACCACAATTGGTACAGTTGGTAAAAAAATAATGATAACGTCTATTATGAGGGTCTTTTAGCTCATCAAGACACTCCTTGCAGATAGACATATCGGGTAAAACAGGCGAAGACTTTGTATTGGCTTCATCGCTATGACGAATTTCAAATGCCATATTGCCTCGACATGCCATTAGCTCTTTACTCCAAAAATCTATGCGAGCTAAAGGAGGAAGTTCTTTAAACAAAGCCTGCTCAAACGCATCAAGGCTCTCTTTAAATCCTTCGACCTCAATCACAACACCTTTTGCATTGTTGAGTACAAAACCATGAAGTGAATAACGCGAGGCTATGGTATAGACAAAGGGGCGAAAACCAACCCCTTGGACAATACCTTCAATACGATAAATCAGACGCGATTTATTGATCAATCGGCAACTCTTTATTAAAGCAGATCGTATGGTTTGGCTTAAGATTTTTAGTGACCATCTCAGAAAATCGTTTGTAACCAAAAAGTGAACCGCACAAAGCAATCTTCGTTGTCATCAGATTTTCTTTGTGTGTGTCACATAGATCAGAGATAAAGTAAGAAAGACTCTCCATATACCCAAAACTAAGCGTCGTATTATCGGTTCCTGCTAATTTATAGCTGATACCACTACGAACCAATCTGACATAGTCAATATCAGAACTTAAAGCATCTTCTTTTTGCAAGAAATAGTCAATACGAGGACCTTTTTGACCGCCAAAATCTTCAGCATTTTCAATAAGCTGCTCAGCTGTACGCTCAAAATTATCGCTTAATCCTAACACCATCGCTACAACTTTCCAAAGAAAATAAATATTTTTTGGTGTATCGCTAGGAATGATCGTTTCGATTGCGTGAGCGTAAATTTCAGGAAACTGCTCTTTATAGTTGGCAACCAAACGCTCAGCACTTGGGCTGCTACGCTCAATTTCAGCAAACAACTCCGCAAACGAAGAAGGCAAGGAGATTTCTATGAGATTGAGCATACCATGCTCTTTAGAGTAGTGCATAATGCGATCGTTATGAAGGGTACTGAGGTAAAAACAACTGGAAGTTGCATCAAACAGTTGATGTTCTTGCATAATCGAAGCAAATGCCGCATGGGAAGGCTCATCAAATTTTTCTAAACTGGCTTTGAGTGCGAAAGAGGCATAACCGCTCCCTTTTACTATCAAAATCGCGCCATTTTCGAGCACACTCACAAGCAACGGATCGATAGGTTGAAGGTTGACATCAAACTGCACACGATACGATTCTTTACCGTGTAAAGATGTTGCTTTAAAAAGAAACTGTACCCCTTTAGCAAAAAGGTGTTTTGAAAGCTGGTACATAAAAAGGTCATCTGTAAGTCTTAGCACGACACGAGATTGTGAGAAAATTCCTTTTTGCGAAAACAGTGCATTAACTTTAAAACGAATGGCAGGTCTCTCAAGTGACGCTAACGCTTTAATTTCATTTTCCCTGCATACAACCATGCGTTCAACAACCGACAAATCAGTTGCAATCACTTCTGGCATCTCTATATGAGAGCACGAAGCACTATTTTCAATCTTACCAAATACAAACGAGCCGTTTTTTGTTTGAATCGCTACATTTTCACCATTTACAATAAGCTCTGCTACTTTTTCATAAAATGCTTCATAACCTTTTGCATCATTGGCATGTAAAAGTTCATGATCTTGTTGGAATAATTTCACACTACCATTGGATACAGTAACACAAGGTGAAAGATAGTGTTTGGAGCTTGGGGTATCGACCGAAGCCAATATTTTGGGTGTGAATTCAACATTATATGCCATAGAAGGAATCACTTCTGTCTCATCAGGCATGGTATCGACGACTTCTACACTGGAAGATTTAAAAAAGATTGATAACGGAAGAGAAGCAGAAAGCGTATCGGCAAAAGTACTTAAACCTGTTTCATCTGCTTCGACAAAAAGTGTTACAATAGACTCTTTACGAACAATTTTATGGTTAATGCCAAAGTCATTCGCGATTTCTTTCAGTAAATTCTCTAAAACACCGTTATTGGAGACATAATTAAATTCAAATGCTAAGATCATCGATCCTCCAGACAGGACATGTTGGCAACACTTTGGATATCAATATCGCTGATTTGCTGATACGAAAATCCTAATTCTACCAAATGTTTCAGTAAAACACTCTCCATAACCGAACTACCTTTTAACACAGCAGGCGTAAGTTCTAGTGTTGTGTCATCCACGACTTCTGGAATAATACCAACAACTTTCGTAGGAGGACGATCTCCCACCATATCCATCATCGTGAGTGTTTGAAGCATCTCGACTTCATGTGCACTGCCTTGCCATGTGATGGTATTGGGAACATTTTCAAAATCGAAAAAATAAACATCGCCAATTTCTCCATCATGTGCATCTACACAATCAAGAACAACCATGTAGTCATACTCAGCGATAATAGGGATTAATCTTTGTGCGAGGGTGCCACCATCAACAAATGTGAGGGTATGCTCAGGCTCAGGCGAAGAAAACTGATACTTTTGTTCAACAAGGCGGCAAAGATGAACTCCGACGCCTTCGTCGGAGAACATCACATTGCCAATGCCTAAAATCAACACTTTCAAGCCAAAAATCAACACTTTCAAGCCAAGACTCTCTTAGTGTTTGTGTTGTTTATGAAATTTGTAACCACTAATAATCGCATCCATTGAACCCTCTTTTCCCATAATTGAGTTAAAGATTGCCATATAGATGTGAATTGGTAAAAAGATCAAAATACCCCACATAACGATGTGGTGAATTTCTCGAACCATTGCAAGTCCGCCAAGCATTGCCTCAATTGGGCGCATATAGTCATATAAAAACAGACCAATACCGCCACCTTGATAACAATGAACATACAAAATAAGACCTGTTAAGCTGATGATAAAAATCATCGCATAAAGACCAACATAAGCAACAAACTGCAACGGATTATAGACACCTCTTAAATGAGGGTGTTCCCCCATAAAAAGGTAGTACTTAAGCTGTTGAAACCATATTTTTGGACTGATAAAATCTAAAAACGATACTCTCTCTTTTGAACTGATGCTATCAACACAGAAGAGGTATGTTTTAAACAATGTAATTGCAATAAGCAAAAACCCTGCGATTTCATGCCACATTCTGAATTTTGCATTCAAGAAGAGGATAGGCTCATCTGATGCTTCAGGAGCGATGAATACATAGGTTAAATAAAAACCTGTCACCGTTAATACAAAAATAGCAATTGCTCTAAGCCAGTGCGTCCAACGAAGCCCTGCTGAGAACTCAAATTCTATATCTCTTTTCATTGTTAGACTCCCTTTCGCTTTTAGCAAGACGCGCCGTTAACATTGACCTTATAACTGCTCATCTCATTACCTTTTGTATCCATAACATGTACAGCACATGCAAGACATGGATCATAAGAGTGGATGATTCTTACAATTTCAAGCGGTTGAGAAAGATCTGTGATCTTCAAACCAATGAGAGACTCTTCATAAGATCCTCTAACACCTTTAGCATCTTTTGGACTTGCATTCCATGTACTAGGCACGACTGCTTGGTAGTTTTCAATCACACCATTTTTGATTTTAACCCAGTGACTAAGCACGCCACGAGGTACGTGACCAATATAGCGACCTTTGTACTCTTTATTTTTATCAATTTTATAACTTGTGCAGGTAGCATCATCCACTTTTAGGTTTTGAATCAACGCATTAAACGCTTCTAAACCATTATCGGCGATGACCTTAGCTTCGATCATACGACATGCTGTACGACCCAATGTTGAAGCAACTGCCGTAATAGGAAGACCTGTATCTTTCAAGAATTTGTCAACAACGACTTTAACACGTTTGTTACCAAGTGCATAGTTCACAACGATATTTGCCAATGGTCCAACTTGAAGTGGTTTACCATCGTAACGAGGTGCTTTAATCCAAGTATATTTACCATTTTCGTCAATAACTTTTGTAGGAGCAAGTACGCCTTTATCATTGATCGTTTGAGCATCTTTAAAGCCTGTGTAGTTAGGCTCTTGGCGACCTTCGTATGGATGGTATGCAGCATTATCTTTATACCATGCGCGTGTTGCTTCTTCTGTGATTTTACTCTCATCAAGGGGTTGAACTTTAAATGGTTTGCCCGTGATTAAGTTCACCACGTCTTCGCCCATCATAACACCGCTCTCAAATAAGAACTCTTTCGCATTGATTTGGAACTCTTTTTGTGTAAAGAGATTTGGTACACCCAAGCCTCCTGTAACGCTTGGCTCTTTTGCATACGCAAGACCCGCCATAACAACGTCAGGATAGTAAGCACGGTTAACAAAATCTGCAATCTCTTTAAATTTAGTCAAATACTCGCCTAAACGTGAAGGCGTTTGAAGATCCATTACACATGTTACACCACCAACCGTTAAGCTTTGTGGGTGTGGTTGTTTTGCACCAAAAATGGCCATCATTTGAGCAACTGTTCTTTGAAGCTCTAGCGCTTTAAGGTAGTGAGAAACTGCAATAAGGTTTTGTTCTGGTGTTAATTTATAGGTTGGATGTCCCCAGTACGCATTCGCGAATGGTCCAAGGTGTCCTTTTTTAACAAATTCCGCTACTCTTTTTTGCGTCGCTACAAGATCATCTGCACCACATGCGATTGGCGCATCTGTGTATTTAAATGACTCAGCAGCCGCTTTGTGCGGGTCCGCTTTAAGCGCAGAAACCACGTCAACCCAGTCAAGACCATGAAGATGATAGAAGTGAACAACGTGATCATGCAAGAAAAGTGCATTGTTCATCAATGTACGTGTCAATTTTGCGTTAAGTGGTGGCTCAATCCCAAGAGCATCTTCCACTGCCATAATGCCTGCTTTGTAGTGTGAGTATGTACAAACACCACAAATTCTCTGTACCATAAAGCCTGCATCTCTTGGGTCTCTGCCTTTAAGGATAGTCTCGATACCTCTCCAAAGTGTTGAAGAAGAGTACGCTTCTGTTACAACATTGTTATCATCAACGATAACTTCAACCCTTAAGTGACCTTCGATTCTGGTGATTGGATCTACTACGATTCTTTTACTCATTATCTTATCCTTCAATTATTCTTCAGTTTTTCCACTGCCCTTAACCGCAGCAATCGCCGCATGAGCCGCAATACCTACTGCCGTTGCAGTCAGAAGCGCTACACCTACTTTGTCAGCAGTTTTGTCAGCACCTTCGCCATAAACGGTATGGTACAATCTATCACCTAGAGGTTCTTCAAATGGTCCCATATTGTCCCAGAATCCAGGTTCTGAACAACCAATACAGCCGTGACCTGCTTGAACTGGCCAAGAAGTGTGTTGGTTAAATCTCTCACGTGAACAGTTGTTGAAAGTATAAGGACCTTTACAACCCACTTTATAAAGACAGAAGCCTTTTTTAGCACCTGCATCACCGAACTCTTGAACAAATTCGCCCGCGTCAAAGTGACCACGTCTTTCGCAAAGATCATGGATTCTAAGACCATAAGCCCATTTTGGACGATTGTACGCGTCAAGCGCTGGAAGGGTTCCAAAAAGAATATAGTGAAGTACGTTTCCGACGATGTTTTTCTCACTTGGAGGACAACCTGGAACATTAATAACTGGTTTATTAGTCACTTTACTAAGAGGTTGAGCATTGGTTGGGTTTGGATGTGCTGCTTGGATACCTCCGAAGCTTGAACACGAACCGATTGCAAAGATAGCCGCCGCTGAATCTGCTGCTTTTTGCGCACTTTTTTGACCTGTTTGTCCATGTGGTCCAACGGTTAAGAAGAATTCACTACTGCCCGCAGGAATACCACCTTCAACCATCAAAATGTACTTACCTTTGTATTTCTCAATAGCACTCTCTAAGTTGTGCTCTGCTTGCCATCCACAGGCGACCATAAGTGTCTCATGGTATTCAAGTGAAATGTGATCAAAAATCAAACTATCAATGGTAGGAGCGTCTGTTCGGAGCAAACTCTCACTACAGCCTGTACATTCAGCCATATGCAACCAAATAACGGGTAAACGATCCGTAAGCTCAGCAGCTTGTGCCATCAGTGGTGTAAATGTTGAAGGTAATGACAACATTGCAGTCACACCTGCTGCCCACTTCATAAAATCTCTACGGCTGATACCATGTTCTTCCATCAGTGCCGCAATAGATTTTTCCTCCTTAATTCGGGGGAACTTCTCAAGATTGCTAAGTCTCTCAGCAAGCCTTTCGTACAGTTTTGCGTGTTCCATAAATCTCTCCTGTGTAAATTTTCCAAGATCAAAAAGTTAAGGCATTATTCAGAAAACAGACAATATTTGTTTACCTGAATGAGTATTCATTTAGTATTAAATCAAAAAATGTTTCACAATATGCTGGGAACGCACACTATTAAGGGTACTTTAAAGCAAGAGAGTAGAAATGTAACAAAAAAAGAGGATAAAAAGTGTATTATATTAAAAATGGCTAAATTGTCACACGAAAAACAATATATTTATTGGGTTGTACAAACCGAACAAACATCAAAACTTTTAAGAATAAAGTCTGCTTTGGTAAACGAGTTTAGACCGATTAAGGCTTTTTGAGCGGTGGAAGGATTTTGCTTATCACCATTTCCTAAATTCCAAACGGTTGGTGTGATAATATCGTATGATTCTATCAAACCTTGATGTACCACAACAGAGTGTATCAAAGAACCACGTGGCGCTTCAATCACTCCAATACCACTACCACTTAAACTATGAATATCCTTTTTTGGAGGAATCAGCGAAGGCTCTTTAAGATTTATATGGTCTATAAGCACTTTTGTACGCCACAACAGATGTGCACATTCAACAGCACGCGCTACCACGCGTGTAAGCGCTGCGTCTTTAAATCTTCGATGAAAATCACGCATTAAAGCATCTTTAGAAACCATCAAACGCGCTAAAGGTCCAACTTCACAATAGTTTCTTTTATACATAGCGCTTTTAGAATAAGTATAACCTTTATGTTTATCTTCAAAAAACGTATGTTGTAAGCTCTCATGTACATACTTAATGTCAGCTCCTAAGACCGTAGTTTTAGAAGCCTTAAGGCTACCTTCATACCTATAGGATTCGCCCAAGGCTAAAAATCGATCAAAACTACGCCCTAAACGATCAAAACCATGTTTAATCATCTCATCAATGCCGTAAGAGAGGGCTGAAGGAGAGGACATGACTTGCAAAGCTGAGTCAAAACTCAAAAATTCCTCCAAAGGCATCCCATAAAAGTGTTCTTCACAAAAAGCAATGACAGCATCCAAGCAGCCCTGTGCACTGATAAGATCACTTTTAAGTGGATCACAGGTAACACCACCTGCCATTACAAAAGATCCATGTGGCCACTGACCTGTAAAATGAGCACCCATTTTAAGGCTTTGCATAACAGCACTTTGAGCCTGAAACCACTGCTTATCTTTAAAAGCATTCCCAGCATACGTTGTGTCCCCAACTCTTTTTAACTCTGGTAAGATGGTAAAAAAATACCATTTAATATGGTTATGAATTTTCTCCGCATTCAGTGCGATCTCGCGGATATCTTTTGCTTTTTGTGTAATATGAAGCGCTTCTCCAGCACTTTTATAACACTCTTCAATGGCTAAAACGGAAGCAATCGCATGTGAATGCGAGCAAATGCCACATACTCTAGGTGTCAAAGCCAAAGCATCCAGCAAGGGACGTTTTTTTAAAATCTCTTCAATGCCACGATAATTAAAAAATTTAATTTTGGCAAAACTGACCTGTTCATTTTCCCACTCAAGCTCCAAAGTCGCTTCACCTTCGATACGTTCGATAATCTCTTTAGTCATTTTCATCGATTAGCTTCTTTTCAAGTCTCTCTATCTTAAAACTTTTTGCCACACCAGCAAGGCTATAATAAGCACGCTTTGAGATGCCAAAAGGTGTTTGAGGTAAAGACATATTTTTTTGGGTTTCGTACAATGCACGACGTGGAAAATCAAACTCGGTACACCCTAAACACGGCGATCCTGCTCTGGTTTTTGAGCTAATATCGTTCCATAAAATTTTATTGCAATTGGCATGACTCATAGGGCCCAAACAGCCATGTTCATAAAACAAGCACCCTTCTCGCTCACCAAGCTGTTTGCTATCAACTTTCCATTCAAAATATTCGTTTCGTAAACACCCATGATGTGCTAAGTATGAAAAAACCTCTTTAGGGCGTAAAAATTCATCCAAGAGTACTTTCTCACCATGATGCAACGCTACCAATGTTTCAACAAGCCATCTTGGATGTACAGGGCATCCTGAGATGTTGATAATATTGTTTTTTTCCAACCAATACCCACCCTTTTCTTTTCCACTAAAGAGCGCTCCTGTAATTTTTTCAGGATCACGCAACCTAAAGACACCGCCAAAGCTCGCACAACTTCCTGCGCAGATAATATACTTAGCTCGGGCAGCTAAAGTGTCAAGAATTTCATAAAAAGGGAGGTTAAAGCGTTGAATCAACCGCTCATCATGACTCAAAGCACCTTCTAAAATAAGGAAATCAAAGGTTACGTCACTGTTTAAGAGACTCATAAAATCCTCTGCTCCACACCACAAAGGATGATAGAGCATGTCAAAGGAAGCTGCGAAGCTAGGCATATGGGTATAATTTAAAAACGAATGACTGTTGCCATTACAGGTAAGTCCTTGAAGCCAGATGATCGAATATTTGTGAGACATTACTGTTGTTTTAGGGCGTTGTAAATATTGAGTGAGATTTCATCTACATAATGGTTGAGTGCTTTATCGAGTACCCCTTCACCACTTAAGAAAACAAACCCACCAAGATATCCCATAAAAAGGCCAAAAGCAGAGAAAAAGTCTTGGTTTCGTAGCTCGCCCTTTGCAACACCTTCTTCAAAGAAAATCATCAGTTCTGTTACAAACGAAGAGACGCACAGCATTCCTTCACATCCATCTTTAAAGACCTCTTTATTGGCGAGATAGACACGTAAAAAGTAGTTAATATGCTGAGGTTTAGACGATGCCATCTCAAAATAGAGTGCAACAATTTTACGAATTTTTTCTTTTGCACTTCCCTCTTCTTCATTGACTTTTCGAATTTCAGCGCCCAAAATATCAGAGGAGTATTTGATAATCTCTTTTGCAAGCATCTCTTTTGAAGAAAAATAGTTATAAAGATTTCCAACACTCATCCCTATAGCTTTAGCGATATCGGGAATCGTCGTTGCATAAAAGCCTTGCGTTGAAAAGAGCATCAAGGCTGCATCTAAAATCTTTTCACTTTTACGTAATTTTTTATCCACGATGTTCGTCCTTACAAAATGCACTTTGAGCCATTTTACCATGTTTATTAATGTTCATTTAAAATGTTTCACTATAATTATACGGATTTAATATCAAAGGAGTTCAAATTGTTACTTATGAAACTTAAAACCGAAGAAAAATTTGCTTTTTTGCAACTTGCCCAATATGTCGCCCAACTTGACGGTGAATACGGCCCAAAAGAGCGTGAAATTGTCGAAGAATACTGTACCGAAATGGGTATTGAAAATATAGATATTGATGTAAAAAGTTTTCTATTAGAAGATATTTTAACGATTTTCAAATCAGCACAAAGCCAAAGGATTACATTGCTTGCATTAATGGTTTTAGTCCATGTTGATGATAAATTTGGTATTTATGAACATAAAGTTATTGATAAAATTGCTCACCAATTTAATATAAGTGAACAAGAAATCCATCTATTTTCAATGTGGGGGAAAATGGGTTCAGCCTTGTATGAACAAGCACTCGTGTTTACTGAAGTATAACAAGCTGGGAAAATTCCCAGCTTACTTTATTATTTTCCTTTTTTAGGAAAACTTTTTTTCTCTTCGATTAACTTACCTTCTAAAATCTTCTTACCACTCTCAACACCAGGTTGATCGTAAGTATTCACATTCATCATTTGACCAACAAGGGATGTTAAAAGCTCATAATAGAAAATCAACTTTCCAATGTTCTCTTCATCAATATGTTGAAGGGTAATGGTGTCAATAGGAATATCTTTTTTATCAAGAAGTGCTTCAATGGTTGAATCTGCTTGCATATTGATAAGGTCACAAAAGGCAATGCCATTCATCAAATCCAAGCCCTCAAGTTCCTTGAGTGTAATCGCTGGAATTTTGATCTTATCATCAAAATTTTCAATTTTAAGTACCGTAACGCTTTTATCGCGAAGTCCTTCAACAATGAGTTGTAAGAAGGAGTGTTGATCTTTTGGACCAATCAACCCAACCGGTGTCAGACCCACGTTAAAACTGCTGTGGCGTTGTTTTTTCCCCAAACTCTCACCCCAAAGTTGCACATACCAATCAGTAAAGCAGTCCAAACTCTCAGAGTATGCAAAGAGGGTGTTAATGTTGTAATGCATCGAATTTTTAGCGTAATAGGTCGCTTTTTTCATCAACGTCTCTTTGATGTAGCCATCTTCAAAGAAGCTTTTTTTAATCGCTTTGGCGCCATCAAGCAATCTTTGAATATCCACGCCGACAAGAAGCAATGGAGCAAGTCCCGCTGCACTTAACACAGAGAAACGTCCACCGACATTGACAGGAATGTGTAAAATAAAAGAGTTAAATGTTTTAGCATGGGCTTCCAGTTTTGAACCATCATCGGTGACAAAGGTAAAACGGTAATCAAGTGAAATATCTTTGGCTTTTAAAAGGGAAAGAACGTATTTGTAAACCGAGATTGTCTCGATCGTTGTACCTGATTTACTAATGACAAAGAAGTGAGTGTTTTTAATATCCAATTTATTGAGTGTTGAGCGAATCGATGCAGGATCAGTACTCTCAAACAGATGGAGCTTCCACCAATACCGATAATAGCGATGTCTTTGATCGCATCGTAATCATTTTTTGATTTAAAATCTGCTAAGTACTCTTCAAGAGCGCTGATGTCTTGATCTGGCAGTGTATAGTAGCCAATGGTGTTTTGCTCAGCCACGATTTTATCGAAGATGCCCTCTTCCACTTTAATGTTAAAATAGAGTGAATTTTTCAAACTTATCCTCCAAATGATAATTGGTGAGATATTACTATTAACAATCTTAAAAAAGCCAAAACATAGAGGTGTTGTGCTATATTTATATCTATATTAGCGATCGAGGAAAAGCATGTTTTTAGTTACCACACACGAAGAGATGAGAACGAGAGGATGGACGCAACTGGACATCATACTGATCACCTCAGATGCGTACATCGATAGCCCTTATATGGGCGTTTCTGTTGTAGGTCGTGTGTTAGAAAAAGCTGGGTATAAAGTCGGTATTATCGGGCAACCAGACATTACATGTAAAGATGATATTACCCGTTTGGGTGAACCAAAGCTTTTCTGGGGTGTAAGTGGTGGTAGTGTTGATTCTATGGTATCCAATTACACCGCTACAAAAAAATTTCGCAATTTAGATGACTATACGCCTGGTGGTGTCAATAACAAACGTCCTGATCGTGCCAGTTTGGTGTACACCAACCTCATCCGCCAAAACTTTAAAAACACGGTGCCTATTATGCTAGGCGGCATTGAAGCAAGTCTGAGACGTGTGACGCATTATGACTTTTGGAGTAACAAACTTCGCAAACCCATTTTGTTTGATGCCAAGGCAGATTACCTGCTGTATGGAATGTCGGACAAAAGCATTATAGAGTTCGCTGATGCCCTAAATAAGGGCATTGAACCTTTTGATGTTCGAGGTCTTTGCTATATTTCTAAAGAGTCAAAAGAGGAGTATTTAAGCCTTCCTAGTCATGCTGAAACACTGGCGGATAAGCTCAAATTTATGGATATGTTTGACATCTTCTACCATAACAATGACCCGATTTCTGCCAAAGGGCTCTGCCAAAAAGTAGATGAGCGCTACCTCATCCAAAACCCACCTGCACTCTACTTGACCACTGAAGAGATGGATGAAGTAAGCGCACTTCCGTTTATGCGAGATGTTCACCCGTACCATAAAAAAGAGGGAGCAGTTAAAGCGCTTGAGACCATCAAGTTTTCCATCTCAACGCATCAAGGCTGTTATGGTGAATGCAGTTTCTGTGCGATTAGCGTGCATCAAGGTAGAACCATCAGAAGTCGTAGTGAAAACTCCATTCTCAAAGAAGCCAAACACTTTACGACATATAAAGACTTTAAAGGCATTATCTCCGATCTTGGAGGACCAACAGCCAATATGTACGGCTATGAGTGCCATAAGAAAGTGACTAAAGGAACGTGCGAAGAGAAGAGTTGTATGTTTCCAAAACTCTGTAAGGCGCTGAAACCAACCCATAAAAAACAGCTTGATCTGCTCAGAAAAGTAAGAGCGCTTCCTGGCATTAAAAAAGCATTTGTGGCTTCGGGCATTCGCTATGATCTTATCAGTGATGATAAAGCCTATGGATACGAGTATCTTAAAGAGATCGTGGAACATCACCTCAGTGGTCAGATGAAAATTGCCCCTGAGCATATTGACGATGAGATATTAGCGTTGATGGGAAAACCAGGCAAAGAGTCCTTGGTCGAATTTAAATCCCTCTTTGATAGATTGAGCCGCGAGTCTGGTAAAAAACAGTTCCTTACCTACTACCTCATCGCAGCACACCCTGGGTGTGAAGAGAAGCATATGCACTCTCTCAAACAATTTGCGAGCAATGTTTTAAAAATCAATCCTGAACAAGCGCAAATCTTTACACCTACCCCTTCGACCTATGCAACGCTTATGTACTATACAGGGTTACACCCAATAACGAGAAAACCCCTTTTTGTGGAGAAAGATATGCATAAAAAAGAGCGTCAAAAAGAGATTGTTGTATCTAAAGAGAAAAAATACTACAGTGGGTTTGACAGTTGATGTAACCAAGTTTAGGTAAAATGACCACCAAAGAGGTGCCCTATGGATACGCTTGTTTTTCAAAATATCATCATTGCTATTGTTCTTGGATTACTTATCGGATTGCAACGTGAAATGAACCTTTTGTACGAGAATCGTCAGAAAGATTTTGGAGGAGCACGTACGTTTGCGCTCATCTCACTTATAGGGTATCTCTCTGCGTGGCTCAGTGACTATGTTCCTTATTTGCTCATTGCTTCTATATGCGTCTTGGGTGCTTTGCTGATTGGCGCATACATCCTCAATCGCACACCCACTGAAAATGGCATGACCACCGAATTTTCAGCACTGGTTGTTTTTCTTTTAGGTGCTCTGCTTGCTTATGAGAAGATTATGCTCGCTGTTTTTGTCGCGATGAGCGTGCTTTTTGTCCTTAACCTCAAAGAAAAAATCCAAACTTATGAAAAAGTGATTGAAAAGCAAGACCTCAGTGCGGCTATTTTATTTTTGATGATGAGCTTTGTCATTCTCCCTCTTTTTCCCGATAGAGCGCTTGATCCTTGGGGTTATTTTAACCTCTATCATATCTGGCTGATGGTTGTTTTGGTTGCGGGCATCTCATTTTTTGGCTATATCGCGGTACGACTTGTGGGAACAAAACATGGTATAGGGCTGGCAGGACTTCTAGGAGGTCTTGTTTCATCAACTGCTGTAGCCCTAAGCCTTGCAAGACGTTCCAAAGAGAATCCATCACTCTCAAAAAACCTTGCTATTGGCGTAGCGCTTGCATGTTCCATTATGCTTTTTCGCATCTTAGTCGAGATATACATCATCAATGCAACACTCGCCAAACAGATTTTTATACCTGTACTCGTTGCATCATTGATAGGCTATATTTATCTTGGCTTTCTCTATTACACCTCAAAAAAAGATACGATTGTTCAAGAGACAACGTTTAAAAATCCCTTTAAACTCTCTGAAGCGCTTATCCTTGGACTTTTATTTGGAGCCGTCATTGCCCTGATTAAATTTGCCGATACTTCCTTTGGTGATGCGGGTGTTTATGTCATCTCTTTTATTTCAGGGCTAAGTGATACAGACGCCATTGCCCTTTCATTAGCCTCCTTGTCTACCAATGGTCTTACGACTATTACCGCTTTAAACGCGCTTATCTTAGCAATTATTGCCAATTCCCTCATGAAACTCACCATTACGTTGCTACTTGGTACACGCAGTATGACTCTTTATGTTGGACTCTATCTTACACTGACAATAGGAACATTTGTAGGTATTTATAAGATTATGGTGTAATTTCCCCATCTAAAAAGCCTTCAAAAAGAAACATTTTTGCCGATCTAGCTTCAAACAAAGGAGTTACAATGCAAAGTATTGGCGCAAACAATTACAGTTATAATAGCCTTGGTTTTTCACTTCAAACCAGCAGTGGTGATGTCATTGATCTTAGCATGTATGATGAACGCTATGCAGAAATTTCACAAGAAAATAATGGCACAACGCAGACAACAACAATGACGCTCTCTCATGCCTATGGTTATAACTTTCACTATGAAGGTGATGGCATTGATGCAAACGATCAAAAAGAGATCGATGCAGCAATGAAGCTCATTCAGCCGATGATGGATGAGTATCTTAAAAATGTAGAGGAAAGCGGAAGTTCTGCTACACAAGCAAAAACAACCAACACAGCGTATGACATTAATGCAAAACTACCAACGATTGAAGATCTCAATACCCAAAATTATGCCAATAATTCGATACTCAAAAGTCTTGATAAGATTTTAGAAAAAGCAGAAAATCAAAATGAGAAGATGTTAAAAGAAGCACAAAAACTTTTTGATAGCATTTTAAAACAACAAAAAGGTTTTGAGCTTTATATTTAAAAGAAGTAATGGTGGTACTTTCGACCACCATTTAGAACTATTGGAAGTTTTGTGCCAAATGTGCAGTAAAACGTGCTTTCTCTTTTTTCAAATCCAAATCACCCTTAAAAATGTCATGTACCGAGAACGTTTCTAATGGCTCTGCACCACAAAACTGAAATGTTTTATGGGTTGCGACATTGGCTTCGTCAAGACTTAATCCACTAAAAAAGCCCTCTTTATTGCTAAACTCTGTCGTTGGGCAGTTGTAGGTTAGAGAGAGCATATACTTTTTACCTTGCATCAAACCACCACTACCATAGCGTTTTGTAGCATCGCTTCTGGTTCTTCCATCACTCACATACGTAACGGTATCTTTACCCATAGAGAAAATCTCATCAATGTATTTTTTGGTTAACCAAGGCACACCCATCCAGTAAACAGGATATTGGAAGAGAATATAATCAGCCCAAGCAAATTTTTCAAGCTCTTCTTGAATGTCATAAGCACTCTCAACAACAGAATGTTTGACAGTAAATCCATTCTCTTTAAAGAACTGCGTTGCTGTGTCTATATACGCTTGTGTGAGATTTCCCTCTGCGACAACAGGGTATTTTTGATGACCGTTAATGATGAGTACATTTTTCATTTTTTTCCTTTATGATCTATTTGATTTGGAAAATTATAATGGCTATGCCCTTAATATATCCTTACGATACTTTTAGAATGTAATGATATATTTTAGTATTTATGCTATAATTTAAGAAAAAAAGGTTTACATACCATGTATTTAGTCAATGGAAAAGAGTACACATGCGCCATTGCCATCGCACAAGATATTTTTAATGATAAATGGAAATTGGGAATTATTTGGCACTTATTAGAGGGTAAAAAACGTTACAAAGAACTGTTTGAAGAAGTCTGCGAAATCACCCAAAAAACACTCACTGTCAAATTACGAGAACTTGAAGAAAAAGGGATTATTGCGCGTGAAGTCTTTCCTGAGATTCCTCCAAAAGTCGTTTATTCACTAACCCCTATTGGTGAAAAACTACGTCCTGTTTTTAATGAGATGTTTGACTGGGGCATTGACTATGTTAAAACATGTGGGACACTCAGCAAAGGCGCTGTGTGTGAGCCTAAACTCTCAAACAAAGCGTAATATTACGAAATAGCTATGGTCACTTCCAAATGATCATGTATGCTAAGAGGTTTTGAGATACGAGCCGTCTCGATGCAGAGCATATGCTTATAGTCATCATTGTGCATATCGACAAGTTTTTCGGCGCCCTCTTTCCAAGGATTCCACACCACAACATCGCTGTGATTATTATGCGTAACATCAATCACTCGTTTACACTCTTGAAGACTCGTTTTGACTTCTGGTTGAGTATAAATACGATCAATCGCTTGGTTAATGCACAACATTGCACTTTGACTCTCACATACTACGCCATGATGCAACGTATCCGTATAGGCACTGCCAAGCCCTAACACAGAGACATCATCAATAGTATAACACCTAAAATAGGTATGCAATGCTGCTGTACTCTCGCTTTGCGTATCAACATGCAAGGAGAGCTTTACACCCTTTCCCAAACACATTTCAAGTCGTGTAGTAAACGCATAAGGCCATATCAGGCGTGTTGCTGAAGTATCGCGTAGTTCAAATGTAAGTGCTATACTCTCTTCACTTTCCTTACAGTACACCATTTCCCATTCAACAATACGCGCAAAACCATGAGAGGGACTGCCTGCTTTTCCAAACCAAGGCCAACACAGAGGAATACCACCACGAAACGCCTTACCTTTTTCAAATGTAGCAAGAGACGCGCTCCATAGAAGGGGATCTCCTCCTTTGGGCTGAAAATGAATGAGTTGAGCACCTTGTTTTAAGATGATGGCGTCAAAGAGAGGATGAGAAAGTTCAAAACCTATTTCTGTCTTTTTAATAGAATGAGCGTTAATGGAAACTCTCCACAAGTTTTTGTACCAGCAAATTCCAACCATCGACCAATACGAAGATCAACAGTTTAAACGGTAAAGAGATCATAACGGGAGGGAGCATCATCATACCCATAGCCATCAAAACGGAGCTCACCACCATGTCAATAACCAAAAACGGCAAGTAGAGTAAAAAGCCTATCTCAAAAGCCGTCTTTAACTCACTGATCATAAAAGCAGGCATCGCAACAGTTAAGGGCACATCTTCAATGTTTTTAGGGTTTTCAAGGTTGCGAATACGAAAGAAAAGGGCTAAGTCTTTCTCTCGGGTATTGCGAATCATAAAGGCTTTAAAAGGGGCTGCGCCTTTGTCAAAGGCTTCTTGGTAACTCATTTTTTCTGCTAAATAAGGTTTTATAGCGACTTCATACGACTCTTTCATCACAGGTTCCATAATGAAAAACGTCAAAATCATTGCCAAAGAGACCATCACCTGAGATGGAGGCATTTGCTGTGTACCCAAAGCTTGACGAAGGAAAGAGAAGACAATCAAAAGGCGTAAAAAACTGGTCATCATAAAAATAAGCGAAGGCGCTAAAACAAGAATGGTTAAAACCAACACTAAGTTCATGCTGGTGACAAGTTGCTGAGGTGAGTTTGGTGCGCTTAAAGAGAGATTAACGGTAGGAATTGTATCGGCACCAAAAGCCATCGGTGTCATACAAATCAATAGTAACAGTAAAATTCTCTTTAGGTTTTTCAAATGCTATCCTCAATAATAGATTGCATGATTTTAGTTGGTTTTACGTTAAAAGCATTTTAATCTTTAAACAACTTTTCGTTAAAATAGACTTTATCAGACTGTTAGGAACACAATTCATGAATACTTCTATTGCGATTATGGCTGCGGGACTTGGTACTCGTATGAAATCGACTTTCCCCAAGGTCCTTCACGAAATCAGTGGCTTTGAAATGTTATACCACATCATCAAAGAAGCGCAAAAAATAAGCGATGACATCCATGTCATTTTATACCATCAAGCAGACCTCGTTCAAGAGAGAATGAACCGTTATTTTTCAAATATCCACTACATTATTCAAGACCATCAAAACTTCCCAGGTACGGGCGGAGCCATCCGTGGTGTGAATCCTAAATACGATCGATTATTAGTGCTTAATGGCGATATGCCACTTCTTGAAGCCGAAAATATGCAAAATTTTACACAAATAGATGCCGATGTTGTCATGAGCGCCTTTACCTGCAAAGAACCCTTTGGTTATGGTCGTGTCATTATGGATACTCACTATAACGTTGAAAAAATCGTCGAAGAGAAAGATGCCAGCGTTGAAGAAAAAAAGGTAACTGCGGTAAATGCAGGTGTTTACCTTTTCAAAACCGACTTTTTAAAAGAGAATCTTCCTAAACTCTCTAATAATAACAGTCAAAAAGAGTACTACATTACTGACCTCATTGCTTTAGCGAATGCTAAAGATAAAACGGTCAAAGCGCTTTTTGTTGATGAAGCAACGTTTATGGGCGTTAATTCCAAATACCATCTCTCGCAAGCGGAAGAACTGATGCAAGATCGCATTAAACGCCGTTTTATGGAACAAGGTGTGAGTATGCGTTTACCACACACCATTTACATCGAAGCAGATGTCGAGATTAAGGGTGAGTCAAAACTTGAAAATGGTGTGACACTGCTCAAAGGTACTGTGTTAGAGAATGCCCATATTAAGGCTCATTCAGTTATTGAAAAGAGTATCATCAAAAACTCTGATATTGGTCCTATGGCGCGTGTTCGCCCAGATTCACATATCGACGATACCCATATCGGGAACTTTGTTGAAATTAAAAAATCAACACTTAAAGGCGTTAAAGCAGGACACCTAAGTTACTTAGGTGATGCAACCATTGATGAAGGAACAAACATCGGGTGCGGAACCATTACATGTAACTACGATGGCAAAGGCAAATACAAAACCATCATCGGTAAAAATGTCTTTGTCGGAAGCGATACACAGCTTGTTGCCCCTGTTACCATTGCGGATGATGTCATTATCGCCTCAGGAACAACGGTCACGAAAGATATCCCAAAAGGTGCACTTGCTATCAATAGAGAACCCCTTAAAATCATTGAGGGTTTCTTTTACAAATTCTTCGGGAAAAAAGATGCGAAATAATCAACTTGCAGGGAAAAAAATTCTCCTTGGTGTCACAGGAAGTATCGCCATTTACAAAGCGCTAGAGCTGATTCGTCTTTTCATCAAAGCAGGTGCTGAAGTCAAAGTGCTGATGAGTGAAGATGCCAAGCGTTTTATCGCTCCACTGACGTTTGAAACCATTAGCCAAAACAAAGTTTTACATATAGACACAGAAAGCTGGAGTGAAGGGCTCAGCCATATTCATACAGGTAAATGGGCAGATCTGTTTGTCATAGCACCCGCATCGGTCAATACCATCAATAAGCTTGCGCATGGTATTGCAGACAATTTAATGACACAAACAGCGATTGCATTCACCAAAACCATTGTTTTAGCCCCCTCTGCCAACACCAATATGATGTTAAACGCCATCACACAAGAGAGTCTTAGCAAACTCTCCTCTTTAGGCTATGAGATCGTTGCTCCACAATCTAAACTACTTGCGTGTAATGATGAAGGTGTAGGCGCCCTTGCCGATATTGAACAGATTTTTTATACCTGCGCTCGCCTGTTGCTAAAAGAGGCTTTTTGGAGTGACCGAGAAGTCATCATTACAGGTGGTGGTACAATGGAAAAAATTGATGATGTCAGATGCCTCACCAACTTTTCCAGTGGGAAACAAGCTTCTGCTCTAGCCTTAGCATTTTACCTCAAAGGGGCAAATGTTACCCTCATAAGCAGTGGTGAAACACCTAATATACAAGCCATGAATACCCTGCATATCAAAAGTACTGCAGAACTTCAAGCCGCCCTACTTTCACAAATGCAATATGTCACCAAAAATGACAAGACTCCTTATCTGCTTATGGCTGCTGCGGTAAGTGATTATATACCCATTAAAACGCATGAAGGTAAACTCAAAAAAGAGGAGCTTGGTGAACAGTACAGTTTAGAGCTCAAGCGCAATGTGGATGTACTCTCCTCTTTGCCACGAAAAGGCTTTAAAATGGTTGGTTTTAAAGCGGAGATGGATGAAAAAAAAGCCTTAGAAAATGCAGGCAAAATGCTTATCACTAAAAGTCTTGACGCGGTATGTCTTAATGTGCTTAAAGAGCAAAACAGCTTTGGAAGCACTAAAAATGAAATTCATTTTATCACCAATGCTTCGGTGCAAAAATTTGCACTGGCAGGTAAATTTGAGATAGCCGAACAGATTGTGGAGCAGTGTTCACACCTATGATCTCCACACTTCAAAAACTAACAGGCATTAGCTCAGACATTGGTCGAACGAGCAGTTCAAGCATCAATTTTAATGCCAATTTGCCTGTCAGTATTGAAGTACTCAAACACATTGATGGAACACGCTATCGCTTAAAAGTTGGACGAAAAGAGCTAACCACTAAAAGCAGTAAAACTCTCTCTGAGGGTCAAAAATATTGGGCCAATTTTGCAGAAGGGAAAGGTGGTATTTTAACCATTTCAAATCTTTACAGACAACCCCAACTTTTTGAAGATGAAGCCTACTTTTTACCGATTGCACTAGAGCTACTCTTTGACTCAAACAACTTTAGCTATAGTGATTTTAGGACTTTTCTACTCAAACAACTTAGCAACGAACAGCTTACAAAAGAGCTCTTTAAAACCTATGCCTATATGCTTTTAGCCCTTTCGAAAGCAACCATTCACTTACCTATCGTCCATCAAGGTAAAAAAGTCATGGTGCAATTTCAAAAAAGTGCAGATGCTTCACTTCTTTTTTACATTGCATCTGAACATTTGGGACCACTTTGGGGCATGATAAGCCAAACAGAGCTTCAAATCGCTGTCATGTATGAGAAAAGTTTGTACTATTTACAAAAAGAGAGCCCTAAATTGGGTATGATTACACACCTTACTCTCCAAAAAGAGCTCAAACCTCTTTTTGATTTGAGTGATATGGTATTAGATGTGAAGGGTTAAAGAGTTATGGAAAGTGTTTTAATGACGATTTTTGGCTTATGTATAGGATCGTTTCTCAATGTAGCCATTATTCGTTTACCTAAAAATGAAAGCATCAATCTTCCAGCATCTCATTGTCCTATTTGCCTCCATCCTTTAAAGTGGTACCACAATATTCCCCTCTTTTCATGGCTTTTTTTAAGAGGAAAATGTGCTTTTTGTAGCGGTGCCATCTCTTTGCAATATCCCTTTGTGGAATTGAGTTCTGCACTGATCTATACGCTTTGCTATCTACGGTTAGAAAATATTACCCAAGCACTTTTAGTTGCATCTGTTTTTGTCCTTTTATTGGCACTGAGCATCATTGATCTTCGCTATAAAGCCGTACCAGATGCTTTGAGTTTACCCGCACTCATTCTTGCCTTTTGTGTAGGAGAGCCTCTTGTTTCATTGCAAAATGGGCTTATGCTAATGGGAGCATTTACACTCCTGCGCTTTCTTGTCTCAGCACTCGCTAAAAAAGAGGTTATGGGAGAAGCAGACATCATTATCGCTGGCATTATGGGAGCACTTCTTGGTATAAAGCTTGGGCTGATTGCAATTTACATCAGTGCTATCATTGCGCTTGTCGCTTTTATGATCGTTCGAAAAAAAGGGTATGAACTTCCGTTTATCCCATTCCTTGCCCTTGGGCTCTTGTTCACGTGGCTTTTTGACACACCAATTTTACATATAATGGAATTAATCTATGAATAGAGTGAGTCGTTATCTTTTAAAACATTTCAGCGAGCTCTTTAGCTCTTTATTTTTTATTCTCTTTTTTATCACATCGGTGGTATTTTTTATCAAATTAACCGCTATGACCGCCATCATCAAAATGAATTTTTTGGAACTTGGAACGCTTTATATCTATTTGTTACCACGAACTCTGATTTATACGCTCCCTTTAACCTTTTTTATAGCCCTCTGTATCACACTTTTTAATCTCTCAAAAGAGAATGAAACTATTGTCCTTTTTACTCTTGGCTATAATCCAAAGAAAATCGCACAGCTCTTTTTAGGATTATCAAGTGCGCTTTCATTCCTTTTAATTCTTGACATTTTTGTGCTTATACCCATTTCTAAGCAGCTCAATACCAATTTTTTAGAATACAAAAAAGCAGAAGCAAAATTTAACATCAAAGCTAATGAGTTTGGTCAAAAATTCTCTGATTGGCTAGTCTACATCGAACACAGCGACAACAATAAAATTTACAGCGGTGTTACACTTTATCAAGCTCCAACAAAAAAGGAAGATGAAAAACTCATTGTTGCTACCAATGCTGTTATTGATAACGAAAAAGGCACACTGAGACTCAATCTTGATCAAGGCAAGATTTTTGAATTTACGAAAGAAGACATACAACAGATTGATTTTGAACGTATGCATATCAATTCCAGACCTAAAACACCTGTAGGGGCTATTCAGAGTATAGAAGAGTACTGGAATGGTGTTTTTGTTGATCAAAAACGTGCGTACGATCTCTCCTTTTTCTTACTTATTGCACTTTTCCCTATTGCTTCAACATTGATTGCTCTTAGCATTGGTATTGTGACCTATCGTTATAATAAAGGAGGCATTTATGTCGCTATGTTTTCGACAATTGCTCTTTATCTTGTCTTTACAACGCTTATGTCAACATGGCATCCGCAAAGTGCGCCTGTTGTTGTCTCGATCGTAACATTTCTGGTTGCATATAAAATCTATCAAAAGCGCATTCGTGCTATGTTCTAAATTCCTATGCGTGTTAAAATTACCTTAAGTTATGATGGAAGCTCTTTTATCGGCTTCCAAATCCAGAAAAATGAAACAAAAACATTGCAAAGTGTTGCTGGAGCCATTACAAGGGCACTTAAACGTGTCAACATTGATGCTACGGTAACAGGCAGTGGACGTACCGATACAGGGGTTCATGCGACCCATCAAGTCTTGCATATTGATCTTCCTCCCTTTTGGAATGATCTTAAAAAGCTACAATCGCATCTGAATGGTTTTTTATACCCACATATTTTTATTCAAAGTATTACCCCTGTCTCATCTTCATTTCATGCTCGTTTTGATGCCAAAAAAAGACTCTACCGCTATGTGCTTTATGATGGAGCATATCAGCCGTTTTTAGCCAATTATGCCTTGCATACCAAGCCCTTAGATATTATAAAATTAAACGATTATGCCCAAGTTTTTGTTGGATTTCATAACTTTGAGTATTTTAAAAAGCTTGGTGGTGGTGCAACGAAAGATGAACGTACCATCTTTAAAGCAGGAGCATATCGTCATAAAAATCTTATTGTTATCTACTTTTTAGGAGATGCTTTTTTACGTTCACAAGTACGTATGATGTGTGGAAGTTTACTGAAAGCTTGTGATGGAATACTCAGTTACGAAGATCTTATAGCGCAACGTGATCGTCAGATGAAGGTATCTACAACACTGATTCCAGCCTGTGGACTCTATCTTTCACGCGTATTTTATTAAGAAGAGCATCAAAAGAATTAAACTCTTTTGATGCTCTTTGGATATAAATTTTTATTGATTCAACAATAGCTTTCCACCGACAACCACTTTTTTGACTTTACCATGCAACGTATTGCCACAGTAGAGTGAATGCTTGTTGGTAACTTCATAACTCTCTTTTGGATCAAATAAAACTAAATCCGCATCAAAACCTACTTTGATAGCACCTTTGGATGAAAGGCCAAGAACCTGTGCAGGATTCACACAACAGATACGAATCAGTTCACCAAAATCAATCACCTCATTTTTCACCAAAAATGTATAGGCCAGTGTTAAGAACTCTTCAATAGAGCCAATGCCAAAAGCAGCATCTTCAAATGCTACATCTTTGTATAAAATTGATTTGGGAGAGTGTGCTGACGTGAGGATATCAATGGTACCTTCTTTAAGCGCGCCTACTAAAGCTTTACGCTCTTCTTCTTCACGAAGAGGTGGCATCAATTTTGCATAGGTATTGAAGCCATCACAACTGCTATCATTTTTAGAGAGATGATGGATAGAAACTTCCGTGTAAAGGTCTGATTTAAACGCTTTATGAGCTTTTGCAATCTCTAAAGAGCGTTTTGTTGAAAGCGATTTTAAAACCACAGTTGCACCATAAAAACGTGCCAATTCAGAAAGTTTTGCCACTTCAGCCGTTTCAGAAATTTTAGAGATACCTGAAAGTCCTAACTTTGACGCAATAACACCATCATTCATCAATCCATTATCGTCTAAATTGGGCTCATAACACTGTACAAAGAAAGGTCTTTTTTTCATGGTTGCATACTGCATACCACGTCTTAGGAGGTTCGCATTGCGATGCGAATCAGCCAAGATTGCAGCAGCCCCATTGTTTAAAAGTGTTGCGATATTATGGAGTTGATCTTCTTTTTCATCTGCAAGAGGAGCGCTGATATGCAGGTTGATTTTGGCTTGATCGATCTTAAATTTTACAAGCTCTAATAATGTTGCACTATCAAGTCTTGGGCTAAAGTCTGACATCACCACAGCAGTGGTCACACCCCCTTTAAGACAGCTCGTTGATAATTTATCAATATGTTCTTGATTGAGGCAACTGTTGGAGAAACGCACATTAAGATCAATAAACCCAGGAAGAAGATAAAGGCCCTGCGCATCAATAACTTCATGACTGGAAGCATCAAGGTGCTCTGCAATGGCAACAATTTTACCCTCTTCTATCAGCACATCTTGACTCACTGTACCTCTAGACGTTGGCACTAAAGCATTTTTAATTAACATGGCTTCCTCTCTTTGATAATTTTTGTTTGAAACGGGCAATACGCTCATAGGAGAGCGCAATACGCTCCTGACTTAATTCTCCGCTCTTAATCGCATCCGTAATAATTTTGTGAACCGTAAAAGGCATACTCGCACTATCGGCAAAATAGTTTGTAAAGACCAATATATCAGCTCCTGCATCAATACTACGAATAACACGTTGTTTAAAATCAACACTGCTTGCAATAGAGTTGGTGCGTAAATTATCGGCAAAGACAACCCCTTCAAAATGCATTTTATCGCGCAGTAAGCCTTGAATGACCAATTTTGAAAACAGCGTTGGATTTTTAGGATCAATCTCTTTATGCATCACATGAGACATTAAAACCGCGTCCATTTTACCAAAAGCAATAAGGTCATAATAGGGCTTTAATTGTTCAAAACGCCATGTATTGGTCACATCTTCTTCACTGGAAAAGTTATTCCAAAGATTAGCCCCAGAGGTTGGAAAATATTTCACAACAGGCATTACGCCTTCTGCATGAAGCGTATTGATAAACAGCATTGCATA
The DNA here is from genome assembly GCA_017860615.1 of Pseudomonadota bacterium. GTDB lineage: Bacteria > Campylobacterota > Campylobacteria > Campylobacterales > Sulfurospirillaceae > Sulfurospirillum. The sequence continues at coordinate 241,616 of JAGDMU010000001.1, read as the reverse complement.
AGTGGTTACAATTTCTTCATAACTGGAGTAACTGCGTTGCAGTTTTGTACTCTCATAGACATCTTTTTTAGGCTGCAAATCCAACACAGGAGCGAAATTAACGTTAATACCACTTTTAGCAAGGTCAGAACTTAGCTTTTGGTAGAGGTGTTCAGTCTCAGAAATATCTTTGTTTTTAAACAGTTCATAGGCAGAAGGAATCTCACTGAAACCTTTTTTTGCCTCAAAAACAGTCTTATCGCCACCTTCATGTTCAACAGCAACGATAAGAGGAAGCTCTTTAGGTGCTTGGGCTTTAAGATATTCATTGAGTTTTTTAAGTTGTGCAGCATTTTGAATGTTTTTATCGGTTAAAAAGACACCACCAATCTTCTCACGTTTAATGTCTTTTGCAATCTGATCAACCCATTTATCACCCTCTTTAACACCATCAAAGCCGATAATAATCATCTGGGCAATCATATCTTCTAATGGAGGTGTTTTAGCATGTAAAAGCGTGGAAAACAGTAAGCAGGAGAAAAGAACCTTCAGCATCATCAATCAGCCAGTAAGTCTTTCACACTCATTCTTGGCTCTTTGCCCTTTAAGATAAGTGCTATTTCATGTGCGATAGGTGTATAAATGCTATGCTTTGCGGAGAGTTCAAAAATCGCTTCAGAGGTAAACACTCCTTCAGCAACTTCACCTAGCTCGTTTAAAATATCTTCAAGTTTTTTCCCCTCAGCCAAAAAAAGTCCAACACGATAATTTCTCGAAAGGGTACTTGAAGCCGTTAAAAAAAGATCTCCTGCGCCACTTAACCCTAAAAAGGTCTCATCATGTGCACCAAAAAATTTTCCAAAACGGCGCATCTCCACAAGACCACGCGCTATCAGACTTGCACGTGCATTATTGCCAAGTTTTAATCCATCACAAATACCACTGGCGATCGCCAGGACGTTCTTATAAGCCCCACATACCTCTGCACCAATGACATCTTTAGAAGTGTACGTTTTGATAAAGGAAGGAAAAAAAGCGGCAAACTCTTTGGAGAGCGTTTCATTGGTTGAATTAATGACAACGGCTGTGGGAAGACCTTGCATAACCTCACTTGCGAATGATGGACCCGATAAGAAACTTAAATGATCCTCAGGAACATACTTGGCAAAAATTTCATTCAAAAATGCCCCACTGCCCTGCTCTATACCTTTAGCAGCAACTAGAATTTTTTGCCCATTAAACGTAAAATGATCTTCCAACCAACCGCGAACGACTTGAGCAGGAAGTGCAAAAATAAGGTATTCACACTTCAAAGCCTCTTCAAGGCTGACAAAATTTTCAATAGGTTTTGGTTGGCGAGAAGTAATCTTGCATGTAAAATTACGAGCAATAGCAAACTGAAGTGCTTGTCCCCATTTCCCTGCGCCAATCACTGCTATACTCACACTAACCTGCTTATGCATCAAGTCTAGATTTTAAAAGTTCATTCACTTTAGCAGGATTTGCAGCACCTTTGCTCTCTTTCATCGTTTGTCCAACGAAGAAACCAAAAAGTTTATCTTTACCACCTCGATACTCTGCAACTTTATCGGCATTAGATCCTATGATAGCGTCAATAATGGCTAAAATTGCACCATCGTCGCTCACTTGTTTAAGACCAAGTTTTTCAATGGCATCATCTACGCTAACACTGTTTTGCATCAAATAATCAAGTACTTCTTTTGCAGCCTTTCCACTAATCGTACCATCTTCAATGCGTTTCACGATCATTGCTAGTGTAACTGCATCCACAGGAGACGTTAGAAGTGTCATACCATTATTCAGACGTGCAAGAAGCTCAACGCTCAGCCATGTCACGGCATTTTTAGCGCCAGCACCTTCGTTGATCATCGTCTCATAAAAATGTGCCATCTCAACACTAGAGGTAATGACATTGGCATCGTACTCTTTAATGCCATATTCTTTTAAGAAACGATCTCGTTTTTGATCTGGAAGCTCGGGGATTTGAATACACTCGGAGAGCATATCATCGGGAATCAGCACTGGCAATAGATCTGGATCTGGGAAATAACGGTACTCAGCGCTATCTTCTTTGCCCCTCATGCTTCTTGTTTCATTTTTTTCAGTATCATAAAGTCTGGTTTCTTGAACCACTTCTCTTTCATATACGCCATCCTCCCACGCTTCGCTTTGGCGTTGCACTTCGTAATCAATCGCTTTTTGGATGAATTTAAAGGAGTTTAGGTTTTTAATTTCTGCTCTGGTATAAAGCTTCGTATCGCCTTTAGGTCGAATCGAGACATTGGCATCACAACGGAAACTTCCCTCTTGCATATTCGCATCACTGATATCAAGGTAACGCAAAATAGCATGGAGTTTTTTAAGATACAAAACAGCCTCTTCAGAGCTTCGCATATCAGGTTCACTCACAATTTCAAGGAGTGGTGTTCCTGCACGGTTTAAGTCCACATGTGAGACATTGCCATGATGAATGTTTTTACCTGCATCTTCTTCAAGATGCGCCCTTGTGACGCCAATACGCTTTTTTGTACCGTCTTCAAAGTCAATGTAAATTTCTCCAGCTTCTACGATAGGTATTTCAAATTGACTGATTTGATAGCCTTTTGGAAGGTCAGGATAGAAGTAGTTTTTGCGGTTAAAAATAGATTTTTGATTAACGGTTGCATTGATAGCAGTACCAAGAGAAATCGCTTTTTTGACAACTTCTTTATTCTCCAAAACTGGTTGGACAACTGCAAAAAATCTTGGTTTTTGTATTTAACTGAGCATGAACTTCAAGTCCAATAACAACTTCAAATTGCATAAATACCCTTTGGGATTAATCTATAAAAAAGCGAATTGAGGCAAAACCGTACACGCCAACACCTTCACAAGCTTTCACCTGATCAGCGTTGATGATGCCACCAAGCGCGAAACATTTAACGCGGATTCTATCATTTATTTCTTTTAACTTCTCTAAACCAAGCGGTTTGCCCTTATTGGGCGTTGCAAAAATGGGACTAAATGTGATCGCATCTGCTCCTCTTTTTTCAGCTTCTAAGGCTTCTTCTAAAGTATGCGTACTTACAATCACTTCTAAACCTAAAGCTTTGGCATTTTGGGTTACATGTAAAGCATTGGAAGGTAGATGCACACCATCGCAGCCAAGGTCGTGTGCCAATTTATAATTAGTATGCAGATAGAGTTTGGTTCGTTCATCTTGAAGAGAAGCATGTGCGACCATCTTGGCAAGCGAGGTGTAATCTGAGGCCTGTTTATCGCGCAAACAGATGTAATCAGGCTGATATTTTGCCTTTACCTGTAAAAGTCTTTGAACGACTTCGTTTGCGTTGGAAGTATAAAATGAAGGATCAGTGATGAGATACTGTTTGATCATCGCGGTTAAGTTTTTCTAAGAGATGCGTCTGCTTTTTAAGCTCTTCAAATTTATCCAATTGCAGTTGTGCCATTGAAAAGATAATGACAAAAAAGCACCCTGTAAGAAAGAAGAAAAGAGCAATGATGGAAGCGATGATAGTACCAAAAGGAAGAAAAAGTAAGAAGGTATATCCTCCACCAGCTATTGCAAGAGCCCAAGAGGCTCCTTGCAAAAAGCTGAGGAGTTTTTCAAAACGTGTTTGCTGGTGTTGCAACAAGAAAGTACTTTTTAGTGCTCTTCACTAATTAAAACAGCACCCGCAAGATAAACGTATGTTAAGATCATAAAAATAAACGTCTGCAAGAATGCAGAGAATGTTAAAAGCGCATACGCAGGAAGTGGTGCTACCCAAGGAGCAAGCATCAAAACAACTGCTAAGAAAAGATCATCACCTTTGATGTTACCGAAAAGTCGGAAAGACAAAGAGACGATACGAGAAAGATGTGAAACGATCTCGATTGGAAACATAAGAGGTGCTAAAACTTTCAATGGTCCCATAAAGTGTGCAAAATAATGAACAACACCGTTTACACGGATACCTTCAAAGTTATAGTAAACAAAGACCATAAGCGCTAATGCCAATGTCATGTTTAGGTTGCTTGAAGGAGCTTCAAAACCAGGGATAATACCAATAACGTTTGCAATAAATACCATCAAACCAAGTGTTGCTACAAGTGGTAGATATTTACGCGCCAATTCTTCTCCAATGACATCTTTACCCATAGAGATGACACTCTCAAGATACGCTTCCATGACATTTTGAACACCACTTGGTACCAGTTGCATTTTAGACGTTGCAAGTTTTGCCAAAACAAAACTGATAACACCGACTAAAAAATGTAAACATTTCGCCCATTACACATTTCCTTCGTTAATAATTTTGCGTGATTGTATCGTTAAATCATTTAATAGTAGTTTAAGGCTTCGGTTTTTTGCGAAGTTCGCTCACCTGTTGCCCACCTATACCCCAATTATCCATATCCACTTCGTCAATGGTGACAACCGTTGTCGCTGGATTTTTACCAAGAACACTTACCAAAAGGTTTGTAACGCCCTCAATAAGCTCTGCTTTTTGCTCTTTTGTTGCACCCTCTTTGGTGATTTTGATGTTAACATAAGGCATCTTTACTCCTTGATTAATAGTCTATGTGCACGTGAGAGTGCCATATCGATATTGTCAGTAATGTTTTCTAACCCTATTTTTTTCTCAAAACCAAGACGACGCATTTTAAGCTTAATATGCTCATTGACCCCTGAAAGTACAAGAATCGTTCCATTGCTTTGGCAAAGATCAAAAAATTCCTCTAAGGCATGAAGACCTGTTGCATCCACCATAGGCACATGACGCATACGAAGAATAAAGACTTTGGGTGGGTTGCTCACTTCCCCAAGGACATTTTTAAGCCGATCGGCAACACCAAAAAAGAAAGGTCCATCGATCTCATACACTTCCACATCTTTAGGGACAATTTTCTTAGAAATGGCATTGACATCATCCACTTCAAGAGGTTCGTCATCTTCATCCAAAGGCATACCAATCGTATTTTTGGTATCCACAATCCCCGTAACATCAATCATACGTTTAATAAACAAAAGACCTGCAAGCATAATACCTGTTTGAACACCCGTATTAAGGTCGATTAAGACGGTTAAGAAAAACGTCATTAAAAGCACAACTGTATCGTTACGCTCAGATTTAAGAGCAATCGCTTTAAAGTGGTGAAATTCACTCATATTCCAAGCCACAACGATTAAGATAGCAGCTAATGTTGCTAAAGGAATCAGCACAATCAACTTGGAAAATAAAAACATAAAAACCAAAAGCATTAAAGCATGAATCACACCTGCAATGGGGCTATAAGCACCTGCTTTAATGTTCGTAGCCGTTCTTGCGATGGCACCTGTTGCGGCAATGCCACCAAAAAATACTGAAGCAATATTGGCAACACCTTGTGCCATCAGTTCTTTATTGGAATGATGACGATCTCCTGTCATACCATCGGCTACAACGCACGAAAGTAGCGATTCGATGGCTCCCAAAAGTGCTATGGTAATCGCATCAGGGAAGACAGCCCGTACTTTTTCCAATGAAAATGCAGGAATTGATGGGTATGGCAAAGTAGAAGGCAGTGCTCCAAATTTAGAACCAATCGTCTCAACAGGCAATTTAAAAAGGTAAACCGCGAGGGCTGAAAGAATAATGACAATAATAGGTGCAGGAATATGCGGGAAACGGTGACGTAATTTAAGCAAAAGAGCTATGCTAACCACACCAATAGCCATGGAATAATAGTTTACATGTAAAATCTCTGTTGAGTAAAGTTTCCATTGATCAACAAACTCTGCGGGCATTTTGGCAATTGGAAGCCCAAAAAAATCTTTAATCTGTGATGAGAAAATAATAAGAGCAATACCTGTAGTAAAGCCTACTGTAACGGGATAAGGAATGTATTTGATGATATTTCCAAGCTTAAATACACCCATAAAAAAGAGCATAATACCTGCTAAAAACGTGGCAATCACTAAGCCATCGTATCCATGTTTTAAAATAACCGCATAGAGTACCACAACAAAAGCCCCCGTAGGACCTCCAATCTGGTACCTACTCCCTCCAAAGAGAGAGATAATGAGCCCAGCGACAACCGCTGTAAAGAGCCCTTTTTCAGGACTAACACCACTGGCTATGGCAAAGGCCATCGCTAAAGGTAAAGCGATAATCGCAACTGTAGAGCCTGCTACAATATCGGATGATAACTTTGCAAAGTCATACCCTTCTCTCAAAACCGTAAAGCTCCTTGGGAGCCAATACTTCACATTCATTGTGAACCTTAAAGAAGAATTTTCTCTTGTCCTAAGCGATAGAGTGCAAAATCATATTTGACAGGATCACTCGGATCAATCTTTTGGAGTGCGTGACTCAACTCTAACACCGCTTTAAAATCATAAGATTTTCGCTGAATCAAGCCCAATTTTTTCCCCAATGCGAAAGTGTGGGTATCAAGTGGTACGAGCAGATCTTTGGTATCAACACCATGCCAAAGGCCAAGGTCAAGATGATCTCTGCGAACCATCCATCTAAGATACATATGCCATCGTTTATAAGGAGAGTGTGGGTTTGTTGAAGGTATTGTACCTAATAAAAACTGATAGCCACGTGAACGATACGGATTAATATCATACAACAGTGCAATCAATGCGCGTAAACCATCCATTACATTTGATTGTTTTTGATAGGCTGGAAAAAAAATAGACTCAAGAGAACCCCTGTCTTTTTTAAGACGAGAGAGTGTTATAAAAAGGGCTTGAATGTCTTGAGCATTTTGAAAGCGATAATAGTGATTTTCTAATGTTTGCGCAATACTATTTTCATCCGCATCCAGTAGTGAAAAATCTAAGCTTTCTAAAAATTGAATCATTGCAGAAACATTACCATAAGCAAACAATGCGCAGATAAGAGCACTAAATTCATCGTTATAGCGTGAAGCAATCAATAAAGGATCAGGACGATTTATGCTGATCTCATCACGATGATTGCGTTTATGAGCTTCTTCGTTTAAAAGTTTTGCAATAGCTTCAAACGTCATTTAAGACATCTTTTTCATTACTCTTACTTTGCAGATAATCAGAGAGATTGATCAAAGAAAGTGTGACAAGAAAGATGAGAAAACCTGGAAAGAAACTAAGCCACCATGCAATATCAATCACTTCTTTGCCTTCGCTGATAATCACACCCCAACTCATTTGGGGAGGTGTAATGCCAATACCTAAAAAGCTCAATCCACTCTCCGCTAAAATAGCACCACTCACACCAAAGGTAAAGCTGATAAAAAAGATAGGAGCGAGTAAAGGAGCAAAGTATTTAAAGATGATTTTAAAGGTATTGACATTGGAGAGCTTAAGAATTTTAATAAAGGGAGCATTGGAAATCGCGAAGCTTTCACTTCGTATCATCCGAGCCATCCCCATCCAACCTGTAATGGAAATAATGAAAATAAGCACCCATACCGAAGCGCTCATATAGCTAATCAGTGCCAATAAAAGGAAAAAAGTAGGAAACGTTAGAAAAAGATCGATGAGGACAATAATCAATTTATCCATGCCTTTTTGAAAAAATCCCGCACTTATCCCGATCATAAGCCCTACAATACTCGAAATTAAAGCACTTAAGATACCAATCATTAAAGAAACTTGTCCACCCACCATGAGACGTGCGAAAAGATCACGCCCTAATCTATCTGTTCCTAAAAAATGTTCCAAACTAGGAGGCAACAAAATAGCTGTTGGATTTAGATCGTACGCTGAGCCATGATAAAAATGAGGTACTATAAAACAAAAGCAGAAAATGAGCACCAAAAGAATGGTGCTCAATAAAGGAAATCGTTTCACTAGGATTTAATGCCTAAGAGGACATCCAACATCTCATCGATGGTGGTAATGATTTTAGCGGCTGCACTGTAAGAGCTTTGATACTGAATTAAATTGGCAAGCTCTTCATCTTTATTAACACCACTGACAGATTGAAATTCATTATAAATGGTGGTATAAAGTGCACTATTGGTATCAAGACTTCCAGAAGAGGCCGAAGCAGCGGTTGCAACACTGGTTGTAAGTGAACTGTAAAACCCTTCAAGGCTATCTTTCACCGTTGCACCATTTTCAGAATAGAAACTAAGCGTATCATACTGTAATTGAACCATTGCATTTGCTACAGTATTATTACCTGTTACAGGGGCACTATAGCCTTGCATGGAAGAAGGATCTTTTTTATATTCAGTTGCGACATCAATATTTGAAGCATCTGTACCTGTAAAGAATTGGCTCACACCAATAGCACCAGGAAAGTTTGTTCCATTATCTTTAATAGCGATAGTATATCCGCTATTGGTTACGGTTGGAGAGAGTGTAAATGTACCATTGTCCATAAAGGTCGCGGTAAAGTAATCATCAACGTCATTCAAGGCATTATTATCCGCGTTATCGTCTGTACTGGTGTTAATTTGCGTTACAATACTTGGCGTGAAGGTATCATCATTCATACTGGTCGCATTACCAACGTTAATGCTTTTTCGTGCGACTTCCTCACCTGCATTATTATAGATAATAATGTCAAATGTACCGTCTTCAATATTGTTAAATGCATTTTGTAAAGCCGTATCACTTTTAAGGTCAAGTGTTGGACTTTGCATCTTTTCTTGAGCACTTTGAGCATAGATATTATTGGTCTCAGTGATAATGGTTTGCGCTAAACTGTCTAATTTATCAATATACTTTTGAATCGTTCCATCCTGAGGATAACCACCATTTACAGACGAATCAATCACACGACCTCTAAGATCAAGCATTGCCCCAACTTTACCGCCTGTTAATTGTTCCGTAAGATTGTAGCGTGTACCATCTTGAGACTCTGAATAAATCGAATAATAACTGCTTTCATTAGAACTATTGTCTATAACAAGAGGATGAAAGGTTGAGCCATCCACAAAAGAGGCTCCTGAAATATTTAAGTAATATTCTGTACCTGAGTCTGTCATGTTAACATCAACTTTTGTATTACCGCTTATATCACCCTTGGATACAGCAAAATTTACAAGCTTTGATAGTGTAAGTTCTAGTTCATCTCGTTGGTCACGAAGGTCATTCGCATAATTACCTTCTTCAGATTCAACATTACTAATTTGTTTGTTCAGATCAGCCAACTGTTGACCGATGCTATTGATTTCATCAATGGAGGTTTTCAGCTGTGTATTCACAGAGTCTTGAAGGGAACGTAAATCATTTCGAGTCGATTTAATATCTGTTGTCAAATTCGCAGCGGATTGAACCAAAGCGATTTTTTGAGAGCCTTCTGAAGCATTTGAAGCAAGGTCATTCCACGATGCAAAATAGTCTTGTAAATCCTGTGAAATACCTGATTCATCTAAGTCTGGAAAATATTGAGAAACCTCTTCTAAAACTTGTGTAGAATACGTATCATACGCTACATCAGTTGTTGCATTTCGAAGCTTTGTAAAAACAAATTCATCATGAATGCGTACAATAGAAGTGATTGTAACACCAGTACCAACGCTTACACCTTGAGTATTAAGCGCAAGACTAGCGGACTGTGTGACTCTTTGTCGGGTGTAAAAAGCGTTATCAACATTGGCGATATTCTGGCTGGTTGTTGCTACAGCTACTTGTGCGGCATTAAGTCCTGAAGTACCCGTATTGAGAGTGCTAAAGAGACTCATGACTAAACCCTTATTTTAAGTAAAGAAGCAGGTTTATGGTTGGACATTTTATACCCTTCCATATCCCGTGGGAAAATGCTGTCAAGCAATACATTGTAAAATTGACTGATGGTAACGACATATTTTGCATACTGTTTGTTGCATACTTTAAGCTCAGAGAGTTTTACCTTCATTTGTGCCAACAGCTCTTTTTGTTCAGCGTTCAATAGCTCTTCAAGCGATTTTTGACCGCTCTCTTTAAGCATCTTCATAAGCTCATGATCCAAAAGAGACTTTTTGTTTTCAAATGATTGGATTAAATCATTTTTTATTTTTGCTCTCTCAAAAACCTCACTGTGTTTTGCGACTTTAATATCCGCTATATCTTTATGTGTTTGCTCAATAAGGTTTTCTATATCTTTAATAGCATTGTGTAAATAGTGCGTTAACATCTTTGTATCCTTTTACGTGTAAGGACTTAGAGCAACTCTTCCGCGACTGCATTGGCAGTTTTTGCTAGATCGAATTTATACGTTCCATTTTCGATTCCAGCTTTGAGCGCGGAGACTTTGTCTACCCCTTCGCTTTTTTCTGTTTTTGTGACACCTTTAGACGAATCATCCTTAGGAGCACTCTGTTGTAAATACGCCACATTGGACGTTTGTACTTTTGAAATCATTTTAAACCCTTTAATTTTGATTGGAATTGCTTACAACCATATCGTCCAAAATGATAAAACTTTAACGCCCCTCTTTCAAAAAGTTAAATAACATTTCACTTAATCCCAAATTGCCACTAAGAGCACTACTCATTGTGTCGTTATACATAGATTTATAGATTTTATCGCCAGCATCTTTTTCAAACAAGGAATTTTCTTCATCACTATTTAATGCAATATCCAAAACTTGTTTGAGAAAAAAAGCCTCAAATTTATCGGTTTGTTCTTTCAAAAGAGCATCACTTTGACTATTGGCATCGGTTTTAATAGGATTACTGTAATTAGCATTTAAAAGTGCTACGCTGTTATCCGTTTGCATTAGATGATCTCCAATTTAGCCGTAATGGCGCCAGAGCGTTTGATGTTTTCGATAATAGAGATAATATCTTTTGGTTTTGCACCCAGTTTATTGAGTGCACGTGCGATATTTGCAACCGTCATACTCTCTTCTTTAATTTTAATGCGATTTTCAGCACCTGCGATCTTTACATCACCACCGATATCCACATTTCGATCATCTGCTGCAACATCACTCGCTTCAATTTTAATCGTAATATCACCGTGTGTTACAACAACGGGGTCTACTTTGACATTCACGCCTGAAACAATTGTTCCTGTACGCTCATCAATAACGATTTTTTCCTCTTTTTCGTACTGAACATCCACATCCAGTGTTTTGGCTAAGAACTCAACCGTAGAGTGCCCTTCTGGACGCATCAAACGAATGGTCCTTGAATCTGTAGCGACCGCAATTTTTTTGCCAAATTTTTTATTGAGTTCGTTTTGTACTGAAACAGCTGTGTTAAAATTTGCCTCTTTCAGGGAGAGATTGACAAATTCTTGTTCATGTAAGTCATACTCAATCTCTCGTTCTACCAAAGCACCACCAAAGATGTTTGCAGAAGCGGGATGGTTAATTTGACCTTTCTCTTTACCATTCATACCACCAATCGTAAGAGAACCTTGTGCTAGCGAGTAGATCTTACCATCCACACCTTTAAGCGGTGTCAGAAGTAAATTTCCACCTTGCAATGACTTTGCATCGCCAATGGATGAAACAGAGACATCAACTTTATCACCTTGTCGTGCAAAAGCTGGAAGTTTAGCTGTTACCACAACCGCTGCAATATTTTTAGATTTGATATCCGCTGGATCAATCTTAACGTTGACGGTTTGTAAAAGGTTCGAGAGTGATCGTAGTGTAAATTCAGACGATGAGCCATCACCCGTACCATTAAGTCCTACAACAAGACCGTAACCGATCAGTTGGTTTTCCCTAACGCCAATAACGTTGGTAATATCACCCAGTCGTTGTCCATACAGTGTACTCAGTGCTGAAATCAATACGAAAGATAGTTTAACAATCTTCATCAATTCCCTTTAAATTTAGCGTTCTTGCCAATTTAAAGCAATTAATGTTCCAAGTTATTAGATGTAATAAGAGAGTGAACTTTTTCCAAATTTCTTCGTCTTTTGAAGGGTATAAATACCGATTTGTGCGGGAAGAACTAATGTGCTCATATGCTCAATCACAATGAGATGAGCCTTTTCATGAGGTATTGAAGCGATAAGGTCAATCACTTTTTGGTAAATATCTTCCATACCTTCACGAATGGAAAAAGGAGGATCAAAATAGAAATACGCTTTATCTTTAAGGGTGGAAAGCAATGTTGGGAAAATCACAAAACTATCCCCATGAAAGGGTGTTGTATGTTCGTCATCAATTACTTTACAGTTACTTTTGAGTGTACTAAAGGCTGCTTTGTCTTTTTCAATAAAATAAGCATGTTTCGCACCACGGCTGAGCGCTTCAAGCCCCATTGAGCCACTACCACCAAACACTTCAACAAACACTTCATCCATAATGTCATACTGAAGGCTATCAAAGAGAGAACCTTTGAGAATTGCTTTGGTACTGCGTGTACTTTCAAGTGAAGGAAGTGCTAATTTCTTACCCTTATATTTACCTGCACTAATTGTTGCCATCAAGGGCTTAATTGCCATAATAGCCTCGAATCGTTTGAATCAACTCGGCTCTAAATTTTTCAGTTAATGCCATAATTTTTTCTTCAAGCGCATGGGCATTTTTAGATTGAGGCATCATGTCATCTACATTACCTTGTCTGAGTAAGAGATGTTGAAAGAATTTATCTAATTCAATAAGAAGAGAGGACTTGGAAAAGGGGATCACCAAATTGCCTTCGTTCGAGGAGATATAAAAAATAGGTTTATCAAGCTCAATTTTTTTATCGCTAATAACAAAATCGCACTGTTTGTAAGGGACAATCATCTCTCCTAAAAAACTTTTAAGTGCACGGCTTAGCAGTAATGATTGGCAAACTAACGCTATTTTCATCTTAGTCCTCTGTGTGTAGTAATTGAAATAGTAACACACTAAATCTTAATCCTCTTTGCTATGCACTATGATTAATACCGTTAAAGAATTAAACAAAAATAAAGATGTGTCGATCTGGTTTATAGAAAAAAATTAGAGAATGTCAAGGAGGGCAATTATGGACGTATTTAGCGCAACGAGCAAGCAAGTCGAAACTGCAACCACTCCCAAGGTCGCAACTACGGCTCAAACCAGACAAGTAAATGAATCTAATGAATCAGCAAAAGTAAACCAACAAAACCAAAGCGAAACTGCCAAGGCTTTAACACAAACAGTGAAAGAACTCAATGAACAGATGGATATTTTAGATACCAATGTCTCTTTTGGTTTTAACGATGAGATCAGTCTCATGTATGTCAATGTTATGGAAAAAAGCTCAGGTAGAAGTATTCGCAAAATTCCTACAGAAGAAGCAATGGACCTTTCTGCTAAAATGAAAGAGATCGTAGGAATGATATTTGATAAAAAAGGATAGAAAATGGCAACTTCCAGTCTAAGTTCACTCGGACTCGGTAGTGATGGTGCGCTTAGCTATGACACTATCGACAAGCTACGCGAAGTCGATGAAGCAGCACAACTTGATCCTATTGATACAAAATTAACAACCAATTCAACAAAGCAAACGGATCTTTCAACCATCACTTCGCTTGCTTCAACACTCAAATCAGCAACGAGTGCTTTGTCGGATGATACTTATTATCTTCAACGTACAACAACAGTGTCTAATGATGCTGTAACGGTAACGGCAGATGGCGGTACAAATGTACAAGATTTTACCTTACGTGTTGATACTTTGGCCAAACAAGATATTTATCAAAGTACAAGCTTTGCATCAGCAACCAGCACATTCACCAGTGCAAGTGATACGCTAACGCTTAGTATAGATGGAAAAGATTATGACTTTGCAGTCACTTCATCTACCACCATTACCGAGCTTGCCGATATGATCAATGATAAACTTGATGGTAAAGTCACTGCTTCTATTTTAAATACAGGTGGTACAAATCCTTATCGACTTATCATCAAATCAGATGACACGGGGGCAGACAATGCCATTACCATTACTTCTGATAATGCTTCGACATTGACAAGTTTAGGATACGATGTTGCAAACAATCATCTCCAAACAGCAACCGATGCAACATTTACATACAATGGTGTAAGTGTTACCCGCTCATCCAATACCGTTGATGATCTGATCGTTGGTGTAACAATTACGCTCAATGATGTACAAGAAAGTACGGAAAGCACAACCGTCTCGATCAAACAAGATTGGACGGACGTTAAAGAACAAATAACAACGCTTGTCACGGCTTATAACGATTTGATGACAAATCTTCAAAAAGCAACAACGTATGACAGTGAAGCTGGCACTGCTGGAATCTTTCAAGGTGTAAGCCAACTCACCAATCTTAGTGCATCCATTCGTAAACAACTTTTATCCATTGATGAAGACAATAGAAGCTTAGTAGATTACGGTATTTCATTGAATGATTCAGGATCCTTAGAATTTGATGAAGATGCCTTTAATACCAAAATCAAAGATGATCCTGCTGATATACAAGACTTCTTTGTAGGTTCAACAGATTACAATACAACAACTTATACAGGTACTACACTCTCAGCTGGGGCACTCAATGTTACTTATGGTGGTCTAACCATCAACGATACAGGTGTGAGATTTACCACGACAGCTGGAGCAACCGCAGCGGACAATGCACTTTCACTTCAAAATGCCATTAATGCAGCTGGAATATCTGGTGTAACCGCCAGTGTTGGAGACAACAACAATATTATTCTAAAAAGTGCAACGGGTGAAGATATTATCATAGAAGGCAGTAGCAGCGTTCTTACCTCTCTAGGACTAAAAGCTTCTACGACGTATGGTCATAGCATTGAAAACAAAGGTATCTTTACAGAGTTTAATGCTCTTTTAAAAGAGTATGTCACTGAAGATACAGGTCTTTTATCACTCTATTCAGATTATCTCTCTGAGGAAAAAGATTCGTTAACAACACAAAGAGAAAATACTGTAACAAAGCTGGATAGTAAGTATGAAATTATGGCGAAACGTTTTGCAGCTTATGACAGTATCATTAGCACGCTTACCACGCAATTTCAGTCATTATCATATTTAATTGCCGCAGAATCAAGTAGCGATAGTTAATTTATAAAAGGAACCCACGATGTATACTAATTTAGCATATTCAACTTACTCACAAAACAATGTCTCTATAGAATCTTCTGAAAAGTTGATTAAGATGCTATACGAAGGTGTTTTACGTTTCGCATCACAAGCGAAGAAAGCCATTGAAGATAAGAATATTGAAAAAAGAACCTATTGGATCAATCGCACTTCTGCGATTTTTGCGGAACTTATTCATTCGCTTAATTATGATGGCGGGCAAATTGCCTATTATTTACGTGGTTTATACACACACCAATTGCGATTGCTTACAGAAGCGAATAAAAACAATGACACCGCAAAACTTGATGAAGTCATCAGTGTAGCTAGAGAGCTTTTGCAAGCATGGAAAGATGAGACAGACTATGTCGTGGATTGAGAATTTTACGATTGCTATCGTAGAAGAGCATCACGCTAAAATTGGTAAACTAATCTATGAAATGCCTGAATTTAAAGATATTAATGAAGCAAAATGTGCAAGAGCATTGATAAAAGAAGCTTTGAATGTTATGGAAAAAGAGAAACATAAAACACAAGATGCTATGGAAAAACTTAAAAAAACAAGAGCATTTATAACTTCTGCAAACATTGTTACAACGCATAAAAAAGAGTATAGAGGGTAATTATTCATTACCCTCTTCTACTGGCCTTCTAATCCTCAAAACACTTTTTAATCAAAGCGGGACTCTCTGGTTTTGTCATGAAAGACACAACCACTGCGGTTAAAGCAGAGAGTGGTAAAGCAACTATCATCGCATCAACAAATGTAATTTTGCCACTTAAAAGAGTATTAACACCAAAAAGCATTTTACAAATTCCAAGCTCTTTTGCTTCTTGAAAGTGGACAAATAACAACCAAAATGTTGTTACCACAGTACCAACTGCCATTGAGGCAATCGCACCTTTTTTAGTCATACGCTTCCAAAAAAGTCCACCAAAATAGGTTGGTAAAAAGATGCTGGCACAGAGTGCAAAAAAGATCGCTGTACTTCGTGCAATAATCGCGGGTTGTTTATCAAAAACATAAGCCAACGATACTGATATAACAATCATCACAATAATACCAACGCGGGTAATTAACAGTGAATTGGGGTTGTGTTTTCCTGCAATCTGCTCAAAAACATCGCGACCTATGGCCGTTCCCATCGCATGAAATTGGCTTGAGAGTGTACTCATAGCGGCCGAAATTAAAGCAAATAAGAAGATGAATGCAAACCATTTGGGCATTGCCGCATTAATGAAATGGGGAATGACTTTACCCACACCACCGGCACTTTGAAGTGCATTTTTACCTTCATTAAACTCATAATACCAAACGTTAGTCAGTGCTCCTACAATAAAGATGATGCCCGTCATCGCAATGATAAAAACACCCCCAATTAAAACGGCACGATTGAGCTCATTTTTACTTTTTACGGTCATAAAACGAACGACCAACTGAGGTTGCGCCAAAACACCGATGCCAACGCCCATAGTAATCGTTGTGATCACAAAAAGCCATCCCTCAGAGAGGAAAACTGGCATCTTATTCCACCCTTGAAAACCCCAATTCATAGAGAGTTTCATCATAAAATCAGGACTTCCCGCTTTGAGATCTTTCATATTAACACTACCAAGCGATGCTACCGTTTCATTCCAAACATGTTCTAATTTTGTAAAACCTACATCAACACCACCCACAGCGTCAAATACCATCACTAAAAGAATCATCATCGCCACAAACATAATGACACCTTGCAGTGCATCGGTCAGCATAACACCTTTAAGACCGCCTGCTAAGACATACCCTGTCACGATAACGGACATGACTAAAAGAGCTAGATGATAGTCCACTTTAAAGTAAGCCACCAAGAACTCTGTTCCACCAATTAAAACAGCCGAAGTATACAAAGGCATAAAGATGGTAATCAAAACACCGCCAAACATCTGAATAAACTTAGAGTTAAAACGTCGTCCCAAAAGTTCAGGAAAGGTGTGTGCATTGAGACGAATGCCCATTTTACGGGTAGGATTACCCAAAAAGACAAAAGCGACAAAGACACCGATGAAGATGTTACAAAAGGTAAGCCAAAGCAGTGAATTTCCAAGCCATGCCGCGACACCACCAAAACCAACAATCGCAGCAGTGGAGATAAACGTAGCACCATAACTCAGTGCCATGACAAAAGGATGCGTATCGCCTCCTGCTATAAGATAATCCGCTGAGCTCTTTGTCTGTTTGTATCCCACAAACCCGAGATAACCCAATACAGCTAAGTAAATAATGATGATGATATTTTCAAGTATATTCATCATAGATCCTTATTGATTCTAGCTTCATCTCTATCCCAAGATTTCGTACTTAATACCTTCTCTTCTTTGTCTTTATTCCAGTTGACAACACCGTAAATAACACACAATAGAGCACTTGCATTCATCAACCAAAATGCTGTTCCTACGCCCAAATCAAATGTTCCCATACAATCCCTTCCTTTTAAAAGTTCCTTAAAAGTAATATAAAAAGCTTTAACGAAACTTTAGTTTTATCTTAAAACGTTTGTAAAAAAACTATAAGTTTCAAAAATGCTCACTTTAAGCGTAACACTTTTGACACTAATGCTTAGATAAGTATTTTATAAAGTAAGTTTCAATACCCTTTAAACCATTACTATCTATCAGCAACGGAGCACAACGATATGAAACAGATTTTGATGGGAAATGATGCCATCGCCCTTGGTT
Source organism: Pseudomonadota bacterium (assembly GCA_017860615.1). Lineage (GTDB taxonomy): Bacteria > Campylobacterota > Campylobacteria > Campylobacterales > Sulfurospirillaceae > Sulfurospirillum. The sequence goes on along the minus strand of JAGDMU010000001.1, from coordinate 223,973 downwards.
TGATTCACGCAGGGGTTGATATGGTTTCAGGCTACCCAGGAACGCCTTCAAGTGAAATTTTGGGAAATTTCCAAAAATTTCGAGATAAAAACAAACTTGAAGCCTATGCACAATGGGCTACCAATGAAAAAGTCGGTTTTGAAGTAGCCTATGCTGGAGCCATTTCGGGCAAACGTACCTGTGCTACGATGAAACAAGTGGGGCTTAATGTCGCGAGCGATGCTTTAATGAGTGCCTCATACATTGGTCTTAAAGGCGCAATGCTCCTTATCTCCTGTGATGACCCTGGTTTTTACTCTTCACAAACCGAACAAGATAGCCGAAGTTTCGCAAAATTTGCACGTATTCCTGTGTTAGACCCTAGCACACCTCAAGAAGCCTACGATATGGTGAAATTGGGTGTTGAGCTCTCACACGAATTTGAATCTATCGTGATGCTGCGTCCTGTGATGCGTGTCAGTCATGCAAGAGAGATTTGCGATGTGGATGATGAGATAAAAGTAACCGCCAATAAAGGTGATTTTGAACGCAACATCCCTCGTTGGGGCGCTGTGCCACCTGCGGGTAGATTTAGACAAGGCTTAGAGCAAATCGAGCGTTTAGAAGCGATTAAAATGTGGAACTGGGATCATCTCATCAAGCCGAAAACCCACGCATTTAAAGGTGAAAATATGCTCTGTCTCACCAGTGGAACGGGTGATGGGTATGTACGAGAAGCTGTAGAAGAACTAGGCATTAAAGCTGATATTTTAAAACTCGATATGCCATACCCTCTTCCAAAAGAAGAACTTGAAGCGTTATTTGTCAAATACGATAAAGTCATCGTTTTTGAAGAGAGTTATCCTTGTATAGAAGAGCAGTTAAGCTCTCCAAAACTGTATGGAAAACTCACCAAACATGTACATCAAATTGATGAATTTTCTAAAGACAAAGTCCTCTCTGCTTTGGCTAATGCAGGAGTCATTGCACCAAGTCATGCTTATAAAAGTGAAAAATACACCGAAGAACTTCCAAAACGTCCACCAAACATGTGCCCAGGCTGTCCACACCGTGACGTTCACTATGCCATTACCAAAGTGTTTAAAAAGAAAAAGTCTATCTACACTTCTGACATCGGCTGTTACACGCTTGGCCTCAATCAAGCGGCGATAGATACCATTTTATGTATGGGTGCGAGTGTTTCAATGGCAAGTGGCTTTAGTATTTCAGACCCAGATAAAACCGTTGTAGCAACCATTGGTGATAGTACATTTATGCACTCTGGTGTTGCACCACTCATCAATGCAGCCTACCAAAATCACAAATTTATCTTGGTTATTTTAGATAACTCCACCACGGCGATGACAGGACGTCAAACCACGCCTGAGCGTACAAATCCTCATCAAATCGACATCAAGCGCATCGTTGAAGGATGTGGACTAACGTGTCATGAGTACATCTACGAGCCAGACCTAAACAAAATCGTTGACTTTATGAAATCGCTTCAAGAAGCCTATAAAACGGCTACAACGCCAGTTGTTGCGGTCGTGAGAGAATTTTGTGTGCTCGATAAAGAAAACGCAAAAGGACGTCTAGGCAAAGTGAGCGTGGAAGTTGACGAAGAAAAATGTGTCGCGTGTGATTCGTGTATCACCAACTACAAATGCCCACCAATGCACTACAACGAAGCAGGCAAAATGGAAATCGACCTCTTCTTATGTGCAGGCTGTAGCGCGTGTCTTGATGTTGTCTGTCCAACCGATGCATTTGTAAAAATAGAGGAGAAATAACCATGAAATATCAAATTGTTATCGCAGGTATCGGTGGTCAAGGTGCTGTTTTCTTGGTTAAAGTTTTAAGTATCGCTTCTGCTATTAAAAACCAAAAATGTTTAGGCACAGAAAATCATGGTATGAGTCAACGTGGTGGCTCCGTTTCTTGTTATGTCAAAATTGGCGATTTTTACGCTCCTGCCATCGATGAGGGACAAGCAGATCTTCTCATCGCATTAGAGGGCAATGAAGCGCTTCGTAACATTCAATACCTGAACAAAGAGAGAGGAACGATTGTTGTTAACGCAACTAAAAAATTCCCAAAAGTTGACTTTGAAACACATACCATCGATGCTTTCAAAAAAGCGAAAGCCAAAGAGTTTCCTATAGATGCGCTAAACGTCTATATGCTAGGAGCTACTCTCGCGCTTGATCCTCATTTTCCATTTTCTGAAAAAGAGATTGAAGAGGCGATTACCCTGATGAATGCTAAAGTAGCCGAGCAAAACATTGCCGTACTTCATCAAGGCATTAACGATGCAAAGGGTGTGAAATGATCTGGTCAAAAGAAGAGACACTCCCTCGTCATAAACTCAGCGAACTTCAAACACAAAGGCTTCAAGACACCGTTGCACGCGTCTATGCCAATGTACCATTTTACCAAAAGAAATTTGCAGAACTTGGCATCACACCTGCGGATATTACATCCATCGATGACATTGCAAAATTGCCATTTACCAAAAAACAAGACTTACGTGACAACTACCCCTTTGGGTTGTTTGCCGTCAAAAAAGATGCGGTTGTGCGTGTGCATAGCAGTAGCGGAACTACGGGAAAACCAACCGTTGTTGGCTACACTAAAGCAGACCTTGATACATGGAATGAAGTCATGGCGCGTGTCTTTACGATGGCAGGTGTCACCAGTGAAGATACCGCGCATAACGCTTATGGCTACGGTCTTTTTACAGGCGGTCTAGGACTTCACTATGGTGCGGAAACTGTGGGCGCTACCGTTGTACCTAGTTCTGGTGGTTTTACGTCACGCCAACTCATGCTGATGAAAGACTTTGAAGCAACCGTCCTTACTTCGACACCCTCTTTTGCACTCCATATGGCAGAAGCGGCTATCTCTGAGGGCTATGACATCCAAAACGATTTCAAACTCAAATGCGGTATCTTTGGCGCTGAGCCAACCAGTCTAGGACTTAAAGAAGAAGTAGCCCGTGTTTGGGGCATTCACTACTGTGAGATTTACGGGCTTTCTGAGATCATAGGCCCTGGTGTGTCGAGCAATTGTTTTGAGAGCAAAGACCTCCATATCTTTGAAGACCACTTTTACCCTGAGATCATCGACCCAAAAACGCTTGAAGTTCTGCCATATGGCGAAAAAGGTGAGCTCGTTATCACCAGCCTTACCAAGCAGGCGTTTCCTATCATCCGCTACCGAACAGGTGACATCACCGCTTTAGATAGAACACCCTGCCGTTGCGGACGCACACACGTACGTATGAAAAGCGTTATGGGACGTGTCGATGACATGCTCATCGTTAATGGCGTCAATGTCTTCCCATCACAAGTAGAACACGTGCTCTCCAACATCCAAGGCATCACGCTTAACTACCAAATCATCGCCGATAAAAAAGGCTACCTCGATAAACTCGAGATCATGGTAGAAGTGACCGAAGATATGCCATTAGATAGCATCGGGCAACTCGAAGCCTTGAAGAAAAAAATCCAACACGAACTGCTCAACAACCTCTACATTAACGCAGATATAAAACTCGTTGAGCCACGAACCATAGAGCGCAGTGTCGGCAAAGCCGTCCGCGTCATCGACAAAAGGAGTCTTTAATGAAATGCAACATCAAACAACTAACGATTTTTTTAGAAAATAAGGCAGGTGAGCTTTCCGTGCTGACGCACATTCTCTCCAAAAATGGCATCTCTATCAAGTCGATTTTACTCGCGGATTCAACCGACTTTGGTTTGGTTCGCACCATCGTGGACAATCCTGAAAAAGCCAAAACCGTGCTTGAAGATGAAGGCTTTAGCGTGCGCTTTACCGATGTTTTTGGTGTGAAGATCGAAGACGTTGTAGGAAGCTTCGACAAGGCTGTGAGTGCGCTCTCTGAGGCTGGTATTAACATTCTTTACACATACAGTTTCTACGAGGCAAGTACAGGTATTTTTATCTTCAGTGTTGACAAAGATCGCTTCAACGATGCTATTGCTGCATTGCAAGCCAAGAACATTGAGATCGTTCAAGCCAAACATTTTTACGAGTAAAAGATGACTTTTAGCAAAAATGAAAGCTTGTGCCGTGATGAGCTTCAAGCGTGGCAACTCAAACATCTCAAAGAGACGCTTCTTAGGGTCTATCATCTCGTCCCTTTTTACAAAAAAAAGTTTGATGAGCACGGTGTTTTACCGCAAGATGTCAAAAGTTTAGAAGACCTTGCCAAACTTCCCTTTACCAAGAAAAAAGACCTACGCGACAACTACCCTTTTGGGATGTTCTCGGTCGATATGGACCAAATCGTGCGCATCCACAGTTCTAGTGGAACAACAGGAAAACCAACCGTTGTAGGCTACACCGAGCACGACATGGACATCTGGGCAGAAGTGATGGGACGTGCCTTTACCATGGGTGGTGTGACCTGTCAAGACATCATGCAAAACTCTCATGGTTATGGGCTTTTCACAGGCGGTCTTGGCTTTCATAATGCAGCAGAACGCATGAAAATCGCTGTCATTCCAAGCTCCACAGGCTTTACCTCTCGTCAACTCTTGCTGTTAAAAGACTTTGGTGCAACGGTGCTTACCGCAACACCTTCGTTTGCGCTTCACATGGCAGAAGTGGCAAAGGCTGAGGGCTATGACATCGCAAAAGATTTTAAACTACGTGTGGGATTTTTTGGAGCGGAGCCAACCAGCGAGGGACTTAAAAACGAGATAGCCCATATCTGGGGCATAGACTACCACGAGATTTATGGACTCTCTGAGATCATAGGACCAGGTGTGGCGTGTAACTGCAAACACTCAAATCTCCTACACATACACGAAGACCATTTTTACCCTGAAATCATCAACCCTGAAACGGGCGAAGTCCTACCTGAGGGCACACGTGGCGAGCTGGTCATCACAACCCTTACCAAACAAGGCTTGCCGATCATTCGCTACCGAACGGGTGACATCACCTCTCTGACACGCATTCCATGCCGTTGTGGCAGAACCATCGGTAGAATCGAAAGCATCGTAGGAAGAAGCGACGATATGCTCCTTATCAATGGTGTCAACGTCTTTCCATCGCAAATAGAACACGTGCTTTCCAAACAAGAAGGCATCACCCTCAACTACCAAATCATCGCCGATAAAAAAGGCTACCTCGATAAACTGGAAATTGACATCGAACTCGATGAGCATCTCATCAGCGATGATGTGAGCTACCTTGGAAGTTTGAAGAAAAACCTTGAACACGCTCTTTTAAATAACCTCTACATCAACGTCGAAGTCAAACTTGTTGCTCCAAAATCGCTTCAAAGAAGTGAGGGAAAAGCAGTGAGAGTGGTCGATAAACGACCGAAGTAAATTAAAGCATGTTAGGTGTAAAAGCCTTACATGCTTTTTAATACTCTCTGATTTCCTTTGTAATCTTATTTTTTAATTATAAAGTCCCAAATCCAATTTGAAAATAGATTAATTATCGTAGAAAAAATAAAAGTTGTTAGAACAGAAAATAAAGGATATTTAGCAATGAAATTTTCAATTTTTTTAATAAAAGGTTTATCTATTTTTGAAAGTTCTTTTTGAATATCCTCTAAAAAATTTTTAGGTATTGCTTTCTTGCTTATTTTTCCTTTGCATTCATCACAAATAATAGGTTTTTCTGTATTATAAACTATATCTCGTTTATCTCCATTCATATCAAATAGACAACCTCGTGTATCATTATGAACGAATGTATAAACTTCATTATGCTTTGTTAAGTTCTTCAATATTGTGTAAAAAATAAAAACTTCATACGTGTTTTTGATTATAAAATTTTCAATTGATATTGTTTTTTCACTTAAAATATTTTCTAATCCAAAAATTGAAATACAAACTTTATTAGCTCCTACTCTGTGCATATAAAAGTTATCATCAAACCCATAATTCATTATTGCTAAGCATATACCTTCAAATTCTATCTCTTTCATTATTGATTGAATCTCTTCTTTCGTATATACAATATCTAAATATCCATCGTCTTTTTGTGGATTTGGCAAATTATTAATACGCTCAATATCTGAAAATTTAAAAAACTTCGATTTGAATTTTTTGATTAAATCAAAATTTACAACTCTGTCAGCATGTCCTATTATTATGAGTTTTATATTTGTCATTCTAATTTTTTCCATTTCTTTCGAAAATTTTCTCAAGCATATCTCAAACATATTTTCATTAGTCTAACACATTCCCACTAAGCCTTTTATCAAAAGGAGTGGCTATAATAGTCATAGCTTTTTTCAAAGGAGTTCCATGCTCAAAATAGCCGTTTCAGCCTGCTTACTTGGTGAACAAATCCGTTATGATAAAACAGGTCAAAGAGATCGATTTATCACCGATAAGCTTGGCAAGTATGCCTCATTTATTCCTTTTTGTCCTGAGCATTTGGCATTTGGTACACCTCGTGAGACGATACGCATTGTGCTAGAAAATAAGCACAAAAAGGTCATCACCGTTTTTTCTAAAGCAGATGTTACTGAAGCGATGAACAGAGCGATGGAACATGAGCTAGAAAAAATAAAAAAAGAAGAGCTCTGTGGCATCATCTTAAAGTCAAAGTCACCCAGTTGTGGGCTTGGCAGTACGAAGTATTACCTTAAAGAGATGAGCGAAGGTAAAAAAGATGGGCTTTTTGCGACACTTTGCAAAGAGCATTTTGCGGACTTTCCCATCGAAGAAGAGGCGCGGCTTTTAGACCCGTGGCTTCGGGAAAACTTTGTCATGCAACTCTTTGCTTACCATGATGCCTTGAATCTTCAAAAGCACATTAGAACCATGAATGAACTCGTGAGCTTTCATACCGCCTATAAATTTTTACTGCAAAGCAAGCACGAAGGCAATTACCGTCTTTTAGGGAAGATCGTCGCAAACCATGAGAAAAAAAACCTTAGCGAACTCACGCAAGAGTACCTCACACTTTTTAAAAAGACTATCGCGCATAAAAGCACCATCGCAAAAACGGTCAATGTCCTTCAACATATGGTAGGATTCTTTAAAAAAGAGCTCACAAGTGTTGAAAAACAGGCATTGCATATGCAAATCGAAGAGTTTAGAGATGAGATAGTTCCACTTATAGCTGTTATGAATACCATCGAATTTTTAGCTAAAAAGTATGATATACATTACCTTTTAGGACAGAAGTTTTTAAACCCTTACCCTAAAGACTTAGCGCTTCGTTCAACCATCCAAGAAGGCAAATAAGCATGAAAAAAGTGTTGTGGTTTAGACGCGATTTGCGTGTTCACGACTCTATGCTTTTAGCCACAGAGGGCGAAGTTCTGCCCATTTTTATTTTCGATACGAACATTTTGAACGCGCTTGAAAAAGAGGATAAAAGAGTCTCGCTTATCTTTGAGCAGGTACTTAAGCTTAAAGCTGCTCTGCAAGCGCTAGGGCTTGATCTTGCCCTCTTTTATGGCACTCCTCTTGAAGTCTTTACCTACTTTAAAACCTTGGGCTTTGGTGAGGTATATGCGAGCGTTGACTATGATAGCTATGCAAGAAAGCGTGATGAAGAGATAGCGGAGTTACTCAGTTTTCATCCACTCAATGACTGCTACCTTTTCGAGCCTAACGAAGTACTCAAAAAAGACGGCTCACCTTATCTTGTGTTTACACCCTATTATAGGGCTTGTAAAGAGCTTTACACAAAATTTTATGTATTGGAATACAAAAGAGCTGAGCAAAGTCTATCGAACTTCGACTATAGCGTACTTTACAGCATACATGAGGGTGTAAAAACCACCTTACCACTTATTACGATAGAAACACTTGGTTTCAAGCGTACACATGTTGAACTTTTAAGCGCTGAAAAAACACTTGAACGCTTTGCACCAAAGATAGATAAGTATTCCGAGCACAGAGATTTTTTAGACATGGATGCCACGTCACATCTGAGTGTTCACTTGCGTTTTGGCACTATCTCTATTCGCGAAGTGGTACGTTTTTTAGTCCATCTAAAAGCACAAGGACACGACACAGAGCCCTTTTTTAGACAGCTTATATTTAGAGAGTTTTATGCCTATTTGCTCTACCACTTCCCTAAACTTGCGTGGGAGAATTACAAATACAACCCGCCAACGTCAAACGACACAGAAGCCTATGAGCGCTTCATCAATGCACAAACAGGCTACCCGCTTGTAGATGCCGCTGTGATGGAGCTTCTCACAACGGGTGTGATGCACAATAGAGCGCGTATGGTCGTAGGCTCATTTTTTACCAAGCACTTGATGTTGCCGTGGCAACAAGGTGAGGTATTTTTTGCAAAATATCTTTTGGATTATGATGCAAGTGCGAACATACTTTCATGGCAATGGTGTGCAGGTACGGGTATAGACCCACAGCCTTACTTTAGGATTTTCAATCCCTACTCCCAATCGTTGAAATTTGATAAAGAAGCACGCTACATCAAACGCTTTTTACCACAGCTTCAAGATGTGCCTTCACCTTTACTGCATAAAGAAGCGTACTTGATGACTCAGGACATCAAAGGCTATCCAAAGCCAATTTTAGGGCATGAGAGCGCACGAAAACGTTTTTTAAGTAGCTTTTCTTAATCCATTACTTACCTAAAGTATCGTAAGGGAAAATAAAGTTTTTAAACGTTACTATTTTAAAAAATTAAAGGAGCATATACAATGCAAAATGACTTTTCAAAAGCAATGGACTTTAGACACGCGTGTAAACTGTTTGACGAGACAAAAAAGATCAGCGATGAACAAATCAACTTTATCCTAGAAGCAGGTCACAAGTCACCCTCTTCATTTGGTATGGAGCCATGGAAATTTTTAGTCATTACCAATGAAGAACTTAAAGCAAAACTTCGCCCTGTCTGCTGGGATCAGCCACAAATCACCACATGTTCACACCTTGTTATCGTTTTAGCAGCGATTGACGCGGTGAAAGTAGAGAGCGGCATACCTGCACTTCGTTTTGGAAGACGTGAAATGCCTCAAGAGAAAAAAGATTTTTATTTGGGACTTTACGCAGGTCACCTCAAAGAGACTCTTAGCTCAGATCAAAACATTCTTGCTTGGACTGCCAAACAAACCTACATCGCAGCGGGTAACATGATGACCGCAGCAGCGTATATCGGCATCGACTCATGCCCGATTGAAGGCTTTGAGAAAGAAAAAGTCGAAGCCATTTTAGGACTCGATACGAGCAAATACCAACTAGCGATGGTACTTCCTTTTGGTTACCGCATCAACCCACAATCTACTCAGCTTAGAGTGCCATTTAACGAAGTCGTTGAGTTTATCAAGTAAGACACGTCCAGAGCCTAATATTTAGGCTCTCTCCTCTTTTTCTTTTTCATATTTCATTTTGAAATATTTTGATTCCTCCGTTTAAAAAAATCGTACCATTGCTGTATGAAAACAACCATGCAAGACAAACTTTCCATCTTAGCAGGCAGTGCCAAGTACGATGTCTCATGCTCCTCGAGCGGCAGTGAGAACAACTACAAAACGGGTGAACTAGGATGCGCCCATAACAGTGGCATTTGTCATAGTTTTACCAGCGATGGGCGCTGTGTATCGCTTCTCAAAGTCTTACTTACCAATGTCTGCATCTACGACTGCGCCTACTGCATCAACCGTGTGAGCAACGACATCCCACGCGCGGCGTTTAGCCCTCGTGAATTAGCAGATTTAACCATCAACTTTTACAAGCGAAATTACATCGAAGGGCTTTTTCTAAGTTCTGGCATCATCAAAAATGAAGACCATACGATGAGCCTGCTCCTTCAAACCTTGCGTATTTTACGCCATGAGTACCGCTTTAACGGCTACATTCATGTCAAGCTCATACCTGGTGCGTCTAAAGAGCTTATCGAAGAAGCCACCCTTTTGGCGCACCGTGTGAGCTCTAACATAGAGCTTCCAAGCTCAAAAAGCCTTGCCCTTCTTGCTCCCGATAAAACCAAAGAGAAACTTCTCTCTCCGCTCAAACATGCGCGTGACATCACGATGCAACGAAGTGCTAAGCCCATCTCTATGAGTACACAGATGATCATCGGCGCAACGGGTGAGAGTGACTTTGAGATATTGAAGCTCTCTTCATCACTCTATCAAAAAGCGCTCCTAAAGCGAGTCTATTACTCCGCATATATCGCGGTAAACAATCACAAGCATCTACCCGTACCTGAGCTTTCGAAGCCACCGCTCCTTCGTGAGCACAGGCTGTATCAGGCTGATTGGTTGCTGCGCTTTTATGGCTTTTCGTACGATGAGATACTAAGTGAAAACCAAAACCTTGACATCCAGTTTGACCCAAAAACCTTTTGGGCACTTTCAAACCTTCATCACTTTCCTATTGATGTCAACAAGGCGCCACAAGAGATACTTGTGCGCATCCCAGGTATTGGCATCAGAGGAGCTTTGAAAATTTTGCAAGCAAGGCGCTTTAAACAACTCTGCTTTGAAGACCTTGTAAAACTTAAAATTTCCCTCAAAAAAGCCCGTTATTTCATCATCGCGGGTAAAGATTTTCATAGAAGCATGAGCCTGTATGAAGAGAAGATAAAACTAGCGCTCATTCATCAAGGCTCAAACGTCATTCAACCCACACTGTTCGACACTTCCATCTACACGGGAGAACTGTAATGATCTTGCTCTACGATGGCAGTTTTGAAGGGTTTTTGAGCTTGGTGTATGAAGTGTACTATGAAAAACTAAGCGTAGATGCCATTGTCAAAGAGATGCCTCAAACGCTTCTTTTTGAGCGCTTTCACGAAGTTTTTACCGATGAGGCAAACGCACGCAAAGTGCTTGAAGCCATCACTAAACACTTCACCAAAGAGCAACAACGTACCCTCTGCAACATCTTTTTATGCGACACAAGAGAGCATGAGATGGCGCTTTTGGAGTACATTCGCATCGGGTTTAAAAACCCTAAAGAACTTCGCAACATCACCAACGCTAACCTTTTTTACATCCAAAATCTCGAAAAAGAGCTTTTAAGTTTGGTGCATAAGATGTACGGTTTTACACGCTTTGAAGAGCTAGATGATGGCACGCTGTATGCCAAAATCGAAACAAAATTTAACATCATGCCTTTTTTAGGGGATCATTTTGCTAAACGCTTGGGAAACATCCCGTTTATCATTCACGATATTAAGCGCTCATTAGCCTTTATCAAAAACGACGAGATGCGTGAAATTCGCTCTATCGCCTCTTTTGATGCACCAATCTATTCAGACGAAGAGGAGAAGTTTAAAGCGTTATGGAAAACCTTTTTTAAATCAGCCGCGGTAGAGAGTAGATACAATCCAAAGCTTCAAAAAAGCTGGGTTCCCTTACTCTATAGAACCTACATGAGTGAGTTTGAGTAACTTTTTGTTTTTGTAGAATTAGGCAATTTTTATAGATAATTTATCTAACTGTTTTGATTGACTTCATTCTATAATTCTTCCAACATTATATTAAGGAGAAACAATGAAAAATTTTTCATTTTGCAATCCAACTCAAATCGAATTTGGTGACGGTAAAGAAAAAGAGATAGGACAACATTTACACCATAACGGCATTAAAAAAGTACTGCTCACTTATGGAAGTGAACGCATTAAAAAAGATGGTTTATTTGATACCGTTGTTGATAGTTTAAAAGCACACACTATTGAGTATGTTGAACTAGGAGGCATTGTAAGCAACCCTCTACTTTCAAAAGTCTATGAAGGAGTGGATGCTGCAAAAGCTCACAAAGTTGATGCCATTTTATCGGTTGGCGGAGGCTCTGTTTTGGACAGCTCTAAAGCTATAGCAGCGGGTGCTTTATACGATGGTGATGTATGGGACTTCTTTTTGGGAAAAAGCTTTATCACAAAAGCATTGCCTATCTTTGACATCATTACTTTGGCAGCAACAGGCAGTGAGATGAACACTGGCGCTGTCATCACAAACGATAAAACCCATCAAAAGTATTTTATTCAAGCGCAAGCGTTGTACCCTAAAGTTTCCATCATCAATCCAAAGCTTCAAAGCTCTGTCACCAAAGAGTATTTGGTCTATTCGGCTTCAGATGTCATTGCTCACTGTATTGAGGGCTATTTTACGGCAACAACACATCCAACACTGATGAGTAAACAGATTGAAGCTATCATCACTACGGTTATGGAAACGACTGAAAAACTTATCGCAAATCCAAACGACTACACTGCAAGAGCTGAGTTTGCATGGGCGGCAACGTGCGCGCTGAATGGTTTTACCTATGTAGGAACAGCGGGAGTGAGTTATCCAAATCATATGATAGAACACGCACTTTCAGCCATTTGCAACGTTCCTCATGGAGCTGGACTCTCTATTGTTATGCCTGCGTGGATGAAGTGGTACTACAAAAACAACGAAGCGCAATTTAAACGCTTTGCTAAAGCTATTTTTGGACTTGATAGTGCAGTAGAAGGTATCGAAGCGCTTACAACGTGGTTTGATAAAATTGGAACACCAACAAAGTTTTCACACTTCAATATCGAAGAAAAAACATTACCTGCAATTATAGACAATGCCACTAATAATGCCATCTATTTTGGAATGGGTGAAGTCTATACGAAAGAGACTATCACTGAAATTCTCAAACAAGCCTTGTAATTTTCATGTGGGTGGCAGTACTAAAAGCCACCCAACATTATTAAAAGATTCTATGCACTCACAACAAGCATGCCTTGTGCATGTGCAGTAAGTATCTCTTGAGCGTGAAGCTCAACGATATTAACATATCTAGATGTTTTTCCGTTAAAGATAAAATTAACACCTAAACACCAAACAAATAGAAAACAAACAGAAAAAAGTTTAAATTTCATTTCTTATCCTTATTTGAATTATCACGAAAATTATAATAAAGCAAAGGTTTTTCAAAGAGTCTTTTTGACATACAAAGAGACTTTTTTGATTTTTTATGATGTATAAAAGTTCGTTATTGGCAAATACTAATTGTAAAGGTCATATATATTCTTATGCAATATTTGCAGAAATAGGCAAAAAATGAGGATAATCATTCTAGTAGGTTTTGAAAGAGACATCTTATAATTTTGCTATCTTATTTCACACGTTACGGAGTTATACAATGCAAAAAACACTTATTATCTTAGCCCATCCTAACATGGCACAATCCAGACTCAATAAAGCCCTTATCGAAACAGTCAAAGACGAGCCAAATGTCACCGTTCATGATATTTATGCCACCTATAAAAATGCTGATGCGATTGATGTCGCCAAAGAACAAGCACTTCTTCTTGCCCATGACCGCATTATCTTTCAGTTTCCTTTGTATTGGTACAGCACACCAAGCCTTTTGAAAGAGTGGCAAGATAAAGTCCTAGAATACGGCTTTGCATTTGGTAGCACGGGCGATAAACTCAAAGGAAAAGAGTTTAAAGTGGGTGTGACGATTGGAGCGGCAGAAGAAGCGTACCAACCAAGTGGCATGATGCAAGCAACGATCAATGAGCTTTTAAAACCACTCCAAACTATGGCGCTCATGACACAAATGGTTTTCACACCGATTTTTACTGTTTATGGTGCGCTCTCTATCACTGACACCGAACTTGCACAAAAAGCTAAAGAGTATCAGAGCATCATCACAACTGCACAATGGAACCATGCATGATACGTTTTATCGTTGTATTTAAACTAGTTGATAATTCAGAACAAAACGTGACGCTCATCAAACAACATATTATGAGTTTAGAGGGGAAAATGCCTGTTATCAAACACATGGAAGTGGGAGGCAATCTACTTTTAGGAGAGCGTGCGTTTGATCTAGCCGCTCTTTTTGACTTTGACACGATGGAAGATGTGCACGTGTTTGAGTATGACCCTATTCATGTGGAAGTGGTTGAACGTATCAAACCTGCAGTGGCAGAGTTAAAAACCGTTGTCTATCAACACTAAAATTTAAGGATATTTCGTGAATTCATCCAAAACCTCATCAACCATTATTTTTGGCATACCAAAGTTCCCAGCCAAATATGGCGGCATCATTATGCCTTTTTTACTTTCTATTTTGATGACCATGCTTGTTTCATTTATCAGCACCGTTAAAATTGCAGGAATAACATCTCAGTTTTTAAATGTCTGGATAAGTTCATGGAGTGTATCATGGATTATAGCATTTCCAACGCTGCTTATTTTATTGCCAATTGTTCGAAGACTGACAGCATCTTTGGTACGACATCCTTAAGCATTGTTGTACCATTAAATAAAAAGGTAGTGTATAACCATGACAGAGACTTTATTTGAAACGTATAAGGCTGAACTTATCAGCCTCATTCAATCAAAACATATTGATAACCGTGTGATAGAAACACCCCTGCCATCGCTTCATTTTCATGTGATAGACACACCTGCAGAATTTGCCGCTGTTGCGTATGAACCATCTGTGTGCATTGTCCTACAAGGTGGAAAAGAAGTTATACTGGGTGAAACCATTTATGCGCTCAATGACCCAAGCAAATACCTTTTAGTCTCTGTGCATGTGACAACCCGTGTTCGCATTAAAGAGGCATCCAAAGAAAAGCCCTATATTGCTATCAAACTCACCTTTACCATGGAAGACATCTACGAGGTAATGAAAGAGATAAAAACACCTACCCCTATCCTCAATCCATCCACCGAAGCGGGGCTGTGTTATGGCGATTTACACAGGCTTATCGACCCATTGACACGTTTGGTGCGCGTACTTGATGAGCCTTCCAATCTCAAATTTATCTCATCTATGATTATCAAAGAGATTTTGTATCTTATCATGACCGATGAGGGAGGCGACTTCTTACGAAAGTACCTCAAAGATGGCAGTATCACCCATCAAATTGTCAAAATCATCTCTAAAATTAAACGTAATTTTTCTGAAAATATCAATATGAAAGAGCTTGCCAAATCCTTTGGGATGAGTGAATCTTCACTGTACCACAACTTCAAAAAAGTCACCCTACTCAGCCCCTTGCAGTTTCAAAAAACACTTAGGCTCCAAGAGGCACGGCATATCATTTTAACACAAGATATAGACGTGGGAGAAGTTGCTTTCTCGGTTGGCTATGAAAGTCCTTCCCAATTTAGCAGAGAATATTCACGTATGTTTGGACTCTCTCCCAAAGCGCACATGAAATTAGTGCAGTAAACTTACTGAAGGTATTTTTCTATATCCTCTTGGGTATCGATGTCAACCGTAAACTCTTGCTTAAGTGCCACATGTATGCAAGAGGCATCTGCAAGAAGCATTTGTGCTCCTTTATCTCCTGACAATGCCATAAGATGCTCATAATAACGCTTAGGAAAAATCGCGGGAACTGCCACTCTCTCTTTAGGCAAGTACGATGAAGCCACAAGGCACTCTTGCCCTATATAACGAATAAGAGAGCGATAGTGCTCCAATGGAATTAACGGCTGATCGCATAGCATAATGAGTGTGTAGTCAAACGATAGTGTATGTGTGATACCAAAAGCGATGGAAGAGCCGATCCCTTTGGCATACTCTTGATGATAGAGCAATGTTACGGCTAAATCTTCAAGGCATGACGCACATGCCTCATACGCATGCCCTAGCACAACAAAAACGTGTGAAGTAAGCTCTAATGCCTGCTGCACACTTCGTCTTAGCAATGTCTCATCGTGGTACATTACCAACTGTTTAGGGTGTCCTAGTCTTGAAGAACTTCCAGCGGATAGAATGAGAATCGCTAAATCATTATGCATGGTTATACTCTTTTGTTTTTTTCAGATTCTATTTGTGCACAGATGGCAAGGGCAATTGCTTGAGGAGTTTTTGCTCCAATGCCTAAACCAATAGGTGCATGAAAACGCTCATCTAACGTAATGCTCTCACCCAAAAACTCTACGATTTTATGACTACGTGTTTTTGAGCCTAAAAGGCCGATATACGAAGCTTTAGAATGAAGAGCACTTTTAAGATAGGCGCTATCTGCTTTAAACAGATGGCTCATAATCACACATGCATCAAAACGCTCCTCTCCAAGCAGTATTTCACACTCGGTAGCACTTGCAAAAAGTCTCTTTTCATCGGCATTGACTATCACATCTAAAGCATCTGCTCGTGTATCGCACACATAGGTTTGCCAACCTAAGATATTTGCCATATCAATCACCGCTTGTACCGCACTGCCAACACCGAGTATTAAGACTTTGAAACATGGTTCTATTGGCTGAATGAGTGTATGATGGACTTCATCATACAGCATCGGTTGATGTACTGTTTCTGTTTCTATAAATGGCGCTTTCCCTTCTAAAGAACGATGAAATATAACCCGTTTGCCCTCTTTCGCATACGACACTGCTTCCCCTAAAACACTATAGTTTTTCGAATAGTAAAACGGCTCTAACCATACTTGAATTAAACCATTACATCCTATACCCTCTTCCCAACTCTGCAGTGAATCATCAGGGAGTCTAAGCTCATGCGTGACAAGCTTGCCAACACCCTTTTGAAGTACTTCATCACAGCAGTGAAGGAGTGCCTCTTCAATGCATCCTCCACTTAAAACCCCTACTATCTCCTTGGCAGAATTGACAAGCATGGTGGAACCTGGTTTTTGATAGGTCGAACCCTCCGTTTGAACGATGCTCAAACAGACGATGTCTAACCCTTTTTCAAAGCTTTCATCAACAAAACGTATAAACGTTTTATGCTCAAACATCCTCTCTCCTAACTTAAGCGAATCGGATACGAAGTATAGCGTTTGCCCGTTGCGTCAAAAAGAGCATTGGCAACAGCTGGGAAAAGTGGTGGAACACCTGGTTCGCCCATGCCGCCAATTTTCTCACCAGAGTTGATAATCTCAACATGAATTTCTGGTGTATCGGCTATCGTCGATACGGTGTAATCGTAGAAATTACTCTGCTCTGCCTCACCGTTTTTGATCGTAATTTCACTGTATTTGGTAATGCCAATACTAAAATTTACCGCACTGATAATTTGATTTTCGACATTTAAAGGGTTAATAGCCAGTCCACAATCCACCGCAGCCCAAATCTTTTCAACTTTATAGTCACTATTTTCCACTTTCACTTTAGCCACATACGCAACAATACTGCCAAAAGACTCAACAACAGCCACGCCATATCCACTATTTTTTTCGCGTTTGTACCAGTTTGACTGCTTAGCAACACTTTTTAAAAGCTCTACAAACCGAGGATTTTGTAAGTTTTTAATACGAAAATCAATTGGGTCCATATTTGCCGCAACCGCTGCTTGGTCGATAATGCCCTCAACCAAAGGTCCCGTTTGTGTATGTCCTACAGAGCGTAACCATAAAAGAGGTATTGGGGAATCAGGACAAAACCCTTGTATGTCATGACTTCCTACTTTATACTGATGATCCGTTAAACCCTCTTTGTGGGTTGCATCAATGCCCTCTTTGAACATAAAAGATTCAAAAATAGTCCCTTTTGTCATGGATTGACCAATAACCTTGGCTTTAAAGCCTAAGATATTACCCTCTTTATCAATCGCCATTTCAGCACTATTGCGATACATTGGACGGTAAGAACCCATTTTAATGTCATCTTCCCTGCTCCAAAGTGTCATCACAGGCCACGCTTCATTTTGAGCCGCATAAATCGAATCAATCACAAAATCGGCCGATGGCGTACCACGTCTGCCAAAACTACTTCCTAAATAGTTGTTATAGTATTGAACCTTCTCAGGTGGCAATTGGTAGATTTCCGCACACTTGTTGCGATACAACGTTTGAAATTGTCCACCCATGCTCATAAAAGCGCTATCTTTTTGATGATGCACAGTACAATTTAAAGGCTCCATCGCGGCATGTGCAAGAAAGGGGAATTTAAACGTGGCTTTGACCACTTTATGAGCATTGGCAAAAGCTTCTTCAACATTGCCATCTTTACGCATAGGTAGGCACTCTTTATCCAAATAACTTTCATACTCTTTGGCTAAATCTTTCGAGCTTATTTTGGCAAAATCCCTTTCATTCCACTCTACAACAACATCATTGATCGCTTCTTTTGCTTGCCACCACTTTTCAGCAATAATCGCGATCTTATGATTGGCGAGTTGTTTGACTTTTAAAATACCAGGCTTTTTAAGGGCTACTGTGGCATCAAAACTTTTCAATGTTGCACCAAAAACACGTGGCTGAATTAAAGCAGCGTATTTCATATGTGGTAGTCGCACATCAATACCAAATTGTGTATGACCCATCACTTTTGCCCATGCCTCTTTAGGATGACGCTTGGTTGGCTTGCCAATTAAAGTAAGTTCCGAATTTTCTTTGAGCGTTACTTTTTCAGGTGCCTTCATCAGTTTTATGACATCCGTAAAGAAACCATACGGCAAAGATTCTTTTGTTTTAGTATTGGTCAAGATGGCATTTTTTGTCTGAATCAAATCAGCAGAAATCTTCCAATACTTAGCAGCGGCAATCTTAAGCATTGCCCGAATAGATGCACCAATTTGGCGCATTTGAAGGTGTCGTGTTTTAACAGAATTTGACCCACCTGTTAGCATCATGGGCATTCCAGGAATGTTAAAAAGCTCTTTGACAGGTGCTGGTTCAAAAAAAACATCTTCCCATTTGGCATCCAACTCATCGGCGATACACATGGCAAGAACCGTGTATGCTCCTTGTCCCATTTCTGCTTGTGGTAAAAAGAAAGTGATTTCATTTTTTTTCGTAATTTGTATGAATGCATTGGGTTCAGGCACACTGTTGTCTACCATCTGCGCTCGTGCCTTTTGAGGAACGATAAAACTAACCAAAAATGCCGAAGCTACAAATGAACTGTGTTTTAAAAAATCTCTTCGAGTAAGTTCCATGGGTTATCCTTTCGCAACAATGGCAATAGCAGATTTAATACGGTTGTACGTACCACAACGACAGATATTCCCACGCATGGCATCGATGATTTGGGCTTCATTGGGATGCGGATTTTTTTTCAAAAGTGAGGCTGCATTCATAATCTGCCCTGGTTGGCAATAGCCACACTGAGCAACATCTTCTGCTACCCACGCGTATTGAAGGGCTTTAACCTCTTTATCTTTTGTTGTTTCAATCGTCGTAATATGCTTGCCATTGGCTTCGCTAATAGGCGTTGAACAACTGCGAATCGCCTCATTTCCCAATAAAACTGTACACGCGCCACATTGCGCCGCACCACAGCCAAATTTCGTTCCTGTCAAATTCAGATGTTCTCGTAAAATCCATAAAATGGGAGTATCTTCGGCTACGTCTACCGAATAAGCTTTATCATTTACTGTAAATTGAATCATGGTTATCCTTTGAGTAAAATTCATGTATTATAAAAGATATTATAGAATTTTGTCACACTTTTGTAATAGAACAAAGCTCCATAATTCTTGCCTATTTCTCCAAGTATATTTATATCTTGGAACATTCATATTATTCCAATGCAAACTTCACTACAACATTCCCTTTCCCAAGCACGTCTTCGAGGTGTGTTGTATCTTCTATATATCCTATTTTTGTATAAGCATAAGACGTTGAGAAGGTTTTGTAAAACAGCACCAAACTATTGTTTCCCCATAGCATCACATCACCAGTATGAATCATCTTTGGATTGAATGATTGTGTAGGCAGAGCGGTTGAAAAGTGAAAATATTTTTCGTTTCCACCCAGTTCGTTCATGTCCATTGTCAAAGGCAATTTTTTGATAAATGCCTTCGTGGTTTCGTTCTCATACAAATTGAGTTTAAACGTATGCTGACCAACGCTCATCAAAAGTGTTTTAAATGTTTTTTCTTTTTGCATGGTTGCCTCATTTACTTCTTGGGCGTAGATGTTGAAACAGATACATAAAAGTATCAAAACATATTTTTTTATCACAGGATTTTCTCCTTATTATTTAACTTATGTCTTCAAATGGCACAATGACATTTGATGCATTTTGATATAAGGGTTATCACTTTGCCCAGCATATCGAAACAACGGTAATCCCAAAACCTCTCCACAATAGGTAAAATGCTCTTCGTGTTTAATGCTCTCTAAAAACGCTTTTGTTGCCTCACGTTTTGCTACAAAATTTTCAAGCCTTTGGGTATAAAACGCTTCATTGAGTTTGCCATCTTTACAGATCATTTTACCCATGTCAGGATTAACAGAAGGGCATGCTGTATCGACTAAAATATGCTCAAAATAAGGACTTATCGGATAAAGCCTACATGCAGGTGTACGGTGTTCATAAATGCTACATTGATTGTTTAGAAAATAGTTACAATGCCCTTTTCCATCGTTTAGCATAACATACACACCCAATTCGCCCTCTCCATCAAAGCTAAATACAATTGCAAAGTGTTGATACACTGCTTCAAAATCTTCTAAAATGAGTGGAGATGCTGCAAAACCTTTCAGCCCATTGCAACACAACCCTTCACACGACGAACAGCCATTAAAAAAGAGGTCATTACTTGCACTATTGACAAAACTACCGATTCGCTCCATAAAACAATCCCTTTACACTAAATACAAAAAAGAAAAAAACTACCAAAGACATTTCAAAAAGCAGGTGTGTAACCCAATGGCTATTTTTAGGAGTTTTTGATGAGTTTTTCTCTTTGAATGCAGTGTAAATTATAAAAAGAAAGGAGATGTTTTCACTAGAACAATTCTCCCCATAAGTTGCCTATTTCTACGAATTGATAGAGAAAGTTTTTTGATAGCTTTGATGATGTGCCATCACTGCCAAAACCATTGAACACGCTAGGCATGTACTTGCAAATACAAACGTCGCTTCATAGCCCAATGTGTCAAAGAAAAGCCCACCGATAGAAGCACCCATCGTAATAGCAAGTTGAATAATCGCCACCATAAGCCCACCTCCTGCTTCTGCTTCATTGGGAAGTGTCTGACTCAGCCATGTCCACCATGCCACAGGTACAGATGTTCCTAGAAAGCCCCAGATATTCAGTAGTACAACAACGGCACTAAGAGAAGATCCAAAATAGATAAGAGCAAGGGCTATGACCATCATCAAGAATGGTGTGCCTATGAGCAGGCTATACAAACGCGTTTTTAAAGCACTACCCATCACAAATGTTCCTGCTAATCCGCAGAGCCCCATCGCCAATAAAATCAACGACAACATCTCAACAGAAACCCCTGTGACACCCTCTAAAAAAGGACGTAGATACGTAAAGAGTGCAAACTGTCCCATAAAAAAGAACATCGAACTCAACATCCCTAAGCTCACATTTTTACATTTTAATAATTTCAAAACGTGTTTCACAGATGTTTTTTTGCCATCATCTCTTTTCTTTGCAGGCAAAGAGGGTAAAGCGCGCCACTGCCACACAAAAGCAATCAGTGCCAAAGGGACAATGGTAAAAAATGCCCCTCTCCAGCCGATCAATCCCCCTAAAAAACTTCCCAGTGGTGCAGCAATGGTCGTTGATAGCGCATTACCACCATTCAGCACAGCTAACGCTTTTGGAAGAGCTTTTTTTGGAACAAGTCGCATAATAACCGCTGCGGACATCGACCAAAACCCACCAATACATGCTCCCAGTAACGCCCTACCAACCATTAAAACAGTCGCATTCGGGGCAAAAGTCACCACAATGCCCGATATACCCATCAATAACGTAAAAAAGAGTAAAACCAAGCGACGGTTAGCATACCCGATCCATGAAGTAAGCCATAAACTTGTGATGAGTGCAAAAAGCCCTGAAATAGCAATGGACTGACCTGTATAGCCTTCGCTCATATGCAGCTCTGTGGCAATGGGTGTGAGAAGACTTACTGGCATGAATTCCGATGCGACTAAGACCATGGCACACAACGACATCGCCCAAACAGCGCTCCAAAGAGCTGTTGTGTCGTGATTGTGTACATGGGTATGGGTATGTTTCATAAATAGCCTTTTTATTTAAAAATTACACATTTGTATTGAAATGTTATGTGAAGAAAAAACAATAGAAGAAGTTTTGTTTAGTGTATACACTAAGGCTAGGAATTTTCAGACCTAGCCTAGCGATAGATTTAGTTTTTTAGACGATACTGCTCATCACTGACAGGCTCTAACCACTCAACATTTTTTCCATGTTCATCGGCTCCTGTCACCACTAAATGCGTCATAGCAATCTCTTTGGAAGCACCATGCCAGTGTTTAACACCTGAAGGAATCCAAACAACATCACCCGCTTTGATGATCTCTACTGGCTCACCCCATGTTTGATAATACCCCACGCCAGAAGTTACGATAATATGCTGCCCTGCAGGATGGACATGCCAATGGGTTCTAGCACAAGGTTCAAATGTCACATAAGCACCGCTATGCGTTTTTGCATTGCTTTGTGGATAAAGCATATCGACTCTGACATCGCCTGTAAAATAGTTTTTATACTCTGATTGCTTCACATCAATTGACGCTCGTGACTCTACTTTAGAAATGGTTTGCATTGTTTTTTCTCCCTCTTGCGCAAAAGTATGTGTGCTCAAACACACACCTATTAATCCTAAAAGAACATATCGTTTCATCGTTACTCCTTGTCATGCTTTTATTTCAAACTCTTTTTAAAGAACGCATCCAGTTTGTCAAACGGGATTTTCTCTACTTTGTCGTATAAATCCACATGCACCGTATTGGGGATTATCATCAACTCTTTAGGCTCATTGGCTGCTTTGTAGGCATCTTCACTAAAGTAACGTGAATGTGCATTCTCACCTGCGATAATGAGAAGTGGGCGTGGTGAAATCTCGTTAATGTAAGTAAGCAATGGCATGTTCATAAAAGGTAATAGCGTCGTAACCGTCCATGCTCCATTTGAGTTGAGTGAACGCGCATGAAATCCACGAGGAGTTCGATAGTAATTAAAATAATCCACCACAAATTGGGGTTCATCGCCTTTCAGTTTTTCAGGCAAAATGCGTGAACTTGGAGCAGGTGTTCCATTTTTTGCATCAACCCAGCGTTGCTCATTCATTTGCTCTAACATTTGGGTACGCTCTTCAAGCGTCATCTTGTCATAGTACCCTTTTGCCATAACGCGTGACATATCGTACATACTTGCCACCGCAACGGCTTTCACACGTTTATCCACAGCCGCAGCATTTAAGCCCATACCGCCAAAACCGCAAATGCCTATGATACCAATACGATTTTTATCGACAAAGGGTTGAATCCCTAAATAATCCACCGCCGCACTAAAGTCTTCCGTGTTGATCTCAGGCGATGCGATATTGCGTGGCTCTCCACCACTCTCACCTGTATAAGATGGGTCAAACGCTATAGCAACAAAGCCTTTTTCAGCCATGATTTGCGCATACAATCCTGAAGACTGCTCTTTAACCGCACCAAAAGGACCACTGATGGCAAGAGCTGGTAATGGTTGATTGGCACGATTTTTGGGTAGGTATAAATCACCCGCTAAGGTAATGCCATAACGATTTTTAAATGTCACTTTTTGATGATCAACTTTATCGCTTTTAGGGAATGTTTTATCCCATGTTGTTGTCATTGAAACTCCACTTTGTTTTTTAGAATTTGACTCTTGTGTATTTGAAGCAAAAGCACTTGTACTACTTGCAAGAACTAAACTTGCTCCTACAAAAGCACTTTGTTTCATAAAATTGCGTCTGGATTGTTCTTTTTCTTTGTTCATTTTGTCTCCCCAAAAAAATTATTTTCTATGAGACATTATAGAAGAAATGTATTTTTATCAGTAGACTGATTCTTTCAAGGAGTTGCCTATTTCTATGAAAAAATCAATTTAGCTTATAAACGGCTATTAATAAGCTAAATTCTTCTCTTTAGCGCTTTTTTGATGCTCTTTGGGAGGGACACCAAACATACGGGAGTATTCTCTGCTAAACTGTGATGGACTTTCATACCCCACTAAAAATGCTACTTCCGAAACATCGATATTGCGATGCGTTAGCATACGTTTAGCTTCTTCAAGCCGAAGCTTTTTTTGAAACTGTAACGGAGAGATGGAAGTAATGGTTTTAAAGTTTTGATAGAGCGAAGATTCTGCCATATCGATACGACGGGCTAGCTCTTTCATATTGAGCTTTTCACTAAACGTATTGGTAATCTCTGTAATAGCTTTGACGATCTTGTTCGAAGCCGTTCCTTCCATGGCAAATTTATTTAAAAAGTAACCACTTTTTTCATTCACGAGCAGATACAAAATCTCTTTGATAATAAAGGGTGAGAGAAACTTTATGTCCTCTTGTGGCATCGCTAGTAATTTTACAAGGCGATAGATTGGTTCATATAACTTTGTATTGAGCTCATCAAAAAAGAGACCTTGCTCCGCTTTTTTTTGAAATTTTAGTTTTTCAGGATTGGTATTTTTAAGAACTTCATAGATATTTTCAAGTGTAAAGCGAATGGTTAAAGAAATGTAAGGAGTCTCTTTAGATGCTTCTAAAATTCTGATATCGGAGGGAACATGCGTTGAAGACAAGAGGTACTGGTAAGGATCATATTGATAGAGTTTAGTGCCAAATCCAACAGCTTTTGACCCTTGTAAGATAATACACAAGCACGGCTCATACATGATACTTTTAAATTCTGTTGGAGTCTCTGATACATGGAACATCAAACAAGGAATCTCACTTTGCAGACTCTCACTAAAAGAGTACTTCGTTTGAATAAAGTCTATAAGTTCCAATCTATACTTATCTAAAGAATCATTCATTAAAATCCTTTAATGCTTTATGCGTAGTTTTTCCATTATAGTAAAATATTTGAATTTTTTCTAAACAAATTCTCCAAATTTCATGCCTAATTCTACGAAATGAGAAGATTAAAGGATTGCCAAACGCCCTATTTTACCAAGAGCGTTTGACATAGTGCAGCTTACAATGTATATGAGCGAGTTTCAAACAGAGCGTGTAAACGCCAAAGCGTTTAGCGTTTACATGTAAAGCCTAAAAGTGGTTCACTGCTTTACTCATTTTTCATATCTTTTGTATCGATTTTTACTTTAAACCATGCTGCGTACAAAGCAGGGACAAAAACCAGTGTTAACGCTGTCGCAACAATCAGTCCACCCATAATGGCAATCGCCATTGGTCCCCAAAAAACACTATGACTCAATGGTATCATCGACAAAATGGCGGCGGCTGCGGTGAGAACAACAGGGCGTGAACGACGCACCGTTGCATCAATAATCGCCACCCAAGGGGATGCCCCTCGCTCAATATCTTGTTCAATCTGATCTACCAATATCAATGAGTTCCGCATAATCATACCACCCAAAGCAATAACCCCCAATAATGCCACAAAACCAAAAGGAGCATTGAAAATCAAAAGAGCTGGAACAACGCCAATAAGCCCCAATGGTGCTGTGAGTAAAACCATAAACATCAGCGAAAATCGTTGAAGCTGTGCCATGAGAAGTAACAATATAACCGCAAACATGAGAGGAAATACCTCAAACAGAGCCTTATTTGATTTGTCACTCTCTTCGATTGCGCCGCCCACTTCTATATGGTATCCCAAAGGCATTGCATCAATCACTGGTTGCAATAAAGGCATAATCTGTGACGTTGCATAAGGACCTTGAATCCCATCATGCACGTCACTGCGCACGGTAATAGCAAGGTCTCTGTTACGACGCCAAAGCACAGGCTCTTCAAAGGTTGGCTCAACATTTGCAATTTGTGAAAGAGGCACCATGCTCGCACGTGAAAATAACTGAAGGCTTCCTATGTGTTCGATGGAAAGACGCTCTTCTGGCGTGGAGCGTACCACAACATCCACCAACTCTTCGCCTCGCCTGATTTGCGTTGTGCTCACACCGTTCAGCGATAATTGCACCATATTTTGAATATCGGCCGATGACAGCCCTAGCAGACTCGCTTTATCTTGATCCACATTCAGCCCAATCGTTCGTACTTGCTCATTCCAGTCTAATTGGGTGTCTTTTACCAAAGGACTTGTACGAACAATGTCTCTCACGTTGTACGCAATTTCGCGTACTTTTAAAGGGTCAGGTCCGATAACTCTAAACTGAACCGGAAAACCAACAGGAGGACCAAACTCAAGTCGTAAAACACGCGCACGAATGTCAGGGAAGGCTTCATTTTTATCGAAAATTTCCATAAGTCTGTTGCGCACATGCTCTCTTTGTTCATTGCTTTTCATCACAAGCACAAACTGCGCATAGGCAGGATTTGGAAGTTCGGGTTGAAGCGAGAGGTAGAACCGTGGAGCACCTGCTCCCGTATTGACCGTAAAGCTCTCGATTTCAGCATCATTTCTGAGTATCTGCTCCATCTTGTAAACTTGTTTTTGTGTCGCTTCAAAAGAGGAGCCTTCACGTAACCTAAGTTCTACCAAGAGTTCAGGACGTGACGCCGTAGGGAAAAATTGCTGTTGAACCAAAAGCATTCCAGCCCCTGCCAGTCCAAAGAGAAGCAGCGTTGAGCCCAAAACAAGCCATCTCTTTGAAATACTCCACATCACCATAGCGCGCAATTTATGGTAAATAGGTTTATCGTAAATGCTTTCTGCGTGTTCTATAGGTTTCATTTTTGGCAATAACGCCATACCAAGATAAGGCGTAAAGATAACCGCAACCAACCATGATGCCACAAGGGCAACACCCACGACCCAAAAAATACCACCAGCATACTCTCCCGAAATGGATTTTGCAAAGCCAACGGGCATAAAACCTGCTACGGTAATGAGTGTTCCTGTGAGCATCGGAAAAGCAGTTGAACTATAAGCATACGTCGCCGCTTCTAAGCGATCCCAGCCCTCTTCTATCTTCACGACCATCATCTCAACGGCGATAATCGCATCATCCACCAATAACCCAAGTGCGATAATCAAAGCCCCCAAAGAGATACGATCCAAATTCCAACCCGAAGCATACATAATAGCAGCAACGACGCCCAACACTAAAGGTATGGAAGCGGCTACAACGATACCTGTTCGCCAGCCAAGCGAGATAAATGAGACGAAAAGCACGATAATCAATGCCTCTAAAAATGAACGTTCAAACTCCCACACAGACTCTTCTACCACTCGGGGTTGATCGGCGTATTTTTCGATTTCAACGCCAAGTGGCAAGGTCGTTTTGATGGTTTCCATCTTGGTATCAAGCGCATGACCCAGATCCAAAATATTGCCATTGCGCTTCATCGTGACGCCGATAGCAACAATAGGCTCACCATTACGACGAATGGTAAAACTCTGAGGATCTTCATAACCAATGCTGATCGTCGCAATATCACAGAGTCTAAGTGTTTTACCCCCTGCCTCAATGGCAACATTGCCAAGCTCTTTAACACGATCGATGGCACCCGTGACACGGACATAAACGCGATCGCTTGTGGCATCCACCGAGCCTGAAGGAGAGACACTGTTTTGATGCGCCAATGCGTCGATGACCGTGTTAGGACGGATGCCAAGTGCCGCTAGTTTTCGCATAGAGAGTTCCACAAACACTTGCTCTTGTTGTTTACCAAGCACATCAACTTTATTGACCCCCACTACACTTTGTAATTGTCGCTTGATGCGCTCCGTTGTGTCATGAAGTTCCGCCGTGGATAAATCTGGCGCACTGATGGCGTAGAGAACGCTGTAAACATCATTATACTCATCGTTGTAAAAAGGTCCACGCACACCTGCCGGAAATTCTTGACGAATATCCGATATTTTCTTTCGTATCTGATACCATGAATCTTCAAGCTCTTTCTTAGGCGTTCCGCCTTTCATCCAAACCCTGATAGCGCCATAACCTTGACGTGAATAGGAGTTGACATAATCCAACGCATCAAGCTCTTGTATTTTTCGCTCAACTTTATTGATGACCTCTTCTTGAACCTCTTTAGCGGTGGCACCCGGCCATGCAACAACAATGGTCATAGAGGGTACGTTAAAATTTGGATCTTCCAGTCTTCCCAGTTTGTTAAATGAAAAAACACCCACAATAAGCGTGCTTATGATTAAAAAGAGGGTCATAGAGCGATGCGTTACCGCCCACTCTGAGAGATTAAAGCCCTTCATAAGCTCCCTTTCTAGGTATTTCTACGACTGTTTCGTAGGGGCGCTCTATCGGTTGTACTTTCATGGATGCGTCAAGTTTTTGCGTACCCACACTGACGACCTTGATGCCATCTTTTAACCCCGTAACACGCACCGTACGCGTACCATAATCGCGAATGTTCACAGGAACAAACTCAACCCCATTTTCAGCACTATTTAACGCCCAAACCCCGGCACTCTCTTTGGTTTTAATCACCGCGCTGATCGGTAAGGTTGTTCCACTCTCCATCGGGCGGGACAACGTAAATTTAACGGTACTTCCCAAAGGCAATGACGCAATCGTCTCTAAAGCGTCACGACTTGGTACATAACGCGCAGGATACATACGACCTTGCGGTGTCGCCATAGAGGAGAGTTCTCGCATCGTAAGATTGAAAGAGATCTTGGCATCATTCCATGATATTGCCGTTGTTTTATATTCTTTAACATGAGAAACCAGATGCTCTGGTAGATCAACCGCCACTTCGTATTCACCTTTTTTGGCAACGAAAATGAGCGGTTGTCCCTCAGAGACGACGTGTCCCTCTTCAAAATTCAACGCAGTAATAACGCCATCAAACGGTGCCTTCAGTGCGGTATACTCTACTTTATTTTTTGCCAACTCCAGTTGCTGTTTGGCTTGCTCCATCGTAGCGCGTGCCGCATCAGCACGTGTTTGCTGTCTTTCAATTTCAGCAATGGCAATCGACCCATCGCTCCCCAAACGCTTAAACCGAGCAGCATCCACCATCGCTTGTTCAGCAGTGACCTTAGCTGCTGCTAACTGCTCGGCTGCAACACCAACCGCTAATTGATAATCCACCGAATCAAGTGTAGCGAGGGGTTGATTTTTTTTGACATGATCGCCGACATTAACCATACGTTTGAGCACTTTTCCACCCACACGAAACCCCATTGCTGTTTCACTGCGTGAGCGAATACTGCCTGTGAGCAACACTTCATCATACCCTTGTGATTGATGAAACGCTGTTACGTACACTAAGGTTGGCACTTCTTTTTTACTTTCGACCTGTCCACACCCTGCAAACACAAGTATCGAAGCACATAGCATCATTTTTTTTGTATAACGCATCCATTTCCTATTCATTGGTTGTTCCTTCTTTTGATTCTTCCTTCGATACATTCCAACCACCCCCTAATGCTTTATAGAGCTGAACATCAGCGAGTAAGCGTTTGGCGCGTTGGTCGGTGACACTCATTTCACTGAGCAAAACAAGACGTTGTGCTTGCAATACCACTAATTTATCGGACTCACCTTGCGCAAAAAGGGATTCCGCCTTACGCAATACAAGACGTTTGCTTTGAAGTGATTGCGCTAAAAATTCTCCTCGCTTTTGCTCTTCATGGCAAACGACCAGAGAGTCTTCAACCTCTTTAAGCGCGGTTAAGACTGATTTTTGCCAACCGAGTAACGCTTCATTTTCGCGGGATGATTGTGCTTCTACACCCGCTTGAATTTTCCCTGCGTTAAAAATTGGCATCGCAAACGTTAAAGCAACATTTGAAAAATTGACAGGCGCTAAATTAAGCCCATTGAGACGCAAGTCTTCACGTCCCAAAAGGGCATTCAAAAACAGTTTAGGCCAGTACTGTGAACGAGCCTCTTCCGTGCGTAATGATTCTGCCGCATAGTGTGATTCTGCCGCCATCAAATCAGGTCGACGTTTCAGCAAGTCAAGTGGTTGAGCGGTTCCAATAAGAGGCGATTTGGGCAAATCGTAATGTGCAATGCTTGGTATGACCATCGTTGAAGGATTTTCACCTAGTAACAGAGCCAGTTGCGTTTGAAGTGAAGCGATCAGCATACGTAGTGGAGGAATTTTTGCATCGATCTCATTCGCCTCGGCGATAGCACTCTGCAAGTCCAACTCACTGGAAAGCCCTTCGTTAAAGCGTCTTGTGGTGAGATGGAGTGTTCCATGCTGACTCACCGACAACGCTTCCATGAGCTTTAAATCGTGTTCGGTACTGCGAAGAAGAAAGTATTGGGTCGCCACTTCACTGGCAATCAGCAATTTCATACCAACCACGCCATACTGAGCCGACAAAAGGTCTGCTTCAGCGGCATCTTTTGCAGCACTAATTCCCCCACTCAGATCAATCTCCCAAGCAACATTTAGCCCTAAAGCACTGCTCTTTGTATCGGGAATTCCTTGTTTAACACTTTGGGGTAAACCACTGTGCGAAGAGGCGGTGGAGCCTTGCACGTCCAAAGAAGGCGACAAACGTGACGATTGAGCATCTCTAAAAGCGCGCGCCCCTTTTATGCGTGAAAGCGCCATTTTCACATCGTAGTTCGTGTTCAAACTTTTAGTAATAAGCTCTGTCAAAATCGGATCGTCAAAACGACTCCACCACTCCCTATCATTGAAAGCATCTCTCTCTGATAGGTCTGCATTGCGAAACTGTGTTGCAAGCGCAACATCAGGGGTTGGACTTTGCACCTGCGTGGAGCCACACCCCATTAACATCATTGCGCATACAAAACATCCTAGCGAATGATGAAAAATTGCATCTGTCATTTTAGGAATTTTCATAAAGCCCCTTCTTGGTGTACGAATCTTTTAAGTACTCTGGTTAAATGGTGCATTTTAGTGTCCAGACTTATTGATCATATGAAGAGCAAAACGAGGTGAAATGCGACTCAGCATTTTAAGAGCATTGCTTTGACCTGGTCTGATTTCAAACGTATCGCACTCGATTTTTCGGATGCCAACCTTAACAAGTTCTGACACAGACATAATGCTCATCCCTTTTTGTTCATTGCTATCCAATGCTTGTATTAAAGGTGTTTTGGTGACAGAGGGTGCTAATTCAAAGACCTTAATGTTCGTATCTTTAAGCTGTATGCGTAACGAATCCGTAAAGGAATGAAGTGCTGCTTTACTGGCACAATAGACAGGAGTGCTTGCCAACGGCACAAACGCTAAAGCGGAAGAAATGTTCACAATCGCAGCTGTTTTTTGCTGACGCAAAAGAGGTAAAAACTGTGTAGTCATACCAATAGTACCTATGACATTGACCATAATCTCTTCTGTGAGCTTATGAATATCGCGCTCTTTTTGTAAATCGATTCTGTTCATAACACCCGCATTGTTGATGAGAATATTAAGAGTTGGAAACATCTTTGAGACGTTTTCATATAAGTTAACGATTTCATCATGTTTGTCAATCGTGCATTGAAAGACGTGCACCTCTTTTAATTCCGATTTGACTTTGTCAAGTTTTTCTTGATCGCGCCCTGTGATAATCACGGTATTGCTTTTGCATAATTGTCGTGCTAATTCAAAGCCGATACCGCTTGTGCCACCTGTTATAAGAATTGTATTGTTGTTCATATTCATTTTGCTTTCCTTATGCTATAATTTTTAATGTAAATTACTATTATGATGCAAGTATATTATATTTACTATCATAATGCAAGTAAATTGGAGGAAAAAATGAAACGAAAAAGTTACACCAAGATGCCTTGCCCTGTTGCACAATGTTTAGAAATTGTCGGAGAGTGGTGGAGTATGCTGATTATTAGAGATATTTTCAAAGGACTTAGACGGTTTGATGAATTTCAAAAAAGCTTAGGCATCGCGCCCAATATATTGACAAAACGACTCAACGATCTTGTCGAATATGGCATTTTACAGAAACAAAATTATGGAGAGAGCACCAAGCGTTACGAATATCTTTTAACCAAAGCAGGTGAGGATTTGGCTCCTGTATTGGTGATGATGTTTGAGTGGGGAAACAAGCACGCTACCCCAGTAGGGCTTACAAGCCGTATCATCCATGTCAAAACAGGTGAAATTGCTGAGCCTATTGTCATTAATAAAAAAACAGGCTTGGAGATGAATATGGAAGAGTACCATGTGCTTACAACATGCGATAGCAAAGAGGAGTCAGCACAGTAAATAACTCTTTACATGTAAAGAGTTATTTTCACATAAAAGTAGCGTAAACGCCACATTATGACGTTTACATGTAAAGCACTAAAGCGTCTCTGCGTGGCGTTCAAAGACCTCTTTGTCCCAACCGCCACCGAGGGATTTAAACAAAGAGACGCCTGAACTAAGCAGTGCCTGTTTAGTTTGAGATGTCGCTAGCTTTGCAGAAAGAAGATTACGCTTTGCATCTAAGAGCGTGAGGTAATCCCCATACCCACTCTCATACTGTTTTTTAGCCAATGTATACACTTGCTCAATGTTCTTCTCATAAGCAAGTTGGTGTTCAAGCTTTTGAGTCAATGTATGACGTTTATTTAAAGCATCATATGCCTCTTGAAAGGCTTGTTGTACCGTCTTTGCATAAGTAATTTCTGCTAGCTCTTTGTTGGCTTTAGCACTCTCTACGTTTGAGCTGGTTTTTCCCATATTGAACAGTGGAGAGACAAGGCTTCCACCAAAGCTGTTCATGGCGGATTGTGACTTCATCAGATTGGAAAGTTGTGTACTTTCAAACCCTAAAGCACCCGATAAACTAATGCTTGGAAAGTATGCTGCTCTTGCTACGCCGATGTTTGCATTCGCCGCTTTAAGATTTTCTTCGGCTTGTTTGATATCGGGACGTTTAGTTAACAGTTCCGATGGTAAATTAGACGGAACTACAATATCACTTGGCAATACTCTTGGTAAGCCATCTTTACTAAAGCTTGCAATGGCTTCAGGTGATTTACCCACCAAAACGGCAAGTGCACTTTGTTGTAAAGCGATAGACTGCTCTAAGGCATCTTTCGTGATTTGAGCACTGTTCAGCTCTGCTCGTTCAGATAAAAGTGTTCCTTTAGAGATAGCCCCAAGCGCGTATTTAGACTCATTACGTTTAAGCCCCTCCTCTCGTGCTTTTATCGTTTCATTGGTAATGTCGAGTTGCTCATACAAACTAATCAGCGTAAAATAACTGTCCACCACACTGGCTGCAAGTGAAATCTTCACGGTATCTTTGGCTGCATAGCTTGCAATGAGTGAAGCCCTTGAAGAGGCTTCTGCTTCTTTGTATTTACCCCAGAGGTCTAGCTCATAACTAAGCACGGCACTGAGTGAGAAGTCATTGTACGTGTTATGCGCTTTAGAGGTAAACGTATCGGCACTGCTTCTGATTCTCTGTCCTGAGCCTTGCACATCAAGGCTTGGGTAACGATTGGACGTGCTGCTAGAAAGCGTCGCACGTGCAAGCGAGATATTTGCCATAGAAGTTTGGAGGTCATAGTTATTGGCTAGTGCTTCTTCAATCAAGGAAGAGAGTTTTGCATCGCCATAGCTATTCCACCATGCGCCATCCACATAGCTTGTTTCGCTCTTGACATCAGAGCGATATGCCTGTGGAAACTGTGTTGTTGGGATGTTCAACTCTGGGGAGAGTGAACATCCAGCGAAAATAAATGCTGATAATGAGAGGGCATAGACATTACGCATCATGACGCTCTCCTTTTTTAGAAAATTTTGCATTAAGTTGTGCTAACCAATTGTAAAAGAGTGGAATAAAGAAAATCGCAATCGTCGTTGCGGCAATCATTCCACCAATAACACCAGTACCAATCGCATGTCTACTTCCTGCTCCTGCACCTGAACTAAGGGCTAGTGGTAAAACACCAATCGTAAAGGCTAAAGAGGTCATAACAATCGGGCGGAAACGTAAACGTGCCGCTTCTAGGGTTGCATCAAAGATAGACTTACCTCTCTCTTGGGCTTGCATCGCAAACTCAACGATCAAGATGGCATTTTTAGCCGAAAGACCAATGAGCACTAACAGACCGATTTGGAAGTAGATGTCATTGCTAAGCCCTCTTAGATACACTGCCATAATCGCTCCAAAGACCGCAAATGGAACCGCTGTTACAACCGCAAGTGGCATAAGCCATCGCTCATACTGCGCTGCCAAAATCAAGAAGATAAAGACGATACCGAAGATGAAAGCTTGACTTCCGCTTCCGCTCATCTCTTTTTCTTGGAACGATGTTCCTGCCCATCCTGTAGCATACCCCTCAGGTGCGACCTCTTTTACCACCTCTTCAATGGCTTTGAGTGCATCACCCGAAGTGTACCCAGGAGCAGGTTCACCTTCGATTTTGGCTGCGGTAAAGACGTTAAAACGCTCTAAAATATCCGCACCTACACTACGCTCATAGCTAATAATCGAACTCAGTGGTATCAGCTTTCCTGAGCTTGATTTCACAAAAACATTTTTGAGATCTTCTGGCTTTTCTCTATAGTCTGCTTCGGACTGAACATTGACCTGATAGGTACGACCGAAAAGGTTAAAGTCATTGACATAATATGCACCAAATGTGGACTGTAACGTTGTGAAAGCATCTTTAATGGACACACCTAAAGCTTTTGCTTTTTCACGATCTAATGTCACTTTATACTGAGGGATGTTCATGTTAAGCGAGTTTCGCACCATCATAAGCTCTGGTCGTTGACTTGCTTTTGCAACGATTTGATTGGCGATATTGCCTAACTCTTGTAAGCTACCACCTGTTCTGTCTTGCAAGTACATCTCAAATCCACCAGAGATACTAAGCCCCATAATAGGCGGTGGGTTGAGGGCAAAAATCGTCGCATCGGCTACACCAAAGAATGCCCCATTTAAGGCGCCACTGAGTGCTTCAGAGTGCTGATCAGGTGTTTTACGCTCACTCCAATCTTTTAAGATTAAAAAGTTTGTCGCTGCGTTGGTTTTCGCCGCACCGCTTAAAAGATCAAACCCTGAGATGGCGATGTTATATTCAATCCCTGGCATATTTTTTGTAATGTTGCTGACATCAGAACTCACGGCTACTGTACGGTTGAGTGCAGACGCTGGAGGCAGAGCCGTTACAGAGATTAAGTAGCCTTTATCTTCCATAGGAACAAGCGCGCTTGGAACTTTTTGGAAAAGCTCATAGGTAACGCCCATAAGGGCTGCAAACACAATGATGCTAATGACACCATGACGTACAACCAAGCTTACACCGCTGGTAAACCAATTGGTCGAAGCATCAAAAAATTCATTGAACTTTCGTACAAACCAAAATGGCTTTGGTTCTTTTTTACTGAGGAAAATGGCGCACAGTGCTGGGGTAAGTGTCAACGCCACCATACCCGAAATAACAACCGAAATAACGATAGTAATGGCAAACTGTTGGTACATCTGACCTGTAAATCCACCCATAAATGATACAGGAATAAAAACGGCACAAAGCACTAATACAATCGCCACAACAGGACCTGTGACCTCTTGCATTGCCTTAATGGTGGCATCTTTAACGCTAATATCTTTTTCAGAGTGCAAGATACGCTCAACGTTTTCAATAACGATAATGGCGTCATCCACAACGATACCAATGGCAAGAACCAGACCAAACAAGGTTAAAAGGTTGATGGAGTAACCAAGCGCATACATTCCCGCAAAGGTTCCGATGATGGAAACAGGAATGGCAAGCACAGGGATAATCGTCGCACGCATGTTTTGCAAGAAAAGATAGACAATAGCAATAACCAATAAGAGCGCTTCAATAAACGTCTTGATAACCTCATTGACAGAGATATCAATGAACGTTGTGGTATCGTAAGGGATCTTATAGATCATATTTTCAGGAAATGACTTTTGCACACGCTCCATGGTCGCTTTGACTTTTTTAGCCGTATCTAAGGCGTTTGCACCCGATTGTAGATAGATACCAATAGGAACCATCGTTTGACCGTTAAGCGTTGAAGTGACATCATACGATTCAGCGCCTAGCTCCAAACGTGCTACGTCTTTTAGGCGCAAAGTTGAGCCATCTTTGTTGGATTTTAGGATGATATTTTCAAACTCGTTAACCTTATCAAAACGACCTTGCGTTGTTACCGTATAGGTATAGGCTTGAGAGGTTTTGGATGGGGATTGGTTAAACCTGCCCGTTGCAAACTGTGAATTTTCTTCTGAAATGGCATTGATCACATCGGTTGGGGTTAAATTATACTTTGCCAACTGATCAGGCTTCATCCAGACACGCATGGAGTAGTTTTGATTGCCAAATAATGAGGCATTACCTACACCTTCAACCCTTTTGAGTTCATCGATGACATTGATAAGCGCATAATTCGCCATGAAAATTTCATCATAACTGTTATTAGGAGAGATAAGCGAAACTACCTGCAAAATCGTTGAAGACTGTTTGGTAACGGTCACACCTTGTGCTTGTACTTCGCTTGGAAGTTTGTTAAGCGCTGCTTGCACACGGTTGTTGACATTGATCGTCGCTTGATCAGGATCGGTTCCAATTTTAAAATAGATATTGATGGTTAAAGAGCCTGTTGATGAGGCTGTAGAAGACATATAGATCATATCTTCTACACCGTTGATCTGCTGTTCCAATGGAGCGGCTACTGTTTTAGAGATCGTCTCAGCACTGGCACCCGCATAGGTAGCCTCTACGCTCACTTGCGGAGGCGTAACCTCAGGATACTCCTCAATCGGAAGAGCCCTTATACTCATCAAACCTGCAATAATCACAACAATCGATAAAACTGTTGCAAAGATGGGTCTGTTGATAAAGAATTTTGAAAACATCGTTTATTCCTTCGCTTCTGCAAGGTTTATGGCAGCGCCTGGGCGGAGTTTGGTCAGGTTATTGGTGATGACCACATCGCCTGCACTTAAACCACTCTCTATGATGTAGGCATCGTTATGCGCCGTGCCTGCTTTTACAGGGAGCTTATGAGCTTTACCTTCTTTAGCTAAAAACACATACGAGCCTGTTGCATCTTGCAAAAGTGCCTTTTGTGGGATGCTGATAGCATCTTTATAAACCAAACCTTCCACATTCACACGTACAAAGAGTCCTGGGATAAGAATATTATTTGGATTAGCAAAGGTTGCTCTGGCTTTAATGGTAGAGGTCTCACCATCAACATAGCTATCTAAGAAGTCCAATGTTCCTGCTTTGGTATACTTTGAACCATCGGGAGTAGAGAGTTGAACAGGAAGTTTCGCTTGAGCGATACTGCTCCAGTTTCCTGAACCCATCACATATCGTTTTTTAAGCAATTCAATATCGGGCAGTGAGAATTCAACATAGACGGGGTCTGTTTGGGTGATGGTGGTTAAGGTCATGGTATCACTGCTTGAACCTACGTAACTGCCTACATCTTGTGCATTGAGGCTGGTCATTCCTGAGATGGTCGCTTTTACTTTGGTATAGTTAAAGTCGATGGTTGCTTTTTTAAGCGCAGCATTAGAGGCTTTCAGGGAAGCACTCGCTGATTCATACGCTGAGAGTGCAGCGTCTCTCTCTTTTTGAGACACAGCATCTTGGGCAAACAACACTTTGGTTCGCTCCCAATCACGAGTCGCTTGTTTGAGGGTCGCTTCTTTGACACCCACATCTGCAATAGCTTCTTGCATCAACGCCTCATAGCGATCTGAGTCAATTTGGTAGAGCATATCCCCAGCCTTAACAAAGCTTCCCTCTGTGAAATGTTTCTTCTCTAAGACACCACTTACCCTTGCTACAACATTGACTTGCTGCATACTTTTTACTTTGGCAGGGTATTCGAGTGAAACGGGCACATCAGAAGCCACTACTTTATAGGTTGACACAGACAATGGTGGCATGGCTGGCATCCCTGCTGCTTTTTTATCTTGGCTTGAACATCCCGCTACTAAAAATGCTCCCAATGTTACTGCCAATGCATAGCTTGCATAGGTTATCAATACTCTATTTTTAGTCATTTTTGAACTCCATTAATTTGTGTAATGTAAATTACATTACATTTTGTGGTCGAATTATAGTCGCAAAACCTAAATAAGTCAAGCTATTTTTCCTTAACCGTAAAAAAAGTAATTATCGAGGAACACACAATCCGCGATAGAAAATCTGGACCACTTGCTTCAAAGCTTTCTGCCGTGCTATTTCAGATACATCTGTTTCAAGCCCCAATACACGAGGAAACATAAACGGCTCTTCAAGGGCATTTAAAAACTGATGCGCACACAACGTGCTATCTTCTACTTCAATTCGTCCCGCTTTTTTTTCATTTTCCAAATACTCTGACACAACGTTAATAGGATGAGTCAACGTCTTTAAAATAGTTTCCTTCGTCAGCTTGCTTGTCTCCAAATAACCCAATGAGACAATAAGACGATGAAATAAAATCGCATCATCATCTGCGACTAAATCTAAATAAGACTTACCAATCATCATTAAAAACGCCTCAATACGTCCTTCATAACAGATACTTTGACGCTCCCACTCTCCAAAGAGTTCCTCGGATTTTTGTTCCATAACATAAATAAAAAGTTGTTCTTTATTGCCAAAATGCTTATAGAGTGTTGCCAAAGAACCACCAGCCTCTTTAACAATATCATTCATGCTGACATTTTCATAACCACGATCTAAAAAAAGTCTGTGAGCAACATCAACAATTTTTGTGCAACGAGATTCCGCTTTTCCACTCAAGTGTTTAAAAAAATTACTGATACAGCATTTCTGCTCATCCGCCATAAGACCTCCTTCGAAATTTTTTGCCATTATACACTAAATCAATTTTTGATCTCAAAGAGAGTATAAAAGAGCATCTTATCTAAGGAATAATGTTATATCATTGCTTTACATGTAAAGTTTTTTGCATTTTAACCGATAATGCTTGAAAGCGTTTGAATATTATTTTTGGAGCAAACCGTATGGACTTAACCGTCATCTTGGGCATGGTAATTTCTGTTACCTCGATTGCCATTGGAGACATTATGGAGGGTGGAAATCCTCTGCACGTACTTCACATTACTTCGTTTATCATCGTTGTACCAACGGCAATGGCTTCAGCAATGACAGGAACTGCTCCTGAATATGTAAGAGCTGCGTTTAAAGAATTTAAAGTTATTTTTAAAAAATCTCCTGTGGATCTACATGCACGTATCAAACAAATCATTGATTTTGCGATTATCGCTAGACGTGATGGCATCTTAGCCCTTGAATCTCATGCAAACCTGATGGAAGATGAGTTCTTCAAAAAAGGTCTTAGTATGGCAGTTGATGGTGTTGAAGCGCATGAAATTGAAGAGACATTAGAGGTTTTAATTTCTGAAACCGAAGAGTACTACCATGGCGCTGCTCACTACTGGCTACTGGCGGGTGAATCATGTCCTGTTATTGGTCTGATTGGTGCGGTTTTGGGTCTGATCCTCGCCCTTCAAAAACTGGACAATCCCGCTGAAATGGCAGCAGGTATCGCTGGTGCGTTTACCGCAACGGTTACAGGTATTGCCGGTGCCTACATCTTTATGGGACCTTGGGGAAATAAACTCAAAGCAAAATCACACGACTTCATCAAAGAAAAACATGTTATTTTGGCAGGTATTTTAGGAATTTCACATGGTGACAATCCTCGTACCCTTGAAATGAAACTACTGAACTATCTCTCTCCACTTGAAGAGAAAAAAAGTCAATTTGATAAAGCATAAGGACAAGATGTGGGTAAGAAAAAGTGTAAAGCAACCGAATGTCCAGCAGGAGAGAAATGGGCTGTACCTTACGCCGACTTTCTAAGCTTACTTCTAGCACTTTTTATTGCTCTTTATGCGCTCGCTTCCGTCAATACTGAAAAAATGAAAGCTCTTAAAGAAGAGTTTGTCAAAATCTACGATTACAGTGCCAAACCTGAAGAGGCAACCCCTGTTATGAGCATGGCGGTCAAATCAGGCGAAGCGGCAAAAGATAAAGACAAAGGTAATGCAGGTGGATCGTCTGCTCAACTTGAAGAGATCGCTCGTATGGCTCAAATGATTGAGAAAATGAACATCGGTGAAGGCTCTTTAGAGCAAAAAATTGATGGTGCCATTTTAAAACTTCCTACGAAAATGCTTTTTGCACCCGGTTCTGCTGAAATCATTAACAGTGATTCTATGCTCTTCTTAAAACGCGTTTCAGACATCATTGCAATGCTTCCTAAAAATGTTGAAGTGATCGTCAAAGGGTATACAGACACCACTGCCCTTCCAAGTGGCTCTAAATTTCAAGACAACCTTGAGCTCTCATCTGCACGCGCTAATGCTGTTATTCGAGTTCTTGTACGCAATGGCATCGCCAAAGATCGCTTAAGCTCCGCAGGTTATGGCGATACAAAGCCACTTGCGAGTAATGATACAGCAGAAGGTCGTGAAAAAAATGGTCGTGTAGAGTTTACCATGCGCATTTCAGGTCCTGATGGTTCTGCTAAAAAAGAATCTATCCTAGATACCCTCAATACCATTAATAAAAAATCAGAATAGACTGCTTGCAAAACTCATTTTGCAAGCAGAAAAAATACCAGAGGTACATGGGCATTCTGCCCGAGATTACCAGTGTTAACGTAGTCTTTAGAGCTTTGCTTTAAAGACATGTAAAGAGTTCTGCAAGAACTCTAATAGTTTAATCAAGTTCTTTCAAAACTTTTTTTATAATACCACTCGCCTCTTCAAAGGCACACATCTTTACATGTAATGAGTTTTCCTTATGATTCAAGTCACAAATCTTTCTAAACACTTTGGGGCACAGACCCTTTTTGAAAACATTAGTTTTATGCTAACCAAAGGCAATAAAATAGGCTTTGTGGGCCGTAATGGCTCGGGCAAATCTACTCTCTTTAAAATTCTTTTAGGCGAAGAAGAAGCAGATGAAGGCGATATACTCATACCCAAAAACTATACCATTGGTGCACTTCGCCAGCATATTGAGTTTACGCATAAAACAGTACGTGAGGAGTGTGCTTCTGTTTTACACGGAGATGAGGCATTTGACACCTATAAAATTGAAAAGATGCTTTTTGGGTTGGGATTTAGCCAAGAAGATTTAGACAAAGACCCTATGAGCTTTTCAGGTGGCTATCAAATCAGACTCAATCTCGTCAAACTGCTTGCAACAAACCCTTCCCTTTTACTGTTAGATGAACCAACAAACTACCTTGACATCGTTTCTATGCGCTGGCTTAAAACATTTTTGAGAGAATTTAAAGGCGAGATTATTCTCATCACACACGATCGTGACTTTATGGATGCTGTAACAACACATACCATGGGACTTCGTCGTAAAAGTTTGATGATCATTGAAGGCAACAGCTCAAAGTACTATGCAAAATTAGAAGAGGATGATGAGCGTTATCTTAAAACCAAAGCCAACCTTGATAAAAAACGGGCAGAACTTGAAGACTTTGTGACGCGCCAAAAAGCACGTGCTTCCAAAGCCGTTATGGCACAAAGCAAAGCTAAACAGCTTGAAAAAATGGGTGAAATGGATGATCTCGAAGAAGAAAGCAATCTGCATTTTGCATTTAACTACAAAAAAACACCTGCTAAAATCATCCTTGATGCTCAAAATATCGGCTTTGGGTATGATCCTACGCAACCTCTTTTTCAGAATCTCTCATTTAAACTTGAAAAAGGAAAATGTTTAGCCATCATTGGTAAAAATGGTAAAGGTAAATCAACACTCCTCAATGTTTTAGCAGGCGAATTACCTCTGCAACACGGCACACTTTCATTTCACCCCGAAACGGCATTTGCGCACTTTGGGCAGACGAATATTCAACGATTGAACGCCAAAAATAGTATTATTGATGAGATCTATGAAGTTGACCCACTTTTGGGTATCACCAAAGTTCGTGCTATCTGCGGAGGTATGATGTTCGGTGGGAAAATGGCTGAAAAAGAGATCAGCATTCTCTCAGGAGGCGAGCGAAGTCGTGTCATGCTTGGCAAAATTATCGCAACACCTGCTAATCTTCTCTTTTTAGATGAGCCGACCAACCATCTTGATATGTACTCTATCGACTCACTCTGTGATGCCATCAAAAGCTTTGAAGGCTCAACTATTCTTGTCACTCACTCAGAGATGATGCTTCGTGAACTTGCCGATACACTCATCATCTTTCATCATGGCAAAGCTGAATTTTTTGACGGCAATTATGATGAATTTTTAGAGAAAATTGGCTGGGAAGAAGAGATCGATACGACACCTAAAAAAGCCATCTCAAATGATTACAATGAGAGCAAAAAACTTCGTACCAAACTCATTCAAGAAAGAAGCCATAAGCTCTCTCCTTTGAAAAAACAGATTGAGCAGTGTGAGGCAAAAATTTTAAAACTTGAAGAGGGCATGAAAGCAAAAAATGAAGCCTTAATCGCCTGCTCTTCGGGTAATGACATTGGCGAGTTACAAAGGCTTTCTAAAGAGCTCAAAGCAGATGAAGAAGCCGTTGAAAAACTCTACGAGCAATTCGAAACGTTACATCTAACCCATGATGAGCTTTTTGAGTCTTACGAAACGCAATTGAAAAACATCCAAAATTAGTGTAGAATTGCAAAAAAAGCAAAGGTGAAAAAGTATGCGTGACTTGAAAGAACTCCTTTTAGAGAGCGGTTGTTCGAGTGAATTTATCCTCGATGCAATGCGGTTTGAACACCTCTTCACAGGAGATATCGATGCATTCCTCGACAAAGTTGAAGATATCTTAATGAACGAAGATGAGTATGAAGAGGAAATAGATGAAGACGATGAATTTGATGAAGACGAGGATGATCCTATTTCTCGAAGTGACTATAACTATGATGGCAATGAAGACAATATCTATTTTGAAGATGAAGACGGCGAAGAGGCATTTGAAGACGATGAGGATGAAGAGTAAATCTTCATACCTCGATACGAAAACCCTTGTCAATATAAGGGTATTTTAAAAGGATGCCACTTTGCTTAAGTGGCATGACTGTTTTACAACTTGCATGAATCAAATAGCCATTTTTAGGGCTAATACTATCAATATACTCCCCTGCACTCTCCCAGTTTAAATGCTTTTTAGACTCAAACCATGGCGTATAAGCTGCATCAAGAAATAAATGATCAATCGTTTGCGCTTTTAAATAAGTCAGTGATGCTTCTGGGATGCTAGCACAATCGGTTAAATATGCTACCGTACATTTTTTCGTAAAGATAACATAACCATGCGTCAGTTTAGAATGAAGCAAAGGTACGGCTACAACCTTAATGCCCTCTATCTCAACAGACACAAAAGGCTCAAGCACGTTATACGCAATAGAATCTTTATGAATAAACAGATCACCAAAGCCTTCTGTATCGTTTGGAATATAACAGGTAATTGTATCAACCGATTTTCGTAAACGAATCAACCCTAAACAGTGGTCGGCATGAAAATGGGTAAGAAAAACCGCTCGAATACGTTTGGTGTTGAATGTATCACATAAAATATCGTATCCCGCGTCAAAAAGAATGACACTACCATCATCAAGCTCTAAATAAGCACTTGTTGAACGATTGCTCACACCCTTAGCTCTTGCCTCTTCACACACAACACAATAACACTGATGCAGTGGAATACCACCCGTATCAGCTGTTCCTAAAAACTCAAACTTCAAGCACGCTTCCTATTTGTGTTGTTGTTTTTCTTGTAACATTTGGTTGAGTAAACCAAAGAGTTTTTTAGAAGACTCTTCCGCTTTTTGGAAATGGTTGATCACCACATTAATGTCATTAAGGCAGGTTCCTTCTCGCACACATTTAATGGCTTCATTGATCTCACCATGTACAATTTTATGTGGTTCTTCTAACGCTTTAAAGGCTGTTGTTGCACTAAAATTTTCACGTCCAACACCCGCATACCATTTACCCAAACGGCAATTGGTATGATCTGTCAACTCTTTATGCTCTTTATCAAAAACAGAACCATACCCTGAAACTTTAAAGAGGACATGGTCGAGTTTGGCAAGAGCGGTAAAGACTTCGAAGCTAATGCTTTGAGAATCAGACTGAATCGTTTGAGCGCTGTGTTGTAATGCATCAAACTCAACTTTAAAATTTTCAATATGTTGATTGGATTCTAACGCGACACCCTCAACCTCTTCGTTTTGTTTGAACATCAAATTAGCATTTTGCTTAAGTACATTAATGTTCATCTCTACTTCGGCTGTCGCTTTTTGTGTACGTTCTGCTAATTTTCGCACTTCATCTGCAACAACGGCAAAGCCACGACCATGCTCACCCGCACGTGCAGCCTCAATGGCGGCATTAAGTGCCAATAGATTGGTTTGATCTGATATGTCTTTAATAAGGTTGATAACACTGGCAATTTCATCAACACTGCGGTGAAGATTTTCCGCCATATGGCGTGACTCAACAGCTGAGTTTGAAATTTGCCCAAGGGAGGTTAAAAGATTGTTAGAGATGGCATTAAGATTTGAAATACTATTAACCGTTGTTTCGCTAATCTCAACAATTTCTTTAGAAGCTTCAAGGTTGTGCTCAATATCATGCTGAATCTCTTTAACGCTATTTCCACAACCACCAAGCATGGTTTGAACCAGTG
This sequence comes from Pseudomonadota bacterium, assembly GCA_017860615.1. Lineage (GTDB taxonomy): Bacteria > Campylobacterota > Campylobacteria > Campylobacterales > Sulfurospirillaceae > Sulfurospirillum. The sequence continues at coordinate 179,666 of JAGDMU010000001.1, read as the reverse complement.
CTGTTTTGAGACGATTTTCATTTAATGTTTTTTGTGTGTTATCTTCTGCTGCTTCAAATACTTCAATTTTACTTTGAAGCATTTGGTACTCGGTTTTTAATCGTTCATTCTCTGCACGCAATGTTGCATTTTCCTCTTCTAATAAAGCTTTGTGATTGCCGAACATGTATGCCCTTTTTTAATTAAATGGTTTTAATTATATCTTAAACATTTCCTAACACTCCTTATATTTCGTCAAAATAGTGCTAGGCGCATAAGTAATATAAATAATTGTGAAGAATAGAAACGTTCATTTATACGATTAAAAAATAAGGAAATTCCAATGGTCAAGCATTTTAAATGACCATCGGAAACATTATGAGGTTTACTGAAACTGCCCAAGTTTTAAATTGAGATTTTCAGCAAGCTTGGAGAGATGATCCGCAGCACTAGCGATCTCTTCAACACTTCTGGCATTTTCACTGGTAATTGAGTTGATGTTGGTCACTAAATCTACAATTTTATCGGTATCTTTAGCAATTTTATTAGAATTATTAGCACTGATCGTCACAGACTTAACACTCTCATCCATGACAGATGTCGTACTAATAATCGTCTCTTCGACATTCGTTGATACACCTGCAAGTCGTCTAATATTTTGAGCATTTTTACTCATTTTATCGGAAGAGTTCACAATGGATTGAACAATAATATTAATCGTTGCATTGATCTCAGTTAAAGAAGTTTGAGTTCTTTCCGCGAGCTTTCTTACCTCATCTGCCACAACAGCAAAGCCACGTCCATGATCTCCCGCACGTGCAGCTTCAATGGCGGCATTAAGAGCTAGCAGATTTGTCTGATCGGCAATATCAGAGATTACGGTTAAAATCTGTTTGACTTGCTCTGCATCTTTACTCATCTGCTCTAATTGGCTAGCAAGGGCCGTTTCTGCTTCACTCGCCAATTCTACTTCATCTTTAAGCATAATCACTTCATTCTTAGCAGAAGTAAGCTTATCCCCTGCAAGGGCTATACTTTTTTTCATCTCTTCTGAGAGAATTGCTGTTTCTTGAACAAATTTTTTAATTGTGACTATCTCTTCTATCGTATTATTAACAATGACGGTACTGTTTTCTGCATTGCGCCCAATTTGCATACTCGTAGTACTAAGTTCATGTGAAACGGAAGCATTTTCACTGGAAGAGCGTTTTACATCATCGATAATCGTCTCCAAAGTATCGACCAAAGAGTTGAAGCTATTAACAATCTCTTGAATTTCATTGTTTTTACCATAGTTAATTCTGAATTTAAGCTCTTTGTTTTGCACAAAACCTGAGATACCATCACGAATTAAAAAGACACCATTCATAATATTATTGCGAATGACAAAACCAAGGATGATAACACCTAAAGCGACTACAAGCGACAATCCTATCATCATCGTTGTGGCACTACTCTTTTCACTGACTGCTTCTTTGGCGTCATTTTCAGCCATTTGTTTATTGTATTGCATATGTTCATCTATTGTTTTTGTCATATTTTGAGGAATAGCGTTTGTTTGCTTTAGTAAAGCATCAATTTCAGATTTTTGGTTATTGCGAGATAGAACGAAAAGTTTCTCAACCATAGCGTTATACTCAGAAAAATACCCTTTTTCTTTTTCATAAAGCTCTTTGTCTTTTGCATCTGAAAGCAAAGTTTCATAGAGCTTGAAATCTTTTTCAAGATCATTTTTGTAGGTGGCATAGCGCCCTTCAAGCTCTTTCTTACTCCCTTTGTCCTCAGAACCCAAATGTTGTGTTACTGTCAAGCGCATACGGTACATACTTTTTTGTAAATCAGCCATAACCAGAACACTTGGCAATGAATTGACATTGCATGTATTTGTCTTTGTGTAAACATGCTCCATTTTACTGATGCCAATACTAAAAACAGCCATAATTCCTAAAATGGCAATGGCAAGCATTGTCATCAACTGTTTAGATATACTCATTTTATACTCCTTTGTTTCGTTTGATACTATGTGTTATCTATGCTGATTATGCTGATCTTCAATACGTAATGGTGGAGAGTCCGTTAAAAAATTTTCAAAATTTTCCCATGCATCTAAGCTAAAATCTTTTAAAGTAAAATGCTTAACGCTGACATCAATACCATTAAAACCAATACTAATTTTTTCTTTAACATCTGTTTCATCAATTTCTACATGCACAGCATTGAGAATCACAAAATCATCACCAAAAATTCGGAATATAAAAGGAGTGTGAAATAATATTTTTAAACGAAGAGCAACTTCTCTAAGCAGTTTATCACCTAGCTTCCAACCAAAATTTTGGTTGTATTGGTGAACATGGTGCAGCTGAATCAAATAACAGCACCGAAAACGACCACTATCATGGTTGTTATGCAAAAAATAGTTAAGGTACTCGCTACTATATGCGGATGTAACAGTGTCTTTATAAAAATAGGCAAACCGCTCTTCTTGAACATACGTCTCAGGTAACTGATGCGTAACATCAATTTCCTCATAGGCACTAAAAACTTCTTGTGTAGCGATACCAACAATCAAAGGATCAAACTGTGTTCCTCTACACCTTTGCAACTCTTTAATAGCATTGGTGATACTCTTACGTGGTTTATAAATACGATTGGTTGTCATAGCATCAAAAGCATCTGCAATGGCAATAATCCGTGAAAGAAAAGGTATAGCATCGGCTTTAAGCCCATCAGGGTAACCTGTTCCATCAAAATATTCATGATGATGCCGTACAATGGGCATATAAAGTTTAAAAGCAGAGATAAAACTAAGCATTTTTTCACCATCAGTAGAATGGTTTTTAATGATAGCATACTCAGTACGATTGAATTTTCTAGGTTTCAGTAAAATAGATTCAGGGGTCAGCAGTTTTCCAATATCATGCAATAATCCTGATTGATAAACCATATTCTGTTCATCTTCACTACACCCCATGGATTTGGCAATTTTACTACTGTACATTGCTACACGTTTGGAATGCCCAGCAGTATAGGCATCTTTTTCCTCAATAATCGTTGTGAACATCTCAATAACTTCATGCTCTATGACCGAAAAAGTATTCACATCAGGCTCTTTGTTTTAGTTTATACGTAAACATAATAAAGGTATGGAATGAATAATACATCATTCAATATTAAAAATAAATAATCTATCATAATAGAGTGTTTCACATATAATAAATTATAAATAATATCAAAAGGAGCTGGCCAGATTATTGATATCAACCCTAAATTTGAAGCAATCTTCAGAACAAAAATGAACTATTCTATGGAAATACTGTTGGGCAATAAGAGATGAGTAATAATGAACTTTTATACGCTATTTTCATGCTACAAACTCTATGTAAAATTTATTTGATACAATGTTTTAAGATGCGATCTCATGATTGAAAAGAGAGCTTCAGTTTAAACTAATAAAAGGCCTAATATTATAAACCGTTTGCCACTTGCAGTATGCTCTACAGTAATAGATTGTAATGATGTTTCAAGAATACTAGACTTCATTGTTTTATAAATCTATCAGAATAGAGTGAAACACATATGACACGAAAATATAACAACATCAATATTTCAGCAGTAGAATGCACAGAGGAAGAGACAAAACTCTTCTATCAAAAGATTGGACGAAAGGTTCAACATATGAGGAAAAAAAGAGGTTTGAGTCAACTTGAACTCTCTTACCTTATAGGGTTTAAATCGACATCACTTGTAGCAGGTGCCGAAGCAGGATACAGTAATATTCGTTTTTCCTTAGAGCACCTCTATAAAATAGCCAAAGTCTTACAAGTCGAGGTCAAAGAGTTTTTTGAATGATCAGATGAGTTTAAAAGCAACCAAGCTGATTGCCATCACGAACATTCCAAGCACAATACCTAAAATAGTAGTGTGTGCATTTCCATAGACTCTAGCCGAAGGTAAGAGTTCATCAAACGAGATGTACACCATAATGCCTGCAACAATACCAAAGGTAATGCCAAGGGTGAGCTCACCCATGATGGGAAGGAGAAGGAAAAAACCTACCAGTGCACCTATAGGTTCAGCAAGCCCTGAAATAAAGGCATACCAAAAAGCACTTTTACGGTTCCCTGTTGCATGATAAATAGGCAGTGAGACAGCCATCCCTTCGGGAATGTTATGAATGGCAATCGCTAAGGCTATGGTAAGTCCAACATGAACATTTTCAAGAGCTGCGATAAATGTGGCAAATCCTTCTGGAAAATTGTGAATGCCAATAGCAAGGGCTGTAAAAACACCCGTACGTTTGAGTGCAGAATCTTTGATAAGGGAATGTTGATGCCCCTCTTTAAGGACACTGAGTTCTTTGTTGGATTTTGGCTCATGGGGATTGACATCTTCAGGAATAAAGCGATCAATCAATGCGCTCAGCCCAATACCTCCAAAAAAGCAGACTAGCGCTAAAGACTCCCCAATAATTGGGCTTTCATAAATTGTACTAAAAGCCGTTTTGGACTTAAAAAGAATCTCAACAAACGAGACGTACACCATCACACCTGCTGAAAACCCTAAACCAATAGATAAAAATGTGTGGCTTTTATTTTTGGAGAAAAAGGCGATAAGTGCGCCAAATCCCGTGCTGAGACCCGCAAAAAGGGTGAGAAGAAAAGCAGGTATGAGCTGCTCTATGCTAACATCGATCATACCTACTCCTTTACTACTTCATTGATTTTTTCAGATCACTGATAAATTCGGTAATGTCATCGTGTAAGTTTTGAAGATCCTCTTCGTGCATAACTTCATCGGCTAAGATTTGAGAGACCATGTCATAGGTGACAATGTCTTTGTTACGTGTCAGATCAACAATACTTGAGTAGGTTGCAATAGCACACTGCTCGCCTTTAATAGCGTCATTTAAAACCGCAACCACATCAAAATCATTCGGTGCATCGTAACCACAGTTGGTCTGCTTGAGCCAATCGGCAGGATGGAGTAGTGGTGAGCCACCAAGCTGGATGATACGATCTGCTACCATTGTCGCATGACGTAGTTCATCGGCCGCATGTTGAACAAGCTCTGCAATGGCAGCATCTTTCATTAACCCTTTAACCACTTTAGCTTCGATAAAATACTGATAGTACGCCAACCACTCATCCGCATAGGCACGATTGAGGGTTGTGATGATCTCTTGAACCTCGATACCTTTAATAATAGAATTTCCAACTCTTGCCATGATTAACTCCTTGTATGGTAATTGAGTTATCTTACTCCATCAAAACTAAAGTCTATATTAAATAATAATTTTTATTATTTAATCAAGCTAACATTGTATCTCTCTAAAATAGTTCTTAGATCCATTTGACCAATTCTATTGATCAGCGATGTATGAAATGACCCTATTCCTTTACTTTTCTCGGCCAGTTCACCTGAAATTGACATTGTTAAAATACCAGCAAGAGCACTTGCAAAAGCATTGTTTGAAGCACCTATGAAACTTCCGATGAGTGAAGTGCTCATACATCCAGTACCTGTCACTTGGGTCAGGGCCATATCACCGTTTTGAAGAGTATAGCAGAGAGTTCCATCTGATACAACATCTATTTTGCCCGTAATGGCAATCACACAGCCCAATTTTTTTGCTAAATTCAAAGCGATTTTAGCGCCATCACTCTCCTCTTCCAGTGAATCAACCCCTGCGCTTTTCGCTTTAAGCCCTGCTATCGTTTTAATCTCTGCCATATTGCCCCTAATGACACTGAAAGAGATCGTATCCATCAGCTTTGCAACACTCTGGCGACGAAACGCTGTCGCACCCACACCGACAGGATCAAGCACTACAGGGATGCCTTTGGCATTGGCTGCCTTACCCGCTTTAAGCATCGAAGTGATGGTGCGTTCATTGGCTGTTCCAATGTTTAAAACCAGCGCATCACAAATACCTACCATTTCTTCAACTTCACTCAGTTCATCCGCCATAATCGGTGAAGCGCCAATGGCTAAAACCACATTGGCACAATCATTGACCGTGACATAATTGGTAATATGATGAATTAAAGCGCGCTTGTTTTGTAAGGCTTCAAATGCCTCTTTTAGTTGCTCTTGAATGTCCATGATGCCATAACCTTTTTCGTGATGATAAAAAGGATGCTTGTTGCAAGCATCGTTGGAAGCGTTGAGCCTAAAGGAAGATCAAGTGTAATGAACTGATAATAAAGCGCCACACCTATCGCCCAAATAATAAGCGCACCTATATGTAAAGATAATGAAGGCTCAATCTGCTCTTTTTTGAAGATAAAATAATCACTCAATAAAATGGCAAAGAGTGGTCCAAAGACAGAACCTATGGCGTACAAAAAGGTTTCATACTGTTCTATAGGCGTTAACAAAGCCACTAAAAGACCAACAACAGCCATCACAAAAGCAATTTTTCGCTCACTCATGTGTGGGAAAATGTTGGTAAAAGTGACACCTGCCGAATAAGCATCTAAAAACGTCGTCGTAATGGTGGAGAGAAGCACAATTCCTAGTGCAGCAAAACCTAAATGCAGTGCCATCATCATCGTTCCCACACTTGCATCTTTGGCATACAAAGCGATGGCAAGACCAATGGCATACATAAGCGAACTACCGATAAAATAGCCCGTAAAACTGCCAATGAGTCCCCCTTTTTTGCTCTTCGCAAAACGGGTATAATCCGAAATCAACGGTAACCATGAAAGAGGCATGATGATGCTAAGTTCTAATGCAGAGCCAAAACTCATCTCCCCTGTTGGCTTTACCTGCAAAACAGTTCCCTCTTGAAAAACAACGCCACACAACACTAATGTGAGTGCAAACAGAAGCACAACTGCCACGACATTGAGCTTTTGAAAGCCTACTTTTCCAAGCCATATCCAAAGCCCTATAAAAATGCCAATGGCTATCGCCCATGTGTTAATACTATCAAACCCAAACAAGCTTATGCCTAGCTCATTCGCAGCACGTCCACCTGAGATAATCATTACCGCTGTCCAGCCTATGAGTTGAAGCACATTGAGAAGTGAGAAAAGATAAGAGCCATAACGCCCAAATGAGATGCGCGTGGACATGATGGCTGGAAGCTTGCTGTGTGCTCCTATGTAACCACCCAAGATTAAAATCAAACCACCGATAAGATGTCCTAAAAGAATTGCTTTTAAACCTTCACTAAACCCAAGCGGTGCTAAAAGACCACCTGTAAAAATCTCTGCCATTGAGACTGCCGCACCAAACCAGAGTGCGAACAATCCAAAACCACTTAAACTTGTTTTTTCTTCTATCATGATTCCATTCCTGCTTTGGTGTAAAGTGCGTAAAAATGGTGCACAGGCCCAACGCCATGCCCTAGTTTAAATCCATGCGTAATCGCTTCGGTAATATACGCTTTGGCTGCCTCAACAGCCGCTTTTACATGTAACCCTTTTGCAAGGTTAGCGGCAATGGCGGAAGAGAGCGTACAACCTGTCCCATGCGTGTTAATCGTCTCTAAACGTTTGGAGTGTAAAAGATGAAACGCTTCGCCATCATACAGGACATCGGTGGCATCGTTTTCCAAATGCCCTCCTTTAACCAGCACGTATTTACAGCCCAGTTTATGCAGATCAAGGGCAGCTTTTTGCATCAATTCAATCGTGTCGATCTTATAGCCTACGATCACTTCTGCTTCGGGAAGATTGGGGGTGATGAGTGTTGCCATCGGCAAAAGAATTTCGATAAGTGCCCTCTTCGCTTCAGGCTGTAAAAGGTCATATCCACTTTTGGAGATCATTACAGGGTCGATCACAAGCGGTGGTAAAGAGTATTTTTTAAGCGTTTGGGCAATGATTTCTATGGTTTCAGGACGGGAGACCATACCGATTTTTACGGCGTCCACACGAATGTCATCAAAAATCGCTTCGATTTGATGCTCAATGACTGAAGGGTTAATGTCTTGCACGTCAAAAACACCTTGGGTATTTTGCGCGGTAATCGCAGTGATAACGCTCATGCCATAGGTTCCATTGGCACTAAAGGCTTTAAGGTCGGCTTGAATACCCGCACCTCCACAGCTGTCTGAGCCTGCTATGGTTAAACAATGTTTCATTTGTATTCCTCAAAAAAATGTGAAGATATTGAAGTTGTGAGAGGGTTTTAAAGAGGATGTGTGTTATTTTGATTGAGCTTTCCTACGCTGGCATTACCCAGATCAGGTAAATACCAAGCGCATCTATCTATCACGTCAATAGAACTTTTTAAAAATTGTGTTTGGTAGGCAAAGATGCGCAACCTTGCTAAGTGCAAGGCAAGTATCTTTAACGCCCCAAAGATAATTTTAAAAAAGTTCCCGTAGGGCTTGTCAATCACACGGCGTCTCATTTCGTTGACACCTTTGAGTGTAGTACAACTACACTTGCAAAGTGTCGCCTCATGAAACTTGGTGCTTGACAAGCTATTGACGTGATAGATAAATGCGCTTGGTATAAGGATCAAAGAATCACCATTCTTTATCTCAGCTGGTTTACCAGCCCTCCTAGCACGAACTATTGCGGACAATTGTACTCTGATTTGTTGGTTTTTTCAAGCATAAAAAGAGGTTGTTTTAAAACCCCTCTATGCCTTTATATTCTTCCAATAATTTTGGTTTACCAAAGTAATACCCTTGTGAATAATGCACACCCAGTGCGTAGAGAATATTGAAAATCGTCTCATTTTCAACAAACTCAGCAACTGTCTTGATGTTATGTTCATTGGCAAAACTCACAATCGTTTTGACAATGGAAATGGAATAATCATCGGTTGCAATATTTTTAATTAAACTACCATCAATTTTGATGATATCTGGTTCATAATCAAGGAGTCTCTCAAAATTAGAATAACCACTGCCAAAGTCGTCAATGGCAATGCAAACACCACGAGATTTGACCTCTTTAATAAATGCCTTGATCGTTTCAAACTCTTTAACGTTTGCATCTTCGAGCAATTCAAAGGTAATGCGATGTGCATTTGCTTGGTGCGTATCCAAAAGGTTTATAAGCTTATTACGTGTTACTTGCTCTTCAATATCAACGGCAGAAAGGTTGATGGTAATATCGGCTTCGGTTTCATACAGTGCTTGAAATGAGTTATCCAACACTCTTTGCGTAATTTGAGTGTAATAACGTCCTTTTTTGGAAATATCCAAGAAATCAGAGGGGAACCAGAGATTATGGTTGTCATCCACAAGTCTCACCAATGATTCAAATTTTGCAATTTTTTTCGTTTTGTTATCAATGATGGGCTGAAAATAAGAGATAATTCCTGAAGTATTGAGCGCTTTTTTAACCGCTACAATGATGCCCATATTGACTTGTGCTTGCGCTTGCATCTCTAAAATCAAATCGGTGGCTAAAATAAAATTGATCTTTTTACGTTCTGCTTTTTTAATGCCAAAATGAGCACTCTGATAAGGCTCTTTCCCGCCGTATGCAAGGCTTGCGAGCAGTGAAGCACTGTACTCAATCTCATTGAGATGAATAATCTCTTCTTCAACCTCTTTTAAAAGTTCTCTAATTTTTTGGCTCAATCTATCGGCGTTTAATGGGCATCTGTTTTTATCAATCGCTAAAGCATACTCACCAAATCCTAAGGTATAAATTTTTTCAAAAGGACACACTTTCGCAATATTTTCTAACAGTTTTTCACCTAAAGTACGCTCTAAGAGTTCAATCAACTCATTGCTGTAGAAATCCTCGACGGTTGCAAAATCTTCTATTTTCAAAAGTACAACCACCGCTTCTTCGGTACTGTGGATATAATCAAAAAGCTGTTTTTTAGGGTTCATGACTTCGGTAATATCATTGTAAAGCGCTATATACTCAACGACTTCGCCTTTTTTATTTAAAATAGGCTTTATCGCTGTCTTAATATAATAGCTGCTTCCATTTTTGCAACGATTTTTAATAATGCCTTGCCATAGTTTTCCACTGCTTATGGTCTGCCAAAGTTCTTTAAAAAGCTCTTGTGGCGTATCTTTATGTCTGACAATATTGTGTTTTTGTCCAATAATTTCATCGCGTGAAAAGCCTGAAATGGTGCAAAAAGCGTCATTCACATAGGTAATCACGCCATCTTTATCGGTTTTAGAGACAATGGCACTTTTGTCGGTTACTTCAAGGTATTGCGTTAAAAGTGTTTGCAGCTTATCGTGTTCAGCTTTGAGATGAATTTTTTCAATAACATTACTCAAAACATCCATAAATTGACCTATTTCGATAGGCTTAAGCAGATATCCCTCAACCCCTAAGCGGATACTTTCTATAAAATACTCTGCTTCATTGTAGGCAGAGAGTATCAAAAGAGGTGTTTTAGGGCTTAATTTACGAATATGCGCTGCCATCTCTAAACCACTCATATGAGGCATATTGATATCGGTAATAACTAAATCAATGTGATGGTTTTTAAATTTTTCCAACCCATCTTCACCATCGACTGCTTCAATGACACGTCCAAAAAACTCTTCAAAAATCAACATCGAACCTGCACGTGCACCATTGTTGTCTTCGACATACAGAAGTGTCAAATTACGAGCATCAACAATACATTTTTTAAATACAGACTCCATCATTCTTCCTTTTGTTCCGCGCAGCGCGGTAATAGTATCGTAAAAACAGCCCCTTGTGAACTGTTGGATGCACGTAAAACACCATTACAGTGCTCTTCAACAATTTTTTGACTCATATAAAGCCCTAATCCCGTACCATCTTTTTTGGCTTTCGTACTAAAATAAGGGTCAAAAATACGAGCCATAACGGATTCAGGGATTCCCCCACCATTATCACTCACTTCTAAGATCAAGTTGGTATCATTTTTAGATGTACTTATTTTAATCCATGGCTTTATGACATGATTCTCGATCAAACTATCTTCAGCATTTTTAATGAGATTAAGCAGTACTTGCATCAATTCATTGGCATACGTCATCAAATGTGCATGGGACTGAAAGTCCATAATCAGAGTAATCTGCTTATTTTCCAAAGAGATGCGGATAATGCCTAATACCTTTTCAATAACCTCTTCTAAGCTCACTTCATCTTTGGCTTTACTGGGTTTAAAAAACTGTCTAAAGTCATCGATGGTTTGACTTAAATACTGTGCATAGCGGTTAACATCACTTAATTTTTCGATAAAGAGTGCCTCGTCAAATTTTTTCAAGCTCAATTTTAAATGCAGTCCTTGGACCGTTGAGCTAATTGCACTCAAAGGCTGTCTCCATTGATGCGCAATCATGCTTATCATCTCTCCCATAGAAGCCAAACGTGACTGCTGAATGAGTTGCTGATCCTTTTGTCTATTTTTTTCGACCTCATCAGCAACACGTTCTTCCAGTGTTAAATTTAACTCTTCAAGGGCTTTTTGTGCCTTTACTTTTTCTTTTTCACGCTCTTTATCAATGCGTATAACAATCATCATAATAAAGAAAATAAAAAGTAAAAAAGGAACCATCGCTTTAAGAAATGTCTCTAAACCTAATAGTGATGAAACCACCTTTTGGTAATGTTTTTTGGAAAAATCAAGCGCTAAAATAGCCACACGCCCATCTTTTTGGATCATCGGGTATAACAGTGTTGCCCAAAGCGCATCTACTCTATCTTTTTGATAGATCACTTTAGGTTCACGAAAACGAATAACCTCTTCCCAAGAAGCAGCAGCTTCTGGCTCAAAAAGCTCTTCAAACTGAAACTTATCACTTTTTTCTTGACCACCATCGAGTAATACACGAAAGAGAATAGACTCAGAATCTGGTTTGTCTACAATGAAAATATTTTGAATTTTTTGTGTTTGAAATGTGGCAAGAAAACGCTCTAAAACTTCTCTTTGCGTAGGAGTTTCTACAAGAGCTTTATGAAGATTTAAAGCACCATTGGAGTTTAAAATATAGTGTGCGATGTTATTTGAGATCTCTTCAACCTCTTCAACGCCTGTACGCTCGAAGCTTGTCACAATCTCATCTTTTGTTTTGGAGAAAAAAACATAGAATACTAAGGTGGCCGCTAAAAGAAGTACTGTAACGAATGTAAGAAACCGTGAAAATATTATTTTATTGAACATAGCGTACCAACTCAGGCGGTAGAAAAATATTAAATCGCTCGCATCGCTCTTTACTAAATCGCAATTGAGGGCGACCTTTGCGCCAGTAAAAAGCACCTATGACGCGTTCATCATTGTGAAAGATTTCATATTCAGTGCTAAACCGTGGCAATAATATGCACTCTTTGGGTAATGTTTCAAAATGCGAACCATAGACAACATCGGCTTGAGCACACTCGGCAACAATGTTGGTAAACGAGCTTCCTTTTAAGGAGATGATAGGGTTATGTTCATAAACGACAATGGGAATATCTTTGATGGAAAAAAGCTTAAACACTTTGACAATAAGCTCTTGTTCAGGTGTTTCTGCGAAGCTAAATGTAAGTAGTGAAAGTACCCAAAAGAAAACGTGTTTTAAAAAAGCCATTCAAACCCTAACATCACAATTCGCTCTTGCACAGGAATCTTTAGAGATTCCATCGGTGTAAATGTTGTAAAATCAAAACGTGAGATCGTCTGTTTTTCAGCTCTACCCAGAAGGTTTTGACCTTTTAGCGAGAGAATTAAATTATCACTGACGTTATAGCGAACACCTAAAGTGAGGTCATAACCCGTATCATCATAAAACTCACTACGTGTTATAAACATCTCTTCAAAAAAATCAAATTTGCGGTAACGGTTTTGGTTACGAAGAACGATTTGATGGTTCCGATACTCTTTATGATAGCCAGCATAATCGATTTCTTTGTAACGGTATGCTAAGGAAATTTTATTGATCGTATCATAATGGTAGGTATATTGGAGGTATGAACTTAAATGAGTTGTTATGCCATCAGCCGTAGCAACTCTAAGATTTACATCGACGTAAGGTGCATCTTCAATCCAAGCGTAACTTATAAAAAACTCATAAAGGGATGAACCTGATTCATATTTAAACTCTTGTGCAATGGAGTCAAGGGTCTGTTTTTCAGGATAAGCGGTACTCATATAAAATGAACCAATCAGATATGGTTCAACATAACTCTCGGTATGAAATACAAAGCTTTTAGATGTCCATTGATCATTGGTATAGGTAATACCTGCGCGAAGCATCTGAACATCTTCACTCTCATAACCACCATTGTTATTGACATAGCTATTTTGTGCACCAAGAGTTCCAACAAGATTATCAGCAAAAGCATAACTGTCTTCTACAAAAAGTGAACCTACCGATTGTCGTGTGAGCCCACTTTTCGTAATATCTTGGCCATTCATTTGTATGAGGTCAAAATTAATGAGCTTATTACGGTACTTTGCGCCTGTAATAAGATGATGATCGCCCATTTGGGTCGTATATTTAAGTTCAGTGGAAAGTGCAGAGCTATGGCTTTTATTTTCGATACGGTAAATCGGCGTCCCTTTATAGTAAAACAAGGGGGTATCTTGATAAACTGTATGGTCTTTAAGCCCATCATATGAGACTGAAAATTTGAGATCATCAAAGGTTTTGGAGTATCCCATATGAATATCTTCCGCAGAAATAGTGGAAGTATCGAGGCTTGCATCTGCACTTGGTCCTATCCAGCCACCTTTGTTGGTTTTTGAGGCATTAATCAGAACGCTTTGTGTCTCATCTTTGATACTGGTTAAAACATTGTAACGTTTAATGTCACGATCAAGATCATCTTTACTGGTCTCATACTCTTTACGTTTATCGTATGAAGAAGATATTCGCGCAAGATAGTCCGTCTCCTTCTCTCTTCCGATATACTGAACATTCTGTGTTGAACCTCCACGGCTCGTTACAATGCCTTTAAGACTTCCACCTGCATCTCTGTCTGCTTTTTTAGAAAAGATACGAATTAAGGTTGTTGTTGGTTCACTGGAATAGACAAACGAAGTAGAAAGATTATAGACTTCAATATGATCAGCAAATCCTAAATCTAAGTCCCCTAGGATCACCATACCACTACCATACATTGCCGTAGTAATCTCTTGATCATCGATAAAAACACGTATCATACTGGAGGAAAAAGGAACAGGGCCAAAGGTAAGAGGATCAGGCAATCCATAACGGCTTAGGCGGTAGCCATCCATGGTGTATTTATAAATATCACTTAGGTATTTGACCTGCATCATATCAAGGTCATTTCGCGTGTAAATCGTCGAAAAACCACTGTTTTCTAGCTTTGTTTTTTCAGAGAGATCGCTTTTTTTCTCGATTGTATTAAGAAGTCCTTCGATAGAACTATCACTAAAGGCGTTGATGCTCCAACCGAGCAAACCAAAGCACACACAAAGCCATCTTCGCATCAAAACCCCACATAAAACTATTTTTTCACTCATGATCCTATCATATTAACAATTAGTACATAATTAGATTCTAATAGCACACAATTGCTTTACAGAGAAAAAGAACGCTTAATGCTTTTTAATCCAATGCCTAAGATCTCTCAGACTCATAGGTTTCGCATACAAGTAACCTTGTCCTTGCTCACATCCATGCGCAGCTAAATACGCTTCTTGTTCTTTACGCTCAATACCTTCTGCTAAAGTGGTGATCTTCATATTTTGAGCTAATGTAATGATAGAATTGACAATAGCACAGGCATCTTCTTGTTTTGGGATATCTTTAACAAAAGACATATCAACTTTGAGTTTGTTGATAGGCAATTTACGCAAGTAACTTAAGGAAGAATATCCTGTTCCAAAATCGTCAATGGCAATACTCATCCCCAAATTCTGCATCTCTCTTAAAAGCACTATCCACCTTTCAGGATCATGCATAATAAATGACTCTGTTACTTCTATTTCCAACATTGAAGGATCAACTTTCGTCTCAGCGATTGTCTCTTTAAGTGTAGTTAGAAAATCACTAAATTCAATTTGCACTCCCGAGATATTGATAGAAACTGTACCATTAAAGAGTCCTTCGTTATGTAAGCCTACAAGATCAATACATGTCTGTTTGAGTATCCATGCTCCAATTTCAACAATCAAATGCGTCTCTTCAGTAAAGGCAATAAACCTTCCAGGAGGCAAAATGCCCTCTAGTGGATGATTCCATCTTAAAAGTGCTTCAAGCCCAATAAGCTTATGCGTTTTAAGATCGGTTTGGGGTTGATAGTACACCACAAATTGCTTCTCTTTGATAGCCTCTCTAAGGGCATTCTCCATACCAATACGCTCATACGATGCCACTGTCATATCGAGTGTGTAAAACGCATACGTATTTTTACCTGCATCTTTTGCTTTATACATCGCTGTATCAGCATTTTTAATGAGCATTTCACCGTCTGTTCCATGATCAGGATAGATACTCACACCAATGCTCGCAGAGAGGAAGAATTTTTGAGCCTTATTGATAAAAGGCTCTTCAAAAATACCTTGAATTTTGGCAAGAATCACTTCAATTTCATGCTTTTCTTTAATATTTTCAACCAATAAAATGAACTCATCCCCACCAATACGAGAAAGAGTATCGCAATGGCGAATTTTACCTTGTACGCGCAGTGCAAACTGCTTGAGTATCTCATCACCATAAGAGTGACCATAGCTATCATTGACTTTTTTAAAATTATCCAGATCAATAAAGCAAACCGCAATCATTCCACCTTGGCGTTTACTGTTTTCAATCGCATGTGCAATACGATCTGTGAGTAAAAGACGATTTGGCAGTCCTGTTAGAGCATCATTATGCGCTAAAAACTCCAACTCTTTTTCGGATGCAACGAGACGATCTTCATTCGCTTTTTTCTCAGTATTATCACGTGCAGAGACCACGTATGCCATAGGAAGAGGGTCGTCTTCATTCTCATAATAGGGAAAATATTTTGTATGTAAGAAACGCTTTCCAAAGGCTGAAATCGCCCAAAATTCGTGCTCGAAAGTTTCCCCAGCCAGCACACGATCACTTAAATGCTTCAGATTCTCAACAAAATATTGCGCGCCATAAAGCTCTGGCATACTATGCCCTAAGATTTCCTCTTTGTGTTTATTAAAAAACTTCTGATACGCTTCGCTAATCGCCAAATAGGTGTAATTACGATCAATTAAAGCCAAAAAGTCATCCGAGCTTGAGACAATTTTCTTATATTGCTCTAAATGTTTATTGCTAAAAATTTTTGCTCGAAGCATCGCATTGGCATGGTTTGCAAGCTCTTCAAACTCTTTAAATTTTACTTTGGAAGTATCTATAAACTGATCTTTTTTTACTAGCGAGTCAAAAAAATCAATAAAAAGCTCAAAATCTTTATGAATCTTACGGCTAATCAGAACATAAAGACCTCCTACAAAAATCGTAAAAAGGAACATCCAAAAGAGAATCGAATAAAACGTTCGCTTCAACTCCGATTGAATGTTTGTTTTGAGCTCTTGTAATTCATGGTTAAGATCATCCACGTAAATACCAGCACCCACATACCACTGCCAATCATCAACAGCCTCAACATAGCTTATTTTAGAAAGCGCTCTCTGTCCTCTAAGCGGTGGCATCACATATTCAACAAAGCCACCACCTCTTTTGGCTTTTTCAATCAACTCTTGCACTATCAATTTACCATTGGTATCTTGCAAAGAGTACATATTTTTATTTTTAGCAGGATATGTAAGCGATACACCATCCCAAGTCCCAATAAAAAGATAATTCCCACTCTCTTTATCAACCAGCAAGCGTTTATCATCACTCAGTATCTCGTCTTTGAGTTTACTCTCCATATCATCAAGGTAAAATCCTGTTCCTATCATCCATCCAAAGGGTTCAAACAGTTTAACATAAGCCACTTTTTTGAAATTTTCTTTGATTTCAAAAGGTTTACTCCAAGCATAGTCGTAATAGCCCTCTTTGGTTGCATGGATGACATCAAGCATTCCCTTTACAACACATCGCCCTTCACTGTTAAGCAGTTCAAGCATATTTTTGCCTTCCATCTCAGGACGGTCGGTAAAAAGAATCTCAATGCCATCAAGACCCGTAATAAAATAATAACCTTTGTTATTTTCATAACGCAGAAGTCGTAGTGTCTCAATAATTATTGTTTTAATCTCAGCATCACTGTGAGTTTTTTTATATTTTTCGTAGAGTTTACTTGCAAGATCATGCGCTTCATAGACACGTGCTTTGACAAGCTGTTGTGTCTGTGCATATGTTTGTTGACGCTTCTCTTCAATATGTTCAATGAAGCGATCCACTTCGGTAATCAACATCTTTTTTTTAGAATCAACATAGGCTTCTTGGAGGCGATGTGACTCTTTTTCATACTTGGTTTGGGCATTGTAAAAACTAAGTAATCCAAATGTACTTGCAAATGTCAAGAAAAGAATCAAGGCTATAATATGAAAATAGTGAAACAGACTTAACTTCTTATGCAAGTTCATTGTACTCCCTTAGCTATAGTTTTTCTTCATTTTTCCTATCAAAGCGTTTAAAAAGAAACATCAAAAACTGAATCAATGTCATGATCACAATACCTTCCATCAAAGCAGCCACAATGAAGGAAGCATACTCCTCATCGCCAATGGCTCCATTTTTAACGGCAATCGTAGCAATCGCAACCAAAAAAGTCAGTGGCATAGAGTCACCAAGGCTGAATAAAACGGTACTTCGAAGTCCCAAATAGCTGTAATACGCTGCAAAAGAACTCGCAAGGCGTGCTCCTACCATCGCAACAACAATCCAAAGCGCATGGGTTAAGATATGCGTTGTAAAAACAAGGTTGAGATCGAGCGTTGTTCCAACAAAAATAAAAAAGAGTGGTACTAAAAAGCCAAAACCAAACATGGAGAGTTGATGCGGAAGCTCTTTTTTATGCGCGAAGAAATTAGAAATAAAAATACCAGCGATGAAAGCACCCAAAACCATATCAATTTCAAGCCACTGCATCGTTGCAATCAACACAAAAAAGAGCGCCATACTAAAACGCAAACTTTGATGCATTGTATCGTTATTTGGCATAATGATACGTTTTAGATTTGGATACCACCAAAAGATAATTTTGAGTAATCGGTAAAGAAAATAAGAGGAGAAAAGAACTGCGATAAGAATTAAAATACTCTTCGCAAAATGCCACCCTAAACCATGTGTGATAGCGCCATCAAAGATAACAAGTGCTCCAATACTAATCAGTTCTCCAATAACACCAATAATTAAAGAGAGCTCTAACCATTTATGTTCCCTTCCATGTTGGTTGATGAGTGCCATAATCATTCCTAATGAAACAATAGGAATTGCCACGATATAAACAGGAGAAAGCCCAAAAACAAGATATAGAATCACAGAGATGCTGTATAAACAGATAAAATATAAAACAGCTTTTTTTAAAAAACGATCACGATAATGTAAAAAACGTTGAATGTCTATCTCAAGACCTGCAAGAAACATCAGGTAGAAAAAGCCTATTTTAGCAAGGTTTCTAAAAACTTCATTGCCTACATTTAAAAGCCCAATCCAAACGGCAAAAGAGCCTAATAAAATCTCAACAACAGGGGTAGGAATACGAAATACGCGTGAAATAATAGGAGAAAGAACCATCAAAAGCACAACATGCGCTAAAAAGATAAGATTTTCCAAAAACATCCTTTTTTTAGGCTTTGTTGACAAAAGGTACAGCGATAAGCCGGGTTCTGTCGTGGGTGATTATTTATCTACGATCTATCTTACGATAGACCTCTAGCGAAGGGTTTATCGTGTGTGAGACCAAAACCATCCCTTCTTGCTGCAGGTTGGGTTTACATAGCTGCTTTAATTACTTAAAGCACTGGTGGGCTCTTACCCCACCGTTTCACCTTTTCCATATATCATTCAAGCCTAAGCAAGAACGACATTTATGGTAGTTTACTCTCTGTTGCACTAATCCCTTAGGTTACCCTAGCCGTCCGTTAGACGGAACCATGTCTCACATGCAGCCCGGACTTTCCTCTTAAGAGTCATCTCTCAAGCAATCACCTACTGTACCTTTTGAAGGAGGGATTATAGCGTATCTTTTATTAGCTCTTCTATAATGACGGTCGCATAGGAGCCTTTAGGCAATGAAAAGTGCATTTCAAACCACGCCTCTTCTTCTTTATAAACGCCTTCAACGTCTTCCACAAAGCTCCATGCAAAGCGTCTGCTTCCATTGATTTTCTCTAAAAAAGGCTCGCTCTCTTCAAACATTTTTTGCTCAATCAGACCTGCTTCATACTCAGCTCTGATATTCTTGCCACCCACAAGCCAGCCTGCGATGGTAATGCCTCGCTCCAAAAAGCGTGGTAATTCCTCTTCCACATTTTCGCACACAAATGCCTTTCCAGCAGGATAGTGATGTAAGACATCACCATGCATGAGTTTAAAGAATTGTGGCTGTTTTTTAAGGCTCTCTACCATTTCTTTAGGTAAATTCGTTGCACGTGTTGCATCGGCAACATTAAACTCTTCGATCAAACGGCTGATTTCGATACGTTTAGAGAGCCAATTATTGAACAGATAACTCTGATACGCATTAATAAAAAACTCTTTCATCTTAGGATTACGTTCTTTACGTTTTCCCTCCAAAATCGCTTTGCCTTTGACATAATTGTCGCCATCAATGCCAAAACGCTGATAGCCAAAGAAGTTAGGAAAACCCTCTTTACTGATCTTTTTAAGTCCATCTTGCAGTTTTCGTGCATCAATAGGGTTGACTTTTTTAAGACGAACAAAAAAGCGATTGCCCTTGAGATGACCTGTTCGGATTTTGTTGTTATGATACGTTTTATCTAAAATTTTGATCTTTTCATGGGTGAAATTCTCTAATTTTGATTCAAAATTTTTATGCAATGAAATATACTGTGTTGTCATGCCATCTTTATCTTTGAGTCCCGCATAGCCAAAGTCACGTACTTTACAGCCTGTCACTTCACTCAGATACTGAAGCATGTCCCATGTGGTCATATCTTTCTTTCGTATATGCAAAACCAAATGCTCACCCTCACCGCTGAAAGGATAAAGAGGAATTTCACTGACAACGAAGTCACTGCTATTTTTGGTAAACATCGCACTAATAGGCGAATGGGTGAGAAAAAATTGTCTAATCATACATAATGTCCTTAAAATGTTTCTGCCTCAAAGAGGCTAGCTTTAGTACCCTAGTGGTCAACGTAGCTTTGCAAGCTTGGCTTGTAAAGCGTGTAAAAATCAAAAATGGTGTTCTTTACAGTGGCATGTATAGCGTTTACGCACCACTTTGCCAATGATAGTTATCTTCGTACGTGTCTGTTTAGCGATACGCCTTATAATGCCCTTTTTACGAGCATCAAAGGTAAAGAGCATCTCATACTCTTCGCCACTACACACAATGCGTTTCGCTATTTTATGTTTTGCCTGTAAGCCCAAACCACCACTTGCTTTGAGAAGCCGAGAGAGATCTTTGGAAAGTCCATCAGAGACGTCCATACCCGCATGTAAATGTTTGGTAGCCTTATAAACAAAATCTGCTTTTAACTCTGGCTTCATAAAGCGTGAATTTTTGCCTATATGCCCTCCACGTAAAAGCCTTGTTAACTCTTTGTAAGACTTACCTAATGTACCTGTGTATGCTACTAAATCACCAAGCTTTGCGCCACTTCGATAAAGTACCTTGCGAGGATGTTTAGCAATGATCGTAATGGAGATCATAAGCTTTTCTCCTGCTGTCGTATCGCCACCAATAATTTCAATTCCATACATTCGTGCTACATTTTGAAACTCTGTACTTAATTCTCGAAGCTGCGTATAATCAAAATGTTTAGGCATGACGATTCCAATCATTGCCCACATAGGTTTTGCATTCATAGCTATAGCATCAGAGATATTCACCAACATGCTTTTTTGTGCGATCTGCGTTAAGCTCATCCACGAATACTTAAAGTGTATATCCTCGCAAAACAGATCTTTTGAGTAAACATAATCCCCTACAACGGCACCATCGTCACCAATATTTTGAGAACCAAACTGCGCTATAAAAAATGCCTCTTTTGACATGTTGCCTCACTCATTTAATTACTCTATTGTAAGATGTTGTGCATTAAGAAGCCATTAGGCTGTATCGTCACAAAAATGCAACAACGAACACACTTATACAAATAGGTATTATAGTTAACTTCTAAGTAACAGATTCTTACAAGTAATCTTGCGCTAGAATAGATCAATACATCTAAAAGGAGTCCTCAATTATGGAGTGTAAGCTCGCCCTCAGCGTCTTTCGCTTTGACGCAAAAACAGATTTTTTGCCCTATTATAAAAAACATTTTATTACCATTGATCCTAGTCTTAGTGTCAATGATCTTTTAGCAAAAATAAAAACAGAAGATAGCAGTTTTGATTACCCAAAAGGGGAATTGGCTGCTTTAAAAATCAACGGCAAAGCGCTTTTTAGCAATGTCTCAATAGATGGTATTATTAACTCTTGTGGAAAATCACTCACATTAGAACCACTCAGTACCAAACGTGTCACCAAAGATATGATCATCAATACCGATGATTTTTATGAGCGTTTTGATCTGTTAGACGCTTATGTTGATGGCAAAGACAGAGCCCTTTATGAGCACTATATGATTTATCACTATGCTTCAAGCGTTCTTGATCTGCTGGAAAATTACCAAGGTGACGCACTCTTCGCCTTTGCATACGATATGATTCATAAACACCCTGAACAAAAACGCGAAATCCTTGAAGTTGTTGCCAACGAAAATACAGGCGTCTTTTTACATGTAAAATTGTGCAAGAAAATTTACCCTTGTGGTGCAGATGTAGAGAAAAAGATCACAGAGCTTAAAAATGAAGTGATGAAACACCGACCATTTGCAAATCCCCTTGTTGAAAAATTTTCACATCACATTGATCTTTTGTAAGGAGAAGCAATGAAACACTATTTTCTTTTTGATACCTTGATCCAGCGTGAAAAAACAGCTCCAATGATAACGGCTGCTCGAAAACTCATTGAACTCTTAAACCTTGATGCACCCTCTTTCAAAGCTGCTAAAGCGGATCTTGGAAACGAATTTATGGGCTTAGATAAACTAAAGTTTTTAGAGCATTATGCTTACAATCTTACCCTTGCAGCTGATGAAAAACGTGATATTCTCTGTTTTGAGCAAAGCTCTTTCATCTGCCATGCACAAACCAAAGATCTTCTTTTAAACGATGCTAATCTTAAATTTGAAATCGCTCAGCGATTGGAAAAACACAATTTATCGCTTAATTTAGATGTAAATGTTGTCTCTTTAGAGCAACTGCTTCTTGAAGAAATAGGTACTGAAAAACTAGCAAGTTTACTTAAAAACCCATTTGGAAACTTTCAAACGGCTCTTTTCTTAGGTTCTAATGCGTGTCGTGCTCGAAAATACCGAAAAGAGGCCTTTTTAACGCAGATTCTTGATGTTATCAAACTTAAACAGGTTAAACACGAAAGTACTTATGAAAGTGATGGATTTGAAGTCTATGATGCATCTTCTCTTTTAGCAAAAAAACTGAGTGCCAAAGTCATGCTTGACATGTTTGACAATGCAGCTGACTTTGTGCTTGTGAGTGACGCACGAAGCTTTATCATGTTTGATTTCTACCAAAAAGAGCTTGAAAAAATCGCTGGCCGTGAGATCGGGCTGAGCGTTTTAAGTCTTGCTGAACTTCTATTACTTGCTTTTGGCGAAACCAATAAAAAAGCTATCGGACTGGATCAACACAAAGTAACTATTACGCTTATCTAAACCGCACACAAAGGAGCAGCCAACTTCTGCTCCTTAAATCAATCTAAATAAGACTTATTTTATCTCCTTCTTAAGAGATGTTTGTGTGAGACTTTAATATCATTTCAAAACAAAATATGAAAAAGGAGTTCTAAAATGCCAAAAATCAATCGTTATGTTGATATTGACACTGTTGAGCGAGAAGCACGTAAAGATTATATTGATAGACACTCTCCGTTTATCGCCTGTGAAAAAGTTGCAAAACAAAATGCACCGTTTAAAGTCACCGTAAAAGTTGGCAATGCTTATACTCACCCAGATGATTTTGACCACTACATTGCAAACGTTCAACTTTACAACGGTGAAGTTCTTTTAGCACGTGCTGATTTCGTTTCTGGAACACTCGGTGGACAAGACAAAAAAGGGCAAGCAGAAGTAACGTTTACCATCGTTCCAAGTGGTAAAAAACTAAGCCTTGTTGCTCAAAGTTACTGTACAAAACACGGTATTTGGGAAAGCGAACCTTTTGAAGTAAGTGTCGAAGAATAACACAAAGAAGAGTGCCCTAGGCACCCTTTAAAAAATCTTCTAATGAAGTTTCTAACTTTTCAATTTTATGAGATGTTAGAAACTTCTCCTCTTTTTTACTTATCTCTTCTTTATCATTGACCAAGTACCCACCACTAAGTCCTAATGTGACTTCATTAGCAACCATACGATACGTATCACGATCAAAATCAATCCCCAAAAAGAGATAGCTTTTGTCATTTTTGAATGTTTTCAAAAAAGGAGGTAGTGCGTAACCACCCATTGCTTCGGTCAGCCAATCGACAAAATCGGCATCGCTGATGATAAAGCTTTTTTCAGGCACTGTACAGCCTAATGGTTTAAAGAGAATGGGTTGCATAGGGTTCAACATCTCTTTTTCGACGCGATGATACTCTTTGGTTGAAGCAGTATAGCTATAAACTAAAAAGCGATCATACCCCGCCATAATACGGCTTACACCTGTAATCAAAAAATGATCAACTTCAGCATAAAGTTTTAAAAGTGAATCATCCAGATTGAGATCAACCACATACTGAGGCATCAAGGTTTTTAGCCATGTATACACTTCAGGCATGGGATAAGGCTTGTGCGTAAAGATATGGTTGGTCATCTGCTCAATGAACGGTCGTCCTTTTCGCTGTTCCAAACTCATAGCCGCACGCGAGTACTCATACATCAAACGTGGTGACATCGCACGTCCTTCATTGAGGCTTAAGATCATCGAGTCACTATCATATGGGATTTGCTCTCCATCGTCTGTTTTGGTCTTTTTAAAGACACCCATCCCAAGAAATGGAACTACAGTACCCTCTTTAATTTGTGCTTCTAATTCACTCTTCTTCACTCATGATCCTTCGTTGACACATCAATTTTTGATTAAAGGCTGGAAGCAGTAGTAACATCTCATCCGCACTAATACCATCTTCACTGCCCATTAAAACGATACGCTCAACTGTATTTTCAAGTTCACGCACGTTTCCAGGCCATGTGTACTGGCAAAGTATCTCCATCGCCTCATCAGTGATGACGATACGCTTTTTGTGGTTGCTCATCGATTTTTGCAAAAAGAAATTCACCAAAAGAGCAATGTCATCACCACGCTCACGAAGCGGTGGTAAGTCGATAGGTATCACATTTAAACGGTAGTACAAATCTTCTCTAAACGTACCATTTTTAACCATCTCTTCAAGATTTCGGTTGGTTGCCGCAACAAGGCGTACATTGACTTTAACGGTTTTAGAACCGCCCACACGTTCAAACTCTCGCTCTTGTAAAACACGAAGCAATTTGACTTGGGCTGAGGCTGAAATATCACCTATTTCATCCAAGAAGAGTGTACCCCCATCGGCAAGCTCAAAACGACCTTTGCGCGCCTCTTTTGCATCGGTGAAGGCTCCTTTTTCATGACCAAAAAGCTCACTTTCTATCAAGGTATCTGTAATGGCCGCACAGTTCAGTTTAACAAATGGCTCTTCACGACGTTTGGAGCGTTTGTGAATCGCAGCAGCGACGAGCTCTTTTCCCGTACCTGTCTCACCACGTACCAAAACCGTCACGTTACTCTCTGCTATACGCTCAACCACATTGTAGACCATCTTCATCTTCGGGCTCTCACCGATGATGTCTCCAAAATTGTGTACTTTTGAGTCCCACTCCATTTTATAATAAAGCTTGAGTTCTTTTAAACGCTCTTTTTCTTTCAAGTTAATGTCATGAGAACGAATGGATTGCGCAAAAATAGAGCTTAAAATGGTCAAAACGCGAATCGTACTTTCAAAATCAATCGCTGTTGTTTTGGTGATACTTGCACCCAAAACACCAACGACCTCTTGATCGACCAACATAGGCACTGCGATATACGAGATGGCATTTTGGTCACGATTGCCTGATTTATTAAGAAACAGCATATCATTATGTAAATTCTCAATCACAACAGGCTCACGACTTTGCGCCGCAAACCCTGTCGCACCCTCACCCAATTTATACGTTGCTAACTCTTTTTGATGCTTGCTAAAGTCAATACAGGCGTAAACCGTTAAAATATTTTCATCATTCAGCGTATGAATCACACATTTTTCTAAATGTAAGCGATTTTTCAAAATAAGCAATGCTTTTTCAAGCGAAGCTACCAAATCTAAAGAGTTGGAAACGACCATCGCTGTTTCATAGAGTGTCATCAGTTCTCTGGTGGTGAGGCAGTCCCCACACTTAGCATCAAACGCAACCATTTTACACCCCTTTTTTTAATCTATTAAAATATTATAGTTAAAGATGAACAATTAATGTTCAATATTTATGTTTATATTTTAATCAGATAATTTTTTACAGACTTCCTCTTTAGGAAGTTTTTTAGGGCCAGGTTGAATCCACCATGTCTCACCGTTGCTAAGCTCCACTTCGCCACCCCATTTTTCTTCGGTTTCAAATTCGATTTTTGTGATCGTCTCTTCCATATCTTTTTTTGCAATATAAAAACAGATTTCTCCATTTTCTTCTCTAAGCATTACTTTTGCCATTACCTTTTCCTTATGTTAAAATTTTTTTGAGCCACTTCGTCAAACCACTCTCTTCGTACTGTACTTTAAAGAACCCTTTTTGAAGCTCTTTGATGAGAACATGACGATTGCCCTCTTTACTTGTAAAAGCAAAATCCTCCCTATAGTGTGCTCCTCGACTCTCGCATCGTTTCATGGCGGAAAGTATGATGGCTTCGCTAAGTTCCAAAGCATTGCGAAGTTCCAAAATGGAGATCAACTCCACATTATTGTGTTTTCCTTTGTCAATACAATGCAGTGTATTAGACTCTAATCGAAGGTATTTCATATAGTCAAACGCCTCTTGTAAGGAGCTTTCATTGCGAAAAATTCCCGCTTTATCAAACATGATTTTTCCCACAGAAATACGCATGGCATTAAAATTTTTAGAACAATCCCCATCAAAAATACGTTGAACCAAATCCATATTTTTAATCACCACGTTATAATCAATCGGTAAGAGCTCTTTATTAAACGCGTATTCTCTCGCTTTTTTACCTGCTAGTTCACCAAAAACAGCGCCCTCTAACAACGAGTTACCACCCAAACGGTTGGCTCCATGCACCCCAAGTGCCGCACTCTCACCACAAATAAAAAGTCCTTTTATCTCACTTGAAGTCATGGAAGAGTCGATACCACCCATACTGTAATGGGCCACAGGTTTGATCTCTAAAAGTTCACAGGAGAGATCAATGCCTACTTGGTTGTAAGCACTTTTATACAAAGATGGAACACGTGTTTCTAGTATCTCTTTTGAAATATGCCGCATATCTAGATAGACTTTTTTCCCTGCTCTCATCTGCTCAAAAATGGCGCGAGCTAGCACATCGCGAGTGCCTAGTTCATTGACAAAACGTTCTCCATCGGAGTTGACAAGATGCCCTCCTTCGCCCCTTGCCGCTTCAGAGACCAAGTAACTGGTCTTGGCAAACCCTGTGGGGTGAAACTGTACAAACTCCATATCTTTCAGGCTCATACCTGCACGAAGGGCAACGCTTAAAAGATCACCCGTACAGTCTTGAGCATTGGTGCTAAATCCACGATAAATTCCCGCATATCCACCACCTGCAAATACAATAGCCTTTGTAGGATAAACGGTTACAGTAGAGTCTAACTTTTTAAGTGCAACCACGCCGCTGATGTACTCTTCTATTTTGGTGATATCCATGACAAAGTGATTCACTAAAAAATCAACTCCTACCAATTTTGCTTTTTTAATGAGCGCTTGCATGATGGCAGAACCTGTGCTATCGCCTACAAAACAGGTACGTTTAGAGCTTCCTCCACCGAAGCTTCGTTGCAAAATCTTACCGTTTTCATCACGGTCAAATTCAACGCCATACTCCACCAGTTTTTTGATAATGAAGGGGGCTTGATGGCACAAATAACTGATTGCTTTTTTATCACCCAAATCTTTAGAGCTTTTCATCGTGTCGTCAATGTGTTTTTGAATCTCTACTTCATCTTTTTCATCTAAAACAGCATTAATGCCACCACTTGCTATGGCGCTGTTCGATTTAATAAGATTGCTTTTTGTGATAATCGCAACACTGTTGGTTTCACTTTTAGCTTCTATCGCGGCCATAAGACCTGCGATGCCTGAGCCTATTACAACTACATCATATGTCATGTTATCGCTCCACTTTATAAAGAAGATTGTATTTAGCACTCTTGGTAGCAGGGATGGAGGCGATACCCAGATTACTGCTTACATGTTCGCTTTTACTGGAACTAAACAGTGAAGTGACAATGCCTCTGGTAGAGCGCACAAACTGAAGTGCTAGCTGAATGTCACTTTGAAGTTCCATTTTGGAATCAAGTAAATAGCCAATTTCAGGCTTAAAAGGTTTTTGAAAAAGGTGCATCTGCAATAGTGAAGAGCTACTCATCACACCAAGCCCTAATTTATGGGCTACTTGCAAAGGTGTGTAGTAATTCCCATCGCTCATTTTTTGATTTGGTACACTGTAGGCATGGGTTTTAGCGATGTTAAACGGCAGTTGAATGTACTTAAAATGATGGTTTGCCCCACCAATTTTGCACGCTACATCGTAAACATCTTCAAGACGAATGTACTCGCTGTTGCCTTCTTCATAGGTAAATGCGTTCCACACAGCAATACCGTACGCTTTGATTTTGCCATCACGAACCATCTCTTCAAAACTGGCAAAAATCTCTTCTAATTTTTTGAGAAAATGGTTGTAGCCCAAACGATGGAGTTGGGTTTCTGGATTGTGTAAAAAGAAGATATCCAAACACTCTACGCGCAAATTGACAAGAGATCTTTTAAGTGAGTCGTTGAGAAATGATGGCGTCATACAATGCTGATCTAACTCAATGTCAAACGAAGTGGCTAACCCTTTTTGGATAATGTGCTCACTGATCCATTCGTAAGGGTTTTCAGGAAATGGAAAATCAAGCGGTACAAAGCCACCTTTGGAGCAGATAATCAGCTCTTCCCGTTTCACTTCGCCATTTTGGATCAGCTCTTCTAACACTTCACCGATTTCACGCTCACTTTGCTGATAGCGGTAGTTGATCGCGGTATCAATGACATTGACGCCGCTACGAATAGCCATCTTTAGGGCATCTTTATAATCAAATATATAATTTTCTTCTTTATAAGGCTCTTTTTTAAACGTTCCAAATCCAAGCTTGGAGAAAATAAGCCCATCGTATCTTGTGTAAAAATCTTTATAGTGCGCAAAACGTTTGGCAAAACCGTAAGTCGCTTCAGGAGTTGCATGAGTAAAACGCATTGGACACCTCGTTTTTTTTAATAAGACTATACAAGAAGCGTTCCGTGCATTAGACTCATTCAAGAACGCTGTTTATAAAAAATATGCCATAACCTTAAAATAAATACTCTAAAAAACATTTTTTAGGTTCTCCTAAATATACAGCAACTCCTGATTTTCTGGGATAAAACACTTTTTGAAACACTGCTCTTGTAAATGCATTATCTTTTATTAAAGATGCTCATAATTAAAGCGAATCTAAAAGAAGATATGCTAACTTTTGCCGTTCTTGGGGTATTCACATGTGTGTGATCTCTTAGACATTAACTTTTGTGTTATACGAGTGTAAATTTTATACGGAGGTAAGATATGACAGCAAACAGTACAAGCACGTCTTCAAAGATTGCTTGGTTATTTGTAGCCATTTTAGGCGCTATTGCGTTTGGCTATATCGCATTAAATCGAGGTGAATCGATCAATGCTATGTGGGTGTTAACAGCATCAGTGTGTGTCTATTTAATTGGATACCGCTTTTACAGCCTTTACATTGCGGACAAGGTTTTAAAAGTTGATGCAACACGTATGACACCAGCGTTTCGTCATAATGATGGACTTGATTATGTCCCTACCAACAAAGTGATTCTTTTTGGTCACCACTTTGCAGCCATCGCAGGTGCGGGTCCATTGGTTGGGCCTGTTTTAGCGGCTCAAATGGGTTACCTTCCAAGTATGCTTTGGATCTTAATCGGCGTTGTAATAGCTGGCGCTGTGCAAGATTACATGGTTCTTTTTGTCTCTACGCGTCGCGATGGTAGATCCTTAGGTGATCTTGTTAAAACAGAGATGGGAACCATTCCAGGTGTTATTGCTTTGATCGCATGTTTTATGATTATGATCATTATCTTAGCGGTTCTTGCGATGGTTGTTGTTAAAGCACTGACTCACAGTCCTTGGGGAACCTTTACGGTCGCCTTTACTATTCCATTAGCATTTTTCATGGGAATCTACCTACGCTTTATTCGCCCAGGTCGTATTCTTGAGGCATCTGTTATTGGTGTTATTGGCCTTGTTTTTGCCATTATCGTTGGTGGTGATGTAGCAGCAAACCCTAGCCTAGCGCCTTATTTTGACCTCAGTGGTGTACAGCTTACATGGGCATTGGTGATTTACGGTTTCATTGCAGCGGTACTTCCAGTATGGTTGCTTCTTGCACCTCGTGATTACCTCTCAACCTTTTTAAAAATCGGTGCTATTGTTGGTCTTGCGATTGGTATTATTGTTTTAATGCCAAATATGCAAATGCCAGCGGTTACGAAATACGCTTTTGATGGACATGGACCAGTATGGGCAGGAAGTCTGTTCCCATTCTTGTTTATTACGATTGCATGTGGCGCTGTGTCTGGTTTCCACGCCCTAATTTCTTCTGGTACAACACCTAAAATGCTTGCCAATGAAACACAAGCGCGTATGATCGGTTACGGTGGTATGCTTATGGAGTCTTTCGTTGCGATGATGGCACTTATTTCAGCTTCTATCATTGATCCAGGTGTTTACTTTGCGATGAACAGCCCAATGGGCGCGCTTAACCCAACAGGTTTAGCAGACATTGCAGCAGCAGCTTCAGCAACCGTTAGTAACTGGGGATTTGTTGTAACACCTGACGTTCTGACTCAAATTGCAGCAGACGTGGGTGAGAAAAGCATTATCTCTCGTGCGGGTGGTGCACCTACTCTTGCGGTTGGTATGGCTCAA
Source organism: Pseudomonadota bacterium (assembly GCA_017860615.1). Taxonomy (GTDB): domain Bacteria; phylum Campylobacterota; class Campylobacteria; order Campylobacterales; family Sulfurospirillaceae; genus Sulfurospirillum. Next base: position 149,401 of record JAGDMU010000001.1, on the reverse strand, counting down.
ATTATTCACTCAGCCCTAGGGGGACTAGGTTCTATGTCTTTCTGGTATCACTTTGCGATTTTGTTTGAAGCCCTTTTCATTCTAACTGCGGTTGATGCAGGAACTCGTGCAGCGCGCTTTATGTTGCAAGATTTACTCGGACTCATCAATCCAAACTTGAAAAGAACCAACTCATTGTTTGCAAACTTACTTGCAACGGCTATCGTGGTTGCTTCATGGGGTTATTTCCTCTATGTCGGCGTTGTCGATCCATTGGGCGGTATTAACACCTTATGGCCACTCTTTGGTATCACCAACCAAATGTTAGCAGCGATTGCATTGATGTTGTGTACAGTTGTTCTTTTCAAAATGAAACAACAAGCATACGCATGGGTTTCTATTGTTCCAGCGACATGGCTTGTTGTTTGTACGATGAGTGCAGGTTGGTTAAAAGCATTTTAACTTTAAACCAAATGCGGTCTTTAAATCTCAAGCATCTGTTGAGCAAGTTATTTTCAATAACCAACTCGATGGTTTTTTAATTCTTGGTTTTATGGTTGTTGTGGTAGCAATGATCGGGTTTACAGTACAAGCGTGCCTCAAAGCACTCAAGTCTGAACAACCAACAGCAATTGAAGTACCTTATGCTCCGCTTCCTGCAAATGCAGAAGCGATTATTAACGGTACGGCACACTAAAAGATGCGTAGCAAGAGGTGGAAACACCTCTTGCTTCTTAAAGGAAAAAGTAATGTTTGAAAATCTCGCAAAAGCTGGAAAGTATTTGGGTCAAGCCGCTCGTTTGATGGTGGGCGTACCTGATTATGACACCTATGTGCAGCATATGCGCTTAACCCATCCAGAGCAAACACCCATGAGCTATGAAGAGTTTTACAGAAACCGTGTTGAAGCACGTTATGGAGGTCAAAATGGCGGACGCTGTTGTTGATGAAAGTTTAAGTTACTCTGCGCCACTTCCAGTCACCATTCTAACAGGTTTTTTGGGAGCAGGTAAAACAACGCTTATCAACTATCTTTTAGAGCACAACCACGGTGAACGCATTGCGATTATTGAAAATGAATTTGGTGCTGTCAATGTAGATGGTGCACTTCTTAAAAAAGATGCTGATGTTGAAATTGTCGAACTCAGCAATGGCTGTGTCTGCTGTAGCATTAGGGGTGAGCTCACTGATGCCTTGCATGATTTACTGGCAAAAATGGATTCAGGTGCCTTTAAAGCGGATCGTCTGCTGTTAGAAACAACAGGTCTTGCTGATCCTGCACCGATTGTTCAGGCTTTTTTTGTCGATGAGATTATTCGCGAACGTATCATGTTAGATGCGGTTATTACTCTCGTAGATAGCATCCACATCATTAAACAACTCGATGAACACCGAGTTGCAGCCTCACAAATTGGTTTTGCAGATCGTATCATTCTTACAAAAGCAGATAGCGTTGATGAAGCACAAAAAGAGCTTGTTCTCTCACGTATCAATGCCATCAACTCCAAAGCCGAGATTTTTGAAGCATTTCAGGGTGCTCTGCCTAAAGAAGTTTGGATAGGCATTGGCGCGTTTGATCTGAATGATGCTTTGAGCGTAACCCAAGGGTTTTACCAAGCTAAAGATGTTCAAAACATTCAGTTTAAAAGCTTTAGCGCACAAAAACCAACACAATCATGGAGCGATGATATCACCTCTTACGTCTTTGAAGCGGGTGAGCTCGACATCAAAAAAATCGGTGCGTTTATGGAAAATCTCGTTGAAGCGTATGGCAACGATATGCTTCGCTACAAAGGCGTTCTTGCTGTAGAGAGTGATGAGCGTCGTTTGATCGTTCAAGGTGTACACAAAGTGGTTGGATTTGACTTTGGCTCACCTTTTGAGAGTGAACGCAAATCTTTACTTGTCGTCATTGGTCGTTATCTCCCTTACGAAGAGCTCAAAGTCCAGTTTCTGCAAACCATCGCTGCTTAACCCCATTACCCTAAATGGGGAGCAACGCTTTCTTTTTCTCCTTTCAAAATTGGCTATAATGTCGCAAAAAACTAGGGTTTTAAATCCAAAGGTACTGTATGCGTTGCAACGAGATGAGTTCTTTTATTGTTATGGACATTGTCAAAGAGGCTGAGAAGTTTGATGATAGTATCCATTTTGAGATCGGTCAACCCGACCTTCCCCCCTCCCCTAAAGTGAAACAAGCATTACATACAAGCATTGATGAAAACCGATTCTCCTATACACAAAGCCACGGTCTCACTGCCTTACGTGAGAAAATAGCCAAGCATTACGAGACAACATACGGTGTGAAAATAGAGATCGACCAAATTTTCTTAACACCAGGAACCAGCGGTGCTTTTTTGATCGCATATGCGCTTACGCTAAAAAGTGGAGCGACACTAGGACTGAGTGATCCCTCTTACCCCTGTTATAAAAATTTTGCACACCTTCTTGACATCAAACCTCAGTTTATGCCCATTGGTAAAGAGGATAATTTTGAATTGCATGTCAAAGATTTGAGGTCACATCCATTAGACGCCCTGCAAATCTCTTCACCTGCCAATCCTACAGGAAATATCTATACCAAAGAGAATCTCAAAACGTTAGTAGAGTACTGTAATGCCCATAACATCGCGTTTATCTCTGATGAACTTTACCATGGTTTGACCTATGAAGAGAATGCTCACAGCGCACTTGAATTTAGTAAAAATGTTTTGGTGATTAATGGTTTTTCAAAATACTACTGTATGCCTGGTCAGCGCCTAGGCTGGGTCATTGTCCCCAAAGAGCAAGTACGTCATGCTGAGATTGTCGCACAAAACCTTTTCATCTCCGCTCCAACACTCAGCCAATACGGAGCACTTGAAGCGTTTGATGAAGCCTATCTTTTAAACATAAAAGCCGAGTTTAAAGCTAGGCGTGATTTTTTATACGCCGAACTCTCAGAGCTTTTTGAGATTGATGCGAAGCCAGAGGGCGCCTTTTACATCTGGGCAAACATCTCAAAGTACTCCAGTGATAGCTTTGTGTTTGCCAAAGAGCTTTTAGAGAATATCCATGTAGCAACCACGCCAGGTATTGACTTTGGAAGCAACGGAACAAGCCACTATCTCCGCTTCGCATATACCCGTAATATCGAGCATATGCAAGAAGGTGTAAAGCGTTTAAAGAATTATCTCAAAACTAAAAAAATACACTCATGAATGTATTAGAAATTCCATTCGTCAAAAAAGTAGGCTTAACTCGTAATGCTGATGGCTATTTAACATTGCCTATGGATATAAGCAATGAAAATCACATCCAAACGGTTCATGCAAGTGCTCAATTTACACTTGCAGAAACTACCAGTGGCGAAGCGTTACAAAGACTATTTCCACATCTTGTGGAACATGTCGTTCCTATTTTAAGGGGATCAGAGATAAAATTCAAAAAACCAGCAACGGGCTGTATCTATGGTGTGGCATACATTGATGATGCAGCAAAAGAAAAGTTTGAACAACAGTTAGTAACAAAAGGGCGTGCTTCGATTAATGTTGACGTAGAGATAAAAGACACTAATGCGGTGCTCACCTGCTCAGGACGATTTGAGTGGTTTGTGCAAAAAATGAATTAAATAAAGGAAAAAAAATGAAAATTACAAAAAATTGTGTCGTTACACTGAGCTACCGTGTTCTTGATAAAAAAGGTACACCTCTTGATACAGGCGATGAACCTCTTGTTTACTTACATGGAGGATACAATGATGTTTTTGAAAAAGTTGAAAAAGCATTAGAGGGCAAAAGTGTGGGCGATGAAATCGAAGTAGCACTTAGCCATAAAGAGTCTTTTGGTGAGTATGATGAAAATTTGGTGGTTACACAACCAAGAGAAGAATTTGATGCGCATCTCCATGTAGGTGAGCAGTTTGAAGAGATCATCGAAGATGAACTTAGTGGCGAAGAAGAGAGCATTATCTATCTTGTAAAAGAGATCACGAAAGAACATGTTGTGTTAGATGGCAACCACCCTTTTGCAGGTATTGACGTTGTATTTCATGGCGTGGTAGCCGATGTGCGTCAAGCGACCAAAGAAGAGATAAAAGAGCAATACGCAAGGTAACAATAGGCAAAGAAGAGCTAAACGCTCTTCTTTACTAGCCGTTATTTAAACTTATCGACCATCAATTCGGCAGGATGAATCGCCTTAACTTTTGAGCCTGATTTATCCAAGCCTCCTCGTAATTGAATCAGACAGCCTGGGCACTCAGCAGAGACAAATTCTGCACCCGTTGCTTCAATATTTTCGAGCTTTCGCTTAAGCATTTGCATCGAAATTTCAGGTTGTTTAATAGTATAAGAACCACCCATACCACAACAAGTATCACACTCATTCATCTCTTTGATCTCATAGCCTGCGGCACTGAGCGCATCTCTTGGCTCTTTTGAAACTCCAACATGACGTTTTGCATGACATGAATCATGGTAGGTTAACGTGTGAAGTTCTATGCCCTCTTTTGGTGTGAGTCTCTTCTCTTTAATCAGCTTATCAACCAATTCGGTAAACATATAGGTTTTAGATGCGACTCTGTTGGCATCAGGGATTAACGATTCTCTGTGTTGTTCTTTGAGTATCTTTGCCCACTCTTTTTTCAAAGCGGTCGTACAACTGGCACAACTGACGACAACATACTCAGGATTGCCCTCTAAAAGAGGCAAGATATTGCGTTCCGCCGCGTCCGCTGCCATATCAAACGAGCCACTTCCCCAGTGAGGAATACCACAGCATGATTGCTCTTCTGGGAAAAGCACTTCAATACCCGCTTTGTTCAAAATCTTAACAATCGCCACACCAGCATCGGGATAGACAAAATCAAGCGCGCACCCTGCATAAAAGGCTGCCTTTTCAGCGCATTTGGGTTGTTTGATGGTTTTAAAAATATCACGAAATGGAACAGGTGCTACGGAAGGCAAACTTCGATACTCGGACAAACCTGAGAGGAACATCGGTAAATGTCGTATAAAGCCCTCTTTGACAAATGGTTTTTGAAGCACGGAAGCGGTGCGTAGCATGGTATGGAAAACCTTTCGGTTGTTGATGACCTGTAGCGCACTTTTATAGATAAATGGCAGCCCCTCTTTGTTGGCAGCACGACGACGAATCTCTAAAATGAGTCCAGGGATATCGATTTTAGCAGCGCAAATCTCTTTACATTTATCACATCCGATGCACAGCGCTTGAATATCTTCTGCCGATTTAAGTTCATTAAACCACGCCGTTAAAATCGTACCAATACCACCCGTGTAGATGTCACCAAAGACATGACCCGTCACCAGACGATACACAGGGCACACGTTCAAACAGGCGGCACAGCGAATGCACTGAAGTGCTTCTTTAAATTTTGGATCTTCTGCCATCTTCAGGCGGTTGTTGTCCATTAAAACAATATGCACCTCTTTCATCGTCCCATCATCGTTGAGCGTTGGAGCGGAGATAAACGATGCGTAACTGGTGAGAAGCTGACTGGTTGCATTTCTTGGAAGTGCCGCCAAAATAGGTGCCGCGTCCGTATAATTAGGAACGAGTTTTTCAAGACCCACTAAAGCCACATGCACTTTTGGAAGGGTTGTGACAAGACGGGCATTGCCTTCGTTGGTACAGATGACGATGGAACCCGTCTCCGCTATAGCAATGTTTGCTCCTGAAATGCCCATATCGGCTTCAAAAAATTTCTCTCTTATCGCCGCACGTGCCACTTTAACCAACTTTTGAATGTCGTTATCCAAAGGTTGTTTGGTCTCTTCCGCAAACAGGTCTGATATCTCTTCTTTCGTTAAGTGAAGGGCTGGCATAACCATGTGCGAAGGCGTTTGGTGTGCGAGCTGGCAGATCCATTCACCCAAATCCGTTTCGTCAGATTGGATGCCAAATTCATCAAGGAAATGGTTAAGATGAATCTCTTCGGTTGCCATAGATTTTGATTTAACGATTTTTTTGACACCTTTTTCTTTACACAGATTCGCAATGTATTGCCTTGCTGCTTCAGCACTGCTGGCACGAAACACTTTAATACCATTGGCTTCCGCATTTTTCTTAAATGTTTCGGCAAGTTCATCAAGACGACCAGCCGCTTCACCTTTAATATCGGCGATGCTCGTACGTAGTGCCTCAAAATCGACACCTTCAAACGCTTTTGCTCTCGTTGCTGGGTAATTCCATCTGTCTAAAATGCCCGCTAAGTTTTGATTTTCAAGGGCTTTATGGATAGATGCTGACATATCTTGTTTCATGATGCTACTCCTTCTAACTCTAAATCATCGACACACACGATCACCAAGCGCTCAGGCCCATGCACACCAATAGCAAGCACACGCTCAATATCCGCTGTTTTACTCGCCCCCGTGATGAGCGTAATGTATTTGTCATCTTTAGGGTGCATTTTCGTCATCAATGCAGGAATATCTGCAATGATTTTTGAAGTCGGAAGAATTGCCACATGTATCCATGCAAGTGCAGAGGCAAGGCGTTGTTCAACATCGGTTGAGTCTTGCGCCATACTGCCTGTCTCTGCCAAACCCCATTTTAACTGGGTAATCCCTACTTTGGCACCTTTTGCCAATTCACGAGTTACTTTAAAATTAAGACCTGGAAATTTCTGCGCCATCGCTTCATTGTCAAATTCCTTCAGAATAGGACTATTCGCCCAAACGGCGTAAGAGCCAGTTTCGTCTTTAACCTCCTCTTTTTCAAGGAACTCTTCAATAAAACCAAGAGCCTGAGCTGTGGTCGCAAAACGCTTCACTTCGGTATTACCCGATGTTTCAGCCCTTGCTTTAAAATTTTCAAACATAGGTGCGTCTCCTTTTAATGTGAGCTAATATTTTCGACATGAAAACTTAATTAAATATAAATTATTATACTTAATATAAATATACAAATATTGTAGCTCAGGCAAATGATGAATGTATGAGATTTTCAAGATTGTGACAAGGAGAGAATACGGGGTTTACTTTATGATACATCAAAAGAAAAATACTCAAAATAGTGTAGTGTCATACAACTATACTTTAGATGTAAAACAGTTTCAAACCTAAACTCCGCTATAATTTACGGATTCAAACAAAGAGCACTTATTCGTATGAACATTCACACCTTCCGAGCTTTTCAAAGCCGAAATTACCGACTCTTTTTTGCAGGTCAGTCTGTGTCACTTATGGGCACATGGATGCAGCGAACGGCTGTGTATTGGGTTATTTACATGCAGACGCACTCTGCTTTTATGCTAGGGCTTAGTGTCTTTGCAAGCCAATTTCCCTCTTTTTTACTCTCACTTTTAGGTGGTGCTATCGCCGATAGATACAATCGTTACAAAGTCCTGCTTTTCACTCAAATCGCTTCGATGATTCAAGCCATAGCGATGACATTGGTGGTGGTTTTTACCGATTATTCGGTGGTCGAGCTTATTGTTTTAAGCGTATTATTGGGTATTGTCAACGCATTTGATGTCCCAGCGCGTCAGTCTCTCATGCATATTCTCATCAGACAAAAAGAAGATATCGGCAATGCCATAGCGCTCAATTCAACCATGGTCAATCTAGCACGCCTCATTGGTCCTGCTGTTGCAGGATTTATACTCGAAACCTTTGGAGCAGGTATCTGCTTTATGCTCAATGCTCTCAGTTTTATTGCGGTTATCATTTCTCTATTAATGCTGAAATTGCCAGCGCATATTCCGCAAGCACACACCCAAAAGATGCTCGCTGATCTTAAAGATGGTTTACACTACCTCAAATCTACTCCAACACTAGGCACTTTGGTTTTACTGCTCTCGTTGATGAGCTTACTCGTACTTCCCTATACGACCCTGTTTCCCATCATCGCCAAAGAGACTTTAGGTGGCGATGCTTCGATTTATGGCTATCTCAATAGTTTTGTAGGCGTTGGAGCACTTTTGGGTGCTATTTTACTGGCTTCACTCAAGCACACCAGTAACCTTAGGAAATTGCTCATCATCGCAACCACGCTTTTAGGCTTAGGCATACTCTTTTTCGCCCTCTCCCAAAGCTTGCTCTTTTCCTATCTCTTTTGCGCCATTGCAGGCTTTGGTATGATGCTTCATGTCACCATCATCAATACACTACTGCAAACAACATCGGATAGTCATATGAGAGGAAGAGTCATCAGCTATTTTGCGATGGCCTTTTTTGGGATGCAACCGCTTGGCGCACTTCTCATCGGAACGATCTCTCATTATGTGGGAGCGTCCGAGACACTTCTATTAGAGGGATGTGCCGCGCTTATTATCATCGCCCTCTTTTCACCGTATCTTTGGAAAACCATAACTAAGCTATAATGTTTCCATTAGATTTTCAAAAAAGGCATTACGATGAAAAATATCAGTGAAGAAAAACGAATCGTTGTCTTAATCGATGCCGATAATGCGCAACAAAGCAAGATAGAGCTTATCCTTGCAGAACTCTCAACGCATGGACATATCATCGTCAAGCGTGCGTATGGCGACTGGTCGAGCAGCTATCTTAAAAACTGGAAAGACAGCCTCAATGAACTAGCCGTTCAGCCTATTCAGCAGTTTGCATATACTACGGGAAAAAACTCGACTGATGCTTCGATGATTATCGATGCGATGGACTTACTTTATACCCAAAAATTTGATGCGTTTGCACTTGTGTCAAGTGATAGCGATTTTACCAAGCTAGCCTCTCGTCTGAAAGAATCAGAGATTTACGTCTTTGGATTTGGCGAGCACAAAACACCTATTTCGTTTCGTAATGCCTGCGATGACTTCATCTTTACCGAAAATCTCAGTGTCAACACCGAAACCTTAGGCGATGTACCTGAGGTCAAAAGCTCCAACAAAGCATCATCCAATGACGATAGCCTTAAAGAGCTTATAAAATTGTTACTGGTAGGTTGGGAAAAGACCCAAGATGATGAGGGTTGGGCAAGTGTTTCAGCTGCAGGGGCATACATCAAACGCCAATCGCCTGACTTTGATCCACGAACCTATGGTTCGAGTAAAATCACATCACTGCTTGCCAAACTAAGTGAGCATTTTGAGATGAATCGCTACCAAGGAAAAGGGACAGCAACCATCATCGATTACCGTCCTGTTGTGAAAAAAACACCGACAAAAGCGCGTCGTCGTTAAGTTAGTTTTTAAGCTCCAGCCCAAGTGTTGGAGCGATTTCCCTCATTGCGGCAATGACATCGATGATGAGTTCATCAATGCTGGCACCTAGCATATCAGCCCCTTTTTGGATCACTTCCCTACTCGCACCTGCGGCAAAGCGAGCATCTTTAAACTTCTTTTTGGCAGAAGAAAGTTCCAAGTCCATGACTGATTTACTTGGACGAACCAAAGCACATGCCGTGATAAGCCCTGTGAGTTCATCAATGGCATAAAGGGTTTTCTCCATTTTACTTTGTGGCTCAATTTCGGTACATATGCCCCATCCATGCGACATAATAGCACGGATAATCTCTTCGCTATACCCACTATCGCGCATAATTTCTGCCGTTTTATGGCAATGCTGTTCAGGATACTTTTCATAGTCCAAATCGTGTAAAAGTCCTACTATACCCCACATTTCTTCATCTTCGCCTTCTTTACGTGCAAAATAGCGCATCGTTCCCTCAACCGCTAATCCATGCGTCACAAGCGCATTGCCGTTATACGCTTTGAGCAGTGCAAGCGCTTCTTCTCTTTTTGGCATTTTCATCCTTTACATCTAAATAGAAAATTGTACTGCTTTGCATCTAAAATTCTTTTCAAAAAAGTTCTATTTTCGTGATGTTATCACTGATAAATGTGTTACAATACCAACTTTAAATCAATCTTTATTGATTGAATTAATATTAGTCCAAAACTCTAAACTAAAAGAGACCCTTTATGGTAGATAACATTAACGTTTATCGTATCAATGCAGGCTCCTGCAATGGTTGTGATGTCGAGCTTCTCGCTAGCATCCTTGTTCCAAAATTTGGCTTCGATAGCCTTCAATGCACCTACACGAACACTCCTGAAGAGGCAAATATTGTCATCGTTACAGGTTCCATCACCACACGCTCCAAACCTTTCTTAGAAGCAACCCTCAAACGCTTGCCTACCCAAAAAGTAGTCGTAGCTATGGGCATTTGTCCTATATCAGGCGGTGTCTTTCGTGATAGTTACTCGATAGAAGGACCACTGGATCGTTTTGTGGATGTCGATGTGAACATCGCAGGCTGTCCTCCAACACCGCAAGGCATTGTTGAGGGACTCATTAAAGCCTGTACACTTTGGAAAGAGAAGGTAAGCGCATGAATACCTATAAAGGAAAAGTTGACTTTCACAAAGAGCAATGTGTCCTCTGCCAAACCTGTGCATTTGTCTGTCCTGCTGGAGCCATTAACATCTCGTGTGTGGAACCTGAAAAAAGCTATGACTTTATCATCTGGCACAACACCTGTACCTTGTGTGGGAACTGTGCCTATTTTTGCCCGACAGGTGCTATCTTTTTAAGCGATACACTCGCCCAGATCACACCACAAAGTGAAAAATACACTGCCATTACGGCTAATATTGTCGAATATGGCGCATGTTCTAAGTGCCATGAACCGATGATAAATGTACCCCAAACCATGCTTCAAAAAGGGTTTAAAAACATGAGTGAAGCGTTAACATCACTCTTTAGCCTTTGCCCGAAATGCAGGCGTGACCACACCTTTGCAAAGCGAGTCCTTTAAATGAAAACGCTCCATCAAAAACTCAACGATATTTTCACCTCATTAAAGCTTACCGCCCATTTTGAAACGAAGGGTGATAGCCTCTGGTGCGATATAGACGATAAAACCCTCTTGATACGCATTGCTGAAATCTTGCAAACCATGAATGCACGGGTCTGTATGATCACCGCGTATGAAAAAGACGATGCCCATGAACTGGTCTATCACTTTGACCTTGATGGTGTCATGACAAATGTGAAGTTACGCATTAACGATAAACGTGTACCTTCTATCACTCCACTGTTCAAAAGTGCGGACTGGACAGAGAGAGAACTTAGTGAAATTTACGGCATTGCTATTGAAAACCATCCCAACCCGAAACGTCTCTTTCTAGATGAAGCAATTAAAGAAAGCGTTTTAGCGGAGTATTATTCGCTCTCCTCAGCCATGAGTGGCAAAGTCAGTCAAGAACTTTGGGGCAGAGTCAAAGCAGAAGAAGGGATCAATCGTGGATAAAACAAAAGTCATTTTAGGACCCTTTGACGTGGCACTTGAAGAGCCTGTTTACTTTAAAATTGAGCCAAACGAAGATGGGAAAACCATCAAAAGTGTTGATATGATCAACGGTTTCGTACACCGAGGCATTGAGTCTATTGTTCTTCAGCGCAACTTTTTGCAAAACCTTATCATCACGGAAAAGGTGTGTGCGCTCTGTTCGAACAACCACCCTTTTACCTACTGTATGGCAGTCGAAAAAATCGCCAATATCACGTTACCCGAGCGAGCAAAATACCTTCGTGTTATCGCCGATGAGATCAAGCGTATCGCAAGCCATCTTTTTAACCTTGGTATGCTGGCACATCTCATTCATAACAAATTCTTGATGACACAGCTTCTTGAGACACGTGAAGATTTTCAAGACCTCAAAGAAGCCATTTGGGGCAATCGCATGGATCTCAGTGCCAACACGATTGGTGGCGTGAAGTTTGACCTTGATAAGACACTCATTGCCTCCATCAAAGAGACATTGGATAAAAACAGAAGCGAAGTCGAAGCATTCATCGCTCTTTTTGAAACCGATACAACGCTTATCAATCGCCTTCGTGGAGTAGGAACGTTAAGTTATGAAGATGCCCTAAAATTGGGCGTTGTAGGACCTGTTGCACGTGCAAGCGGTGTCAATAACGATGTACGCAAACGCGCTCCTTATGCCGCGTATGAGCACCTCTCTTTTGATGTCATCCTTCAAAAAGATGGCGATGTGCTCTCTCGTGCCAAAGTAAGACTTTATGAGATTCTGGAGTCCATGAAACTGCTTCATCAAGCATTAGCTGCCCTACCAACGGGCGATATTGTACTTCCAACACGTACGCTCATTCCAGAAGGAGAAGCCACTTCACGCACCGAAGCACCGCGTGGTGAGCTGGTGTATTACCTTAAAAGCAATGGTACGCAAAAGCCTGAGCGCATGAAATGGCGTGTACCTACCTATATGAACTGGGAGGCACTCAAAGTGATGATGCCAAACAACAGCATTGACGATGTTGCACTCATTTTCAACAGCATCGATCCTTGTATCTCTTGTACCGAGCGTTAAGATGCGAAACCATTTTATATTTGCAGACAGTACCAAATGTGTCGGATGTTTAAGTTGCGAGTTAGCCTGTGCAGCAGCATACGCAGGCATTAGCTTTGAAGAAGCCTATACCACAAAATTACCGCTTATTTCACGTAACCGTGTCGTTAAAGTTGAGGGTAAAACTGCCCCACTTCAATGTATGCACTGTGAGTCACCCTCATGTTTAGCAGTGTGCCCACATGGGGTCATTGAGAAAATGGATGATTTTATCAAGATTCATGAAGAGGCGTGTGTAGGGTGTGGTTGTTGTTCGCTCGTATGTCCCTATGGTGCGATTACGATGAGGCAACAAGAGGAACGCAGAGTAGCCGTAAAATGCAACCTCTGTTTCAAACGCCCTGAGGGTCCTTCGTGTATTCGTGTCTGTACGACCAGTGCCATTTCAGTCGTAGATTATGACGAATACACTCAATTAATGGCGCAAAAAGGCTAGTCGAGAATGCATGAGTACTCCATCGTCGCTTCACTCATTGATGTGTGCGAAAAAGAGGCGAAGAAACATCATGCCAAAGCTATTAAGTGCCTTGAAATCAGAGTTGGGCGACTGAGTGGCGTTGAGATTCATTTTTTAGAGCAGTGTTTTGACACCTTTAAAGAAGATACCATCTGCCACGATGCAACGCTGGTTGTAGAACTGTGTGACGTGGTGCTTTTATGCTCCAAATGTCATGAAAAAAGTGCCGTAAAAGAGAACCATTTTATCTGCCCAAAATGTCATAGTGATGATGTCACGATGATTGGTGGGCAGGAATTACATGTCAAAAGTATAGAAATCATCGAGGAATAGCATGAGAGAATATAAAACAATCGCAAAAGCCTACCCTAAAAAACGCCCTGCCGTCGAGCGTGTTGAGGATTATTACCCGATTTATCATAACTTTGAAGAGAGTGAGGCAAAGGCGCAAGCAAGTCGCTGTCTGCAATGCCCCATCGATCTTTTGCGTGGGCTTGAGAGTGAGTTTAAGTTCTGTCGTACAGGCTGCCCTCTGAACAACAACATCCCAAGATGGCTCAAAAAAACCTATGAAAACGACTACTTAAGCGCATTTGAACTCTCCAATGCACGTTCTCCTTTCCCCGAAATACTCGGTCGTGTATGCCCTAAAAAAGGGCTTTGCGAGAGTTCATGTACACTAGAGAAAACAGAGTACCATGCGGTTTCCATCGGCAATGTAGAAGTCTTTTTAAATGAAAAAGCATACGAGCAAGGTGCTATTCCTGATTATGGTCAAAAAGAAGGACGCAAGTTTAAAGTAGCCGTTGTTGGCAGTGGACCTGCAAGCCTTAGCTGTGCAACATTTTTGCTTCGTTCCAACATTGAAGTCGAGATGTTTGAGAGAGAAAACCGAGTGGGTGGGCTTTTGATGTACGGTATTCCTAACTTTAAACTACCCAAAAGCGTTATTTTAAGGCGTTTTGAGTGGATGAAACAAGCAGGTATGAAAGTACATCTTAGCACTGAAGTGGGTAAAGATGTAAGCCTAAGTGAGCTTCAAGAAAAGTTTGATGCCGTCTTTTTAGGGCTAGGTGTGCCCAAAGGTCGCAGTGCCGACATGGAAAATGAAGATGCAAATGGCGTGCATCAGGTGATGACACTGCTCACCCAAACACAAAAAAATCTTTTTGACCACGCACTTCAAAAATCCATCTTACGCAATAAACACGTTATCGTCATCGGTGGTGGAGACTCTGCGATGGATGCCCTGCGTACCGCCATTCGCCATAAAGCTAAAAGCGTGACTTGTGTCTACAGGCGTGATGAGAAAAGTATGCCAGGAAGCCCTGCTGAAGTGCTCAATGCCAAAGAAGAAGGGGTGCAGTTCATCTTTAACGCACTTCCTAAAAAAGCGCTTGTCGATGAAGAACACCGTGTCGTTGGACTTGAAATTATGGAAACGTATCTCGATGAAAACAACAAATTGCAAACCAAACCGCAAAGCTTTAAAACCCTACCAGCCGATAGCATCATCCTAGCACTTGGTTTTGAGGCAAAACATTTTAGCTTTTACGATGAGTTAAACCTCGCTATTGGTCGTTCAAACACGCTTATCGTCGATGAGAACAAAGAGACTTCCCATCCGTTCATTTTTGCAGGTGGTGATGTCGTACGTGGTGCAAACCTCGTTGTCAATGCTGCCCTTGATGGAAGAACTGCCGCTGTTGCAATAGCTCGAAAACTAGGTGTTGTAGAGGATCAGAAGCTTTATATGTAAAAGCTTCTGGCTTTTACTTTTTTTCAAAAGAAATATGTAAAATTTACATATTTATCATTGTGTTTACCTTCTTGTTTCTTTGTAAATCAAAGATTAGTAATTATGCGATACATTAAAAAAAGGAGTTTCTATGCTTTCAAAAGTTCTCATTACAACGCTTGCACTATGTAGTTTTATGTTGGGTGCTGAGTGTACTGAGCGTTATGGTAAAGGTGCATTAGAGGTTAAACTTGCCACGGGAAGTCCTGGAGAGTTGGGACTTGTCAAAGCCTTAGCTGAAGCGTTTGCAACATCAAATGACATAACACTGTGCTGGATTAAAGCAGGTTCAGGCGAGTCACTCTCGTTACTCAAAAATAAAGAAGTAGATCTTATCATGGTACACGCTCCAAAAGGTGAAAAGGAAGCGATTAAAGAAGGATGGGCCAGTGATAGATCTTTAATCGGATCGAATGAATTTTACATCACAGGTCCGAAGAATGACCCTGCGTTGATTAAAGACTCAACCAGTGTTGTCGAAGCTTACTCACGCATTGCTGCAAAAAAAGCACTCTTTTACACCCGAGCAGACAATTCAGGAACACACAAAAAAGAGCTTGAGATTTGGAAAAAAGCAAACATCACACCTCTGGGCAACTGGTACACCGCCAATAAAGATTTTATGCTTGCAACACTCAAAAAAGCAGATACAACGGGTGCATACTTTATGACTGATAGCAGTACATGGGTAGCCGCCCAAAAAGAGCTAAAAAACCAAAGCATTCTTTTTAGAGGTGACATCTTCTTGGTTAATACCTACAACGCCCTCAAACAAAATGGCTTAGATACGCCTCAAAAAACGATGAGTGCTAAGTTTATCGACTTTGTTGCCAAAGGAGATGGACAAAAAGTGATTCGTTCATTTGGAAAAGAACTTTACGGCGAAGCAATCTACAACGATGCCGAGTACGCTAAAAAATACGACCGATAATTGTTTATTTTTTAAAAGAGAGTAAATTTATCTCATTTTTTGACACAGATCAATCCTTTATTTTTCCGTATGAAGTAGAATGCGAATTCTATTTCATACAGGAGAAAAATAATGAAATCTCTGTTTCTTAGAATGAGAGTCATACACATTGCAGCGTTTTTGATACTCCCACTCAATGCTTTCTTTTTTACCACCAATACACTCGGTGCGATCATCCAGTACGCTATCGCTGTTATCCTCATTGTGCATGATTTTGATGAAAAAAAATGGGGTGTTGATCTAAGCGTTAAAATCAACCAAGCTTTAGCCTCTATGGATCTTACCAAAGAGATCAAGATCAACACCAGCTTTAACCAAGAATCCGCCAAAATGCTTGACTCGGTTGTCTTTTTCAAAGAGAAAATCAGACATGCCATTTTAGGCTTTCAAACCCATGCCACAACGCACAGTCAAATCTCGGCGCAATTGCAACAGATCGCCTCTTTTTTCCATACACAAACGCAAAAAGAGAAGCGTATCATCGATGAGAGTACGAAGCATGTGAACAACATGCAAGTCGTGTTTGATGACATCAGTAACAGTGCACACACCAGTAAAGAAGAGATGCAGCAAATTGGGCATTACCTTAGCGATACACAAAAAAACATCATTGAACTAGGCGAGAAAATCGCTCACAGTGTCCAAAAAGAAAATCTCTTAGTCACCCAACTCAATACGTTAAGTAAAGATACCCAAGAGACTAAAAATATCCTTAGCGTCATCGACGATATCGCAGATCAGACCAATTTATTGGCACTCAATGCCGCCATTGAGGCAGCGCGTGCAGGTGAACATGGGCGTGGTTTTGCCGTTGTTGCCGATGAAGTCAGACTTTTGGCTGAGAAAACACAAAAAAGCTTAGAAGAGATCAATGGAACCATTACTGCCATTGTAAGTTCTATCACTTCTATCAGTCAGCAGATGAAACAAAATGCTTCGGAGATCAACATTCTTCAAGATGTCTCAGCCAATGCCAATGCCGTACTCGACCAATTAGTCCAAGTAGCCGATAAAAACATAGCGCTTTCCAATGCTATTGCCACAAAATCCATTGACCTGAAGCACGAGACAGAGCAGATCAAAGAGGCTTCACAGACCATAGAAACTATTTTTCATGCCAATTACACCAAAAGTGAAGAGATCATGGAAATTACAACCGTGCTCGATAATTGGGGTATCACACTGCATGAAAAGCTCAATGAGTTTAAAGTTTAAAACATCTACAAAAAGCTTAAATTGGGTACTTTGGTAATGAATAAGGTTCTATAGCCATTATCTCTCACTAAAGTACCACAATCTCGCAAATAAGAGTATAGTGAAATGAATAGATAGGCGTAGTGACTGTATAAAATCCGTTCTCTTCCTTATCTTCTGTATTTGAAACATTATTTTTACCATAAGGCGTATTCGAACGTGTCCTGAAAGGAAGAATCGTTCAATAACATTTGTAAGCCCTGCACATTGCTATCTCAAGCACTCTATTCAAAGCCAATATCTATCTGCCAAGCAAAACAAGGATATATCATGATGAACATTGCAAGCAATACTAAAATGGATCCTACAAAAGACGTTAGCAGTACCCATCCTAAAAAAGACCCTATCACAATTATTGATCCACACATAGATGAGCCTAAAAAAGATGTCAAAATAGATGAAACGGTCAAAAGTTAAACCATAATGCGCATGAGCATACATACGCTCATGATGGTATTGATTGACTTTAGGTGCAATAGTTGCAGAATTTCTACATATGCTTTTTAAATTAAAAAAGGAAATCCAATGAACGATAAAGAACTTTACCAACAAAAAAAACAGACACAACTCAATGAGTGGAAAACAGGGATGAACGTGTTTAAAACCCAATCCTTAGCTGCACGTGCACATTCTCAGGTCGAACTGGGCAAACATGTCAAACTTCTTGAAGGTAAACTTGAAGAGGGAAAAATAAAACTTACAGAATTGGTTAAAACAACAGGAAGTGGTTTTGAATCAGCCAAAAAAAGCTTTGAAGTGATATGGGAGAGTATTATCGTCGTCTTTGATGACACAACAACAAAATTTAAAGCGCTCTACTAAACGCTAAGAAGAGAGCCAGTCTCTTCTTCTTCCACTTTACTCTTTTTCTTTTATCAAGGCTCAAAAATACTAAGAGGAATACTCTCTTTAGTAGCAATCGGAAAATCCACGGTGATACATGCCCCACCCTCAATATTTTTACCGCTAATGGTTCCTTTAAAATGCTTCTCTATAATCGTCTTTGCCATATAAAGCCCAAGCCCTGTTCCTGTGATGCCTTTGCTCGAAATGTAAGGCTCAAACATCACTTTGATAATGTCTTTTGCGATGCTTCCACCATTGTCTGAAACCGTAAAGCGGTAGATGGCTTTGAGGGGTTTGTACTCGCACACGATGGTGATTTTCCCCTCTTCTATTTGTTGCTCAAAAATCGCATCTTTGGAATTAGAGACGATGGAAAGGAGCACTTGAACCAGTTCACTTCCATAAATGAAAAATTTTTTATCATCATTTAGTTTTATGTCCAGTTCAATTTTGTACATCTTTAAAATCGGATCGGCAAGAGAGCGCAGTTGCTCACAAATCTCAGAAGCCGTGTGCCACTCTTTTTTGACCTCAGGTTTGAAAAAATTCTTGAAATCTTCAATGGTATTGGAGAGATAGCTCACATTGCGATCCACAACGCTGATGTCGGTTAAAAGCTCTTCATCTCTCAAGGTAGTACTCAGTGCTGCGAGGCGGATTTTGTTGATGACCATTCCGATGATGGAGAGCGGTTGGCGCCATTGATGGGCTATCATGCTGAGCATTTCGCCGATGATGGCAGAGCGCGCTTGGATAATGATGAGCTCCTCTGAGGCTTGGTAGCGCTTGACCGCCTCTTCCACTTTGGTGTTGAGCGTTGAATTGAGCGCTCCTAATTCCAGAGCGGTTTGCTTGCCAATGTGCAAAAGAGCATCGAAAGTTTCAGAATAGCGATGGTGTCGTGCAATATTTTTTCTCGGAAGATTTTTGACTTGTTGCATGTTCGTTTTTGACGCTACGGTTGCCTCTTTTAGCCCTAAAACGGTCATGGTTTCATTGAGCAAAAAGTTGCATTTATGGTCTGAATCGTGAAAAAACTCACCATAGGTAAAAAATCCTGTCGTAGGAGCAATGGAAGCGAGTCCTTCAAAGTCATTGTGCGCATCTTCCCCTAGGAAATTTTTGCGCGTCATGCAGGAGAAAATCATCACTTTTTCAGGGCAAAACTCCGCCAAATCGGCGATGATTTCTCTCGCGTCTGCGAGAATAGCGTCTATGTCACCAAACCCAAACTGGATGATTTCGCCCTCTGAGATATTGCCCGCAAAAACGACCGATCCATCACCATTGAGGCGAATGGGTGCTCGACCGATGAGATGCCCCTCTTTGTAAAAAACAAAGGGAAATTCAATACCACCAAGAGGGAGTTTTTGAGCAAGGGCAGAGCCTAAATACTTTCGGTACAAATCAAGTACCGAGATGTTATCGACCGTATAGATACAATTTTTCTCAGCCCGCGTGACTTTAAATTTGGGTCCCATCGGCGCCCAATTAAAACTTTTGGTGTGGTACACCTCTAAAGTATCGCTGATGAGATAACCTACGACGATGGACTTAGACTGGATAGTGGTATCACAAAAGATGAAACTCTCTTCGTACCGCCCATTATCGCCAGCCAAGCCTCCTGCAACCACCAATGAAGGTGCAATAGAATTAACACCATCCATCAGAAAATCACCATTGGTGACTATGCCATCCGCAACGATAATCGCTACTTTTGCCCCTAGTTTTACCCCTTCATGAGCAATCATCTGCCCTGCTGTAAAAGAGTCTTGTTCTGCGGAAAAAAGTTCAATTTGCAAGGTTGTACTCTCAAACGTTGTAAGGGAGAGGACAAACGAGTGCACCATTACCTCGGTTTCAAAGATTTCACCATCGGTGGTGGAACCCATAATAGAGGCTTGTGGAAGAAGCGATTTAATGCTTAAAAGTATCTCTTGGTTAATGGCTTGATCATCGATGCCTGAGTAGCACATCACAAAAATATTTGAAGCAAGATTAAGCTCTTTGAGAGCGATAAATAGGGCAAAATCTTCATGTGAGACAAAACGGTAGGTGTATATTTTCATGGGCTCAGCTCCTCCAGCACAATAGAATATCCAATCGTGCTGTGCGTTACGATGGCGTCACTGCCGATTTTCTTTCTTAATTTATTGATCAATGTCTTGACCGAACTCTCAGCAATCGATTCAAACTCCCACAAATAGCTCTCAATCACGCTCTTACTTAAAATCGTATGCTGGTTTTTAATAAGCAGGCACAACAAGGCAAGCTCCTTTTGAGTTACATCGATGATTTTTCGACTGGCCGTTTCATACAGCACCTCATCGCTTAGATCAAAGGAAGTGCCCCCTTTGATCGTATAAGTCTTAACAGAACGCTTTTCAATGAGTTCAATTGTACGTTGCAATGTTTCAAAAAGTTTCTCTAACGAGACAGGCTTAATGAGGTATGCATCCAGTCCTAAAGGGACCGCCGCATGTAAAAAATCTTTTTCAAAACACGCCGTTAAAAAGATGACTGAGATGGAAGAGCGTTCACTTCGTATCTTTTTAATAAAATCAATCCCATTGGTCTTTGGCATATACAAATCAGTGATGATAATATCAATCGGGTTGTCTTCAATGATTGCGTAGGCTTCTTTAACAGAAGCAACGGAGTAAACCTTTAAAAAGTATTGTTGGAGGATAGAGATAAGGTACTCTAAAAACTCTTCTTCATCATCAACACATAAGACCGTGTAGCGATTGCAACAGGACATAACACCTAAATCTAGCATCGTGAATCCTTTACAATGGGTGTTGTAAGTACGTTCAGGTTAATTCCACTATAGCGCAATTTTGACTCTTTTATCGCATGGTATACCCAATACCCTACTCAGACGTTCCTAAATGAAAATAACTAAAAAATAACCCAAGAAGATTACGATGAATTTGTGTGTGAAGAAAAGGATTTAAGGATGAAGACCTTAAATCCACAAAAGAGTAACCTCGGTGCTTACGACAAGCTTATCGATCCCTTTATAGGTAAGGAGTTCATTATGAACATTACAAAACTCGTTATTGCTTTTATCGTTTCGCTTTCTCTCTTTAGTTCCACAATGTTTGCAGGCGTCATCAGCACCCAAGATGTGCTGCATCAATCCCATTCAAGCGTAGCCATTGATGGTTTTCTTGCGAAACAAGAAGTGCAAGCCAAACTCGCAGAACTAGGCGTTAGTAGTGAACACATTCAGGCAAGAATTGCTTCTTTAACGGATGAAGAAATCGCACAAATCAATGAAAAAATTGATTCGATGCCTGCTGGTGCTGGTGCGGGTGGTGCCATCTTGGGTGTTTTGGTTTTTATCTTCATTGTCCTTTTAGTGACGGATATTTTAGGATTTACCAAAGTGTTTAACTTTACGAAAAGTGTCCAATGAAACGCTTACTTCTGTGTGTAGCCATTTTGCTTTTTTCAGGCTGCGCATCGAAAAACTATGATTATTTATCAACCGATAAATCGATCGCACAATCTAAAAAGCTTGCATTAACCATCTATCCGCAAGAGGCGTACTTTTGTGGTCCTGCATCTTTAGCAACCCTGCTTACCCAACAAGGTGTTGAGTTTGTTTACGGCGATCTCGTTGGAACAACCTTTACTCCTGAGCTTTTAGGCTCATTGCAAGTCGAGATAAAAGCAACCGCAAGACGTTATGGACTTATTCCTTATACTCTTAACGTAGGTCTTGCACCCGTTTTAAAGGAAGTCTCAAATAATACTCCCGTTCTTGTTCTGTTCAATCTAGGACTTACGCCACTTCCTGCATGGCACTACGCAGTGGTCACAGGCTTTGATAAAGCAGATAAAAAAGTTTTCCTCTCCGCTCCACAGGGAGATCAAACATGGATGAGTTTTGAGGATTTTGAGATGTTCTCACAACGTGCAGGAAGTTGGGCTATTGTGGCACTTAAACCTCCGCTATTGCCGATTGCTTCGAATGAGCCAGAGATGATACGTTCTATTTCTGATATGTATCGTGTTGGTTATAAAGAGCAAGCGAAACTCTCCGCCATTAACTATGTCTCAACCTACCCCGCTTCTTCTTTAGGATCAGTGATGTTGGCAAATATGTACATGGATATGCAAGATTATCTGAATGCTACCATCGAGTACAAGCGGGCGATTGCCTTAAAACCACACGATCCTGTGCTTTTAAACAATCTAGCACAATCGCTTCTTCGTGAGAACAAATTGCGTGAAGCCAAACAGTATGCTCTTGAAGCCATTGATATTGGTGGTGTCTTTTTGGTGGAATACCAAAATACACTTGAAGAGATCAAACGAAAACTCCAAGAGTAATGCACTTACACTCTTTACATGTAATGTTTTTTCTTACATGTAAAGAGATTTTTCTTAAAAAATCACCAAAAAGTAACCAAGGCATCGTATGATGTTTACATGTGAAAAAGATTTCAAAAGAATTTTCAACAATGAGAACGCTTTTGACAGCTTTATTTTGCATACCCTGTACCACCGACTGGATAAAATTGGTCAAGACAACTTTAGGTATCCAGTAGCTCTTACGAGTTTTAAGAGGTGACCTTTTAACGTTTAGGCATTTACGAGCGTTTTTTTTAAGATAACGTTCAAAATCAGATTGTAAGCCCTGCGCCTTTCAATCTTCACCCTCTACCCAATATCTATCGACCTACAAAATAAGGACTTATCATGTTTAACGACAAAAACAAAACTAACAATAGCAATTCTAATACACCTATCGATCCTGCAAAAAAAGATGGTGCATTTGCTGAGCCTAAAAAAGATGGTACTAAAGTAACTGAGCCACTAAAAGAGGGTGTAAAAGTTGATCCTAAAAAAGACGAAACGATCAAACATTGAAAACGGTAGGTAACACACACTCTGTTACCATGAGATATTCATTTGTGATGGCAGCTATTGTAGCTGTCATTCTTATGATGAGTATCTCAGCTTATGCTTCTGAGTTAGATGACCGCATTGAAACATCTTTCAAAAAAAGTTATGTTTACAAAACTTATTTAAAAGATGAGCAGATCAAGATTTCTTCCAAAGATGGTGTTGTAACACTCTCTGGTTCAGTCTTCGAAGATACGCATAAACCAATGGCACAAAATACAGCAGAAGCATTGACTGGTGTCAAAAGTGTTGATAATCAGATCGTGATACGAGAAGATCGTCTCGCTGAAAATTCCGATACATGGATCAGAATGAAAGTACAAACAGCGCTTGTGTTTCACAGCAATGTTAGTGCAAGTAAAACCGAAGTCTATGTTCAAAACGGTGTTGTTACCCTAAAAGGCGAAGCTGCAAGTGCTGCTAGAAAAGAACTTACAACAGAATACGCCAAAAATGTGGAAGGTGTTAAAAGTGTCATCAACAATATGAAACTTGCAAAACCTGAAACCATGGGTGAAAAAATCGATGATGCTTCCATCACAGCTCAAGTGAAAATGACCTTAGTTCTTCATGCATCAACCAGTGCAATTCGTACCAGTGTTAGTACCAAAGATGGTGTTGTCACGGTAAGTGGAAAAGCACAAAATGCTGCTGAAATAGACTTGGTTACCAAACTTGTTGAAGACGTTGACGGTGTTTTAAAAATCATCAATACCATGAGTATTGATCCATCGTTACAAAAATAAACCAAGGAGATTCACATGCTCTATACAGTCGCACTTTTACTGATTATCATGTGGGCACTCGGTCTCATTACGAGCTATACCATGGGAGGGTTTATACACCTTCTCTTGGTATTCGCAATGATCGTTGTGCTCATTCGGATTATTCAAGGCAGACGTATTCTCTAAACCCATTAGTAAAGGATTCCTTATGAACGATAAAGAACTGTACCAACAAAAAATCCAAGCAGAATTTGATGCCTCAAAAGCTCAAATTGATAAATTTAAAGCAGAAGCCTCAGGTGCAAGCGCTGACGCTCAAATAGAAATGCATAAACAGATCAAACAACTTGAAGAAAAAATGAGTGAAGGTAAAACCAAACTTGCTGAACTTGTCGATGCAGGTGAAGAAAAATTTGAAGAAATGAAAAAAGGGGTTGAATCCATTTGGCAATCCACTAAATCTACATTGCACCATGCTTCTAAACACTTTGGCAAATAATCTTTGCCACTAAATAAGAGAAAGTTCTCCTCCAACTTTCTCATCAGAGTTCTTATAGAACTCTCAACACGCTTTTAAAGCAAAGCTTCAAAAACTACGTTAACACTGGGTTTTCTTCGGCAGAAAGCCCACGCGCCTATGGCGCTTTTCCTTTTACATGTAAACGCTTTTTATTGGTTCTTTCGCACACCTTCACGTGAGGCACGATCCACTAAGGTAAAGTAGCGATCCATCTCATCTTTATCACCTGCGAGCTTATGCCCCTTTACCTTCACCAACGTACACTCCAATTCATCCATCATTTTATAAAACGCTTGGTACAAAACATAATTGCCAATAAGCTTGTTCTTCTTTGTTAAAAAATGACTCTTCTCAAACCGCTCTTTCCTGTTTGGCAAACCGATAATATTTTGCGAATCGGTATGAATGATGATGTGCGCGCCCAAACCTTTAACCTCCTCCAACGCCCACAGCAATGTTTGAAGCTCAAGCTTGGTCGAAGAGGTTTGCTCAAACGCTTTGAGATGAATAGGTGGAAGCTTGTCAGCATTAAAAGGCTCACCTTCATAAACGCTCACATACGCGCCATAGCCCACATTGCTTTGCGTATTGACACTGCCATCGGTAAACAATAAGATGCGCGACACTTCCTAACCGCTTACCACAACAAAATCTTCTTTGTCACCCTTCCAACGTAAGCTGTAGAGATCATTGCGACGTGAACGTAAGTTGCGCACACTGCCTCGCTCTCGTAGCTCTTTAAGAAGGCTTATATCAAGATCGGCGACCAAAGTCATCTCGGTATTGGGCGTCGCTTCAGCAATCGTTGCATCGTGGGGGAAGGCAAAGTCTGAGGG
Organism: Pseudomonadota bacterium; assembly: GCA_017860615.1. Taxonomy (GTDB): domain Bacteria; phylum Campylobacterota; class Campylobacteria; order Campylobacterales; family Sulfurospirillaceae; genus Sulfurospirillum. Next base: position 124,765 of record JAGDMU010000001.1, on the reverse strand, counting down.
GCTAAAGACAGCGGATTGTGAGTACTGTATGTCCATATTTTCAACCCTTGGAAGGGTTCCTACACTGCCAGAAATGGCCACATAACACTCATTTTCAATCGCCCTTGCTTGCGCACAACGACGTACTCTAAGGTAGCTGTTTTTCGTATCCGTCCAGTACGGAACAAAGAGTATATCGATGCCTTGGTCGGCTAAAAGACGTGGAAGTTCGGGGTACTCAACATCGTAACAGACCAGTATGCCGATACGCCCCACATCGGTTTCAAACACACAGAGTTTATCGCCTCCATGCATACCCCAATACGCCTCTTCATCAGGCGTTATGTGCAGTTTCTTCTGCGAATCTTTCGTGCCATCTCGCCTGCACAAATAACTCGCATTGTAAAGCGTATTGTCATAATACTCTGGCATACTCCCCGCGATAATATTGACATTGTAACGTACTGCAAATTGTCCTATTTTTTCAACTAATGTCTCCGTATGTGCAGCAACCGTACGAATCGCCGTCTCAGGACTTTCATCGGAGCGCAATGCCATCAAAGGTGCGTTAAAAAATTCAGGGAAAAGCACAAAATCAACATTATACCCAGCCATGGCATCCACAAAAAACTCGACTTGATCCAAAAACTCTTCCACACTTTTCACGCTACGCATCTGCCACTGAACAATGCCAACACGCACAATGCCACGATTGATCTTAGGGTTGGTGTGTGGCTCTTCATAGTCCATATTACTCCACTCAAGCAGTGTTGCGTACTCCTTTGAAGCGGTGTCACCCTTGAGGTAACCTTTTAAAACACGGCGTACATGAAAGTCATTGGCGAGTTGAAAGCCCAAAACATGGTCTTGAAGTTCTTTATCTTTAACCAGTTCGATGTATTTTGAGGGAGTCATTTCATTGGCATGTTCCGCATAGCCTGGTATGCGGCCTCCTGCGATGATGCGTTTGAGATTGAGCCTGTAGCAGAGCTCTTTTCGCGCATCGTAAAGACGTCTTCCAAGTCTTAAACCACGGTAATCAGGATCAACAAAAATGTCTAAACCATAAAGCGTATTGCCTTTAGGGTCATGCGTTGAGATGAGTCCCTCACCTGTGATTTGATTGTACGTGTGGCGATCTCCGTACTTATCATAATCCACGATCAAACTCTGCGCCGCCGCGATCACTTTCCCATCATCTTCGATGCAGATCTGCCCTTCAGGAAAAGTCTCTAATTGGGCTTTAAATTCAAGAAGTGTCCATCCTCCCAATGTGGGGTAGACTCGATCCATGATCTCTTTGACTTGTGCATAGTCGTCTAGTTGTAAATTGCGGAGTATGAGTTTGTTTGTCTGTTTTAAATCATCATTCGTTGCCATAAAACATTCCTTTATTTTCAACAAAGAAGCAGTTGAAAATATAAGATTTATTTTATCACAGATTGGTAGTGGGATTGATTGAAGAGAGGAAAAAAAAGAAGAGAGCCGAAGCTCTCAACGTATCAAGAAGTGTTATCGTCCTCCTCGTCCACCACCTTTTCCGTTGCCGCCCATGCCTGAACCACTACCATTGGAACCTCCTGTACTTGCTCCCATATTTCCAGTTGTTGGATTGGAAGTACGAGACTGTGTTAAAGCTTGGCGCTCTTCTTGGCTCATCGTTTGCATTTTTTCTTGCATCGCTGCTTGAAAAGCAGCTCTATCTTCCGCAGGAACAGTTCCTCGCATTGCTTGAAGCTCGGTAGCAGTCATTGCCGAGTAATCAACCGCAAAAACACTTGTGCCAAGTACTGCCAATACGAAAATGATCTTTTTCATCAAAGCCCCCTTTGAGTAAATTTAACTTTACTATACTCTATTTTTGTTAATTAAATGTTAAATTTATTTTACTTATTTTAAAGTGATTTAGGAGTGTGAAAAAAAGGAAGAAAACGAAGGAAGAAGAGAGCTTAAGCTCTCTTCTTATCTAACACAGTCGAAGAAATAATCGGTTTTTGCGATATCTTTTGTCTCTTCATCCAACGCGTCTAAGACGGAGTTAGTAATCCAAGTTAAAAGGTTAAGCGCGCCTTCGTATCCGCTGATAGAGTATCTGTGTAGATGATGTCTATCAAAAATTGGGAAACCAATTCTGATCAAAGGAATTTTGGTATCTCGATAAAGCTCTTTACCATAGACGTTACCAATCATAAAATCTACTGGCTCTGTGAAAAGAAGGCTTCTTAAATGCCACAAGTCTTTACCTGCCCAAATGTGACACTCTTCTTTGAAGGTGCATTTGTCAAGAATGGCTTGCATCTCTTTTTCCCAGTTTTTACGTGGTGCATTGTGGCAAAGAACATGAACGGGGATTGCTCCCATTTCAACCAAGAAAGAGACAACACCTAACAAGAAGTCAGGATCTCCCCAGATGGCGAATTTTTTACCGTGCATATACGGGTAGCTGTCTTGCATCGCATCGACCAATTGACCACGTTGAAGTGTCAACTCTTTTGGTACTGGCTTGCCTGTAAGCTCGCTCAGTTTCATCACAAACGCATCTGTGCCACCAAGTCCAATTGGATTACATGTAGCATAGTTTTGTTTCCAGTCACCCTTGATCATCTTCGCAGTCGCCTGTGTAGAGTACTTTTGCAAAGAGATCGTCGCAGCTGCACTTCTTGCTGTTTTAGCAACCGCTAAAGGTGTGCCGCCAGCGTAAAGTTTGTATTCGCCTGCTGGTGTGTTCCATTGCTCTTCATGGTCACCGATCATCACGATCTTGTCGCTAAACATAGAAGCAATTTTTTTCACTTCTTTCAAACTTCCAAGGTATGGCTCAAACCCTGGGATAATGTTGATACGCTCAGCGTCTTTTTCTACTTCAACGCCCTCTTCAACCATATTAAGTTCTTGAAGAATCGCATTCATCATATTGTCATAACCTGTGATGTGGCTACCAACAAATGAAGGTGTGTGTGCTGCTGGAATTGGTGTGTTGTCTAACTCACCCTCAGCATCTTTACGCGCACCGATCACAAAAGCGTTCAAGTCATCACCGATAACTTCTGCCATACATGTGGTAGAAACTGCGATCATGTCTGGTTTGTAGAGTGCTTTACAGTTACGTAAACCCTCTTTCATATTTGCCAAACCACCAAAAACCGCCGCACTCTCACTCATAGAGTCAGACACACACGGTGTTGGCTCTTTAAAGTGACGTGTAAAATAGCTTCTAAAGTACGCTACACAACCGTGACTTCCATGAACATACGGCATGGTGTTCTCAAAACCAAGAGCAGCCATAACAGCGCCCAAAGGTTGACACGCTTTAGCTGGGTTGATCGTGATGTGTTCACGTGCTAAGTTTTTCTCACGGTATTCCCATGTGGTTGTCCACTTAGCGATGTCTATTACTTTTTCAGGGTTTGATGCACCAGCGTGACCTTCAAACTGCTTTTTGTTTTTGAAAACTTCTTGATACTCTGGTTTTAAAAAGAGCTTCTGCCCATTTACTATGTTTTCTACGTCTTGCATTGTGCTCTCCTTAGTTAGATTCCCATGGTGCTTTGGTGTGAGCCCATACTGGGGAGTTCAACGCCAAATCCATGTCTTTTGCAAAAATTGCAAAGGCATCGTATCCATGATACGGACCACTATAATCCCAAGAGTGCATTTGTCTAAATGGTAAACCCATTTTTTGGAAAACGTACTTCTCTTTAACACCGCTCGCTACGAGGTCAGGTTTGAGTCTTTTGACAAATTGCTCTAATTCATACTCGTTGGTATCGTCATAGATCAAAGTCGTGCCATTAAGCTCATCTTTGGTACGTTTGTAGTCATCACCGTGACCAAACTCATACCCTGTACCAATGATCTTCATTCCTAAATCTTCGTAAGCACCGATAACGTGACGAGGGCGTAAACCACCGACGTATAACATAACGGTTTTGCCTTCTAATTTCGGGCGGTATTTAGCAATGACTGCGTCAGTCATTGCAGTGTATTTAGCGATAACCGCTTCGGTTTTAGCTTGAATGGTCTCATCAAAGAACGCCGCAATTTTGCGTAAGCTCTCTGTTGTTTTGCTAGGACCAAAGAAGTTATACTCCATCCAAGGCACACCAAATTCTTGCTCCATGTGACGAACAACATAGTTCATACTTCGGTAGCAGTGTAGAAGGTTGATTTTCGCTTTTGGCGCAATCGTCAACTCTTTATAGGTTGCATCACCACTCCATTGAGCGATAACACGAAGACCCATCTCTTCTAGTAAAATTCTTGAACTCCAAGCATCTCCACCGATGTTATAGTCACCGATGATCGCAACATCATACGGAGTGGATTCAAAATCTTTTTTATACGAGTTATCAGGAAGTACCTCATCACGAATCATATCGTTCGCGATATGGTGACCAAGACTTTGTGAAACACCACGGAAACCTTCACAAGAAACCGCAATAGTAGGCTTACCTGACTCTTTTTTATACGCTTTAGCTACCGCTTGAATATCATCACCGATCAAACCGATAGGACACTCACTTTGAACGGAGATACCATTGTTCAGTGGGAAAAGACCATCAATCTCTGCTAAAGCAGCTTTGAGTTTTTTATCGCCACCGAAAACGATGTCTTTTTCGTTATAGTCTGTTGTGAAGTTCATGGTTACATAGGTATCAACGCCTGTTGTTCCGATGTAATAGTTCCTTCTACCAGCACGGCTATATTGACCGCAACCCACAGGTCCGTGAGAGATATGAATCATATCTTTCACAGGACCCCAAACAACACCCTTACTTCCAGCATAAGCACAACCTCTTTGGCTCATGACACCTGGAACGGTCTGTTTGTTGCTCTTGGTTGCATCACAAGCACCTTTAACACCTTCAGGCATATCAACGCCTAAGTGTTTCGCTCTACTTTTTTGCGCCTTTTCAGGGTAAGCAGCAAGCACTTCTGCGATAGCTGCTTCTTGTTGGCTTAGTAGTGTTTCTGTTGTCATGCTCTTTTCCTTTATATTTAAAAGTCCGCTTAAGCGACTTTGACCCTGTAGAGAAGCATATCGTCAAGCTTTTTGCAAACAGCTGCTGTTGAAGCACCATCGACTGCTTTTGAAACTTCACTCATTTGATATTTGTTGGTGTAAAAAATCATTTTGTATTCACCTTCAATGTCTGATTTTTTGTAGTAATCAGCCAATGCGGTAAAAAGGAATGATCCTTTTTCAACTTTTAAGTCTTCTTGTTTGATTCCATCACGGTTTTCACTGATAAGGATTGCGTAACTAACATCTGAAAGATCGCCAACTTCTGCTGTGACTCTCTCTACAACTTGCTCATGACTAATTTTGTTTCCCATAGATGCTGGGAAGTGGTATCCGCAAATAAACATAATGTGCTCCTTGTACTTTTTCTTAAAATTAAGCTGATGCTTTTTTGCCGATAGCGTCTGCTTCGACTTCTTCTTCCAAACCAAATTCCATCAACAACGCCTCAAGATCATCCATCTCTAACGGTTTAGGGATTACTTTAAGATCATTATCAATGATTTTGCGCGCAAGCTCTTTGTACTCAAATGCTTGGTCTGTTTTATCTGCAAACTCAACAACCGTCATACGGCGAAGCTCTGCACGTTGTACGTGGTTACTTCTTGGTACGAAGTGAATGAGTTGTGTTCCGATTTGCTCTGCAAGGTGTTTCGCCAAGTCATACTCACGGTCTGTCATACGAGCGTTACAGATAAGTCCTGCAAGTCTAACACCACCCGTATTTGCGTATTTCAAAATACCTTTAGAAATGTTGTTAGCCGCATACATAGCCATCATCTCACCTGACATAACAATGTAGATCTCTTGAGCTTTACCTTCACGAATTGGCATCGCAAATCCACCACAAACAACGTCACCAAGAACGTCGTAAGAGACGAAATCTAAATCTTGGTCATAAGCACCCTCTTCCTCAAGGAAGTTAATCGCTGTAATAACACCACGTCCTGCACAACCAACTCCTGGCTCTGGTCCGCCTGATTCTGCACACATGATAAAACCTTCTGTAATATCTGTGTTATCTGGATCAAACTCAGCCGCACCTGGTTTACATACATCTTCAAGTTCGAGGTCTTCAACCGTACCTGCTTCACTTGCAAGTTGCATAATGGTACATTGTGCTTTTTCATGCAAGATAAGTCGTGTAGAGTCTGCTTTAGGATCACAGCCAACGATAAGAATTTTTTTACCGAAGTAGTGCGCCATTGCCGCGAGTGTATTTTGTGAAGTGGTAGATTTACCAATTCCGCCTTTGCCATAAAAAGCAATTTGTCTGAGTTCAGCCATTTTGTTCTCCTTTGTGAGTTTTTTACTTCGCTCTACATTTTGCATATAGTGTTCCGTAGAAAAAATACGCTTGAAAAAAAATTTCAACAAAAAGCAAAATATTGATGGGTTGTAGTAAATCCCTATAATTATAGAAAGAATGCAGGCAAGCATAGAAGCTTTTAGAAGAGGTGATATTTGGTATTTGTAAAAATCACATTGGTGATGTGTTGATGACGCTTAAACAGATGAAGCTAGACTTGGAAAATATCAAAGCTCATTTTTCGTTTCTAATCTCAAAAAATTGCATTAGTTACTTGAAGTTACCAATCAATTTTCATCTAAAATAGTTTAAATAAGTGTACCTAAAATGCTATTTATCGCTCTTTGTTAACTTTTTCCACAATCTATGATTTTTATTATGAGTTTATTATATGAAGCTTATTTTTTAAGTAAATCTTAAATATTTAAGTTATAGCATGAAGAATATTGGAGCATATTTCTCATAATTCTAATATTTGCTATAGCGTAACACACATCAAAGTAGGAAGGAGTTTTTATGTCAATGGGGCAACAATTGATAGCAATGATAGTTCATTGTATATTTTTATATGCAATGAATAATAATAAGAGGAGCATACGATGATATTTAAGTCGATACAAACAAAAATTGTTTTGATAGCTGGGCTTTGCTTGGTTTCAGCAGTTGTCCTATTGGTGGGTTACGGGTTGTTTTCATCTAAAAGCACACAAGATCGCGTTTCTTCTGAGGTTTCTTCTTTGTTGACGGAGCTTAATATGGAGAGACTGCAAAATTTAGCTGGTGAGCAAAGTGGCACCATTCAGTCCGAATTGGAGTTGGCTTTGGATGCTGCTCGTACAATGGCTAATACCTTTGAAGTGAGTAAACTTAAATCTAAAGATGGTAAAGAAACTTTGGACATTGGCCGCGATCAGCTCAATGCTGTGCTTCTCAATGTATTAAAACATAACAAGAGCTTTAATGGTACCTACTCCTGTTGGGAGCCAAATGCCATTGATGGCGCTGATGCCAACTTCCGTGTAGACAAAGACGGCAATAATCCAACGACTGGACGCTTTACCCCTTACTGGACGCGTGATGATAAAGGCAATATTGCCGTTCAACCGTTAGTCGAGTACGACACCTACGACAAGCATCCTAACGGTGTTCTTAAAGGTGGATGGTATATTACCCCACGTGAACAGAATAAAGAAAGTGTGCTTGGACCTTTACCTTATATCGTACAAGGTAAGCAAGTATTTCTCGCAACGATGTCTGTGCCAATTTATGTCAATGGTAAATTTTATGGTGTTGCTGGTGCGGATTATAACTTAGATTTTGTTCAGCAAATTGCCAAAAATGTTGATGCAGAGTTGTTTAAAGCTCATGGACAAGTCTCCATCATTGCAGACAATGGTCTCTTGGTAGCCCAAAGTGAGAATCCTTCCATGATCGGAGGTCATTTTAAACAAGTGATGCCTAAAGGTTGGGAAAAGATTTATGAAGCGATTCAAGCAGGTAAGACGTTAGTTCGTATCAACGATGATAGTGGCATGATAGAAACGGTTGCCCCAATCAAGCTTGGAGAGACAGGTAAACCTTGGGCAGTTTTGATTCAAGTACCACGAGAAATTATATTGGCTAAAGCGTTGGTACTTGATAAAGACATGAGCGATCGACTTTACAGCAATGCTTCAATGCAAGTTGTCGTTGGTTTTATCGTTGCTTTACTGGCTATTATTGCAATCTATTTCCTTGCCGCCAGTATTATTGCCAAACCTCTTTTAAGCCTTAAAGAAACTGCCCATGATTTGGCAACGGGTGATGGTGATTTAACCAAAAAATTAGCCATTAAAAATCAAGATGAAATTGGTGATGCTTCCCATGAGATTAACCAATTTATCGATAAAGTTCAGTCAACCATCAAATTAGCAAAAGAGACCAGTTCTGAAAATGCATCGATTGCGCATGAGCTCTCAGCGACAACCCTGCAAGTGGGCAAACGCGTGGAAGACTCTTCAATCATCATTTCTCAAGCCACAAACATGTCAAACGAGACCAAACAAGAAATTGTCTCTTCCGTCAATGAAGCAAAAGCTTCAAAAGAAGAGATCGTTAAGGCAAATAATGAACTCCAAAGTGCTCGTAAGTTCCTTCAAAAACTGGGAGAGCGTGTTCAAGAGAGCGCGCAAACAGAGCAAGAACTTGCACAAAAAATCCAACAACTTAGCTCTGATGCCGACCAAGTTAAAAATGTTCTTACCGTCATCAGCGATATTGCTGACCAAACAAACCTTCTAGCACTCAATGCTGCCATCGAAGCTGCACGTGCAGGAGAGCATGGAAGAGGCTTTGCAGTCGTTGCCGATGAAGTACGCAACTTAGCAGAGCGCACCCAAAAAAGTTTGGTTGAAATCAACACAACCATTAATGTCATTGTTCAAGCTATCACGGACAGCTCAGAGAGAATGAATGTTAATTCAACACAAATCCAAGAATTAAACACGCTCGCGGGGGATGTGGAAAGCAAACTGGATAACACTGTTTCTATGATGAATGTTGCAACCAAACTCAATGAAAAAACGGTTAACGACTACATCCAAACAGGTGAAAAAATCGATACCATCGTTTCCAAAATCGAAGAGATCAATACGTTAGCAACGCAAAATACCAGAAGTGTGGAAGAAATCGCAGGAGCGAGTGAGCACCTCAATGAACTCACCACACAACTCAACGCCATCCTCAATAAATTCAGAACATAAGTTAAAGCCCTATTTTAGGGCTTTAATCACTTGATTTTCGTGCCACGGAATCCATCAGTTTTGTTGAAAAAAAGCGTTTGAGCCATGTGCCATTCGGCAGTGGCTACTTTTTAAATTTTTCACTTTACATGTAAAAGATTTATTGTCTAATTCTTTAAGAGTAACCTCGTCCCTTTCCTCTCTTGACGCGTTTTAGATAGCATTTTAGGGGTCAGTTACCACCTTAATATAAATGATAAATGGGGACAGGCTACTTTTTAAATTTTCACTTTACATGTAAAGATTTAATTGCTTAATTTCATTAAAGTAGCCTGTCCCCTTTTTCTACTTTTTTTCAATACTTGTTTTATCTTTAAAGTTTTGTCAGATAATTTCTAAGTTAATATTATGTTTTATTTCAATAATTTTCCAATTTACAACATCTAATTGTTCACAATTATTAAAATTAATAGTTTCATTAATTAAATTTATTAGTGTCTCTTTTTGGTTATCAGTAAGATTGTCCCACCATTCTTGTGAAAAATAGATATCTTCATTTTCTACAAAACTTAATTTTAGAAAAGCTTTAACTTTATCAATATGAGATAATTTATTAAATTCTCTGATAAATTCAAAACATTCATCAGAGTCTAGTTCATCTAACCAACTAAATAAAATAATACCTTTATCACTTTGATATACAAAGCTCGATACAGTCATAAAATTATAAATTTTTGATATATCGTGTATATCAATTAATTTATTATTTTTAACATCAATAGTGACATTCCATGGAAAAGTATTCATTATTTCAGGAATTTTATTTATAATTAAAGCATAATATTTCATTTTAGAAAAGCTTTTTTCAATTAGTTCTAAGTCTAATTTATGTTTTAAAGATTCTAAATCTCTAATAGCTATTTTGGTAAAGTAAGTCATTTTTTCTAAATATGGTTTATATACTTGTGCATGTAAAGAATCTAGTCCTATACTATATCCTGGCATATTGTTTATTTGATGATTTAGTATATTCTTTTTCTTGTATAGTTCTTTTGAAATTGTTCTATATAAATTTAAAAAAATTTGTTTATTATCTAAAATAAATTCATTATCAATTGGTTCAAATAGCTCTTTGTCATGTTTGGAGCAAAATCCATAAAAAGTAGAACTTTTTTTGATACTAATTTTATTTACAATTCTTTTTCCATGCGTATGACTAATTCCTGAATTTATTTTTAATTCATAAAGATAGCCTTTTTCGTTTGCAATTAATTTTAGATGTTTACTTTTTGAAATACTGTGGGCACTCATTATTGAATCACATTCAGTATGATATTCATGTGGGGCATAACAAACATCTTTTTTTAATTCCTTTTGTAAATCTAAATCCATATTTGATGGTTTAACTTTATTTATTTGAATATTTGAACCATGACACTTTTTATATTTTTTACCACTTCCACACCAACATGGTTTATTTGCAGTATTTCCTTTTCCCATAAAAATTCCTTTACTTATTCTAATTCTAACTAGTGAGTCAACTAACATTAAATGCAAAACAGCCTGATATGCCTTATTCTATGGGAGCAGACTAAACTTTTAAGGCGAGAGTCATTAAAGTAGCCTGTCCCTTTTTCTAAAAGTTTAGCTCCTACTCCATTTATTAAGAGCTATAGATCATTATGGTTAGATCCAACAATTGGCTCTATAGAATCGCTTTCGACATAGCACCAAGAGAAATAATATGTTTCTCCATCTACCTCAATCCAATGGCTAGGCTGAAGCATTTTCTGTGTGGCGATTGCTTTACCACCGCTAAAGTCTATTGGATTCGCAACCTCATGCATTCCGGGAAGACCATCTGGATCATAGTGATATATTCCATAATCTAAATAGTCATCATCTATACCAAGAGGAATACTACCTATTTGTTTTATGAATAACTCCCTATGCGTAATCTTTCCCTGCATTTTGCAAGATTTTACGACTTTATCAATAAAACCTAGGGAAAAGCGGTAAAGGCTATCTTCTCCCTGTCGTACAATTTGATCATGATTCTTTACAACATAAACACCCATTTGCTCGGCTGGATCAAAATACCTTTTCAAGTTTACGGAGCCCAAATAAGTCCCACTACAAAGATCAATTAGCGTTGAATAAAAATGGAACAGTGTGTCTTTTCGATATGCCAGATATGATGTTCCAATTGCCTTAGTTATTTCATCATTACTGAATAAAGATGAATTTTTCATTCCTTCACCATAGTGATAAAGAATACCTTCGCCTAGAAGAACAACTAAATTTGGCCAATTTTCCTTACTATTTTCTTTTTCCCATTCTATCAGGTTATTTAACAACGATTCCAATGAGTTACTAGCCAAGGAATACGCAAAGACAATTCCAAAAGGCTTTGGTCTTGGATAGGTCATATGCATGAATGAATTAGTCGTTTTTGTGACTGATTCATTTGGACATAAAGATTTAACAGATTTTATGTTTTCTAAAGATTTTAGTAACTCTTCCTTTGATAATTTTGACTTTACTTCAATAACACCAAAAACGGATTCAATAGGGTATATCTGCACATTATCGTCATAAACTAGTGACATTCCATCGAGTTGATCATAGATAACCAAGTCACTTTGCTTAGAGACATTTCTCGTTGGACCTATGATTTCACCAGTACCTATACCAAACCTCTTTGGAAGCCGACCAGAAAGTAAAAATTCGCGTAAAGCACTTTCCCGATAAGTGCCTTTATTTCCTTGATGATTTATTTCAGAGGATATCTCGAAGTCAGTCTGAAGTTTTTTACTTATCCCTCTGAAAACCTTTTTTATGTCCATATCCTACCTTTTAAGAGAATCTTTGATTGTGTATATAATGGTCGAACGCACCAATAAAAAACCTGCGTAACAAAAGGGCTCAGAGCTTGACTTGCAACTTTTCTCTAAGCCGATTTAACACAAACTCCAACACCAATCAAAAATAATATCTCTTTAATCTTTAAAACCAAAATAGAAAATGCCCCAAACTTCTTTTTCAATTTTTTACATGTAAAAGCGTTTATTGCCTACTTATTGCACAAACGGCTAAGAAACCTTTTGGTACAATTTCATCATTAATTTTTTATGGAGTCTCGCATGAGCAGTATTGTGTTTTTAAACGGTGATTTTTGTAAAGAGGAAGATGCCAAAGTATCGATTTTCGATCGTGGTTATCTTTTTGGTGATGGCATCTACGAAGTTGTACCTGTTATTAATGGCAAAGTAATTGATAAAGAGCCTTTTTATGAGCGTTTCAATGCAAGCATGAGCAAGATAGGTCTTAAAGCACCTTTTTGCAAAGCTGAGATTGAAACCATTTTAGACACTTTGATTGCTAAAAATGAGATCGTTGAAGGTGGCATTTACATGCAAGTCACACGTGGTGTTGCACCTCGTGAATTTTACTTCCCTGAAAACACTCCAACCACGTTTATGGCATTTACCTTTAAAAAAGAGATTATTAACCACCCATTGGCAAAAACAGGCATCAAAGTGGTGAGTTGCGAAGACATCAGATGGAAAAGACGTGACATCAAGTCTATCTCACTTTTGGGTCAAGTTTTAGCCAAAGAAGAAGTGCACCAAAAAGGTGCATTTGAGGGTTGGATGGTCGAAGATGGTTATGTGACGGAGGGAACCTCATCTGCTGCGTTTATCGTTAAAGATGGTGTCATCGTTACACGTCCTCTTTCAAACGCTATTTTGCCAAGTATTCGTAGAAAACTTCTTATGGAATACACCAAAGCGCATAACATTAAAGTTGAAGAGCGTCTCTTTACCATTGAAGAAGCGTTAAATGCAGATGAAGCATTTATGGCAAGTGCAACGGTGTTTGTTCTACCGATCATCGAGATCGATGGTAAGCCTATCGGCACTGGAAAACCTGGTCCTATGGTGAAAAAACTACGTGAAATGTATGTTGAAGCTGCGCTCAAAGAGGCAAACGCTTAAATCTATCAAGAGGCTTTTACAAGCCTCTTTCTTCTTTTAGACCCTTTCACTCATCTGTTTAATCAGTTTAATACTCAAAAGGTCCAGCGGCGTTCCTCGTTCGCTCAATTTTTCAATTAATAACGCTCTTTTCTCTTCATTTAGGTTTTGCCCAGCTTTCAGTTTGCACGAGATGGATGATGGATGAAACATTCCTATGCCTATGTTTTCCACAGCTTTTTTATACATAGGATTTGATGCTTCTATGTTCTCATACCCGCCTTCTGGTTGAAGCTTTTGCATCATGGCATTGAGAACATTTGCTTTTTGCATCACATCTTCCACGATTTCAATAGTACCCACAAAATGCACAGAGATAAACAGCTGTGAGGCAGGACACGCCGAGCGGGTGTTGCTAAAATAAGACGGCAATAATGAAAGAGGTTTGACCACACTAAAACTCGCTTTTGGATTTTTCGCTATAACCTCCATTTTACGTCCCTCTTTGGAACCATGAAAGCAGATACTTTCATCATGCCACACAAAGTTAAGTGGAACAGCGTAAGGCTCATCTCCATCAACCAGACAGAGTGTTCCATGCTCGCATGATGCTAGTACCTCTTGTATGAGGTGTGTGTCATTGACTTCAAATTCAGATCTTCGCATTGTGTTTCCTAAACTGTTTGTGTGGCATTTAAAATAGTGATGTTCATAATAGCTCTTGCCCAAGGATAACTTTTTTTCATAAGAGCGTATTCTTCACCATCAAAAATCATCTTCGCATGACCACTGAGTAAAAAACCTGTTCCCATTCCATGCAACCCCTCAACCTCTTTACTGCCAACGGTGACCAAGACTCTATTATCATGACTCAAAGCCTCTTCCATGCCCTGCATTCCACCTACGGGAACGATAAAACTGTCGTTACTTACACGGACATAAGAGTGCCAAGTATTGACAACATGAGGAAACGCTTTTCCTTGAGCGACGATGGCTACAACCCCCTCTTTTTGCATGACTGCTCTTAATGTATCTGAAACCATTTGACGCTCCTTTTTGACGACTTTAAATTCTAATTGTGGTATTATATTCTCAAACTGTACTCTATACAAGAGCCAGTTTATTAAATATTTTAGGGGTCAGTTATGTATATTTTAGAAAAAGAATCAAGCAAACCTCTTTATATACAACTCTATGATGCCATTAAAAAAGAGATTATAAATAACCTAACACATGGATCAAAACTTCCCTCTGTTCGTAAAGTCGCAACCGAATACAAAATCAGCAAGAACACTGTTGAATTAGCCTATAAACAGCTCTATACAGAAGGGTACATCGAGAGTATCCCCAAAAGTGGCTATTTTGTTGCCGATACATTACTGGAACCTCACTATGAAATGAGCGTGGCCTATCAAGCTCAAACTGAGCCAAAAACGGTTCTACTCTATGACTTTTTCCCTGCACGTCTAACACATGACACATTCCCTTTAAAACTTTGGAAACGTCTTTTTATGAAAGCGATGGAAGAAAAACTAGATTTTGGGGCGTATGGCGATAGACAAGGAGAACGGGGGCTGAGGGATGAAATTTCAAAGTACCTTATCAAATCACGTGGCGTAGTCTGCGATGCTTCTCAAATTATAATCTGTGGAGGATTTACTGACTCTATGAATCTTGTAGCCTCACTCTTTATCGATCCATTAAACAAGATCGCCATCGAACATCCAGGGTATCCTGTGACAGGAAAAATTTTTACAGACTATGGGTACAAGATTATGCCTATTGCTGTGGATCACAATGGTTTGAATATCGACCAACTCGAAGAAACAGACGCAAAACTGGTGTACATAACCCCATCGCATCAATACCCAACAGGGGTCAACATGCCCATTTCAAACCGTATTAAGCTTCTAAATTGGGCAAAACGTGTTGGTGGCATTATCATTGAAGACGATTATGACAGTGAACTCAGGTACCAAAATCGCCCTATTCCTTCTCTTCAAGGGCTTGACAATGATGACCGTGTTATATACGTTGGAACTTTTTCCAAATCACTCTCCCCTGCACTTCGTGTCAGTTACCTTGTGCTCCCTCATCGTTATGTGGAACGCTATAAAACTTTATGTCAATCCCATCACCTTAGATGCTGTGTCTCACTTTCCACGCAAAAAACATTAGAGCTTTTTATGAAAGATGGGCATTGGGAACGACATTTGCGTAAAATTCGCACCCTCAATCGCAAAAAACATGACCTTATGAAAGAGACACTCAAAAATGTGTTTGCAGAGACAATAGAGATCATCAGTGAAGGTGGTGGACTTGCCATTATCATACGTCCAACGATCAGCATTAATCTCCAAAAATTAAGAGAAAATGCCCTCAAAGAGGGCATCAAGCTTTATCTAGGAAGCGATGACTATGGCGAGGCGTGGGAAGCCCTTAAAATGGGCTTTGGAGGCTTGCAAGAAGAAGAGATAGAAGAGGCTATTATGCTCCTTCAAAAAATATGGTTAAAAACTTTGGAAGCATAATGCTTCATTTGGTAATTTTTTCGCTTGACCTTTTCTCTTTACAACGCTTTTGTCACACACATGATGTAGAATTAAACAAAAAGAGCTGACATGCTTACATTGGCTAAAAAAATTCAACATCTTGTTGATCTCATTGTTGCTAAGTCACTTTCACAGAATGAAGAAGAAATATTTAGGCTCAATCATTATGTGTGGATCGCTCTTTTGATGTTGCCTGTTGCCCTGTGTTCAGGCGCTTATAATGCCTACATCAACAATTATGCGTTAGCCTTTTTGATCATACTTTTTTCAGGGCATATGGTTGGCTCACTGTTTCTGATCCCCACCATCCAAAAGACGTATCTGCTCTATCATGGCGCCAATCTTCTTTATGCTTTTTTGATTCTTTACATGGTGTTTCATGCTGACTCAGAAAACTCTCGCATTCTTTGGGCTTACATCTATCCTGTTGGCATCATCTTTTTATTTGGACATCGCCTTGGCTTTTTATGGAGCTGTTTACTCTTAGGCATGATTATCGGGCTTTTTCTTGTTGTTCCTGAAATTCACACGATCTATAGCATCCCTTTTCAAGTACGTTTTGGTATTTCGTATCTTGTTGTAGCAATTATTAGTAGTTGGGTGGAATACCACGGCTCACGCTCGCATCAAGCGCTTTTGTTAGAGCAAAAATTACTCAATGAAGAGATCGAAAGACGCAAGATACTGGAAAAAGAGCTTCAACGACTCGCCAAAACCGACCCGCTCACCTCTTTATACAACCGAGGTTACTTCTTCGAATCAGCCGAAAAAGAGCTCAATCGTGCCCAACGTTATAACACTTCTATCTGTTTGGCAATCCTAGATATTGACCATTTTAAATGCATCAATGACACCTATGGGCATCCTGTAGGCGATGTTGTACTGCAAGCTATAGCAAAACACTGCCTTCTTAACGTGCGAGAAACAGATCTTGTAGCACGCCTAGGCGGTGAAGAGTTCGCTTTTTTACTTTTACATGTAAACGCTGATGAAGCTAGAATCAAGATGGACACACTAAGACGTGAAATCAGCGAAATCAAAGTGCCCTATGATGGTGGAAAAACACTGAGTGTCACAGTCAGTATTGGGTTAGCGCTCTATACTCCTTCTATAAAACACTTTGATGAACTTTACATCCAAGCCGATGAAAAACTCTACGAAGCAAAAAATGCAGGACGTAACTGCGTATGTTAACGCATTTCAAAAGTCTTTGCCCTCCTTTTTCTCGCTTACATACTTGCTTGCTATTTTTTAAAGATAAACAAGCTAAGATAATTTACAATTGTTATATTTCATCACAAAGAAGATAAATGCTTACACTTGCGAAACTCCAGTATATTGTAGATCTTATCGTTGCAAAGTCTCCCTCACAAAATAAAGATGAACTTGCTAGACTCAATCACTACGTTTGGGTTACGCTGATGATTTTGCCACTTGCTATGGGACTTGGCATCTATAATAGTTTGAAGCATGAATTTATCATTGCAGGTGGTATTACATTTTTTTCATTCTATTTGCTGGTTACACTTCTGCTCATCCAAAAAACAAATAAGACCTATTTTCTTTACCACACTGCCAATCTCATTCTTGTTTCTTTGTTAGTGTATACCATCTATGCTGACACAGAACAATCACGCATTTTATGGGCTTATTGTTATCCGTTAGGCATTATCTTTTTACTGGGAAATCGCATAGGCTTTTTCTGGAGTTGTCTGTTTTTGGCTATGATTATTGGGCTTTTTCTCTTTGTCCCTAAGATACACACCATGTACCAAATCCCTTTTCAAGTGCGCTTTTGTATCTCTTATCTGATGGTCACAACGATTAGCAGTTGGATTGAATACCATCGTTCTCGTTTCCAAAAAGAATCAACACAAACCCATGAAGCGCTTTGCTTTGAGCAAATTCTCCTCAAAGAAGAGATAGACAGACGAAAAGTACTTGAAAAAGAACTACAATACCTTGCGCAAACGGATCCTCTAACGAAACTCTACAACCGCGGGCACTTTCTGAAAGAAGCAGAAAGAGAACTTCATCGTGCTTTACGTTATGACAAATCCATCTGTTTTGCCATTCTTGATATTGACCATTTTAAACAGATCAACGACACCTTTGGACATCCTGCGGGTGATGCTGTACTTCAAGCCATTGCAAGCTATTTTCAACATAGTTTGCGTGATACTGACATTGTAGGGCGTTTGGGTGGCGAAGAATTTGCATTTTTACTCCTGCATATCACGCAAGAACAAGCAAAAGCAAAGTTAGAAGCATTGTGCCATGAACTCAGTGCATTTCCTGTAACGCTACCAAATGGTGAAACACTCAGTTTTACCGTAAGCATTGGTTTTGCGATGAGTGGTCCAGAGATTAAACGATTTGATGAACTTTACATTCAAGCCGATGAAAAGCTCTATCTTGCCAAAGATGCTGGTCGAAACTGTGTACGTTAATTAATTGGAAGCTTTCTTAGCAAGGTTCTCTTTTTTACTATGACCATTCATATCTAAGCCATAACGATTGTACCCACCGATAAAGATTTTTTGGGCTGGGTCAAAACTCTCAGAACACGCCTCTTTGTCATACTTTACGACAAATTTTTTACCACTTTCTTCAACGTTTAAGTAGTACTCGACTCCTTTATCAACCATTGCAATTTTAGAAAAATCTTTACACTGCTTTTTAAGATCATCGGGGAGTGTGTGGTATTTGTTCAGCTCATCTAAAATTTGCTTATACTGCTTGGTAGTTGAATCAAAAAAGACTCTGTTTTGTTCGGCATGAACTTTAGTAACCACTAAAGAGAGCTCTTTGTGTTTAAAGGTTTGCGGTAAATTGCCTACTAAACTTTGTGCCATAAACGAAGCGTACATCTCGGGTGTAATGTTAAAGGGAAGTGCTATCTTTGGCGTTTCCGCATAAGCGCAAACTCCTAAAACCAACCCTAAAATCAAACATGCTTTTTTAAGCGTTTTCATTTCAAAAAATCCTTCTAAATGTTTGCTGTATTGTAACGCATTTTAATGAACCAATCGTGAATAGCATCCTTTTAGTTGACCTGAACCTTTTTCAAGCTACCATTACGGCATCAAACACAATGGAGTTTTATAATGGATTTCGTAGAATACAAAATCATAACAGTTGTCGAAGGCGGTGTCGGAACGATCTTTTTAGGGGCTTCTGGTCTTCCTATTAAAAAAATGGAAATGGTACTTAACCAAGAAGTTACCAACGGATGGCAAGTTGTTTTTCAAGTGATTGAGAAAAAAAGATTTTTACTCTTTTGGTCACGCGAAGCTGTTATCATTACGCTAGGACGTAGAGCAAAATGACACCTCAAGAGTTAGCTGATGCGAAAGAAGAAGCGTTACGCCAAAGAGTTGCCCTTCTTCCTCCCGAAGCCAAAAAAGCTTTTTATACACTTGTGACACCTAAGCTTAAAGACCCTGACACATACGCTGTTCTTAATTGGCTTTGTATTGCAGGACTTCACCATTTTTACTTGCGAAAATTTGTACATGGCTTTATCAACCTGACTCTGGGCACTGTTGGTATTATTGGGCTTATCGTGAGTATTGTCACAGCTTACGAAACAGGTGTGTGGATTGCATTAGGAATGATGTTGGTGATTTTTTGCATAGAGCTTCCACAGCTTTTTTCCTCTCAGCGCATTGTACAAGAGTATAACAATGCTATGATGGAAGAAGCACTTACGACACTTTAGAAGTCCTAGTCCTTCTTCTCTTGGAAATAGATAAAAAAGCCTAACCCCACAAACACCAAACTTATCCCAACCCACGCTTGAACATTAGGTAACGCTGCGCCTAAAAAGAGCATTTCACCAAGTAGCGCAAAGATGACTTCACTCGCTTGGGTTGCATCAACGGCTGCGAGTTCACTGGATTTGTGAGCACGGTGGCGCGCGAGTAAAAAAAGTGTGGTTGCCACCAGCCCTGAGAGCAATGCAACCAAAGAGGTGTTAAAGACTTGCCCCAATGAAGGCATTGGTGGATTGATGAGAGCCACAAGTACAAACCAAAATGGTAGAGAGCCTAAAGAGAGAAGAAAGACCTTATTGAAGGCATTGTCTAAAAGCGGCGAGTCAATTTTAGGGAAGTGTTTATGCCCATGTTTAGATTCCCACACCAGTTGGTTTCCAAACGGATAACAAAATGCTGCGATCAGTACAGGAAACGCACCCATAGCAAACTCAACAAAATGAAAATGTACGATGTGTGAGGTATTGATAAGCCCCACGCCTATAACGATGATGGTTGAAAAAACCCAAATGCGTTTCGGAAAAGTGCGTCCAAAAAGCATCAAAACAAAGAGTGAAGCGATGATGGTGAGCTGCCATGTAGAGGCTATCACCCAAGCAGGAGCATAGTCTGCGCTAAAACAGAGCAGTGCGTAAAAACAGCCAAAGCCGATGCTGCCTGCTACCATCCAAAAGAGCCAATGCTCTCCAAAAAGTTTCAACAGCTCTTGAAGCGGTTTTTTGCCCTGAAAGAGACGAATGACGATGAGTAAGAAGAAGATCATAAAGAGATAACGAAGCGACGCTGACCAGACCCAATGCCCTCCTTCTAAGCTCATCAAACGATTTAGCACAAACGTTGAGCTAAAAAAAAGAGCTGAAAGTAAACCAAGAGCGATCAAAGCTGCCATACACCATCCTCACAATAGAAATAAAGCGCTATTATACCTAGACTCACGCAAAAGTCGTGGTTGAAAAATAGACTATGAAGCTTTACATGTACCCTAAAATTGGTTATGATAGAGCTGTTGTGATAAGGAGAAAAGCATGGAAGATGAAGCGAGATTTTGGGAACAATTTTATGAAGCATTAAACCGTTATGCACCCATAAGTAACGATGAATTTCAACTTTTCAAACCGTATCTAAAACTGAGAGTTGCTCAAAAAGGCGAAATGCTTCAAGACAACTATACACCTGCTCATGCGATTTATTTTATCTGCAAAGGCTTGTTACGTACCTACTACCTGCATGAGCAAAGTACGATTTACACCAAAAATCTCTTTATGGAAAACTATTTTTCAGCTTCTGTCGTTTCCCTTTTAACGGGTGAAAACTCTTACTTGTGCATTCAAGCGTTGGAGCCAAGTATTCTGATCGAGATAAACTATAAAGGCTATCGTCATCTTATCGACACCAATGAAGCGTTTAAAAACTTTTATATCAGCTATGTTGAGAAAAACTGGATCATCGAAAAAGAGCAAAACGAGATCTCGCTCATCGTTGATAATGCCACCACACGCTACCAAAACTTCTTAGAAAAATTTTCTGATATTGAGAAGAGAGTTTCACAGCATCACATTGCCACGCATCTTGGCATTACACCTACACAACTAAGCCGTATCCGAAAAAGTCTCAACATAGGTAAATGACAACGCTTTTAAAATTTGCTACGATAACGTCCAATTTTGAGAAAGGACGTTCATGTCAAACAGGCTCAAAGCTCATCTTATGGTGCTTCTTGCTACTTTTTTAGTTGCAGGATCATTCATCATCTCAAAAAAACTTGCAGGTGTTGTTCATCCTATTTCACTCAATCTCCTCCGCTTTTTGATCGCTTCTTTTGCATTAGCACCTTTCGTACTTTTCAATGCCAAAAAACGCTTACATATCATTCCTTTATTTATGAGAACGCTCATCATCAGCCTTTTTTACGCGCTTTATTTCATCGCTTTTTTTAAAGCTCTGGAGTACACCACAGCGCTTAGTACGGGCACACTTTACACCCTCGTTCCCTTAATTACTGCCATTTTGTGCATCTTCTTTTTTAAAGAGCCTATCAGCAAAAAACAACTCTTTATCTATCTTTGTGGTATCGTTGGAACACTTATCGTTGTCTTTAAAGGTGACATCAACCTTCTACTGCACTTCTCACTAGGACGTGGTGAGCTTATCTTTTTAGCCGCAGTGTTCAGTATGGCGCTTTACTCCATCTGCACTAAATTTCTCCACCGAGACGGTGACGATATGAGTGTATTGGTATTTATGACACTCATTGGTGGTTCTCTCTGGATGGGTACAGCGTTAGCGCTCTTTGATATTCCTTTGCAATGGGATCATCTCTCAATCAAATCCATAAACTATCTACTCTATCTTGCCATTGTGGCGACATTCTTTACGGTCTATTTGTACCAAAAGGCAACTGTTGTTATAGGACCTAAGAAAGTCATGGCGTACGTTTACCTAAGCCCTGCTAGCATTGCGTTGCTTCTTTATCTTTTTGAAGGCATTACCCTTTCCATTGGGGTCTGTTTGGGCATTGCTATCTGCGCTATTGCAACCTTTTTGTTGCTAAAATGAAACACGCAAGCACTTTTTGTTGTGGCGAGTGAGAATTTTGAATGGCATCTTCTTCTAACGTGATAAAATATCACTTATTAAACAATGGAGAGATCAATGGCAGTAGCAGATTATTTCAAAGGGTTTGAGCGAAAAATGATCGACGTGGGTGATGGTGTGCAGATCAACACACTCATTGGTGGAAGTGGCGAAGAGGTTGTCTTACTGCTTCATGGGCATCCTGAAAGCTATCTCATCTGGCGTGACATCGCCCCAACCCTTGCGCAAAAGTACACCGTTATTGCCACCGATCTAAGAGGCTATGGCGATAGCTCCAAACCCAAAGGTTTGCCTGATCACTCCAATTACTCCAAACGTGTCATGGCACAAGACCAAGTCAGCGTCATGCAAAAACTGGGCTTTGAAAAATTCCACATTATAGGGCATGACAGAGGTGCTCGTGTGTGCCATCGTTTGATGCTCGACCACACTGAAAAAGTGCTTACCTGCTCCATGATGGACATTCTCCCAACCTTGGACATGTACGAGCAGACCAATTGCGAGTTTGCGACCAAGTACTGGCACTGGTTTTTCTATATTCAAGCCTATGACTTTCCTGAGCGCTTTTTAGGAGCTGATCCTGAGTATTTCATCCGAAATAACTTGCTCAAAAAAGCCACACCTGAAGCTCAAAAAAACTTCCCTGAAGATGTTTTGCAAGAGTACATAAGACACTACTCTGATCCTGCTACAGTGCATGGCATCAGCGAAGATTACAGAGCATCGGCAAGCATTGACTTGGAGCATGACAAGCAAGACAGACCCTATACTATCAAAACACCCCTACTCGTTCTTTGGGGAGCCAATGGCGTGGTTGGAAATATATGGAATGTACTGGAAGGCTGGCAAAAATACGCCTGCGATGTGCAAGGCTTTGGTGTGGCTGATTGTGGGCACTTTGTACCCGAAGAGAAGCCAAAAATTGTTTTAGAGGCACTGCTTAAATTTTTAGAAGAGAAAAAATCTAAACGTTAGAACACTCTCACAGAGGCATTTTAAGTGCCTCTTTTTTATATAAATATCCTACACCGACTTCGTTTAAGTATCATAAGCCTATAATGAAACTACTTCTCACACTTCCAAAATCCCCGCCTTCCAAGGAACTTTCATGCAAAGATTATTTGCCTTTCTCATCAATTCCATTCATCTTTTTGCCGCTTTGCTGCTCATCATTATGTCGCTGCTCATTATGGGTTGGGCGGTTTATGAAGTGATCGCGAGCATTCCGCTTAAAGGTGAATTTATCCCTAGAATGCTTCAATCCGTTGGCGCCATCGTTATCTCCGCGGCAATCATAGACGTAGCACAATACATGATCGAAGAAGAAGTTTTTATGAACAAAGAACTTCGCGATCCAAGAGAAGCGCGGCGTACACTCACAAAGATCATCGTCATCATCACCATCGCCGTGAGCATCGAAGGACTAGTCTACATCTTTAAAGCGGGAACAGAGAGCATGGCACTTTTGATTTACCCTGCTTGGTTGCTGTTTGTCTCTGCGATTTTGATCGTCTCTTTAGGTGTTTACCAAAAACTCAGTGCCACCATCGAGCGAGAAGAGTTGACCAAAATCGAGATGTAACGCTTTACATGTAAATGTTAATCAACATTTATAGTGCCTTACAAGAACCAAATGCCATTACTTTAGTATAATCTCCACTCGTCTATTTTTTGCATTTGGTTTATTGCTCGTAGTTGTCTCTAACGGGTTTGCATCGCCATAATACTTTAATTGCATGAGTGACTTAGGCACACCATAAACCGCCAATTTGTCTGCAACATTTTTAGCTCTTTGGAGTGAAAGCGTTTTGTTGTATTCTTTATCGCCTGCGCTATCGCTGTGACCGATGCTGATGACTTCAACAACCTTATTTTCACGAATCAAGCGAGCCACTATCTTCAACTCTTCAAGCTGTTTTGTCTCTAAGATAGCACTGTCAAAGCCAAAAAAGAAGAGGTAACTTTGAGGTTTTTGTGGTAAGGCATGTAGCACTTCCGCATACTTGACTTTAACGCTCTCTTCGGTCTCACGTTTGAATGTAATCTCGCCTTTTTGAGAAATATCTAAGGCTTCATAGGCTTTGTCTATCGTATGCGTATCACCTTTACGATCAGTCACAGAGATGGTGCCCACTTTGCCTTCTTCTTCGGGCATCAAGGTTATTTGAACCTCTTTGGTCACACAACCTGAAAATAAAACAGCTCCCAAACAGACTCCTAAAAAAAGTGCTAAACGTCTCATTCTTTCGCCTCCGCTACAAAATAGGTTCCCCGAATACCAATGGTCGCCGTTTTTGCTTTGATCTCCATCGCGTTAGGATTGATCTTAGGAATAAGCCCCGTTTTGCACGCCATAATCCCTTTGAACAGATTGCTTTTAAATTTAACGTTTTTATTTTCAGGCTCAAAAAGATACTCATCGACCAAAAATTCAGCATTTGAACCAATCGAAATTAAAGTATTGTCTTCAAAAACAATGCCGATGGTGCTGTTTGGAGCGGTTTTAATGAAGTCTTTTTCAAAAATTCTATCGCCTTGTTTCAAGCTCACAGTTGTGTGATCAGCATGGGTTACGCTGACATCACCATGAACCGATTTGACCAGCGCCACAGAGGGTGACGCCAAAAGTAAAAGTGGCGTTACAGTGAACCATACAACCGATGCAAAATACTTTTTCATATTTATCCCCTCACTTTTGGCGCGATGCTGCTTATTTCGTGTATTGATTTTATTATCATTTGGATTATTTTGATCTAAATAATGACATTATCGCAATAAATTGATACGCCTGTATAAAAGAGTAACGATTTATACAAGAAGCCCTATCGTCCCTTGCAAATACTCGACACATGCACCCGAAACAAAAACGCGCTCTTCACTCACACGACAATAGAGCACACCTGAACGCTTCGATGCTTGCAAAGCAACCAAGCTATCCTTACCCAAACGCTTCGCCCAAAACGGTGCAAGTCCTGCGTGAATGGAGCCAGTTACGGGGTCTTCTACCCCACCATTGGCTGGCCAAAAGTAGCGCGAAGCGAAATCATACGCTACACTTGGAGCGGTAACCACAACATCAAGAGGTGCCAGAGTTTTGAGCTTTTCAAGATCAGGCACGACATTTTTGACATCGTCTTCATTCGCATACACCGCAAAGTAAGCTTGTTGATTTTTATAAAATTCCAAAGGCTTTATGGAGAGCCCTGTATTTAGGGCTTCTGGTACTTCATTCAAAACTTCAGGTGCACGGTTGGGAAAACTCATCTCGATAAGCCCGTTTTCACGCTCATTGACCTCGATGGTATTGACCGCTTTTGCCCAAAACGTGATAGTACCTTTTTCACTAAGATGGTCAAAAATGACATACGCACTCGCCAACGTCGCATGACCACAAAAGTCGATCTCTTTAAGCGGTGAAAACCAACGTATCTCATACACACCTGCATCATTTCGCACAAAAAAGGCTGTTTCTGAGAGGTTGTTTTCAGAAGCGATGTTTTGCATGACACTTTCAGGTAACCAACTATCAAGTGGCACAACAGCGGCTTGATTGCCTTTGAACAGTTCTTTGGTAAAAGCATCGATGATGTAGATGGGAAATTGGGAGAGTTTCATATAAAATCCTCATTGATAGTTAAATAGACTAAACGATTCTTACACACTAATACAACTTCCCAAACAGATCCAAATGCGTCAAGTAAAGCCTGACATCAAACTCTAGCTGATGGTAACTTCCCTCCATTTTTTCACACAAGGCATAAAAGGCTTTGTTGTGCTCTTTCTCTTTGAGATGAGCGAGTTCGTGCACACAGATCATCTTTAAAAAAGGCTCGGGGGTGTTTTTAAATACGGTTGCCACGCGGATTTCGCTTTTACTGCGTAGGCGTCCACCGTGGTTTTTGATGGTCACGCGGTGTAAGCCTAACGCGTCATTGATGTCGTTGATCTTGCCATCGTAAAGCACTTTGGTGATGGGTTCGCTTTTACGTAAAAACTCGGCTCTTAGCTCCATAACATAGGCGTAAAGCGCTTTGTCACTTGTGAGGTTGTGTGTGGTTGGGTACTTAGAAAGCAGGTACGCTCCAAGTTTTTCGACTTGGATGAGATGGCGGATTTGCTCTTTGAGGTGTTCTGGGTAATGGGCGATGTATTCTAAGTTTGGCACGGTTTATGATCTTTATGATGAAAATAGTTTGTCTAAATGCTCACGCATCTTTTCGATGTTTTCTTTGCTCGATTTTTCGATACACACTTGTTTATCGAGCATCAGTTCTTGCTCTAACAGAGTGATGATGTTATCTAAGCAGACGCTGTGTGGTGTATTATAGCGTTTGATACGCTCGATTTGGGTGTTTTTGTCTTGGACTTTTCCAAAAGCGTTTTGCAAAGGCTTAAAGCTTTTAGAAAACTGTGTAAGCTTGATAGCATCAGCATTGTAGCGAAGTTTTTTATAGTGAAGTCTGAGCTTATGAAAGCGCTCATTTGGAGCATCAAGGCTCAGTTTTTTAGAGGCTTTTGCTATCTTTTTAAGTCGACTTGAGAGGATTTCTTTGATGTACTTGTAGATCTTTTCTTCCGACTTAGGCAGGCAAAGTCTTTCATCGTTTTGAATGGCTTGCAATCTTGCGATCATCTCATCTGTAAACGCTTGCGTGTATTTGGATTCAAACGCATTATACGCTTCTTCTTTTTCCGCTTTGAGTTTTGCTTCCAATCCTTCAAGGTCAACCAAACACGAAGGTTCGACCATGCTTTTATACGCTTCAATGCACTCTAAAAAAACGTCAATGTCACGCATGTCATTGGTCTCTTTTTGAAGTGTTTTGAGTATTGTCTCCAAGTTAAATTTACGCTTTTCTTCCATAAACTCGCTAAATTCCAAGCAAACAGAGCGCGCCATACGAACACTGACACGGTACTGGTGCAGACTTTCAGGCTCTTTCGTTTGCAGAAAATCACTCAAATGGGTTGCAATATTGTCTATCGTTTGCAAGAGTGTATGTTTGAGCAAAGACTTAACACTGTGACGTTCTAACGTATTTATTTTAGGGGACATTTGACCACCTTTATTTCTGTGCAGTGGGAGGTTAAAGAGATGACATCATTTTCAATTGGTATGAAAAATTGTAGTCTTTTAATATTAATCTCACGTTAATATGTTGCCATTTTATACCTCTTGTTAACCATCGGTATAAAAAGAAGCGTTATAATATGCTAAGAAACCATAGATACTAAGGTAAAGGCTTTTTATGAATGAAAATATGAACGAAACACTCCAAAATTTAGCTGCACTAGAAGCTCCAAAACGTAACTGCGCTTTGGTTTATTTGAAGCTTATTTTGCTTCCAACACTGGCGTATCTCTACTTTTTACTCGGATTTTTAGGTATTTTGCATTTTAAAGTAGGGATTCACAGCATCGTGCTTATCGGGTTTATTTACATCGTCGCGCTCATCTTTGCAAAGCACAATGGTGAATTTGGGGTCTGTAC
The DNA here is from genome assembly GCA_017860615.1 of Pseudomonadota bacterium. GTDB lineage: Bacteria > Campylobacterota > Campylobacteria > Campylobacterales > Sulfurospirillaceae > Sulfurospirillum. The sequence continues at coordinate 97,343 of JAGDMU010000001.1, read as the reverse complement.
CTTTAGACGTTACTCCAAAGAGTTTCAAGTGGAACTGCATGAGTATGTCTCCAAAAACTTGATGCCTATTGGTGGAGTGATGAAATCCAACGCTTCGTTTGAAAACTTCATCGACACCTATGCCAAAGGTATTCGTAATGACAACTACGCCTCTGTTGCAGCGAGCATCTTCCCAACCATGGGTATTTTGGGTACGTTTATCTCTATTGCATTAACACTTCCTGATTTTTCATCGCAAAGTGCGGGTGCGCTGGAGAATGAAATCTCACTTCTTTTAAGCGGTGTAGGAACAGCGTTTTACGTCTCCATTTACGGTATCTTGCTCTCACTTTGGTGGATCTTTTTTGAAAAAAGAGGATTAAGCCGTTTCGATAGAGATGTGGCAGTGATTCAAAATGCAACAGCATCACTTTTTTGGACGAAAGAGGAGATCGAACAAGCTTATTTGCAAGAAAATCTCCAAAATTTTGAGCGTATTGGAAAGATGTTTGAACGTCTTAGCTCCAACGATTTCTTTGAACGACTGGGAAAAAGCATCGAGACAAAATTCAAACTGTTCGATGAGATGCTTACCTTAGAAGCACAAGCTGTTAAACGAGGTGCTGAGCACATCAAAGAAGGTATGGAAGCACTTTCACGCTCACAAGACAGACAGCGTGACTTAGCCGTCATCCATGAAGATATTCTCACAAAACTAACTTTGTTCAATGAAAGCACAACCAATTTGCATATCAAAATTGCTAACAGCAGCGAAGAGATGGTCAAAACCAATCAAGAGCTTCTACGCACACTTCAAGAGACAGGTAGCATCCAAGGTGAAACACCACCCAATGAAGAGGTCGAGTCGCTCAAAGAGAGCTTGAAGATCATCGATGCTGAAACTGAAGAGATCATCCAAAAAATGGATGCGTTAAAATAATGCGTTACAACCGTTCACGAAGCTCAGATCAAAACTTCTGGGTCTCATATGCCGACTTAATGGCAGGATTGTTGTTTGTCTTCATCTTACTTATTGGTGCGATTGTAGTGAAGTATGTCTATGTGCAGACCGATCTTAAAGGCATTAAAAATGATCTTGAAGAGCAAAAGAGAGTGTTGCACCTCGCACAAGGTGAACTGGCACAAAAACAACGGGATTTTTTAAGACTACGTTCCGATATGAATGTTACCAGTGCTTCGTTGCAAATCGCACAAGAGTTACTCTCTCAAAAAGAGTCAAGCTTAGAGGAAGCAACGGCAAAACTGCAACTCAGCGACAGAGAAATCGAAAATCTCAAAAAACTCCTCCTTGACACAGAACTTGCGCGCGATGAAGTCAAAGGTGAACTCGTAGCAAGCCAGATGGAGCTTGGAACAACGACCAACACACTCAAACTCAAAGAGGGTGAGTTGGCGCTTTTAAGTGCAAAATTGCTCGAAAGTACCGCTTCGCATCAGCAGTTGGTGGAAGACCTTGACCTCACAAAATCGCGCATTAAAAACCTTACGGGTATTCGCATCAAGGTAGTGCAAGAGCTTAAAGAAAAACTGGGCAAAAAGATCAACATCGACCCCAACAGTGGCGCGATTCGCTTGCCCTCTTCGGTGCTTTTTGATGTAGGTTCGTATGAGCTTAAGCCTGAAGCGCAAAAACAGCTCAAAGAGACACTGCAACCTTACTTGCAAGTACTTTTAGATGATGACACCATACGTGAGAACATCGACCATATTGTCATTGAAGGGCATACTGACTCGGATGGAAGTTATATGCACAACCTTGATCTTTCGCAAAAAAGAGCGTACTCGGTCATGGCATTCATCTACTCACTCGATGAAAAACGCACAGCCCTACTTCAAAAGTACCTCAGTGCCAATGGCAGGTCGTACAGTGATCGTATCTTTAAAAATGGTGTGGAAGATAAAGAGGCATCAAGGCGCATTGAGATCAAGTTTAACCTCTCCAACAAAAAAGCGATTGAAGAGATCGAAACCTTTTTAAAACGTAAAGAGTAAAAGAAGATGCATCTTGCAAAGTAAAATTTGCAAGATGCTACGGCATTAAAGAGGTATAGAATTAATGTCTTCTTCCGTCATCATCTCTTCTGTCATCTTTTCTATCATCCCGCTTATCGTCTCTTCTATCATCTCTTGAGTCATGACGTTCATCATGCTTATAATGTGGGTCTTTGTAGATTCTTCGCTGCTCTTCATAGACATGAGGAATATAAATCTCTTCACGTTTGATAATCACACGTCTGTCTTCATAACGATCATAACGTCTGCTGTCATAGCGATAGTCATCTCTTAAATCATGATGATGCCTGAGGTTGTTAAAATCATTGGAAGAGATGATAACCCCTACCAAAGAGGCAATCTCTATCCATGATGAGTAACGATTTTGACGGTATACACCCAAAACATAGTCATACGGTCTTCCTGAAAGCTCTGCTAAACGAAAAATCATGTAGGCATCAGCAGGCTCACGTACACTGTCAAGGATGACAATAACGCGGGATTCTGGCAAACGAAAACGATCCGCCAAACCATAACGGTAGCCGTAAGGATCAGAATGATAGCGATTGTTCAAGCTGAGGCGCCACTCAAAATCAACTTCGGCAGAAAGACTCAGTGGCGCAACAAGAGCACCCAAAGCCAATAGTGAGAATAAGCTCTGTTTTAATTTCATTGTTTTTCCTTCATAACTCTAAATTCATTGCGAATTTTACTCTAAAATCCCTTTACTTTTAAGCGCTTCAAGCGTAAGAAGTTTTCGTAAAGAAAGTTCATCAGAGGAAGGCGTTATCAGATTTGTTGCAAAAAAATAAACCCCTTTAGAACTCTCCACATACCCCACGTACCAGCCATGATGTTCCGCTCCTTTTGGCACTGCCCAGCCTGTTTTAGCACGAAGGGTATAGATGTTCCCTTTCTCATCGATCATGATGGATTTGAGAAGATCAATATGTTTTTGCTGAAAGGGTAACGCATTGTCATACAACTTTTTTAGAAAAGCAATCTGCTCATACGCACTTATACGCAGTTCTCCATCCAGCCAAAAACGTTCTACATTATCGCCTGTTGTTTCATTGCCATAGTGGAGCTTTTTGAGGTATTCATGGTATTTTTCAAGCCCGATGTTTCGAGCAAATAATTGATAACACCACACACAGGAACGCTTAAAAGCAGAGCTTACATTTTGGTCTTGATTCCACGCTTTGATGTTACGCTCTACGTTATCCCAAACGATGATAGAATCAGCAGTGACAACACCCTCTTCTAGGGCGATGAGTGTATTGGGAATTTTAAAGGTCGACGCTGGAAGCAGTGGCATTTTGGCTCGTATATCATTGTATACATAACGTTCTTTGCCATCAAGGGATTCGATGAGCATCGTACCTTTCACCTTTTCATTTTCAAACAATTTAGCGATACTCACATCTTCGGCATAAAGAGTGCATACTAACCCAAGTGCTAAACAAAAAATTTTAAACATGGAGCTCCTTATGTTATGGACATATTTACCATTATACTCTTTTAAGCCCTTTAATGTCAGCCTCTAGGACATCGTTTACCTTTACATGTAAAAACGATTTGGCTATGATTTGGTACTTAAGTCATCAAGGAAATGCGATGTTAAAAGAGAAACTCAAAAACAAAGATTTATGTAAAATCCGCACGATTACCTCATTTTTGACCCTTTCCAAAGAAAAAAGCACATGGGAAGAAGCCATAACAAAAGCAGCATCTTTTGGGGGAGACCTCGCAGATGAGTTTCAAGCACACGGATACCATGTTCAGTCCATTCGCATTGTTACCAACGCCTTTGGCGAATACCTTGATACCTCTTCGTTCCATGCTGTCCTTAAAGATATGCACCAACTCTCTCAAGTGCTTCAAAGCCCTTCGATGCCTAAAAGACGTATTCGTTTTGCTATCGGTGAAGCGAAAACACAAGATGAAATTGCCATGCTCCCAGAGATGATTAAAGCATACGGAGATATTTGCAATGCGTGTGTTAACGTGGATGTCGATGAGTTGGGCATGGTTGATCGTGACTTAACCCTAAGTTGCGCTAAAACTGTGGTTGAAATAGGCAAAATCACTCCTCGGGGTGAAGGCAATTTTAACTTTACGATTAATTATAATTGTAAGCCACGTATTCCCTATTTCCCAGCTTCGTACCACAACGGTCACGACGAAAACTGTTTTGCGTTAGGACTTGAGACGCCTGATCTTCTTGTAGAAGCGCTCAATCATTTAAAACCAGAGACCAACCATAATGTCAAAATGCAGAAGTCTTACACCATTATGAAAGAGGCTTTGCAGTATCACATAACCGATATTATCGGCATTACTAAAGCATACAAACACCCTTATAAAACCAAGTTTGCAGGCATAGACACTTCGGCTGCGCCATCCAAAAACTGCTCCTCAATGGTTGATGTGTATAAACTTCTTGGAGTTCCCTATTTTGGGGCAGCAGGAACACTTGAAGCTTCAGCACTTCTGACCAAAGTTTTTAAGGCTCAGGTAGGATGTGACCTCATAGGCTTTTCAGGGTTGATGCTTGCTGTTGTGGAAGATGAAGGACTAGCAAGTGCAACGACACGCGATGAATTTGACATAAGAGCCTTGCTTCAATACTCCGCAGTGTGTGGTATAGGGCTTGACACTGTACCCATCGAAGGAAACACTTCTGCTCAGAAGATAGCTGACATCTGTGCAGACACGGGAACACTCGCCTTTAGGCTGAACAAACCTTTAACCGTCAGACTTTTCCCTGTACCCCATCTTAAAGCGGGTGAAATGACACAGTTTGAAAGCGACGATCTTTGCAATAGCATGGTGTTAAGAGTACCGTAACAATCAAATTATGTTATGATTGTTGAAGCAAACACGGGGAGGTTTCCTTTGGCTGTCCTTCAAAAAAATATTTGGATGATTTTTTACATTCTCTTAATGGGTGCGTTTGTTTTCTTAGGCATCATCTCTTTTTCCAAATGGAAAAATATTCACGAACAATACGCCACAGACCAAGCCAATCTTGTTAAACTTGTCTCCAACGCAACACACTCCCTTTTCTTATCTCAAGAGATGACACTCAACATTTTAGGCAATCAGATTTTAAAAGACAAAGACCCTCGCATTATGGATGACCTGCTTGTTCTCAATCCTTCCGTGGTTGCATTTGGTTTTGTTGATCTTGAAGGAAACTACCTTCATGTAAGCTCCAATTTCAATAAAGCGAAACTTCCCAATCTAAGACAACATACAGCAACAAAAGACTCTTTCGACTACACCATGACCCAAGAAAAGATGGTTCTAGGACGTACTTATTTTATCGCTGCAAGTGGACGCTGGGGCATACCAATTCGTAAAAGTATCTACAACGATCAAGGTAAGATTGTGGGGGTCATGACCGCTGGGTTAGCGATAGAGGGAGCGTTTAAGATATTTACAGAAAACCTTTCTTTTGGTGAGTACAACAAAGTTACCCTCATTCGAGACCGTGACCAGTTTGTTCAGTTTCAATCCTCAAACAATGAAACACCCAAAAATTTGTACGAAAAACCTTTCCCCAATCATTTTCTAAACACTCTTTTGGAAAATGTGGTACAAGAACATCATGTCTCGATTGAGACGATAAAACAAAATCGTGAAATTTATGGCTTAGAAATTGCTCATCCTGATGGGAAAATGGTACAAATTGCGCTTAAGTATGACCCACGCTATGAACTTTGGGTACTCTCAGAGATCGACCATGAGCAGATTGTCAATGAGTTTGTCGAAAGTTTTATGAGCTATGTACTTATTTTTGTTATTGTACATGCCATTTTGTTTTTACTCTTTAAATTGATTTCCCACGCTGAGGAGAAAAGAAGCAAAGATTTGATTTTTCAAGCAACCCATGATGAGCTTACAAAACTCCCAAATCGAAGCTCTTTACAACAATCCATCCATAAATGGATCTATGAAAAAGCACCTCCTTTTAGCCTTTACTATCTCGATATGGACCATTTTAAAAACATTAATGACAGCTTTGGTCACGAATTTGGTGATATTCTCCTTGTGGAGTTTGCTAAGCGTATCTCAAAAATGGTGCGAAAAGAGAGTGTTGTTATTCGCCAAGGAGGCGATGAGTTCGTTATCTTGACCTATCGCACAGATGAAGAAGATATACTGGCACATTCGCAAGCCATTCTCAATGAAATATCAAAACCTTATCACATTAAACAGTTTAGTTTTGTTGTAGGTGCAAGCATTGGTATTGCCAAGTATCCACAGCATGGCACAACACTTGATATGCTTTTACGTGCATCCGATATTGCGATGTATGAAGCTAAAAAATACAAAAACAGTGTGCGTCTTTTTGCACCTTCCATGCAAGAAGGGTATCTCAATCGTGTCAATGTAGAACAAGCTTTACACACAGCACTGGATAAACATGAGTTTTTTATGGTGTATCAGCCACAAATCGACCACGATGGTAAAATCTACGGTGTCGAAGCCTTGGTGCGATGGAACAGTGCTGACATGGGACTTGTACCACCCGATCAATTTATCCCTATTGCTGAAGCTGCAGGTGTTATGCCACGTCTTGGGCATTTCATTCTTAAGACAACACTGAAAGAGATGAAGACGCTTCAAGCAGAACTGGGCATTGCTTTTCAAACATCTATCAATATTTCCATCAAACAGTTCATGGAAACCAAGTTTTTAGAAAATCTTACAAAACAAATCGAACACGAAAAGCTTGCGCATATTTCCTTATGTTTGGAGATAACGGAGAGCCTATTTATCGAAGATATAGACTACATTTTACCTCTGTTACAAAAAGTGCATGAGATGGGTCTTCACATCTCAATGGACGACTTTGGGACAGGATACTCATCACTCAGTATCTTGCGAAAGTTGCCTATTGATGAGCTAAAAATCGATAAAAGCTTTGTCGATACAATTTTAAATGATATTACCGCTAAAAAAATGATTCAAAACATCATCTCAATCGGTAAAAATTTAGACATGTATATTTTGGCAGAAGGTGTAGAGACACAAGAACAAGAAGAAATTTTGAAAGAGTTTGGATGCGACCGCTTTCAAGGCTATCTTTACGCTAAACCTTTGGCGTATGATGCACTTAAAGAGTTTTTTGAGAAACAAAGAAAAAATAGCTAGCTGTTCTTAACCGTTCAGCTTTAACCTTTTTTATAGAAGAGGAAACCAACAATGAAACCTTATATAAGCATGATTAGTTTAGGTGTGAGTGATTTGGCTAAGTCTATTGCGTTTTATCAAAAAGGACTGGGATTTCCTAGGCTTGAGCCTTATGAAGAAAATATTGCTTTCTTTACGCTCAAAGGAACGTGGCTTGCCCTCTATGAAAAAAGAGCACTCGCAGAAGATGCCAATGTCGCGTTTGATGAAAGTACCTTCAAAGGATTTACACTCGCTCATACGCTTGGCAGTGAAGCAGAAGTGGATGCTCTCTTTAAAGAAGCCATCAAAGCAGGTGCAACACCTACCAAGCAACCTCAAAAAGTTTTCTGGGGTGGGTATAGCGGCTATTTTAAAGACCCCGATGGTCACTTGTGGGAAATCGCTCACAACCCTTTTATGACGATAGGGCCAGAAGAGTAATATAAAATAGCTTGTCCTTTTTTACTTATATTTTTTTCTTCCACTCTTTGTCTGTTTGGTCAATTACAATCACATATTTTATTTCGCAAATATCTTCTTTATTGGTAATGTTCATATCAAAAGTTTTAGATGCTTTTGGTTCTATTGGTTTTCTTCTAACTTCTGGGATATCTGATAATACTATATTTGCTTTTTGCTCATCTTCATTTATCATACTTATGTCTTTGATATATGCATTAACATTTCCTATATTTTGGACAGTGACTTCACATATCTTTGCATAACTCGGACCACATTCTTGGGTTAGCGGGTCAAAGGGCTTCCCTAAATCTTTAATGTCTTCTTCAAGAATTTCTAACTTTTTATAACTAATCTTTAGTTTTACATCATTTTGTTTTAATGTATGTTTGTATCTTAAAATATTCACTATTAAAGCAATTATTGTAAATACAAGTGCCCCATAGATAGTTAAATAATTAGTAAAATTTTCCATTACCCCTCCACTATTTTTTATCGCCATTTAAGACGTAAAGTTCTGAGGTAATTATATCGCGTTTACAGAGGGTAGATTTCTCGTTACATGTAAGAGTTATTTTTAATATTTAACAGTAAAAATGCGTTCTTTCACCCCGCCAACTCGCACGCAAAGCAGTTAGAGTTATCTTTACAGCTAAAGCAAAATGGAGCGACTCTATTGATGGAGTCGTAGATAAATTTCTTCCACAGTTTATCGACTGGTTTTAGGTGTGCAAGCTCTGGGAAATGGCACTTCATGTATTTTCCCATCTGTACTCGGTTTTTAAAACCCATAGCCTCATAGAGGTGGTTCATTTTCAAGGACATCGCAGCGATGTGAGGTGCTATGACGTACTTTGAGTAACGGTTTTTGGCATAACTTTGTAAAAAGATCATCACTTCACGTTCAAGTTTGATCATTTCAAGTTGCGTATATTGGCTTGGTAGGGTGTCGAGGGTTGTTGTCATGCTTGTACCTTATAGATTTTCTTTCGCTCTTTGGATGACGCTACGTTCATCAATTTGCGGTATTTGGTGATGGTGCGTCTCACCATCTTGATACTAAATCGCTTCTCAATGCGCTCTAAAAGATCATCATCGGTAAGCGGTTCACTTTTGTCTTCGTATTCTATCTGTTGATTGATAAAGTTTTTAATCTCTGAAGAAGAGAGCTCTTTCGTAGCCACCGCATTTGTAAAAAACGATTTGAGTGGGAAAATGCCCTGTTTAGACTCAATGTACTTGTTTGAAATCGCCCGCGATATAGTGGACTCAGCAAAGGAGAGCTCATCGGCTAAGTGTGCCATATTGAGTGGTTTTAGCTCGCCTCCCACAAAAAAGGAGAGTTGACGCTCTACAACTAAAAGAACAATCTTGTAGAGTGTGGTTTTGCGAAGCTCTAAAAGGTTGACGATGTCACGTGCCTCTTTAAGCTTCTCTTTGATATTTTCACTTTTACTGGAAAAGGGGTCAGCTATGAAAATGTCAGGATAATAATCGTTATTGATGCGAAGCCTGATATCATCATCCACCTCCACATAAAAATCAGGAATGATCTGTTTGGGCGTCGCTTGATACTCTATGGCTGGGGGATTGGCAAACTTTTTGATGATCGCTTTGGCTTCTTCAAAACGTCCATGTCTAAAGAACTTGTCAACCTTTGCCATCTGCTCTATCATCTTTTGAACCAAGTTGTACAATTCATCATCGATGTCATCGCTTAGGGCGTCTAGTTGAAACACAAATGACTCTTTGCTATCCAGTGCGCCTATGCCATACGGCTCTAATTTGGAGAAGCGTTGGCGTATACGCTCCACATACTCGGTATAGACACCACAAGTCTGTGCAATCGCCTCAATATCACCATCAAAATAGCCCTCTTCGTTAATGTCGCAGAGTATCTCGTGAGCGACCTTTTGAGAGATGGGTGTTGGGAAAAGTGGGGGTACGATTTGTTCGATGATTTTTTCATGCAATGATTCACTGCCAAGTACCAACTCTTCAACAATCCCATGGCTAGAGCCTAGGTTTTGCTCAAAGGGACGCTTGACCTCTAAGAAAGGGTTTTCGTACGACAAAGTCTCTAGGTGCGTACTTAACTCTTGAAGAGGAAGCTGTAACAGTGGGAGCCAAAGTTTCAAAGAGAGGTTTAAACTCTGCTTTTGTTTAAATTCTAGGTTGATACTTCTCATGCGTAAATTATGCCAAAGTGTGGATACTTTTTATCGTTTTTAGTGATTAAAATTTATGCATAAGAAAGAGTGTTTTCGGAAATTTGAGAGAGTCTCAACGCCACACCAGAGAGCTTTCTTTGCTGTGGCGTTGAAAAGTGTTTTTTGTAGAATATTGTTTAGTATTTAATACGCACAACGCCGTTTGGTTTGTCGATTTTCATCTGACAAGCAAGGCGTGAATTTTCTGAACATGTGCCCGCACAGACTTCTTTAAGAACTTTAAACTCTTTCTCATTTTTAGGTGATAAGAATTCCATACCTTGTACGATTTCAACCACACAGGTACCACATTGACCATCACGGCAACCAAAAGGAAGTGCACTACCACTTGCCTCTACAACATCTTGAATGGTAGCACCTGGTTTTACATTGATCGCTAAAAAATCGTTGATAATTTCTACTCTTGTTGTCATCTTGTATCCTTTACTTCTTAAATGGTTTAATCAAAACATCGCCCTTAATCATCATCATCGAAGCGATGCGAACTTTAGGACTCACGGTAAATTGCTGGCAGATATCCGCATCTTGCTGAGTGATAGCACCAAGCTTTACAAGCTCATCAAGCTCTTCATCTTCCATGTAGCTTGTTGGCTCTTCATCACTGATACTCTCAACGCTGACCAAACACTTTGCATAGTCTTTGCTATCAAAAGGAATAGGAATCCCCTTCTCTTTTGCTAGACGCACGACTGGTTCGCCTATTTTGGCATCATAGATACCATCTTTTTCTTTATCAAAATGCATAAAGATTACTTTTGCCATGACTTTTTTCCCTCCTTCTAAGATTTTTACTATTTATTTTTATAATGATTCATCATCCATTCTGTCTCTTCGGCTTCAAGGTCACGGTAAGGTTCCATCGCTTCAAGCTCATGCTCTCTGCATCCGATCACTTCTATAACCGCTTCGGCATCTAAAAAATGGACTTCATACACACGGATGACTTGTAAAAACTCGCCGATGGTACGGATGTACCCGATTGAGCCTTTTTTAATCATCACCTCGCCAATTTTGAGATACGGGTATGTGCCATCGTTTTTAACATCTTCCAAAAGCTTGACTTTTTGACCAAGAAAAAACTTGGCTTTCTCTTCATCTTTACCAGAAAGTTTTGCCATCACCGTATTATGCAAAACCACTTCTTCACTAGCAAGCACAGTTTCCTCCTTCAGATGAGATCGCACAGGCCAAACACCCTTTGGCTTTTCCGTCTTCTATCATGCCCCAAACCTCAGCCGCACTTGGAGCGTGCCCATGTTTGTAGTCCATATAGACGCGCATTAGAGCAAACTTCAAAAAGTCCATGAGATACTTTTCATCGCCATTAAAGTTTTCAAACCCTTTTTTAACCAATGCTCCATACTCTCTCATAATATGAAAACGCTTGACCGCGACAATATGTTTATCATACTCGATACCAAAAAAATGGAAATAATCTTCCGCATCTTTAAGTTGATAAAAATCATTTAGCGTTTTCATGCTCGTATCCTTTTTAAACTAGCTTATGAAAGTTCGCTTTGTAACTGCTCTATCCAGTTTTCAATGCGCTCACTTGTTTTCTCTTTCTCATTGATATTATCGATGGCTAAACCACAGAGTTTATCGCCTACTTCTGCTAAAGAAGCCGTATAGGTGTAGCCTTCTTTGTCCACAAAACCGATAACTTTTGCCCCTGCTTTGCTAAAAATTTGGTTGAGCTTTCCAAGGGCTGAACAGAAATGCTCACCATGCGTTTTGCTATCACCCGCGCCAAAAAATGCAACGGTTTTACCTGCAAAACTGATGTTCTCTGAAGTGATCTCAAAAAGTGCGTCAACCCAACTAAAATGCACATCGCCTTGTCCCCAAGAGGAACTTCCAAGAAAAAGCACATCGTAGTTTTCAAACTGCTCAACGCTATCAAAATCATCTTCCATTGAAACACAATCATCATCTTCAAGTTCATATGCCTCTTTTAAAGCTTCCGCTACCAATGTTGTATTGCCGCCTGCACTTGCGTAAAATATACCAACCTTTGCCATGTTCTATCCTGCTTATTTTTTATAGGTTTCATAAATGTCGAGAGCATCTTTTAACATCTTTCCGCCCTCTTTAATAAGATCCTCATACGTTCTAAAACTGTAACGATGCGCGTCTTTGAAAAACTTGTTAGTCACAACAATCTTCTCTGCCAAAACCACAGCACGTCCAAATCCTTCGTGACTCATCTCCATCACAACAGAACACATAACACTCGTTTTAAGCTCGAAAGCCAATGCGATGGACTGAAAAATCAGCCGAATATCTTTGATCTGCATCTCATCAATGTCCGCGATAATAGGAACGTTTTTAAGTTGCTCTTTGGTCTTAACATATTTCTCGGACAAAATTTCTTCATCACTCTTCTTCGCCCAAGTACCAAACTGGTCAAGCGCCCTGATCTGAGAGGTCAGTGTTTCGATGAACAACTTTTCAAGTTCATTCATAGCCTTATCCTCTGGCTTCTAAGATTTTTTTGATAAACGGAGGAGGATTGGTTGCGATCATATTTTGAAGCTTATTCAGCTCTGCTTCAATGCTCACCACTTCTTTGTATTTGATAGGAAAGATTCGACTGTTGACGACTTTTGCCGCAGCAGCTGGTCCAATTTCGACACAGTACATAATGTCAACATTTTCATGCTGTAACATCTCAACTCTACCTTCGGTTCGCTCTTCGCCTGTTTGCACAACTTCGAGGAGATTAAACCCTGTTGCACCCACGTCATACACGGCAAATTGCTCTCCTGAGCCAAAATGGGCATCAATGTTTTTGAGATCGTTTGTAAAAAACGCTACCTTGACCATCTTTTTATCCTCCTATGCTAAACGTTATTCATACATTTACAAGAAGTGTTCCGTTGGTAAGGATTGGTTCAGAATTGGTTTTAAATACATTGAGGGTATAATAAGTCTATATTTTTTCGATTCAACTTTGGAGAATTTAGATGGCTATGCGTGTCCTAAAATCATTCGCTTTTTTAATATGGATGTTCTCAAATACCGTTCTGGCAGATGACCAAAATACCTCTTTAATCAACGCCGACAAAACCGTTTACATCAATCTCTTAAAAACAATCAAAGAGTCAAAAGTCTCGAATGATGAGATTGCTTTACAAAAAGTATTGCTTGAAAAACTTATCAATATCCAACCCACACTCGTTACCAATACAACAATAAATGTCCCTACAAGTGTTGATGAATACACCTCTCTTTTTAATCGTTACATCGATGACACACTTAAGAAAGATTCTCTTGCCAAAAAAATACAATCCATAGAAACTAAGATAAAATCCTTAACCAAAGAGATCAAAAGTTTAGAGAACAACGCAACGTCAGAGCGTACACTCCAACTTCAAAGTGCCCTGTACACAAAATCATTGCAAGAGTTTAAAGATCAATATGACATTATCGCCAATGAAATGCTCTCCATCGAAAAGATGTTGATTGAATCTTTGAAAAACATTCCATTTGACTCTGAGAGTCTGTCCAAAAAAACCGTGATGGCGCAAGAGGAAGCTTCAAAATTACGCGCAACCATTGATACCTTTTTAGTTAAAAAAGAGCGTTTTGAACTCTTAGGAGATACACACGATAAAGGCATTTCAACCGCAACGATCACTACGAAAGAAGATGCCTATAATAAAGCGTTACGAGCAACGATATCTTCGTTATTTTTAGAATTATCAGATGCGTTGAAATTTAAAAATGACAAAGCATTTGTGTTAGAAAAAAGTATTCTTGATGAAGCTTCTGGCTTGGAAAATGCCAATGTGATCAAAGAGTCCATTGCCTCCTTACTCCACACTATGGAAAAAAAGTATTTTGGCACGATTGATACCATTAAAGGTTCTACGGAACAAGAGTTTAAAAATATCCTAAAAACCTCTTGGGATATGATGAGTGAACCCATTTTTACACTGAATGGCTCACCCATTAGCATGTTGAAAATGATCTTAGCGGTACTTATTTTTCTGATTGGTATTTTTGGTGGAGGTTTTTATAAAACCAGCATTAAAAGAATGACACAAAATAGTAAATCTATCAACTTAGCAACACGCACGATTTTATCCAACATTGGCTACTACGTCATTGTCATCACGGCTTTTTTTGTAGCGCTTAACGTCATGGGCATCGACCTCTCCTCTATCGCTCTGGTAGCTGGAGCACTTTCTGTGGGTATTGGTTTTGGTCTGCAAAATATTGTCTCAAATTTTGTCTCTGGAATTATCTTGATGTTTGAGCGAAGCATTAAAATTGGTGATTTTGTTGAGTTGTCCGATAGCTTGCGTGGTCATGTCTCCGATATTCGTATGCGTTCAACGACTCTCAATACCAACGGCAATATAGACGTCATTGTTCCCAATCGCAATTTTATCGAAGGCAATGTGATTAACTGGACGATGCACGATAAACTCAAACGTTTTGATATACCTTTTGGTGTTGCGTATGGTACGAAACCTGAACATGTTATTGCTGTTATTGTAGAAGCGGTTGCGAACAGTGGGTATAAAGATATTCTCATGACACAGGATAAATATACCAACGTCATTATGACGGGCCTTGGTAGCAGTAGTGTTAATTTTACACTTCAAGTATGGATTCATGGAGAAGAAATTTTAGCACCCAGCAAAACGATGTCAAGATTTCTCATTATTATCTACAACACGCTCAATGCACATGGTATCGAAATTCCTTTTTCGCAGCACGATGTGCATATCAAAAGTGTTGATGAGAAAGTTTCTTTATCACTTTTTCCATCAACTGAAAAAAGCGATAAAGAAGAAATGATTAAGGCTTAATTGGCTCTCACTTTACGATTTGGGATTGTTTTTCCATGTGTAAATACTTTTCGATTTTAAGAGGATCAAGAATAGAGAGCATCTCCGCCTTTTCTTGTCCCATATCCGATTTGACGATGGCTTTGGTAAGCGTATGCTGACCCATCATCGCTTGGCTGGTTTCATCAATGCAACGCAAAGGCACTTCAGGGCTGTCTTGAACCATGTCGATGACCAAGCCAAAGGGCTTCTCTTCACTGCCTTTTAGAACAACGATATGATGGCGTTCTTTATCATATGCGATGTTATGGTGGAAGTACTTAGCTAGAGATGCTACGGGTATGGTTTTGTTATTCCACGTAATCATACCTACATAGATTTCATCACACCCAATCACCTGCGTGACATCTTGCCCTTCAAGGGCTGCGTAAATTTGCTGGCTTTCTATGGCAAAGAGTGTGCCATTCATCCAAAACGTTGAAAGCTCAACCGTCTTTTCCGATGCCCCAACACGCGGGTAAAGATACTGTTTTTTACCATTTTTTGGTGTTTCATCAGTGACACATGCTTCTTTGTTTGCGATTTTGATGCAAACTATGGCAGTTACATCATTGCAGTAGCCATCACTGCATTTAAACTCTCGGTAACCCTGAGATTTGCCTTTACCAATGATGAAGTACTCATCTTTAATCAACACCATGTTTTCAGAAGAGTCGCAAAAGACACATCGCTCACCAATGCCAATCATTGGGTTGGTCGAAGCGATCACGCTGTTGGTTTTACTCTCTATAAAAAGAGCGAAAGAGCGTTCATCATTGCCTACAACATCACTTAGCATCGCTTCAAATTGCACCTCAGCATCAAAGACAATACCAATACCCCCTTGTGCCTCTTTAAATCCTTCAATAAAGATAGGCGCACTGTAAATGTACGTATATTTTCCATCGTAAAGTTCTGTTTTTTCAAACGGACTGACCACATACTCTTTGGAACTTTTCAGTGCCAGCGTTTGAGCGATGTAATGCGCTCCAATGCGCTTTCCAATAAGATGTGCGTATTTTTCTTGACTTACGGCTATAACACAGCCTTGTGCATCAAATAAAAAGAGATTGCTGTAAACCGTATAAAGGGCATTGATGGCACTGAGCACTTCGGTGATTTCATGTCCAAACTCTTTGCGAATGCTCGTAAACTCTTTGAATTTTGCGCTAAACGCTTTAATGAACACAGGACTGAGTGCCCACCACCGACAGTCATTCGCACGCTCGTAGAGATTTCTATCCATAATGTCTATGGCAAGCTTGGCGTTAAAACTCGCATCATTGATGAACGAGGCGACTACCGTCCAGTTAAGATTGCCGATGGACTCTTCAAAGGTTTTTTTGGTTTGTGCACCTGTGCGAGAGATTTCATTGAGAAGCGACTTTGAAAAGGAGTTGTCGCCACTTTTTTGATTAGCGATTTGCACATTACCGTTCCAAATGGTCATATCAAGGCGTCTTTGAATCGCTTCTGCTTTGGTGGGAATGCTGGTGAACTCCTCTGAAAAAAGTGAAGAGTTTTTGATGATCTTGATCTGTTCTTCCGTAAAAGGCACATGGGCTTGTTTTTGATGAAAAGCAAACGCCAAAGGCATCAATGCATGTCCCATCCATCCAAGCCCGTAAAAGCCTTGATACCCTTTGGTGGATTGTGTTTTCGCTACATATTCTGCACCAGAGAAAGGGACGATATCAAAGCTTTTCAGTGCTGTTTTTTGAGGTGCTCCAAGAGCGTAATGAAACGGGTCACTGCTGTAAATCGTACGATTGTTTTCATCCAACAAAAGAATGTCCGCCCATGTCTCGTTTTCAATGAGATTGGAGATGATGACACGCATTTCATCTTGAAATTTGAACACAAGACACAACACGGCAAGGGGCGTATTACTTGCATCGCAGACACGATAGCTGTACAACAAGCTCTCTTTTTCACTGACCAGTGGGTAGATGCCAAAACTCTCCACATACTCTTGTGACGTATGCATTGCTTCGTAGATAAAAGCACTCTCTATCTTCTTGCCTATTTTGGTATCTTGGGTTGAAGCGATCAGTGTGCCTTCAAGATCAAATAACAACACATCGCTGTAAACACTGTACTTTTCGATGTACTCATGAAAACGGTTTTGCAAGGATGGAAGTGCGCTTTTTTGCTCCTCTTTGCTTTTTTTTGCAAAGTCACAGATGATGGTATCCATCGCTAAAAAGCCTATGTCTGCCGTGCGTTCAAAGAGATTGCGGATTAAGATGTCGATAGCGACTTGCGCCTTAGCACCCAACTCCGTCGCGAGCTTTTTCACCGTTTCTTCGCAAAGGCGTTGCAAGAGCTGTTCAGAGAGATTGCTAAATGCCTGTCTGGTTTCAGAAATGTCCATACCAATGTTGCTCATCTGTCCTAAAAGGGAAAGTAAGTTCCATCGCTCAGAGAGTTGATCGAGTGACTTTTGATAAGCAACAACTTCAGGGATATACGCATTGTAATGCTCAGTATGGCTTTGTTCAGGCATGGATTTCATGTTCCTTCATGGTAGATTTAAGAAGGCAGTTTTTTCAACCTATACAAGAAGTGTTCCGTAGAAAAAATTATTTAAAAGCCTATTTTATGGTACTATTTAGAGAAATTTTTTGAAGGAGTGTTCTATGAAAAGAGATAAAAGTATCGAGTTACTCAACCGTGCGATTGCAGATGAACTCTCAGCCGTCCACCAATACATGTTTTTACATTTCCACTGTGATGACCAAGGCTACGACCTACTCTCAACCCTGTTTAAGCGCACCGCCATTGCCGAGATGCTTCACATAGAACGCCTTGCCGATCGTGTGCTTTTCTTAAAAGGAACGATCGAGATGAAAGCCTCTGAAGAGGTGAAACAGATCACCGATGTGAAAGCGATGCTTGAGTTCGCGCGTCAAAGCGAAGAAGATGCCGTTGTCACGTACAACAACTTTGCCATTGAGTGTGGAAACAACGCCGATAGCGTCAGTAAAAAACTGTTTGAAGAACTTGTGCTTGAAGAAGAAGGACACTATGCTGAGTTTGATGATGAGATGGAAAATATGCTCAAATTTGGAGAGCAATACTTAGTACTTCAATCCATGGAACGCAGTAAGAAAAAAGCAACCGCAATGGCAGCCGCAGCTGCGGCTGCGAGCAATCCCGCGTAACATTACAAGGGCGCATTCATCGCGCCCTAAACCTTTAAGCTCTCACCCACTTTGCAATTTGCGCTATATCTTCTGGTGTTGTTTGACAACATCCCCCGATGATACGAGCACCCTTCTCATACCACGTATACGCCATCTTTCCATACGATGAACTTTTAGAAAGACCATCCCATGTTTTCGTGAGTGCATTGTACGTTGAGCCACCATTAGGATAGACGATAATCGGTTTGGTAGAGACCGCTTTTATCTCTTCAATCAGTGAGTCAATATGCTGAGGAGCGGTACAGTTGATGCCAATGGCAACAACATTGGGTTGTGTTTCTAAGTAAGTCGCACACGCTTTAATGCTTTCACCGCTGTTGATATGCTGACCATCTTTCGCACTAAAACTGACCCATGCCGATACCTCTGGGTACACACTTAAAAGCTCACAAATCGCTTGCGCTTCGATCAAACAAGGTATCGTCTCACAGGCGAGTAAATCAGGCTTTGTTTCAATAAGCGTGGCAAGACGTTTGGCATGAAACGCTTTTAACGCCTCAAGACTTAAGCCATAATTTCCCG
The DNA here is from genome assembly GCA_017860615.1 of Pseudomonadota bacterium. Classification (GTDB taxonomy): domain Bacteria; phylum Campylobacterota; class Campylobacteria; order Campylobacterales; family Sulfurospirillaceae; genus Sulfurospirillum. The sequence continues at coordinate 78,911 of JAGDMU010000001.1, read as the reverse complement.
TAAATTCCGAACCATCGGCAAGATAAGCGCCATAAGGACCCACCGAAGCCGCCACCAAAGGCTTTTGGCGTTTGGCATGATTTTTGGTTTCGCTCCAAAACGTATCACGTACCTTCTGAGCGATTTTAACCGAAGACTGAATCAGCGCTTTGGCCTCCGCTTCACTCATCCCACGTTTCATAAACCCTTCATATGTCGCTTGGTAACTTGCCGTTGTCACACAGTCTGAACCCGCTTCAAGATAGTCTTTATGCACTTCACCAATCGCTTCGGGCTTTTCCATAAGAAACTTAGCAGACCACAAAGAGTCGTTGATGTCATACCCTTTACGTTCAAGCTCTGTGCCAAATGCACCATCAATAATAAGCACTTTTTGTTTTGAAAGTATTGCCTCTATGGGATTCATCGCTTATTCTCCCTTTTTTTAGGGTTATACTATCATTGATGTCCTAAAAGATTATTCACCTCGCATAAAAAGGCGCAACTGCCTTCATACAAAATGTTATGTCGAAGCCCAATACCGACTTGCTCATAGTTTGGAAATCCGCGAATGAGCAGTGCTTTATGATGCTTATGGGCTAGTCTTTCCGCATGAAAATTGGCGATGATCATATCCATCTGAGGCAGTAACGCTTCCACATCCTCAAAGTCTCCTATGCGCACACCGCACGTAAAGGCATCTTGAATCTCACTGCGTTGTGATATAAACGCTTCGACACTCGCCCCAACCTCTTGCAATGCTTTGCTCATACCATAAACACTATCAGGTTCATCGGCAATGACAATTTTTGCTTTTCCAAGGGTAAAATGGGTGTCTAAAAGCACATCTTGAAGACGTGCGCGCCATCGTTTAACAACACTAGGAACACTTTTACTTCCAAGATAATTCAGTACCTGCGCGTAAAACGCATCACAAGCTTCCAGCCCTATTAGGCTATCAAAATGCAGATGTGTACTTTGAGGGAACTTCTCATGAAACATCTCTCCACATTTTTTGACTGAACGTCCAATGCTCATAACAAGCCCAGCATCTCCCAGTTTTTCGATCTCAGAGACACTAATGCCACCACTGCTCAGTGCGCCTTGTTTCACACCTAAATGCCCATCGAGTGAATCACTAAGATCGGGTAAAGCGAGCACATCAAAGTCCATAAGTTCTAACGCCTCTTTAAGCTTTTCAACTTCTATGGGGCTTAGGTTGACATTAGGAATAACCAACACCTTATCTTTTCGTATCTGTGTGGTTGGCTCTATGAGTTGCGATATGATGTTTTGAACGCTCAAACTCCATCCACTCTCCAGCCCTCCTTCAAAATCAGGTGTATGCACATAGACCATCTTTTGCTTCTCTTTCAAAAGAAGCGTTGCGCCTTTGATGTCATCGCCTTTGGTCTCGGTCATACCCGTCGTAAAAAGACCCACCAGATCGGGTGTTACTTTTTTGGTGATGTTTTCAACCGCTTCGGAGATGCCTTTATCACCGCCATCGATGACGGCGGTAATGTCATTGACCGCGGTGGTTTGAATGGCGATAGGATCGTTAAAGTGCCTTGTAAAAAGTACCTTCGTAAACGAAGCGCACCCTTGCGCTCCGTGCATCAAAGGCATACAGTTTTTAATGCCCAAAAATGCGAGTGTCGCACCCATCGGCTGAGAGAGCTTGAGAGGGTTTACATGTAAAGGTTTTATGCTCGTTGTTCTAAGCTCTTTTAAATTCATACTAGCTCCCATGGTGCAGCCTTTCCAACCAGTTTAAAGACAGGATTTGCAAGAGCTGAACAGACATCGCTCGCCAAATTTTCAAGCCCACCATATGCACCATAACTTACTTTTTTCTCTTGATTGACATCGACAAAGGCAATGCGCTTTTTAATCGCCGTGTAAAGACTTCTCCCACCCGCCAACAAAATGTCCACCTTGTGCTCATCAATGAGACGAGGTTGTTCAACACCTGGGTTTTTAAAGACGATGGGCACATATTCACTCGCTATCGCCACATCTTCTTCCGTTGCTTTTTGAACACAGGTTGCGACCACTTCGATGCCGATGTCTTGAAGTGCTGAGGCGATCGACCACGACTTATTACCGCCCGTGTTCAGAATGGCTTTTTTGCCTTTGAGCATCAGATGGTATGGCCTCAAACGCTCCGCCAATTTCGCCTCTTCTTCGGCGATAATCGTTTCGGCTTTGGCGATCAATTCCGCATCGCCAAACGCGTTGACGATAGAACGAATCGCATTGGACGTGTCACGTTTACCGTAAAATGAGACGCTGACATAAGGGATGTTGTAGCGTTCTTGCATTTTACGACACAAGGTGACTAAGGATTTCGCACAGACAATGACATTGAGCTTTGCAGTGTGTGCCATTTGTATCTGCTCGATTCTGCCATCACCCGAGAGTGAGGAGATGACTTTGATGCCAATACGTTCAAGTATAGGCTTGTACTGCCACATATCGCCCGTGACGTTATAATCACCGATCAAGTTAATACCAAAGGGATGAATGAATTCTGGTTCACGTGTTCCCACAAGCGCGTCCAGCACCGCTTCACCTGCAAGGCGTGACCCTAAATTTTTACTCCCCACAAAACCTGGCGAATGTACAGGCACAATAGGAATGTGAAACAGCTCTTCCGCGGTCTTGCACGTATAGTCAATGTTATCTCCGATCATCGCTGTTACACAGGTTTCATAGACAAAAATCGCCTTAGGCTTTTTATGCTCTACAATGTACGCCAATGCATCAGCAAGCTTCTTGTCACCACCAAAGATGATGTCTTGTGTCGTGACATTGGTGCAATAGCCTAATGGTGTGTTGTTTTCACCTTCATAGCTTGTAAGCGTAGCTCTGGTTTCCCATGAAGCGCCAAGACAAGTGTCTGGACCATGCACCAAATGCACAGCGTCAGCATAAGGAAAAAGTGATATTTGCGCTCCCTCAAACGCACACCCTCCACTCGTCGCTCCAGGTTTCGGTTTATCACAGCTCGCTTTTTTGGTTTTGTTATGAGAACAAGCACTCTCGTTTAACAAATCCTTGATCAGTTTTCTATTTACCATAGTTATGAATTTGCATAATCTATTCCATATACATTAACATCGTTTCTTCTGCTCAATGATCTAAAAGAGATATCTCTTGTTTCTACGGAACACTTTTTGTAAATACTAAAGCGTGTACCTTTAAAAACCCTTACTCAACACCCACGGTGTGATCAAGCCCTTTTCGCATCGTGGGTACTTTTTAGCAAGGCTTTTTTGAGCTACTAATCCAATCCAAAGGATCTACCATGGCAGTAAGAATTACAGAACTTTGTATTAATTGTGACAGTTGTATCGACGAGTGTCCTGCGACGGCTATTGTCAGTGCAAGCGATTCACCGATCAATGGCGACACGACGTATGTTAAGCCTGAAAAATGCATCGAGTGTTCGGATGGTACGACACCAAAATGCGCAGATGCCTGTCCTACAGAGGGCGCTATCGTTTGGGATTTACCCTACACTGCTGAGTACAATGCGTACTATGTTGCAGGTCACGAGAGTGGTCTTTACAATATCCGTGAGCATAAGAAAAACGGCATTATGTTTCCTGAAGTCTCTCCTAAGCCTTACCGTGAAGCCATCTCTATTAGCGACCGCCAAGCACACGTAGCCGTAGCAGGATAAGATCATGAAAATAGCATTTGCATCCACCGACAACATTCATGTCAATGACCATTTTGGCTGGTGCAAATGCTTTTACCTCTACGAACTCAAAGAGGACTCTTTTGTGTTTATCAAAGCACTCGAATCACCCAATGAAATCGCCGAAGAAGGCGATAAACTCGCCTACAAGATCGAATGCTTAGAAGATGCCAACATCTTGTGCGCTTCACACATAGGCCCTCGCGCTTCACTCATGGTCAAAGGCTCTGGTATTTTTGTGCTGAAGTCTGAAAAAGAGAACGAGCGTATCGACACCCTTTTAAACACGCTCCTCACGTTAAAAAACAGCAATCCGCCTCTTTGGATGCAAAGGTTTCTCCATGCACCATCTTCCCATAACCCTAGCTAAGGACATCTATTTTATAGGTGTATTTGACCCTGATATTCGTACCTTTGACATTGTTATGCGAACCGCCAATGGTTCGAGTTACAACGCGTATCTCATTAAAACTGATGTTGGTGTCATCATCGTCGATACGGTTAAAAAAGAGTTTCAAGACGATTTCTTTCACCATGTAGAGGCTTTGTGTTCGTACGATGAGATCAAATACGTCATTATCCATCACATCGAGCCTGACCATTCAGGTGCCTTGCCTGAACTTATCACCAGAGCACCTCACGCCAAAGTGCTCATTTCTCCTCAAGCCACGACGATGCTCAAAGCGCTTGCAGGCAGTGTTGAGATCACTTTTGAGACCATCTGGACCAACAAACAGCTCACGTTGGGCGACAAAACGATTACCTTTTTGACGACGCCTTATCTTCACTGGCCAGAGACGATGAGCAGTTATGTGCATGAGGATAAACTACTCTTTAGTGGCGATGTGTTTGGCGCCCACTACTATGATAAACGCCTTTTTAACGACAAAGTGGGCGATTTTTCTTACGCGTTTCAGTACTACTATGACCACATCATGCGTCCGTTTCAAAGCTATGTTAGAAGTGCGCTGAAACTGTACGAGCGTTTTGACATAGCGCTGATTGCGCCGCTTCATGGTCCCATTTTGCGTGAAAATCCACAGCAGTACATTGAGTCATATCGAAAGTGGAGCCATAAAGTTGAAAAGTACAAAGCGGGTAAAAAAATTCTCTCTATTTTTTACCTCACCAGCTATAAAAATACCCAAGAGATGGCACAAGCGATCTTTGAAGGATGCGAGAGTGTCGAAGGTGTGGTTGCGAACATCTACGATCTTGCCTCCATTGAAGAGCAAAATATGATGGCGATTTTGGAAGAGAGCGATGGCTTTTTAATCGGAACACCCACGATCAATGCCGATGCACCAAAGCCTGTATGGGATTTACTTTCATGCCTTATGTTTTTAGACAAACAAGGAAAATGTGCAGGAGCGTTTGGGTCATACGGTTGGAGTGGTGAAGCGGTCGATCATATACTGGCGCGCCTCAAATCGCTGAAACTTCGCGTCCCTCCGCTCACACCTTTAAAAATTAAACTGATTCCCAGTGTGGCAGAGCTTGAAACGTGCTATGAATTTGGGGTAGAGTTTGCTGAGATTTTAAACGGTAAATTCGTTGAGATCGATCTTTTGTAATGTTTGGATATAACAACACTCATAAATTTTTTCAAAGAGCGTATCCATGTCGTAAGGTTTAACGAGATAGGCATTGACATTAAGTTCATCTGCCTTTTCAAACTGCTCTTTAGAACTATGTGCGGATGTAACGATGATAGGAATAATTTTAGTTTCCATACGAATACGATCTAGCATACGGAAACCACCCATAAAAGGCATTTGCAAATCGGTGATGATAATATCGGGACTCTCTTTATAAAACCGATACAACCCCTCTTCCCCATTGCGTGCCGTGTAAAAGATATCAAAAACGGTATCAAAAATTGAAAATAATGAATTCATAACATCAGGGTCATCTTCAATAATCAAAGGACGAATGTCTTTTAGTAAACTCAAATCCATTATATTAACCCTTGTAAAACAATCTGAAATCTTGCACCTGTAGTGGTATTTACAACACTAATGCGACCATGCATATGCTCTTCGACAATAATCTTTGTCATATAAAGTCCCAATCCTGTACCATGTTTTGCACCTTTAGTTGAAAAATAAGGCTCAAAAATATAAGGCATGACAATTGTATCAATGCCCCCACCATTATCTTCAATGCTCACGATAACTTCGGAATTGTCCCCTCGTTTTGCCTCAACAACAATCTGTTTACTATGATCTCCACAACTCTCCAAAAGCACATCTTTGGCATTGTTAAGAATATTGATAATAGACTGGCCAAATTCATTGGGGAAACTCTCAACTTTTAAACCATCTTCGGCTTGAAAAGAGAGTTCAATCCCATGACCTGCCACAATGGGTTTGACCATCTCAACCGCATGGGCTAGTTGTTGTTTTACATCAAAAATTTTGATTGATTTATCGGGTTTAAAAAAGTCTCTAAAATCATCAATGGTTTTGGACATCTGCAAAATCTGGCGCATTGAATCCTCTTTAAACTCATCCATTACAGGATCATCGAGTTTATGGAGTTTGTATTTAAAGACAATATTTTGAGCTAAAAGTGAAAGGACATTAAGCGGTTGGCGCCATTGATGGGCTATCATACTGATCATCTCGCCCATTTGTGCATGGCGAGATTGTTGAAAAAGCATCATCTCTTGTTGACGATTTTTTTCAATTTGAGCTTGCACTTGCATCTCTAAGTTGCCATTGAGTGCTTGCAGTGCGTATTGTGCTTCTTTTAACTCACTAAGATCAATGATGGCAGAAACACGCATAGACTTTCCAAATCCCTCTACGTTAGAGCCTCTCACAAGTGCTGGAAAAATGGTTCCATTTTTGCGCAAAAGCATACACTCATACATTTCAGTATGCCGCTTTGTTGATTGTTCTTGAACCAACGCTTTTGACTCAGGCGCGATAAAATCAAACATGGATTTTCCAAGGATTTCTTGCTTATCGGTTCCACCAAAAATTTTCAGTGCTTGCGCATTGATTTCAACCACACATCCTTTGTGTGAAATGACCATACCTTCAATCGCAAAATCAATGAGCTGTTTAAATTTTTGACGCTGTTTTAAAAGCAGGTATATCCACATGATGCCTAACAAGAGGATAATGCCTAAACCAAGTAGGATACTCGTTGGCGTTAGAGATGACATTGTAATTCCAAACATGGCTCGCCAATATAATACCCTTGAAACTCATCCACACCAATTTCAACCAAAAGATCGAAAATCGTCTGGTTATGAACATACTCTGCAATCGTTTTTATCTGCAATGCCTTAGCGAAAGAGACGATACCTTTTACGAGCAAAAGAGTCTTCTCATTCGTATCAATCTCTTTAATCAAACTACCATCAATTTTTAAATACGAAGGGTTCATCTGCATCAAATGCGAAAAATTAGAATACCCTGTTCCAAAATCATCAATAGCAATCGGTGCATTCTCGTATTTGATGTATTTTAAAAAGTTTTTGATGGTATTAATATCGATCATTTTTTCACTCTCAACGACTTCAAAAACCAAGTTGATTGTTTTATTCTCTTCTTGCATTGTAACGAGTCTAGAGCGCACCATATCCCTGATTTCTTTGTTAAGCATATCTCTAAAACTAAAGTTGATCGAAAACGTTACCGTAGGGTGTAAAACCATCATTTCCAAGACTTTCTCAATCATTTTGTGACTTAGGCTGTCGTACTGTCTGGTTCGACGTGCAATGTCTAAAAAATAGTAGGGAGAGACGTATTGCTCTTGTTCAAGCTTATCTTTGGTACGAATGCGAATCAATGCTTCGTACTTAATAATCTGCCCATTTTTGTCACAAATAGGTTGAAAAAATGGCACCACATTGTCTTTGTTGAGTGTGTCGGCAATCACATCTTGCCAGTAAAAGTCATTGGCAAGGGATTCTGTTTCGTCTAAATTACTGGTATAAACAACAAAGGTTTTGCCCGTTTGTTTGGCAAAATCGAGCGCAGTAAAGGCTTTATTAAAGAGGTTTTCTTGATCAAATGTAACCCCCATGGAGACATTGACCAATATTTTTTCATGAAGCCCTTTGATCTTTATCTCAATGCCATTAAGTACTTCAAGCGTTTGCGTAATGTCTTCATAAATCTTATCAGGATCTAGCTGCGTATCGAGGCGCAACATGACAAATTCATTCGATGAGATGCGAAAAACATCGTAACACAAAGAGCTAGCAATCGCCTTTAAGTGATACGCAAACTCTTGCAATATCTGATTTCCCGCATCAAGACCATAGAGCTTATTATAATTTTTAAAATTATCAATGTTTATGAGGAAAAGTGAGGGGACTTCAACAGGCTGAATTTGCGACAAAATGTTATCGAGTGTGTTTTTATTGGGAAGTTTGGTCAGTGCATCCGTATGCAGTTGCTCCTCAAGAGCAGACTGCTGCAATTCAATGGTTTGCTTCAAAGAACTGGTATAAGCGCGGTGCTCCTCTTTGAGTAAAATCGTCTCTACTGTTGATGCTAGCGAGTCTAAAAGTTGGTCAAGTTCAATGGGCTTTAAAATATAGCCATCCACACCCAAACGAATCGTCTCGATTAAATACTCAACATCATTGTGCGCAGATGTGACAATAATCGCTGTTTCTTTACAGATTTTACGAATTTTTGAGATGAGCGCAATGCCATCCATTTTAGGCATTTTAATGTCTGTAATCACAAGGTTGTATTTTTGCGTATGAAGTAACTGTGGAAGTCCTAAATGAGGAATAGCAATCTCAGCATCGACAAACATATCATAGCCACTCTGTCCATCGCTTGCAACATCAACAAAATCAAAGAATTCGCTTAAAATCGAATGCGTATATTTTCTCGTAACCTCATCGTCTTCAATGTATAAAATTCGTATGTTTTTACAACGAGATTTGAGACTCTCCATTGCTGATGTGTCCATCATTTTCCTCATAGTTTTGGATCAAGTTTTTGATTATACTCCAAAAAAATGGTTCATTATCAGTTTTTTATGAGGATTATAAGAAATGTAACACTTTTATAACACTAAACGATACCCTGTTCCATACTCTGTCATAATGTAACGAGGCTTCTTTGGGTCATCGCCTAGCTTTTTACGAATATTTTGAATATGATAATTCAAAGACTGAGGAGAGCTTAAAGATGAGAGGTGAATCGCCAAAACATTGCGATAAACGACCCTATTTTTGTTCTCTATGAGGAAAGAAAGGATTTTGTGTTCAATCGCCGTGAGAGAGAGTGGTTTTTGGTTGAGCAAAATGGTTTGATTGTTGTAGTCAATGGCGAGATTATTTTTATTAAATTCCAGTTTGATCATAGAACAACGTTTCAAAATTGCCCACATGCGAACCTCTAACTCTTCAAGCATAAATGGTTTACACAAGTAGTCATCCACCCCAAAACGAAACGCTTGAACTTTAGCCTCAAGGTTTGAATGGCAACTTAAAACAATAATAGGAATGCTGCTTTGATTGTTAATCTGTTTAATCACTTCAAAGCCACTAAAATCAGGAAGGCTTAGGTCTAATAACAAAATATCATAATGTTGCGCAGCAAGCTTTAAAAGCCCATCTACCGCTGTTTCAGAAATATCAAGTTCAAAACCTACATTTTCAAGATACTGGGCGACTTGACCTGCCGCATCGTAGTCATCTTCTATTAAAAGGACTTTAATTTTCTTTTGCATTTTGATAACCGCTCCAAACATTTATTATTTTGTATTATACATAAAGCACCTTATTTTGCATAGAACATTTTAAAACTTTGTTATAATGCACGTACATCTTCCATTTGAGAGACGACCATGAACACAGCGGAAAAGCAACTCGCTATTTTATTAGAATTTGGTAAAGTCATCAACAAAACTAAAAGCTTGGATGATGTTTTAGAGTCTATGGCGCGTTTTGCACGAGACATCTTACAAGCCGATCGCTGTTCTATCTTTGTGTATGATAAATACAAAGAAGAACTCTGGTCAAAAGTAGCACATGATACAGAGCCTATTCGTATTAGTACGAAAAAAGGTGTTGCTGGTTATGCTGCTCTCTCTAAAGAGACTCAAATCGTTGTGGATGCTTACAATGACTACCGTTTTAATCCTGACGTCGATAAAGTCACAGGCTATCTAACACACACGATTCTCTCTGTACCACTTTTAGATAACCAAGAAAATACCATTGGTGTTTTTCAAGCGCTCAATAAAAAAGTAGGCATCTTTACCAATGTGGATGCCGAACTTTTACTGCTTATTTCAAATTATGCCGCTTCTGCCATCGAAAATGCCATTCTGTACGATAGATTGCGCGACACACAAACGAAAATCATCAACAAACTCGCTTCTGCTGCGGAATTTAAAGACCAAGAGACATCTAAACATACCAAACGTGTCGGGCTCTACAGCGCACTCTTAGCAGAAAAATATGGTCTGAGTCATGATGACATCACCAAGATAGAACTCGCTGCTCCCATGCACGATGCAGGTAAAATTGGGATCGCCGATAAACTCTTACTGAAGCCTGACAAACTAAGTAATGAAGAGTTTGAGTTAATGAAAACACATACGCAATTAGGGCATGATCTCTTATTTGATGAAGAGAATGAATACCTTAAATCTGCCGCACTTATTGCGCTTGAACATCATGAAAAATGGGATGGCTCTGGTTATCCGCACGGTAAAAAAGGCGAAGAGATCTCTATTTTTGGTCGTATTGTTGCCATTGCCGATGTGTTTGATGCTCTTATTTCCGTTCGTCCCTATAAAGCGCCATGGAGTTTTGAAAAAGCATACGAGTTTCTTAAAAACAATAGAGGAACACACTTTGACCCTACGCTAATTGATCTTTTTAGTGAAAATATCGAAAAAATCCATACGATTTATCAAGAGCTCAAAGACTAAAACCCTAAAATTCATTCTCACTTTCCAAGGAACAGTTTGTGCAAACTTTAGAGTAAAGAAATTCTAAAGGATCGCACATGAGTTGTTCTTGTACATCATCCACCAACACCCAAAATGAACTTCATGCCAGCATCTTGCAAAAGATTAACAACCACCCGTGTTACTCTCAGGATGCCCACCAACATTATGCGCGTATCCACGTAGCGGTTGCTCCTGCTTGTAACATTCAATGCAACTATTGTAACCGCAAGTACGACTGCTCCAACGAGAGTCGCCCAGGCGTTACGAGCTATAAACTAAGCCCTGAAGAAGCCGTTAAAAAGGTTTTACATGTAGGCGGACTCATCCAACAACTCAGCGTCGTTGGCATCGCGGGACCAGGTGATGGACTTGCCAACCCTAAGCAAACGTTTGAGACTTTCTCGCTTCTTAAAAAATACGCTCCTGACATCAAACTCTGTCTTTCCACAAATGGTTTGATGATTCATAAACATATTGATGAGATTGCAAAATACAACATTGAGCATGTGACGGTGACATTGAATTCCGTTGATGAAACAGGCGAAATTGGCGCTAAAATCTACCCATGGGTTTTTTACGAACATAAAAAACACCGTGGTGTGGAAGGTGCGAAATTATTGCTTGAAAAACAGCTTCTTGGTATTCAGATGCTCGTTGAGCGAGGCATCCTTGTCAAAGTCAACTCGGTCTTAATCCCAGGAATCAATGATGAACATCTGCCTTTTGTTGCACGAAAAGTCAAGGAACTCGGTGTGTTCATTCAAAACGTCATGCCAATTATCTCAAAACCAGAATATGGTACCAAATTTGGCTTAGATGGCGTTCCAAGTGCGACACATAAACAGCTCATGAAGGCACAAGAAGCATGCGATGTCAATGTCAAATTAATGCGCCACTGCCGCCAATGCCGAGCGGATGCGGTTGGGCTTTTAGGCGAAGATCGTAGCGATGAATTCTTCAAAGAGAGCTTTGTCGATAAAAGCTTTGAAGAACTTGCACACCACTACAACCTCAATCAACGTATGAAAACGCATGAAAACATTGAGACATGGCGAAGAGCACTTCGTGCAGCCAATGGCAAAATCACTCAAGAAGAAGCGATCAACAAAGACGAACTGAGCTCCAATGGCAATACCATGCTCGTAGCCGTCACAACACGTGGCAATGGACTCATTAACGACCATTTTGGCAGTGCCAAAGAGTTTCTCATCTACGAAGCAGGAGATCGTGCGATCAAATTTATCATGCACCGTAAAGTGGAAAACTCTTACTGTATGGGTAAAGAGAACTGCAATGGAACGTATCCTATCGAAGAGATTAAAAATGCCCTCTCCGATTGCCATCTTCTCTTAACCCAAAAAATTGGCGAATGCCCACAAAAAGAGTTAGAGAGCATTCACCTTACCTGTGATGAGAGTTTTGCGGATGAGCCTATTGAAATTTCTGTTCTAAAAGGTGTGCGTAAGCACTTCTTCACAACCGCTTCATAAGGAGCAGACGATGATTATCAACGATACCACACTCAGAGATGGTGAACAAGCGCCGTATGTCGCGTTTAATACCGAAGAGAAGATCGCTATTGCTTCTGCACTTTACCTTGCAGGTGCGGATGAACTTGAAGTGGGTATTCCTGCGATGGGGGAGAAAGAGCAAGCCGATATCAAAGAGATATTAGCCCTTGATCTTCCACTTCGCATTATGAGTTGGAATCGTGCCACCATGAGTGACCTTGAAGCTTCACTCTCGTGTGGGCTTAAAGCGGTTGATCTCTCTATCCCCGTATCGGACATTCTCATCGAAACCAAATTTGGAGGCGACAAAGCGCGTCTTTTAAAAAACCTTGAAGAGGTTTTACAGGTAAGCAAATCAGAGGGTCTTTTTGCCTGCATTGGTGGCGAAGACAGCTCACGCGCCGATCTAGGATTTCTCAAAGAAGTGATGGAATTAGGTAAAAGTGTGGGCGCCAATCGTTTTCGCTACTGCGACACCGTGGGCATCATGCGCCCACATCAAATCTATGAGCACATCTCCTACCTTACAAGCCTCAATCTTTTAGAGATCGAAATGCACACCCACAACGATTTTGGCATGGCAACGGCGAATGCCATCAGTGGACTTGAAGCGGGCGCCATGAGTGTCAACACAACGGTCATTGGCTTGGGCGAACGTGCAGGAAACGCCAGCTTTGAACAGGTTTTAATGAGCCTTGCACACCTTTTTGGCGAAGAGCGTGTCATCAATCCCGATGCGCTAAAACACGTGGTTCAACTGGTTGAAAAAGCCTCGAATCAAAGCATCTCTGCGGCAATGCCGATTGTCGGAAAAAACATCTTCTCACATGAATCAGGCATCCATGTCAATGGCATGATTAAGCATGAAAAAGCGTACGAAGCCTTTACGCCACAAAGTGTGGGAATGACGCGAAGTTATCCTATTGGCAAACACTCAGGCAGTTCGACCCTACTCTTTCATCTAAGAGCTATGGGCTATGAGCCTGAAAATGAGGTCATCAATAAAATGCTTCCACAAGTGCGTGAAATGGTGACAAATCGTAAAAAAGTGCTCAACAAGAAGGAGCTAAAAGCGCTCTATATCGCTTCAAAAGCGGGATAAACTTATGCAAGAGTATACCTCTAAAATCATCTGTGAATGCGGACAAAAAACCATTCAAGATGCTATTGATATTTTCAAATCTACCACTCTGCCCTATAAAAAAGCTAAAAAGCTGGTCACCGAATGCAACCAAACGTGTTGCAGACGTCCTTTAATGGCACTGTTCAACATGGTAGAATTTGGTGAAATTGACTACGAAGAGATCGCCTTTTTGATCGATCAAAAAAACAGTAGATTTGAGCAAGGAGAGAGTGATGAGTGAACGCATTCGCGATTTTGCACAGTGGATTAAGTCGCAAGGCTTAGAGCATACACTCCCTCGGGAACTCTCCAAACTGGAAAACTTGACCACACTTGATCTGGGTCGTAAAAAGCTCAAAAGCCTGCCTGAAAGCATCGGAGCATTGCAAAACCTCAGTGTGCTTAAAATATCAGGGAACCGTTTAAGCGAGCTTCCAAAAAGCATTTGCTCGCTTAAAAATCTTCGCAATTTACAGTGTGAAAATAACCTGTTGGAAAGTCTTCCTGAAAACTTTGGAGCCCTTTCATCTTTGGTTATTTTAAATCTCAATGGCAATCAACTAAACGCTTTACCTCAAAGCTTTTACAATTTGACAAACTTAACACGTCTGACTCTTGCCGTAAACCGTCTAAACCACCTTGATGTCGCCTTTAAAAACCTCAAAAAACTTTTACATGTAAGCCTAGATACCAACTATTTTGAGCGTTTACCTGAAGTCTTTGGTTCCATGCAATCGCTCTATTTTTTAGACCTTTCTTTTAACAAATTGACCACATTACCAGAGTCGCTCGGTGAAATTAAAGAGCTGGAAACACTCATCTTAGAGGGAAATTTACTGCACAATCTCCCCAGCTTAGAAGCGCACGATATGCTGGTTAAGCTCAATCTTGCCTCCAACCATCTCACCTCTATCGATTTTGATCTTTCCAAACTAGAAGATTTGCAAATTATCTCGTTAGAAAACAACCTTCTTGATAGCGTTCCAAGTACACTCTGCAAACTCTCAAAACTCACCTCTTTAGACCTGAGTGCTAACCGCCTTACAAGCCTTCCAGAGTGCATTGGCAACCTCACCAATCTTTATGAACTTGACGTTGAAGCAAATCTCTTAAACACGCTTCCAGAGACCATCAAAAACCTAACACATCTTAAAAGCCTTTTTATCGCCAATAACCACAATCTTCAAAAGCCGAACCTGCCTTCATTGGAGTACTGCGACGTCAAATAAGGATATTTTAACTCCCGCTTGGCTACCATATAAGAATGACTCACATTGAAAAAATACGACTTTTAAAACTTTTATACCAGTACAGAGCGATGGGATTTGAGTACTTTCAGGAGTATCGACCGCTCTCTTTGAGCAAACAACCCGCACTCTCGCATAACTTAGAAGAGTTAAAAAGCAGTGTCGCACAGTGTCATCTCTGCGCTCTTGCAAAGAGTCGTAAAAACGTCATTTTTGGAGCAGGTAACCTCAAAGCTAAGGTGATGTTCATCGGAGATAACCCAGGTGTGAGCGAAGATGAAACGGGTATGCTTTTTAGCGGTAAAAGTGGTGAGTTGCTCGCAAATATGATCGAAAAAGTTCTTTTGATCCCTAAAGAAGAGGTGTATGTGACCACGATTCTAAAGTGTAAAACACCAGACAATCGCGTTCCAACGCCTGAAGAAGTTGCCTGTTGTAAGCCGTATATCATGCAGCAGATCCAAACCATTCGACCGCAAATCATCGTTGCCCTTGGATCAACCAGTTTTCATCATCTCACAGGAGAGTATGATACACCTATCGATAAAATACGTGGCACGGTTCTCAACTTTGGCGAAGCCAAATTGATCCCAACGTTCCACCCCAGTTTTTTACTGCGAAACCCCAGTAGCAAAAAAGAGGTTTTTGCAGATATGCTAAAAGTAAGGAGCATGTTATGAAATTTTGGTTGCCCCTAGCCATCAGTTTATTCATTTTTACAGGATGCACGACCGCAACAACCCCCGAGCCCTACAAACAAAGTACCTATAATCTTTCATCAAGCGCTAAAAAAGGTGCAACAATCAATCAAAAAAGTACTGCAACATATCCTGGGTCTGAAAAAGTAAAATCAGCTCCAACCCCAAGTACGTCAACAACGCAAACAGAGACGCTGCCATCTTCTTCTCCTGTGATTATTGACAATACAGCTATTAGCTCAACAACCTTGGCAATGGCAACACCAACACCTAGCACAACGGTTGAAAAAACACCCGATCAACCTCTTGAGCCTGTCATCGCGTCACCCATGCCTCGTCCACTTAATGACGACAGTACCATGATTAAAATCGCTGTTTTAGTACCTCAAAAAACCATCAAAAAATACGCCATTACCTCTGTCAACTCGGTTATTTCGTATCTTTTGTATAAAAACTACTATTTTGATCTTAACGTCTTTAATTCGGGCGATGAGAGAGAAGAGTCGATTGCCAAAGCACTCTCCGACATTCAAGCAGGAGGCTACCACTACATCATAGCGCCTGTAACAGCCGATGGCGCCAATATTATTGCAAGCCGTGTGTCAGATACACTGGTATTCATTCCAACACTGCACCGCTCCAACGTACGAAGTGCTGGCTCAAACATCATCTTTGGTGGCATCGACTATGACCAACAAATCGCGATGCTTGCAGAAAAAGCCAATGAGCGTGTAGGAACCTTTGAAGATGGTAGCAGCCTCAGCTATCAACTCAATGGGTATGTAAAAAAGAACAGCAACCGTGTCTTTTATGAAAAACGTGTTGAGAGTCCAAAAGCAAACTTCAAACAGATGTTTAAAGGCAACAGCTCACTCAACAACGCTTCACTGTACCTCAACACGCAGCTTGTTACAGCCAGTTTAATTGCTTCACAACTTCGCGCCAATGATATTCGTCCCTACACCCTACTTTCAACACAAGTCAATTACAATCCTCTACTTTTAACACTCACACAGTATGAAGATCGTGACAAAATGTACATCGCAAACTCTATCCAAAAAGCACCTCCAGCACTCGAAGAGATCAATACGATGTTTGGACATGACATTGTCTATGACTGGGTGAATTACTCCACGTCGATTGGGGCGGATTATTTGTGTCAGCAGTTCTTTGATGGCAAAATCACACGGGCGTTTAAAGAGAACATCTCTGGCAACCAAGTAGTCTACAACACCTCGTTATATCAACCTGGTCGCGGCGAGTTTATTCGCGGAAATTAAATAAGGCATTGCCTAAAAAAGGCTTTGGTCTCTTCATCTATTTTGCATGGCTTTCCCTCTTTAACATACGCAAGAGTGGAAGTCATCGCAAAGAGTTTTACATCCTCTCTCCAAACTTCTTGTTTTAAAATAAGCGAAGCATTTTTGAGTTCTATCATCTCGCTTTTGACCTCTATCAAATCGCCTAGCTTTGCTGACTTTATAAAATCTGCTTCAAGGTGGCGCACCACAAAATGACCGCCATTTACGGCAGGACTTCTACCATTCTCGTAAAAAAGATCGCTTCTCGCTCTCTCACAAAATTTGAGGTAATTGGCATGGTAAACCACACCGCCCGCATCGGTATCATCATAGTAAACTCTCGTTTTCAAAATGCAACTCCCTCTTGATATCCATAGATTATATAAAACTCTCTCTTTAATGCTTCTTTTCATGTTTACGATTATCTTAGATAGGCACTTATTTAACACTAAATTAATTCTTTTTGGCAAAAATCCATGCTTTTAAAATATAAATTTAATTTATATTTATTAATTTTATTTAAGGAGTATATATGCCTATAAATTGCAGTAAAAGTATCCCTCTCTCTATCGTAGCTATCATAGTACTTTCCACTCAACTTATCTCCAATGAGGTCATATCATTAGAACCTATTGAAGTAACAGCGCAAAAAAAGTCAACATCAACAGGAGTAACTGAAGAAGTGGATTCTTATACCATCGGCTCTATGAATACCTCAACAAAATTAGATTTATCCATTAAAGAGACGCCTCAGAGTATTAGTGTCATTACGTCCCAAGAGATAGAAGATAAACAAATCAATTCATTTCATGATGTTTTAGCCAATATTGCAGGTTTAACGATCAACAACAGAGGCGACAATCTTGTCTCATCTGTACGAGGTTTTGATTTGACCTATTTTAAAATTGATGGTGTTCCAACATATTCAACTGTCAATCACAATAATTTTGACCCTATCATCTACGATCACATCGAAATCGTCAAAGGAGCCAATGGTCTTACAACAGGTCAAGGTGAACCTTCTTTAGCAATGAATTTTATTCGTAAACATGCCAACAGTAAAGAGATGGAAGGCTCTATAGCGCTAAATGCAGGTTCATGGGACTCCTACTCGCAAGCACTTGACATTTCAACACCTGTTACGGAAGATAAACATATCAGAAGCCGTTTTATTGTCAAAAATGAAGATTCTAAAGCGTTTTATGACAATTACGATAAAAACAATAAATTGTTTTATGGCATTGTTGATGCTGATTTGGGTGATCTCACAACACTCTCCATTGGCGCAACCTACCAAGACTTGAAAAATCATGGTGCTTGGAGTTGGGGCTTACCCGCATTTTACTCCGATGGCACCCACACCAATTTCTCACGTTCCACGTCACTTACCCCTGAGTGGACACACATTAACCTAGAAACAAAAGAGGTATTTGCGAACCTCAAACAGTACCTTTATAATGACATTTCTTTAAATCTCTCTTCTTCTTTTATACGCACAAACCAAGATTCCAATACTGTGCAAATTCGTGGCAATAGCATCAATAAAACAACAGGTACAGGACTTTCATACAATAATTATGCCGCTAAAATTATTTATGATGAAATCAATTTTGACTCATACCTAAATTTTCCATTTACGCTTAACAACCTTTCGCAAGAGATCATCACAGGTCTTTCGTACAATGACCGAACCAAAGAGCTGAAAGATAAACAAGTATTACCATGGCCTGCTGTTAATTTCTATACCTTCACCATTCCCAATACGCTTGACTCAGTAGCGTATACTAACAGGCCCGATGAAGATACAAAGCAGTTAGGAACCTACCTAGCAGGGCGTTTCTCACTCAGTGAAAACCTCAAGCTTATCTCAGGGCTTAGGGTCTCTGACTGGAAATACCACAAAGATGACCCCACAGTGCCAGAGAGAACGTTTAGAAACGAATTAACACCTTATGCAGGGCTTGTGTATAATCTCGATAGCTACCACTCAGTCTATATCAGCTATACCGACATCTTTAGACCTCAAAGTGTGAAAGATATTAATGGTGACTACTTAGACCCAATTGTGGGAAAAAACTATGAAACGGGCATCAAAGGGGAGTATTTTGGAGGAAAGCTCAATACCTCATTTACGCTCTTTAAAATTGTCCAAGACAATGTCGCCAAATTGGTCAATGGTGTCACCTTGCCAAGTGGCGAATACGTCTATGAAGCCGCGAAAGGTGTTACAAGTAAAGGTTTTGAAGTGGGAGCATCGGGCGATTTGACAGAGAATTGGAGCCTTATTTTTGGGTTGGCAAATTTTTCAGCCGAAGATGCAAAAGGTGATACATTTAACACAAAAGCATCCAGAACAACCATGTCAGCCTTTACCAAATACAAAATCACCAATGCACTAAGCCTTGGCGGTGGAGTCAATTATTACAGCAAATTTTATACAGGCAGTGGAAATACCTACATCGAACAAGAGGCGTTTACCCTTGCAAATCTGATGGCAAAATATCAACTCGATAAACATACCGAGCTTCAACTCAACATCAACAACCTTTTTGATAAGACCTATTATGAAGGAATCGGAACAAACTTGATGGTCTATGGAGCACCTAGAAATGCTATGTTGTCTATGAGGTACTCTTTTTAATCCTCACATAGTTCAATAGGATTTTATAAAGCGTGTGTTAGAGTTTTGATGAAACTCAATTTTCCAACGAAGGATAAATCATGCACACGCTTTTAAAACTTCTTTTTATAGTCTTTATGAGCATGACGATGCTTCACGCCAGTTTTTTAGAAGAAGAGAGTGCAAGAGCCATTAAAGAAAAAAAGCTCATTCTTGTCAACATTGTGACAGAAAACTGTCCTTACTGTAAGAAGATGGAGCGAGAAATATTTAGCAATACAACCTATCGAAAACAGATAGAGCAAAAATTTGTTTTTGTCTCCATCGATCTTTATGATCCTGCCCTACCAGCAGATTTGCGTACCAAATATACTCCTGCAAACGCCATTCTTTCCCCAACGCGCCATAGCATCATCGAAGGCTATACAGGCTATATGGATGCAGCATCGTTTATGAGTGTACTCGAAAATGTGTACAAAGCAGAGTTTAAATAAAGAGGCATTCAAAGGTGAAATTAAGTACAATAAGAAACTCAAAAATAAACACCCTAAAAGGCAATCCTTGAAAAAAATATTTCTTATTCAAGAAGAAAACAAAAACAGTGACCGACTTGTAGAGTCCATCAAACATGAAATCCGCAAATACCTCAAACGTGAACGTGCCAAAAAAACACCTGAAGGCTTCCATTACTGGGACTTTGACTGCAAATTCGGACAAACTAGCGAAACAGCGCACGTCATCCACCACGCTGACTTCACCGCAGAAATCGACAAAGCTCACAGTGAAAAATGGAGCGAATGTTATGTTGAGATCATCGCCAAACCTGCTAAAAAACCTGTTGCACCTGCTAAGGTAGAAGAGACAAAATAAACGTTACATGTAAAGCTTCAACACCTTAAAATTGGGGCTTTGCAATGTTCATATAAAGAGTTGAAATGAAGAGCAAAAACTACTCTTACATCTTAGTATCGTTACAATTCATCCTCATCGCAATCTTACTGATAACACATGGTTTGCAGACACCAAGCAACTTTGCTTTACTCATTTTTCTCGTAGGCTGTGGCTTTGGACTCTATACGGTGAGACATAACAAACTAGGCAACTTTAACGTCACCCCCGAAATCAAAGAAAACGCCTCGCTCATCACTACAGGAGCGTACCGATACATCAGGCATCCTATGTACTTTTCAGTGCTTATTATGATGTTTGGGGTTGTGGTGTCTAAACCAACGTTGCTCAGTCTTTTTATCTACGCGCTTTTAGTTGTAACGCTGTTTTTGAAAGCTCAAAAAGAAGAAGTGCTGTGGATGGAACAATCTAACAAGTACAAAACCTACATGCAACAAACAAAAAAAATCATCCCTTTTATACTCTAACTTCCACAATAAATCTTTACATGTAAAACGTTACTTATCTAAGAAGAGGCGTTCTATCTCTTTAGCGGGCATTGGTTTTCCAAAGAAATACCCTTGAAACAACGTACAACCATTCTCTTCTAAAAAATTAAATTGTTCTTGATCTTCAACACCTTCAGCAATGACATCCAAATCAAAGTTGCGTGCCATCTCTATAATGGTCTTAACAATCATCGCATCATTGTTGTCATTGCCAATGTCACGAACAAAGGATTGGTCGATTTTGAGTTCATCCAACGGTAAGCGCTTCAAGTAGGAAAGCGAAGAGTACCCTGTACCAAAATCGTCTAATGAAAAGCCTATGCCAAGAGAACGAAGTGATTCTATCTTCACAATCGTTTCGTGGATATTTTCGACAATTAAACTCTCGGTTAACTCCAATTTTATCCGCCCAGGCTCTACCCTACTCTTGGTAATAACCTCAGCAACCGTGTCGCAAAAAGAGGCCTCTTGAAACTGTTTAACACTCACATTAATCGATACATGTAAATGTCGATCTGGATACATCTTTGTCCAAAGGCTGAGTTGGTCACATGCCTTGTGTAACACCCAACTACCAACAGGAATAATCAGCCCCGTCTCTTCCGCTAACGGGATAAACGCATTGGGTGGCACCAGCCCTTTTTGAGGATGATTCCACCGAACCAGTGCTTCAACACCAACGATTTTACCCCTTAAGTTGACTTGTGGCTGGTAAAAAAGTACCAACTCTTCGTGTAAGAGCGCAATTCTAAGTTCATGCTCCATCGTTGTTTTTTGCTCAATACTCTCTTGCATCACAGGGTCATAAAAACAGATACGATTCCGCCCCAGTTTTTTAGCTTGATACATGGCTATATCTGCTTGCTTGAGTAACGTCTCTTTACTTTTTGGTTTAGAGTTAAACAGCGCAATACCAATACTCGAAGAGCATGTATGCTCATAGCCTAAAAGATTGTATGGCTCGTTTAGGAGGTATTTGATGCGCAAAGCAAACTTTTCAGCCTCCAATGCCGCTTTGTCTTCTTCTAAATCAAGCCCTTCCAGTAAAATGATGAACTCATCACCGCTCATACGTGCTAATGTATCGCCTTCACGCAGAACGCTTTGAAGCCTACTCGCCACTTGAATCAAAAGCTCATCCCCAATGTGATGCCCTTTCGTGTCATTTAACGCTTTAAAATTGTCAAGATCTATCATCAAAAGCGCACCTACTTTGTGATGCCGTTGACTTTTAGCCAGAGCCATTGCCATACGATCATGAAGCAGTTGGCGATTGGGAAGGTGGGTTAGTGAGTCATAAAAAGCCAAAGTATGAATCTTAGACTCTGCCCTCTTGCGCTCAGATATATCTTTGCCCAAAATGACATAATAATTTTGCGCACTAAAGTTGACATATTGCAGTACAAACTCCATGGGAACTGCGCCACTTGAATTTTCAATGATCGTCTCTACGATAGAACAATGTTCACGCTCCTGAGACGAAGCATTCAAGGCATCCATGAAAGTGGGAGAAAACCACTGCGCAAGCTCACTTCCCATTAAACTCTCTTTGGATGCTTCAAAGGTTGAACAGACAATGGCATTACTATCGATAATGCGTAAACTCTGAGCATCGACTAAAAAAATTAACTCCCTAGAGCGATCCAAAAGACCATGAAAACGCTCAAGTTCCATGATTCTATCTTGAAGTTGAGGATAGTAGCTTTTACGAACAGAGCTTTCCCCTAAGCCAATAATTTTAGTGCGTAAGTCGTCACTGTTTTCATAAGGCATGGATCAAAATCTCCTCAACATCGTGCTGGCTTGGCATAATAGGGTTGGTAACGATACACGCATCTTGCAGTGCCATCGAAGCAAGATGGGGAATGATCTCACGGCTAACGCCCAAAGCACCTAAACGCTGTGTCAATCCTAGAGAGAGTTTAAACTCATGAATAGTATGCACCATCTCATCGCAAGTAAGAGTTCCTCTCAGCCCCATATGCGAGGCAATCGTCTGATACCGCTCTTTTGCATGGGCAAAGTTATACGCAACCGCAGAATCCAGTAAAATCGCGTTGCAAAGCCCATGCGGTAAATCAAGCCATCCCCCCAAAGAGTGCGCCATGGCATGAATAACCCCAAGCGAAGCATTGGAAAAAGCAAGACCTGCAAGAAGACTTGCCATCATTACTGAAGCACGCGCTTGTATATCAAAAGGCTGTTCCACAACACGGGGTAAATTTTTGCCTAAAAGTGCAATCGCTTCCAAAGAGTACAAATCGGTAATCGCAGAGTTGGCATTGGAAACATACGCCTCAAAAGCATGGGTCAGCGCATCAAGCCCTGTGTTGATGGTGAGCTCTTTATCCATACTCATCGTTGTTTCAGGGTCAATCAATGAGACATCTGGCACGATAGACTTACTAATAATAGCAATCTTCACATGCCGTTTGATATCGTTAATAATGGCAAATTGAGAAACATCTGCTGCCGTTCCTGCCGTTGTAGGAATACAAATAAGTGGTGGCAAAGGGTAGCGAATTTTATCGACACCTTCATAGGCTAAGACATCACCCATGTTGGCAACAACAATTCCAATGCCTTTAGCACAATCCATAGGACTTCCACCACCAATGGTCACAATGCCATCGCATTTGTGCTCACGGTAAAGCTTCACACCTGCTAAAACGTTGGTATCTCTTGGATTGGGGACGACATCATCAAAGAGTATAGAGTAAATATTTTCCGCTTCCAATGCTTTCGTAACATCTTCAACCCAACCAGCGCGAATCACTCCTGGATCGGTAACGATTAAAACCTTTTTTATACCTAAATTTTTGGCATATTTTCCTGCCATTTTTCGAGCATCTACACCAAACACAAACTCGGGAGCAACGCATTTACGCAATGATAGTTCAATATGCTTAATCATCAGTTTGATCCTCCCATAAAGGAACATTGCATTCATGCTAACACAACCAAACTTAAAAGAAAAGCTCTACATAGCCTCTGAACAAATATGCTACAAAACCTTTTCTATCGTGGTTATTTATGACACTATTTTAATTTTGTGTGAGGGAGAATGGCTTTACATGTAAAGGCATTTTTGAGCAGTTTGTGAATGTGTTTGAAAGGGATTTTAAAAGTTAAAAGGTTAGCCCATTCTCTCATTCTGTTCTTTTTTATTCCAAGCATTTTCATCTACATAAGTAGGTAAATCTTTCAATGTTTCATTAAACTGGCTTCTCACGAATATATGACAATCTATCAATATATCATCAGGAAGTTTTATTATCAAACTTATTGTTTTGGCATATTCTTCTAATGCATAAATCGTATTTAATGTAATATATGCGATTAATGCTTTAACAGAACCTAAGTCATTTTTTAAAGTATTTTTTTCATCCCAAAAATGTAAATCTTTTAAATTATATTCATTTAAAGAAATTGAAAATCCTTCTTCTCCTAAAAAAAGAGTAAAAGATTGTCTACTATGAAAAATATCATTTCTATTCTCAAGAATAAAAAAGAAAAAATCTTGAAAATTTACATAAAACTTCGCTAATAGTTCAGGTATTTTATATTTTTCTTGATATTCTTGGACTGTTAATGTTTTTTTATTTTTTTTATTTTCTCCAGTTCCAAACTGTACTAAGTTTTCTGTAAAAAAGTTATCTCCATCTTTATTTGCAGAAACAGTATTTTTCATCAAATAATTTTGAATTTTTTGAAGATTTTCAAAAATAGCTCTACTGTTTTGAAAGATAGTTTCTAGCTCCACAGAAGCATATTTACACAGTCTTAAATGGTCTTTTTGACTGTATAGTTCACTAAAAAAATTTATTTTTTCTATACTCGCAGATAAATTATACATATCATCGTATATGTGTTTTATGGTCTCCCAATTTTCTTTAAAATTATTTTTTCTTAGCATCATATTGAAAAATTCTAATTTTAAATCCGCCTGTCTAACAGGTTTTTGAGAGATATAAAATCCATCTGCCATATCTACAACTTTTAGAGGGATTAACCCTTTTTCTGTATTAGCATACATTTTCCATTCATCATCATAAATAACAAACAAAGGAACAAATCTATCTCTCAAATCTTCTTTTGTAAAACTAAAATATTTTAATTTTGAAAGTTCTTCATAGGTTACCGTCATAACAAATCCATTCCACTATTTTTATTTTTCAATCATTCAAGCCAGAGAAAAAAAGAGTCTGGCTAAACTTTAAACTCTAATACTCCAACTATATTTAATTGCAAAATAGCTTTACATATAAACCTACGGATACGAAACCAAAACCTTCTCTATTGCCTCTTTTAACTCAGCATTGAGGTTATCCATCTTATTGACCATCCATAAAAGATAATTACGATCTATTTCTAAAACCTCAAGAGGTGTTTTGCCTGCGTATTTGCCAAAGCCGATAGTCAAAGTGACGTTCTCTTTGGTGGCTTCGAGGGCGTGGAGTATGGAGGCTTTTACATCTGCATCTAGTCCGTTGGCGTTTAGCATATAGTGGAGGTCTTGGCGATCCGTGTGGGCAACATCGACAAACTTTTTGCCTTTGTTTTTTCCGTAAGGAATGTGACTTAGCACGATGGGCTCGGAGCACAAGAGTATCATCTTTGGCATGGAGTGCTCTTCGCAGAGCCTTTCAAAGAGGTGTTTAAGCACGATGACATCGCTTAGTGCATCATGCGCGTTGATGGTGATGCCAAGCTTTTTAGCTACACCCTCTTCTTCTTTGTAAAGTCCCCATTGGTAGCGTTTGTATTGCAAACTAAAGGAAGAGCCATCAAGAGGATAGTAGGCGCGTAAAATGCGAAAGGTGTCGATGAGATTCATCTGCGAGGTAAAGCCCTCTTTGGCAAGCATTCCAAGGTCAAACGCGGCATTTTGAATGACAAGGATGTTGGTCGGTATGTTGAGCTCGCACAGCCTTTTATAGGCTTTGGTTTGCACGCAACTTGGTTCACCTTCAACCATTTCAGGGGTGATGTGGTGAATCGCCATTGCCTCAAATGCGATAGGAAGTGGCGGCATACACAGATCGTTATGAATCTCCTCAATCTCAAACTCTTCGTTTAACACTAAGTAACTCAGCTGACAGATGCGGTCTTTTTCCATCATGCCTGTGGTTTCGGTGTCTAAAACTATTATTTTCATGGCGCGCCTTCGTGCGTGATTATCATCTCATTGTACGTCAATCTTGCTTTCAAATGTTTTACATGTAAACAAAATTCATACTCAGTTCATCTTTGTTTTCTAAAATTGTCATTAAATTATTACTCGCAAGGAATTTTCTTGATTGGACTTTTTTTCAAAGCGCTGAATCGTAATCGCTTTAAAACATTTCTTATTTACACAAGCATCACCGTTGCTATCACGGCTATCTTTATGATAACGTCGATTTCACGGGGCATCATCGGTATGTACTCCACGATGCTTAAAACCGAGGGTGACATCATCGTCACACAAGCCAAAATCGCCGATACCTTTTTCAGCGATGTCAACGTCTCACTCGCAGATAAAATCAAAACTATCTCAGGGGTTAAAGAGGTCTATGCGCTCATTTTAGGGGCTTCCCCGATTAACGACCTACCCATCGCAGCGATCTATGGTGTCAGTGAAAACCGCTTTAAAACCTACACTCTTACTGAAGGAGCTTACCCAAAAAAGGGCGAAGTCATTCTTGGTAAAAATATCAATGCAAGACTTCATGCACCCAAATTTGTCTCTATTTCAAACAAAACGTTCAGCGTTTCAGGCATCTTTGAAAACGGCGTGGGCTTTGAAGACGGTGGTGCTGTTTTAAACCGTGAGGATGCGAGTGCCATCTTTAACAAAGAAGCGTCTATCTTGCTTGTGAGTATGGAGCGAGGACATGAAGCCAACACACTTATTGAAAACATCAACGCGTTAAGCTTAGACATTGAAGCCAAAACCACGCATGAGTTTGTGGACAATTACAATCAATTCAAGATCATCGAAACCTCATCCAATGTCATTAGTGCCGTGGCTTTTTTGATGGGACTGCTTGGGATTGCGAGCCTCATTAGCATTACGATCAATGAGCGAAGAAGCGAGTTTGGCATTTTAAGAGCCATTGGTAAATCGTCGAATTTCATCATAACGATGGTCGTTGGTGAGACGTTTGTTATCACGTGCGTTGGCTTTATCTCAGCACTGCTCTTCTCTAAAGCGCTTCTGTTTATGATCGCACACATCGAGAAGTTTCAAGGCTATGTGAATGGAGAGCTGAGTTTAGAAACTATCATTTCTGTTTTTTGCTTCTCTCTATTTATGGCACTTTTAGGCGCACTTCTTCCAGCGTATAGCGCATCAAAGATCGACCCGATCATCCTTATTCAAAGGGGTGCGCTATGATACTTCAAGCTGGCGGCATTACACACTACTACAAAAATGACCTAGCCCTAGATAACGTCAACTTTGAAGCCAGACGTGGCGACTTTATCGCTATTGTGGGAGAAAGTGGCAGTGGTAAATCCACCCTACTCTCTATCCTTTCTTCACTGTTACGCCCAAGTCATGGCGAACTCTTTTTCGAGGGCAAGGCGTACACACTTATCAAAGACATCGATGCGTTTCGTCAAAAAGAGGTGGGGTTTATCTTCCAGTTTCACTACCTCATCGGATATTTAACGATTTTAGAGAACATCAAGCTTGCTGCCATTAACAAAAAAAGCACCTACATCGACACACTCTTTAAACAATGTGGCATCGAAGCCATCAAAGACAAATACCCCGATGAGATTTCTGGCGGTCAACGCCAACGTGCCGCCATTGTCAGGGCATTGGTGAACTCACCCAAAATTCTCTTCGCCGATGAGCCAACAGGTAACCTAGACTCACACAATTCGCAAAATATCTATGAGCTTTTCAAAACGCTCTCCAAAAGTGGCACAACCATTATCATCGCGACACATGACCGAAAGGTGTCCGAGTATGCAGACAAAATTATCGAGGTAAAAGATGGAAAAATTCTCTAGTTTTATACAAAAAGCTTTTGCGATAAGCGCACTCTTTTTAGTGCTTGGCTTGGCATTTGGGTTCGAGTATTCGCTCAATCTTTTGGGACACTTTCTGCCCTCCTCTACACTCTCAGCGGTCAATGCTAGAAGTGTGCATGTCTCGTTGATGCTCTATGGCTTTGTGCCGTTAATGCTCTCTTTTTTACCGTTTGTTTTGATGGAAAAAGAGAACATCCACAGCGAAAAAGGGCTTGAAAAACTAAAAACCTACTTTACGCTCTGGTGCATCTTTTTAGTCTTTATGACCATTAGCCTTTTGATGGGCGTTCACCGTGGGCTAGTCTTTTATGACTTTGCGTATGAACTCAACTTCATTCTCGCCTTTTCAGGTGTTTTTTACATCTTAGCGCTGTATGACTACATCAAAGAGTACAAGGTCATTCCGCTCTGGATCAAAGTCTCTTTATACCTTGTCATCGCTTCGCCTATCGCGCTTTTGGTACTTATGAACCCCGTTATCGGACAAGTGGAAAAAACCATCGTAGGACCGCATGGAGACAATACACTGGGTATGAGTTATACGCTTATTCCACTCTTTTACCTGCTTATCAAACTCCATGCCAAAGAGACGTTTGTGGCGAAGTACCTTGCTATGTGGATTATCCCTCTTGTGGGGTACATCGCTTCGGTTGCACACCGCATTTTTATAGATGATCTTAGCTACAACCAAGAGTGGTTTTTCCAGTACCTTACCCTTTGTTATGTGCCTCTTTTGATTAAATGGCTCAGTGATGCGAAGATCACGTTTAAAAACAATCCTTTCCTCATCATCGCTGTCTATTCATTTTTATTTGTGGACATCGAGGGAAATATTTTGTTTATCCCTTCCATTCGCTGGCTATTTCACCGCAATGACCTTGTTGTGGCACACGCACACATCGCGATGGGTGTTAACATCTTTTTTATGGCAATGGCTGTTGTTTCACCGTATCTTACAAAGCTCAACCAAAAAGCTTTTAGCTTCTTTTACACACTAGGCTTTACGCTCATGCTCATTGCGCTTTCTATAGCTGGCATGATGGAAGCGGGCTTTATGCAAGCGGACATCAACCTTTTGTGGACGATTCGAATGCTGTGTGGTTTGTTCATCATTCTCGTGACCATCGGCTTTTTCTATCCGCAGTTAGGGCTTGGTGTGGAAAAACTTGATGCGCTAAGACTCTACCATCTTACGGGCTTTCTTTCTGATGCTCTTGGTGGTATCTTTTTATTTGTTTTTGCCGCAACACTTTACCCACTTTTGGGATTTGGATTTGAAGGAAAGTACGAGTACATCGTCTTTGCATTTATGACAACAACGGGCATCATTCACCTCTTTGGTTTGCTACAACCCTCCAATGCGCTCATCCTCGCCAAAATAAGCGCATTTAACCGCATCGCCGTTTCAGCTATGTTTTTATCGCTTTATCTTTCCCATCAATTGGGCATTGAAGCGATGCTCATCGCTGTGTATGACCTCGTCTTTGCATCTGTTTATGTTATGTTTGCATCAAAATTTGAAAGGAGGCTTTATGTTTAATGCCCTTTTTACACTCTTTGTCGCGAGTGAGTTTTGTTACTATTTGCTCATCGCACAAACAGGAATTATTGAAGTGTTTCACTCAGACATCCACGCCTTCTTTACCCTTCCACTCGGTGGCATTCTGGGAAGTTTACTGGTGTATCGTTCATTTGGCTGGCTGAATACCGATCAGAAAAAGATCATCTTTTTTGTAGGGCTTCAAGCACTCTGTTCGCTCTTTTACCCCTCTTTGAACCTTGTGGTTTTGGGCGCTCTTGGCATCAGCCTTGGCATGAGCGCACCACTGCTCATTAAATTTACCAAAGGTCGCTACACAGAAATCGCCATAGCCCTTGGGGTTACCTATGCCCTTGCTACGGCACTCTTTACGTATGATCCCATTTTGCGGGGCAATCTTGCCATTGCACTCTCACTTATTGCGTTTACATGTAGCTTTTTTATCCACCGTTTGCCAAATCTTGACGTAGAAATTGAGCCTGAAAGCCTGAGTATCTATGCAGTTTTAGCGATGGCGGTTTGGGCATTTTTAGATGCCAATCTTTTTGAAACACTGTCACGAAGTTCTGACATCTCTATTTGGAGGGCGGAGACATGGCACATCATTTTGATGTTTCACCTCGTGGGAATGGGGGTGGCGTATCTGGTTCGTGACACACTTAGGGAGCATCACTCGTTTATCATCGCTCTTTTATTTGCACTCAGTTACATGCTCTACGCCGCGCGTGAAGCAGTGCTTTTAAGTATGATTTACCCTTTTGTCATCTCATACTACAACTTTATCATTATGAAACGACTCTCAAAACTAGGCAATCTTAGATTGCTTGGCATGATTATGGTCTTTACAGGCTGGATCGCAGGTGGTGGCGGACTTATGAGTGCGCTAGGAGGCTACACCTATGTGGGTGTTATGATGATTTGTGTGCTTTTATGTACCGAATTTTATAGTTTTATTTATCAAACTTCTCAAAAAAGGATCAACAATGTTCAGTAAAATCGCGTTAGCCGTTCTTGCAACCTCCCTTCTTACCAGTGCCTCTTTCGCTCGTGAGGTTAATTATAAAGAGGGTTTTATTGGGGCCCAAACAGAGATTTTAGGCGACAGCAACATTGCACCAAAATGCAGCCACATTACAACCAAACTCACTATGAACGAAACGCTAGAATCGCTTAAGGGTGATATCTCAATGGAGCTTATAAACCTTAAAAGCGAGAATGAAAAGCGTGATGAACACATGCACGAAACGTTACATGTAAAAGAACATCCCATCACGACGTTTACGCTGAAAGAGGTCAAAAAAGAGGCGGATGGCTACCATCTTCTAGGCGTACTCTCCCTCAACAAACAGATCAAAGAGATTGACACAAAAGCTGATATTACAGAGCAAAACGATCTTCTAAAACTCAAAGGTGGCTTTAGCATCAAAATGACAGACTTTGGCATCGAGCCACCAACCTTACTTTTTTTAAGTGTACGTGATGAAGTTGCCATCTCTTACGACCTAGCTTTAGCAAAAAAATAAAAGAGTCAATGATGTTTGAAAAAGCGTATGTGAGGCTGAATTTCAAAAGTCTGAGGATTGGCATCAAAAACCTGCCAACCTCTTTTGAAAACTTTACCATTGTACATCTCAGTGATTTACATGTAAACGCTAAAACGCCCTTACATGCGCTTGAAAACTTGGTAACAAAGATCAATGAACGTGACATCGATATGGTCGCTCTTACGGGGGATCTTTTCGATGCAAGAGCTAAATACATCAAAGAACCCCTTGAAATACTCAGTCGCATCAAGCATCCTGTCTATTTTGTCAGCGGCAACCATGACCTTGCTTATACACGAAAACAGCTTACGTCTGAGGTTTCAAAACTTGGCTTTACCCTCTTAGATAACCGTATCATCACGCTCAATCGAGGCGATGAGTCGCTTCAACTCATCGGTCTTAGCGATGCGTTTAGCAGGTATTTTGGCATCAAGCGTCACGAAAAAGAGCTTTTTGCACAACTGAACACAAAACTGCCGTCCATCTTACTCGCGCACCAACCCAAAGATATTCGTTTTGCACAACAGTTTTCGGTTGATCTACAACTAAGTGGCCATACCCATGGTGGGCAGATTTACCCTTTTGGCTACATCGTACGGCTTTTTCAGCCTTATATAAAAGGCTTACACCGACAAGGCAAAACGCAAATCTTTGTCACCACAGGGTATGGCAGTTGGGGTTTTGACTTTCGTTTTAATGCTCCCAGCGAAGTAGTAATCGTGACATTAACAAAGGGCGATCATGCAGATTAAGATTAAATTATTGCTGTGGTTTTTGCTCATTCAAGCACTTATTTTAGCGAGTTTCAACTACGCACTTTCCCTCAATATAGAGCACCACCTCAATGAAAAATTTTATGAAACACACCAAACGCATGAAATGGTTGAACATTTTTTATCGAGAATGTGGATATTAACCCCTTTTATCTTGCTGTTATCCAGTATTGGCGGCTATGTTTTGGTCACAAAATACTTTCAACCCATTCAAAGTATGCTCAAAGAGATTAAAACCATTACGCCTAAAAACCTCTCACTTCGCATACAGCAACGTCCTTACAATGATGAGATCAATCACCTCGCCATTGCCTTTAATGAAATGCTTGACCGCCTTGAAAAAGCGTTTCATGGTGTCAAAGAGTTTAACACCCATGCGTCGCATGAACTACGCACGCCTCTGACCATTATGCGTGGAGAAATCGAGATAGCCCTGCGAAAAGAGCGCTCAGAGCAAGAGTATAAAACGATTTTGGAAACACAATTAGAGGAGATTCAAACGCTTCAAAAACTGATAGAAGACCTACTGTTTCTTGCAGAATACAATGCATTGGAGACGCAACATGAGCTTGAGGAGTTAGGCGAACACACCAAAACGCTTCTTGAGATACGAAAGGCTTTTTGCACTCAAAAAGTCGCAACTTAAGGCTGATATACCGCCTCAAATGTTGCTACGGTTTTTCCTTCTTTTTGCAGTAATAAAACACCCTCTTCGATGCTGTACTCTTCGACTTTTTCCAAAGCTTTGAAAAATTCTGACTCATCGCGTAGCCTTGGGCACGCCATCATCGTTGAAGCAACACGTGAAAATTTCACTTTATGAGTTGCTTCATTTAATTCATAACTTCCCAGCAAGATGTTACACCCGCCAAAGCCTTGTAAGCGGCGATCTTCAATTCTTAAAATAATGTAGGCTTCGCGTCCATTCGCATCTTCAATCACCGCTTTCCCAGACACGCCAATAAGTTTCCAATAGACTTCTTGTATCCTTGTTGCTGGCACAACAACTTCAGATACCGCTTCCACACTATTCGCCTCGACAGGTTTTTCTTGTGGTACAGATGACGCACAGCCAACTAACATACATGCGCCGATAAGTGTACTTAACACAATCGATAATCGACTCATTTTCACTCCTTGGTCATTTCACGGATGAGTTCATACTCATTTTTACGCAAAGCTTCAAGCAATGTCGCAATTTCATCCATGGGCACACCCATTTGACTCAGTGCCTCTTCACCTGTACGAATACTACTTTCCAACGTTTCTGCGATGACCCAACTCGCTCCTGCATAGAGCATTTTATCCATCGCTTTGATATCTAAGGCACGTGCCAAAATCTTGATGTGAGGATAGTTTTCTTTGATATGTTTAACCACTTTAATGGCATTCAGACTATGGTCGATTGAGACAATGACCATTGAAGCTTGATCAAGCTTAATGGTACTGAGTAGTTTCATATCGGTGATATCGCCAAAAAAGACGGGTAAACCTTCTTTGCGACCATGGGCTACTTCGTTGGTGTTAATATCAAAAACCATAAAAGGAATCGCACTGTTTTTGAGCATCTTAGCAATGACTTTTCCCGTACTTCCATAGCCTGCAACCACAACCTTTTGCTCCATACTCGCATTTTCTGTATTGAAGTAAGAAAATTGAGAGAGATTGGCAAGTTTGTTCGCAATAGTACAGCCAAAACTGTAGAGTACAGGGGTTACAAGCATACTAATGGAGATCACTCCGATACCCACAACAAAGAGATTATCATCGATGATGCCAAGGGCTTTTGCCGCACCAAAGAGCACAAAACCAAACTCACCACTTTGATTGAGTAAAAACGCCAATTTGATCGCACCGCTTTTATTGCCCCCAAAGAGAAGAACTAACACAAATACAACCAACGCTTTTAGCACTAAAATCACAACAATATGCGTACTAAAAATCCAAGGATTTTTGAAAATGGCATTAAAATCAATCGACATACCAACCGCAATAAAGAAAAGGCTCATCAAGATACCTTTAAAAGGTTCAAGGCTGGACTCTATCTGGAAGCTATAACGCGAAGTGGAGAGAAACATACCCATTAAAAAAGCACCCAGAGCCATCGAAAGCCCTGCATGATCCATCAGATAAGCAGATAGCACAACACTGAGCAGTGTTAGAAGTAAAAAGGCATCTTTATTGCGCTGTTTAGCCACTTTATCAAGCGCTTTTGGAATGATATAACGACCAAATGCAATTAAAAGTGCAAACATGGCAACAACCGTTATCAAGGACTCAATCCAAGAAACATCTGTGCTTTGTTCTTGGGTTGAGAGCCAAGGGAGAACGGCTAAAAGAGGCACAACCGCTAAGTCTTGAAGCAGTAAAATGGCAAAAGCATTTTTACCATGTTCGGTATTGAGTTTTCCCTTTTCTTGTAACAGTTGCATTACAAGGGCTGTGGAAGAAAGCGCCAGTGTAAAGCCTATGAGCATTGCCACACCTAGGCTCTCTACAAAAAAATTCATGTAAAAACCAAGGACAACACCCGAAGCAATGACTTGAAGAGAACCTAATCCAAAAACCTCTTTTCGCATCGACCAAAGTTTGGAAGGTTGCATCTCAAGGCCGATAATAAATAACAACAGTACAACACCAAATTCAGTGAAATGGCGTAACGTTTCAACTTCACTGGTAACAATAGGACCAGGGGTGTTAGGACCTACAATGATACCCGCAATAAGCAGTCCCAAAATAGAGCCAAGCCCCATGTGCTTGGAGATAGTCACCATAATCGCGGTTACTGCTAAAAGTACCAGTGCGGAGAGTAAGAAAAAATCCATGCACACCCTTTTCCATATGAATATTTACAATACAATCTCTTGGTGAATATTAAGTCCAAAACCTGACAAGCCCACATAGTCTTTGCGCTTAGTTGTTGAAAGCAAGTTGATGTTCTCAATGCCCAGTTTTTTGAGGATTTGCGCACCAATACCAAACTCTCTCAGTTCTTGATTGGTGGTATATTCATTGTCGATAAAGACAAAAATGCCGTTGTTTTGTTTAAGATACTCAATCGCTTTTAAGACACCTTGAAATTTTTTCTCATTGGCTAAAAGCTCATTGTCGGGTAAAATGTGGTGAAACTTCACTGCACTGGTTTTACCGATTTCACCAAATGCGTAAACAATGTGGTGATTTCCTTCATGGTCGACCATGTCAATCTTACGCGCTTCTGTGCCAAAAAATTCTACAAGACCCGAAGCTACTTCGCGCACCAATGACTCAGACTGCATACGATACGCTACGATGTCTGAGATGTATACTATATTAATATCATGTTTTTTACAAAAAAGGTCAAGATCATCACGGCGTGCCATGTGTCCATCTTCTTTCATCACTTCACAGATCACAGAAACTTCACAAAGGCCTGCTAAACGGCAAAGGTCAACGGAACCCTCTGTATGTCCTGTACGAACCAGTGTTCCGCCTTTACGGGCTATTAGAGGGAAGATATGACCTGGTTTTACAAGTTCTGATGGGCGGCTTAGAGAGTCAGCGAGAATTTTGATGGTAATATCACGCTCATATGCTGAAATACCTGTAGCGCAAACACGTGCATCAACTGAAACGGTAAATGCTGTTTCATGTTGAGAGTCATTGTTTTTCACCATAGGTGTCAGATCAAGACGTCTCGCGATCTCTTCATTAAGTGAAACACAAATCAAACCTTTGGCTTCTGAAGCCATAAAATTAACCTTTTCAGGAGTAGAGAATGTTGCAGCATAAACAAGGTCTCCCTCGTTCTCTCGATCCTCATCATCAACCATCATTACCATCTTGCCATGCTTAATATCTTCTATCGCTTGTTTGACTCTTTGAATAGGCATTTTCGCTCCAAAAATAAATTTAATCGATTATAGTAAATTCCCCTTGACAAACAAATTAAAAGTGACTATAATTTCACCTCGTTAAAGGCATTGGGGTATAGCCAAGCGGTAAGGCAACTGGTTTTGGTCCAGTCATTCAGGGGTTCGAATCCCTTTACCCCATCCACCTTTTACATCTTCCGTCGCGGGATAGAGCAGTTGGTAGCTCGTCGGGCTCATAACCCGAAGGTCGCTGGTTCAAGTCCGGCTCCCGCAACCATATATTTTCTTTCAAATCCTTCAAATCCATATTTTATACTTTCAAATTTTATCAATTCCTTTTTGTGTTTCTTTCTCACATTGAACAAGACTATAGTGTGTTTGGATTCTCTACCTATATTATTAGTACATTATTGTAAATGTCGATATCAAAAGATTCTCAGCCATTTAGTGTGTCTTTCCAATTCACACTCTATTTATTTTTATTCTTTTTTAGCATTTTCTAAAGCTTTATGGGCTGTACTTTTTATTTCTTCCATCTCTTCAGCAACTTTATGTGTTCCTTCGGTGACACCTTTATGGATGGTTGATACAACACCTGATACGTCATTTATTTGATTTAGAAAAAAGATTTCTTTGATGAGATAAAAAAACATACCTGCCATAACAAGATACCAAATAAAATGTGGTATTCCAAACGTAGCATTACTATCACTTCCTCTTTTATCTGCTGATGAGATCAATTGCCCTAATTCCATAAATAAAATCTTCTCTTTATCTTCTGTTACATGGTTCATTTTTTGATTTTTTTGGGAAAATTGTCCTAATAAATCAAGCGTCTTATGTTCTTTATGATGCATTTCAAATACCTTACTTTTCTTAATTGCGTCTATAGAGTTATTTACTTGACTCGTTTGTAAACCGTTTTAAAACCACCAGCTTCGGAAGAAATAGTGTTTTCATCAACGATTTTGTACGTGCTGCCGACTTTGATGGTATCGTCCATGACGATGACTTTATTTTCTGAAACATCGTACGTAACAGGGTTTTTAGTACCAAAAGAGGACATGGAAGCACGGTCAAACTCTATTTCCATAATACCCAAAACCGTTTGTGCTCTCCATTTACCTAAAAGAGGGTTATAGTTGATCGTATGGTCAATTGCATATTTGATACCAAAACCTACAAAGAAAAGAACCACACAGCTTGCTAAGAGATTTAAGAGCAATGATCGGTGCTTAGGGCTTTTTGAACCTCCACTCTTGGGTTTGGGAGTTGTCTTTTTTGCCGTTGTTTTTGAGCGGGTCGAGCGCATTGTATTCGCTCTGCTCTTTTTTTTAGCTAACTCGTTTTGAAGCATTCAATCCCTTATTCTAGTGTATTACAGTATCATCATTATAGCACTTTGAAATAATCTTACTATTTTGTCTGGCATATAAGCACTTTTAGCCCTTCTCATCGTCATTAAAAGTTTCAAATGCTATAATTTTTAAGATTAGAACTTATGACACAAGGCAGACTATGTTTTCTAAATTTATGAAATTTTTTGAAATTAAACCCGATGAGACACTTGATTATATGGATCCAGACAAACTGCTTAAAAACAAAAAAAAAGTCCTCAAAGACCCTTTAAATCAAGAAGATGAAGATGAATTTTTTCGTCAACTAGAAATGGAAGAGCACTTTATCGACCATCTCAATACCCATGAAGAATCACAAACAACTCCTAAAAACAATGCTTCAAGAGAATCTGTTTTAGAAAGAATGCGCCAATGCATGAAAGAGCGCGATTGGAATCCAAAACATCACCCAAAAATCCTTATAGGTATGGCTGTGATTCTTATTAGTGCTGTTGTGGTAGCAATCGCATTGCATGAAACGCCTAATCCTCTCATCGGAAAATGGCGACCTCAGGGTAAAAATATCTTTTTACCTGTGGGTGATATTGAGTTTGCTAAAGATAAATTTCAAGCGAACAACCTTTCAACGATTGTGAAGTATGATATTGATGACACGAAAGTGAATGTCATAGATCCAGCAACCAACACTGGCATTATGTTTTATATCAAAGATGACAAAACCATTGAAAACAACCTTTTAGGTATCAAAACCACTTACAAAAAGGTCGAAAAATGAGCCTTAAAAAGACCAATGCTGCGCGTTTTTTGGACACGCTCAAACTCTCTTATGAAATGACATCGTATGAAGTTGATGAAGATGATCTTAGTGCTATCCACGCTGCCAAATCTCTTGGGGTTGATGCATCATGTGTCTTTAAAACACTGGTAGCAAGGGATGATGCCAAACATATTGTGGTTGCATGTATTCCAGCGGCAGCAGAAATCGACCTTAAAGCACTGGCTCGTATTGCCAAAGTCAAACGTTGTGAATTGGTTGCGGTTAAGGAACTCTTAGGGCTTACGGGTTACATTCGAGGGGGTTGTTCACCGCTTGCGATGAAAAAAATTTATCCTACATTTATCGATGCTTCCATCAAAGAGCATGAAAAAGTTTACGTAAGTGCAGGTCTTCGTGGTATTCAACTCTGCCTTACACCTGATGTGCTGATACAAGCGTCTCATGCTACCTGTGAGGTACTCACAAAAATTTAAACGTCTATTTTGCAACGCGTTTATCACACTTATACTATAAAATATGCCCAAGAAAAATTTGGGAGAAAGCGATGTTTGAACGTATCTCTTTTTTTAAGCACACAGATGATTTACAAATAAAGCTTAAAAAAGGTGCTTCCTACCTCCTGCTGATTGCCGAAGAAACCCCTTTTTTAGAGATACCTAAACGAGACGATGTAAACGTGTGTGGTGCTATTTTTCCAAGGATTATTTTTAAAGGTAAAACCTATAAAAAGGGTATCATTGCTGCAAAACTAAACCCTACATCTACGATGCATATTATTGATATGGATACACCACACCAATTTCATCCCACTCAAGAGATCAACTCTATTTTAACAATCGTCGATGGCTTTTCAACGCAGATTGATGATTTTTTAGAAGAGTTTTACTCACTTTTACCCGAAAAAACAAAGCTTATCGGCGGAGGAGCTGGCAAAACAAACCTCATTCAAGAACCCGTGATTTTGGATATGTATCGTTTTTACATGAATGCTGCCATTATCGTCACATCTGTTAGCCCTATAGGATTAGGGGTAAAACATGGATGGAAACCTCTCGTAGGTCCTTTTATAGCCACTTCATGCCAAGGAAATTGTTTAGAAAAGATCAACTATCATGATGCCTTTGGTGTATATAAAGAAGCTATCGAAAAAGACAGCGATTTGCGCTTTGAAAGTACGCCGTTTTTTAAAATTTCCCAACGCTATCCGCTCGGCATTGTACGTTATAACAAAGATTTTTTAGTCAGAGAACCTGTCACAACCAATGGCTCCAATATTGTCTTAGTTGGAAAGCTGGATGAGAACTCTGTGTTATCCATTCTCAAAAGCGAAAATGATGAACTTATTGAAGCGGCCAAAGAAGCGGCTCAAATTTCACGTGCCGATATGGAAGGAGAAACCATCCAATCGGCATTATTGATTGATTGCATTTCACGTTTCTTCTTGTTAGATAGATTATTTAAACACGAGATTCAAGCCATAACCAATGCCTACCCTCCTAAGACTGTTGTTTGGGGAATGTTAAGCCTTGGAGAAATCGCCAACGCCAACCAAGAGGGTATTGAATTTTACAATAACACCTGCGTTGTTGGTACACTCTAAAAAACTTCTATGCCTTGCGTATATCAGTATCTTTATGGTATCTTACCCTTCATTAATCATTCGCGTTATTCTTTATTTACTCTGTGTCGAGGGGGTCTTTGATGCAACAACTCAACGAACAACTTCTCATTACTTTTGAGTGCGTTAGCGCTATCGGTACATCACTCCAACTTGAAGAGATGGTCAAGCACTTTTTAAAAGTTTTTTCGCGTAAAACAGGTACGCTGGCTTCTATTTATTGGGAATATGACAAACACACTCACAGTTATAAACAGCTCTGTTTGCATGGCAAAAAAGCCTTTCAAGAGCTTTTTTGCATCCCTACTTCTTCCATGCAAAATGAAGCAATCACCTATGATGAGAAGAGTGACAAACACCTTTTACATATAAAAATTGGAGAAGACTGGATCGTCTTTGTATTTCAAGCGACACATGAAGAGTTAGAGCTGATTAAAGCCATTATCTCTTCTTTTGCATCGAAGCTTGAAAATGCCGTACATGCCTGCAAAAACCATCTTGAACTCATCGAAATCAACCAAACTTTAGAGCGCCGTATTGACGAAGAAGTCTCTAAAAACAGAGAGAAAGATCAGCATATCTTGCAACAATCACGTCTGGCACAAATGGGCGAAATGATCAGCATGATTGCCCACCAATGGCGTCAGCCTTTAGGCTCTATCTCAGCCGTTTCTGCTTCTATTAAACTCAAAACCACACTGAACCGTTTTGACTATTCAACACCTGAAGGGCAAGAAGAGAGCAAACGCTTTATCAGTGAAGCAATGAGTAAAATCGAATCGTACGTTCAATTCCTGACCCATACCATTGATGATTTTCGTAACTTCTTTAAACCCAACAAGCAAAAAGAGAGTGTTACGCTCTCCCAACTGGTTAATCGAACCCTTGAAATTATCGGTAAAGCTTTAGAAATCAACGGGATTACCATTAAAATTGAAACACACGCAACACGCGAAATTTTTACTTATGCTAATGAAGTCACTCAAGTCATCCTCAATATTCTCAAAAATGCAGAAGATGTTATCAAAGAGCGTGAAATACACAATGCGCAGATTATCATTACCATTGAAGAGGAAGAGCATTGGCAAACCATCAGTATTGAAGACAATGCGGGAGGCATACCAAAGCATGTTTTACCGCATATTTTTGAGCCTTATTTCTCAACAAAAAGCGAAAAAAATGGTACAGGATTGGGGCTTTATATGTCCAAGACCATTATTGAAGAACACTGTGGTGGCGAAATTTTAGCTTCAAACACTGCAACAGGTGCAAAATTTACGCTTAAACTCAAAGAAGGTTAATCTTTCATGATTCAAAACACACTTTCCAAGCTCATTAAAAAAGAGTACATCAAGTCTATTATTTATCCGTTGTTTCTTATCGAAGCAATGTTACTGGGTGCTTACTTTTGGAGCAATGCCTATGTAAATGAAACCACCAAAAATGCCCTCATTGAAGAGAGTAAAGTGCATATTAAAGAGATCAGTAAACGCTCAGCGACCATCATCAATAATGAATTTAAAACGATCTCAGACATTACTTCTCTCTTTCAAAAAGAACATGAAAACTTTTTTGCCTCTTACACTCCTTCGCAAATCAATCTCAAAGATAGTGCCTATTCACTGAGTGGCACTGGTGTTATCAGTAACATTCAAAAGCGCGAAGACTCCTGCACGCTCTTTTTCTCCAATGTTAACAAGCAGATGCCATACCGCCTTGAAAAAGCTATTGCAACCGAAAAACTGGACTCTTTTTACAATGCGGTTTTAAATACCAATGCCAACATTGCACAAGTCTATTTTAATTCGCACGACTCCATGAACCGCCTCTGCCCTTTTATGCCCGATGCCTTAAATCAGTATGCGCATGACATCAACATTCCAACATTTAATTTTTACTACCTTGCAGATCAAGCCCATAATCCTTTGAAAAAAGTGGTCTGGACAGATGCCTATTTAGATCCTGCGGGACTTGGCTGGATGATTAGTGCTATTGCCCCTGTGTATAAAGAAGATTTTTTAGAGGGCGTAGTAGGCATTGATGTTACCATCGATCAACTCATCACAAACATTCTCTCCATCCAACTTCCATATACCTCTATGGCAATGCTTGTGGATGAAAAGGGAAACATCCTTGGAATGAGTAAAGCATTAGAAGCATATCTAGGCATTCAAGAGTTAACATCCCATCGTTATAATGCCCCTATTGAAACAACGATGAGCAAACCACAAGACTTCAATCTGTTCACCAATAAAACCAACCTACTGGCAATGTCACTGAGCCGTATTTTACAAGAGAACAATGGCATGTCAGAATTTCATGGTGATACGGTTGATTTTCTCATCACACAACATAGTATTCCTCAGACACGCTGGAAATTTGTTCTTTTACTCGATCAAGACTCCTTGCTTGCCAACAGCACAAAACTCAAAGCAAAAACAAATTTTATCGGTTTTGTGGCACTGGGGCTTATGGCACTTTTTTATCTGATTTTTCTTTTTGCGCTCCTTAGCCGTGCCAATCAATTTTCAAACCAAATTCTCTCCCCGCTGTATGAGCTTATAGAAGCAACTAAGAAATTCAAAGATAAACTCACAACCACAACCATTGAACGCTCTAACATCTTAGAAATTAATACACTCTTAGATAACTTCACAGCCATGAGCCAAGAGCTTCAAGAACTTTACGACTCTATGGACAAAAAGATCAAAGAGGGCGTCATTGAAAATATGGAAACTCAAAAAATGATGATCTATCAGTCGCGTTTGGCACAAATGGGTGAAATGATCAGTATGATTGCCCATCAATGGCGACAACCTCTTGGTTCTATTTCAGCCATAACCGCCAGTGTCAAGCTCAAACAAAGTCTTAAAAAATTTGACTTAGAGAGTGAGCAAGGCAGGATGGATCAAGAAGTGTTTTTGACAACCTCCATCGGTAAAATAGACAACTATATTCAGTTCCTTACCACGACGATTGATGATTTTAGAAACTTTTTTAGACCTGAACAACAGCAAGAGAGAAGTTCACTCAAAATCATCATCGAACGAGCAGTTAATCTCATTGGGAAAAGCTTAGAGGTACACAAAATTGCTTTACATGTCAACAACACATCCAAAAATGACCTCGTTACTTACGAGACACAGGTGATGCAAGTTATCATCAATATTTTAAAAAATGCACAAGATGTCATACTCGAAAAAAAGTT
The DNA here is from genome assembly GCA_017860615.1 of Pseudomonadota bacterium. Lineage (GTDB taxonomy): Bacteria > Campylobacterota > Campylobacteria > Campylobacterales > Sulfurospirillaceae > Sulfurospirillum. The sequence continues at coordinate 36,697 of JAGDMU010000001.1, read as the reverse complement.
AGAAAATGGTACTATATGGCTGTATGCGTATGAAGAGAATGCGTTTTTTGTGATCACTATTGAGGATAATGCTGGCGGTATTCCTGAAGCAATCATCACCAAAATCTTTGATCCTTATTTTTCGACCAAAACGGAGCGAAACGGTACGGGTCTTGGACTTTACATGTCAAAAACGATTATTGAAGAGCATTGCCATGGTTCTTTATACGTCGAAAACACTCCTGCGGGTGCAAAATTTATCATCAAAATTCGTGGAGAATACAGTGCAAATTAGTCTTACCGATCTTCTGAATATCACCTCAAAATTACGTGTTTTATACGCTGAAGATGATGTGATATTGCGTGAAAACACTGTAGCACTCTTGCGTGATCTTTTCAGTGAAATTGACGAAGCAGGTGACGGAGCCGAAGCGCTTAAATGTTATAAAGATCATCCCAATGGGTATGACATCGTTATTACCGACCTTAACATGCCACACATGAATGGTATGGACTTGATCAAAAATATTCAATCCATTAACCCAAAACAACCTATCATTGTAGTCTCCGCACACAATGAAACGGAATTTTTTTTAGAAAGTATTCGAAACAATGTCAGTGGCTACATCCTCAAACCCATTGACTTTGACCAGCTATTAGAGACACTTTTTAAAGTCTCTTCTTTAGTCAAAGAGCGCTTAACGAAAGCTTCAATGCAAGCAAAATTACAACAAAAACTTGATGAGCAGAGTAAACAACTTGCTGAAAATTCGCAACTCGTGCATGAATTTTTAACTATCGACAAAGTCACAAAGCTCCAAAATGCCACGATGCTCTATAATTTTTTAGATAACTTTACCCAAGATCATCCTCTGACAATTATGCTCTATAATATTGATAATTTCAGCTTTATTAACCAAACATATGGTGCAGAGTTTGCCGATGAAGCGCTTTTTAAAGTAGGCGAGTATCTACAGTACAATCTCTCTAAAGAGGTGCATCTCTATCGTTATAACTCTGATGAATTTGTCATTATCTTCGATCCTCAAATTATTAACCCTGAGTTTGTGGCTATTCAAATTCAAGCTTTTTTCAAAGAAACCCCTATTGGAGAAAATGACGAAAAACCTGTATACATTACGCTCTCTTGTGGTATTGCAACAGCAGCCAGCCCTGCATCGCTTCTGCCAAACGCGCGTATAGCCCTTCGCGAAGCTCGTATGCGAGGTGTTCCAAATCAATACAATATCTATAATACCCAAGATGTTTTTCTCAAACGTTCCAAAATTGAAACCACATGGATTCAAAAATTTCGTATTGCCTTGGAAGAAGATCGTGTTGTTCCCTACTTTCAACCTATCATCGATAATGAAACCGAAGAAATTGTCAAATACGAATGTTTGGCACGCATTGAAGATGATGGCGAGATCATCTCCCCTGCTCATTTTTTAGAAGCTGCTAGACGCAGCGGACTTATGAGCAATCTTACACGCACCATCATCAACAAATCTTTTAAAATTTTCTCAGGACAACATGTTGCCTTTTCGATCAATATTACCAATGAAGATCTGCTCAATCAAACCTTTATTGACTTTTTATACACGAAACAGAATCTTTATAAAATTGACCCTTCCCTTGTAACGTTTGAAATCTTAGAAGATATTATCATTAGCGATATTAACCGTGAACCACTCCAAAACCTGCATGTGCTCAAAGATATGGGTTATCTGCTTGCACTGGATGATTTTGGAAGTGATCGTTCCAACTTCAGCCGTTTGGAAACTTTAGGTGTGGATTTTCTGAAAATTGATGGTCAATTCATCAAAGGAATCGACACCAATCCTCGAAACCAAGACATTGTAGAGTCTATTGCATCCATGGCAAAAAAAATTGGGTTAGAGGTTATAGCCGAATTTGTCTCAAACAAAGAGGAGTTTGAGATGGTTAAAAAACTGGGTGTAAATTACTCACAAGGCTTCTTTTTTAATGCCCCATTAGAGCTTCCTATGAAGGATGCGCTGTAAGCTTATAACCTCTGTTTTTAAGGTTGATAATGCACTCTTCATACCCAAGCTTGTCTCTCACACGCTTGACAAGTGCCCGAAGAGTTGAGTTATTGACCTCATCACTCTGCCAAATCGCTTGACAAAGCTGTTCATTACGTACAAAAGCATTGACATTTTTGACTAAAATAAAGAGTAATAGCTCTTCTTTAGCAGTTAGTTCCTGAGGCGTACCCTTAAGAACTAAGGTTTTGGTTTTCAAATCAAAACTTACCCCTTCATGTAATGTAACCATCGTAGAATCAGGTTTACCCTTTTGCTGCTGCAATTGATTAGTTGCTTTGATCATGGTGTTAATCAGCAGTTGTGAATCAAATGGTTTGGTCAAAAAACTGTAAATGCCAAGATCAATGCTTTTAAGAAAATAATCTACTTCTTTATAAGCAGAGATAACAATGACCATTTGAGAAGGATTTTTTTTCTTGATCTTTTCAACTAAACTAAGACCATTTTGATGCGGAAGTTGAATATCGGTGATCACCAAATCATATATGGAAGTAAGGTACTTTTCGTAAGCATCTTCTGCTGAATCAACAGAATCAATCTTATCAAAAAAATCAGATAAAAAGATGCCTAACTCTTCATTTAAAGAGAGATCATCTTCCACAAGGAGTAAAGATAACGATTCACGCACTTTTGTTCCTCAATGAGTAAATTTGCCCTAAATAGCCACATACTTCGCTAAGTATAGCAAAAAAAACAACACAAATACAACGTCAAGAGTATATAATAAATGGATAAATCCATAAGGGGAGTCGCCATGGAAAATGTGGTAAACCAGCTTATCGCTTGGAGTAAAGAGTTAAAGGTTTTATACGTTGAAGATGACCCTGCCCTACGTGAAGAAATCAGCCTTTTTCTAAGTGATATTTTTCCACAAATCGACTTGGCGAGTAATGGAGAAGAAGGACTTTTCAAACTTTCGCAAAACCACTATCATCTTGTCATTACCGATATTCGTATGCCCATTATGGATGGCATCGAAATGATTGAAAAGATCAAAGAGCTTTATCCTAAACAGCCTATTCTCGTTACATCTGCACACAATGAGAGTGAGTATCTTGTTAAACTTATTAACCTAGGGGTCAGTGATTTTATCACCAAACCACTTCAAAGCAAGCAAATTTTAAATGTTCTGCATTCCATCGTAGAGCAAATTCATCATGAAAAAGCACTCAATCAATATAAGCATGATTTAGAAGTCGCCAACGAAAAACTCAAAAAATTTGCTCAGATGCAGACCAAGTCCCTTGATCTTAAATCCTCTTTTTTAAGAGCCTATAAAGAAGCTTTGGATAAGGCAACCATTGTCTCTATGACCAACAAAGAAGGCATCATTACCGATGTCAATGAAAATTTCTGTAAAGCGACAGGCTACAGTAAAGAAGAAATTGTAGGAAAAACACACCATTTTATCAGTCATCCATCAACCAGTAAAGCTGTATATCAAGACCTTTGGCAAACAATCTTAGCCAAAAAAACGTGGCAGGGAATCATTCTTAACCAAACTAAAAACTTCACACCTCTGTATCAATACACAACCATTGTACCCATTTTAGACAATGAGGGTGAAATTATTGAGTTTATTGGTATTCTCCAAGATTTTACGGAGCTTCATAACCTTAATGAGCAAAAAAGTCAAGATAATCTGCATCTTGCCCTTAACGTCAAAGAAAACGAACTCTTAAAACACATTCCCTTTCCTTCAGTACTCATAGATAATGGTCTCACATTTCAAACCTACAATAAACTTTTTGAAGAGATTGTCAACAATCATATTGATGAGAGCTTACTGCTGAAGCTTACACAGCAAACACTTCATCTTAAAGAGTTGATTGATTTTGAAGAGATGGATCTTTTTACCAGCATTGAGGAGATCAAAAACAACTGGCCTTATGATGGGGATATTACATTTAAAGGCATTATCAAATCAATAGGACATATGCTCGAAGTTTTAGTGCGCATTAGTCAATACGAACCCAACCGCTACATGGTATGCATCGTCAAACAAGAGGATTTTGAGTTATGTTGCCAAGTTCAAGAGAGATAGCATTTCATACTGCGATCTCCTACGCGAGTGTCGCCAATGAATCAACCCTTCATATCATCGACAATCAGTGCCATCTGCACACAATTGATCTGAATGAACTCAAAATTATTAAGAGCACACCACTTTCAAACCTTGCTACACAAAACCTTTTTGATTACTACAAACGCCCTTTTGCAGTAGGGCAAAATCTAGCGTATATTGCATTCTCACAACAAGGTTTAGAGCATGTCATCGACACACAATCCAAGTTTTTGACCATCAATTCATTTCGCTACAATCAAAATGAGATGGTTAGTAAAGCAGCACTAAGTGAAAATGATCGGTATCTCATTACTGGAAATGAGCGTGGACGTAGCTATATCATCAGTCCTGAAGATGGCACGATTCAAGCGGAACTTCCCACAACCAGTGATGCCATTAGTGCTGTAGCCATTTCGGATGAGTATCAACGAGCCGCTTATGCCTCTTTTTCACGAGAGCTCATTGTTTATAAAATGAATAGTTTTAGCATTGCTTTTGAACAAAAGATCAGTGCAGTCATTGAAATGATGACTTTTTTGGATGAAAATACACTGCTTGCCATCACCCGCAATGGTAAAATTCTCAAAATTGATCTTTTTAAAGGCAAAGTGACCCAAGAAAAGCTTCTTGATCAAAGTGTTTGGCCTTCGGTTATGGTGCTTTCCCATAGTAAAAAATTTGTCTATATTGGAACAAGAGAGTCCATCCTTTTTGCAGTTTACGTCAAAACTCTTGATACACTCTACCAAGTTAAACTCCCTTACCATGGTGTGACCACGCTTTCGCGCACACAAAAGTATTTCATCATGGGATTTAAAACAGGAGAGCTCCTTTTTTACAACCACCGTGAGTTTGAAGAGCAATTTATTACTTATATCAAACTCAAACAGGTTAAAGAAGCCTGTCTGATTTTTCAGAAAAATATCTTTTTAATGTCCCATCGTGAAACAAAAAAGATTTATGAGTACTGGTTGGAAGAAAAAGAGACCATTATGAATCTGCTTTCACGTGGCGAGATTGAGCAAGCACAAAAAATTGCTGAGCCTTTTTTATTTCATCCTAAATGTAAGATTGAATTTGCAGAAATTGAAGAGCTACAGCCTGATTTAATGGCGCTACAACGCTATATAAGAAGTATGAGCTATGCCCCTGCATACGATCTTATCAATCTCAAACCAGAGCTTAGAAAAAGCTCACTCTTTGCACAAATGGAAGCACTTTGGAATAAAAATCTCCAAAAAGCACAGATTTTACTTGCACGTGAACCTCTGCTTAACAAAGAGGCTGCAAAAGAGAGTTTGCGCGCCTTTTTGGACGTGGAAGAGAAAAAGCCACTCATTGAAAATATGCTCAAACGCTCAGGTATCTTTACCATGGCAGAAACAGCAGTGAAAGAGAAGCATTTTAACTTTTACTTTCGTCTTGTAGCTCAAAATATCTTTTTAGAATCCACACCACTCTATCAAAAAGTACTCCAAGTTGGAGAGCGTTTGCAGCAAGAAACACTCAAATATCTTGAAGAAAAAAACTACAAGCAATCCCTTATCTTAGCAGATATTTTGCATCAATTCAGACCGTACCAAAACCAAGCAAATAGACTCAAAGAAGTTTCAAAAGCACTGCTCATTTTAGAGCACCAAATCGAACATAATATGCTCTTTGAGGCGGTCAAAACACAAGATCAATTCCAGCTTCAGAGCCATTATGCGCTTATCAGCGAGCTAGAGCGCATGAAGCAACTCTTTCATAACGAACAAATGGCGCTGATTGAGACTAAAGCATATGACAAAATCTTTAAAAACATTGAACCTTATATGAAGATCTCTATTTGCAAACAAAACATTGCTACGATAATGAAAAAAATCTATATTGCAGAATTTAAAGATGCTTATGCCACTATGGACAAAGCTGTGGATTGGGAAAAATCATTCTTAACGTATCTGCAATTTTTTAAAGCCGATAAGCTCTTGGTCGACTTTGCAAAAGAGAGCCAAAAAATGGATGTCCTTCAACACATCATCCTCTCTTCACCTCCACCTGAGAATCCAATCTATCCCAAAAAAGCACTGACATACCTAAACACATCTGCTAAAAAATGAGGAGACTTCTTTCTTAACCCTTGAAAAGTGATGTGCTACAAACGATACTCTTTTTTCAATGGATTAAGAAAGAAGTCTAATTAATAGAGCTTATAGGAATCGCTTGTTATAATCCATCCTTAAACTTAATCATAAAGGGTTTTAAACCATGAGTAAACTAAAAACGTATGACTACACAAAAGAGCAATTAAGCGCTTTTCAATATGCCATTATCAAAACGGAAAAAGGCGATATTGTTATTAAGCTCAATCCTGAAGAGACTCCAATTGCGGTAGCTAACTTCGCAACGCTTGCCAATGATAAATTTTACGATGGACTCATCTTCCACCGTGTTATCAAAAACTTTATGGCACAAGGCGGTTGTCCAAGTGGAAGAGGAACGGGAGGACCGGGTTGGAACATTGCATGTGAATGCAGAGGTCAAAAGAGCAAACACAAACGTGGTTCTCTTTCAATGGCACACGCTGGTCCAAATACAGGCGGTAGCCAATTCTTTATCTGTTTTGTGGATTGTCCTCATTTAGATGGCGTTCACACTGTTTTTGGAGCAATTGACAAAGATGACAAAGAGAGCTTCAAAGTGCTTGATAGCATTACTCAAAATGATAAAATGATCACTATTGAGATCAAAGATAAGCTTTAAAAATTTTAACAAGTAAAGAGTTAAACTCTTTACTTGTTATTCTCCTTTTCATCCATGAACTATGCACCCCATTTTGTTATAATTTTTTCCATCTTTCCACTCAAGGATTGCAATGATTGGTCGTATCAATACCCTCTTCCCTTTATGGGTTTTGCTTTTATCGTTCTTTGCGTATATACTGCCTCAGTTCTTCATTCCTTTTAAGGGATACATTACACCACTTCTTATTGCAATTATGTTTTTTATGGGAGTGACCTTGCGTTTGGAAGATTTTACACGTGTTCTTAAACAACCTAAACCGATTGCAGTCACTGTTGCGTTGCAATTTTTCATTATGCCACTTTCAGCATTGATGATCTCAAAAATATTAGGTTTTTCAACTGAATTGTTCATTGGCATGATACTTGTAGGTTCTGTCTCGGGAGGAACAGCGTCCAATGTCATTACTTATTTGGCCAAAGGAGATGTCGCTCTTTCCATTACAATGACAATGACATCAACCCTACTTTCAGTTATTGTCACACCACTTTTAACACTTTTGTACGTAGGACAAAGTGTTGCCGTACCATCTAATGAGATGCTTCTTAGTATTTTACAAATTGTTGTCGTACCTGTTATTTTAGGGGTTATTATCAATTATTTTTTACAAAACATTATTAAGCGTTATGAACCCTATTTAGCAACTTTTTCAATGCTTTCTATTGTTTATATTATTGCCATTATCGTTTCCATTAATCAAGAGCATATCTCCACCATAGGACTTTTGAGTGTTTTTGGAGTTATGCTTCACAATAGTATGGGACTTGCGAGTGGTTATTTCGTTGCTAAATGGTTAGGATACAATCACACCATTTGTAAAACAGTTGCAATTGAAGTAGGAATGCAAAACTCTGGCTTAGCTGTTGCATTGGCAATAAAATACTTTACACCGCTTAGTGCCCTTATTGGAGCTATTTTTAGTGTCTGGCAAAATATTTCAGGTGCTCTATTAGCAGCTTTTTGGTCACGACAAAAATAGATATTTTATACATGTCAATTCCGTGATATACTGATATATTTTAGATATTTGCAGAGAGTTTACCAACGACTTTTCCAAGTACTTGAACATCTTCTGCATTAATGATCTCAGGAGAATACGCTTCATTATCCGATACCAATGCTACGGTGCCATTGGCATGTAGTTGAAGCCGTTTGATAAACAATCCCACAGGCGTAGAGACAACATAGATACCCGATTTTAGAGCATTGGTATATTCTTTGTTAATGAAAACCACATCACCACTGTAAAGCGTTGGTTCCATCGAATCTCCTAAAACATTGATCGCTTGAATATGTTTAATCATTCCAAGTCCACCAAGTTTTTGAACAATCTCATCATCAAGATACATCATTTCACCCTCTTCTTCTTCATTGAGTGCGCCTCCCCCTGCAGAAGCATAGATATCTCTAAAATAATGAACACGCGCAAATTTATCTGTCTCAGCTTGTAAGCTTTCAACCACTTGATCAAATAAAAGCCAATTGATGGAAATTTTACGTTTCGCGCAAAATTCAAGAATCTCTTTATATGGAATTTTGGCACGGTTTTTCATAGTCGCTAACGTCAGCTGATTGATACCAAGCGCTTCCGCCACATCTTTGTCAAATACTTTGCGTTCACCCAACTCTTGCGAGAGAATATCTTTAACTTTATGCAAAACAGCTAAAATATCTGGCATTTTATCCTCCAATATTTCATTTTGAAATATTATTATAGCATATTTTTAAATTTTATTACAATAATGAAAATTTTATAACAGAGGAGCCTTCTATGAAAAGTTTAATCTGTACGATCAGTCACTCACGCAAAGTTTACAATGAGTTTATGAACCGTTTTGAGCAAAAGATGCTTGTTTTAAGCAATAAGATATTTTAAGACAATAGACTTCCTACGATTTTTTAGTAGGAAGTCTTTAAAAAAGTGTTGCTTTAGTTTTTCTTTTTCGTAGCTGTTTGGAAATAAAACCAGATCAGTCCAATGATAGAGAATAAAATCAGTGGTGCTAAAAAAGTATTGTCAGAGAAATAAGCAGCAATGCGCATTAAAAGCTCACCTGCCATAAAACTCCCAACACCTAAAACCACTGCCCAGACACTTGCTGAGATGGTATTGAGTAGGTGAAATTTTGCTTGTGGGTATTTTGTTAACCCAATGGTCATTGGCACCAACGTTTTCAACCCATAAATAAATTTTTGAATAAAAATAATCTTATCACCATACTTTTTCATCAAAATATGACTCAACGCCAATTTTCTTCGATGATCCCTAATATAGGGCATTAAAGCCTTCTTGTTATAGCGCCCCATATAAAATAGAAAAGAGCTACCTATTACATTGGCAAACGCAGCAACAACGATAGATGCCGTTAAGTCCATTTTCCCTGCATAGGAAAGGACACCTGCTGCAATAATAGCAATCATACCTCCACCAAAAGAATAGGCAAATAAAAGAATATAACCGTAGGTTGAGAGGGAGCTTAATATATCTTCCACATCAATCCTTAATAGCTTGTTAGCTTCTGTATTGCTTTGAGAAAATCCTCAATCGCATACGAAGAAAGCAATCCATCAGACTCTATAATTTGCTCAGGCGTGATATTATTGCCATATAACTCAATATTTTGGTCATAGTCATGGTTCATAACAGAGCCATCAAAAGAGACACCTACAAATGCTCCTTGTGTCTTGGTATAAGTATAGACTTCTGATTTAAAATCTGTTTCGCTTCCTCTGCCCGCACTTTCACCAGCAGGGCCCGCAGCGACTGAAGCGTCAACACCCAGAGTGATTTTGTTGTTCATGAGTTTCTGAACACTGTCTTTGCTTTGAAAGATCATCAAGATATCTTTTTTCTCAACACCGAGTTGAAAACCTAGCCCTGCACCACCAAGCTTCACAAAAAATGGATAACTCCAAGAGCCATCACTTTTACGTACAACCATAACACCATTGCCTGTCTTTCCACCTAAAAACATGCTAATTTCAATTGTTCCAGGGAAAATAGCAATTGCTTGTGCATTTTCAAGGACTTTTTGGGGAATCTTGATTTTAGAATCGCGTATCATATTTTTAAGCGCATTGGATGAATCCAATACTTTTTCTTCTGCTGATGCGAAGAGTGTTGTGGTCATTAAGAGACCTATTATGAGACTAAGCCATATTTTTTTCATTATCTTTACTCCTTCTATTTTGTACAACGTATTCATAAAATGCGCCCTCTTGGCGCATCAGATCCTCTTGAGTTCCAGACTCAACAATTTTTCCTTTATCCATAACATAGATGAAATCAGCCTTTTTAATGGTACTAAGACGATGTGCGATGATAATCGTCGTTTTACCTTCAAGATAATTTTCAAGCGCATCAAAAAGCTTCGCTTCCGTATGAACATCCAAAGCCGATGTTGATTCATCTAAGATAACCACATTGGGGTTTTGAAGCACCATGCGAGCAATGCTGAGGCGCTGTCTTTGTCCGCCTGAGAGTTTAATGCCGTGCTTTCCTATTTGTGTTTGAATACCATCAGGTAACTCATCCACAAAACTCTCTAATTGCGCAATGCGCAGTGCTTGATGAATCAAAGCTTTATCGGTTTTTTCATCGATCATCAGATTTTGAGCCATCGAAGCATTGAAGAGTTGAGGATTTTGTAAAACCAAAAAGAGATGATCTCGAACCACATCCAAACCTATCTCTTTAACCGAAATGCCATCAAATAAAATATCGCCAGACTCTAAGGGATAAAGTCCAACAAGCAAATGGGCAAGCGTCGTTTTTCCACTTCCACTCGCGCCTATTATAGCGATTTTTGAGCCTTTTGGAATATGCAGATTGATCTCTTCAAGAATGCTCTTTCCACCATCATAACTAAAACTCACCTCTTTAACATCAATAGCATTGGTACTCGTTTGTTCAAAAGGATTCTTCACATGCAATCCTCTCTCTTCAGTTTTCAAACTCAAAATCTCATTAATACGATCCAATGCTTTGCCAGCATTGTGGTAGGTGTATTGGATATTTAAAATATCTTGGATGGGAGGCATCATCACCCACAAATAACCAAAAATTGCAAGCATCGAGCCAATGCTAAGATCAGAGTAAGCAACCACAAAAATACTTGCAGCACGAAAAAGTTCAAAGCCTGAGAGAAAAATGAGAAAAGAGAGACGACTCGCACCATCACTTTTGTAACCAAAAATAATTGAACGCTCTTTTATACTCTTTGCATGTGTTTCAACTTTATCAAAAAAAAGTCGCTCTTTATTGGTGGCACGAATCTGAACGAACATATCCAGTGTTTCAGAAAGTGCCTCTTGAAAAAGCTCGTAAGCTTTATTTTGTTCTTTTTTAAGCTTTGCTACTTTCTTGGCAAGCTTTGTCGTAAAAAGAATAACAATAGGGTTGAGAATTAAGATAAAAAGCCCCAGTTGCCAATGAATCATCAAAAGAACGGCACCCACACCAAAAATGGTCAATACAGAAATAATCAGACGACTGACAAAAACACCCAAAAAATTATCGATGGTTTCCACATCCGTTACCAGCAGTGAAGCAGCTTTCCCTGAACCAAAAAACTCAAATTGGTTCATGCTAACGCGACTTAAATGGTCTAAAACATCTTTGCGTATTTTAAAGGCAATATTTTTGGACACAATCGTAAAAAGCTTGGTCTGCAAATAGTTTAAAAGAAAGAACACAAGTCTGAGTAAAATAACAATGGCTAGGATTACAATAATATAGAGATAAGCAGGATTTGAAACGCCAAACACACTATCCACAAAATGTGTCATAAATCCTTTTTGACCTAAAAGAACTTCATCCACCAACATCGGCATAAACAGTGGTACAGGGGTACTGACAAGTACCGCTAAAAAAGCAATCACATTGGCAACAATGAGCTCTTTTTTATACGTTCTTATCTCTTGAAAAAGGGTTTTGAAGCTGTAAAGTGTGTGCATTCTGTATCCATTAAAAAGCGGTATGTAGAGGCAAAAATGCCTCTACATTTAAAAGTGTTTAACGTGCGAAGTCGACAGCGCGAAGTTCTCTAATGACATTAACTTTAATTTCACCAGGGTATTGAACTTTACTCTCAATCTCTTGAGCAATCTCTTTAGCAAGAAGTACCGCTTCATCATCATTGATCAGTTTTGCATTGGCAATAACACGAATCTCACGACCCGCATTAATCGCATACACTTGTTTAATGCCTGGTTTGCTTTTAGCAATCTCTTCAATATCTTGAACACGTTTTAGGAAGCTTTCAAGTACTTCTCTACGCGCACCTGGGCGAGCAGCAGAAAGTGTATCGGCTGCACAAACAGCAGCAGATTCAACCGATGTTGGTTCTTCATGTCCGTGGTGTGCGAAGATAGCATTAATAACCACATCGTGTTCTTTATAACGGCGACAAATTTCAGCACCCAAATCAACGTGGCTACCAGCAGTTTCATGGGTTAAAGCTTTACCGATGTCATGGAGTATACCTGCACGACGAGCCAGTAAAACATCGCCACCTGTTTCAGCAGCAATAATACCTGCTAAATGTGCCACTTCAAGTGAGTGACCCAGTGCATTTTGACCGTAGCTTGCTCTAAATTTAAGACGACCGATGAGTTTAACCAGCTCTGGATGCATTTTCGAAATACCAAGATCAATGATGATATTTTCGCCCTCTTCGGTTAAGCTTTGGTCAAATTCATCTTTCACTTTCTCATAAATGCCTTCGATTCTAGCAGGTTGAATTCTACCATCTTGAACTAAAAGCTCAATCACTTTAGTAGCAATCGCACGACGATAGAGGTTAAAGCTACTCAAGATAATTGCATTTGGTGTATCATCGATGATGATATCGACTCCTAAAAGCATCTCAAGGGTCTTAATATTGCGCCCCTCTTTACCAATAATACGACCTTTAAGTTCATCATCTTTAATATTAACCACATTGATAAGACGCTCCGCCGCAAATTCACCTGCAAAACGGGTTGTTGCTTGTGCTAAGATGTAGTTAACACGACGTTTGATATCTTGTTTGGCTTCTTCTTCAAGACGTCTTACGGTATGGGCAATTTCTGCGCGAGATTGCTCTTCCACTTTGGCTAAAACGATCTCTTTGGCTTCATTTTGAGTAAGCCCTGCGGAGCGCTCTAAAACTAAAAGGGCTTCATTGACCTTAATGTTATACTCTTCTTTAAGTTGTGCTCCCTCATCAAACAAAGAGGAGGCATTGGTTTGCAACAGTTGTAAATCTTCACGTTCCTTCGTGATTTTTTTGAGTTCTTCTTTATACCCACGCTCTTTTTTATCAAGCTCTAGCATTTTTTCAGAATGCTCTTTTTTAAGTGTGATCGTACGATCTTCGTATTTACGTTTTGCCTCGAGCTCTGCTTCTTTAACCTTAATGTTACTACTACTAAGGATTAACTCCGCTTCGTGTTCAATGGCTTTCGCCTTGGCTCTTGCTTGAGCAACGTGTATCTCATAATTTGCAGCTTCCATCTTCTTTGCGATGAAAAATCCTGCAACGCCGCTTGCTAGAGCAGCTCCACCGACCGCTAATGACTCTAAGACCATTTGTCCCTCTTTTGATAATAGTTTTATAGGGGGTTAAATAAATATCAGCTGCAATATCATGTGCTTCAGATAAAAGGCTTTGTGTCATACAAAACTCCCTTTGAACAAATAATATTGGAGGTTTAGGTTCAAGCGATGCAAAAAAACGATCATACATCCCTTTACCAAAACCAATTCTTTTGAATGCCCCATCATTCTATGTTAAATTTTTTTCTACTTGAAGGCAATCTCCATTTTACCATCTTGAAACTGACGCCTTCCATAAACGGAACATAGACCCTACATTTTCTTCGCCTGCATGTAGCAATAATGCCCCGCGTATTGGCTTCCATAGGGAGTGAAACATAGAGTAAAATAGAACGGGCATGGACATGTTTCAACATCGCTAAAACGTGTTTTTCAACTATTTTATCACGCTTATAAGAATTGTGAACCGAACACAATTTTTCACGTGCATAAGAGCGAAATTCCGACTTACTTTCAAACTTAATTTTTTGCATTGTTGTCACTTTAAGGCTTGTTTGAATACAATCATAGCCATTATAATAGACTTCGTGCTGTTTTGCAAGAAGTCTTTACCTCACTTGAGGTAGGTTTCAGTGCCTTTATGGCTAACAAAAAATATGTAATACAGAGTTCTTTAGGAGCTCTTAATAAAGGATCATAATGAAATTTTGGTTTGCTCTGTTTATCTCTTGCTCAATGCTCTTTTTGAGTGGCTGTTCATCCGAAAAGAAAAAAACAGATGAAAATTCTTCTAAAGCCAAAGAAGCGATTCAAAATGAAAAAATTGTACTTCAAGACATTTCAGGTAAAGAGATTGTCGTTACACCTTTGGAAAAAGGTTTTAGCTTTGCTGGATTTGAGAATAAAATTGTTTTAGTGAATTTTTTTACCACATGGTGCCCACCGTGTAAAGCCGAAATTCCTCACCTTGTAAATCTTCAAGAAAAATATAAAGAGAATTTTGTCATCATTAGCGTTCTTTTAGAAGAGAATAAATCCAATGAAGAGATCAACAGCTTTATGAAATACAACAATATCAATTATGTCATAACCAACAGTCTTGAAAACTTTAAATTGGCACAAAGTGCAGGTGGTGTTAAAAATATCCCCCTTATGTTTTTATATGACAAAAACGGTAAATACTCTACACACTACGTAGGTGCCATCCCAGAAGAGATGATCGACGCTGACATCAAAAAAGTACTCTAATGTTTAGCTTTATTAAAAAAGGACTTGACAAAACGCTTGGGGCTATCAAAGAGATCTTGCCCGAAAAAGTCGAAAAAATCGACAAAACGCTTTTAGAAGAGATCTTAATCGAGTCTGACATTCCTTATGAATTGGTTGAAGAGATTATCTATTATCTTCCCCCTGCCCAAACAGTAGCACACGAAGATGTCAAACGCGTTCTAAAAGCCTATTTTAAATACGATACAACTTTGTTAACGCCAATACAACAAGCGCCTTTTGTTGAGCTAATCATCGGTGTCAATGGTGCAGGCAAAACCACAACCATTGCTAAGCTAGCGCACAACTACAAAAAAGAGAACCAGAGTGTGCTTTTGGGTGCTGCTGATACCTTTCGAGCCGCAGCCATTGAACAGCTCAAAAGTTGGGCTGAGAAAATTGATGTGGGCATCATCTACACACAGCAAGGGCATGATCCCTCAGCCGTTGCATACGATACTATCAGTTCAGCGGTTGCTAAAAAAATTGACCATGTCATCATCGATACAGCGGGTCGTTTGCATAACCAGGTCAATCTTGCTAACGAACTTAAAAAGATTGTTCGTATCTGCGACAAAGCGCTTACGGGGGCACCTCACCGCAAAATTCTCATTTTAGATGGTACACAAGGCACATCCGCTATCAATCAAGCCAAAGCGTTTCATGAGATGATCAGCATTGATGCTATTATCATCACGAAGCTTGACGGTACCGCCAAAGGTGGTTCACTCTTTGGTATTGCCAAAGCGCTAGAGCTTCCTATCATCTACGTGGGCGTGGGAGAAGGAAGAGATGATTTGATACCATTTAACGCTGATGACTACATCGACACCATTTTAGACTCTATTTTCACCAATACCAATGGCTAAAAAACAGATTCTTTTTGAATGCCAAGCCTGTGGGCACCAGAGTGCCAAATGGCTTGGAAAATGCCCCAATTGTGGGGCATGGGACGAGTACATTGAACTGAGTGATAAACAGATTGAAGTCCTTAAAGAGATCAACTCCAAACCTACGACCCATACCCAAAGTAATGCAATTCCCATCACGGAAGTCAGTTTTGAGCAGATTGAGCGTTACAGCTCTGGCGATACCGAGCTTGATTTAGTCCTTGGTGGAGGCATCGTTCAAGGAAGCCTTACTCTCATCGGAGGAAGCCCAGGAGTAGGTAAATCCACCCTGCTTCTCAAAATTGCAGGTAACCTTGCGAAAGAGGGGAAAAAAGTTCTTTACGTGAGTGGCGAAGAGTCTTCGAGTCAAATCAAACTTCGAGCCAACCGTGTGGACAGTAACTATCCTAATCTTTACCTGCTTTCTGAAATCAGACTTGATACGATTTTTAAAGAACTCGAAACACACTCTTTTGAAGTGCTTATTATTGACTCGATTCAAACCATTTACAGCGAGAAGATTGCTTCAGCACCTGGCAGTGTTTCACAAGTTCGTGAGATCACGTTTGAACTCATGCGTTATGGAAAAGATAAAAATATTGCTATTTTTATCATCGGTCATATCACCAAAGAAGGCTCTATCGCAGGACCTCGTGTACTGGAACACATGGTCGATACGGTTCTTTATTTTGAAGGCGATTCTTCACGTGAACTACGCCTTCTTCGTGGTTTTAAAAACCGTTTTGGTACGACCAGTGAAGTGGGCATTTTTGAGATGACCAAAGCAGGATTGGTCAGTGCCAAAGACATCTCCAAAAAGTTTTTCACACGGGGCAAAGCGCAAGCAGGCTCGGCGATTACAGTCTTAATGGAAGGTAGTCGCCCGATTGTCTTGGAAGTGCAAGCATTGGTGAGTGACAGTGGCTATCCCAACCCCAAACGCAGTGCCACAGGCTATGAACTTAATCGTCTTACGATGCTTTTAGCGCTATTAGAGCGTAAACTTGACCTTCCTTTTAACCAGTACGATGTCTATATTAACATTGCTGGTGGCATTAAAATTAGCGAAACATCAGCGGATCTTGCCATTATTGCAGCAATTATTAGCTCCTACCGTAACCGTCCTATCAGTAAAGACACCATTTTCATCGGTGAAGTCTCTTTAATTGGCGATGTACGTGACATTTTCAACCTAGATCTTCGCCTCAAAGAAGCCAAATCTCAGCAGTTTGAAAAAGCAGTCGTTCCATCGCTCCCCCTAGAGCAAATTGACGGTATCAAGTGTTATAATATTGATGAAGTTTCAAAATTGATCGAATGGATGTAAATTTTTCCTAAAATAAAACGATATAGAGGAAAAGTGTTTTTACATGTAAACAAAGGATAGAAGAATGGCTGGTAAAAAACCTGAAGATGGCGATGCAACAGTTGAAAAGAAACCTAAAAGCAATATGGTGCTTATTATTGTCGTCGTATTGTTGGTGGTACTCCTTATAGGTGGAGGAGCAGCAGCTTTTTTACTTTTAGGAAGCCATGACGAAGCAGCAGCAGCGCCAACAACCACACAACAGGATGTTAAAACTGAGAAGAAAAAAAGTAGTAGCAAAAAATCAACGGATCATTTAGCCATCGGTCCAATGTACCCAATGGCACAATTTGTTGTTAACTTGCTCAGTGAAAGCGGTAACCGTTTCTTGAAAGTCTCTATTGATTTAGAACTGAGCGATCCAAAACTTCAACCAGAGATGGATCATAAAAAATCGTTGATTCGTGACATCATTATCCGCACCTTCTCGTCTAAAACTTTTGAAGAGATCAGTACACTCAAAGGTAAAGATAAGCTTAAAGAAGAGGTCCTTGATAAGATCAATGAAAATCTCTCTGATGGACAAGTTAAAAACATCTACTTTACAGACTTCGTGGTTCAATGATCGGTATAGACCTCGTTTCGATAGAACGCATCACAAAACTCAAAGAGCGCTTTGGAGACAAGGCGCTTTTAAAATTTTTATCCCCTGAAGAAATTGTTTTAGCTAAAAGTGATGCTACGGCTGCTGGATTTTATGCGGCAAAAGAGGCTATATCTAAAGCTCTTGGTATTGGTATTAGCGAGAAATGTGGATTTTTTGATATAAAAATTTACAAAGATGCACGAAATGCACCCTATTTTACACTTTCACGTCATTTAATCGAAGCGTATGAGATTACTGATTTTTCACTCTCAATTACACACGACAATGGTTTTGCTATCGCAGTAGCGGTCATTGAAGGTAAAAAAAGTACTCAACAACTTTGGCATTAAGCGCCACCACCCACAAACTGTAAAAACTCTACTTTATCATTTTCACACAGTATGTGACTTTCCCACAACTCTTTTTTGACGACATTCATGTTTACCGCTGCTGCCATCACTTTGCTTTCAATGCTGAGTTCATCAATCAGCTCTTGAATGGTTCTAGCCCTGCTCTCTTTTGTTTCACCGTTAATAATTAGTTGCATTTTACTTCTCCTTTACGAAAACACGCCATTTTAAACCGCTCTCCCATAAAAGAAGGATCGATCAATATTTTAACTTTATTCATCTCAGTTTCATACTGCTTTTCTGAAACATTTTTTGCGAAAAGTTCCAAAAGCTCAACTAATCCAAAATCAACTAAAGCTTTCACTTGAGTACTGTAATCATATACGGTAATGCCACTTTTTTCAAAAGCCTTAAAGAGATGGCTAAAGTTCACATCATACGTGATATCTGAGCGTGCATATAAAGCATTCAATTCGCGAGTTTCTCGCAATTTTTCTTCGACCAAATCGGTGAGTGCAAAAAAAGGATAGACCTGATGGTTCGCATAAACACGTAGTGAAAAATCACCCCTTTCTTCTTTATCACCATAGTCAAACGTCACAAACTCAAAACGCTTGCAACACTGACTCATCGTCTCAGCAAAAGGCTCATAACCTAAGCAAAGCTCACCTTTTTTGATGCCATAGTCATCTGCTTTTTTTCTTGTTTCATCATCCATCACATCAAAAAAAGCTTTCCCCTTTTCAATAAAAAGCATCTGCTCATCATTAATAACTTCACAGGAGAAAGCATCAAAAATCTCATTGGCAACAAAAAAGGCCTCTTCACATTGAAACTCATCCAAACTTTTGACATAAAACAGTGCAATAGCATCACCAAAAGCCTCTTCAAAATAGGCTTTTTGCATTCTCTGATTTGTCTCAAAAGGTTCAACAATAACAAACGTAAGCGTTTGGAGAAGTTCAGATTTGAGGGTATAGATAAACTGAATCATATCAGCCAGTAGATAGCCTTTATGTGCGCCGATCTCAACCACACTGCAAGTAGGACTTAAAAATCCACTCTCAATCGTTGAAATCAGCCGTTTGGCAATGGAACCACCAAAGAACATACTCGTACTCACAGCAGTGTAAAAGTCACCCTCTTTTCCAATAGTTCGCTCTTTAGTGTAGTAGCCTACATTGCCATAGAGCCACTCTTGCATATAAGCACTAAATTTCACGTATCTCTTTTACAAAAGCGCTTTACACGCACTTTCTAAACGTTTAAAGCCCTCATCCATCTCTTCTTTAGAGATCGTAAGTGGTGGCAAGAAACGAAGTGTATTTTTACCCGCTTTTAAAACCAATACGCCATGCTCAAACGCTTTTTTGATGACACTGGCTAAAATATCACCATTCAAACATCGCATACCACGCATCAAACCAAGGCCTTCAACACTCTCAAACAATGTTGGAAATGCTGCACATGTCGCTTTTAATTTGCCATCAAAATAGATCAGTGCTTCATCCAGCATGCCACTTTGTTTGTACTCATCTAAAATAGCAAGCGCTTCAAGTCCTGCACGTGTGGAGAGAAAATTTCCTCCAAAGGTGCTGCCATGATCTCCTGCTTCAAAAATATCTTTATGTTTAGTCACCACTGCACCGATAGGTACACCGCCTGCCAAACCTTTTGCAAGCGTGATGATGTCTGGCTCAATCTCATAGAGTGATGTCGCTAAAAACTCGCCGCTTCTAAAGACGCCACTTTGCACTTCGTCGATAATAAGCAAAATCTCTTTCTCTTTTAAAAACTTCGCTAAATCTTGAATATCTTTTTTAGGAAATGCCTTTACACCGCCTTCGCCTTGTACAAGTTCGATCATAACGGCAACGGTTTCATCATCAATGGCATTGTAAAGATCAGCGATCTCTTTTGTGTATGAAAATCCTTCAGGATACGGCGCAAAAGCCGTTTTATGAAAGCTCTCCTGACCTGTCGCTTTCACTGTTGTTATGGTTCTTCCGTGAAACGAGTGCTCGAGCGTTAGGACTTTATATTTTTTATTGGCAAATTTTTTCTCACCATATTTACGGGCTAGTTTTATCGCTCCCTCATTCGCCTCTGCTCCTGAGTTTCCAAAAAAGACGCCAACATCAAAGCCTGTGAGTTCATTGATTTTTTTGGCTAACTTCGCTTGTGGTTCGATCATGTAAAGATTCGACGTATGAATGATGTTACGTGCTTGATCGCTGATAGCATCGGCCAGTCTTTGATTGCCATGTCCTACACTCACAACACCAATACCACTGGTAAAATCGATATAATCTCTTCCTTTATCATCAAAAAGGGTTGCGTTAAGACCGTGTTTAAAATTGACATAGTTTCTTGCATACGTCTGCAACACATACTCTTTATCCATTGTTTCAAAATCCATAACTTACTCCTCTAAAAAAACGCAATTATAGCGAAAAAAACCTTACCCGATTTTGGGCAAATTCCACTGTTTATAATACGCCAATAATCTTAATGCTACACCAAAAGCAAATACCACCATCAAAGGCACATATCCACTAATATCAAACTGCGCAAAAACAAATAAAATCGCCCCAACTAAAAGTGAAACTGTGCCGTAAAACTCGCTGGTTAAAAGAAGTGGTACACGGTTAAGTAAAATATCACGTACCACACCACCACCCACAGCGGTAATGAGTGCAAGCAGTATCACGCCAAAGAAATTAAACCCAGCTTGCAGACCTATGAGTGCCCCAGAAATCGAAAAAGAGACTAACCCTAAAGTGTCACTAATGATAAAATAAAACTTTTTTTCTATCTCATCTTTTTGGTGCAATTTAAACAAAATACTAAAAATGATGACCCCTAAAACCAAAAAAGTAGGCATTAAATGTGTAAAGGTGTAAGGAGGTCGATCTGAGAGCATATCACGTACTAACCCTCCGCCAAGTGCTGTTAAAAATGAAGCGATAAAAACACCGAGTAAATCAAGCTTTTCTTTAACAGCAACGTAAAAACCACTCAGTGCAAAAGCAACTGTGCCGATGATTTCAGCTACCATGAGTTCAACCATGGCAACCCTTTTGTGCATCTAAATAACGCTCTAAAATCACTTTTGCCGCCATAGAGTCTATTCTACCATCTCTTTTTTGACGAATAACCCCTTGCATCATCTCTTTGGCTTCATTACTTGAACCATATTCATCCTGGTATGCTACTTCACCACTGAAAGTCAAAAGGCTTACAAAATGTTTGATACGTCTCTCCATCTCTTCGCTGCTACTGCCACCTTTGGGTAAACCTACAACTAAAAGCTCTATACTCCACTCATTTAAAAAAGCATCGACATCACGCGCAGCTTGGTCACGATTTTTACGCAGTATCGCTTCTTGTGGTGTAACAATGTCTGCCGCCAAGCAGAGTGCAACACCAATACGTTTTAGTCCAATATCAATACTTGCTATTTTTTTCACGAATCTACTCTTTGTTAGAATTATTTTATTCTATCAAAGATTGATTTAAAGCGCTCTTTGCGTGATACATTACCCCATAAAAAATTGATTTGTGTGCTATAATCCACCACAATTTTTCGCCAACCATAGAGGTTATTATGCAATCACTCAGATCATTTTACTGTATTGGACATGGACCTTCTTCAAGCCATACGATGGGACCTTTCAATGCTGGAACCCACTTTAAAAAACGCTTTCCTAACGCTTCTTTATATCGTGTAACCCTTTTTGGCTCACTGGCAGCCACAGGCAAAGGTCACTTAACCGATGACGCACTCCGTCAAGCCCTAGCAACAGAGGGTGTTGAAATTATTTTTCGTCCTGACATCACCAAACCGTTTCACTCCAATGGCATGTTTTTCGAAGCATTTAATGAAAAACAAGAACTTCTAGGCTCATGGGAAGTCTATAGTGTTGGTGGCAGCGCGCTAAAAGAGGCAAACGAAAGCCCTATTTCTGAGCCTTCTATTTATCCACTGAGCACGATGAATGCGATTATAAAATGGTGTCAAGATGAACATAAAGAGCTTTGGCAATACGTCGAAGAGTACGAAGGTAAAGAGATTTGGAACTATCTTGAAGAGGTGTGGACGACGATGCAAACCGCGATTGATCGAGGATTAAAACAGACAGGTGTATTACCTGGCATCCTTCAATACCCTAGAAAAGCCCCAATGTTTTTTGCCAAAGCACGTAAAGAAGAAAAGCGTGCACACGGTATTATCTTCGCTTACGCCCTAGCGACCAGTGAAGAAAATGCCTCTGGGAATGTGGTCGTAACAGCACCAACGTGCGGAGCTTGCGGGGTTGTTCCTGCGGTACTTCGCTACCTCAAAGAACTTTATAACTTGGATCAAACCGATTGTTTACGTGCTCTTGCTGTTGCGGGACTTTTGGGAAATATCGTGAAATTTAACGGCTCTATCTCAGGTGCGGAAGTGGGCTGTCAAGGCGAAGTGGGTGTGGCATGTTCCATGGCAGCTGGCATGGCATCATACCTTTTTGGCGGCAATTTACAACAGATTGATTATGCCGCAGAGATGGGCTTAGAGCATCATCTTGGCATGACGTGTGATCCCATAGCAGGATACGTACAAGTGCCTTGTATTGAACGTAACGCGGTGGCAGCCATTCGTGCCATTGACGCAGCAGAATACACTTCGTACACCGATGGAGCACATAAAGTCAGTTTTGATGAGATTATTCAAACGATGGTCGAAACGGGAAAAGATATGAACACGAAGTACAAAGAAACCTCTCTAGGAGGTCTGGCAAAACGCTATCTTTAAAGGTTACGGACAACGTAGATAATTAACGCGAGTATCTTGCCACAATACTTTAGCATCATAATTAAGAATAAGTCCATCACCGCGTGTAACACCGTTTTGCACCATATACTCAGGATAATACGTTGGACTTCCTAGTTTAGCAAGGAATGAACAACTCGATTTCATATCATCCAAGCGCGTACGCAACATTTCAGCAAATTGATTACGTTTAATGGCATCAAGTGGTCCAAAGATCTCTGTTTTGAGCGATTCTAACGTTTGCCGTGTGCTTTTATCAATCACTCTTGCACTATCAAAATAGCCATAAGCTGTAGCAACAAGATAAAGTTCAACTGCCTGTGAGTATTTTTGCTCTTCAATACACACAGCACTGGATTTAAACAAATCAACTGGCGTATGGCTATTTTTAATCTCAATACGTTCCATACAACCGTTCGTAACTACGGTAGTCGGATTTTCTTCAAACAGATTGCTTGCGCACAAAAGCAGCGAAGGTAACAAAAGAGCTGATAAAAAAACTTTGTGCATACTGTTTCCTTTTATACATCAAAACATTTTAGATAACAGAAGTAAGCATTTTAATGCTCAGTGTCATCAAAAGTAAAGCAAAAATCTTTTTGAGTTTGCCCACAGGAAGGGTATGTGCCATCTTCGCGCCCAAAGGTGCTGTAAAATAGCTCACGATTGAAATAAGCACAACCCCAGGAAGATACACAAACCCTAACATCATTTCCGAACCAGAAGAAGAATGCATCATGCCATTAACGATGTATCCAACCGTACCTGCAATGGAGAGAGGAAAGCCTATAGCAGCTGATGTTGCAATTGCTTTTTTAAGATCAACATTTTGCCACACAAGATACGGCACCGTGAGAGAACCTCCGCCAATAGATACAAGTGCTGAGACAATACCAATCAGTGAACCAACACTGAAAAGCGATGCTGAAGATGAGAGTTCACGACTTGGCTTTGGCTTTTTATCGATTGCCATTTGAATGGAGACGTATGCCATAAAGATAGCAAAAAAGATGGCAAGTTGCACTGATTTCATGTAGGTTGCTAAAAATGTTGCTGCAAATGTTCCAATGATGACACCACCTGCCATTACTTTTACCACATTCCACATTACAGCACCCTTTTTATGGTGAGCACGCATACTAGCAAAAGACGTAATCACAATCGATGCCATTGAAGTACCAAGTGCCATATGGACAACTTGTTCAACAGGAACGCCTTGCGCCAAGAAAATCGAAGTAAGAACAGGTACCATAATACCCCCTCCTCCAATACCAAGCAATCCCGCCATAAAACCAACCACTAAACCTAAGGCTAAAAATGCCAAAATCCACTCAAAACCCATGTTTTCCCTTATGCGCGTTTAATGCGTCCATTTTCAACCCTAATTTTACCTAAACATTCATATTCAAATACTTTTTGTGCAAATTTTGCCACGGCATCGTGGTAAAGAGGATGCGTATCACAGTAAATCATAAAATCATCGCTTCTGTCAACATCCACTTGACCAAATTGTGAGACAAAGCTATCAATATTGTAGATAGGGGTTGCTAAGCCTTGTGCCAAAAGCCAATTTGTCCCTTCGCTCTCGCCTAAATGATGGGGTAAGACATAAATAGACTTTTGCATTTTAAGTGCAAATTCAATGCTGTGCATTGTTCCGCTTTTCAGATCGGCTTGCGTAACAATGAGGAGATCTCCAAGCGCCACAACAAGTTCATTTCGCAGCGGAAAATTCCATTTTAAAGAGGGTTGACCTGCTTCAAACTGACTAAGTACCAACCCTTCTTTTTCGATTTCAACAATAAGTTTTTGATGGATCGCAGGATAGCGAATATCAAGACCTGTTCCTGCTACCATAATTGTATTGGAAACGCCTGCTGCTTGATGTACAATACCATCAACGCCTTGCGCACCACCACTGACAAGACACACACCAGCAAGAGAAAGTTTTCGGGCGAGTTCTTGCGTGTAAATTTTGGTGTATGTAATGGGATGACGTGTGCCTACTATAGAGATTTTGGGACGTTTAAGCATATCAGAATTACCGAGGTAGTAAAGCGGTTTGGGATAGACTTTCATCTTTTCCAATTCAGGAACATGAAAGTCTATTGTTTGGATCATTATAGGTCTTTCAGATAGACCATATCAACACCCTCTAAAAGATCTTTGGAATCTCGTAGAACCTCCAAGGTGTTTTTGTGCGGATGCCCAATCGCAATGGCATAGCCATGTTTTTTAGCTTTCATAACCGCTTCTCTAAGTTGTGTTCGTATCAAACTTTTTTCAAGTGAATTATCTAAGAAGACATCACGAGAATAGAGAAACATATCATATTTTTTAGTAATTTCGGGAGCTTTACTGTTACCGATAGTGCGACTATCAACAAAAATAAGACCCTTTTCTTTCATTGTTTTTACCAATTTATCCATAGCATTGTAATCTGCTGTAAAATAACCCCCTGTATGGTTGTTATAATAAACAATATGAGGGAACCACTCTTTTATACGTTTAATACGTCTTTCTATAACCTCAATCGAATCCGTAGCATTGAGTGTATCTTCTTCTGGTTTACTGTAATATTTTGCTTCTAGAGGTAAATGCACCATTGCAAATGGAAACTCATGTGAAAGACGCACGGTTTCAGGATGTCCTTTTGTTGGAGGGAAAAAAGCTGGCGTCACTTTGTAAGGGATCTCTTTCATCATGCGTGTTTGCCAAGGGAAAGAGACATCATCGATGATAATAGCAAGTTTTGGTGTCGTACCTTCAGGATATTTTTTACGAATAACTTCACTTGGTTTATGAATTTTCCCATTATCCTTAAGGCTTCGCTGATACTCGTGTACTTCAGAAAGTTCTTGCGTCTTGCTCTCTTCTTCAGGAGTCTGTTGAACCACAGTAGTCGCTTGTGTTTCATTGTTTTCAAGGGTTGTTTCATTGCTTTGATTGTTTTCCAAAACAGCAGACACATTGGCTTCAACCGAAGGAACGGGTGGCAGTGTTGCTTGACGAGATTTCTCATCCTCTAGCATCTGCTTCATTTTGCGCATCAATTCATCACTGGATGACGTTTGATCTTTTTGAATTGTTTTGTAATGCTGATACGAGGTCGTCATATACAAATAGGTTCCAAACGCAATCATGGAGAGGGTTAGAATGAGCATTAAGATCAGACTGTACTTTTTAAGCTGCGCTGATCTTATCTCATTAAACGAAGGGGACTCTTTTTTAGGTCGTTTTTCTTTAATCTTTTTTACCATAAATGCAATTACTTTCCAAGAATGACTTCGACTTCTAATAACTCAAGATTTTGATTGGTTTGAGAGGTAATTTTAACATCTTCAACTTTTGTGTATTTGCGAATAACTGCAATTAAGTCATTGCGAAGATCATCCATATAAGGCAATTTACAACTTGCTCTCTCATGTGCAAGCATAATTTTTAAACGATTTTTTGCCACATCTGCTGTAGGTTTATTGCGTCCGAAAAAACTATCAAAGAAACTCATTTGAAGATTCCTTTCAGGGTCGCCATAAGTCCTTTCTTGGCTCTAATATCTAAAAATTCAACCTCTTCACCTAAAATGCGACGTGCAATATTGCGATACGCTTCCGCTGAAAGCGATTTGTCTTTGTTGACAATCGGTGAGCCTGTATTGGTTGATGTAATAATATCTTCATCATCTGGAACAATACCAATGAGAGGAAGTGCCAAAATACTTAAAACATCTTCAACGCTGAGCATATTGCCAGCTTCTACCATCTCTGGCTTGATTCGGTTAATAATAATATGCTTTTCAACTTCTAAACCATTTTTAGCGCGCTCACTCTTCGCATCAATGATACCGATAACGCGATCCGCATCACGAACAGAACTCACATCAGGAGTCGAAACAATGAGTGCACGATCTGCTAGGAAAATAGAGTGTTCAAATCCACTTTCAATACCCGCAGGTGAATCGATCATAACGATGTCAAAACTCTCTTTGAGATTTTCAATCAACGCTTTGACTTTATCTTTATTCAAAATATCTTTATCTTTGGTCTGACTTGCAGGTAAAAAATAGAGTGTTTTAGACTTTTTGTCATTTATAAGAGCTTGTGCAAGATTACAACGACCTTCCATGACATCAACCACATCGTACACAATGCGATTTTCGAGTCCTAAGATCATGTCGAGATTTCTAAGACCTATGTCGAAGTCAATCGCAACAACTTTTTTGCCTAAATTTGCAAGTCCTACGGCTAAGTTTGCTGTGGTTGTTGATTTACCAACACCACCCTTGCCAGACGTTACGGTAATAACAATGCCCATGTAACCTCATTATTTACAATTAATTAAAATCTTAAATTCTGTCGACAAAGTCGACTAGCTTTAGTACCTTAGCGGTTAGCGTAGTCAAGGGAGCTTTGCTCCTTTGACGTGTTATTAGAGAGTTCTTAAAAACTCTCTAAACAACCTAGTTTTTATCTTTGTTGATGATTTTTTTAGAAGTGATCCAAGGCATCATAGCTCTTAATTTCTCACCTGTTTTGTTCAGAAGACTTCTCTCAGTTTTTGCACGTTCTGCGTTCATACGAGTGTATCCCGCTTTTCTCTCAAGAATAAAATCTTTAGCAAAACGGCCATCTTGAATTTCAGCCAAAATCTCTTTCATCGCAGCTTTTGACTCAGCATTAATCACTCTTTTTCCGCTAACATAATCGCCATATTCTGCTGTGTTAGAGATAGAGTAACGCATATCGGCAATACCGCCTTGGTACATCAAATCAACGATCAGTTTAAGCTCATGTAAACACTCAAAGTATGCCATCTCAGGCTCATAACCCGCTTCGACCAATGTTTGGAAACCTGCCTCTACAAGCGCAGTTGCTCCACCACAAAGAACCGCTTGTTCACCAAAAAGGTCTGTCTCTGTCTCGTCTTTGAAGGTTGTCTCAATAATACCCGTTCTACCACCACCAATTGCAGATGCATAGCTAAGCGCTAATGCTTTTGCTTTGCCTGTCGCATCTTGATCTACAGCGATAAGATCAGGAATACCACCACCATTTACAAACTCACTTCTTACGGTATGTCCTGGTGCTTTTGGAGCAACCATGATACAATCGATACCTTTTGGAGTCGTGATTTGACCGTAATGAATGTTAAAACCGTGACCAAAAGCAATCGCTTTACCAGCACTTAGGTTTGGTTTAATTTCTGCTGCAAATACATCACCTTGCATCTCATCTGGCAACAAAATCATAATAACATCAGCATATTTAGTTGCTTCAGCAACCGTCATGACTTTAAAACCTTTTGCTTCCGCTTTTGCCCATGAACTACCATCTTTTCTAAGACCTACAACAACTTCTACACCGCTGTCGCGAAGATTTTCTGCATGTGCATGTCCTTGAGAACCAAAACCAATCATCGCTACTTTTTTTGAGCGAATAATGCTTAAATCACAATCTTTGTCATAAAAGACGGTTATTGCCATTTGTCAATCCTTATCGTGTAATATTAAATGTCGGTATTTTACAGAATAGTTACTTAAAAACTTTACATATCAACGGACAAAGGAAACTATAAACCAACACGAGATAGAATTTGGATATAAACAAATCACTAGGAATCAGTTATGGACGAAAATATTTTAAAAAAAATCAAAGCGCTTCCGCCTCTTGATGATACGGTATTGAAAATACAGCGTATTTGCGTCGATAAAAACAGCTCTTTAGCTGATCTTGTCAAAGTGGTTGAGAGTGATCCAATGCTCACTGCTAATATTTTAAAATCTTCCAATTCACCTCTGTATGGCTTTAGCAGAGAGATTAAAAATATCGCTCATGCCGTCTCATTATTTGGTATGGCAACCGTACGTGGTTTTGCTCTTTCAAGTGCTATTAAACAAAATATTAAAATTGACCTTGATCCTTATCATCTCTCCAATGCAACTTTTTTAGAGATTAGTACCCTTCAAAGTACGTTTATGTTCAAGTGGTACTCCAAAGTCAACAAAGCGATGCTTGACGTACTTCAACCTGCTTCTTTTATGATGGAAGTTGGAAAAATTATCATTGCACATGAACTTATTGAGCAACAAAAAAACGAGGCTTTTAAAGCCGCCCTGACCTCCATTAAAACACCGCATGAACTCTCAGCACTCGAAAAAGAATATGTCGGCTTTTCCAATGAAGAAATTACAGCAAAAATCTTTGAACAATGGAACTTAGAGAGTGAACTTGTTGAATCCATCAAATTTTCAAACGATCCTTTTGAAGCACAAGAACATATTAGAGCCTTTTCTGCTGCACTTAATGTGGTTAAAAACAGTATCAACATCTTTGGACAACTTGATGATGCTTCGATTGCTCGTTCACTAAAACTTTTAGATGAATACGGCTTAACGCATGAGCCATTTTTACAAACAATCGAGCAATTCAGACAGTGAAAAATTTTCTTCTCAGCCTTAAAGAAGGGGTTGCACAAGCTGATGTGCCTGCTCCTTTTCTTCCCCATGTTAAAACGCTTGTTCAACTTGGAATTCTTCTTCCTAAAAAAGACTTTTATGTGCTCGATGCTTCGCATACCGTGGGAAAAATGGATGTTGCCTTTAGTGGAACAGGCTATTTAAGTTCCTTAGAACCCTCACGATCGAAAGACCTTATTGTTGAAGCTTCAGGCTTACATGGTGCTATGCGTGGTGATTTAGTCATAGCCAAACGTGTCACCAACAAACGAGGTGGACGGGCTAAAGCTGTTGTTGTCTATATTGCACAGCGCGCTTTTGCAAAAAGCATTGTCTACACTAAAATGAGTAAAGGCAAAGTGGTTGGTTGTAATGTCAAAAATGAATCTTTGTTTGACATTACAGCCAGTCAGAAGTCGCTTAAACAGCTCCCGTTAGGAAGTGTTTTAAAAATCGACAATATTACCAATGCTATCGAAGAAGTTTTAGGTGTCTTAAATGATCCTCTGGTCGATGAAAAAATCTCTTTGGCTCTCTTTGATAAAAAAGAATTTTTTAGCAAAGAAGCTGAGAGCGAAGCGAAAAGCCATGGTGACTTTGTAGACAAATCATACTATCCACATCGTGTAGATCTTACGCATTTACCTTTTTGTACCATTGACCCAGTCGATGCTAAAGACTTTGATGATGCAATCTACTTTGATGTAGCTAAACACACCCTTTACGTTGCTATTGCCGATGTCACTGAGTATGTGTATCCGATGGGACCTATTGACAAAGAGGCAGTAGAACGTGGCTTTTCGATCTACTTCCCACACAAATCGATTCCGATGCTTCCACGCTCTTTAAGTGAAAATATCTGTTCTCTCAAACCCAATGTAGACCGCCTTGCGTATACCTTTAAAATTACGCTTGATCCTCTTACCTGTAAACCTCTTAAAGAGGAGCTTTTTGAGAGTATTATTCACTCTTCTAAACGCTATACTTACGAGAAAATTGATCTTTTTTTACAAGGTAAAACAGACGATGCTGATGCCGCAGATAAAACGATCTTAGAGTACCTTTTACCTCTGTATTCTCTTACCCAAAAGCTTCGTGACATGAGACTGGAAAATGCTTTCTCTTTTCGCTCTTCTGAAGTGAGAATGAGGGTTGATGAAAACCAAAATTTAGTCTCAACCACCGTAGAAGAAGAGACACCTTCGCATGGTTTGATTGAAGATTGTATGCTTTTAGCCAATAAAGCCGCAGCAAAGAAGCTAGGCTTTGGTATCTTTAGAACCCATGAAAGCCCTTCCTATGAGCGCATGGAGATGCTTTTAAACGATCTAGCCCTCATTGGAATCAACGCCAAACTAAGCGCGGATATTCCCAAAATGATTCAAGGGATTCAAGCTAAAGCCGATGTCTTAGGACTTCGTGAGGAAGTCGATAAACTTATCATTAAAAGCCAAAAAAAGGCGATTTACGAACCTGAAAACAAAGGGCATTTTGGACTTGGTTTTGACATTTATACGCATTTCACCTCTCCAATTCGTCGTTACAGTGACCTCACACTGCACCGTCTTTTAAAAGCGAAGATGGCAAACGATGAGAAAAAGCTGACATTCTTACTCAAAGACATTGCACCACTGTGTGAAAAAATAAGTAATTTAGAGCGTGAGAGCGACAAAGTTGCGTGGGATTTTATGGATCGTAAATTTGCACGTTATATGGCATTGCGTACAGGCGATAATTTTAAAGCGATCGTTGTTGAAACCGAACAAAATCCTATTGCAAAATTAGACGATGAACTTAAGGGTGCTCGTATCTTTTTACTCGACAATGATGTCCATTTACTGCAACGCATTGAAGTTAAAATTGTTGAAAGCAACATAGCAACCGCTAGAATTTACGCACGAGTGACCAGGAGTTTTGATGTATAAAAGAGAATTTGAAGGACTTTTAAAAGCGAATAAAGCCCCAAAATCAACACTTTTATACGGCGCATGTGCTTACCAAAACAACGTCCTTTCACAACAACTCTTGGCTCTTTTAAAGGCGGAGAGTGAAGAGAAAGTGATGATGTATTTTGATGAGTATAACTTCAGTTCTGCTAAAAATTTTCTCTCACAATCGTCCCTCTTTGGTGATCGAAATATCTTGATCGTTAAAACCGATAAAACCATTCCTACCAAAGAGATTGAAACACTCGTTGGGCTTTGTGCCAAGAATGATTCTAGCTATTTTATCTACCAATATTTTGGAGAAGACAAAAAAGCAACCCCACTTACCAAACTCTTCGATAAGCAAAACAATGGTGCCTTTGTGCGCCTCTTTAAAGCCGAATTTAACGAAGCAATGCAACTGTTACAAAACCATACAAGCTCCATTGGCCTTTCGATTGATCGCTATGCATTGCAACATCTTTATATGATTCACACCGAAGATCTCTCATTGTGTGTTAATGAGTGCGAAAAACTTTTGGTCTTAAACAGAGAAATTACGGTCAATGATATTAACACCCTTGTATACGGACTTGGCAGTGTTTCAATGGATCATTTCATCACCAAACTTCTTGAAAAAAAAGATATTAAAGAGGAGTTTGAACGGCTCATCGAAGGTGATGGTGTTGAGGAGATTCGCATTATCAATGCTATTCAAGCGCACGTAACACAGCTCTTTTTATTTCATGCCTATATTAAGCTACATGGCTCATTTGATGCCAAAGCCATTCTGGGGTACCCTCTTCCTCCTCAACTTGCCGCTCAGCGCTCACAGCACTCAATAAAGATTGATTTAGCAACATATCACAAGCTTTCTAATCAACTTATTGATGCAGAATACCGTCTTAAAAAAGCAGGCAATGTCGAAAAAACAAGCTATCTTCTCTCCTGCCTCATTAAACTTCAAAGTTCTTTATAATTTTTTCTAACCCACAAATAAGAAACGAATAAGGTGAATTACAGTATAATCCACGCCTATTCTAAAAAATCCTTACTCAAATACTAATCTATTTGGGTGAAATCCAGAAGGAGAAACGATGCGACATTATGAGTTGCTTGTTGTAGTAAAACCTACATTAACCGTAGAAGAACTACAAGCAAAACTAACTTATCTAAAAGAAATTTTAGAGAAAAACGGTGCAGTGATCACTGCAACACTTGAGATGGGTACACGCAAACTTGCGTATCAAATCGATAAATTTGAACGTGGAACATACGTAGTATTCTACTTTACTGCTCCTACAGCTGCTATTGCTGAAGTTGAGAGACTTATCAGAATTTCTGAAGAGTTTATTCGCTTTATGACTGTTAAATTTGAAAATCAAAAAGAACTTAGATTCTGGAACAAACAAGTTGAGAAAATCACTAAAAAAAGTGATGCACCTGTTGCTGCTGTTGAATCTAAAGAGATTGCAGAAGAGCAAACTGTTACAACTGAAGCTTAATTAAGGAGCCATGATGTTCAATAGAGTAATTATGCTTGGTAACCTCACACGTGATTGCGAACTTCGTTATCTACCCAATGGTGGCGCAGTTTGTACCACTGGACTTGCGACCAATCGTCGCTTCAAAAAGCAAGATGGAAGCCAAGGTGAAGAAGTATGCTTTATCGACATCACCTTTTTTGGACGTACCGCAGAGATCGCTAACCAATACCTTAGCCGTGGCAAAAAAGTATTGGTAGAGGGTCGTTTAAAACTCGATCAATGGACTGATCAACAAGGTGTAAAGCGCTCTAAGCACTCTATCACTGTTGAAACACTCCAGATGATTGATTCACGTGGTGCTGGACAAGAAGGCGGTGCAGAGATGGGTGGAAGTTATGGTGAGCCTTCAGCTACACCAAACGTAGGTTATAATGCCTCCAACCAACAAAAGCCAGCTGCATATCCAAGACAATCTACTCCTGAATATAGTGGTCATGAAATTCCAGACATCGATATTAACGATGATGAAATACCGTTTTAGTACATAAAAGGATAAAAAATGGCAGAGAAAAGAAAATTTGCACGTAAATACTGCAAATACTGTGAAGCAAAAGTAGAATATGTTGACTATAAAGATGCAAAAATTTTGAGACACTCTCTTTCTGAGAGATACAAAATTATGCCTCGTCGTTTAACTGGTAACTGCAAAAGACATCAAGAGATGGTAGAACTAGCGATCAAACGCGCGCGTGCTACAGCAGTTATCCCATACATCATCGACACTCAAAAAGTTGTCGCTGTGCCTTTCGAGCAATTACAACAATAGCCTTTATCAAGCTAGATGGTCTCCCATCTAGCTTCCTCTTTCTTACTTCACCAACGCATACTCTAATACTTCTTCTACACGAGACACTGGGATGATTTTCATCTTCTCTTTGACTTCATCAGGAATCTCATCCAAATCTTTTTCATAGTTTTTCTTAGGAATTAACGCTGTTTTGATTTTCGCTTTGTATGCTGCAATCAATTTTTCTTTAAGCCCACCAATAGGAAGAACTTTACCCGTTAAGGTCAACTCACCCGTCATTGCAAGATCACTTTTGACTTTTTTGTCGCAAAGTATCGAAGCAATCGCTGTTGCCATCGTTATACCTGCACTTGGACCATCTTTGGGGGTAGCACCCTCTGGCACGTGAATGTGAAGGTCATAACGTCTGTAAACATCACTTGGTTCCACTGCTTTTGCACACTCTTCTTTATCGAGCCCTGATGTGGGAATGATGGAGAGTGGTACGTCGATCTTTTTGCTATCTATTAAGACTTTGACAACACTAAGCGCAATTTTGGCTGACTCTTTCATAACATCACCGAGAGAGCCTGTGATTTGAATGCCACCTTTACCTTGAATGCGAATCGCTTCAACTTTAAGCACGTCGCCACCTACACTTGTCCATGCTAAGCCATTAACAATACCTACACTATTTTCTTTATCGACTTCATCGATCTCAAAAACAGTTTTAGGCAGATACTCTTTAAGATTGGTATGTGAAATACTCACTTTATCAATGGAAGAATCCATCAAAAGCTGTTTCGCAACTTTTCTCAAAATGTCTGCAATACGACGACGTAAATTTCTCACCCCTGATTCTCTCGTGTAATTTGAGATAATCAACTGTAATGTAGGCTTTGAGATATTCACTTCACTATTTTTAAGGCCATGCTTTTTAAGCTCTTGAGGAATTAAATACTTCTTCGCAATCTCATATTTTTCTTGTGGTGTATAGGAATTTACAAAAATGAACTCCATTCTATCTCGAAGTGGTGCTGGAATAGAGCCTACTTCATTCGCTGTTGCAATGAAAATAACCTTGCTGAGATCAATGTTGAAGTTTAAGTAATAGTCTCTAAACTTGTTATTTTGCTCAGGATCAAGTACTTCCAAAAGAACTGCTGTAGGATCGCCTCTAAAACTACGTGCGACTTTATCAATTTCATCAAGAACAACCACAGGATTCATCTCTCCCGCTTCGATAATGCCTTGAACAATACGCCCTGGCATCGCCCCAATATAGGTTCTTCTGTGACCTCTTAGCTCATTGACATCTTCAAGTCCACCCAAAGCGATCCGTACAAGCTTACGCTTAAGGGCTTTTGCAATCGAATTTGCAAGAGAGGTTTTACCTACACCTGGAGGGCCCGCAAAACAGAGAATTGCACCATTGGCTGATTTATCGGCAATACCACGTTTTGAGAGAAGTTCACGCACCGCAAAAAATTCTTCAATACGTTCTTTTGGCTTTTCAAGCGAATAATGATCTTTATCGAGTTGTGATTTAACTTCTAAAACATCAAGATTTTTCTTGGCTGCTTTACCAAAAGGAATCTCAATTACCCAGTCAAGATAACTCTGAATCAAATTGGCATCCGCAGAGTCTGGATGCATACGAGAGAGTTTATCAATCTGCTTTTTGATCTCTTTGTACGCATCTTCATCCATGTACTCTTTTTTAGCTTCAAGCTTTTTACGATACTCTTCGATCTCTTCTTCTCTTTGGTTATCCGTTCCTAGCTCTTTTTGAATCTGTTTAAGCTGTTCTTTGAGAAAATACTCTTTATTCACTTTTTCAATTTGTGAATGGACTTTCGTTTTAATCTCTTTTTTAAGACGACTCGACTCAATCTCTTCGATCACATAATCAATGAGCTGTAAAAGTCTTGTCTCATCATCAGCTTCCACAAAAAGTTTATACGCTTGCTCTTTTTTGAGCTTCATACTGCTTGCCACAAGATCAGTGATACGATGAATATCACTATTATCTTCAATAGTTTTAATAAGATCAGGCGGAAATTGACCGCCAAGAGATGAGAGCTGTGCAATTTTTTCACGCAATACTGCTAAGGTTGCTTCCACTTTCATCGGTTCAGAGTGATGCGTTGGGATAAGATCAATCGTTGCACGCAATGGTGTCGTTGAAAGCTCTTTTAAAATTTTTCCTTTTTGCATTCCTTGGAAAAGAATTTTGACCCTACCATCAGGAAGGTCTACTTTACGCATAATTGAACCAATAACTCCCGCTGGATAAATGGCATTAAAATCTCGTCCATGTTCATTGCCTACTTTTGCGGTACAGACCATAACCAAAGAATTATGATCTAGTGCATCATTGGCTGCGCGAATATTCTCTTCATCGGTTAAGAAAAGAGGGGAAATCATAAAAGGGTATAAAAATAGATTGTCTTCTACGACAATGGGTATGTCCGCAGGAAACGCGGTATAGTCGCTGAGTTTCATTGCTCAATCTCCGTTGTTTATCTTTTTTTTGTATATTTTACAGGTAAGGGCATAAGAGCCAAGCTCTTATGCGATAATTAGATTGTATAGTAAAGAAGTAAATAAAAAGTTATAGAGCTTACTGTTTTTCAAACCAAGAACGATACCAAGGGATGCTTGGCTCTATGATTTTAGCTTCACCTAGAGAAGATTTTTTGAGTTTTTCTTCATAAGATTTTGCAGCTTCTGGTTTATCAACACGAGTATAAAGATCTTTGATATTTTCATCTAAGAAGTACTCACCTAGTTCCAAACGTACCAAAACGGTCTCTGCTAAAGGTCGAAATTTTGAATCAGGATAACGCGCTAGAAAATCTTTGGTTTGAGCAATCGTATCAATCAGAAGTTGTTGGTTTCTATTCGGATTTGGGAATGCTTCGTAGTTTGCTTTGATTTTCATATAACGAACATGATCTGCATTGGCTTTATTACCATAACGTTTAAGGTACTCATCAAGGTAAAAATTTGCCAATAGATACTCTTCATCTTGAATATGTGCATTGGCAAGCATCATCATTGCATCGGGCAAAAGTGGCGATTCGATATGCTCACTGGCTAATGAGGTGTAAAACGAGTCTGCTTTTTCTAAATCTTGACTTTTAATCTCTTTGGCGATTTGCTCATACCAATAGGTTGCTGGCATATTGAAAACCTCTTTCTCTTTAGAGGCACAACCGCTCATAAAAGCCACCAATGACGCCACAATAAGAACATTTGCTATCTTCATTCACTCTATCCTTTGTGTTAAAAAAACCTATTGTATCTTCTTTTTTGTTATCTTAAAATAAAAATAG
>JAGDMU010000022.1 GCA_017860615.1 Pseudomonadota bacterium | reverse complement strand
TGAGATAGAGAAGATCAATGTGATCTCTAAAGAGAATGTTGGAAGTATTGACAATGTCTCTCAAGCTTCTGAACACCTTCATGTCATGACGGAAAATCTTAACAACGAGCTTGGTAAGTTTAAGTCGTAACACTTTTACTCCAAGTAAAGCATTTCTTTGTTTGGAGTATCCCCCTGTGTGACATTTTGTGCTAGAATAAATTAAAGCAGTTTGATTTAAGGGGATTAATATGCAGTTTAAAACCAAAGTGACACTCACCATCTCTGTACTTATGTTTCTGAGCCTTACGATTTTTGGTTTTTTTAGTTATATTGATACAAAAAAGAACAGTGTGATTCAAGTAGAATCTAGCATTCAGATGGCATCACGCTCATTAACAGATTATATTGATCTTTGGATCTCTTCTAAAAAAGAGGTTGTCGATGCAACCGCACGTTCACTCTCCACTATTGCATCATTGAGTGAAGATGAAATCAAAGCAAAACTACAAGAAACAACAAAAACCATTGGTGGCGTTGACTCTTTTGTCGGGTTTGAAAATGGTAAAATGCTTTATGGAAGCGGTGCTAAAGTAGCCGCTGGTTTTGATCCGCGAACACGCCCTTGGTACATCACAGCAAAAAATTCCAAACAAGCAGGAGCAAGTGACGCATTTATTAGCTCCAGTACCAAAAAATATGTCGTTGCTGTTATGGCACCTATCATCTATAATGGTACACTTGTTGGTGTTGTTGCAACCAATATTGAATTAGATGCTCTCTTTAAAACACTTTCAGATATTAATTTCAACGGTGGCTATGGTGTTCTTACTGATACGAAAGGTGTTTTGATTGCGCACCCCAATAAAGAGCTTTTAGGAAAAGATCTCGCGACCTTAGCACCAGAATTAACGCGACAATTTGGCGATAAAAAAGAGGCTATTATTAACTATACATTTAACGGTGTTGATAAAATCTTCGCTTATAAAATTTCAACCGAGACAGGTTGGACTCCAGCTATTACCTTTGATAAATCTGCTGCCTATACGTTTTTATCTGTTCAAATTAAAGAACTGTTTTTCATGGGGCTGGTGATGCTTATTGTCTCCATTGGTGTCATGATTTTCTTCATCAAAAAGCTTCTTATACCGCTGGATAACCTGAATAGCGTTGTCGAAGCTCTCTCAAGCAGTGAAGGCGACCTTCGCCAAAGACTCATTGTAGAACATCAAGATGAATTTGGACACGTTTCACTCAGCATTAATAAATTTATCGAAAAACTGCATGACATTGTTAAAAAATCTAAAACGATTAGTAATGAAAATGCTTCTATCTCTGAAGAACTCTCACGCACTGCTACCGAAGTTGTCAAAAATGTTGATGCAGAATCCAAGATCGTAGAGAGTACGAAACAAGAGGGGTTAGCATTAACCGATGCCATTGAAACTTCCGTGGAAAAAGCTAAAGCATCACAACAGATTTTGCAACAAACACAATCAGACATTAGTGATGTTAAAAATAAAGTCGAGCATCTTGAAAATACCATGCAGGCGACCGCACTTAAAGAGCAAAACTTGGCTGAACGTCTCAATACCGTCAGTCACAATGCCAATGAAGTCAAAGAGGTTTTAAATATTATCCGTGAAATCGCAGACCAAACCAATCTTCTCGCACTTAATGCCGCTATTGAAGCAGCACGTGCAGGCGAACATGGACGTGGGTTTGCTGTTGTTGCCGATGAAGTACGAAAACTGGCTGAGCGAACTCAAAAGAGTTTAGTTGAAATCGATGCAACGATTAATGTTGTGGTGCAATCGATTATGGATGCCAATACAGACATTGCTGCCAATGCTGCTGAAGTGAATGGACTGGCTTCCATCTCAGTTGAACTCCAAGAAGAGATGAATACCATTGCTTCGATCATTCATAAAACAACTGATGATACCCATGTAACCGTTGACAGTTTCATTGCAACTGCAACAAAAATCAAACATATTGTCAATGAAATCGAAAAAATCAATGTGATTTCTAAAGAAAATGTTACCAGCATTGACAACGTTTCACAAGCTTCGGAACATCTACATCTCATGACCGAAAATCTTAATAATGAACTAAGTAAATTCAAATCTTAAGATTGAAATACACGCAGATATCTAAGCATTTCTTTTTGCTTGGATATCTTAGTCAATGCTTCTTAGTGTTTAACAACGCTTTGACCTTCATGCAACGCGTTTGCAACGAAAAGATGTTACAATCCTCATATTTCAAGTAAAATGAGGTAATAATCCTCATCAAAGTCTCATTTTCGTCACAAAAAAAGCGCTATAATAAAAATCTCACGTCGTTAATGCAGTGCAACTGCATTTTTTACATATCAACACAACTCTCTCACAAAAAGGAGTCTTTATGCACTTTAAAACAAAAGTTACCCTCATTATCTCACTCTTGATCTGTATCAGCCTTACAGCATTTGGTGTGGTAAGCTATATCGATACTAAGAAAAACAGTATCACCCAAGTTGAGGCAAACCTCAAAATGGCATCTCGTTCATTAACAGATTATATTGATTTATGGGTTTTAAGCAAAAAAAATAGTCTTTCCAGTGCAGCGCGTATGCTCAGTGACATTGAAAACATGAGTGAAGCGCAAGCTAAAGCGATTCTTCAAGAAACAACAAAAGCATCGGAAGGGCGCGATAGCTTTTTAGGTATTGAAGCCAGTGGTATTATGATCTATGGTAGTAACACGACTCCTAAAGTTGATCCTCGTACTCGTCCATGGTATGTTATGGGAAAAACAACAGGCAAAGCTGGTATGACAGATATTTACAGAGGCTCAGCCGATCCTATTGATCTTGTAGCCGTAATGGCACCTATTGTTAAAAATGGCAAAACCATTGGTGTCGTTGCAACTTCTTTTGAACTCAAACACATCGTGAAAGCGGTCAGTGACATTAACTTCAACGGTGGCTATGGAATGCTTTTAGATGCAAAGAAAACTATTGTCGCGCACCCAAAAGCTGACCGTTTAGGTAAAGAGTCTATCTTGAAACCTTATCTTACAGGCCAACCAGAGGGATTAATTGAATATGTTCAAGATGGTGAGAACAAAATTTTTGCTTTTAAAGCTTCTGAAGAGACAAACTGGATTCCTGGTATCGCCTTTGATAAAGAGACTGCTTATGATTTCTTAAATAGTCAAATCAAAGAACTTTTTGTTATGGGTCTTATTATGCTTGTTCTCTCTGTTGCCATTATGATCTTCTTGATAAAAATACTCCTGCAACCGCTTGATCAACTCAACCAAGTCGTTCAAGATCTCTCAAGCAGCGAGGGTGATCTCAGACAACGGCTTCAAGCTGCCAGTCATGATGAGTTTGGCCAAGTATCGGGGAACATTAATAAATTCATTGAGAAGCTCCATGAAATTGTTAAAAAATCAAAAGAGATCAGTAACGAAAATGCTTCGATCTCAGAAGAACTTTCACGTACCGCTTCGGAAGTTGTAAGAAACGTTGATGCGGAAGCAAAAATCGTCAGTAAGACCAAAGAGAGTGGTATTGCCCTTACCAGCGCGATTGAAGTATCGGTACAAAAAGCAACTACATCTCAAGAAGCATTGCGTAAGACACAACAAGACATCAATACGGTTAAAAATCAAGCAGAGCAGTTAGAGCGTACGATGCAAGAAACGGCTGTCAAAGAGCAAGGTTTAGCAGATCGCCTCAATACGGTCAGTCACAATGCCAATGAAGTTAAAGAAGTTCTTAGCATCATTCGTGATATTGCCGATCAAACAAATTTATTAGCCTTAAATGCGGCGATTGAAGCGGCACGTGCAGGTGAGCATGGACGTGGATTTGCGGTTGTTGCAGATGAAGTACGAAAGCTTGCTGAACGTACGCAAAAAAGCTTGGTTGAGATTGATGCGACCATCAATGTTGTGGTTCAATCGATCATGGATGCCAACACGGACATTGCCCATAACGCACAAGAGGTTAATGCCCTAGCATCTATCTCTATTGAGTTACAAAACGGTATGAATAATATCGATACAACGATTCAAAAAACCATTGAAGATGCTCATGCAACCGTTGACAACTTTGTGCATACGGCAACACAGATCAAAGGTATGGTCGATGAGATTGAAAAGATCAATGTCATTTCTAAAGAGAATGTCACCAGCATCGACAATGTTTCTCAAGCAAGTGAGCACTTACATGCTATGACAGAAAACCTCAATAACGAATTAGGAAAATTTAAATCCTAAACCTTAAACCTCAGCGAGGAGTTTTATCACCTCGCTGGGTGTTTTCATGACATATTGTGCGCCATGCTCTCTTAACTCCGCTTCTTCTCTAAATCCCCACAAAGCGCCAAGCGCTATCATACCAGCACTATTAGCCGTTTGCATATCGATCATCGTATCCCCTAAGTAATAACACTCCTCAGGTTTCACACCTAAAAGCTCAACAATATCCAAAGCACCCTTTGGATGAGGCTTTCTGGGTACTCCTTCGCGTGCGCCGTAAACCACATCGAACTTCCATTCACGCAAGTACTTGATCGCACATAATTTTGTAAAACTATCGGGTTTATTGGAAAGAATAGCCAGTTTAAACCCTCTTTTTTGAAGAAAACTGAGCATTTTACGAATACCATCATAAAGCTTGGTATTTTGGTTAAACTGCTGAGCATAGTGGCTTTCAAATAGCATAACAGCTTTGTGAATTGTCTCTTGATTTTGAGGATTTGTGGCGAAGATGTTTTCAAAAAGTTTGAAAACACCCTCCCCGACAAAATAGCGGTATTTATACGTTGGCTGAGCATCAAAGCCCAATGTTGTCAGTGCAAAATTAGCGCTGATGGCAATATCTTCAAGTGTATCAAGAAGCGTACCATCCAAATCAAAAATAATGACTCTGCTCATGCTAGCACTTGCAGTCTGCACCATTACTTTTTTGATAGACAGCACCAAGCGTTGTACATATTTTTTCAGTGACAGCATCTGGGGTTAATCCAAATTTTTCAAACAGAAGATCTGCTGGAGCACTTGCACCAAAACGTTTCATACCAATCACTTCATCTGCAAAACGGTACCATTCGTTACCAGCACTTGCTTCAATGGCAAACACTTTAGTTTTAGGATCAATGACCGTATCAATGTATGCTTTACCTTGCTCTACAAAAAGATCAAAACATGGCACACTCACAATATTACACACAACACCCATTTTCGTGAGCATACATCCCACTTGAAGTGCCATATACACTTCACTACCACTTGCTAGCAATGTTACGGTTGCATTCTCACGCTTGGTTAGCAAATAACCGCCGTTTTCAACATCGCCATACGCTCTCTCATCTTTAAGAGCTCTAAGCTTTTGACGTGAACAGACAAATGCCGCAGGAGCCTGCATACTCAGTGCTTTTTGCCATGCTTTTACGTTCTCTCTACCATCGCATGGACGGTAAACATAGAAATTTGGAAGCGCTCTAAATTGGCTGAGTTGTTCAATCGGCTGATGAGTAGGACCGTCTTCTCCCACACCGATACTATCATGTGTCCAAATATAAAAGTTTTTAAGTTTCATCAATGCCGCTAAACGCACCGATGGTTTCATGTAATCACTGAAAATGAAGAATGTCGCGCCATAAGGAATAAATAGACCATACAAAGCAAACGCGTTGATAATGGCACCCATGGCATGTTCGCGAATACCAAAGTGAACATTAGGACCAAAAGGAAAATCTCCCATGCCATTGAGTTCGCTTTTATTCGATGGTCCAAGATCAGCACTACCACCCAAAAAGCTAGGAATCGCTTTAGCAATAGCATTGAGTATTTTTCCATTGCTATCACGTGTTGCCACATCACTCTCAAAATTTGGCCACTCAATCTTTGAAAAATCAGGATTCAAAAGTGCCTCTAAAAGGGCTTTTTGCTCAACACTCAAACCATTGTTAACCAGTGCATTCCAATTGGCTTCTGCTAAATCGCCCTTTTCAAGAGCACAGCTAAAACGTGCACGAACATCTTCATCAACCGTAAAGCTTTTTTCAGGATCAAACCCTGCTTTGATTTTAGAATTTTTGATCTCTTCACAACCTAAAGGTGCACCATGGGCATGATGGCTTCCTTCCATCTCACATGCGCCTTTTGCAATCGTTGTATCGGCTATGATAAGATAAGGCTTTGTTTGCTCTTTAGATTGCTCTAAAACCGCATTGATCTCATCAAAATTATGCCCATCAATGCGTGAAACTTCCCAACCTTGAGCTTCAAAACGACGTTTAACATCTTCGCTCCAAGCAATAGAGGTATCGCCCTCAATGGTAATAGCATTACTATCGTAAATAACCACTAAATTATCTAAAGAGTGATGTCCAGCCAGCGAACATGCTTCATAACTAATGCCCTCTTGCAAATCGCCATCACCACATAAACAATAGACTTTATGGGTAATAATTTCAGCTTTTGGCTTGTTGAGTAATGTTGCAGCATATTTAGCTGCCATTGCAAAACCAACGGCATTGGAAATACCTTGACCTAATGGGCCTGTGGTGACTTCAACACCTGGTACATCGCCATACTCTGGGTGTCCTGGTGTTTTACTACCAAGTTGTCTAAAGTTTTGTAAATCTTCGATACTAAGATCATAGCCTGTTAAATGTAAAAATGAGTAAACGAGAGCTGAAGCATGCCCGCCACTAAATATGACACGATCGCGATTAAGCCATTTTGGATTTTTAGGGTTATGCGTAATATGTCGTGCTAAAATTGTAACGATATCGGCTAAGCCCATAGGAGCACCAGGGTGTCCGCTGTTAGCACGTTGTACCATATCGGCCGCTAAAAAACGAATCGTATCGGCTTGTTTTTTGAGTATTTTTTTATTTTCCATCGTGTATCTATCCTTTAAAATATGCTTCAACAATGCTTTTGAGTCGTTTTGACAAAGCTGCATCAAGCTTTTCTAATTCGCCATCCAGTTCAAGTAGAAGTTTTTGCTTCACTTCTTTAGCACCTTCTAGCCCTAGTAAATTGACAAATGAATTTTTATGTCCATCATTCTGCGTTGGTTTACCTGCCTCTTCGCTGGTCAGTGTTGCATCAATAATGTCATCTTGTACTTGGAACAACAGCCCCAGTTTTAGCCCAAACTGATAAAGCACCTCTTGCGTTACTTTATCCAGTTCACAAATAACCGCACCCATTAAAAGCGAAGCTGCGATCAATTTAGCGGTTTTATGCAGATGCAAAAAGGTAAGTTCATCCACATTTAAATGCTTGTCTTCAAAAAAGCAGTCAATGGCTTGTCCTAAAACCATACCGTATATCCCAGCATCACCAGAAAGAATAGAAACCAGTTTAATCCTAATCTCTGCACTGAGTGGCGCATTCGCTATGAGATAAAAAGAATGGGTATTGAGTGCATCACCAATGAGAACGGCTGTGGTTTCATCATAGCTGATATGCAATGTAGGATGGCCTCGTCTAAGTGCTGCATTATCCATACACGGTAAATCATCATGAATCAGTGAATAGGTATGCATCATTTCTAAACCAAGTGCTACATGTAACGCATTTTCAATTAAAAGTGGTCGAGCGCTCTCAACAACGCTTAAGAGTAAGAGTGGGCGAAATCGTTTCCCTCCCACATCAAGCATTTCACCAAAGGCATGGCTAAAATGGGGATGAAAACTCTCAACAACAGGAAGTTTTGCTTTTAAAAACAGTTCAAACTTTTCTACTAATATTTTAGAACTCAAAACATCCCTTTCAACGTTTCAGTGTTACAAAAAATTGGAAATCATCACGATCAAACAAAAGGCTGACTTCACGATTACGTGTCTTTGCCAAATAAGCATCTGCTTCTGACATTCGCTCAACTGGCA
This sequence comes from Pseudomonadota bacterium, assembly GCA_017860615.1. Taxonomy (GTDB): domain Bacteria; phylum Campylobacterota; class Campylobacteria; order Campylobacterales; family Sulfurospirillaceae; genus Sulfurospirillum. The sequence goes on along the minus strand of JAGDMU010000022.1, from coordinate 9,203 downwards.
TTTGATCAATTTGAATCAAACGATCGTTTGCTTTTAGACCACTCTGCTCCGCAAAAGAACCACGGGCAACGTCTTTGATTTTGAGATCATTATCAAACTTGAATCCTTTCGTTTGCAAATAACTCTCTTTTTTAACTTCTGGCAACGGTACTTTTTTAGGTTCAACTTTTTTAACGATAGGTTTAGGCGCTAAAATATTCTCTTCAATCCAAGCATTATCACGTTGAATCTGTGCGCTGACTTTCGTAAGGTCTTTAAATGTTTTAAGCGCATCGGCAAATTCTGTAACATTACTTACTTTTTTACCATTGAGCAATGTGATTTTATCACCAACTTTTAGTTTCGCATCTTTAAAAGTTGGATCGACAAAATCAACAATAACACTCTCGTTTCCATCCATAATACGTACACCTAACTCTTGAAATGAAGCTGATTTACCTTCTATAAAACGCCCAAGTGCTTCAGAACCAATAAAAAATTTATCCCCAATTCCAAGTCCATACATTTCACAGCATAGCCCACCAACAAGGCTACTCACTTCACCTACACCACCAAATTCAAAAAATTCATTTGCATTTGTACCTATTTTGGAAGCATTGACAGCAACCAAAGAGTTATCGGTCATGCTCACAAGCCATTCACCCAATTTTAACTCACTGGTTGGCTTCAATTTCACGGGAATAAGTGGTTTTGGAGAATCGAATAAATAAAGATTAGAGTAAGAATCATACCTAGCAAAAGGGACACTTGGTTTTTCTTTTGAATAGGCAACTGCTTGCTTTTCACTAATCGCAACTGCTCTGGTTTTACCGAAATAAACAACCGATTGTCTATTTTTTTCATAGCACTGCGAAAAATCAGGATAGACAAACTCTGCCTTAGAAGCGGGAGCTGGCGTGGATGCTGGAACATCGGCTGCAAAGAGGGGGCCAGTTATTAAAAGAAGAAAGAGTCCTAGACGTTTCACATACTGCTCCTTAGCTTTTTGCGCCAAATCCTCCAATGCTTGAGAGCATCTGAGTTGTCGCTAATTTTTTGTTATCTTCTACCATTTTGGAAACATCATTCATTGCACTTATAAGTAAAATCTGTAGAGATTCTTTATCGCTTAAAAGCGAATCATCCAGTGTGATGTCAATTACTTCGCCATTGCCATTCATGCTCACACTCACCATACCGCCACCACTTTTAGCGGTAAACTGCTTATTGTTAGCATCTTCTTGCATTTTTTGAGCTTGTTTTTGTGCTTCTTCAAGCATCGCACTCATTTTTGAAAGATCAAAATTTTCAAACATTAAATGTAATCTCTTACTTCCACCATAGCATTGCTATCATCGACTAAAACAACCGTTGGTTTAAATGTTTCCATTTCAGCTTTGCTCATATGGGCATAGGCGATGATGATAATTTTATCGCCAATATGCGCTTTACGGGCTGCTGCACCATTGAGACAAATATCTTTTCCACCCGCTTTTCCTTCAATAACATAGGTTGTAAAGCGCTCACCATTGTTAATATTCACGACTTCTACTTTTTGCCCTACATTAAGGTTGGAAGCTTCAATTAATTCTCTATCGATTGTAATGGAACCTACGTAGTTCAAATTAGCATCTGTTACAGTAGCTCTGTGAATTTTACTGTATAACATCTCAAGCGTCATCGCTTTTCTACCTCTTTAAGTTTAAGAAATTTGTTTATTTTACCCTATTTTTGCTTAGCCCATTGAGCGATAATGCTTTTAACGACTTCTCGATCATCAAAAGGATATTTTTTCCCTTGGATCTCTTGATACGTTTCATCACCTTTCCCAAGGATAAGAAGCACTTCGTTTTGACCTTGCATCATCAGCGCTTTTTCAATTGCTTTGTGGCGATCTGCTTCTACATGTAAATGTTCTCTTGGGTGCATCCCCTTTAGAATTTCATCTATAATACTTTGAGGATCTTCCGAACGCGGGTTATCACTGGTCACGACAATCTTTTTAGCAAAGCGTTCAGCCATTGCTCCCATTTTTGGGCGTTTCGTACGATCTCTGTCCCCTCCAGCGCCAAAAACAACGACAAGATCACGCTCTTTCATACTATCAAGTACTTTTTCCATACCATCAGGGGTGTGCGCAAAATCAACGATAACCAAAGGATCGCTGCTGACCACTTCCATACGACCTTCCACGCCTCCAAAGTGCTCTACTGCTTCGCAGATAGTCTCCATGGGGGCAACACCCAACATATCGACAGCACTAATTGCTGCGAGAATGTTGTAAAGATTAAAAAAGCCATGCAGAGGTGATTCAAAATCATACACTTTTTCAATCTTCGCCACCGCTGCACTAATGCCGTCTTTAAGAGAATAAGCAAGAATTTTATACGTTGCGGGATGTTCAATGCCATAACTCAGGGCATTGGTACGATTAAAGCGGATTTTGCTCTCATCTTTGTTGATAAGTTTTAAACTCTCATCTTCAAAAAAACGACTTTTTACGGCAATATATTCATCAATCGTTTTATGAAAATCAAGATGATCTTGCGTTACATTGGTTAGGATTTTAAGAGCAAAAGAAAGCCCATCAATACGGTTCTGCACAATCGCATGGGAACTCACTTCCATCACAAAGTACTCGCATCCAGCGTCCATTGCCATTTTAAGATTTTTAATTGTTTGTAAAATGGGTGGCGTTGTAAGGCTTTTATCTTCAATACGATGATCATTAATAAAACAACCCCTGGTACCTTGCAAACCTACTTTTTTACCTAAATCAAGTAATATGGAGTATATAGCAGCAGCTGTGGTTGTTTTACCGTTCGTACCCGTAATACCAATAATTTTAATGGTATCGGTAATACCCAAAAGATCCAAACACTCTTTAGGTGAGATGATTTTAGTACAGCCATGATCAATAGCGCTTTGCTGATACACACTATTTTGATCGCTCATAACAAAAATGCTTGAAGCATCACATTCATTTGAATTATCCGTTACATGTAAAAACGGAATATGGTTTTTGAGTTCTATTTTCAAGGGTTCTCTATTTATGTGCTTTTTTGATAAGCGAAAGCAGTTGCTCATCGTTGGGGAAAAGAGTGACAGCACTCTCAAGATAATTCAGGGACATTTCGATAAATCCATTTTCAATTAATTTTGCTAAAAAATCAACAAAATCTTCTTTTTTAGAGATAATCACTTTCGTTGAAAACATAATGTCCTCAAACGCTTCTTTAAAACTTCCACGAGATTCGATAAGTGCCATAAAATCTTCATATTTTATGCCATTTTCAGCATTAATTCGCGCTTCAAGATCACTCTCTTTAAAAAGATGAGCAATTTTTTCACTGTGTTCTTCAACAGAGTTTATAATCTCTTCCATGACCTCTTCGCAATCTTCAGCACCATTTTCTTTGGTGAGAATATAATACTCAAACAGAGCCATAGCCTGTTCTTCATTACTCATTGCCATATCACATAAAATAGCACCTATGCGGGCCTCTTTAGATTTAGGATCAATACTCAGCGCTAATGCGAATTGAAGCATTGCCTCTTTGAAGTTTTTTGTGTAAAATTTTTCAATACCTTCTTTTATGTAAGCGTTCATCGCTCTCCCATTGCTTCAAATTCATGTTCTTGCCCAGGTAAAATATTTACAACTTCTATTTCTGGATGAATATCAATTCTTAATTGACGTTCTACTCCATATTTGAGTGTTTGTCCACTGGAAGCACATCCTTGGCAAGCACCTTGAAGTTGAACGTAAACACATCCACTTTTAATGCCTAACAACGTTAGTCCACCGCCGTCTAGTGCCAACATTGGCTTAATTTTTTCAAGTGATTTTTCAACAACGGGGAACAACTCTTCATCACTAAATGGTATCATAGATTCTCCTATAGCAAAAGTATCTAATTTAACAATAGTTTGAGTTAAAAGTGACTTAATTTTTAAAGGGGAAAGAGGTAGTTTAGGGTAAAAAAATTTTAACGAAGATAAGCTTGGGGACAGAACGTCCCCAAAGCAAAAAAAGTGAGAATTAAACGAGTTCTAAAAACGCCATAGGCGCTGCATCGCCTTTTCTAATACGTGTTTTTACAATACGGGTGTAACCACCATTTCTCTCAATATATTTAGGTGCAATCTCGTTGACCAATTTTTTTGTGCACTCTTTATCTTGAAGCGCCGCAAAAACTGTTTTGTGAGCATGATCGCCACCAACTCCAGCTTTAGTAATCAACTTCTCAACAAAACCTCTAAGCTCTTTTGCTTTTGGAAGTGTTGTCTCGATTTTTTCATATTTAATAACAGCTATAGCCAAGTTCTTCAACAACGCCGCTCTGTGTGATGAAGTACGACCAAGCTTTCTGTATCCGTGCTTATGTCTCATAAATTAACCCTCGTTGGCTTCAGATTTTAAATCTTCAATTTTTTTCTTGAGCAAACTTGCTGTCTCGTCAGAGAAATTATATCCAACTGGATAACCACTCTCTTCCATAACTTGTCTGATCTCTTCTAACGATTTTTTGCCTAGATTTTTAAGGTTTTTGAGCTCTAACTCGCTCATTAAAGCAAGTTCGCCAATGAATTTAACCTCTGCTCTATCTAAACAGTTGAAGCTACGAGCACTTAGATTTAACTCTTCAATACTCTGTAATAGCTTTCCAAACTCCACGTTCTCATTAGAACTCTCACTTTTTGGAGCCACTGCAATATCCAAAATGCCATTAAATACTGACATTTGTGCATACATTGCTTCAAGTGAATTTTTAAAAGCTTCAATTGGAGAAACAAGTCCATCTGTTTCGATTGTGAAAACAATTTTCTCATAATTAGGATTGTCTTCAACCAAAACATTCTCGATATCGTACACAGCTCTTTTTACAGGTGTAAAGAAAGCATCGAGTGCAATATAATCTTCTCCGACTAAACCTCTAATGTTCTCACTTGGAACATAGCCGATTCCTTTTTCGATGATTAAAGAGAAGTTAAACTCTGCATCTTCGTTGATTGTTGCCAGATAAGCATCTGGTGTAACAATATCAATGTGTGCATTTGCTAAATCACTTCCTTTGATCTCTTTTGGTCCAGTAAATGAGTAGTTAACCTCTACGCGTTTCTCATCACCTTTGATTTTGAAACGAATATTTTTGAGATTAATGATGAAAAGAGCAACATCTTCAAGCATACCGCGCATGCTATCAAATTCATGGGTTACGCCTTCAATCTTTACAGCCGTTGGGGCAGATCCTACCGTACTGCTTAAAAGCAATCTTCGTAAAGGATGTGCCAATGTTACCGCAAAACCAGATTCAAATGGGTATGCACTCACTTGAACCTTATTTGCCGCAATATTCTCTACCTCAATTTCAGTTGGCATGTAAGCTGATGTATTGATTTTTTTCATATACTACCTACTTTATTATTTAGAGTATAGCTCAACGATTAATCTTTCTTCAACCGGAATAACTACTTCTTCTCTCTCTGGGATACGTGTAAAAATACCCATAGCTTTTTCTCTCTCAACATCAACCCATGGTGCAATACCAGTTTGTTGTGTTAACTCAAGAGCTCTTTTAACTTGTGGGTTGTTTTTAGATTTTTCGCAAACTTCTACTTTGTCACCTGCACGTACAACATAGGAAGGAATGTCAACTCTGCTGCCATTCACTAAAATGTGTCCATGTGTAACTAATTGACGTGCAAATCTTCTTGTTGTTGCAAAACCCATACGGTAAACAACATTATCAAGTCTTCTTTCGATAAGAAGAACAAGGTTAATACCTGTGTTTCCTTCTTTACGAGCTGCTTCGTCAAATATACGTCTGAATTGTTTTTCAGAAACTCCATACATAAATTTAGCTTTTTGTTTCTCTCTTAATTGGAGTCCATACTCACTAATTTTTGCTCTTCTTTGTCCGTGTTGACCTGGTGCATATGGTCGCTTATCTAATGCGCTTTTACCAGCAAGTCTGCGCTCACCTTTAAGGGCTAAGCTGACACCAAGTCTTCTCTCGAGCTTTTCGACTGGTCCTCTATATCTTGCCATTTTTTCTCCTAATCTATTGCATAAACGAAAAAATTATTTTGTTTCTCTAAAAGAAGTTCTATTCTAAAGATTAGAATTAAACTCTTCTTCTTTTTGGAGGTCTACAGCCGTTGTGTGGAAGAGGTGTAATATCTTTTAGGAAAGACACTTTAATACCTTCTGTTGTACCAGCACTTTTTACCGCTGTCTCGCGACCACTGCCCGGGCCTTGAACTTTAATACCGATTTCTTTGAGACCATGTTCTTTTGCTTTAGTCAATGCATCTTCTACGGCTTGTTGTGCTGCATAAGGAGTAGATTTTTTACTACCTTTAAAGCCCAAACTACCTGCACTGCTCCAAGCAATAACATTTCCCATCTCATCAGTTACAGTTACGACAGTGTTATTAAATGTTGCAGAGATATAAATGATACCTTTAGCAATATTTTTTCTAACAACTTTTTTACGTACTACTTTTCTTTTTGCCATCTGTTTCCCTTTGAGACTTCGTTATTTAGCTTTAGCGCCAACGGTGCGTTTTTTACCTTTTCGGGTACGCGCATTCGTTTTTGTTTTTTGTCCACGAACTGGCAAGCCTTTTCTGTGTCTAAGACCTCTATAGCTTCCCATATCCATCAAAGCTTTAATATCCATAGCCACTTTTTTACGAAGATCACCCTCTACTTGGAATCCTGCTTGGATCTCTTTACGAATCGCAGCAACTTCATCTTCACTTAGCTCATGAACTCTTTTATCAAACGAAATTCCAGTTGCTGTTAAAATAGCTCTAGAACTTGTTAAACCTATACCGTAGATATATGTTAAACCATACTCTACTCTCTTTTTCATTGGAAGGTCTACACCTGCAATCCTTGCCATGCTTATCCTTGTCTCTGTTTGTGTTTTGGATTTACGCAAATGACTCTAACGATACCTTTTCGTTTAATCACTTTGCACTTATCGCACATCTTCTTTACAGAAGGTCGTACTTTCATTCGTGACTCCTGAACTTTATTTCCACTGGAATTTTGAGTTAAACTGTCACAGGTTTGATGATGTATCTCAAACCAACAATCGAAAAAACAGTGGTTTCTTTTTCGATTATTCTTCACACAGCTTTACAAAAGGGGTAAATTATACATAAATTAAGCTAATAATTTACTTATACCTATAAGTTATACGCCCTTTATCTAAACTATACGGTGTTAACTCAACCTTCACGGTATCTCCGGGCATTATCTTAATATAATGCATTCTCATCTTTCCTGCAATGTGACATAAAATCACATGGCTATTTTGTACTTCAACTTTAAAAGTTGCATTGGGAAGTGCTTCTATCACTTTACCATCTATTTCAATCACGTCATCTTTTGCCATTTTACCTCCTATAATCTCAAGATAGAGACAAAATTTCTACTTTGCCATCTACGATTGCAACCGTGTGCTCATAGTGGCTTCCTCTTAACCCATCCGTTGAAACAACAGACCACTTATCCTCCAAAATCTTTGGAGTACCCTCTTTATGACAGATCATTGGTTCAATACAAAACACCATTCCATTTTTGATTTTAGGACCACTTTTAGGGTTGATTCCTTCTAAATAATTTGGAAGTTCTGGCTCTTCATGAGGTTTTCTGCCAATACCATGCCCGCAAAATCCACGCAGAGGAACATAGCCTTTTTGAAGAATAAATTGCTCAATAGCATGACTCAACTCTTTAAAACGCATCTCTGGTTCAATAATATCAATCGCATAATAGAGCGCATCTTTTGCACATGCAATCAAGCTCTCATCGCTTTTAGATATTTCTCCAACACCAAGTGTTATCGCAGAATCGCCATACCAGCCATCCACTTCTGTGCCAATATCAAGTCCTACAATATCACCTTCTTTGAGCCGATAATCGGTAGGAATACCGTGAATAATCACCTCATTGACAGAAGTACAAACTCCAGCGGGGAAACCATAGAGTCCTTTAAATGCGGGACGTGCACCAAGACTATGAATATAAGACTCACCCATGGCATTTAGCTCTTTCAAGCTAAGCCCTGGATGAATATTACCTGTAAGATACTCTAATGTTTTAGCAACAATCTTATTAGCAACAGAAAGTTTTGCTATCTCTTGAGCTTTTTTGATGGTAATTGCCATACCATTAAAGTCCTACAGCACTAAGTGTTTCATATTTATTCATATACATTTGTGCTTCAATTTTACGCATGGTATCAAGTGCAACTTGAACTACAATCAATACCGCTGTTCCACCAAAGTAGAATGGTACACCCATCACTTTTACCAAAACCCATGGAAGCGTTGAGATAAGTCCTAAATAAATGGATCCCCAAAGGGTTAATCTACCCGCTACTTCATTTAAAAAGAGTGCTGTGCTCTCTCCTGGTCTAACACCTGGAATAAAGCCACCTTGCTTTTTAAGATTCTCAGAGATATCTTTTGCATTAAAAACAATCGATGCATAAAAATAGGCAAAGAAAATAACAAACAAGAATGTAAGCACATTAAAAACATAGCTAACACCACTCAGATTCATTTTAATAGGCACATAGTTCATAATACGTTTGTGTTGATTTTGAAGCACGACTTTTCGCGAATAGGAAATCGGAATACGACGCTCGCCCATCTCAACATAAATAATAGAACCAACCGTTGCTAAGATAACGGCTAAAATACCAATGACAACAAGGAAATTCAATTCCCCAGTATTCACAAGGTTAATGGTTCCACCAATCGCACTAGGAATTCCTGAAACGATACCTGCAAAAATGATCAAACTGATACCATTACCAATACCACGTTGTGTAATCTGCTCACCAATCCACATGAGTAACATGGTACCCGTAAGCATACTTGCAGCAGCAATGGCTGTAAAGGTTGTCATATCGATCATAATAGCACTCTCGCCAGCACGACCACTTAACCCTCCAAGACCAACGGAAACACCAATGGCTTGTACAATCGTAATAACAATCGTTGCATATCGAATGATTTGCATGTATTTAACCATACCATCACGTTCTTTTTTCATTTTACCAAGTGTTGGGAAAGTCGCAGCAAGAAGCTCCATAATAATAGACGCGGTGATGTAAGGCATAATACCTAACGATATAATACTAAGACGTTGTGCAGCGTTACCGCTGAACATATTAAACATTCCAAGGGCATTTGAGCTATTG
>JAGDMU010000011.1 GCA_017860615.1 Pseudomonadota bacterium | reverse complement strand
CCAATATCCTTCAAAATCCTCATCTGCTTGGATACAAAGCTCCTTGTACTCACACATGTTCTTAATTCTGGCTTCTTTGCTTAAAGCTCTACTTGGTTCAAAAAGTTGTGACATCGTTACTATCCTTTTTCATATAATTATTTTATAACGTCTCTTGGGCGAAGCCCAAAAGCCTACGTTGCACTATGCGCTAAAGCTTGCCTCTGATGAGGCAGAGATTTAGTTACATTACGGCTTCTTTTAAAAAAAGCCGTATGTTTTTTAGTGGCTTGAAGCGCCCTCTGCTCCAATTCCTGTTTGGCTTCTGATGTACTGATGATCATACGCCGCTATCTCTTTGGCTGCATTTTCACTCTTATCCATTAAAGAGAAGAGCCAGATGCCTGCAAAAGCGATGGTCATTGAGAACAGTGCTGGATTACCGTAAGCATAGATCGCTGTTTTATTGCCCAAAACATCTACCCAAACCGCTTTACTAAGAACAACCAACACAACCGCTGTTAAAAGTCCTAAGCTACCGCCCCAAACTGCGCCTTTAGTGGTTAGCTTTCTCCAGAACATTGAGAGGAAAAGAATCGGGAAGTTAGCACTTGCTGCAATCGCAAACGCAAGTCCTACCATGAACGCGATATTTTGCTTTTCAAACGCAATGCCTAAAATAATCGCTACGATACCAAGAGCAATCGTAGAGTACTTAGAAACTCTCATCTCTGTCATTTCATCCACACGACCTCTTGCAAAAACATTTGCATAAAGATCATGGCTTACCGCACTTGCACCTGCAAGTGTCAAACCAGAAACAACCGCTAAAATCGTTGCAAATGCAACCGCTGAGATAAATCCTAGGAATAAGTTTCCACCAATCGCATGTGCCGTGTGAATTGCAGACATGTTACCACCACCGATGATACCACCTTTAACAGGATCAAGGTATGTTGGATCATTTGTAAGTAATACGATAGCACCAAAACCTATGATAAAAGTTAAAATATAAAAATAACCTATAAATCCAGTTGCAAAAAAGACAGATTTTCGTGCCTCTTTAGCATCGCTTACGGTGAAGAAACGCATCAAGATATGTGGAAGACCTGCTGTTCCAAACATCAAGGCAATTCCTAAGCTGATGGCTGAAATTGGGTCACTTACTAAGCCTCCTGGAGCCATGATAGAAGCGCTTTTCTTTGCAGCAACCGCTTGAGAGAAAAGTGTTTCAAAACTAAAGCCCACTTTGTACATAATCATGATCGCCATGAACGATGCACCTGAGAGGAGTAAAACCGCTTTGATGATCTGAACCCATGTTGTTGCCAACATGCCACCAAAAGTAACATATAAAATCATCAAAATACCAACCATGATAACCGCGTACTCATAATCAAGCCCAAACAAAATCTGGATCAACTGACCCGCGCCAACCATTTGAGCAATCAAATAAAGTGCTACGGTTGCCAATGAACCAAGGGCGGCTAGTACACGAATCGGTGTTTGTTGTAGACGGTACGATGCAACATCACTAAAGGTATATTTACCCAAGTTTCTAAGCTGTTCAGCAACTAAGAAAAGAATGATCGGCCAACCGACTAAGAAGCCTATAGAATAGATAAGGCCATCAAACCCTTTAAGGTAAACCAGTCCTGAAATTCCGAGGAATGATGCAGCAGACATATAATCACCCGCAATTGCTAGACCATTCTGGAACCCTGTAATGCCTCCACCAGCGGTGTAAAAATCTTTAGCCGTTTTAGTTCTTTTAGCCGCCCAGTAGGTAATGCCTAATGTTGCAACAACAAAGAGGACGAACATAATGATTGCTGAAACGTTTAAGTCACGCTTACCACTAAATTGAGCATCTGCTGCCCATAAAAAATTTGAAAGCGTTAAAAGTAATAAGCCCCATTTCATTTTTCACCCCTTGCTTCTTCTTTGATTTGAGCGGTCAAGTCATCAAATTCACCATTGGCTCGTTGAGTATAAATACCCGTAAGTACGAACGCAATCACAATAACGCCAAGTCCTACTGGGATACCAACCGTGGTAACACCTTCTCCGAGTTTGACTGCAAATGTTGCAGGGGAAAAAGCAATTACAAGGATGAAAGAGTAGTAAACGACTAGCATAACGATCGCTAGTTTCCATGCAAAACTACTTCTTTTTTGTACGAGTTCGGCAAATTTTGGATTGGCCTGTACTCTGTCGTAGATATTCTGACTCATAAATGCTCCTTCTTTTTTGATGTGGTAGCTATGGTGTTATTGTAAAGAAGTAACATAGCATTATCGTAGCATTTTGATTATAGATGAAAAAGTTGGATTTTTTCTAAAAAATATGAGTAATATTGTAACTATTAGCGGTTTTTTTCAGGGAAATACTTTTCAATCTTATATCCAACCCCTTTAAGATTGATGATAAAATCTTCCTTAAGAAGCTTGCGAAAACGGCTGATTTCAGCCCTAATTGAGGCATTATCGATAGGTTCATCGTTCCATACATAACTACGAAATTTTTCAAAGTCAACGACCACTCCTATATTCTCACACAATAGTGTAACAATTTGTAACTGCTTCTTAGTAAGCACTTGAACGTTGTTATTGTAAAAGAGCATTTGCTCTTCTTTGGAGAAGACATATTTTGAGCTCAAGATGATATGTTTGAGGTTTTTGATCTCATACTCTTTTTTGATTTTATCAATGCGAAGCCCCAGTTCTTTAAGATGAAACGGTTTTTTGAGATAGTCCGAAGCACCCAGTTCAAAGGCTTTGCTAATGTCATCAATGTCCACATTAGCACTGATAAATATAGTAGGGAAAGCATGTTCGATTTCATTCAACGCTTTAAGAAGACTCAAACCATTCATTTTAGGGATATTGATATCTAAGAGCAGTAAGTCAAATACATCTTTTTTGATCGCTTCATACGCCTCTTCACCGTTGCCATACGCGATGACTTTATGCCCTAACGCTTCTAAATACTCTTCGATAGAACTTCTTAGCATCAACTCATCTTCAAGCAGTAAAATTTTCATCATTTATCCTTTGGCAAAACGGTAACGGAAAAGTGTTTTGGATTCATCGGAGAGAACGGTAATGGCAACCTCATTCGCATCGCAAATCTCTTTAACGATATTGAGCCCCAAACCAAACCCACCGCGGGCTTCATCTTCGCGATAATAACGCCCAAAAACTTTCCAAGGTGCTTGTATCTTCTCACCGCAATTTTGCACCTCAAAAACAACACTCTCCTGCTCAGCATAAAGCCTTACATGTACAGGCTGTTTTTCATAGCTATACTTAATAGCATTGGAAAGATTGTTGTCACAAACGCGCTGAAGCTCGATCTCATTAAAGACGATAAACAAGTCACGTGTGATGTCTGTGATGATGTGCAATTTATTGCCCTCCGCCACATCCTCAAAGTACTCTACCCTCTCGGTTAAAAACTTGGAAAAATCGATCATCGCTTTTTCATACACGACTCTGTCTTTTTTCACCACATACGCCAAATCTTCATAAATATTATCGAGCACTTTAACGGCAGCTTCGATTTTGAGCAGATACGGATTTTTCTCATATTTGAGATTGTACAGATCGATGTTCATCAAAATAATCGAAAGCGGCGTGTTGATCTCATGAATCGCATTTTTAATAAAACGATCCTGCTGTTCAAGTAACTCTTGCGTAAAGTCAACGGAGCGTTTCAGCTCTTCTGTTTTTTGCTCTACGATCACTTCTAGATTGCTATTAAGCTCTACGAGTGCGTGATTTTTACTTTTAATCTCTTCGATCATGACATTTGCATGGGTGACGATCTCTTGAAACTCTTGAAATTTGATCTTTTCCATATCGATAAATTCATAACTTTGAGACGCTTTTTTAAACGAATAGACGATAAAGCGAATTTCACGCTTCATAATGTCACTGACATAGCGATACTCAATCGTACTGACCAGATACAAAAAGAGTGTTAACATGTAAATTTTCAAAACAAAATTGATGATTTTATCTTGATAGTCTTTCTTTTTCTGAGCCAATACATCTTCAATGCTACGCGTACTTACACCACTGCCTAAGATAAGCTCTAATGGTTCATATATCTTAGTTACCACGATGTCTTTGCTCGTCTCTTCGGGTGCTATAGCAGAAGAACGGTAAATCACAGCCCCAGAATGAAGTTGCAAAAAGAGATAATTTTGCGTTTCCATATTTGCTAAAAGTGCTGTAATATCTTCTTTAATTTTTTGATGTATCTGCTCTTTTGGAAGAGCGTGACTTTGTTTGTAGCGGTAATCTGCAATATTAAAAAGAAGGTTAAGTTGAGTTGATGCACTCTTTTGCTGCGTTTGAATGTAACTCTCTTCGATAATTTTGATCTCTTTTTGAAAATCCAAGTACTCATTAACGATGACTAAACACGCCGAAATAAAAGCAAAAAGACCCGCAAAAAGAATCGCCATAAAATTGATTTGGTTGATACTTTTGTTATCTTTTTTCTTTAACAGCAAAAAAATCCTTTCTCGATGAGGCTCTTGGAGGCTATTTTACCCATTTTATCCCCAAAGTAGGAGATACAAAATCATTTTTGGTATAATTTAGTTCCAATACACGCTACATGGAGTTACACAATGAAAATCCGAATACCAGCCGAATGGGAAGAGCAAGAAGCACTTATCGTCGTTTTCCCTCCCAAACAGAGTGACTGGGCACACTCCATTGAAGAGATTCATCGAACGTATTTGACGTTTATTACAACCATAGCACGTTTTCAAAAATGCCTTGTCGTCTGTGAGGACAAAAAAGCACTTGCAAACTTGTTACCAACCCTGCAAAACATCGAACTCATTCAAATGCCAACAAATGACACGTGGATTCGTGACTTTGGTGGCATTAACATCTATAAAAACCATAAACGCCGCACCTATGACTTCATCTTCAACGCATGGGGCAATAAATTTGAAGCGAGCCTTGATAATAGCATTACCAAACAGCTTTTTGAAGAGGGGCATTTGGAAGGCAAACTCAAAAGCTTGGACTTTGTACTAGAGGGTGGAAGCATCGACTCTAACGGTCATGGCGTTATGCTCAGCACTGCGTACTGTTTGTATGAGCAAAACCGCAATGCGCATCTCTCCAAAAAAGAGATCAAAAAAACGTTGATCAATCTTTTTGGACTCAAAGAGCTTATCGTACTCGAACATGGCGCACTTATGGGCGATGACACCGACTCACACATCGACACATTGGCACGTTTTATCAACAAAAACACCATCGCGTATGTGAAGTGTTATGACAAAAACGATGAGCATTACAAAGAGCTTCGCAAGATGGAAAAAGAGCTTCAAAAAACAGACTTTCATCTGCTTCCCTTGCCTCTGCCATCAGCTAAATACTTTAACAACCACCGTATTCCAGCAACGTATATGAACTTTGTACTCATTAATAATGCGGTACTGGTTCCAACCTACTCGGATGCCTACGACAAAGAAGTTTTGGCGATCTTTGAGCGCTGTTTCCCTGAGCGAGAAGTGGTTGGCATCGAGTCATCCGTACTGATTCGTGAGCACGGAAGCCTTCACTGCGCTTCAATGAACATCTATAAAGAGAGAGATGACGCCTAATGACTTTACAAAAAAAAGCGACCGTTATCTCGAGTGCTACGGCTACCCTACTCATTGTTATCAAACTTTTTATCGGTATTTTAAGTGGCTCAGTTGCCGTTCTTGCCTCTGCCATTGACTCTGTTTTAGACTTGATTGTTTCAGCATTTAACTACTTTGCCATCACCAAAGCAGAACAACCTGCCAATAAAAAGTTTAACTACGGCAAAGGGAAAATTGAAGCATTAGCCGCAGTTATTGAAGGAACCGTCATCACCGTTTCGGGTCTTTTCATCTTCTACAGTGCTATCAAAAAAGCGATCTACCATGAGCCTTTGCAGCATCTTGAAAATTCCATCATCGTCATGGTCATTTCACTGGTTCTTACCATTGCACTGGTTGTCTTTTTAAATTACGTGGCAAAAAGAACACGCAGTATGGTCGTCAAATCAGACGCCCTACATTATAAAACAGACGTCTTAAGCAATGGCGCTATTTTGATCTCATTGGTACTCATCCAAGTCACGGGATTTGAGCTGATTGACTCCATTATGGGTGTTGTTATCTCGATTTACATTATCCATTCTGCGTATCAAATTATCAAAGATGGTGTTTATATTTTGTTGGATGCGTCACTGGATGAAGAGATTGTGGAAGGTATTAAAAACATCATTCTGAGCGAAAAAGAGATCAGTGATTTTCACTACCTCAAAACAAGAAAATCTGCCAACACCAACTTTGTGGACGTTCACTTGGTCTTTAGCCCAGGGATTTCGCTGATGCGTGCGCATCATGCGGGAGATCGTATTGAAGAGAAGATCAAAGAGCTTATTCCCGATGGAGACTGGGTTATCAACGCTCACCTCGATCCTTTTGATGACTCCGAGATGAACGATAAAACGGCGATAAAGATGGACTAGCCTATTAACGTTCTTGCAAACTTGTAAGAACGTTTTACACGTCCTCAAAGCAAAGCTCCAAAGACTACGCTAACGCTGTGTTTCCCTCGGCGGGATGCCCACGCACCTTCGGTGCTTTTTTACCCTAAAAGTAATGCTACTCTATACCCTACAAATGCCAATCCCCACGCGATCACTGTCGTAAAGACAAACAGATAAAAGAGATATTTATAACTTCCACTCTCTTTGGTGAAAACGATGGATGCCGCCATACATGGTAAGTAAAACATGACAAAAATGATAAACGAAACCGAAGAGGCAAACGAAATTTGCCCTTGAAGCGCTCCTATCAGACTCTCATTGCCCTCATCCACTTCTGAGCCAAGGGCGTATAAAACACCTAAAGTCGAGACAACCACTTCTTTAGCAGCCAAGCCTGATTCTAAAGCTATCGTCATTTTCCAGTCAAAGCCAATCGGAGCAAAAAGCACATCGGTTGATTTGCCAATGATGCCTAAAAAACTCTTTTCCAAAAGCAATTGCGCTTTTTCATTTTCAAGTGTTGCTTTTTCTTCCACACTTTGAGCCAATTCAATCTTTTGGGCAAAGCTCTCTTCAATGCTTGGATATTTTGGATAGTTACTGGCAAACCAAATCAGCAATGAAGCTCCTAAAATGAACGTCCCCGCTTTTTTAAGGTACATAATCGCCTTAGTCGCAACCGTATGCCAGATAAGCCTTACTGAAGGCAAACGGTACTTTGGCATCTCCATAACAAATGGCTCATCAACCCCTTTAAAGACAAATTTTTTCAAAAATTTTGCCGCGATCAAACCTATAAAAGCCCCTGCAATGTAGATGAGGAACAGGACATTGCCCGCATGTTCTTGGCTGAAAAAAGCCCCCGCAAAAAGGACATACACAGGAAGTTTCGCACCACAGCTCATAAAACCTATGATGAAAAGCGTAATGAGTCTGTCTTTATCGTTTTTCAATGTACGAGCACTCATATAAGCAGGTACGGAACACCCAAATCCCGTTACAAGCGGGATGAAACTTTTACCATGCAGACCAAAACGGTGAAAGAATCCATCGAGCAAAAATGCAACTCTTGCCATATAACCCGTCGTCTCTAAAAGGGCAATACCAAAAAAGAGAATGACGATGTTCGGTAAAAACATTACCACCGCTCCAACGCCAGAAATGGCGCCATCGGCGATCATCGAGCCAAGCTCTCCATCTCCAAAAATCGTTTTAGCGTAATTCCCCAGTGAAACAAAAAAAGCATCGATCCAGTCCATCGGAATGGAGCCAAGCTCAAAGGTCAGCTGAAACAGTGCCCACATCAAAAAGATAAAGATGGGAATACCAAAAAATTTGTGAATCAAAAGTGCATCGATTTTTTCAGTCATATTTTGAGAGACACTCTTTTTACAGGTAAGCGCTTCGGTGACAGCACCTTTGGCAAATGAAGCGCGCTCTTCGGCAAAAATTTCGCCCACATCTTTCGTCTCATGGTGCAAGTAAAGATGTTCCAGCGACTCTTTAAGTAGCGGCGAAAACTCAAGCCAAATCGGCTCATCGTGCATTTTATGGTAAATTTTTGGGTTCTCTTGTAAAAGCTTCAACACCAAGTCACGATAAGGAAGCTCTGTTTTATAACGCTTCTGCTTCAAAAAGAAAGAGAGTTTTTCCACCTCTTCTTCCACAACGTCACTGTAAATCAGTTTTGACTTTTCATGCGGAAAGTTCGAGATGTCAATGGTGCGATTGAGAAGCTTCCCTATACCTTTTTTTGTAGCCGCAGACACCTTTACACATGGCACACCCAAAATGGAACTTAGCAGTTCATGGTCGATGCAAATGCCCTCTTTATGGGCTTCATCCATCATATTAAGTGCTACGATCATCTTTTTATCCAGCTCTAAAAGCTGCGTTGTGAGGTATAAATTACGCTCCAAATTGGTCGCATCCACCACATTGATGATAAGGTCATAATGCTCATTTTCTAAAAATTCTTTGGTCACACGCTCATCTTGCGTGTAATCATTGAGTGAGTACGTACCAGGTAAATCCACAATTTTGATAGAGCGCTCTTGCGCTATAAAACGCACTTCCGCTTTTTCAACCGTTACGCCTGAGAAATTGCCCACTTTAAGGCGCGCATCGGCGATAGAGTTGATGAGCATGCTTTTACCCACGTTGGGCTGTCCCACAAGGGCGATAATCAGTTCATTCATGCTCTTTGCACTCCAATGCGTTTGGCTTCTTCAAAACGAAGTGCAAGAAGCGTACTTCCCACTTCGATTTCCATCGTACTTTTTGCGATACTCGTAGCTTTAATTTTGAGGTGACTTCCTTTGCGAAGTCCAAAAGAAAATAGTCTCTGTTTTAATTCGCCATCGGCTTCTATGCGCGTCACAATGGCCTTCTCTCCAGCATTCATTTCAGATAGTGTCATTCTAATTTTCCTTAATTGATAATGCTCATCAAGATTGTAAGTTAAAACGGATTAAAAGCTTATTAATGTAGAATAAGTTAATCAAAATAAATCATATTAGGTGGATTTTATGAAAGTCGGACTCATCCAACACGCCATTGAAAGCACGTCAGAAAAAACCATAGCCAAAACCGTTTCACTCATCGAAAAAGCTGCCAAACAAGGCGCCGAGCTTGTCGTTTTACAAGAACTTCACCAAGACCGCTACTTCTGCATCAACGAAGATGTAGCCTGTTTTGACCTCGCAAGTTCATGGGAAACCGACATCGCTTTTTGGTCAGGCATCGCCAAAGCCAACAAGGTCGTTTTAGTCACTTCTTTGTTTGAAAAACGCTCCGCTGGTCTTTACCACAACACCGCCGTCGTCTTTGAAAAAGATGGTACCATCGCAGGTAAATACCGCAAAATGCACATCCCCGATGATCCAGGCTTTTACGAGAAATTCTACTTCACCCCAGGTGATCTTGGCTACGAACCCATCCAAACCAGTGTGGGAAAACTTGGTCTCCTCGTCTGTTGGGATCAGTGGTACCCAGAAGCGGCGCGTTTAATGGCGCTTAAGGGTGCAGAAATGCTCATCTACCCAACGGCGATTGGTTGGTTTGACGAAGATGCCGAAGATGAGAAAAAACGCCAATGCGACGCATGGGAGACTGTACAACGAGGACATGCTATCGCGAATGGCTTACCCGTCATCAGCGTAAACCGCATCGGCAAAGAAGCAGACAATCACGGTGTACTAGATGGCATCCGTTTTTGGGGTAACTCCTTTGTCACAGGACCGCAAGGCGAGATTATCGTTAGAGCAAGCCATGACAAAGAAGAAGTGCTCATCGTCGATGTTGACCTACAAAGAGGCGAACATGTCAGACGCATCTGGCCATTTTTGCGTGATAGAAGAATTGAGACGTATGGAGATTTGACGAAACGATTTATCGACTAAAACCTTTTACATGTAAAGATATGAGTAAGAGCAAATCAATCTTTAAAAGATAGCACTAAAAGCCTAAAATTTAAAACATTATTTGAAGTCTTTTTGGATATTATTAACACAATATCAATTATCACGAACTAAAGAAGGGATAAATACTATGGAAACAAAGATCAGACAAGTTGGTGAGCGTATTAAATCAATGAAAGATAAAATTCTAACGGAAGAAGCAACAAAACACTCTTTTGTAATGCCCTTTTTGTCTGCTCTGGGATATGATGTTTTTGATCCTACTGTTATTGTCCCAGAATTTACATCAGATATTGGCACAAAAAAAGGTGAAAAGGTTGACTACGCTATTTTACGTGATGGAAAACCAATTATGATTGTAGAAGTAAAGAATCATACTGAAAAACTAGACAATCATAATAATCAACTTATTAGATACTTTCATGTGACAGATTGTAAATTTGCAATATTAACAAATGGCATCGAATATAGGTTTTTTTCTGATATTGAAGAGACTAATAAGATGGATAAATCACCATTTTTAATAATAAATCTTGAGAGTGTTAGAGACAGAGACATGAAAGAATTAACCAAATTTGCAAAAGACATCCTTGATACCGATGCAATTTTGCAAATGGCAAATGCAAAAAAATATCACAGAGATATCCAAGCAATCTTTAAAACTGAAATTGAAACACCATCAGATGAGTTTGTTAAATTTTTTGCACGAAAAATTACTGATAAAATGATGACTGCACCTATTGTAGATGAATTTAGAACTTATATTAAAAAATCTTTTGCAGAAGTTTTAAGTGATATCGCAAATGATAAAATACAAGCTATACAATCTAACCTTTCTACTACTACTCATGAGATAGATTTTGAGTCAACAATACAAGAAGAAAAACAGTTACCAGAAACAACCGAAGAAGAACTTGATGGATTTTATATTGTTCGTTCCATCGTTGGCGAAGTAATTGGTTTTCAAAATATCTCTTTTAAAGATACTGTTAATTATTTCAATATTTTATATCAAGGAAAACCAACAAAATGGATATGCCGATTATATTTTAATGGAAAACAAAAAACAATAGCTTTCCCTGATGATAAAGGTGCAGAAAATAAAATACAAATTGACTCAATTGATAGTATTTATAATTTTAGACAAGAGCTTATTTCATCTGCTGAAAAAAGACAAGAGTTAAAATAACTCACAAAAACATCTTAAAAAAGTTAGAAATTATTTAATTTCATTATTCCTAAAGTACCACATCAGCGCGAACATCAAGCCTGATGTGGTGGCGATGCTCTCATCGAACATAAACTCTAGCGTTTCTTCACGTTTGAGGTAGATGACTTCAATGTTTTCGTTGTCGATGCCACCACCTTCGTCTACTTTCATGCTATCATCGAGCACGGCGTAGTACAGGGTTTGACGTCCGCCTGCAAAGCCCACAGCAGTGTAAAATGAGGAGATTTTCTCTAATTTTTCAAGCGGGACATCATAACCCGTCTCTTCTAAGACCTCTTCTTTGGCGATCTCGATGAGGGTTTTGTCTTTATCGACGATGCCTGCACAGAGTTCATACGTGAAGCCATCTCTGTTTTTGACATAGATGGAAGGGCGAAACTGTTTAACAAAGACAAAAGAGTCTAACTCTTTGTGATAAAGCAAAATGGCGACGCTATTGTGCGTATCGACGATGTCCCAGCGCTTTTCAACGCTGTTGTGCAAGTAGTACATACTTTTGGGCTTGATGTACTCTGAGTGAACACACTCTTCGATTTTAAGCACTTCTATCGTATGTTTCATGCGCTAAATCCAGCCTTTTTTCTTGAAAAGTGCAATCGGAGTGATCGCAGAAAGTGCCATCAAGACAAGCGAAAAAGCATAGCCATACTGCCAGTCAAGTTCAGGTAAAACTCTAAAGTTCATACCATAGATGCTTGCGATCAGCGTTGGTGGTAGGAAGATGACGTTCATAATGGTAAAGATTTTGATGACTTTATTTTGCTCAATGTTCAAAACACCCACGAAGATGTTTTGCAAGTAGTCAAGTCTTTCAAAATTGAACTCAGTATAGTCGATCAAGGACTTAATATCTTTAAGCATAATGACAATGTCGCCACGAAGCGAGGTGTCTTCGTATTTGTTTGACTTTAAAAACGAGGTTAAGATGCGCTGTTTATCCATAAGGTTTTCACGGATATTCATGTTCAAATCTTCAAAAGAGGAGATCTTTTCCAACATCTCTTCATCATCATTGGTATAGTCCGTAAAAACGTGTTTACGTAAACGCGTAATGTCCTTGGAAAGCTTTTCGATGATGTCAGCATCCGCGTCGATTCTGATGTCTAAAAGCTGTGAAAAGATGTAGTAACCGTTTTTAAATTCACGAGGAGCATAGTAAAAACGCTTACTAAATTCTTCAAAGGTTTTAAGTTCTTTATAACGAATGGAGATGAGAAGATTGCCTTGGAGAATGAACGAAACCGTTTCGTTGTGCGCGCTGTCTTCATTGGTAATCAAGAAAAAACTGTTGATCTCGATCTTTTTATCTTCTTCCCAATAACGAGAACTTATCTCGATCTCTTCAGATTCTTGTTTTGTCGGGAAATCTATGCCAAACGTCTTCTCCACAAATACGATCTCTTCGCTGGTAGGAAGGAGCATATCAAGCCAAACAACTTTACTCTTTTTGTCTTCATTGTCCTCAAATTCACTGAGGTCAGTGATAACTTCAAGTTTGTTACTATTTCTAAAAAAACATCGTATCATGGCAGACTCTTTTTGATCATTTATTACACTTCTTAAGCAAAGCCAAAAAAGCTATGCTCGCCGATATGGCGCTCAAGTTTGCCTCATTTGAGGCAAAAAATTCTTGCTTTTTTGCAAGAACTTTATTGTATCGCAAAACAGTTTCATCTTGTTTACAGATAAAGACTAACTCTGCTTTCTTTCAAAAGGATAAGCGAGATTAAAATTCTCTTCTCTAAATGGCGAAACATCACTTTCAAGGGCATTTTCAACTTTTTTTCTAAGATCATTAGTATAGTTTATAAAGGCTTTAAGTTCATTACCACCCAAAGCACTTTTTGCAATTTTCACAACACTGGCAGGATTAATCGCTACGTTACTACGATACAAACCAAAATGTAAATGTGGTCCACTGCTAAGCCCTGTATTGCCTACATAGCCGATCACTTGCCCTTGTTTGACACCTTGACCACCACGCAGTCCTCTAGCAAAACCATTTAGATGGGCATACAGTGTTTTATAACTGCTGTCATGACTCACTTCGATGGTATTGCCGTACCCTCCTTTTTCCCCAACAAACAACACTTTTCCATTGCCAGCAGCCTTGACAGGCGTACCAACACTAGCGGCATAGTCAATACCTAAATGTGCACGGTACTTTTGTAAAATAGGATGCCATCTGTTTTGAGTAAATGGTGATGAAACACGTGTATAATTAACAGGATTTGCCAGTAAAAAACTGGTGAGTTCTTGCCCTTTAGCATCATAATAGTTCTCTTTATAAAAGAAAATATAGTTTTTCTTTTTCGCTGTTTCAATCATAGAAACATCTATTTTGATAGAGCCAAATGGTCTGCCTAAGCGACGCTTTTGTTGATATAAAAGTACCAATTTATCGCCTTTTTGAAGATTTCGAAGATTGACTTCTCCTTTAAAGGACTGAGCAAATTCATTGGCTAAACCATAACTATTTGTGGCATTTAGGATATCAACATAAGGAGAGTTGTGAATTTCAATGGCAACTGTGCGCTTCTCACTTTGAAGCATAATAGGCGTGATTTCCATAATAAATTTGTCATCTTTTTTCTTAAGATGCATTTGAAGCTCTTCACCAATAGGAATTAAGACTTGTTCGAGTTGATTGTCTTCACTTTTGAGAACCTGATACTTAACGCCCGCTACAATTTCCGCAGCAAGCTCTTGTTCTTCTTTGTCTAATGTATAGTAAATAGTCTGAGGCAAATGGTTTTTCTCTAAAAATGTCAGAAATGTTTCTCCTTTTGGCCACTTCAACTCTTCAACATATGAAGCAGATGCAAACGATAAAAAAAGAGATAATATTATGATGAATTTTGCCATTTACACCCCCTAGTTCTTTTTCGATTTTAGCGGAACAAATCTTACAAAATGCCTAAAAGACTCTCTTTAGATAAAAATAAGTTTTTTTAAAACAGTTATAGTATAATCACTCTCATAAAAATAAAAGGGGTGTTTTGTACCCTTCAAGGAGTTCCCGTTGAACAAGCTATTTTTGGTTATGTGTCTGTTTTTGTTTGGCTCTTTTGCCCAGGCTCAATCTTTTTTTAAAGAATTTAAAACAACCGTTTTAGAAGCAAATGAAAAACAAATCGTGATCACTGATTCACCAGAATTTGTCGTCGGTGCCAGTGGTATTGTGAGCCATAAATTTGATGAAAAACACACTACTATTATTGCACGCGTAGATGTTGTAAGCAAAGATGGGACAAAAGCAGTTTTAAAAATCGAAAAATTTGAAATGCTTTCTCAAGGTGCATTCCCTGATACAGGTATTAAACCTGTTGTCGGTGATCAAGTTACGATCAACTATCTTTATGATCGCGCACTTATCGTCGTTCCAAATCAAAATACCTTTAATGAAGTCACTAAAAAATTTAACACTATTACATGGATTCACCCTGATGTCGTTGCTGCTTACTTAGCAAAATTATACCGTCCAAATCCAGATAAAAAAATCTTCCAGCAAGCATGTTATCAAAATGCCGCATCCATCATTTTCTTTGGTATTGAAAACAAAGGGTATTTTGTGGATTGCCATAACTTTCGTATTGTTCAAAGCATTGATGTCAAAAACGGTGGAGAGCCAGAACTTCCATTCTATTCACGTATCAATAAACAAGTTGACTCCTCTTGGTTTAGTTGGGATAGTTCAAAAATTTCAGACTATAACAACTACTACGCTTATCTTTTGGGACAAACCAATACACTCAAAGGGGCTGGTATAGATGGCGTTATCATGAATTTACCATTTGATATTGTAGAAAGAAAAGACAGCCAATGGAAATAAAACATATTGATTATTTTAAAAACCTTTTAGGAACTGACAACGTTTATGACGACAAAGCGCACCTTATTGCCTATTGTTATGACGCAACACGCACACGCTATGAGCCTGATGCTGTTTTGTTTCCAAGAGATGAAAACGATGTCAGCAATATCCTAAAATACTGTAACGAACACCGTATCGTCATCACACCTCGAGGTGCGGGTAGCGGCTTTACAGGGGGTTCTTTACCTGCAAATGGTGGCATTATCTTAGCATTTGAAAAACATATGAACAAGATATTAGAGATCGATATGGAAAATATGGTTGCGGTGGTGCAACCAGGTGTCATTAACATGGCATTGCAAAAAGCAGTCGAAGCCAAAGGTCTTTTTTATCCACCAGATCCTGCCAGTGAAGAGTACTCAACCATCGGTGGCAATGTTAGTGAAAACGCTGGTGGTATGCGTGCTGCAAAATACGGCATTACCAAAGATTACGTCATGGCACTTCGTGCAGTTTTGCCAAATGGCGAGATCATTCGTGCTGGAAAGCGTACGATTAAGGACGTTGCGGGTTATAACATCGCTGGTATTATCATCGCTAGCGAAGGAACACTTGCGTGCATTACTGAAATCACGCTAAAACTTATCGCTAAACCTAAAATGGCACAAACAGCTATGGGTATTTTCCCAAGTGTTGATGATGCTATGAACGCTGTTTATAAAACTATGGCAGCAGGTGTTACACCTGTAGCTATGGAGTTTTTGGATAACTACTCCATTAGAGCGGTTGAACAAAAATTTAACAAAGGATTGCCTGTTGATGCAGGTGCGATTTTGATCACCGATGTCGATGGCAATTCACAAGAAGAGCTTACAAAACAACTTGATGTCATTGAAAAAGCTTTTGCTGAAAATGGATGCAGTGGTTTTAAACGAGCAGAAACGCCAGAAGAATCTAAAAATCTTTGGTTCGCACGTCGTAATGCCAGCCAATCCATTACCATCTACGGTAGTAAAAAATTGAACGAAGACATCACTGTTCCTCGCAGTAAACTTCCTGCACTTCTTAAAGAAATTGGCATTATCGCTAAAAAATACAATGTCACTGTACCATGCTTTGGGCACACGGGCGATGGCAATGTTCACACCAATGTTATGGTCGATGGAAGCGATCCAAAGCAACTTGAGATTGGGCATCATGCGATTGAAGAGATATTCAAAGCAACGGTTGCTCTAGGTGGAACTTTAAGCGGTGAACACGGCATAGGACTGAGTAAAGCGCCATTTATGCACTTAGCGTTTTCTGGGGGTGAGATGGAACTGTTCCGTTCTATCAAAAAAGCATTTGATCCTAACAATATTTTAAACCCTGCCAAAATGGGACTTTAGGTGCTAAGCGCTAAAAATTGTATTGAATTTTTTAAAAGACTTAGAGACGTAGAACTTGCACACTACGCCTCTTCGCTGAGTTTTCACACGATTTTAGCGCTTATCCCTATTCTACTTATTACCTTTAGCATTTTCACCAAAATGCCTCTTTTTGAGGTTTACTATGAAAAACTGCAATCATTTATCTTTAGCTCTCTTATTCCCACCCAACAAGATGTGATGATCCACTACTTACGCGACTTTATGGCAAATACAGGCAATATGGGCGTTGTTGGTGTCATCTTTGTACTTTACATCTCCGTTATGTTCTTTTTAGATTATGAAAAAATTGTCAGTAAAATCTTCGAAATTCCCTCACGCAGTTTTTGGGAAGCACTCTCGACATACTGGACGATGGTAACCCTTATGCCACTTGGACTTATCATCTTTTTTTACAGCTCTGCTGTGGTGCAAGAATTTTTAGATAAAAGCGATGTTACCAGTTCGATTAATTTGGTACGTTTTTCACCCTATTTGATTGTTTGGCTTTTGTATTTTATTATGTATATTGTCTCCGCGAAAACCAAAATCCATCTTAAAAGTGCCCTACTTTCCTCTTTTGTAGCTTCACTGTTTTGGTATGTTTCTAAAATCCTTTTTGTCTATTATGTGACGTATAACAAAACCTATCTAAGCATCTATGGCTCTTTTAGCATTCTGCTTTTCTTCTTCCTCTGGATCTATTTTTCATGGTTTATCTATCTGTATGGTTTGAAATTTTGCTTTTTATTGAATGAAAAAGAGACTGAAAAAAGCAAAGCCTAAACAAGCATAAAGTGCTGCTTTGTAACGTATGGCTAGCAATGAAACGCTCACATACAAAACCAAAATCCACCATGGAAAAACAAGCGCATACGAGTGTGTTTCTACTGCCAAAAATGAGAGTAAATACGCATCAAAAATGCCACCAAAGTTTATAAGATGCAAAAAAAGTCCTAAGGGATAAAAGCCAATAAACACCAAACTGGTTAAGGGTGAGCTGAGTTGTAAAAAGGTAAAGACAGAAAAAAAAGTATGCACAACAGGTACCATCAAAAGAAACACGCCTAAATCAATTATTCCTAGCAATACCCAGCGATTGAGATGCGAAAAATGGTGCAAAGAGAGAAACAGATAAAACACTCCTGCAACCGAAAACCAAAAAGAGAGTGAAAAAACAAGGCTTGGGAAAAGCGCTAAAAGCCCTAATGTTGTGAGCCCTAATGTCTCAAAAGAGAGAACTTTAATGCCCCTCGAATAGAAGAAAAATCCTAAAACACTCATCGCAAATGCCCTTAAAAACGATGGTACAAAGTCGATGACAACCATATAAGCAAACAACACAACAAGTACGACTATTGTTAAATCTGCTGTCGCATTACGATAGGGAAAATAACGGCTTTGAAAGAATTGATACAGTGGCTTTAGAAAAAAGAAAAGCAGAAATGAGATAACACCGACATTGTAACCACTGATCGCGATGAGATGCGAAATGCCCCATTTTTGGACTTCCTCCCGAAGCTCTTTGGAAATGGGTGTTGCAAAGAGAAGTGTTTTATAAAGCTCTGCTATCTTTTCATTTTCATGTTGATTGTCGATCCAACGATAGAGTGGCTTTACATCAAACGGTGGATCATCTTCGTAAATTTCATACAATGATAAAGAAGGTGCATAAAAACCTTTGAGGTAATCATAAAACGTTATTTTGTCTACTTTTAGCTTTACTTTGACACGACTTTTAATAGGAATAGAAGATACACGCCATGATGTGGTGTATATCTCCACACCTAGGTCATCGAGTTTAAGCTTGAATACATCATACGTTCGCCCTTTTTCATTCGTTTTAGCATAATGATTTTGTACCGTAGCTTTGCTTAAATATACAGGTGATTTAGTCAGTTTTGTGAAGTGATAAAATTCTATCAAAAGAGAGAGAAACGCAATACAGAGTACCACGATCAGTGTCAGAAAAAATTCCTTTTTGCTGACAAAGAGTGGTACATTTAACATGTTGTTATAGCGGAGGCAAGCTTATCTTCGCCTCTTGAGAGATAGAGGCATTGTACTGAACGACTTCGATTGGAATAGAATTTTTCCCGCCATCCACAAAGCGAGTACACGCTTTTTGAAAGATAAGGTTGGCAACACCTACAGGACCATTTCTATTTTTACCAACGATAACTTCGGCTAACTCTTCAGGTTTTTCAAAAAAGTCACTTTTGTACTCTTTCCCTTCAGTTCTGGCTTTCTGCTCTTTCTCTTTCTCTTCACGCACTCGGTAAACATCATCACGGTAAACAAATAAGATCATATCAGCATCTTGCTCGATGGCACCAGACTCTCTAAGGTCGCTGAGCATTGGTCTCTTATCGCTTCTGGCTTCCAAACCACGGTTAAGCTGAGAAAGAGCGATGATAGGAATGTTTAACTCTCTGGCTAAAAGCTTAAGTCCACGGCTAATATCACTTACTTCAATATGCCTGTCTCTCGTACCAGATGAACTCATCAACTGTAAGTAGTCGATGATCGCCAGTGAGATTTCAGGATGTTGCGATTTGAGCTTTCGAAGCTTTGCTCTGACTTTATGAATGTCCACAGAGCCGTTGTCGTCAACGAAAAATTTTCGCTTGCTCATCTCATCTGCCGCATTGGTAAGCCTTCCCCACTGTTCATCGCCCATGTCGCCTACTTTGAGCTTTTGAAGCGGTATGGAAGTCTTTGCACTGAGCATCCTGAGCATCAACTGCTCTGCTGGCATTTCAAGGGAAAAAATCGCAACGCCTTTGCCTCGATCTAACGCATTTTGCGCCAAATTCAAACAAAAAGCCGTTTTTCCCATCGCTGGACGTGCTGCAACGATGATGAGATCGCCCTCACCAAAGCCTGTTGTAAGACGGTTAAGCTCTGCAAAGCCTGTATCGACACCAACAACGCCAGAATTTCCACGCTTTTTCATCTCATGGATGTGTGCGATGGTCGCATGGGTCATCTCAGGTGATTCACGAAACTCCTTGCTACCGCTTTCTTGGGTGATTTGATAAAGTTTTTGTTGCACCAGATCAACCACTTCATTCGATGGTAAATCTTTCTCAACTGCGATCTCTTTGATATCGCTGGTCAGTTGCACCAACTCACGCTTGATCGCCTTTTCACGAATCTCTTCCACATACGCTTTGGTGGCAGGTAGAGGATTGGTGGAGAGAATCTCCAGCATCGCATCTTCATCAAAACGCCCTTGCTGGTTCAGCTTTTTCTTGATGAACTCCTCATCAATCGGCAAGTCTTCTCTCTCACATGCCTCCATCGCTTCGTAAATGTAACGATGACTCGGCAAATAAAAATCTTTCGCGCTAATGACCGCAGCGATATCTTCAAATGTCGCAGGATTAAATAAAATGGAGCTAAGAACCGAGCGCTCTATGTTAACATTGTGCAGATTGCTCATGCTTTGTACTCCTTGGCAGCAAGCTCAACGGCTTCTAAAAATTTATCGACGAGGTCTTCTTCTTTCAGTTTTGCCACGACTTCGCCTTTAACCATCACAAGCCCTTGACCTTTTCCAAACGCAATGGCGACATCAGCATGTTTGGCTTCACCAATGGCATTGACCACGCATCCCATAACCGAGATATTAAGAGGTGCTTTGATGTGCTTGGTACGACGTTCTACTTCAGCAACAGCTTTAACAAGGTTAGCTTCCAAACGCCCACACGTAGGGCATGAGATGATGTTTAAGCCCTCAGCTTCAACACCACTGTCTTTTAAAATAGCGCGCCCTACTTTGATCTCTTCTTCCAATTCGCCAGTAATGGAAACCCTCAACGTGTCACCGATGCCATCGAGCAAAAGAGAACCCAACGCGATGGAGGATTTGATCGTGGAGTGAAACAGTGTACCAGCTTCTGTAACACCCAAATGAAATGGATACTCTACAAGAGGTCGAAGCATACGGTACGATTCAACGGTACGCTCCACGTCGCTCGCTTTTAAGGACACTTTCATATTGGTAAAGCCAAGGTCTTCAAGGTATTTGATGTTATACAGAGCCGATTCCACCATACCTTTAGCGGTAGGTCCATACTTCTCATCGAACTCTTTTTCCAAGCTGCCACTGTTCACACCAATACGAATGGGGATGTTTCGTTCATTACACGCTTTAACAACCTCTTTGACACGCTCTTTATTACCAATATTACCAGGATTGATGCGAATGCAGTCCACCACTTCAGCGGCGATAAGCGCTAAACGGTAGTTAAAGTGAATGTCCGCAACGATAGGAAGTGTCGACTGCTCTTTGATGGCTTTAAGCGCGTGTGCATCGTCATAATCAGGCACTGCTAAGCGCACAATATCCGCTCCAGCAAAATGCAAACGGCGAATTTGATCGACCGTTGCTTCCACATCGTGTGTTTTAGAAAACGTCATTGACTGTACAGGTATTTTGGCATTGCCTCCAACAGGAACATTGCCAACAAAAATTTGTTTGGTTGGGTATCGTTTTATCATGTTTAAATCCAACAATAGTTTTATAAAGATTATACAACGAGTAGATTTAAGAACTAATGTTAAAAACGCATCATTGCTTATAAAACACGTTTTATGAAGCTTTAGGGGTGTAAGGAAGACGTTAAGAAAACGAAAGAGGATCCATATCTGCTTCTACATGGAAGAGTTTTACAGCATGCGCAAATTCGAGTAAGGCTTTGCTTGAGTCACTGCGTGCTAAAAGCTCGTAGCGGTATTTGTTGGCAATTTTTGAGATATTTGCTTTGCCGAATCCTACCACTTCAACCTGCGGAAAACTTTGCGCTATCAACGCCACTTTTTCGATCAGCACTTTGGCTTTGTCATCTTTAACGTGAGAGCTCATAAGCCTCAGCATCTTTTTAAACGGAGGATAAAGCCCTTTACGAAACACCAACTCATCCTTTAAAAATTGCTCAAAATCACTCAAGTAGTGCTTGAAAAAGTCGCTATTTTTACTCTGAATCAGCACTTCTCCATACCCTTTTCGCCCTGCACGCCCTGCGATTTGTTGTACCAATGCCAAGGTTTTTTCGCGCGATCTAAAATCGCTCATTCCTAAAAGTGCATCAATGCCAAGAATGACAGCAAGCCCAACACCGTGGTAATCATGCCCTTTGCTGAGCATCTGAGTACCCACCATAATGTCGATTTTATGCTCATTAAAGTCGCTCAAAATAGAAGCAAGTTGTTTTTCGGTGCGCACCTCATCGCGGTCAAACTGTTGTACCACATATTCTTTAAAATGCTCGCTAAGTTTTTGACTTACTTCCGCAGTCCCCATACGCGTCGCAACGATCTCCTCATGCCCACATTTAGGGCATACTTTAGGAATGACTTCTGTGTAGTTGCAGTAGTGGCATTTTAGGGCATTCATATTGTGATGAATGCTCATCCCAACGCTACAAAAGGGGCACTCCACATTTGCGCCACAACTTTTACATGTAATGTACTTAAAGTTCGCGCGTGTCGGTAAAAAGACGATGACTTGCTTTTTGGCACCCAGCGCTTTTTGGATCGCTTGGGTCATCTTGAAACTTAACCCATGTTCACCATCATCATACATAATGTAGCTTCGAGAGTCAAAAAAAGTACCCTTAAGCCTAAAAGTTGGAACTTTATGAAAACTACCTAAAGTGGGCGTTGCACTTCCTAAAAGGACTTTGCATCCGAGTTTTTGCCCAAAAAGAAGTGCTAAGTCTTTAGCATTATAGCGAGGACGATTGCCCGACTTGTAACTCTCATCGTGCTCTTCATCGACTACAATTAAACCAAGATTATGAATTGGTAAAAAAAGTGCTGAACGCGTGCCAGCGATAATGGAAATTTTGCCCTCTTGAAGCTCACTGAGTATCTGTTCTTTTTTCTTCGCACTAATCTTTGAGTGCCAAATGGCAACGTGTGTTCCAAAATGGTGTTTGAGGCGGTTTTTCATCTGAGGGGTCAGCCCAATTTCAGGGAGCAAGAAGATAGCTTGTTTGCCTTCATTGATGGTTTGCTCAAAGAGCTTCATATAGATTTCAGTTTTTCCACTTCCCGTATCACCAAAAAGAAGTGATGTAGGATATTTTTGTATAAATTCATACGCCTTTTGTTGCTCAGGAGAAAGCTCTATGTCTGTCGTGATTGTTTCTTTTACAGGTAAAACATTTGGGGAATAAGGCACAAAAAGACTCAGCGCTTCACCAAGTGAGCAGACATAATACTCAGCGATGAAACGAGCCAATTCAAGCGTTTTGGGAAGATAAAATGCTTTACCTATAAAAGAGATAGCTTCGCAGTCAAATTCAGGTTTCTCAACTTCGGCAATTACAACGCCTTGTGTGGTACGTTTAGAAAGAGAGACTTCAACAATAGTGCCTACCTCAAATTTTTGCTCAGAACGATAGGTTAAAGGCGAAAGTGGGGATTTTAAAAGAGCGATATGGTAGTAATACACATTAGTTAGCGAGTTAGATCATCGCAATTAGCGTTACCAGTCGTACAGCTAAAGAGACCATTTGTGTTAGTATATGTAAATGCTGTTGCAACTCCATTTACTCTAAAAGCATAAGCATTGGCTCCTGTTTTAACCCAACCTCCATCACGGTTTGCTTGTGAAAAAATTGGATACTCTAGAATATTGGAAGTGTTACCATCTGCAATATTAAAAAGTCGTTGGTTACTATTCCCATAATTGTCATCAATGGCATCAAGATTAGTAGGAAAAGCATTATTGCCCTCAAGCATCATACGAGAACGTTGTAAAGAAATACCACTCCGAATAGCACTTACATCCGACCTTCCTTTAACAATCATCGCATCATCACGTGTTACGGCAAGTCTTGGAATAGCTACTGCTGCTAAAATACCAAGCACAACTATTACAAAAACAAGTTCAATCATCGTAAAAGCAGATTTTGAAGAATGTAGCATGATTGACTCCGATTTTTTGAAGATATGGAAGAATCAGGCAGAGAGTTTTCTGCCTGATTGAAAAATTATAAAACTACTAAAACCTAACGGCTGATCCACCAAAAGTATGGGTCCTGTTTGTATCAACTGCTGAATCAGATAAATTATTTGATGCTGTAGCTGTTCTTGCTGCAACACATGCAGCTGATGTTCCACCTGATAAGGCCATAACAGTAATACCTCCATTTGCTAATGGGGTGATCGAATAACAAGCATTCGTGGCATCTGTTGAACCTGTCGTTCCTACATTCAAGAAAACTGGTGTTCCCACTGCAAGTGCACCCGCAGCTGTTGTACCAGCGGCAGTTGTTTGTAAAGGCACATTCGTCATTGCGGCCCAAGTTCCTGGCCATGAACCTTGAGCTGTCCAACGAGTACCAGCATCTGAAATAAGGGTAGCTAAGTTAGAAGAAATTTTTGCAACATTTGCATCATCTCTTGTCGCTGCCAATCTTGGGATAGCCACTGCTGCCAAGATACCTAAAATAACGATAACGAAGATAAGTTCGATCATCGTGAAACCTTTTTTCATGTTAACTCCTTTTTTTTAGTTGATCAATACACTTATTGACCATTTAAAACTCATTCTATAACAATATTTTTAAAGTCCGACTTAAATCTCATCTATTTTTTTGACAAGCGATGTTATCTCTTGTTCTAACATAAAATTGTCATAACATTTACCAACATACGCAAAGAGAAGCTCTTTTGGGTCTATGGTACTTTTCCCTTTAAATTTCTCTTTAAAATCAGCTTCAAACTGCTCGGCAAATGCACCTTCTAACTTGATGTCAAAGTCTTTGCCACCAAGGCTAATGGTTATTTTACTCATCGACCCAGTACTGCTTCAATTTTGCTTAGAAGATCATCAGCATTGACATCTTTGTTGATAAGATCTTGCTCTAGTTTTGCAATTTGTACATTTTTAGCTTCCGCAAGCGCTTTAGCTTTCACCACTTCTTGGCGAAGGGCTTCATTTTGCGCTAAAAGGTCTTTGTATTTTTCCAAAAGTTCCGTTATCTTTTGGGTTAATGTGCTAATGTTTCTCTCTTCTTCAAACATTTATGACTCCGTTGTGGTCTGTTTGGTATAATTGTAACAAAATAATGAGAAAAGTATCAACTATGAGCGAATTTTATTTAGAAAGTCCCTACCAACCCTCGGGTGACCAACCACAAGCCATCGATAAGCTCGTTGCATCCATAAAAAAAGGAAGCCGCTATCAAACGCTTATTGGCGTGACGGGAAGTGGTAAAACCTATACCATGGCGCAGATCATTCAAAAATTGAAGATGCCGACTCTCATCATGACGCACAATAAGACCCTTGCGGCGCAACTTTACAGTGAATTTAAGGGCTTTTTTCCTAAAAACCATGTGGAGTATTTTATCAGCTATTACGACTACTATCAGCCTGAGGCATACATTCCACGTAGTGACTTATTTATTGAAAAAGACAGCTCTATCAACGAAGAGTTAGAGCGTTTACGTCTAAGTGCAACAGCATCACTCCTCAGCTTTGATGATGTCATCTGCGTTGCTTCCGTTTCAGCCAACTATGGCTTAGGTGACCCAAGTGAGTATAAAGAGATGGTACAAGTCATCGAAAAGGGTGATACCATCAACCAAAAAAAGCTTCTTTTACGCCTTGTTGATATGGGATATAAACGCAATGACACTTTTTTTGACCGCGGCTGTTTTCGTGTGAGTGGTGATGTCATCGACATTTACCCTGCCTACAGCGAAGAAGAGGCGATTCGTGTGGAGTTTTTTGGGGATGAAGTGGAGAGCATCAACTACTTTGAAGTCTTTCTCAATAAAAAACTGCAAAACCTAAACAAAGTCGTCATCTACGCCGCCAATCAGTTTATCGTCGGACACGAGAGGCTGCAAAAAGCGATCAAATCCATCGAGCAAGAACTAGGTGAACGGCTCGAATACTTCAAAAAAGAGGATAAGCTCGTCGAGTACCAACGCCTTAAACAACGTGTCGAGTTTGACCTTGAGATGTTAGGCTCCACAGGAGCGTGCAAAGGCGTTGAAAACTACGCACGCTACCTTACAGGCATCGAACCGGGTGCTACACCCTACTCACTGTTTGATTACTTTGAAGCGATGAATAAAGAATACCTTGTCATCGTCGATGAATCCCACGTCAGCCTCCCACAATTTCGAGGGATGTTTGCAGGTGATCGTAGTCGTAAAGAGGTACTTGTTGAGTACGGTTTTAGGCTCCCAAGTGCACTGGATAACCGCCCTTTAATGTTTGATGAGTTTATCAACAAAGCACCACGTTATCTTTTTGTGAGTGCTACACCTAAAGAGTTAGAGCTAGGACTCAGTGGTGAAAATACTGCTGAGCAGATCATCCGCCCTACAGGGCTTTTGGATCCCGAGGTGGAAATCTTAAGCAGTAAAAACCAAGTCGAAACTCTTTTTGACAAGATCAAAGAAGTAACAGCAAAAGATGAAAAAGTCCTTGTGACAGTGCTTACCAAAAAGATGGCGGAAGAGCTAACACGCTACTACGCTGATCTTGGCATAAAAATAAAATACATGCACTCCGACATCGATGCGATTGAACGCAACCAGATCATCCGATCCTTGCGTGTTGGCGAGTTTGATGTACTTGTGGGCATTAACCTCCTTCGTGAAGGACTTGATCTACCTGAAGTTTCCCTTGTAGCTATTTTGGATGCCGATAAAGAGGGCTTTTTACGCTCAGAAACGAGTCTTATTCAAACCATGGGACGCGCTGCTAGAAATCTAAACGGTAGAGTCATTATGTTTGCAGAAAAAATTACGGATTCGATGCAAAAAGCAATAGAGACAACCTTGCGTAGACGCGCCATTCAAGAGACATACAATAAAGAACACGGCATCACACCAACCAGCACCACGCGTAAAATGGATGAAAACTTAAAACTCGAAGAACACGCTGATATCTACAATACATATGATAAAAAAGATAAAATCCCTCCGAGCGAAAAAAAGAAAATTATCGCAGAACTGACAAAGGCAATGCATGAAGCTGCAAAAATTTTGGAGTTTGAAAAAGCAGCAAAATTACGCGATCAAATTGAAAAATTGAAAAAGATGTAAAAATTTTTCACATGCAAAATAAAAAGGTGGTATAATAGGTCATTGTTAGGAGAGTACTATGCAAATTGGCAGCTTTCTAAACGCCTCTTATGTACGTATTGATAACACATCGACCTCTACGACAAGTAGCACGACCTCCTCTTCGTCTGAAAAAAACAGTGAAAAATCCACCGAGCTTACCGCTTCACAAAAAGCTTTAATAGCAGAACTTCAAGCGACCGATACAGCTGTTCGAGCTCATGAAAGAGCGCATATTTCAGCAGGAGCAGGCGTCATTCGCGGTGGTGCTGTCTTTAGCTACCAAAAAGCACCCGATAATAAGCTCTATGCAGTAGCAGGTGAAGTCGGCATCGACACCTCAGAAGGCGCAACTCCTGAAGAGACCATCACCAAAATGCAAACAGTACGCGCAGCAGCCCTTGCCCCATCCGATCCAAGTGCCGCTGATTACCAAGTAGCATCAACGGCGTCCATGCTTCAGATGATGGCACGACTAGAGTTATCACGCATGAAACAAGCCGAACTCTTGGCGAAGCCCGAAGAGAGTTATGCCACAGCGAATAATGAAGATACAACCGCGCTTTTTTCAAATTATGCTTAATTAATCACAAGGCGTTACCTTTTTATAACTTTTTTTTGATAAAATAATTCACTTTTAATAAAGGATAAAATGTGCCTGATTTAACCGACTCTAGCCTTTACCTTAACCGCGAGCTTTCATGGCTCAAATTTAATACCAGAGTCCTTACTCAATCCCTCAAAAAAGAGTTACCCCTTTTTGAGCGACTCAAATTTTTAGCTATTTATGCTACCAACCTTGATGAATTCTATATGATTCGTGTTGCAGGTCTGAAACAACTCTTTAGTGCAGGCGTTATCGAAACAGGAGCGGATCAAAAAACACCTCTGGATCAACTTAGAGAAATCAGAGCTTACCTTGCCAGCGAAAAAGAGGTTATTCAGAGCAGTTATGAAGAGATTGTTAAAGACCTTGAAAAAGAGAACCTTTTTATTACCGATTATGATGATTTAAGCCCTGCTTTGGCAAAACTCTCAGATGACTATTTCTTTTCCAATATTTTGCCTGTCATCGTTCCTATTGCAGTCAATGCTACGCATCCTTTTCCGCATCTGAACAACCTTAGCTTCTCACTTGCGGTTAAACTCCAAGACAGTGAGAGCGAAGAGGAAAGTAACTATAAATACGGCATGATTCGTATTCCTCGTGTACTTCCACGCTTTTTTCAAGCAGGCGACAACACGTATGTACCGATTGAAACCATTGTAAGAAAACATACCGAAGAGATTTTTCCAGGATACAAGCTTGTAGCCTCTGCAGCCTTTAGAGTAACCCGTAATGCAGATATGGTCATTGAAGAAGAAGAAGCGGATGATTTTATGATGATTATGGAGCAAGGGCTAAAACTTCGCCGTAAAGGGGCTTTTGTACGCCTCAACATCCAAGAAGGAACCGACCCTGATCTGCTCAATTTTTTAAATTCACATATGCAGATTTTCTTTAAAGACATTTATACCTATAAAATTCCTCTTAATCTTGGAGCCTTATGGCAAATTGTGGGGAATAAAGACTTTTCACATCTTGCATTACCACCGTACAATTCAAAAATTTTGCCTCCATTTGATACCAATGAATCTGTTTTTAAAGTGATTGACAAAGGCGATGTTCTCCTCTTTCATCCGTACGAGAGTTTTGACCCTGTTCTTAGGCTTATTCGTGAAGCGTCCAAAGACCCTAAAGTTGTCTCCATTCGTATGACGCTTTACCGTGTGGAGAAAAACTCACAGATCGTTCAAGCTTTAATTGATGCAGCCAATGAAGGCAAACAAGTTACTGCCGTTGTAGAGCTTAAAGCACGTTTTGATGAAGAGAACAACCTTCACTGGGCAAAAGCGTTAGAACAAGCAGGCGCACACGTGGTATATGGCATTACAGGCTTTAAAGTTCATGCAAAGATCGCACAAGTCATTCGTCAAGAAGAAGACGGCAAATTGAAGTTTTACATGCACTTTAGCACAGGTAACTACAATGGTGCTACGGCAAAGGTTTATACCGACACCAGCTTCTTTACATGCAAAGAAGATTTTGCCAAAGATGGCACGATGTTTTTCCATATCTTGTCGGGCTTTTCAAAGCATAAAAAACTTGACACTCTCTCTATGTCGCCAACACAGATCAAGCCTAAAGTTATTAGTCTTATCAACAATGAAGCCAAATATGGCACAGAGGGTCGCATCATCGTTAAGATGAACTCTTTAGTCGATTCAGATGTCATTCAAGCACTTTACAATGCTTCGATGCAAGGTGTTCAGATCGATATTATCGCGCGTGGTATTTGTTGTTTAAGACCAGGGGTTGAAGGCATTAGTGAGAACATTCGTGTCAAATCTATCATTGGAAAGTACTTAGAGCACGCACGTATTTTCTACTTTAAAAATGGTGATCCAACCACAACGTTTATCTCAAGTGCCGACTGGATGCCTCGTAATCTTGAGCGAAGACTTGAGCTTATGACACCGATTTTTGATAAAGCATTACAGCAAAAGCTTTTCGAGATTTTACAACTGCAACTCAATGACAATGTGCTCAGCTGGACACTTGGAAACGATGGCGAATACACTGAAATTGAACCAACCGATGAGCGCGCTATCAATAACCATACGGTTTTAGAAGATTATATGAACAAAATCTACAAAGCACAAAAGAAAGACACCAGTTCGCACAAAGCGGAAAAACTGGCAAAGCGCCTTTTCAAGGAGAGTTGATGATCATGGAGTTTCAAGGCATAAAGCCTTCCATCGCTTCGGATGTTTTTGTAGCTCCCAGTGCGGACATCATCGGTGACGTGGTCATCGGTGAGGGAAGTTCCATCTGGTTTGGCTGCGTCATCAGAGGCGATGTCAACTCTATTTCCATTGGTAAGAGAACTTCCATCCAAGACCTCAGTATGATTCATGTAACGCATTTTAAAAAAGAAGATCGTAGTGACGGATTTGCCACGATCGTTGGCGATGATGTCACCATTGCGCACCGCGTGATGCTTCATGGTTGCACCATTGAAAATGCCTGTTTGATAGGAATGAGTGCAACGATACTTGATGGTGCAGTGATTGGTAAAGAGTCTATTGTCGGAGCAAATTCACTCGTGACCAAAAACAAAGTCTTTCCACCACGTTCGCTCATTATGGGGAATCCTGCCAAGGTCGTGCGAGCATTAAACGATGCAGAGGTTGCATCGCTTTACCATTCAGCGGATAATTATGTACGATTTAAAGCGATGTACCAGTAGGCGGTTTGACAGCCTTCTCTTTTTTCTTCTTTTTTTGATTATGTGGTTTAGTAAAATCAATCAACTGCTCTACTGTTTGTACTTCCTCTGGCACCTTTTCCAGCGCTTTAAAAAAGACCTGTGCCGTAGCCTTGGCATCAAAAAGGGCTCGATGGTGGTTTTCAAACCCAATACCCAAATACTCCGTCAACGCACCCAGCCCATATTTTGGGGCTTCGATGCATTTTTTCGCCAAATCAATCGTATCAAGTCTTCGGTTTAAAAGCGGTCCGAAACCTGCTTGTTCGAGAGCATAGGAGATAAAGTAGTAGTCAAAATTAACATTATGTGCCACAAAGACGGCATCTTTAATAAAAAGCCTGAATGCTTCTAACACGGAGTTAAGGGAAGGTGCATGTTGTAGATCAGCAAGGGTAATACCCGTGAGCTGCTCGATGCTATCAGGCAAAATATCGGTTTTGACCAAAGAGGAAAACTGTGCCACCTCTTTGCCATTTTCAATCATCACGGCACCAATTTCAATAATCTGATGCAGCGTAGGCTTACTGCCATTGGCTTCAATATCGACAACACAAAACTTTCCCTGATTGATTGGTGTTGTAATTGTCTCTAAGGTAAAAGCATAGTTATTGTACTTGGTGATGGGAAGTCCTAACAGTTTAAGTATATCAAGATCTTCGACATCGACATGTTCAAGCTCTTTAAAGGTGTGCATTTTGGCAAAAAACTCTTTGTGAAAAATAGGTTTTTGCGTCATCTTATAGATGTAACTATCAAGGGCTCTCACGCTTTAGCTCTTTGTATAAAAGCTCTCACTTTATCGTGATCTTTAATACCTTTGGCTTTTTCCACGCCACTGCTCACATCAACCCCATAAAAGCCTAAAGGTTTAAGTTGCTCAATGTTTTCAGGCGTTAAACCACCCGCTAAGATGATATTTTCGCAATCAGAATTTTCAAACCATGAAAGATCAAGCCTCTGTCCTGCTCCACCATAACCTTCCACATACGCATCAACAAGTCGTATCAAGCCTTTGTATTGCTCGATCTCACACGATTCGCGAGCACGAACAACGCGTAAAAAAGGCACTTTAAGCGCACTCCAAAAATCTTTGTCAACCTCAAAATGAATCTGCGCCATATCCATCTGTGCCTCTTTACATGTAACACCAATTTCCTCTGGCGTAGCATCTACAAAAAGCCCAATTTTCTTTACATCTAAAGGCAGTTTTTCCGCAATGGCTTTCGCATTTTGCGGTGTAATGTAACGAGGGGATTTTGGATAAAAGACAAATCCAAGTGCATCTGCTCCAGCGTCTATTGCACACAGAGCATCTTCAAGGTTGGTGATACCACAGATTTTGACCCACATTCATTATACTTTTAAAGAATCAATAGCATTTTTATAATCATTTGAGCTAAATACATAATTGCCTGCAACGACAATATCTACACCCGCATTGGCTAAAGCGTGGATATTTTGGTTATTGACGCCACCATCAACCTCGATAAGTGTTTTGGCATTTCTTTTTAAAATCATCTCTTTTAAAATTGGCGCTTTTTCTAAAACACTTGGGATAAATTTTTGACCACCAAAGCCTGGGTTGACACTCATTAAAAGCACCATATCCAAATCTTCAAGTAAATATTCAATCTGAGAAGGTGGCGTATGAGGATTCAGAACAATCGCAGGAGAGATACCCAAATCCCTAATTTTTTGAATCAAACGATGAGGATGTTTCTCTTCTTCAATGTGAAAAGAGATGTATTTAGGTTTTAAAGGGGCAAAAAGATCGACAAAAAAGGTGTTATTTTCAACCATCAAATGAACATCCAAAGGCTTGGTAGCAGCTTTGGCAACAGCACTAACCACAACGGGTCCAATGGTAAGGTTGGGAACAAAATGCCCATCCATCACGTCGACATGCACAAGATCACAGCCTGCTTCACAAATCGATATTATTTCTTCTCTTAACTTTCCAAAATCAGCAGAAAGGATACTGGGAGCCACTAACATTACGTGCCTTTTTAAAATTTTTAACCAAATTGTATCAAAATTTATATTCTTTTCGCTATAATCTCAGGCTGCATTGAATTAAGCGTTTCTTTTGCTTCTTTCATGTACAATTCACGAAAAATTTTAAGGATATCGATATGGCAAGAAAATGTGCTCTCACTGGAAAAGGCCCTATGGTTGGTAACAACGTAAGCCATGCGAACAACAAAACTAAAAGAAGATTCCTTCCAAACCTTAGAACTGTCCGTGTGACACTTGAAGATGGAACGACTAAGAAAATTAGAATTGCTGCTTCGACACTTCGTACAATGAAGAAAAACGGCTAAAATTTCTCCTTCTACGGGGAAATTTTATGCTGTTTAATTGTTTTTGCTCTTACCTCACACTTTCACACTAAAATCCTAAAGGATTTACCCATGTTTACCATTCTTCCACTTAAAAACGGACTTGATAATGTAGCTGGTTTTTTCTGCCAAGGCGTTCACGCTGGGTTTAAACCAAACGGTAATAATGATGTTGCATTTATTCGCTCCAACGAACCATGTGATATTTCGGCAGTTTTTACAACCAATGTCTTTCAAGCAGCACCCATTAAACATTTTTTACGTTACCCAAAAGGGTTTCAAACCAATTTCATTTTGATGAATGCGAAAAATGCCAATGCTATGACAGGTGAAAAAGGGGTTGAAGATATTGATACCCTTTTTGGAAAACTCAAAGAAAAATTTCCCAACCTACATAACCCGATTATGAGCTCAACGGGTGTCATCGGGTACCGTCTCAATGTTGACAAACTCTCAACGGCATTCGATAAATTTGACTTTAATGCTAAAGATTCTCACGCTACCGCTTCGGCCATTATGACAACAGATAGCTTTAAAAAAGAGCTCTGTTTTAAAGTCATTTTAGAAGATGGTAGTTTCTTTCATATTGCAGCCATCTGCAAGGGTGCGGGTATGATCAATCCTGCAATGGCAACGATGCTTTGCTTCATTCTTACGGATGCTAACATTCCAAAAGCAGATATGGATGAACTTTTATTGCCTTCAATTGAACATTCTTTTAATGCCGTCAGCGTTGATGGCGACACTTCGACCAATGATACCGTACTGCTTCTAAGCTCTAAACAAAGTGGAGCATACCACAAAGAAGCCTTCAATGAGGCACTTCGTTTGATTACTAAAGAACTTAGCCTTATGCTGGTACGCGACGGTGAAGGTTCAACCAAAGTCGTTGCTTTTGAAGTCAGTGGTGCAAAAACTGAGGCTGAAGCAGAACGTGCGGCTAAGGCTTTGAGTAACTCGTTGCTGGTGAAAACAGCACTTTTTGGTGAAGATCCTAACTGGGGACGCATTGCTTCAACTATTGGAGCAAGTGGCATTACCTGCAATGAAGAAACGCTGGTTATTCATTATGACGATGTCTTAATTTATAGCAAAGATCAGCGCTCGCTAGACGCTGAAGCGGAAAAAAAAGCAGCGGCTGTGATGAAAAAAGACTCCTTCCGTATTCATTGTGAACTGGGAATTGGAGAAGCTAGTTTCACGGCATATGGCTGTGATTTAGGGCATAAGTATGTTGAAATAAATGCGGATTATAGGACATAGCCCTTAAATTAAGCACTTTTTGATAAAATAAAACAAATACAAAAGGAGACCCCATGCTACACGAATACAGAGAAGTTATCTCAAAACTTAAAGTTGAAAATGCACACTTTGCAAAAATTTTTGAAAAACATAATGAACTTGATCAAAAAATTACCGATGCAGACGAAGGCAGATTACATATCAGTGATCTAGAACTTGAGACAATGAAAAAAGAGAAACTAAGACTTAAAGACGAAGCGTATGCACTTATCGTTGCGTACAAAAAAGAGCACAATCTTTAAAAAATCTGTTTGGGCTTAAAGGCCCAAACTTTCCACTTGAACCATTTTCCCACGACTATTCTCTTTACAGAATTCCACAATCTTTCCATGAAAACGAGCATAAAGTTCACTAGGTGTTATCTCTTTGCCATAGAGTTGATTAACTTTTGTTTCGTTACTCACAATTCCCTCTACCATCCACTCTTGAAGTGCCCCGTACGATTCAAAATTGTATCCAAAACCTGCAAGTAAACGCGCCGTATACGCATCAACAACCATAGCTTCTTGTTTGCACGCATAACAAAGTATAGAATCCGCACTCTCTTCGCCAATGCCTTTTTGCGACAACAACCATTCACGATCCACATTTTCACAAAAAGCCTCAAAAGAGCCAAATGATTCAAGGATTGTTTTGGATAAGAGAGAAAGGTTTTTTGCTTTGGTATTGTAAAAGCCAGAAGGTTGAATAGCGCTAGAAAGGCGCTCAATATCGAGACTGGATAGTTTTTCTAAACTATCAATCTCAATAGACTCTAAATTTTCTATGCTCTTTTCAACTTTTTCCCATTTGGTTTGCTGAGTTAAGATAGCTCCTACTAGAACCCAAAAAGAACCAGAACGTGGCCACCACAAAGGATCACGCGTGGTTTTAAGATACCCTTTGTTTTTAAGCGCTACCAAAAGATCAAAACTATTCATGCACCGCTCTCGCGATCAAGCGCTCTTGATCATCAAATACCCGCAATTTAAAAGCCTCAACACATTTACCCTCTTCTATTTCCATGACAACCATCTGCAAAATTTTCTTGCATTTTTTAGGAATTTCGAGCGATGCGGGGAGTCCAGTGAGAAAACGTTTGAGTGGGGCATCTTTATCCATGCCTATAACACCATCACGTGCCCCGCTAAGCCCAACATCGGTTACATAGCATGTTCCCTCTTCTATAAGGAGATCGTCCGTTCCTACGTGCGTGTGGGTACCTAAAATGGCACTCACCTTTCCTTTTAAAAGCATGTGCATCGCCCTCTTCTCAGAAGTGACTTCCGCATGAAAGTCAATGATGATTGTCTCCACACCTTCAGCATGAAGTTTTTCAACAGCTTTTTGAGCGCGCAAGAAAGGATTTTCAACCATCGGCATACCATAGTGCCCCATGACATTGATGATGGCAATCTTCTCATCCTTTACTTCTAAAACACTCACGCCTCGTCCTGGTACACCTTCTGGATAATTTAATGGCCTAAGAATGGGCATCACATCTAAAAGTGGAATAATCTCTTTTTTATCCCACGAGTGATTTCCGCCCGTGAGGATATCAGCTCCGTAAGAGAAAAGCTCTTTAGCATGAAGCGAGCCTAAACCAAAACCGTGACTGGCATTTTCACCATTGGCGATAACACAGTCCAGTTCAAACTCTTTGCGTAGTTTTCGCAGGTACATTTCAAGCATACTGCGCCCAGGCTTTCCTACGATATCACCAATAAATCCTACTCTCACGCTTTGATCCTTAAGTGTGTTAACACGGTTGCAATGACATCGTCATCGTCACGACTGCGTGATTGTAGTGTAATTTTTTTCTCA
The DNA here is from genome assembly GCA_017860615.1 of Pseudomonadota bacterium. Lineage (GTDB taxonomy): Bacteria > Campylobacterota > Campylobacteria > Campylobacterales > Sulfurospirillaceae > Sulfurospirillum. Next base: position 75,140 of record JAGDMU010000011.1, on the reverse strand, counting down.
TCTTCGTATTTGATGGTAATATTTTGTCCGTAATTAGAGATAAGGATAATGTTCTGCCCTGTCGCTAAAATTTTGATCTCAATAAGCTGTAGGAACTGTTTCGTTGGAACATCTAGTTTCCCAAAGCGATCCACCATCTCCTCTTCGATCTCTAAAACATCGTGAATGCTTCCACATTTGCTCAGACGTCTGTAAAGCTCTAATCGTACGCGATCTTCCGTGATGTAGGTATCGCTAATGAATGCACTGATAGAAAGTTTGATGTCCACTTCGCGTGAAGCAATCGGAGTTTTACCTAAGAGCGCATTGATGGCATCTTCGAGCATTCTGAGGTAGAGCGAATACCCAATATTTTTGAGATGACCGCTTTGTGCTTCACCGACCAAATTACCACCACCTCTGATCTCAAGGTCATGGTACGCCAAAATAGAACCACTGCCCAGATAAGAATTTGACTCAAGGGCAATAAGACGCTTTTTAGCCGATTCCGAGAGTTCTTCTTTATCTTTCACCAAAAAGTAACAAAAGCCTTGACGACGAGAACGCCCAACACGACCACGAAGCTGGTGAAGATCTGCCATACCAAAGTGATCAGCGGAGTCAATAATAATCGTGTTAACGTTAGGGATATGAATGCCTGATTCGATAATAGAGGTGCTCAAAAGCACATCATACGCCTTCTCTTCAAAATGCAACATCTCTTTTTCAGTCACCGTTGCACTGATCTCTGAATGGAGTGTTAAGATGCGAAGATTGGGCATCATGCCGAGTAACTCTTTGCGTTTGGCTTCAATGGTCGCAATGCGGTTATGAACAAAAAAGACCTGTCCTCCTCGTCTCATCTCACGGATAATCGCCTCTTTAATGACCTTGGCATCGTACTCTTTCACAAACGTTCGCACATCTTCTCTATCGTTTGGAGGGGTAAGAAGTTGTGAGTATTGCTTGATGGAACTGAGTGCCATATTAAGACTTCGAGGAATCGGTGTGGCACTCATGGAGAGAATATGCACGTTTTCTCTAAAATTTTTGAGCTTCTCTTTTTGCTTCACGCCAAATTTATGCTCTTCATCGACCACCACAAGAGCAGGATTGAACAGTTCCACTTCAAAAAGCGAATGTGTTCCCACGCACACCTGCAACTCACCGCTTTTGAGCTCTTTTAAAATTACCTGCTTCTGCGCTGTAGTTGTAAAACGATCTAACTGAGCTACTTTAATGTTGTACTTTGCAAAGCGTGCTGAGAGACTTTTGAAATGTTGGGAACATAAAAGTGTTGTAGGGGCGATAAGAAGGGCTTGAAAACCTTTGCGTATGGTTGCAAAAATGGCATTCATTGCCACTTCGGTTTTACCAAAGCCGACATCACCACTTAAGAGTCTGTCCATCATTTTGCCGCCACTAAAATCCGTTAAGATTTCAGTGATGACACGTTTTTGATCTTCAGTATAAGCAAAACCTGCATCAGCCTCAAACTGCGCCATCTCGCCCTCTTCCACCTTAATGCTCAGTCCATCGACCATCTCACGTTTCGCAGCAATGGCGACGATTTCACTCGCTATCTCTAAAAGGCGTTCCCTGGTTTTCGCTTTGAGTTTTTGGAAACTTCCCTTACCAAGGCGATCAACACTGACCAAGCCACCGCTCTCACCAATGTAGCGATCGATTACATGTAAATTCTCAACGGGCAATAAAAGCTTGTCATCACCTAAGTATTCAATAAGAACAAAATCTTTGGTTGCCCCTAAAACAGTCGCTTGTGTCAGTCCTTTGAAAATACCAATGCCGTAGTTTTCATGCACCACATAATCGCCATTTTTAAGCTCATCAAGCACGATATTGGCACGTTTACGTTTGAGTTTAGTGGAAGGTTTATTGAGCGAAAGAATAATCTCTTCGGAGTTCATGATGTTAACAATGCGCTCACTCTGAACCCATTTTACATGTAAAGAGTCCACATCCACCATGCGCAGCAAAACTTCATTTTTAGCCAATAGTGTAATTTTCTTATTTTGGTGTAACTCTATAAACGTTTTAACATTGGATGGTGCAATTTCGCGGTAACTTTTCGCTTCGGGTATGCGAGGAAGATTTTGCAAGCTTTTAGCGCCTGTTTCATCAAAAAGAAGTACCTCTTCAAGCTCTTCAACCGCATCCACACTCAAATAGGTTTTAAACGTCTCAGTGTAAACAGCCCCACTCTCACCTAAAACCCACAATCCTAAAGAGTGAACATCTTTGGTAAAACTATCACTTTTAAGGGAATCAATGCGTTTTTGCATTAGGGTATGGCGTTCTTCATCCAGCGCAAAAAGTGCAGGAAAAAGCGTATAGCTTTCCAGCTCCTCTTTGGCACTTTTTTGGCTCTCACAGTCAAAGAAACGAATGCTCTCGACTTCATCATCAAAAAGACTTAAACGGAGGGCTTTTTCACTATCAGGTGGAAAAATATCGATGATGTCACCGCGTATGGAGATTTCGCCCTTACCTTGTACCACATCTACCGCAAGATAACCCCAGTAAAATATCTGCTCGCGAAAGCGTTCCAAATGCAAACGCATCCCAAATTCTAAGCTAAACGTACTAAAAAGTTCGGCTTTTGGAAGCGGTGTTAGCAGTGTGCGAAGAGGAGCAATTAAAACTTTTTTGGTAGAGGGATCTTGGTAAAACGCATGAAGTACGCGTAAAAGATCCACCATCTCTTCATGAAAGGAGAGCAGATCATCGCCCATGTTGGCTCTAAGATCAGGTAAAACATAGCTTTTTTTACCAAGGTAAAGGGCTACTTCGGAGGCTAAGAAAGCCTCTTTTTCGCCTTTAACACCTAAAAGTTGGAGGTCATTTTTGGTCTGAAAAAATTCATAACACGCAGCTTGTAACAATCAATCCCTTTGTTCTTCATACGAAGGTGCTTCCACACTCTCCATTTTAATTTTGCTCTCGCCTTCAAAGATGGCTTTGGCTTCAATGACAAGCTCTTTAGAAATCACTTTGCCTAAAAATTTGCCACCCTCTAAGACTTCAACATTATCACAATTTGCATTACCTTCAAAAAGACCATTGATAATCAAACGACTCGCATTGATTTCGCCACTGATTCTTCCTTGTTTTCCAATAATGACAATGCTATCAGAGAGCACTTTTCCGATGATCTCGCCATCGACATGTAAACGTGTTTGGCAATTAAAAATGCCCTCAATTTTAGCTCCACTCGCTACTATAGTTGTTTCGGAAGCGGGTACTGAGCATTGATCAGCTTTATTAAAGATTCCCATGTGACTCTCTTCTCCTTTTTAAAAATTTCAACAAAATTAGATCCTCGCCAATGCACAAATGGCTCAGGATCAAGTATACGTCCAATAAACTTTATCTCATAATGTAAGTGAGGACCAGTCGACATACCGCTGTTCCCAGAATAAGCGATCAAATCACCTTTTTTAACAAATTGCCCCTCTTTCACAACCGTTTTATTTTGAAGGTGCGCATAATAACTCTCAAATCCATAGTTATGATCTAAGGAAACAACATTACCGTAACCACTGTTTTGATTATACTGAGTAAACTTAACAACACCATCCGCTGGGGCTAAAATAGGCGTTCCAATAGGTGCCCTTAAATCAAGTCCTGTATGAAACTCTTTTCGTTTTAAAACAGGATTTTCCCTCCAACCAAATTTAGAAGAGATGTCACTGTATGCCATAACATCGCCACTAGGGATATTATCAAAAAAGGTTTTTTGCTGCATCACTGTAACGTCAATCTCTTCAAGTCTGGTGTCAATATTTTCATCATCATTGACACGAAGACCCATCATCTCTTCCATATTGCTGATTTTATCACGAATATTTTCATACTCTTGCGCTTTTTCAGAAATCTTTGCTTGAAGCTCTTCATTTTGCACAAGCAGTTCATTTCGTTCAGCAACAGCGCTCTCTTTTTTCGCCTCTAAAGAAGAAACCTCTTTCATCAAAAATAAAATCACAAAACTACCAATGAGAATCGATAAGGCGACAAACAGTGTAAAGTAGAGCAAAAACTTTTTAATCAATTGATGCAATAAAAAATGTCGTGAACCATGCACATCTGAGATTGTGACGGTAAATTTATTTTTCACAGAAACCCTTTAAGAATGCTTCGACAACAGAGAAAGAGCCAAATACTAAATACTCTTTGTCGTTTTGAATAGCTGAAAAAGAAGAGATAGGAAGTTCCAATGCATGGGCAGCATCATACAAATCAGCCTGATTTGCAGCCCGTGGACTGTCAATTTCAATCACCAAAATCTTTTCAACAATCTGTTTTAAAATCGTTAAAATTGTTCTAAAATCTTTATCTTTGTAACTATTATAGACCAATATAACCTTTTTTTTGCCTAAACTCGCAACCAATGCCTCTGCAGCCATGACATTGTGACCTACATCAATCGTGACATTAGGGAGTAGTTTTTGACAACGTCCTTGTAAAACATTCGGTAAAAAGGTTTTAAAGTCAATATCATATCCAAGTACTTTTAATGCGCAAAATGCTGTTTTAAAATTCTCTTGTAAATAGGCTGGTAAATTATGTTTCTCACCATATGCGCGTAAAATTTCATTTGTTGGTTCATCAAAAAATGTTTCAACACCGTACAGCTTACTGTGAAGTACTTTGGCTTTATATAGAGCAATAGGATAAACTTTAACATCATATTGCTTCGCTAAGACAATATTACCCGTTGCGCTATTAATTTTTGTTTGTGCAATTTCTTCAATGCTTTCACCTAAAAACGCTTGATGATCTAATCCAATGGGTGTAATAATCGAAAGGCATTTTGGAAACACATTGGTTGCATCAAATTCGCCACCAAGCCCTGCTTCAAGAACAACATAATCACAACTTTGAGAGAAGATAACCATTGCTAAGAGGGTGGTATATTCAAAATACGAGAGAGTAAGCGCGATAGAAGGCTCAAGCCAAGAGATCAATGTTTTATGAGCTTCTTCTAACGTTAAATCATTCACATCTACACCATCTAACCAAATACGCTCATTGAATTTTAGAATATGGGGAGAGGTGTAATGCCCTACATGCAAACCATTGGCTCGCAACATTTGCGCTAAAAAGCGTCCTGTTGTACCTTTGCCATTAGTGCCAACAAGATGTATAATTTTTGGAAGTTTTAGATAAGACGCTATACTCTGATAAGCTTTAGGCATACGTGCATAATCAATTTCATCGTAAAAAAGCGGTTTAGTCGCTAAAAAAGGTTGCAGTTGCATTACAACACTGGCATCACTTGATTGCGCCCTGCTTCTTTTGCTTTGTATAAAAAGCCATCAGCAGCACTGAGTGTTTCATCTTTGGATTTTTGCATGGAGCGTTGAGATACACCACAGCTTACAGTCACATTGATACGTTCGTTTTTATAGAGAAATTTAAATTGTTCCACAATGGCACGAATTTTATCCGCAAAATGAATCGCATGGGCAAGATCGGTACTTGGAAGAATAACTAAAAACTCCTCCCCACCATAACGTCCCACAAAATCAACTTGGCGCACATATTTACGTAAAATTTTTCCAACGGTAGAGAGAATAACATCGCCCGCTTCATGCCCATAGGTATCGTTGACCATTTTAAAGTGGTCTATGTCAATAAAACAGAGCGTATAGTCAATTTTATACCGCATAAACGCATCTTCAACACGTCCAAGCTCATTTGCAAGAGCACGTTTGGTCGCAACATGCGTCAAATAATCTTCCTTAACCTCTTGCTTTGCCACCAAAAGAGCTGATTCAAGTTTTGAAACACGATTCTGAAGCTTTGTAATGGTCTCTTGATTGCTGATCATCTTCTCACTTAATGACCTTGTCTCACTCTCTAAAGAAGAAGCGATATTAAGAAGCTTAACATGTACATTTTCAAAACTATCATGTTCAAAATTAATATTTTGTAAATCTTTTTTAATAACTTTAACCTGTTCATGACTAAAGTTACTGCTTTGAATGAGTTCAAGGAGTTTTTTGTTGATTTCATCCAGAATTTTATCCAGAGCAGAAACTTTCTTTTGCACTTCTGTCTTATCCAAATCTATACGTTTTGAAATAAGTTGTTTAATCTCTTGCTGAAGGGCAGGCGTTCCAAGGGCATCAGGAGAATTGCGCAATTCATGACTAATAGCGGCTAACTCATCATTCATCCCTGAGGCAATGGAAGGTACCAATGAAGCAATAATCAGAGGAACAATACTCTTATAGAGTTCTGCACTGGTGTCTTTACTTAAAACTTTTATCAGATCTCGAACCATTGCTTCAAGATCATCTTTACTCACATGACCAAATGCATCTAATTTTTTAAGATAACTGTCATCGTAATTGGAGATAAAATCAAACCACTTCTCTTTGACAAGATCAATAGACTGTAAATTTTGGTGAAAATCAAGACGCTCTAATGAGGCATTTGCAAGGCTTGTGGCTTTAGCATCATGAAGTAACGTAATTGCTTGAAGCACCCTTTTGGTTAAAATAGCCAGAGTATTGACCATTTTTAGGGCATCGCCTTCATTGGCACGATTGAGTTTTGCAACTAAAAAAGCAAGGAGTTCATCAACATTGCTAATATTAAAACGCTTCATATCCGTGACAATGTTTGGATCAAGTTTTTTAGTGTATTTGTCTACTTTTTGACAATCTTCAACAATAACACCCTTTTGTTTAGCTACCTTACAAAAGACTTTAGCATAATTATCAGGTGTTAAATTGAGGTGTTCGCTTTTGATAAGCTCAAGTGAATCCCTGATAATCTCATTAATTGTTGTTGCCATTGCGTAGTCCTTTAATCGCTATCTTAGAGACAAACTCATCTAAAGCATCACTCGAGGCATACCGAATAGCTTCAAAGCGATTGGTGTCAGAGATAACACTGTTGGCTTCAATAGAGAAGTCATACTCTCCTGTTGCCGTTAATTTTTCGACTTTTTTAGTGGCATTTTCGTACTGCATTGCTAAGACAACCGTTGCTTTATAGGCAATAACATAACCATACGTATCATACACGGTTGGAGAAAAAGAGAGCGATTGAATTTTGACATGTAAGACACTATCTGCCTGCTCTTTTGCTACTAATTTGCCACCAAAGCGACCAACAATTGCTTCATTGACAGCATCTTTAATCAGAACACTATTTCTTGGATCTTGTCTTGAGATGGTTACTTCAGCATAAAGTTTATCTCCTAATGCCTGTTTTGCATAATAAGAAGATGGTTTATACCCACATCCACTGATAAAAACTGCTATTAAAAATCCAAGAAAAAGTTGTTTCATATTACTTTACCACCACGTTAATCAATTTATTAGGAACATAAATCTCTTTGACAAGTTCACATCCCTCTAGCCATTTAGCTACACTTTCTTTGCCTAGACGCAGAGCTTCTTCTTTGGAGATGGAAGTTTCCACTTCAATTTCAGCGCGTTTTTTACCATTAACCGTTACAGCTAAAATCATACTCTCTTCTACAAAAACTTCTTCTTTAATGGAAAGAGGTACTAAATTTTTGCATCCAAAGAGTGCTTGACTCATCTCCCAACACAGATGTGGAACAATCGGTTCTAAAAGATTAAGAAGTACAAAATACCCTTCACTCCAAACCGCTTGATCATTTTGGTCGCTTAATGCGTTTAAAGCTTCCATACATGCAGCAATGAGTGTATTGAAAGTATAACTTCCCTCATAAATTTCATGAGACTTTTTAAGAGCTTCATAAACTTTTTTACGTGCATACTTAGACTCTTTAGAGAGTGAAGCATGATCCATGCTAGGAAGAGACGTACACGCAACGGCATTTTCACTTTTTTGAGCAAAACGTTTTAAAAATCTAAACGCACCCTCAACCGCACTATCGTTCCACTCAAGCTCTTTTTGCGGTGGAGCAGCAAAAAGGATAAAAAGACGCGCTGTATCAGCACCATAGGTTTTGATAATCGCATCAGGATCAACCGTATTGCCCTTACTTTTACTCATTTTAGAGCCATCTTTTAGCACCATACCTTGGGTTAAAAGATTGGCAAATGGCTCATCACAACTCACATAGCCTAAATCACGCAATACTTTTGTAAAGAAACGTGAATATAGCAGGTGAAGAATCGCGTGTTCAATGCCACCGATATATTGATCGACATTCATCCAGTAATTTGCACTTACCTTATCAAAAGGTGCATCGTTCCACAATGATGGATCCGTGGTATAACGTAAAAAGTACCAACTGGATTGAAAGAAAGTATCCATCGTATCGGTTTCACGAATGGCATCTTCGCCACAACATGGACATTTTGTAAATTTCCATGTGGGGTGTTTATCGAGAGGATTCCCCTCTCCTTTGATTTCAACATCATCAGGAAGCGCAACGGGGAGATTTTCAATTTTTTCAGGCACAAGTCCACATTTTGGACAGTGGATCATTGGAATAGGTGCACCCCAATAGCGCTGACGACTAATACCCCAGTCGCGAAGTTTGTAGTTAATAACTTTTGTACCGATTTTTTTTGCTTCGAAATGCGCAATAATCGCTTTTTGAGCACTTTTAGAATCAAGCCCGCTAAATTCACCTGAATTAACCAGTGTGCCATACTCTGTGGTCGCGGCATTTCCATCAAAGAGTGTACCATTTTCAATGCTTTGAATAATGGCTAAATCATATTTTGTTGCAAATTCAAAATCTCGCTCATCGTGTGCAGGAACCGCCATAACAGCGCCTCCACCATACTCGATCAAGACAAAGTTGGCGACCCAAACAGGTACATTTTTGCCTGTTAAAGGATGAATGACATCAAGTTCTAAGCTAACGCCTTCTTTTGGGGCTTGAGCACGATCTCTTGCTCCAACGCTTTGCATTTTTTTAATTTGAGCAATTTTTTCTTCACTTAACAGCTTATGTTCTATCAAATATTTAACAATAGCATGTTCAGGGGCAAGGGCAGAATAACTGACGCCATAAATCGTATCAGGACGTGTGGTAAAAACTTTGTAATTATCAAATTGATTTCCAAGTTTGGCTTTTGAAGCGTCACTTAATGTAAATGAAAACTCCAAGCCTTCACTACGACCGATCCAATTTTCTTGCATGGTTAAAACTTGACTTGGCCAACCAGCACGGAGTTTCTCACAATCATCCAAAAGTTCTTGCGCGTATTGTGTAATTTTGAGGTAATAACCTGGAAGGAGACGTTGCTCTACAGGATTATCACATCGCCAACAACACCCCTCTTCTACTTGTTCATTAGCTAAAACGGTTTGGCAGGTATTACACCAGTTGAGTGTGGCACTTTTTTGATACACCAACCCTTTGTTAAACATCTCAATAAAAATGCGTTGCTCATGTTTGGTATAAAGGACATCACTCGCAGCAAACTCTCTTTTTTTAGAAAAAGAAAGCCCTAAAGAAGCAAGTTCTTTGCGCATATAGTCTATATTTTCGTACGTCCATTTTTTGGGATGAACACCATGTTTAATGGCTGCATTTTCAGCAGGCATACCAAAGCTATCCCAACCAATTGGATGTAAGACATTAAAACCATTTTTACGGTGATGACGCGCTATGGCATCGCCAATAGTATAGTTGCGCACATGCCCCATGTGAATACGACCACTTGGATACGGGAACATACTTAAAATATATTTTTTTTGCTTACTCATATCAGCAAGAGGTTCAAACGCATTGGTTTGATCCCATGTTTGCTGCCATTTTTTTTCAAGTTCTAAAGGATTATATTGCATCTTCTCTCCATCAAATTAAACAGTACCTTTTTCATACATGGAACGCATTTTGTCTTTTTCTATTCTATTTTTCTCTTTAAGCGCAATCTTCGCTTTGTATTTTTCAACACTAAAACCAATAAGCGTTAAAAATGGTGCAGAGATAAAAATAGAGCTGTATGTACCAATAATAACACCCAGTAGCATTGTAAAGCTAAAGCCATGAATAATCTCTCCACCAAAAACGTAGAGGGTTAAAACAACAAAGAAAACGAGTAAAGAGGTAATCGTTGTACGAGAAAGTGTTTTAGAGACACAAATATCAATAATTTCAGAAAAATTCATATTTTTAGTCTCTTCAAGCTCTTCACGAATACGATCAAAAATAATAATTGTATCGTTGAGCGAGTAACCAATCAGCGTTAAAACAGCGGCTAAGACATCAAGGCTAAACTCAATATCAAATAGAATGATAGCTCCTAATGTAATTGTAATATCATGCGCCAATGTGATAATAGATGCGATTGCAAATTTCCACTCAAAACGGACAGCAACATAAATCAAAATACCAATCATCGCTAAAATAGCTGAAATAATACCTTTTGATCTAAGCTCACTTCCAATTTTTGGTCCTACAATATCCACTTTTCGAATATCAAAAGAGCCTGTATCTTTCAAAAGCACTCTAATATGATCGCCAATATCTTGTCCTACACTCTCACTTACCGCTGCAAAACGAATGACAATCTCTTCAGGTGAGCCAAATTCTGTAATTTGTGCACCTGCAAACATTTTGTCTTTTGAAAGGTCTTCTCTAATTTTATCAAGCGGTGCTTTTGCATCATACTTGAGTTGAACAACCGTTCCACCTACAAAATCAACACCGTAATTAAATCCTTTTGTGAAAACCAGCACTAAAGAGACAATGGCTAAAAAAAGCGTTGATAGGACAAAAACGCGTCCATATTTCATAAAATTGTAAATTTTACCTTTTGAAAAAAATTCCATTAGTGACCTCTCTTTTTCATGCCAAACCAAAAATTAATACTATGATGTTTTTCAATGTAAGACATTAACGCTACATACATTCCATGTGTTCCCAATATCGCTGTGAGCATTGAAATAAGGTTACCAATCAACATACTAATGGCAAAGCCTTTAATAGGGCCTGTTCCATAGACATAAAGGATAATCGATGAAACAGCTAGGGTTAAGTTACCATCAACAATCGCGCTCATTGCATTTTCATAGCCCTTTTCCACAGATTGTCTAATGGCTACACCTTGTCGCAAGAGTTCACGAATACGCTCATTGATAATAACGTTGGCATCTACCGCCATACCGAGACTTAAAACAATACCTGCCATACCAGGGAGTGTGAGTGTTGCTCCAAAAAGAGCCATAATAGCAATTAACAAGACCAAGTTGACTAAAAGTGCCATACTGGCAAAAACACCTGCCATGTGATAATACATAATCAAGAAGCCAACAATCAGAACAAATCCAGAGATTAATGCAATAAGGCTTGCTTGAATACTATCAGCACCCAATGAAGGACCTACACTTCGTTTCTCAAGAAGTGTTACAGGCGCTAAAAGAGCACCGCTACGAAGGGCTATAGCCACATCGTGTGCCTCTTTCACACTAAATCCGCCACTGATCTGCCCACTTCCTCCACCAATACGTTCACGAATAACGGGATCAGAATAGACTTTATTATCCAAAACAATCGCCAAACGATTGCCAATATTATTGGCTGTAAAATCTCCAAAGATTTTAGCGCCCTCAGAGTTAAGGGTAAAGTTAATCACAGGTTGTTGCATCTCACTAAAAGCGACTTTTGCATCGGTCAGCATACTTCCATCAATGATGGGAATTTCTTTAAGAATATGACGAATATTATCGCCTCTTGCATCACTTAAAATGACATCGCCATATTGTGCTGCTTCTGTGGGACTCATACTATTCGCACGATCACGTCGTTTTTCATCCACAGCCATTAATTGTAAATGGGCTGCTTTAGCGATAAGCTCACGTGCACGTTGCTCATCTTCCGCAGTTTTGATACCAGGAAGTTCCACTAAGATTTTATCGGTGCCTTGTTTTGCAACGTTAGGTTCTGCCAAACCAAATTGATCCAAACGGTTACGGATGGTTTCAACAGCTTGAGAAATGGCATACTCTTTAATGAGTTCTTTCTCTTTATCTTCTAAATTCAAAGTATATTTTAGAGCTTCTTTGTTGACATGCAAACCACTAATCGTTTTAAGCATCTCATCGAGTTTTTTCTCTTCATCTTTGTCAAGAAGTGTAAAAGAGAGCACCTCTTCATCAAGACGAAAGTCATCAATAATAATATCTCCGCTTTGCGCAAAAAATTTAATACTGGAAGCAATGGATTTAACTTTGGATTTGATAGCCTCTTCTGTTTTAACGCCCAGAAGCATATGAAGACCGCCTTGAAGATCAAGACCTAAAGCAATTTTAGCCCCTTTTTCACTTTGCAAAAAAGTAGGCATTGACATGCCTACTCCAAAAATAATTGCAATAAGAAAAATGACTAAGCGGTAATTAAAGATACCACTAGGCATCGATTTTCTTTGCGATATATTCTCTTGCAACCTTCACCATGACGCCGTCATCATTAAGCTTAACTTTGATAGAATCTTCCTCAGGTTTTACGACTTCACAGATTAAACCACCACTGGTAATGACTTTATCACCTTTTTGAAGTGCATCAAGCATTTCTTTGTGTTTTTTCACCTGTTTTTGTTGCGGCCTAATCACAAGAAAATAAAAAATTGCGAAAAGAACAACGAGTGGAAGTAAAGAAGAGAGTAAACTTGCAGAACCTTGCATGGAAATCCTTTGTGAAAAAAAATTTAGAGATATATTTTACCCGCATTTACATAATAAAAGCCTTTGTTATCGCTCTATTCCTTTCTGCTTTTATTTATCTAAGCTATTTTGAGATCACCTTACGTCCTCTTAATTCTCTTTTAGCGATCGCTGGTTTTTACCTTCTTTTGGGCGAAAATCGCGTGGTCTGGTTTTGGAGTGGTTTGTTTATAGGACTCTTATGGTTTTACTGGATTAGTTTTAGTTTTGTCTATTATGATCTCAGCTTTCTTATCCCCTTTGTTATCTTAGGTGTTGCGCTGGTTTATGCACTTTTGTTTTGGTTGATTGGACGAATTGGAAGTTCTATTTATCTGCAATTACCATTGCTTTTGGGTGTTAGTTTTATTGATCCATTCGGTTTCAATTGGCTCAAACTCGAACTGATTTTAATCGATACTTATTTCTCAACCACATTGCTTGCTTTTGGACTTTTTTTAAGTGCAATTACTCTTTTTAAGGCTCTTCCAAAATGGACAAAAAGTGTTGCACTTATACCACTCATTGCAGCATTTTCCTGGAACACCCCCTCTTCTGTTTCATTGCCACCGCTTGATGTTGCCCTACCGTTAATGCACATTCCTCAATCACAACGTTGGGATGCTGCGTATCAAAAAGAGGCGATAGATCTTAATTTTGCGTTGATTGAACAGGCTATTGCTGCGCATAAAGAGCTGATTATTTTCCCAGAAAGTGCGTTCCCGCTCTATTTAAATCGTGCTTCTGGACTGATCGACGCATTGAAAAATTATTCTCAAAAAATCACGATTGTTACGGGTTCGCTCACCTATGAAGAAGATCAAGGATTTTTTAATTCATCGTATCTCTTTCAAAAAGGAGAGATGCAAATTGCACATAAGATCGTTCTCGTACCCTTTGGTGAGGAAGTGCCTTTTCCTGCATTTATCGTCGAAATCATCAATAAACTCTTCTTTGATGGCGCAAAAGATTATCAAAAAGCAAAAGAACCACACGATTTTATAATTGATGGTATAGCATTTAGAAGTGCTATTTGTTATGAAGGAACAAACGATAAGCTCTTTGTGGGAAATCCTAAACAGATGATTGTCATTAGCAATAACGCATGGTTTAGCCCTTCAATAGAGCAAACATTGCAATATTTACTCTTACGATTGTATGCTAAAAAGTATCAAACGGTCATTTATCATAGTGCCAATAGTGGCAAAAGCGGCGTTATATTGCCTTAAAGGCACTCTTTTGAGTGCCTTTAAAAGCTTTACATGTAAACTATTTTTTAAGTGCTTTAAAGATCTCTAGGCTATCCAATTTTTCCCAAGGATAGTCACTCTGCCCTACTTGTCCACGTGCTGCAACATCTGCGTATAAGAACGTTTCGCTACTTGGTTTATCCAAACCAAATTTTTCAATAATCCAACGAGGTGTCAAGCTAAACGTTTCAAGAACAAAAGAAGAGAGTTCATCATCACTGATGCTGGTATAGGTTCCAGAGGTATCAACTGCAATGGAGACAGGTTTTGCCACACCAATAGCGTAAGAGAGTTGAACAGAACATTTTTTAGCAAGACCAGCGGCTACGATATGTTTTGCAATCCAACGAGCGGCATAAAGTCCACTACGATCTACTTTAGTGTAATCTTTACTCGATTGTGCACCACCACCAATAGGTGAATAACCGCCAAAACTATCCACGATGAGTTTACGTCCTGTTAGTCCAGAATCATGCAATGAACTGTGATTGACATAACGCCCTGTTGGGTTAATATGAATAATTGTATCGTTTGGATCATACAGTTCTGTTGGAAGCCCTGTATCGTCAATCAGCCCCTTAATCAAGGCTCTTACTTCTTCAATTGGCATATTTTCATTTGAAGGAGCAGAGACAACAATCGTATGAATTTTTTGGGGTTTGCACTCTTCAAAATTTTGTTTGGTGCCATAATCTACGGTTACTTGTGTTTTGATGTCAACACCCAGTTTATGGTTGTGTTTGAGCGCATAGTTGTAGACTTTATCACACAACATTCTTGCATATGTGATTGCTGCTGGCATAAAATCAGCCGTTTCAGATGAAGCAAAACCAAACATAATGCCTTGATCGCCTGCACCAATTTCGCCACTCTCTTGATCAACACCTTGGTTAATGTCGCTACTTTGTTGATTAAGCAATACTTGAACTTTGACTTCATCAGGATAGAGACATTGCTCTTTTGTAAAAGCAGATTTTCCATCATATCCAATTTTAATAAGTGCATCTTTAACGATTTTCTCATAATCTGCAAATGTGAGAATACTTTTCGTATTGACCTCGCCACCAATGATAACATGCTTACCTGCAACAAAGACTTCACTGGCAACGCGTGAGTTTTTATCAGCAATAATGAGTGCATCAACAATACTATCAGCAATGATATCTGCACATTTGTCGGGGTGACCTGGACTTACCACTTCAGAGGTAAAAAGGTAGTGTTTTGTGTGTTCCATTTTTGTTTTCCATTTCTTTGTTTTCCCATTTTCAGACACATTCTCCAAAAACGCTTGTTTTTTAAACCCCTTCGGGTATAAAAACGCTTGTTTTTTTGAAAACTTTTATGCTTTCGAGTAAAACCTCTCAAGCATAAAGTCTGAAAACTTGTTTTCCATCCTTTTGTTTTCCATTTACGGTTTCAAGAAGATACGAAACATAAAGTAAAATTAAAAGTTTGAATAAGAGCTCCGATGAGCCCACCGCTTATTAAGAAGAGTATAATACTCTCTTTTATATAAAAATTTCTTTGATCATTTAGGCTTCTTTTATAACTCTTGAAAAGATAAAGAGTTTACTGAGGTGCTATAAGCGATACTCTTTTTTCAATGGGTTATAAAAGAAGTCTATTAGTTACTATGAAATGATAAGATTCCATAAACCAATACTGACAAATGAAAAGAGAATGCCTAAAGCAAGGGCATTAATCAATAGGTCTCGATTCAGCCCTCCCCTAATTCCAAAAACCACTGCCATCGTCATCGGAGGCATTGCTGTTTCTAGAAAAGTGACCCTAATCCATTCGGCTTTTAAATCGGCAAAGAAATAAAATCCTATAAGCATCAAAAGGGGCGCAATGACCATCTTAAGACTGAGTGCGACCATATTCTCCTTGAAGTAAAGCGATAAAGTCCGAAACTCTAACTTCATACCTACGATAGCAGTGACCAAGGGAATCAGTGTGGCTTGAAACTTATCGAGAATGGTTTCAATGAGTGGAGGAAATTCTGTATCTTGAAAATAGATCGCAACAACAATAGCAAGAAGTGGCGGTGAAAAAACCATCTGTTTTGCAACATCACGCACACGTTGTTCTTGTCCGCCACCCCATGCAATGAGTGCTATACCAAACGTCATCAAGGCAATAAACGTACCAATTTGATCATACACGAGCGCATAACTAACCGCATGTAACGAGTAAAAAGATTCGATATAAGAAAAGCCTACAAATCCTGTATTGCCAAAGCCGACAATCACCATCATTGTGACGAGATTTTTTCGATCCATTTTCATAAAACGACCAGCGATATAGCCCAAAGCCAAAGAGAGTGCCATCGTAATATAGGCAATGAGAATAATGGAAAAAACTTCATGGCTAAAGGTCATATGACGGATTTTTGAAAGGGCAAGTGCAGGGAGCGAAAAGTAGATCACAAACTCGGTTAAAGCCTCTGAAATATCGTGTTTGATTTTTTTAAAGATATACCCTAAGGCAACAAAAATAAAGACGGGAGCAACATTTTCTATCATTCTATACTTCTTTTACATCTAAAGGCAAAAAGGCGCAAAATTACCACAGCTTCGTCGTGCAATTTTCTAAAGCGTTTTCTAACATACCTAAAAATTTCTCGCGTGAAATCACACACGCACCTAAAGATTGAAGGTGATCGGTTGGAAGCTGACAGTCTATAAAATCACCACCCAAATCTTTCATTTTCTCACACAAACCTACCAAAGCCGCCTTTGAAGCATCGCTTTTGGTTGAAAACATCGACTCGCCACAAAATACGCCTCCAAGATACAATCCATACAAACCTCCCACTAATTGACCATCAAAAAAACACTCTACCGAATGAGCGAAACCCTTTTCATGTAAATCACAAAATGCAGAGATTAAATCTTCGCTAATCCAACTCTTTTGTCCTTTTTCAAGCCTTGTGAGTAAACATTGACGCATTACAGCTTCAAAGCACGTGTCATAACGTATCTCGTAATTTTTCATACTTTTGGCTAAACTTTTGGAGATTTTGATATCGGAAGGGAAAAGAATGAGCCTAGGATCGGGAGACCACCATAAAATAGGATCGCCTTCATTAAACCATGGGAAAATACCTTTCGTGTAAGCACGAAGGAGGCGCTCAGATTTGAGATCGCCACCCCATGCTAAGAGCCCCTCAGAGCTTGCATCCTGAGGATCAGGAAAGGTAAAATCCCTTGGATGCAACTGAGGAATGAGTATCTTAGTTGCCACCGCTGTAACTAAAGACCAATTTTTGAGATTTATAATCTATCTTACACACACCACCATTTTTGAGTTTTCCAAACAGAACCTCTTCGGAAAGTGGTGTTTTGATTTTTTCTTGAATGACGCGACGCATAACACGAGCACCCATCTCTTTGCTATAACCCTCACTTGCCAAGTACTTTTTAGCCGCAGGTGTTGCAACAATCTCAACTTTTTTATCTTTAAGCTGCTCGGTGAGTTCATTTAAGAGTTTTTCAACAACATTGATCATCACCGATTCAGAAAGCGATGCAAAATGAATGACTTCATCCAAACGATTTCTAAACTCAGGTGAGAAGAACTCTTTAATCGCATGATCCGTTCGACTACTTTCACTCTTCGTAAAGCCCATGGTTGGAGCTTCTTTTGTTCCAAGGTTGGATGTCATGATGATAATAACATTGCGAAAATCAATCTTTGTTCCATTGTTGTCGGTTAACGTTGCGCTATCAAAAATTTGCAGCAAGATGTTGAGCATATCAGGATGTGCTTTTTCAATTTCATCTAAAAGAAGAACGGTGTACGGATGTTTTTTAATCGCTTCGCTGAGTTGTCCGCCCTCATCATAGCCTACATAGCCAGGAGGAGCACCGATCAGACGACTCACCGTATGTTTTTCCATATATTCGCTCATATCGTAACGCTCAAAATGGACTCCTAGTTCATATGCCAACTGTTTAGCCACTTCGGTTTTACCCACACCTGTAGGGCCTGCAAATAAGAAAGAGCCAATCGGTGAAGTAGGATTTCCAAGCCCTGCACGGCTTCGTTTAATCGCTTTAACCAGTGATTCAATAGCTGCATCTTGTCCAAAAATTTTGGATTTAAGATGTGCTTCTAGGTGTTGCATCACTTCACCCTCATCTTTAGTCACACTGCGACTTGGGATGTTGGCAATACGCGAGAGAACCGCTTCAAGGTCACTCATTTCAACCACTTTTTTACGTTTTTTCTCCAGATGAAATGAGGCGCCCACTTCATCAATGAGATCAATCGCAGAATCGGGTAAAAATTTATCGCTAATGTATTTTTTAGCAAGCTCAACCGAAGCTCGAATAACTTCATTAGGGTACTTTACACCATGATGTTTTTCATAGCTTCCTTTAAGCCCTTTGAGGATCAAAAAGGAATCTTCAAGGCTTGGCTCTAACACGTCAATCTTGGCAAAACGACGGCTAAGGGCTTTGTCTTTATCGAAGAAATTACGAAATTCTCCATAGGTTGTAGCCCCTATACAGCGAATTTTTCCAGAAGCCAAAGCTGGTTTTAAAAGATTGGAAAGGTCCATCGAGCCACCACTCGTTGCTCCTGCTCCTACGATGGTATGAATCTCATCGATAAATAAAATAGCCCCTTTTTTTGCTTCAAGTTCAGTGAGGATTTCTTTCAGACGTTTTTCAAAATCACCACGGTATTTCGTACCTGAAAGCAGAGAGCCCATATCTAGGGCATAAACAGGAGTCTCTTTTAAAATTTCAGGCACAGCACCTTCACTTATTTTTTCTGCCAAACCTTCGACAATGGCTGTTTTACCCACACCTGGTTCACCCACAAGCAGAGGGTTGTTTTTCTTTCTACGACACAACACTTGCATCACGCGCTTCACCTCATCAGCACGTCCAATGAGCGGATCAATCTGTTTTTGCTTTGCAAGCGCTATCAAATCAAGCGTGTATTTTCCAAGTGCGCTCTCTTTTTGTTCACCAAGGCTTTGCTCTTTATTTTGTGGTGCACTCATGGCTGTTACTTCTTCAACAACCAAAAGTTTATCCACCCCTTGTTGAAATAAAAGCGAAACACAAAAAGCGTTGCTCTCATCCATCATAGCGATTAAAAGATCAAATACGCTTGCTTCAGATTTGCCCGCACTTTTGACATGAAGCATCATGGATTCAACCACACGAGAAAGTGCTACCGTTTCTAATGGCTCATAATTTTCTTCGCTTGGAACGACTTGAGGATTAGCGACAAAATACTTTTCCATAGAGCGTTGTAAGAAGGTAATGCTGAGTCCACAATTGATAAGAAGTTCAGCCACGTGTTCATTGCTCAAAAGAGCGAAAAAGAGGTGATCAACGGTAATATATTCGTAACGATGCTTCCTTACAAACGCAATGGCATCGTTAAAAACGAAATTGAGTTCTTGGCTAACCATAATCTTCTCCTTTTTTACATAATAAGCTTAGAAAAAGAGTTACTCTTCTTCCATAATGGCACGAAGCGGAAATTGCTCCTCTTTTGCCATTTTTCGCACATGCACTACTTTTGTCTCAGCAATTTCATAGGTATAAACCCCACAAAGTCCTTTGCCTTGTTCATGGACACTGAGCATAATTTCAGTTGCTTTTTCAAAACTATGATGAAAAATCTGCATTAAAACCTTAATAACAAATTCCATGCTACTATAATCGTCATTGAGCAACAAAACTTTGTACATTCGTGGCTCTTTGACCTCTATAGCATCAATCGTTTCGTTTTGAAAATCCCCTTCTAAATGGTGCATTTATAGCCTCTATTTTGCTGTAAGTTTGTCAATATCTTGTTGGATAATATCCAAACCTACTTTTCCGATATAAAACTTATTTTCAAGATTGGAAGGGTTGTAAATATCGGTTAATTTTTGATATTTTCCTTCTTTAAGAACCACTTTAAACGGCACTTGCAATGTTCCCTTATAGGCGATATCTTGAACAATGGTCTCAACAATTTTTTTATTTTTAGGTGAATTGGTAATGAAATAATAGGCATTGTATTTTGCTGCAAAATTTTCGACCACGTACTCATCGCTTACCTCTTCAAAATAGTTAAGCCCGATGAGCATAACATCATCGCTGTTTTGAAGTTGAAAATCCATCAAAGAGGGAGCCTCTTCTTGACATGGCACACAAAATGTCCCAAAAATATCGATTAAAATAATTTTACTCTCATCATCTTCAAGTACAAAACCACCATTTTTACGAAGCAGTGTTATCTTAGCACCTGCAACACTTTTAATTTCAACTTTGTCACCCTCTTTATAGGTTTCTTTAACAAGTGGAACGCTTGATGACTCCGAACCACATCCTAAAAACAAGAGCGATGTCATAACCGCGATTAAACTGATTAATTTTTTCATGTTTCCCTCATACTAACTTTTGGTTTATTCTACTTTGTTTAGATAAATAATATGTAAACTACTCTTTGTAAGCGTAATTTTTGAGAGCTGTTTTAGCTTCTCTTTGGGCATCTTTCTCTTTTAAGCTCTCTCGCTTATCATGTTCATTCTTACCACGTGCTAATGCAATCTCAACTTTCGCAAGATTTTTAGCATTAAAATAGATCGCAAGGGGTACGATAGTGAGCCCATCTTTAGCAACTTTCATATCCCATTTACGCAACTGCTTCATATGTAAAAGTAGTTTTCTAGGAGCCCGCTCATTGGGAGCATAATTGAGATTCGCCGTTGAGAGATGCGAAATATGCGCATTGAGCAAAAACGCCTCCCCTTTGATGATCTTTACAAACGAGTCTTTAAGATTGACTCTACCTTGACGAATCGCCTTCACTTCACTGCCTTGAAGTACAATACCCGCTTCAAGTTTCTCTAAAATTTCATAGTCATGGAACGCTTTTTTATTGCGTGCGACAGCTTCACCCATTGTTTACCTTATGCGCTAATCTGAAAAAACTGCTTCCGCTGCCACTAAAAAACCATCCTTCTTTGGCATACGTGCCTAGTTCTGGATAAGCTTTTAAACATGCAGGAAACAGATCGTTAAGTTCTTCTTTACTAAAACCACTTAACAGTTCAGGGCTCTTTAATGCAACCATTTTTAAAGCTAACGCTTGATCCATGGATTGCAAGAAATATTCCCTATAGGTTTTATACACCAATGCTGTATTGCAGGCAAGTGGCGGTGTAAAGACTTCGATATCAAGGGCTGTTTCATCACATTTTTCAACAACCTCACCGATACCACTCACATTGGCACTCTCGTAATCTGAGACAAAGAAAGGCACATCAGCCCCTACTTCGCTTCCAATGCGCATCATCTCTTCTACACTCAGCCCTAAAGAGCCTACCTCATTCAACATTTTTAAAAAGGTAGCGCTATCGCTACTTCCACCACCAAGACCTGAACCTGTAGGGATGTTTTTAGTGACATGTAACGCATATTCGCTCATCACACGCTCAACTTCTTTGGCAAAACCATGCTGTTTTAATACCATAAACGTACGGTAAAGCGTATTGTGCTCAAGTGCACAATTAAAATCACCCATCAACTCAAAGGCTGCTTTGCTCTTTTTAGGAACAAAACTGAGAGTATCATACAAAGAAGGAACTACCATAAAACGAGAGAGTAGCTCATGGTAGTTACCGCGCTTTCCTACAATTTTAAGAAAAATATTGACCTTAGCGTGTGCGTTATATTGCATTATTTAAGTTTCTCACTAAGACTGAATAGCTCACTATGATTCGTGTTTTTACTGGCTTCAATATTGGCTTCTTTAATCGCACGTTCAAGCTCTTCTCTTAAAATCAACATATTTTTGGGCGCATCAAAGCCAAGTTTGACCACACCTTTTGAGATTTCAATAACCCGAACCGTAATATTTTCATTTAAAACAACACCCTCTCCGATTTTTCGTGTGAGTATTAACATGTTACGCCTTTAGCGATAGTGAATTTAGGAGATATTCTACTCCATTTGCGCTGATTTCCACAACGCTGAGCATTTCATCGATAACGATTTGATAGATACCCTCTGCTTGCTTTTCAAAATTTTCTACACTAAGCTTGCGTCCCAAGAGGATATCTTGAGACTCACTGAGATAACGATTTACAGGAAGATCAAGATAATCCAACGGATTTAATGCTCGCTCATTCTCATAGAAAAATTTGCCTTCATTAAGGCGTTCTAAGGCACTTAAACACCCACTAAATCCTAATCTCTCAGCAATCAATGCGCCAATACTTCGCACATAGCCACCTTCCGAAATCGTAATCTCAAAGGTCAAAAAAGGATGTGCGTAGTGAATCAAATGGCAGTCATAAATAGTGCTTGTAATGGCTTTTAGTTCAAATTCTTTATCGTTACGAGCAAGATCATAGGCACGCGCTCCATCAATCTTCTTAGCCGAATATTTTGGAGGCAGATAAGTTTTTTCGCCTACCATACTTTGCAATACAAAATTGACAGAATCAGGATGAAACGGCATCATCTGTTCGATATGTTCAATTTTTTCGATGTCTAATGTAGGACTTGATGCACCCATCCACAGTGTCGCTCGATATGTTTTCGGCGCTTTTTTCAAAAAACGAAACAATTTCGTAAACTGCCCAAAGGCAATGATTAAAACCCCTTGTGCAAACGGGTCAAGCGTGCCTGAAAATCCCGCTTTTTTCATATTGTAACGTCGTTTAATTCGGCTTAAAAAATGGTTTGAGACCATACTTGCGGGTTTATACGCAACAAAAAGGCGATTATCCACTAGATCTTCTCCACAAACGACGCTAAGATATCCCTTCTGGTACCACTAAAGTTGATCTGCAATTTAAACTCACGTCCTACTTTACTCACTTCGGTCACACGACCAATGCCAAAGATTTTATGTTTAACAAGATCGCCCTTTTTAAACGAAGTCGTTTTTTCCAAGATCAAGCTTCCCTCGCAGACACCTGCTTCTTTGAGAAACCTACTTTTGGTCAGTTCCGTTCTTCGCCCTTTGTAAAAACGACTCCCGGAGAAACTAAGCGTTAACTCTTTTTTGGCGCGAGTAATGGCAACATACCCCAAACGACGCTCTTCTTCAATGTCACTGCCGTCTCCAATGAGAGGAAAGAAGCCCTCTTCCAAACCAATCACAAACAGATATTCAAACTCCAAACCTTTACTGGCGTGAATACTCATAATGGAGATATTTTCACTATCAATCTGATCTTGGTCACTTTGGAGTGCAAGCTCATTTAAGAAGTCATCCACACCCATTTGCGGATTTTGCTTCACGTAATCACGGAAAAGTCCGTAAAATTCATCGATGTTTGAAAGACGATCTAGGGAATCGGGTTGATTATTGTAGTACTCTTTAATCGCAAAAGACTCTTCAATCGCATCAATCATATCGTACGTAGAGTTTTGCTGGATGCTCTGCATATGAGCAATGTTTTGAACAAACTCTTTAAGAGCCAGCGAAGCTTTTTTGGTAGCCTCTTTTTCAATAGCAGCTTCATTACATGTAATGTACTCATAAATCGACTGATGATTGTCGTACGCTGATTTAAAAATTCGATCAATGGTCACTTTACCAAGCCCTCGTTTAGGGCGATTGATAATGCGTTTGATGGAAAAATCATCATGAGGATTGGCAATCACACGAAGGTAACTGATGACATCTTTAACCTCAGCACGCTCGTAGAACTTGACACCACCCACCATATTGTAAGGAACTTTCTCCTTATTAAGACCTTCTTCGAGTGAACGGCTAAGGGCGTTAATACGGTATAAAACAGCAATTTCATGAGGGTTTACACCACTTTCAATCAGCTTGCGAATACGCTTTGCAATAGAGTGAGCTTCTTGGTTTTCATCGTGTGAATCCATCACTTCAATCGCTTTGCCTTCCCCTTTCGTACTCTCAAGCACTTTACCAATACGCCCACGATTGTGTTCGATAAGATCGTTCGCTGCTTTCAAAATCTGCGTGGTTGAGCGGTAGTTTTTTTCTAACTTCACGATTTTAACATTCTCAAACGACTCGTGAAATTCCAAAATGTTTTTAATGTTTGCCCCACGCCAACCATAAATACTCTGGTCATCATCGCCTACAACACAAAGGTTGCTATGGGTATGACACAATTTGCGAAGCAATTTGTATTGAAGTTCATTCGTATCTTGGTACTCATCGACCATGATGTACTGATAACGACGGCTCACCTCTTCGCAAAGCGCGTCATCACCCTCTAAGATTTTATATGGAAGCACTAAAAGATCATCAAAATCGACGAGGTTATTGGACGCTAAATAATCTTCGTACTGTTCATAGAGTTTCGCAATGACTTGGTAGCTTTTTTGCTCTGCTTTTTCCCATGCCACTTTAGGGTCAATCAAGGATGTTTTATAGCGTGAAATTTCACTGGCAATCATGCCCGTGGGAAGTTCAGTGCTGGTATTGAAACTTTTTAAAATACGCTTTTTGTCATCCGTATCGATGACGACAAAACTGTTTTTGCGACCCAGTTTTTCAATATGAAACTTTAAAAAAAGCAGACCAAATTTATGGAATGTACACAAAAGAGGTGGATAACTGTGCTCTTCGATCATCGCCATAGCACGCTCGCGCATCTCGCTAGCGGCTTTGTTGGTAAAGGTGAGCGTCAAGGTATTGGCTGGTGGAATCCCTAACGAGAGAAGATACGCTAAACGAGACGTGATCGTTTTTGTCTTTCCACTCCCTGCACCTGCTAATATAAGCACAGGACCATCTACACATTTTACCGCATCTTGTTGTGATTCATTTAACATCGTTAAATCTTGCATACGTTCATCTACTTTTTTATGATATAAATTGTATTTATTATAGCGAAAAAAGTTTAAGCAAAACTCCATCCTTTTTTTTCCTCTTTACAACACGCATACAGAGATCTATTTTGAAAAAAAAGATCATGATATAACGCATTGTTTTTGCTATTATTTTTCGTTATAATCATCCCTAGTTATAAAAGAAATTCATATAATTAGTAAGGATTATTTCATGCTTAAAGATTTCTCCAAAGTAGAAACCTTTTTAACCGTTGTGCGCGAAAAAAGCTTCTCTAAAGCCTCCAAAAAACTGGGAATCAGCCAGCCTGCTGTCACACAACAAATCAAACTTTTAGAAGAGTACTTAGACATTCAAATTGTTGATCGTAAAAAAAATGGTATTAAGCTTACCACCGCAGGTGAAGAGCTTTATAAAGTAGCACTAAAGCT
Organism: Pseudomonadota bacterium; assembly: GCA_017860615.1. Taxonomy (GTDB): domain Bacteria; phylum Campylobacterota; class Campylobacteria; order Campylobacterales; family Sulfurospirillaceae; genus Sulfurospirillum. Next base: position 50,056 of record JAGDMU010000011.1, on the reverse strand, counting down.
TGAAAAGCACCTTTTAGCAGCTGAGCGTGAAATGTTACGTTTGGTCAATAAAGAGGTTATTTTTGTTCTTGGCGCATCGCCTGTTATTGGAAACTACATCTTGCCAGATTTTCTCAATGACATTCAAGAAGCGATTAAAAATAATGTGATGCTCAAAGTGGAAGATGCTGTGGATATTACCGAAAAACTGCTCGATAAAAAGGTGGATTTAGCCCTGATTGAAGCCCCAATTTTTCAAGAGGGCATTATTTATCGTGAATGGCTAGAAGATGAACTCGTCATCACCTCTCGCTCACCGCTTCCAAAACTGGTTAAAAAAGAGGATTTACTCTCCTACAATTGGATCTGTCGTGAAGAAGAGTCTAACACCAGAAAGATCATTCATGAAACATTTGAAAAAATGGATGTGGATTGTAAGAGTTTTAAAGTTAAAAGTATTGTGACCAGCTCTACTGCTGTTAAACATACTCTCATGAAAGCCAATATTGAAGATACGCCTACGGTTTCAATTCTCTCCAAGCATATTATTGCGGAAGAAGTTGAAAAAGGAATCTTATATACAACGAAAATGAAGGGCTTAAAACTGACACGAATGCTCTACCTTTGCTATATCAAAGATCGCAAACACGATGCACTCATTGATAATGTGATCAACTATATCATGAGTAAACAAGACATTAAAGCCTAAACATTACTTTTTAATCAATTTATGATTGTCGGGATTGGACATTAACGCTTCCATCGAGCGTTTAAGTCCATTCTCTCTAGGCACCTTCATAACAGCTTTTGGTGGCGTACTCAGATTGATAAATACAGGTATCTCTTCAATGATAATCTGTAAAACTGCTTCAATAGGGAGGCTCACCAAAGAGCCAAAATTGTCACTTCCAAATCCTGCTTCAAAACTAATTTTACCATTGTAAATTTGAGTACTCTCAAAAGTGTACCCAGCTAGAAAAAACATCGTAATCGGTTTAAAATTTTGGCTAATCTGCGCAGGCAACGGAGGGTCAAACGTCACATCAGCAATGTTTGTTAGAATCGAAAAATTAACCCCACGTTTTAAGAGCAACTCCAAAACTTCTTTAGCGTGTTTTTTCATCAAACCATGAAATTCTTCACTCCCCAGTAAGCCTTCAAGCATCACACATTCCTTTAAACTCTTTTAAGAGGGATTCTATTTCGCTAATACCTAGTTGCCAAAATTGTTCATCTTCAATATCAAAACCAAATTTCTTAATAAGCTCTTTAGGGCTCTGGCTACCCCCTGCACTCAAAAAGTTTGTATAGTTTTGTACAAACGTTGCTTTATCACTTTTTTTATACAATCCATAAAGCGCTAAAACAAGTAACTGTCCATAACTGTAAGCATAACAGTAAAACGGTGAGTGAATAAAATGAGGAATGTAACTCCACCAGATCGTATAATTTTTTGTCAATGTGATGCTTTTACCAAACATCTTTTGGCTCTCTTGCATCCAGTATTGATTGAACGTTGGAAGATCCAATTCGCCCTCATGTGCATGTACTTTACGTTCGAACGTTGTAAAATTAATTTGGCGATAAAGCGTAGAGAAAATATCTTCAATTTTACTGGCATAAAGTGAACGTTTCTCAGTTGCGCTCAGCCCATCTTTAATCGCATCAAACACCAACATCTCAGCAAAAACGGAAGCCGTTTCTGAAGTCGTCAGAGGGGTATCACTTCCAAGATACCCTACATCACGAGAAAGGTATTGATGAATTGCATGTCCTAGTTCATGGGCTAACGTAAAAAGATCGCGTCTGGTATCGGTGTGATTTAAGAGTACATAAGGATGCGTACTCGGTGTTGCAGGGTGTGAAAATGCGCCACCTCTTTTTTTATCTTTTGGAAAAACATCAATCCACCCTTTTTCAAATGCCAACGAAGCAATTTCGTAAAATTTAGGATTAAATTTTTTAAAAGCATCTAAAACAATTTGTTTAGATGTTTGAAAATCAAACTTAGCACTTGAAGCCTCTAATGGGGCATAGCGATCGTATTCATACAGTTCAGGAAGCCCTAAAAGTTTTGCTTTTTGAACATAATAGTCTTGCACCAAATGAAAGCTACTCTCTGCACTTTTAATGAGAGCATCTACACTTTTTTGCGTAATTTTATTGTCCATATGGCGTGGTTGTTCTGCGTTTTTGTAGCCTCGAAGTTCGCACTCATTTGCAAGGTCGGTTTTAATCATATTGAAGATGTATGCAAGAAGCGGTTGATGCGGCTTTAAGCCCTTTGTAAAGGCATTTGCTGCTTTTTGTCTTACGTCACGATTAGAGTCTTGGAGTTTGCTCAAAATCTCCTCTTCAGAGAGTTTTTCACCCTCATAGGCAAACTTTAAACGACTGAAATGCTCATCAAAAAGCCTACTAAAAGCAGACGCTGATGTCATCTCTTTTTTAAGAAGAATACGCTCCTCTTTTTGGCTCAACTGATACGGTTTTTCTTCCATCAAGGATTCTAAGTAGTACTTATACATTGGTGCAGAGGCAATCAACTCTTCTTGTTTAGGTTTGGAAAGTTTGTTAAATTCAAGTTCAAAGAAGAGAAGGTTTTCAGCAATGTTAGAATGTGCTTGTTGGTATTTAGCATAAAAACCACCATTGTCGCTATTGGTGGCAAATTTCAAAAATGCATAGGTCATAATGCGACCAAGCTTCTCATTGATCGCTTCATATTCCCTGATCGATTCTAAAAATTCGTTTACATGTAACTCTTTAAGTTTACCTTTACAGACAGATTCAAGACTTTTTGCGCGCGTTGCCGCATCATTTAAATCCGCTTCTAACAACGTTTCGTTTTCGTAGAGTGATGAAAGATCCCAATTCAAAGTTTATTCCTTTATCCATAATACATTATCAATGATTTTAAATCCTATAAGTGCATTCATTATAGCAAATTTCTCGGCTTTTTGAAGGCTTTTAGTTTCTAATACATCACACTTCAAAAGCCCACTGGCAAGCAGGCGAGCCCGCGTCGTTCCTTCTAAAAGGGGATGAAACGGTGTTTTCCATTCTCCATCAATCCAAAGCGCAATATTGGCAATGCTCGTATCTTTAAGCTCTTTGTTACACGTAAAAAGCACGTCATCCACATGAGGTACACGATGACTGTTTAAAACTTCCCTATCGCAATATTTGTACCTATAGTCAATGTCTGCTTCTACCAGTGCAAAAGTCTGAATAGTGCGAGGTATATAGGGGATATACTCTATTTTTTGAATCTCTTTGGCATACTCCACACGCACACGGTATAAAGCATCTTTGGGTGGATCTAGGTGCTCAGCAAGCACAATTTTATGCGTTGCGCCATAAAGCTCTTTGCGTGTTTTATCAAACCGTGCTTGATGAAACAGAAGATGCGAAATTTCGCCATTCACCGCTTTGAGGGTCTCAAAACACGGGGATATAGACTTTATCACACAACTCATCGTACTCCTTTTGGGCATCGCTCAAAAGTGTGATGCCTCCACCACTTTTAAACAGATAACCGTCCTCTGTTTTTTCTAAAAAACGAATCATCACAGCGCTGTCTAAACATTGTCCATCATAAACGCCAAAGATGCCCGTAAAATAGCCTCTATCATACCCTTCAACGCGTTCTATAATTTCCATACTACTTCGCTTTGGTGTTCCACTGATAGAGCCTGCTGGCAGAAGTTTAGCGATGATATTACCCACATTTTCATGCCAATTTTTTTCCAGATTTCCTGTTATTTTAGAACTGACTTGTAAAAGTTCCTTTTCACCAGCTTGAATCTTCTCAACATAACGAAACTGCTCCACACGCACTTGCTTTGAAACGATGGAGAGGTCATTACGTAAAAGATCGACCACCATGACATGCTCAGCTTTTTCTTTCTCGTCGTTTAAAATGATATGTTCAGCATGGGGAATACTTGCATCAATCGTCCCTTTCATCGGATAGGTACTGATCTGATTGTCTGTAATTTTAATAAAACGCTCAGGAGAAAAGCAGACGAATTTTTCTTTGAAACAGAGTTTAAAGGGTGCATTTGCGCTGTAAAAAAGATTTTCCAACGTGCAATTTAGCTCTAGTGTAGTAGGAGATGTGAGATTGAGCATATACGTATTACCCGATTTAATCTCTTCAATCACAGCTTCAACTTGGGCAAGATACCGTTCTTTGTGAGGATAAGTTTTTTGCCATGAAAATTCTTTAGATGCACTAGGTTTTATGGTGTTGGTGTGTGTTTCTACTTGGTATAAAACATTACGATCTAAATTTTGTAATGCCTCAATATAGAAGTTTTTAGCAGCGTAGTCAATCACAAAGAAAAAAGGCTCTCGGATTGTTCCTAAAGCATTGAGTTTGGAAGCAAACTCAATGTTCAATCAGCTTCTCCAAAACCGCCATTCTAACAGCAACACCATTTTTAACTTGCTCTAAAATTTTGGAGCGTGGATCTTTCATCATAAAGTCATCCACATCCACATTACGGTGTACAGGACCTGGATGAAGGATGATAATATCACGATCTCCCATCAGTTTTGAGGTAATGCAAAAATCGGTACCATAATCTTTCAGTGACGCATAAATCTGGTTTGCATGGCGCTCAGTTTGGGCACGTAAACTCATGATGACATCGACTTCATCAATCACTTCTTCTATACGGTGGTGTACACGAAGATCTGTTTGAGGAAGGAAATGCGGAGGTCCCACAAGAATAACTTCAACCCCGACACGGGCTAAAAGTTCGATATTGCTGTTCGCCACGCGTGAATTTTTAATATCCCCTACAATGGCGACTTTTTTACCTCGGACATCGCCAAAATGGCGTCTCATCGTAAAAAGATCCAGAAGAGCTTGCGTTGGGTGTGCGTGGCTTCCGTCTCCGCCATTAACAATCGGACAATTAACATAATTGGCTAAGATATGAGGAACGCCTGAGCTTTTATGGCGCACGACAATCGCATCGGGGCCCATGGCATCAAGGTTCGCTGCGGTGTCAAAAAGCGTTTCACCTTTACTCGAAGAACTGCGGGAGACATCAAGGCTCACAACCATTGCGCCAAGGCGTTTGGCTGCAATTTCAAAACTACTGCGTGTTCGTGTAGAGTTTTCAAAAAAGATGGTGATGACCGTTTTGTTTTTCAAAATTTCTCGTGGTTTTTCATCTAAAAACTCTGTTGCTCTCTCAAACAACTGCTCAATCTCTTCTAACGAAAAATCTCGTGTATTAATCAAATGGTTCACGCACCGCTCCTTGATATTTTGCAAAAATAATAACAAATTTTGACTGTAAGTTTCGTTAACACTTCATTCAAATCCCTGTGATACAATTCCAAAAAAAGGAGGAAACATGAAAAAAATATTTTATGCACCGCTTCTACTTTTGGGTTCTCTCCTTTATGCGGAGACCATTAGTTTTACAGAAGAGGTACGCGTTATTACCAGTAAGCCTGAGTATCGTATGGTTACGACACGCACACCTTTTCAAGAGTGTTGGGATGAACAAATCGAAGTGCATTATGCTCCAGCACCCCATAACGATGGCAGTGGTGTCGTAGGAGGTGTACTTGGAGGCGTTGCAGGTGGTGTTTTAGGACATCAAATTGGTGGCGGCAGTGGAAAAACCGCGGCAACCGTTGGTGGAGCAATTGTGGGAACATTGGTTGGTAAAAATTTAGCCGAGCAAAATGCACATGATGTCCCACCTCCTCCATCGTATCGTACAGAGAGACGTTGTACGACACGTTATGAGGAGAAAAGTGCGGAGAAATTTATGGGTTATCGCAACACAGCAACCTATAAGGGACAGAGCATTGTTAAATACTCAGATCAGCCTTTAGAGTTTATCCACGTTAATGTCACGGTAAACTACTAAACTCTCAATAATTTCGTTCATATTCTCTTGCAATGAGAGCACTCTGCCAAAGAGCTTTTTAAAAAATGGCAGGGTGATCTCATCAAAAGAGTCACGATCTTCTCTAAAATTAATGCACCACTCATAATCATCCACACCAAGAGTATCAAGCAGATGAAGATTGAGTAAAATGTCATTGATACAGCCCAATTGATCGTGTCCCACAAGCAGTGTCTTAGCGTTAAAAAGACGAATAAAATCATACATATACAGATCTTCTTCAATAGGCACTAAAAGCCCACCTGCCCCTTCAATGAGCACAATATCACACAGCGCTTCAATCTTTGCATAGGCACTCTCTAATAACTCAAGGCTAATCTTTTTGCGCCCTTTCGCGACAAAGGGAGCTGCGGGAAGTTCAAACTGATACGGCGTAATATCTCTCATCTTCAAAACTTCAAGTGCGGGATTTAACCGTTTGGCTGTTTCAAAAAGCAGTGTTGCATCCAGAGGCTCTTTAACAACACCTGTCTCTATCGGCTTCATCACACCTACTTTCAAGCCCTTTGCAGAGAGTGCTTCAAGCAATTTAAGCGTGGTGTAGGTTTTGCCAACATCAGTATTGGTCGCGGTGATAAAAATCGGAGGGTATTTCATGGAAACTCTTTTTTGCGTTATTATAGCAAAAAAGGCTTAGAGACGGACGCTTTAAAAGCGCCCATGAAGTCCTTTAGCCTATTAAATAGCGTGTCAAAAAAGCAAGCGAAGCCGCTATGATATGGGGTGCTCCATACAAAAACGTTGCAAAAACTTGCACCAAAATGCTTTTTTTAAGCTTCATTCCAAAAATAATCAATGTCCCAATAAACGTTGTCGCGAAGATATAGGAAAGTGCATGGATTAATCCATAGTTTGGATCATGTTTTAAACTTGCAAGAAAAAGTGTAATCACATACGCTGCGATAAAAAACCCTATGACGTTTGAGAGCGTTTCATAGCGTTGGAACTTCTCATAAAAATCCTCAACACTAGGGGTTGGCAGCCCTAAAGACTCTTTGAGTTTTTTAGATGCAATGGCTCTTTTTTCAAAAAAGAGAAACGCGATCAAACTTAGGATAACGCCAAGGGGGACAATTAAAAACAGTGCATCCATAACAAACTCCTTTGTGACATTTTTGTGATATGCGATGATTGTAACTTTGGTTTGTTTGTTGGTTGCTTAAAAGGATTAATTAATGATAATTTATGCTACTTAAATCGTACGGGCACACAAAAATCAAGATCGAACGTTTCATCAGCATTGATAAAATGGTTTTTTCGATAAAGCGCGAAAGAAGGAAGAGAAGCTTTTTCATAGTCACTTTTAGGCAACCACTCATGGTAGATGACATCCATATATTTTTTAAGGTCACCATAAACGCCTTGGAGTGAGAAAACAGCACAAAATGTTTGAGGGATTCGCATCACCCCAACTTCCGCATTTCTGTAAAACTTTTTACCAGAAGGAAGCTCTAAACATGCGACATAATGGCATTGAGAGGACTCTACAAAGCGTGGATTGCTATGATGTAGGCCTATCATACTCTGTTTTGAAAAATCGATATTCTGACGCAATGCCCACTCTTGGAGCTTTAGCCACGCCATTTTAATACTTCGATCATACCCTTTGTGCCGAACATACGCCACATCAAAACTTGGCATAGAGCATATTTTTACCTCTAAAGGCTGATCTGCAAATGTATAGTCTCTATTTTCATTAGCCTTATCCACTTCACGCCACTTCGTTGGCGTTACCCCAAAATTTTCCTTAAACGCTTGCGAAAAAGAGGCATTTGAGCTAAAACCAACATCGTGCATAATGTGAGTTATGGTTGCATCGGGATTAAACAGCAGAAGGTTAGCAGCATGTTCGAGTTTTACACGCCTGATGTAAGCATGTAAGCTCTCATTGGTGATCTCTTTAAAAATGCGGTTAAAATGAAACGGGGACATGGCAACCAATGAAGCAAGTTCCTCCACGGAAAAATTTTTTTCAATATCCCCATGAATGTAAAAAAGCACTTCGTTGACACGCTCGATATGGTCATTTTTAGTCATTTGTTTCTGTTTCATAAAGCAATTATAGCACAAATGGACAAAACAAATCCCTCGTTTTATGTGGCACACCCCATGCTTGAACGCTATAATACGATACATTTTTAACAAAGGCTAGATATGCAAACCAAATTTGCAAAACGTGTTACCACCGCATCACGTTCATTTACTCGAACCATCTTAGACTTAACGGCGCAAAGTTCTATCATCTCTTTTGCAGGTGGGCTTCCTGACGCTGCACTTTTTCCAAGAGAAAACATTGAAAAACATGCTAAAAAACTCTTTGAAACAGAAGATAATCGCTTATTCCAATACAGCAATGCTTCAGGGGTTGAGGCACTCAAAGTCGAAATCGCTAAAAAATATCAGGACACTACATCGGCTGAAATTATGCTCACCAATGGTTCTCAACAAGGGCTAGATTTGGTCTGTAAAACGTTTTTGGATGAGAAAGATTGCATCATTGTCGAAGACCCTAGTTACCTTGCAGCCCTGGGACTCTTTCATATGTACAATGTTACAGTTAAAGCAGCTCCGCTTAGTGCGAACGGTGTAGATACCGTTGCTCTTGAAGCGCTTTTCCGTGACAATACACCAAAGTTTTTTTATACCATTCCTATTTTTCAAAACCCAACAGGTTACTCTTACACACTTGAAACACGCCAAGAGGTCGTAAGAATTGCTAAAAAATACAATGTTATTTTACTGGAAGACAGCCCCTATGAAGCGCTTCGTTACGATGGTGTTCAAACCACGGCTTTTGCAGATTTACTCCCAGAGCTCACCATTGCCCTTGGAACATTTTCGAAAACACTCGCACCTGATTTTCGCATCGGATGGATGAAGGCACCTAAAGAGATCATCAGTGCACTCACACTCTCCAAAGAGAGTACGGATTTGCAAAATTCAAAATTCTTTCAGCATATCTGCGCACGTATGATGCAAAATGGCGAACTTCAAGAACATACCAAAACGCTCATTGAATACTACCGCCCTAAACGTGATGCAATGGTTGATGCCTTACATGAGCTTTTCGGAGAGAGCATCGAGTTTGTAGTCCCAGAAGGGGGTATGTTTATTTGGGTGAACTTTAAAAAATGCGATGATAGCATGAAACTTTTTGATATTGCGATCAAAAAAGGGGTTGCTTTTGTACCAGGAAGCGTTTTCTTTGCCGATAAACGTGTCAGCTCTTATGGAAGACTCAACTATACCAATTCCAGCCTAGAACAGATAAAAGAAGGTGTAAAAAAACTTTTTGACGCCTATACTGAACTCTAAAAAAGAGAGAGCTTCTAGGCTCTCTCTTTTTTAATCTTTGAACGCGTTTTCCATGCCATCATTATCCCAAAAAAGCCTATAATCAAGCTAATCCCTGAAATCACTTGTGCATAACGTGTAAACAGCGGTGCAGAATCCCATACCACAACCTGATGTTCATTGACTTCAAACAGAATGTTAAACTGATGACCACCATGATCACTGCCAGGTGTCGCCACAAGTTTCCACATCCCAGCGCGATCAGGCACAAAGGCTACAATACCATTTTTATCACTTTGCCCTTCTTGAAAAGGCAAGCTTGCATTGGGAGCGTAAAGTGTATAAGGGGAAAAAGAAGCTAGATCAGAACCAAGCAGTAATTTGACAGCCATAGCGCCATCATGAAATTCATGTTCAACACTATGTGCCAAAAGAGAACTGACACTCAAAAGCATCATAAAGACAAATGAACGCATCTATTTGACCGTAAACGAGAGACTACTTTGAATGGTCATAGCATCCACACTTGGATCATCAAATTGTTGTGCATAATGTTTTGCTGCTACGATGAATAACCCTTTCTTTTTCAGTGGAATATGTGCGATACCATACGCATCCGTTTTATAACTTGGTTCATCTTCATCACTGCTTTCAAAACCTGCATTGGCTAAAGGCACACCTTCTTTTAAGACAAGAACAGGGAACGTTTCACCCACTTTCACATTTAAAGGATTCACAAGTGGGACAATCTCCATATACAGGTTTATCGGTTTACTAAATGCCTCATTCCAACTAAACAGTGTTTTGCTAAATTTATGGCTTTTAAGCGTTCCAAAAATCACACCTTTAGGTTGTGTTGTCGGGCTAACATACTCAAAGCCTTTCGTTCCTTTTACCCATTTTCCTGCATCAAAAGAGAAACTCATCATTCCCACTTCTGCATCGGTGAGAATTTTTGGAATATTTGCACTATAATCAATTCCCGCAGAGACCACTTTACCGTTGACACCAAACGCTTTTACCCCTTTAAGTTGCTCTTTTGTATAAGGTTCAAAAGCTTCATGGTTCCAATAAATAGCTTCATAACTGTTCTCTTTTTTTGAAGCAACGATTTGATGTGCTAAAGCACATGTTGTCAATAAGGCACTTGCCAAACACAATGAAAAAATTTTCATTACAACTCCTAATATTTTAAATTTATAAGTAGTCATAAATAATACTACTTTAATTTAAATCTTACTACTCCATTGCTTAATACAAAATATATATTAGTATTATTAAAAAGGACTGGAATATTCTTTGGAGTAATTTAAAAGAAGGATTCATGAAGATTTTGTGAATTAAAGGATGGAGAGGGAAAAAGAAAAAATGTTTTTTGGAGAATAAATTTTTTTACGCTCCTTTTTTACAAACAATGCTACCAAGTTCAGCACTAACAGCATGAGCTACAACATTGCATTTTACTTTAAACAAAAAGAAGATAGGCAAGCCTTCAACTTCTCCTAAACACTCATAATTTCCCATACCTTTAGAGATAATGCACTCTGCCTTTTCAAACAGTATTCGTGCATTTTCATTCATTAATTCCATAGCAAGACCAGGGGTTGGTACACCACTATCCACAATCGTTGCGACTTCATCCATACCAGAAGCTAATGCATCAAGTGATGTAAGATCATTAATGATAGGTTGTCCACGTACAAAATAGTAAACGTGAATCTTTGGGAAAAGCTCTTTAATGGTTTGAATGTAAAGCTTATCAAAAACCTCTTCTCCCGCATTGTCGGCTAAATACACAAGTGTTTGCGTACGCGCTAATTGCGCTTCAAGAGCTTTAAAATCATCAATCGCAAAAGGAGTATGGTAAATCTTCTCTAACTCTTCTTCAAGGTCATACAACATCACAGCAGCAAGATCAATGACATTGCCAGCAACTGCTGTTTTTGTCGCTTCAAAAAGCTTACGTGAACTTGCCTGAATTTTCTGTTGGCACAAAGGTACAAACGCTTTTGCTTTTTGTGAAGAATCTGCTTTAAACTGTGCATATAAATCTTCAACACCTAATACTTTTGCCATTGCTTCATACAGAGGGGCAGCATTGTGTGGAGGTGTTTGGTTCATATCAAACGTTTGAATGTACTGGTGAGCCAATCCATCAATTAAATGAGCTTGTTCATTGTTAACATGTAAAAGTTCACATACCCGTTTGGTTTGATCATATATACAGGTTAAACAACGTTCTTGTATTTTCATCGGATTCTTTTAAAATTTAATGAGGAAAGAGAAAGGGGAGAAAAAGGCAGTAACACCATTCGTGTTACTGCCCAAAAAGTATTATTTTCTAAGTTCTTTAATTTTTGCAGCTTTACCACGTCTATCTCTAAGATAGAAGAGTTTAGAACGTCTAACAAGACCACGTCTTACAACAACGATCTCTTCGATACTGTCAGAATAGATTGGGAAAATTCTTTCTACACCAACACTATTTGCACCGATTTTTCTTACCATAAAGGTTTCGCCTGTACCCGTACCACGTCTTGCAATACAAATACCTTCAAAATTTTGAACACGTTGTTTATCGCCTTCAACAATTTTTACAGCAACTCTAAGTGTGTCACCTGCTCTAAAAGCTGGAACATTTTTCTCAGCAATCTGTCCTGCTTCAAAAGCTTCAATATATTTATTTCTCATCAATTATCCTTTTTGTTCATTCATTCTAGTGCTTCACGCTAAAGCGAGAAAACAGATCTGGTCTGAAATATTTAGTCTTAGATTCAGACATTTTATTTTTTAAGCTTGTGATTTTAGCGTGGTTTCCCTTTAAAAACTCTGAGGGCACGCATTTATTTTCATAAATTGGCGGTTTTGAAAAACACGGTGCCTCTAAAAGGGGACTCTCAAAACTCTCCATACTCAAAGAATCCTCATTACCAAGGACACCTTTTATATTGCGACTAATCGCATCACTCATCACAAGGCTCGGAAGTTCTCCTCCCGTTAAAACATAATCCCCAATGCAAAAAAGCTCATCAGCAAATGTTTCGATGACTCTCTCATCAATTCCCTCATAGCGCCCACTTACAAAAATCAAATGCTTCTTAAGAGCCAAACGTTTAGCATCATTTTGCGTAAAAAGCTTTCCAGAAGGTGTTGGAAAAATAATATACGCTTCAGAAGATTCTTGCTTGATATGACGTAAAAGATCAAATAGGGGTTGAGGAAAAAGTACCAACCCTGCTCCACCACTGGCTTGATAGTCATCGACTTTGCCATGTTTGTTTTTCGTAAAATCTCTAGGATTCAAAAAATCAACACTCAAAAGCTCTTTTGCAATGGCACGTTTTAAGATTGAGTCTTCAAAATACGAAGCGATCAACCCTTCAAAAAGTGTCACATAAGAAAATCGCATTTAGGAGTTCTCCAGAATTCCTAAACCGTCTTTGCTTAGAACTTCTTTTTTCATTTTATCAAACGTTATAATATAACGTTCAATGTACGGCAAATAAAACGTTTTAGCTAGCCCTTTTTTCACCAACGCCTCATCGGTTTTGATGACCAAATAATCCGTCGCTGCAATACGCTCAATCTCATCTACAATGCCCAAAACCGTTCCATCATCATCAATCACGCTTGCCTCAATAAGATCAAACCAAAAGAATTCGCCCTCTTGAAGCGCACACTCACTGATGGAATTTTCTTGCGTTGTCAGCAAAAACGTATTGACAAGCTTTGCTGCTGCTTCTCTGCTTTGATACCCAACAAACGAGATAAGCCCACGCGTTTGATTGAACGAAAAGACTTCAAGCGTCTCACCTTTTTGGGTGGTAAACGTTTTGCCTTTTTTGAATTGCTCAGGGAAGTCACATTGAAGGTGAAGTTTAAGCTCACCTTTTAAGCCCACAAGTCGCCCAATTTGAGCGACTTCAATGAGAGAAGATTGATTATTCATCGTTAGCTTTGACAGTCACCCGATACGATTTACCATCTTTTGCTTTACATCCAGAGATAAGCGTCTTGAGTGAATTGATCATTTTGCCATCTTTACCAATCAACTTACCGGTATCAATTTTATCCGCATAGATGACAACTTCGCAAAATGTTCCATCAACATCGCTTCGCTCAACGCGTACACCTGCTGGATTGTCTACCAAAAGCTTGGCAAATTCTTCGAGAAATTTGTCAATCATGATTATTTACCAGTGATTTTCGCAACCCTGTCACTAAGCTTTGCGCCAACGCTTTTCCAGTATGCAAGTCTCTCTGCATCAACTTTTACGATTTGTGGATTGGTAAGTGGGTTATAGTAACCGATAGTCTCGATTGATCCACCATCACGTTTTTTTCTACTGTCTGTTACGACGATTCTGTAAAACGGAGTTTTATTTCTACCCATTCTTGTTAATCTTACAACTGTTGCCATTTTTATGGTCTCCTTAAATTTTTTCTACGACTTAGATTTGCATGTAACATTTACATGCAGATATAAACCGTCACACCTTAACGAAGGTGTGCGTGTTTACTTTGTGAAAGCATATTTTGAAGATCTTGCATTCCCTTTTTACCTGAGAACTTCTTCGCCATTTTTGCCGCATTATGGAATTGCTTTAAAAAGCGATTCACTTCTACTTGCGAAAGGCCTGAACCTTCTGCAATTCTTCTTTTTCGACTGTTATTGAGTAATTCTGGATCTTCACGCTCTTTTTTGGTCATGGAACCAATCATCGCTTTAATACGCTTCATCTCAACCGAGTTTTCCATATCAACATCTTGAAGTTTACCTGCCATTTGAGAAAGTCCAGGGATCATCCCAATCAATGACTTCATACTACCAAGCTTTTTCATCTGTTCCATTTGCTCTAAAAAGTCGTTGAAGTTGAACTCACCTTTTTTAATCTTTTTAGTCAGTGCTTTTGCTTGTTTCTCATCAATAATCGAACTCGTTTTTTCAGCCAAGGTTTCAAGATCACCCTCACCCATCAAACGACTAACAATACGATCAGGAATAAAGTGCTCTAAATCCGCAACTTTTTCACCCACACCGATAAAACGAAGTGGGACATTGGTCTGATCAGCAATACCAAGAGCAACACCACCCTTGCCATCACCATCAAATTTACTTAAAATCACACCACTAAGGGTAATTTTTTCATGAAATGTCACAGCACTTTTAACAGCATCTTGTCCTGTCATAGCATCAGCGACGTAAAAGATCTCATCAGGTGTTACTTCTTTTTTAATCGCTTCTAACTGATCCATAAGCTCAGTATCAATCGCTAAACGACCTGCAGTATCGATTAAAACGACATCGTATAAGCCTTCTTTAGCTTTTTTCATTGCATTTTTTGCTATAGCTACAGGATTTACGCTTACATCTTCAAAATAAAGATCAATCTCGTTCGAAGAACAGAGTTGGCGTAATTGCTCAACCGCAGCTAAACGTTGAAGGTCACATGCAACGACTAAAACCTTTTTTTGTTTCAGTTTGAGATAATTAGCCAGTTTAACCGTTGTGGTTGTTTTACCACTTCCTTGCAAGCCTACCATCAATACTGTTGTAGGTGGTTTGGAAGCAAAAACAAAACCTTGTCGTCCAGGTACGGTTAAAATCGTGGTTAAATTTGTTTTTAAAGAGCGTAAAAAATTGACTTGGCCAATTCCTTTTGCTTTTGTTTCGATTTCTACTTGACGCAATAAATCACGTACAATTTTATGGTGAACGTCTGCTTTGAGAAGTGCTTTTTTAAGATTCTCTAGCGCGTTTTTTAAAGATTTTTCATCATCACTGAAACGTATTTTATTGATGGCTGAACGAAACGAATCGGTTAAAACCTCAAACACAAACTATCCTTTTAATCTATTCACACATACCTGCCTTTTGGCAAAGAAATGCAATTTTACAAAATAAATACTTTAAACTAAATTAAACCTTAAAACATATCCATTACTTTAGAACATCAGAGTATTCTAAAAAGCCTATATTTAGGGCTACAATCAAGATATATTCTTTTTTAATCAAACACTAAATTTAATAAAATCTTCAGGTTCTTTTGTTTGAAAAATATAACCAAGTAACATAATTTTTGAAGCATGTAGCATCAAACGTTTATGAGGACGTCCACCATACTCAGTATCACCCAAAATAGATGCACCTATACTTTTAAGATGAACCCTAATTTGATGCGTTCTACCTGTTTCAATACGCACTTTAATTTTTGAGCGTTTACCCTCGATCATAAGTGGTTCAATATGGCTGATCGCCTCTTTACCCTCATCACTGATTTTACTGTAAGCTGTATTGCCTTTTTTAATGGTTAAGATAGGAGCATTAATTTCCATCGCTTCCATAACCTTCGCCTCTACAATCGCTAAATACTCTTTTTGAACTTCACGTTTTTTAAATGCAATAACTGCCTTTTTGCGAAATTCTTCATCTTTGGTTAAAAGTAACACTCCACTGGTTTCACGATCCAAACGATGTAAAAGAGGTAGTTTTTTGATCTCAGCAACCTCTTCAGATGTCATAAAAGCAGGCTTATCAACGGCCATAATGTATTCGTCTTCAAAAATCACTTTGATAGGTGCAATTTTTTCAATTTTGAACTTTGTGCTAGGGCTTAACTCGCCTCTTGCTACACTGACTTTTTTACCTGCTGCATACACAACACCTCTATCAATAAGATCTTTTGCTGCACGGTTTGAAATGCCCTCTTGAAGGGCTAATAATTTATAGGCTTTTTCCATTTTATTTTCCTAATATTTGCTCGAGTAGTGGCTTAATGTCACCACGATGAGTGATAGTACTTTTGGGGTAATTCTCAATACTATCAAAAACGTTTTTTAAATCTTCAATTTTACATATTATGGCATTTTCAACGGCTTCAAAAAGCACTTTTTGGTTGAAAATAAACTCTCCACTCATAATTTTTGCCTCAAAGAAAGCAGGCTCTAGCGGATTATGCCCACCGATACCATCGATGAAAGAGCCACCCAACATCACCACATCTGCGATAGCATAGAGATTGATGAGCTCACCCATCTTATCGCATAAAATAATATCTGAAGTCAAAGAGTTTTGCTCAGATAGTTTTTGATAGGTTCGATCCTTTTTTTGAGCGTATTCTGTTAAAAGCTTATCTACCTTTGCAAATCGCTCTGGATGCCTTGGAACCACAATCAGTTGGTCATTATCCAATAATGAAATCTGTGATAAAAGCAATTCTTCTTCGCCCTCATGCGTACTCGCCATCACAATCACTCTTTTGGCTTCATCTTTTGGATACACATGTGTTACTTCGTACGTGCTAAAAGCTTTGATGTTACCACATACACAAATATCATTTGCGCCCAGACGTCTTAGTCTCTCTTCATCTTCTCTACTTTGGGCAAAAATGAGATCAATGTGAGAAAAAATCCAACGATACAACCAAGAAAAACGCTGATAAGACGTATATGAATTATCGGATATACGAGCATTCAATAAAACCGTTTTTATTCCTTTAGCTTTTGCTACAATAAATAAAAGTGGCCAAAGTTCTGCTTCCATAACAATCAGTACTTTTTGCTTTCGTATCCAAAAAGGCAAAAATATTTCAAAAGGAAGATAACGCACCTCAGCCAGCCAATGTTTGCTAGCTTCTTTAAAACCTGTTTGTGTTATGACACTAATACGAATGTCTTTAGGCTCAATTTGAGCGATAAAAGGGTTTAAAGAACGTACTTCACCAAAAGAGCACGCATGAAACCAAATGCCATCTCGAGAAAAGTGAGCGTTATTTTTCAAAAAAAAGCGTGCAGGAATTGAATCTTTATATTTTGGTTTGAAACGAAGGTAGATTAAATATGGCAACGCTGCAAGATAAAGCAACGTTGCCAAAAAGTAGTAGACAAAGCTCAAAGCTTACGCCTTTGCTTCCTCTATCTCTTTGTATAAGATACGACCACAATGTGGGCACGTTACAATGTCATCTTGTTTTAAAACGCTTGCATACGTTTTATCATTAATGCGCATAAAACAGCCATAACATGCCTGTTTTTTTACAGGAACAACGGTTGTATTTTCAGCCCATTTACGAATTTTTTGATAAAATGTTAAGATTTTTTGGCTCATTTGTGAAACAAGTTCATCTTTTGATTGGTAAACATTTTTACGTTCTTCATCAATCGCTTGGATTTGAGAATCAATAGATGCTTTAATTTCTTCTGCTTCTTTAACAGCTTCTGCAATTTTTTCTTGCAATGCTGCGATATTTGTTTGTTTCAAATCAATAATTTTATCTAAACGGTTAATTTCATCGTTAGCAAAATCACATTGCTCTTTTGAAATTTCTTCTTCAAGTTGAAGTGCTTTAATCTCTTTGGCTGTTTTTACCAAAGCGCTTTTTTTGGTAAGATCTTTAAGTTTTGCAGAAAGTTCAGCAAGATGTGCTTCATTTTTTGCTTTTTTGAGTTTCGCATCTGCAATGTCTGTTTGGAAAGACTCCGCTTGGAGTTTTAAATCTCTCTCTTTATCTAAAGAAAGCTTCAACATTTTCTCAACTTTGGTGATACGTGGACCAAAATCGTCAATCTCTTTGTCTAACTTGGAAAGCTCAATTAATTGCTCTAAATACTTATTCATATCTTGTGTGTCCTCTATTTATACTGAAACGGATTTTTAGAATTTGACATTATAGCCTTTAATGGCAAATTTTTCAAATATTTGGCCAAACACTCTGGGAAATAGCGCTCGGATTCAAAGTGACCTATATCAATTAATGAGAGTTTATTTTCTTTTGCCTCTAAAGCTTGATGGTACTTTAGATCCCCACTTAGAAAACAGTCTGCATCAATTTTGGAGATTAAATCACCACCTGATCCAGTGGTAATGGCACATCGTCCAATCCACTCTGTAGCTCGTACGATTCGCAAATTTTCAATTCCAAACACCTGTTTGACATGTAAAGCAAGATCATCCAAACTTTGGTTAACATCACAATATGCCACAAATTCTTTACTCTCTTTGATCTCAAAACCAAGTTTTGAAGCCACATACGCATTGAGGTGGGAAAGGTCAAAATTGGTGTGCATTGCAATTAAACCGATCTTTTTTTGAACCATAATTTGGATCAAATTGGAAGGGTATTTTGCGAAATTAAGCTGTTTTAAGCCACTGAAAATAAGTGGATGATGCGTTATAATCAGTGAGTTATCAGCCACTTCTTCTAAAAGTGCGCTATCGACATCAAGGCTAAGATAGATGTGTTCTACCTCATCTTCTCTGCTTCCAATCAGTAAACCACTATTATCCCAAACAGCTTGCGTACTAAAAGGACTTAACGCATCTAAATAGTCGTAAATTTCGCCTAAGCGCATCAACCCACTACTTCTTTGTATTTCACGGCACAGCCTTTGGCAAGCTCACGAATTTTAAGGATGTAGTTTTGGCGCTGTGTCACGGAGATCGCTTTACGTGCATCAAGAACGTTAAACGTATGTGACGCCATCAAGCAGTAGTCATACGCAGGCAATGGTAAATTCTCTTCTAAACAACGTTTACACTCAACTTGTGCGTTTTCAAAGTGTTCAAAAAGCATGGCAACATTGGCGATTTCAAAGTTATATTTACTAAATTCATACTCGCTCTGTTTATGCACATCACCGTACGTTGTCACACCAAATTTATTTTCGTTCCAGACAAGATCAAAGACAGACTCTTTCTCTTGTAGGTACATTGCAAGACGTTCCACACCATACGTAATCTCAACAGAGACTGGATTACAAGGGATACCACCCACTTGCTGGAAATAGGTAAATTGCGTTACTTCCATGCCATCAAGCCATACTTCCCATCCAAGACCCCACGCACCAAGTGTTGGTGACTCCCAGTTATCTTCGACAAAACGGATATCGTGTTTTTTAATGTCAAGCCCTAGCATTTCAAGGCTTTTGAGGTAAAGCTCTTGGATATTATCTGGACTTGGTTTGATCAATACTTGAAACTGGTAGTAACTTCCCAAACGGTTTGGATTCTCACCATAACGACCGTCCGTTGGCCTGCGACTTGGCGCGACATACGCCGTTGCCCAAGGTTTGCTACTCAAGCTTCTTAAAAAGGTTGCATTGTGAAATGTACCAGCGCCTGCTGGCATGTCATACGGCTGAACAATCGTACAGCCTTGATCTTGCCAAAAAGTTTGGAGGTTTAAAAGCATTTGACTAAAGGTTAACACTATCTTTTCCTTTTACATGTAAACATTTATTTGGTCGGTGGGGTATAACCTTCCACCGCTTTATTCCACATCATTTTATATTTTCGTTTCGTAAATTCAAGCTCATCTTGTAACAATTCAAGCTGTTTGGTCAGTGTTTCAATCACTTTACGATCTTCATCGCAGAGCTCTTGCATCGAAAAAAGTGCCTCTTTTAAAAAGCGATTTTCACCTTTGAGGGCATCAAGTGTCTCCTCCTTGGCATCCAAAACTTTTTCATGCAGGCTTAAAATCGCTCCAACTGTTTTCTCAACAAATTCTGAACTCATAGTAACCGAAGAGTTTTCATAAGCGTCATCAAGAACAATGCCTCTTGTTGCGGGAATCAGTGCATGGGCACTGCGGCTTACCTCAACAAAACACTGTCCTTCTTCTTCTTTGGCTATCAATTTATCCTCATCAATCAATGCTTGAATGGCAGAAATATCCAAATTGACTAATGTACTAAACTCTTCAATTTCTAACCAACTGTTCATTGTGACACCTTTTAGATAATTACTTCAATACCCATTGAATCTGTTTCAACTTTCTTTGCTTTTAAAATACGGTCTTCTTTTAATTTGGCTGCTAATTCTTCATCTTCAATCGCTAAAATTTGCATCGCTAAATAAGCGCTGTTCACAGCTCCCGCAGAGCCAATAGCCACCGTACCAACAGGCATACCACCAGGCATTTGAACGGTGCTTAAGAGTGCATCCATTCCTTCCATTACGCCACCTTTCATCGGAACACCAATAACAGGCTTTGTGGTAAGAGATGCAACAACACCCGCTAAGTGCGCTGCCATACCTGCTGCTGCGATAAATACTTTTGCACCCTTTGCTTCAGCATTTTTAACATACTGATGCGTACGATCAGGACTTCTGTGTGCTGATGAGACAATAATCTCATGCATAACACCAAATTTTTCTAATGTCTTAGCACACTCTTCCATAACGGTATAATCACTTTTACTTCCCATTAAAATAGAAACGAACTTCACGCTTTATCCTTTTGTTTTTGCTCTTAAAAATGTAAATCCAGGTAACGTTGTCGGTAAAACAATGGCATTGGTATTGCCACTATGAATCTCATCAAATAATTTTCCACTTAGTGTTTGAAGCTTTTTAAAGCTTACTTTCCAAAAACCCTCTTCTTGGAAAATAGTTCCAATTTCATTATCGATAGGCTCTATTTTCACATGCGCTGGCATAATCAATTCATAAGTAACATGCAACGATAAAACATCTTTACAAAGGCAGTTTGTGCCATCTTCACTTACCTGTGCAATCACTTGATGTGTGCCTTCACTAATAGAATGCGCTAAGTTTTGGGTGTCATTTTTTTCATAAGGGCGATTGACCAAATAGCCATCACTAAAGCCCCTATTTTTTGTTGTGTCTAGTTCCGCTGTATACTTGCTTGCATCAAACTGATTCGCGTAGTAGTCATCTATTGCTTGACGATATGTTTTTGTTGTAATGCCTACATAGTATGAACTTTTCGTTCGACCTTCAATTTTGAGTGAATCAATCACTCCTGAATCAAGTATCTCTTTGACATGTGCACTTAAATTCAGATCTTTGGCATTCATAATATGCGTTCCCTCTTCGCTCTCTTCCACACGGAAGAGTGTTCCACTCTCTTCATTGTGAGCATACAAGGTGTACGGGAAACGACAGTCATTGGCACAACTACCACGGTTTGAGACACGTCCGCTTTGAACTGAACTGATCAAACAACGACCACTATAGGCAAAACACATCGAGCCATGCACAAACACTTCAAGTTCTAAATGAGGTAGATGCTTTTTAATCTGTTCCAAGTCTTTCAAACTTACTTCACGAGCAGCGATAATACGTTTTACTCCCATATCAGAATAAACTTCAGCATCGAGGTAGCTTAAAACGTTTGCTTGCGTGGAAAGATGAATGGGAATATGAGGTGCAATTTTACGTGCAAGCTTAATAACACCAGGAGCTGCTACGATAAATGCATCAGGATTCATTGCTGCCACGCGCTCAATGTGTTTTTCCAATAAAGGAATCTGCGCATTAAAAGGAAATCCATTAATCGTTGCGTGCAGATGTTTGCCCTGTGCATGTGTATACTGAATAGCTTCTTCAAAACTCTCATACGTAAACTCTTTGCCTGAGCGTATACGAAGAGAAAAGTGACTCACGCCCGCATACACAGCATCAGCGCCATAAGAGAGCGCTATCTTTAATTTTTCAAAATTTCCAGCTGGAGAAAGCAGTTCGACGTTTGACACCTATTTCTTTCCTAAACTAGCAATTAACGCTTCAATATCTTCACTGCTCACAACATCTTCCGTTGTTGTATCACCATGAATGTGAACAGCTGATCCAACGCGTTTAGAGTCATCTTTAGAACCTTCAAACAGTGCGCTCATGTATTTAGAAAGGGCACGCATCACATTGATAACACGCTCAATTTTTTGGCGGTGAATATCTTGATATTGCATAATGTCCATCGTCATCATGATCTCATCTTCGGCCATTTGAGCATTCATCAAAAGATCTTCAACACGGTCTTTCATCCCTTTATTGTCATCCAATGCTTTTTGGAACTGCTCAATTTTAGGAAATTTTGTCACCAATGTTTCAAAAAGAGCAATGTTAGACTCAATGAGTTTAATAACCTCTTTGG
Organism: Pseudomonadota bacterium; assembly: GCA_017860615.1. Lineage (GTDB taxonomy): Bacteria > Campylobacterota > Campylobacteria > Campylobacterales > Sulfurospirillaceae > Sulfurospirillum. The sequence goes on along the minus strand of JAGDMU010000011.1, from coordinate 27,951 downwards.
CGTTTTCTTCTGCACTCAGCATAAAATTATTCACAATTTCAAGCTTATCAAAAACCTGGGATGCTTTGATCTCAGAATCTTTAGTCACATCATCCAGTTGGTGAACCATTTTATGGTCATCCGTTGGTGGTGGTGGTGGCCAAGACATTGTCGATGATGGTCTATATTCATGCATCATTTGGGTAGCAGCTTTATCTTTTTCCAATTCTAAAGCATCACTATCCATAAGCTCATCTTCTAGCTCAGCACTCTCTTCAAACGCTGTCTCCGTTGGCGCAACGTCGTCCATATCATCTAAATCGCCCGCCATCAAAGCATCAAGTTCTTCTTGCGTCATAAGCTTTCTCCTCAAAATGACAAATTATGGTCTATTATAGTGAACTTTTTATATAATTTAACTTTAAGACCCTGATACAAGGAAGGCTATTATGATCATTGATTTACATAACCATACTACTTTATGTAACCACGCTGAGGGGAGTATTGAAGAGTATATCCAAGCTGCAATTGCTAAAAGAATAAATGTATTTGGCTTTTCCGATCATGCGCCCATGAATTACGATGAAGCGTATCGCATGAGCTTTTCAGAGATGGAAAATTATGAAAAAGAAGTCTTGGATATTAAAGATAAGTACAAACATCAAATAAAAATTTTACTCGCTTATGAAGTCGATTTTTTGAGAGGCTACATTGATGAACGTGTTCTTAAACGGAACGTTGATTATTTTATAGGCTCGGTGCATTATTTGGGTTCTTGGGGGTTTGATAATCCCGAATTTATTGGTGAATACCGTACTCAAAATATTGATGAAGTATGGGAGCGTTATTTTGAAGCGATTACCCTTATGGCAAAGAGTGGACTCTTTGATATTGTAGGTCATTTAGATTTGATTAAAGTCTTTAATTATCTCCCTAAAAAAGATGTAAGACTTATCGCAAAAGAGGCTATAAAAGCCATCAAAAAAGCCAATATGTCGATTGAACTTAATGCAGCAGGTTACCGCAAACCTGTAGGTGAGCAGTACCCAAGCAATCCGTTAATGGAGCTTATTGCTGAGCATGATATTCCTATTACATTTGGCTCTGATGCTCATGCAATAGAGCATGTTGGCTTTTGCCAAGAAGAGCTTAGAGAGATTGCAAAAGCGTATGGGTATAAAAAATGTGCAACTTTTGAAAGCAGAGATCGAATATTGGTTAATTTTTAAGCACCTCTTGCAATGTTATTTTCAGTTCAATCTGATAAAATTACTAAAATTTAAAATTTAGGAGTTACAACATGGGTAAGTTTGTAAACAGTGTTGAAGAATTTTTCAAATACTGTGCTGACAATGAAGTTGAATTTGTTGATTTTCGTTTCACTGACATGAAAGGAACATGGCATCACCTTACATATACTATGGAAGCAATTAGTGCTGAATCTTTTTCAAATGGTATCCCTTTTGACGGTTCATCTATTGATGCTTGGCAACCAATCAACAAGTCTGATATGCTCCTTAAGCCAGAAGCTGAGACAGCATTTTTAGATCCTTTTACCGCTGACTCAACTGTTGTTGTATTCTGTGATGTTTTTGATATCTATAAAGGTGACCTTTATGAGAAATGTCCAAGAAGTATTGCTAAAAAAACATTAGCATACCTTTCAAAAACAGGTCTTGGTGATGTTGCTTACTTTGGACCAGAAAATGAATTTTTTGTATTTGACGATGTAAAAATCAGAGACGAAATCAACTGTTCATACTATGAAGTAGACTCTGAAGAAGGTGCTTGGAATAGCGCTAAAAATTATACGGATGGTTACAATACAGGTCACCGCCCAGGTACAAAAGGTGGCTATTTCCCAGTTCAGCCAATTGATTCGATGGTAGATCTACGTGCTGAAATGGTACAAACTTTGAAACAAGTTGGTCTTGAAGTATTCGTTGTTCACCACGAAGTTGCTCAAGCACAAGGCGAAATCGGCGTTAAATTTGGAACACTCATTGAAGCTGCTGATAACGTTCAAAAATACAAATATGTTGTTAAAATGGTAGCACACCTCAATGGCAAAACAGCAACCTTTATGCCTAAACCACTTTACGGCGACAATGGTAGCGGTATGCACGTTCACCAATCAATCTGGAAAGATGGTAAAAACTTGTTCTTTAAAGCGGGTGAATATGCAAATCTCAGCGATATGGCAAGATGGTACATCGGCGGTATCTTGAAACACGCAAGAAGCGTTGCAGCATTTACTAACCCATCAACCAACTCTTACAAACGTTTGATCCCAGGATTTGAAGCACCTTCAATTCTTACATACTCTATGCAAAACCGTTCAGCTAGTTGTCGTATTCCTTACGGTGCTGGCGAGAAATCAGTTCGTGTTGAGATGCGTTTCCCAGATTCAACTTCATGCCCATACCTTGCATTTGCATCTATGCTTCTTGCAGGAATCGATGGTATCAATACTAAAACTGAGCCTGTTGGTCCAATGGATGAAGACTTGTTTGAACTTTCACTGGATGAGATTAGAGAGAAAGGTATTAACCAAATGCCTCATACGTTAAGAGGATCACTTGAAGCGCTTATTCGTGACAATGAATACCTAAGTCCCGTTATGACAAAAGAGTTTATCGATACATACCAACACTACAAATTTGAAACTCAAGTTTGGCCAGATGAAGCTAGACCGACAGCGTTTGAATTTAAAACAATGTTCTCTTGCTAGACATTTAAAGATTATTCGAGGGGTGAGGAGTGAAAGCTCTTCACCCCTTTTTTTATTTCTATACGCTTTCCAAGCAAAGCTTGAAAAGCTACGCTGCGCTGTGCACTGAAGCTTGCCTCTGCGAGGCAGAATTAACTTAACACTTTCTCTAAGCAAAGCTTGAAAAACTACGTTGCGACTTCGCACTGAATTTTGCCTCTTTCGAGGCAAAATTAGAGCGCTATTTTCTTCTTCAGTTTATATATGTTTTCCAAGGCCTTGAACAGCTTGCTTTTTACAAAGCAAGCTTGTTTCTTCCTCTAAAAAATCAAACCACCCTCTTCTTTGAGTTGTTTTGTATTGGTTTTAGGAAATGGCGATACATCGGTAAAGAACTCTGTTGTTCCATCGACTTTACGCGCATTAACACCTTCTGGCATTTTAAATTCACGTGTTGTTTCAGGATGAAGTTCTACATACTTCGTCATAAAATGCTTAAAGGCTGGAGCGGCGGCTTTGCCTCCCGTTTCACCTTTTTTGAGGGGAGTATTGTTGTCATTTCCATACCATGTAATAACCTCAATATCGGGGGAAAAGCCACAGAACCACACATCCACACTGCTGTTCGTTGTACCTGTTTTACCAGCTATCTCAATGCCAGGCACTTGTGCGTTGCGTCCTGTTCCTCGTTTCACAACCTCTTTCATCATATCGATCATCAAATAACTCTGTTTGGGGGAAGTAATGGTTTGAGTTTTTGCTTCATAGACCTTTTCAACGCCTTGACGATTGATCACTTTTCTAACCAGTAACGGGTCTGTTCTCACACCATAATTTGGGAACATAGAGTAAAAGCTACTGTACTCAAGTGGAGAAACACCAAAACTTCCAAGTGCTATTGAAAGATCCATTGTAAGGCTTTTAAACCCATCTTTTTTAAGCTCTTTATAGACAGTATCCAGTCCTAAAAGTGATAAAAGATTGATGGTCGCAAGGTTACGCGAATGCACCAATGCTTCTTTGAGTGTAATGAGCCCTTCAAAATCATTTTCATAGTTTCTTGGTGTCCATGTTTCATCGGTTTCACTGTTGACATACGTTCGTGAAATATCAGGAATTTCAGACAGAGGTGAATAGCCCCAATCGAGCGCTTTTTGATATAAGAATGGTTTAAAGCTTGAACCGGGTTGACGTTTACTTTGGGTTGCACGGTTAAAACTACTCTTCGCATAATCCACGCCACCGACAAGCGCTAAAACATTGCCTGTACCATTTTCCATAACAACCATCGCGCCATTAAGTTCACTGCTATTGACATCTTTTCCAAGACGAGCTGTCATCCCTTTATAGCCGACGTTAAGGGATTCGTGTGCAAGTTGCTGAAGTTTAAGATCAATGCTCAGATAAATTTTATAACCACCTTTCTTGATATCATCGTACTCAGCACCTAAACTTTTAATGGCTTCATCCACCACATAAGGCGCTTTATTTCGAGTCAATGTTTCATCATACACCATTGGATGCTCTAAAGTCGCTTTAGTATATTCAGCTTCACTGATCCAGCCAAGGGTGTACATACGGTTCACAACTTGATTGGCACGACTTAAAGAGAGGTCCATGTGACGTGTTGGATCATACGAACTAGGTGCTTTTGGAAGTCCTACAAGAATGGCAATTTCTTTGATACTTAACGCATCTAAAGACTTATTAAAATAGCCCTGTGCCGCTGTTTTGATACCATAATAGCCATGTCCAAAATAGACGTGGTTGAAATAGCGCTCCAATATCTGTTCTTTCGTTAAAGATGACTCGACGGTATACGCTAAGATGGCTTCATTGATTTTACGAGTCAACGTTTTTTGGCGTGTTAAGACCGTATTTTTAATAAGCTGTTGAGTAATGGTACTCGCACCCTCCACCATTTTCATCGCATGAATATCTTTAATCAATGCTCTAAAAATAGCTTCAATATTAATACCATTGTGCTCAAAGAAGGAGGTGTCTTCCGTTGCAATAAGCGCTTCGATGACACGTGCAGGGATATCTTTGAATTCAACATAAATTCTGTTTTCTTCATCAAAAAGATTGGCAACTAACTCACCATTTCTATCGTATATTTGTGTGGTTAATTTTGGGGTATAGTCAATAATTTTATAAGCATCAAAACGAATTTGAGCATACAAAAAGATAATGGCCATCAATGCGGCAAAGCCAAGCATTGTTAAAATAGTCATAATATATTTCACTCTCTAAAACTCCTTTGTCTAAATCCAGACTCCAACAACTGCTTCGTATAAGCCTCTTTGGGGTCATGTAAAATATTTTTGGTCAAACCACGTTCAATGATTTTACCGCTTTTAATAATACCCACTTCGTCACATAAATGCTCAATGGTTCCAATATCGTGTGTTACAAATAACAGATCAAACCCACACTCTTTTTGTAATGTGTAAATCAGATCCAAAACCGTGGTTTTGCTCTCTTCATCCAGTGCCGTTGTTGGCTCATCCAATAAAAGTAATTGTGGCTCAATGCTCAATGCCATGGCTATGATAAGCCGTTGCAACTGTCCACCACTGAGTTCGGAGGGAAAACGCTCTAAAAAATCTACATCCAAACCGACCATACGCAAGTATTTCTGCGCTTGCTCACGTGATGCCATAAACTGCTTTTCAATCTTCGTCAGTGGAGAAAGAGCCGTAAAAGGATTTTGCGGTACAAATGCAATGCTTTGTCCACGTGTCAATGCATAAGAGGCATCGTACTCTAACAAAGAGTCCAACTCTTGAGGCAACATCCCTAAAAGCGCTTTAAGTGTCAAGCTTTTCCCACTACCACTCTCACCAATCAGAGCAAATGACCGCTCAAAAGAAAACTGCACATCAAGCAATGTTTTCGCTTTACTTTTAATCAGAAGCTGTTTACACGTAAAACTCAAAAGCTCCCCTTTTGGATCAGAGAGCACAACGTTTCTAATTTTTCTACATCTTCTCCCAGCCTTGGAATAAGGCGTAAAATGGGCTTTGGAACGGTTGGTGGACGAATGGCACCGACTAAACAACCTTCATCAATCAGCTTCTGCTGAACAGAGAGAGCATCTGCACCTTCGCTTAAAGGGTACGAACAAATCAGCCCTTCGATTTTTATACCTAACATGGTTTGCACAACCGCTTGGCGTGCTTCAATGTCAGCTTTCAAATGGACTCTATTTTTTAAAATAAACAACAACCCTTGGTATCCCAAAGCAATGTCAAATAAAGAAGGTGCTGTTGTATAGATGATAGCTTTGGCACGGTTTTGTAAAAATTCTGCGATATGTTCGGAGCATAAAATATATGCGCCATAACTTCCCAGTGCTTTTCCGAGTGTGCCCATCTTAATATGGTTTGCTTTAGGTGTAATGCCAAACAGATCAAACACGCCTCTAAGGTTTTCACCCACAACACCTACACTGTGCGCTTCGTCGACAATTAAAAGGGCATTGTAACGATCGGCTATTTCGAAAATATCGCGGTTTAAAAGATCTCCGCTCATCGAGTAAATGCCCTCAACGGCAATAATAATGCGGTTGTGATTGTGCGTATTGATAAGGCTTTCAAGATGATTGGCATCATTGTGTCTAAACAGTACAACTTCAGCATCCACCGTTTTAGACGCCACCATGCCACTTGCGTGGTACTCTTCATCCAAAATCAAAAGATCTTTTTTACGAGGTAAGGCTTCAATCAGTGAAAAATTGGCTAAAAAGCCACTACCACACACAAGGGCTGATTCAAAACCATTATGACGTATTAAAAATTCTTCAAATTCTTGATGAATGGGATGATAGCCATTGACTAAGATGGAAGCTTTGGGAGCATGGGTTTTATACATGGACACTTGCGCAACAGCACGCTCGAAAAGGGTATGATTTTGCGCGAAGCCCAGATAGTCGTTGGAGCTAAAATCAGCTAAGTCATCACCGTATAACTTACGGCTTCGGTAACGATTGGATTTTGTGATGGCGTGGAGTTCGTTTTGGTACATGGTTACTTGGGTAAAAATGGCAGAAGCTTCTCAACGCTCAGCCCCATGGCGGTACTTTCCAGCCCAACCACTTCTTTGATGTAGGATTTACAAAATCCCTCCACCATACATGCACCTGCTTTTCCACGCCAGTCATCACCCGCAAGATAGGCTTCCAAATCATCAGGATTAAAAGGCAAAAAGAGATAGTCAGTACTTGAAAGATCAATCAGTTCACATGTTTTGGATTTGTAAATCATACAGCTAAGAATGCTGACTTTATTGCCACTTTGCGCTTTCAAAATACGTCTAGCATCAGCCTTATCTTTGGCTTTACGAAGAATTTCACCATTGGCAGTTACCACGGTATCGGCACACAAAACAGGCATTTCCAAATCATACTTTTCAAGGTAACTTTGCATCTTTCCTTTGGTTGCATGATACACAAAATGTGCAGGGTTACTGATACGAAGGCTCTCTTCATTAAACCCAGCATCTCTTTGAATAAAAGGAACTCCAAACTTGGTAAGAAGTTCTGCACGCGTAATGGAAGATGAGCCAAGCACGATCGTTTGCATCTTAATAACCTCGTAAAATCACGCCAAAATAGACCGAAATAATGGCTAAAAGCAGATTGAGTGGAATGAGGTATTTCACCATTAAGATCACATTCTCTTCCACTTCAATGTAATTCTCTTCCGCAAGCCCTTTTTTAGCACGCAAGTATTTAAAATACATGTAAATAAAATTAAACGCTATAAAGGTCCAAAGTGCTTCTTTGGTATGCACCATCACGTACGTTGTTGGATTGCCACTTTTAAAACCAAGTCCTATATGCATAAAGACAGATGTTGCAACGATGACAATCATCACTGGCACTAAAAATAGGATATAACGTCGCATCATATTGATGCAACTACTGTATTTGATCTTTTCATCAGGAACATCTTCTTCAACAGGCTGAATCACAAAACGCATTACAAACATGCTACCAATCAGTAATGCAGAGCTGATGATATGTAAAAACACAATGATTCTGCTAAAGTCTCCGAATATCTCTATGAAAAAATCTCTCATCATTGACCTTATAAAACAGATTTAGCGTACGCAAGCGCTGCTGATTTTGCTTCTTCAATTTTAGAAGCATCACGGCCTCCCGCTTGTGCGAAGTCATCACGACCACCACCGCCACCACCAACGATCGGTGCAATCTCTTTAATCCAAGCACCTGCTTTTATACCAGCGTTTTTAACACCCGCTGCGATCATTACTTTGTCATCTTTGACTTGAAGTAACAATACCGCGACAGACTCTTTTTCATTTTTAAGATCATCAATACGTGCTTTAATATCCCCAGCACCTAACACATCCACAATGACCTCAACACCATTAATGTTTAAAGACTCAACGGATTTTCCAGCATGAGCATTGAGAGATTCAACTTCAGTTTTAAGCGTTTTGATCTCTTCTTTTAAACGGTTAATGCCAATAAGTGGCTCTTTGTGCTTCACGCTCTCTTTAATCGCTTCAAGTTCAGCTCTTAAGCTTTGAGCATATAAGAGTGCTGCGCTACCACAAATCGCTTCGATACGACGAACACCTGCGCTCACACCACTCTCTTTTTGGATAAAGAAGCTTCCGATGTTGGCAGTATTCTCAACATGCGTTCCACCACAAAGCTCGATACTGGCATCTCCAAAGCTGACAACGCGTACTTCTGAGCCATATTTTTCACCAAAAAGCGCCATTGCGCCGCTGTTTTTGGCTTCTTCGACATTCATCAGTTTTGTTTGTCCCACGACACCACTCGCGATAACGCTGTTAACAAATGCCTCAATCTTGGTGATCTCTTCAAAACTCAGTGCTTTTGGATGTGAAAAGTCAAAACGTAAACGATCTTTCTCAACCAAACTGCCCGCTTGAGAGACATGCTCACCCAAGATTTTGCGAAGTGCGCTGTGAAGTAAGTGCGTTGCGCTGTGATGTTTTTCAATCTCTAAACGTGAGAGATCAACGATTAAGTTTACCTCATCACCCACATTTAAAGGCTTCTCAAGCTCTACGAGCGAAAGGTTAAGATCAAAAAATTTCTTGGTATCGAGCACTTTACCATAGCCTTCTATGACGCCCTCATCGCCACTTTGACCACCGCTCATCGCGTAGAATGGCGTTTGTGCAAACATAACCCAGCCATTTTCATCTAGGCTTTGAACCTCTTTGAAATTCTCATCTAAAAGAGCTAATACTTTTGTTGTTGCATTTTTTTGAGTGTAACCCACGAAAGTGTTAAGCCCAAATTTCTCTAAAAGTGGTTTAAACTCACCCTGAGTTGCTTTATCGCCACTGCCTTTCCATGACGCTTTTGAACGTGCTTTTTGCTCAGCCATCAAAGCTTCAAACTCAGCTTCGTTAACACTTAAGCCTTTTTCACGAAGCATATCAGCGGTCAAGTCAAGAGGGAATCCATAGGTGTCGTAAAGTTTAAAGGCTACTTCACCACTAAACATCTCTTTGGTATTAGGAAGTTCTTTTTCAAAAAGCTCTAAGCCTGAAGCAATGGTTGTAAAGAAGCTCTCTTCTTCATTTCTGATCTGCTCAGCAATTACCTCTTTTTTCGCAACAAGGTATGGGTACTGTTTGCCCATAAGCTCGCATAAGGTATCAAGAAGTTGATACATAAACGGAGCACGAAGCCCTAAAAGATAACCGTGTCTAACCGCACGTCTAAGAATACGTCTTAGAACATAACCACGACCTACGCGACCAAACGTTGTTCCTTGTGCCACAAGAAATGAAACGGCGCGAATATGGTCTGCGATAACACGGTAACTCGCACCCGTTTTATAGGCGTAAGGTTTACCGCAAAGTTCTGCTACTTTGTTGGTTAATGGCGTAAAGAGTGAGGAGTCATAGTTACTAAATACGCCCTCTTTAACCGCAGTCACACGCTCTAAGCCCATACCTGTATCGATGGAAGGTTTTGGAAGGGGATGAAGCACACCTGCTTTATCTCTCTCATACTGCATGAAAACAAGATTCCATATCTCTAAGAATCTATCGCCGTCTCCACCCATGTAGTCTTCTGGTGTGTTAAAGTTCTCAGCCCCTTGATCGATGAAGATTTCACTGCACGGTCCACAAGGACCTGTGTCGCCCATTTGCCAGAAGTTGTCTTTATCGCCAAAGCGCATAATACGGCTAGCATCAATGTGTTTTTTCCAAATTGCCTCAGCCTCGTCATCGCTCTCATGAACCGTTACCCAAAGTTTTTCTTTAGGCAGTTTTAGCACTTCTGTGACAAATTCCCACGCATGAGAGATGGCATCTTCTTTAAAGTAATCACCAAAAGAGAAATTTCCAAGCATTTCGAAAAAAGTATGATGGCGTGCTGTATAGCCGACATTGTCTAAGTCATTGTGTTTACCACCCGCTCTGATACACGTTTGACACGTTGTCGCACGTGGAGGGTTTGGACGAGGAACTTCGCCTGTAAAAACACTCTTAAAAGGAACCATGCCTGCATTGGTAAACAGAAGCGTCGCGTCATCTGGCACAAGGGGAGAACTCTCGATAATCTTGTGACCTTTTTGTTCAAAAAACTTTAAAAACTCGGCTCTAACATCCATACTTTCATCCTATCTTGTTATCAAAAATTCATCTATTTTAGCTAAAAAACCTAAAGGGTATTATTAAACACCCTAAAATCACTACTTAAGAAACAATTACAACGTACACTTTTCGCTTAAACGATATCCAACTATCCACCAACCAAGAACGGCTATAATTGCCCCTAAAAAGCCATTGAATGTTAAAAGACAAAAAAGCCCCATAATCATGGCTAACATGCCTAAAACATAGCTTCCAGAGAGCACACTAAAGATGGCGACTACACTACCTGAAAGCCCTACGTAATTGAGGTATATCACTTTGCCTAAAATCGTTCTAAACTGACAGATAAAAAGCGATGGATCTGCCGTACATACAGCAACCCAAGACTCTTTCACATACACGCCCTCTTTGAGAAGTACAAACGCCAATGCGACAATAATAAGTATCAGCAATGTTTTAAAAATACCACATAGCTTTGAAGCAGACATCCATAGCGTTGAGCCTAAAACGATCACCATAATAACCCAATTCAGGGCAAAGTCATTACGAGCGCTCTCTTGCATCAACACAGCCAAAGCACTCACAAACAAAATTAGACCGCTCGTTTTTTCCATGAGTCCATTGAGTTCTTGGCGCTCCGTTGAGACATAAACTACCGCATAAACCGTAGCGATAATTCCTAATGTTCCAAGTTCAAAGTTAAGATACCTTCCATCAAACGCTAAAGAGAGCGCCATAATAAGCACCACACTGACACTGAACAGATGCAATACATCTTCCCAGAACGTCTCACCTTTAGGCGCACTTAGCGTTATAACATCCAAAAATCGCTCCATTGAGCCTCGCATCTCTATCTCTTCAGTGATGAGAAAACGAACCAATTTAAGCCATAAAACAAATGCAACGCTAAGGCATGAAATCGCCCATGCGTATTCAAGATTGTTTCGTGAGACGATCCAGTAAGCATTGGCTTGCCATGTAAGCGCTACAGAGCCACCAAAGAGTGCTGCGAACCAATACGGTGCTTTTTTACACGAACACGTCGGCACACCCCACAGCCAAATCAGTCCTACAAGACTGAGAGCAAAACTGCCGATAAAAAGCCAAAGGGCATTCGGGAAATTAGAAACAAACCCATGCAAGATGTGTTTATCAGCACGATCTGCATCAAACAGTCCCCAGAAACCACCCACAGCACCTTCGCTCATACGCTTCCACGGCTGATCAAACGCTTCGATAAAATTATATTTCCAACCGCCCTCTTCTGCCATTTTGACAAAACCGCGTGTGAAGATCGCTTGATTGACCGCACTTGGGTAAGCACCCTCACGCATACGCCCTTCGCTAGGCCATCCTGTCTCACCGATGACGATTTCTTTATCAGGAATGGTTTTTACCATAAGATCGCGAATATTTTTAACATGCAATAACGCTTTGTCTACACTGATGGGCTTGTCTTCCCAATACGGCAAGATGTGAATGGTTACACGATCCACAGAAGGCGCAACCTCAGGATGTTTGTTCCAAAACTCCCACACATCGGCATACGTTACAACCATATCAGGCAGAGCACGTTTGACTTCTTCGATGTAACTGACCAACTGTGCCGCACTGACATCACGGCGTAACAACGCTTCATTTCCCACAACAATGGTCTCAATGATGTCTTTATTCTCTTTCGCTAAAGCAATCACCGTCTCAATCTCTTTTTTAGTCAACTTAACATCACTGCTTACCCAAGCACCCAGCCACAGCTTTAGCCCGTATTTACGAGCAATTTCAGGCAGTTCTTCCAACCCTACACTGGAGTACGAGCGAATACAACTGGTAATTTGAGACAATTTGGCTAAGTCCTGCTCCATCTGTTCACGAGAAGGGCGAAACCCTTTAGGAATATCCATCGGTGAGTCGTTTTTGCCAAAAGGGGCATAGGAGAGACATTGCAATTTAACGTTTGGCTCTAAGGTGATAAGGTCACTCGATGGCTTTGCCATCCAAAACCAAAAAAGCCCAAGCGACACAAACATCGCAATATAAAAAAGGATCATTTTAAACGTATGGTTCATATAGGGGTACTCCATTTATTAGACTTCTTGCATAACCTTTGAGACATAAAGAGTTTGAACAGAGTGCGTTAATTTTTAAAACTCAAAATTGAGTCATAGCCAAAGCTATGGCGATGTTTTTAGTTTTAAAAAGTGATGTGCTATGTCTCAACACTCTTGTTTCAATAGGTTGTGCAAGAAGTCTATCAGTTGCGCGATTATACAGAAAATGGGTTTAAGGGTTTGCATGAAAGGAAAAGTATGAACTACTTTTGCTCTTTTTTTCCTTATCTAAGTTAACTTTCTCTATAATAAAAATTGAATGAAATATCTTAATTTTAGGTTTTACAATGAAACATTATCAAGAAAGAAACTTAGATTTAGAAGAATTTGTAGATGAGATATACGAAGACACCCAAAGCAATCATGATAGCAAATATATTTTTTTCTTAGGAGCAGGATGTTCCGTAAGCTCTGGCATCAAGCTAGCGGGTGATTTAGCCAAAGAATGGTATGAAAATTTGGAAAAGCAAAATTCAAAATTCAAAAGATTCAATGAGGAACATACTATTGATGCAAGCCAAAAAGACAGCATTGATTTTGGAAAATATTATTTTGAAATATTTGAAACTTTATTTCCAACACCATTAACACAACAAAAAGAGATTCAACGCATTACAGAAGGAAAAACTCCTTGTTTGGGGTACTATGTTCTTTCTGCATTGATGCAAAAAAGCCAATTTAATACCGTTATTACAACCAACTTTGACAATCTCATTCAAGATGCACTTATTTATAGTGGTAACAAAAGAGCATTGGTGATTACACATCAAGATTTAGCCAAATTTATTGAGCGAAATGATACACCGCTTATCACTAAGATACATGGTGATGCCCATTTGCATCCTTTTAACAATGCAACTACAACAAAAGAGATACCTGAAGATTTAAGAATTGCCATTCAAGGGTTATTTATCAATGCTAAAGTGATTTTTATAGGCTACAAAGGAAACGATGAAAGCATCGCACATCTCTTAAATGGCTGCAAAAGGATAGACCAAGTCTATTGGTTAGGAACCCATACCCCAACAAATTCAAAGCTAAAAGACTGGTGGAGTCATTTAACAACAAAAACGCACGTTTCAGAACGTGATTTTGATAAAATAATGAGCTTGATCAAAGATAAATTCAAATTGGAAAAACCAAATTTTGAAAAGAGATTTCAAGAATTAGAGAGTCGCTATAATGAAGCAGAAAAGCAAGAGATAGACCAAATGCAAGCAATAGAAAATAAAACATTTATTGATTATTTTCTGATGGGCAATACCTATGCTTCTCAAAAAGAGTATGAACAAGCCATAGATGCTTACAAACAAGCTTCCCTCTTAAATCCTAAAGATGATGCTACCTTGATAAATTGGGGGAGTACTCTTTATGATTTGTCTAAAATCTCAGAACACGATAAGGCTGAAGCTTTACTGATAGAAGCGTTTGAAAAATACAAACAAGCTTCCCTCTTAAATCCTAAAGATGATGTTACCTTGATGAATTGGGGAAATGCGCTTGCAACTTTGGCTAAAATCTCAAAACCCAATAGGGCTGAAACTTTATTCATAGAAGCGTTTGAAAAATACAAACAAGCTTCCCTCTTAAATCCTAAAGATGATGTTACCTTGATGAATTGGGGAAGTGCGCTTGCAACTTTGGCTAAAATCTCAAAACCCAATAGGGCTGAAACTTTATTCATAGAAGCCTTTGAAAAATACAAACAAGCTTCCCTCTTAAATCCTAAAGATGATGTTATCTTGATAAATTGGGGAAGTGCGCTTGCAACTTTGGCTAAAATCTCAGAACACGATAGAGCGGAAACTTTATTCACAGAAGTCTTTGAAAAATACAAACAAGCTTCCCTCTTGAATCCTAAAAATGATAAGATATTTTATAATTGGGGAAATGCGCTTACTGATTTGGCTGAAATCTCAGAACACGATAGAGCGGAAACTTTATTCACAGAAGCGTTTGATAAATTCAAACAAGCTTCCCTCTTAAATCCTAAAGATGATAAGATATTTTATAATTGGGGAAGTGCGCTTACAACTTTGGCTAAAATCTCAGAACACAATAGAGCGGAAGCTTTATTCACTGAAGCCTTTGATAAGTTAAATAAAGCTATAGAGATGGGGGCTTCAACCTATAATTTAGCTTGTCTTTATGCTATTAGAGGCAATAAAGACAAAGCTTTGGAAGTACTTGAAAAAAGTTTCAAAAACAAAGAAATCAAAACTAGTTTTGTAATGGATGATGAGGATTGGAAACACTTTAAAGAAGATGAAGACTTTCTAAAACTGATACAAAAACAGACACAACCTTAAAATTTATGAAACAAAGCTAAGCTAATGGAGGGGCAACGTTAAATTTTTAATTTTCCCCTCCGCTAGACTTAAACACCCTCTTCTTGTCAAACCTCACGGAATAGTTCTTGTATAACCCTTGCTATCACACATATCAAGGATACATCATGTCGATACTGCAGTATATCAAAGAGAATAATTTAGCATGGCAACCCTCTTTCAACGGTGAGGTAAGCAATGGCTTAGTCGGATACAGAGGTGCTTTAATCGTTGAAGAGGGAAAGCAACTCTCACCTGATCGCATTTTACCGCCTAAAGTGCAAGCCAAACAAGTTTTATTGGTTGCCAGTGAGGCTAGCGTCACATTTTTTGCCGCTGAATTAGAGAGTATTTTGCACTTTGAAGCCTTTTTTGAGCGTTATAAAGCATTTTTTACCCCTGCAACTTTGGTCATTCTCTATGTGACTGATTTAGATAAAAATGGAACATTTGTTTATGAAGGTATCACCATCAATGCCTACTCTTTAGCAGAAAGCTCTGTGTGGAATGAGCTGTTAGACCTCTCTGGACTCGATAAAAGTGAACTCAAAAAACTCGACAACAAGAAGAAAATCGAAGTGCTTTATGACGGACTTTTAAAGACCGACTGTGCGGCAAAAGTGATGAGTTACGAAGAGGTACTGAGCTACAAAGGCGAAAGTTCTAAAAAAATCATGGGCGCCGTGTAATAGCCATTCTATAGCATACTATTTTTGATTTCGTGCTACACTATTGCATGTAAAATGAAGGAGTGAGCATGAAAATCAAAAAGTTATGCGGGCTGAAAAAAGACGACATCGAAAAATATGCTAAAAAAATTTTCAAGATCGTCTCAAAACCTAAATTCATCTGTGAAAAATGCGCTCGCGTCGCTAGAGATGAAAAACATTTGTGTCATCCTACGGTACTTAAAAAATCCTAAGGATAAACCATCTTTTTAGTCACGCCACCATCGACAACAAAGTCACTTCCCGTGATAAACCCATCTTCTCTTTCCAACAAAAATGCCACCACCTCCGCAATATCACTTGGCTTTCCAACCCTACCACTCGAATGCCATGCCTTTTCCTCAACCGTTGCCACATAACTTTCATCGGTATTGATCCAACCAGGGCTGATAGAATTGACACTAACTTTGCCTGAAAGTGAAATGGAAAGCGCATGGGTTAAAGCGATAATGCCCCCTTTTGACGCAGAGTATGGCTCTGTACCAGACTCCGACATATACGCCCTTGTAGAGGCAATATTGATAATATGTCCATGCTCTAAACATGGCGCAAACGCTTGCGACAAAATATACGGTGCAGTCAGATTGACCGCAATAACCTTTTCCCAATCTTGTAAACTCTGTTCATTTAAGGGTTTATGAATAAAAATGCCTGCATTATTGATAAGTCCATAGAGCGTTTTGTGCTCTTTTTGAATGATAGATATCGTCTTGTAAAGTGCTTCTGCATTGCTAAGATCACACGTGTAAAATTGCTCAAAAAAATGATGTGTTGGAATTTCTTTATCAAGCGCTAAAACACGATACTGTTGAGACAGTTTTTCAGCAATCGCTTTACCAATGCCATGTGCTACACCTGTTACTAAAACGGTTTTCATAAATCACCTCCAAAATACGTATAAAACCATAGCACACCAACACTTTATCCTCGCAAAAGAATGTTTGGAGTAAAATATTGGCTATTTTTAACCCAAAGGTACTACGATGCAAATCCCTTTTATCGACCTCAAAACGCAATATGAAACCTACAAAGAAGAGATAAACAAAGAAGTTTTAGATGTTTTAAGTTCTACCCAGTTTATTATGGGACCACAAGTAACAAAACTTGAAGAAAATCTAGCCAAATTCACAGGCGCAAAATACGCCTATGCATGTTCAAGCGGAACGGATGCTCTTTTAATCGCGCTTATGGCAATCGATGTGCAACCTGATGATGAGATTATCACCACCCCTTTTACCTTCATCGCAACAGCGGAGACTATCGCACTTTTAAAAGCAAAACCTGTCTTTGTTGACATTGATGAGACAACGTACAACATCGATCCAAAGCTTATTGAAGCAAAAATCACCCCAAGAACCAAAGCCATTATGCCAGTTTCTCTTTACGGGCAAGTTGCGGATATGGACGCGATTAACACTATTGCCAAAAAACACAATTTAGTCGTTATCGAAGATGCGTGCCAAAGCTTTGGAGCAGAGTACAAAGGCAAAAAATCATGCAACCTAAGCACCATCGGTTGTACCAGTTTCTTCCCATCAAAACCGCTTGGATGTTATGGAGATGGTGGTGCCGTTTTTTGTAACGATGACGAACTTGCAGCAAAAATGAAATCTCTTTTAAACCATGGGCAAGGTAAACGTTACGAGCATAAATACATCGGTATCAACGGCAGACTTGATGCGATTCAAGCAGCTATTTTAAATGTTAAAATGAACCATTTTGAAGCAGAATGTAAAAAACGCGTTGAAGTGGGTGAGCGTTATAGCAAACTTCTTGCGGACGCTGATGTGATTACGCCAACCGTGATGAGCGATAGAAACTCTATGTACGCACAGTATTCTATTCGTGTCAAAAATCGTGAAAGCGTTATGCAAAAACTAAACGATGCAGGCGTTCCAACAGCGGTTCACTACCCAATTCCGCTTCATTTGCAAGAAGCACTCGCATACCTTGGTTACAAAAAAGGCGACTTCCCAATCAGCGAGCAAGTTGGATGCGAGATCATGAGTCTTCCAATGAGTCCATTTTTGACCCCTGAACAACAAGATTTTGTTGTCAACGCAATTAAGGCATAAGTTATGGTAAAAGTAGCACTAATCGGTCTTGGCTCCATGGGTCAAAACCACTACAGAGTTTTAAAAAGTTTGCCAGAGTTTCAACTCACTGCACTCTGTGACATTCAACAAACCAGAGAGTACGATGAGCCTTTTTACACAGATCTTGACGAGATGCTAGAGAAAGCAGACTTTCAAGCAGCGGTTATCGTTGTTCCAACCTTTTTGCACAAAAGTGTTGCACTTAAATGTTTAGCAAAAGGCAAAGATCTTTTTATTGAAAAACCTGTGGCATCCAACTGTGAAGAAGCAACGGCTATTTTAGAAGCAGCGAGCATTGCCAAAGCAAAAGTGTGCGTTGGATACATCGAGCGTTTCAACCCTGTTGTAGAAGCACTTAAAAAAGAGCTTGAGGGCAAAGAGATTTACAGTATCGGCATTACCCGTGTGGGACCATTCCCTCCACGCATCGCTGATGTTGGTATCTTAACCGACCTCTCTGTTCATGACATTGATCTTATTCGCTACATTACCGAACATGAAATCGAAAAAGTCTCTATTTACAAATCACAAAAAATTCATAATCACCATGAAGACAATGCCATTTTATCGTTTCAACTCAGTGGCGAAATCGTTGCAAGCATTACGACCAACTGGTTAACGCCCTTTAGAAAACGTACTATTGAAGTCGCAACCAAAGAGGGTTACTACGAAGCTGACTTGATGGCACAAGATTTGACGGAGTACTCAGAGTATCAAAAAAATAACTCTTATGTGATCCGCAAGATCATGCTTAAAAAAGAAGAGCCTTTGATTCGCGAACATAAAGCCTTTGCACAGTATATTGAAACGGGGGATCGTCATGGTTTAAGTACCATTGAAGACAGTATGATTACCCTAGACATCTCTTCACGAAAGGCATAAATGGCACAAAAAGCGCTTGTACTCCTCAACATGGGAGGTCCTAACAACCTTGATGAAGTCAAGCTCTTTTTGTCCAATATGTTTAATGACAAAAACATTATCACCGTTAAAAGCTCACTTTTAAGACGCTTTATCGCTTTGATGATCACAACATCACGTACCAAAAAAGCGCAAGCCAATTACGCCAAACTCGGAGGCAAATCGCCTCTGGTTGGCTATACTAGAAAACTGGTAGATAAGCTTCAAAAAGAGATGTCAGAGTACTATGTCACGTTTGCGATGCGTTACACACCCCCTTTTTGTGAGAATGTCATTCGTGAGCTTCAAACAAGAGGGATTAACGAGGTTGTTTTACTCCCACTCTATCCACACTACTCTACAACAACAACGAAGTCCTCTGTTGAAGACTTTGAAGACGTTGCAAAAACGCTAGGGTATGCGGGCAAAATTAGTCTAATTGAACGTTTTTATGAAGATGATAACTACAACCGACTTTTGGTTAAAAAGATTAAAGAAGCTCTGGGAGAACAAAACCCATCAAACATGGAGCTTATCTTCTCTGCACACTCTCTCCCTCAGAAAATCATCGATAAAGGTGATCCATACCAAAAAGAGATTACATTGCATGTGGAGCTTATAAAAAAACTTTTACAGGAAGAGAATCTTCATTTTAAAGCAATTCATCTTGCCTATCAGTCCAAATTAGGACCTGTTAAATGGCTGGAGCCTTCCTTGGAAGACAAACTGAAATCACTTACCAATAAAAATGCGTTGATTGTGCCTATTTCATTTACGATTGATAATTCTGAAACAGAATTTGAACTCAGTCTTGAGTATGCTGAAGTAGCGCATCATTTAGGATTTGAGCGTTATTTGGTTGCAACATGTCCCAATGATGATGAAGCTTTTGTAGAAATGATTAAAAAGTTGGTTGAATCTCAGACGAAGGGGTAAGATATCCGTTATCAACAAGCTTCTCAACAATTTCTTTAAAGACAGGCACCGCACTTTGTGCTGCAAAATAGGCTCTTCTCTTTTTTGCTTCACGTACAAGCACGCCTATTGTGTATTTATTTTTTTTATCATTAGCAAACCCAAAGAATGAACCATTATACGATTTGACATAAACACCATCTTCAGCAATATGTGCTGTTCCTGTTTTACCGCCAACTTCTAAGCCTTCCATCTTTGTGCCCGTACCTGTTCCTTGCTGAACAACTTTTATAAGAATTTTTTGCATACGTTTCGCAACACTTGCAGAAATAACCTGAGGCTCAGGATTTTTTTCTGGGAAAAGCTCTTGGCCCGTAGGTGAAACCAATTTTTTAACTAAAAATGGGGTCAATAAACGTCCATTATTATTAAACGCATTATACGCCTTCAGTACTTGAATAAACGTAGCATTCATGCCATAACCATACCCTACGGTTGCTTTATAAATGGGTGAATTAAAACGGTTAAGTGCGGGAATAATACCAGGATGTTCAAAAGGAAGATCAATCCCACTTCTCACAGAAAAGCCAAAATCTTTTAACCCTTGATAATACTCTACGGCGTCTAACTTTTGAGCAATCAGTGCTGTTCCAACGTTACTGGAATGAACAATAATATCCTCAGCACTCAGTTTATCCGCTTTATGTTCATCTGTAATAACCTTAGTACCAATTTTATAGCTACCGCCATAGACGTTTACAATATCATAAGGATTGATTTTATTTGCTTTAAGCAGCAAGGCAAACGTAATAGGTTTCATGATGGAACCTGGCTCATAAATATACTCTATCGCTGAGATATTTAAAGCACCATAATCTTTTTTTTCAATTAAATCAGGATTAAAACGATTACTCGACGCCAATGTCACAAATTCGCCTGTTTCGCTGTTAATGACTGCGGCTATAATTTCTTTAGCATCCAAAGTTTGTTGCTGTTTATCGAGAACATTTTCAATGATCTTTTGCATTTTTAACGAAACAGTCAAATGCACATCATAACCATCAAAACGACGTGATGAGATGCTATTCCCATCTAAAATAATCGCATTGGAAATATCACGAGCACCAATGATTAAAGAGTCTTGTACCGAAGAGAGTTTATCTTCATAAAAACGCTCTATTCCTTTAACACCTGTTGTTTTTGTAATATTTTTTTGCTCTGTCTTCTTCACATAACCTAATATGGGTGTTACAGAGTCCACAGAAGGATAGAGTCTATCTTCGCCACTCTCAATGACGCTAAGACCATGTAAAAAAGCCACACCTGTTTTAGGGTCTTCATAACTTTTAAAAACGCCTAGTTTATAAAGCTTTCGAGAGAGTTCTTGGAGGTACTTTGCACTTTTCGAATCAATACGGTATGATAAAACAGTACTGCCTGAATTTGACTTGAGTGTTGCAGCAACCGCTTTAGGGTCATCTCCACTGTAAAGCGAATAGAGTTTTACAAAAAGGTCGAATTTTTTAGGGTCAATGTTGCGCGTATCAACAAGCGCTTTGTAGAGTTTTTGACTGGTGGCGATTTTAAAACCATCAGAGCTGATAATGTTACCACGAAGGGCATGATTAACTTCACTGTGCTCTAATTTGGGTAATCTTCGATCAATGGTTGCCCAATAGAAAAGCGTTCCAAGGAATATAATAAATCCAATAAGAACAACAACAAATAAGAAAAGGATTTTGATTTTTTTGGCGTCAGATTGTTCCATGTAGGCGAAAAATTAAATCTGTGTCCTAGCAATCTCTTTGTAAGCACTCAGCGCTTTATTACGAATTTCTAACATCATTTTCATGCTCGTTTCTGCTTTATTGATAGCAATAGCTGCTTGGTGTAAATCTTTAACTTCACCTGTTGCGAGATCTGCCATCGCTTTATCGCCTTTGACTTGTGTATCATTAATTTCTTCAATAGAATCTTTTAAAATTATTGGATTTATTGGTTAATGATGAAATGGTATCGATTGTACTTGGCATTTACCTTATCCTTTTAAAATATCTATCGCACTTTGTGCTATGGATTTTGCACTTTGAAATGCGGAAACGTTTGCTTGATATGCGCGTGTTGCCTCAACAAGATTGGACATCTCAATGACAGGATTGACATTGGGATACGCGACATAACCCTCTTCGTTTGCATCAGGATGCGAAGGGTCATATTTGTATTTAAATTCACTCTCATCACGAACGACTTTATCGACAGCTACGGTCATTATAGCAGGATTGGCATTTTCTTGCAAGAATGGGTCATCTAAGGGATTTTCATACTCTAACATATTATTATCACCCGCAATTTTTGCATTCAAAGTTTTGTTAAAATCAATCGCTTTAAAGACAACATCTTTACGCTGATAAGGACCACCTTCACTGGTACGTGTGGTGTTTGCATTGGCAATATTCGAGCTAATAACGTCCATGCGAAAACGTTGTGCAGAGAGTCCATAACTACTAATATCAAAACTGCTTAAATATGCCATTGTTTTTCCTTACACTTTTGCCGAATATTCGATAACACTTTTAAAGATAAGACCATTCTTTTGTAAACCAGATGAAAGTGCATTAAACATCATTGCATTTTTTCCAAGTTCAGATGTTTCTACATCTAAATCGACCGTATTTCCATCATTTCGAGCCATTTGACCATCTCTAAGATAAACTGTCGACTTAGAACTATCAAAATCAGTTTTTCCGCTCAGATGCGCACTGTTAGTTTGCGCCATTTCAAGTTTACTCGAGCCACTGTTATCGCCATAAATCTCTTTTTTCTTCTCAATTAAGGCTGTTTCAAAATCAACATCACGTGCTTTATAAAAAGGGGTGTCAATGTTTGCAATGTTACTAGAAACGAGGTCTTGTCGCATTGCTCTTGCATTAAGTCCTGCTTCTAAAAGTTGATTTGATTTAGAGGTCACAAAACCCATTTTTTGCCTTTCTTCACGAGATATTTTATACAAGCAAATTGCATTCCAAATTGCTTTATAATCAGGTTTAATCTATTTTAGTGTAAAATGAGATAAATCCTAACTATACAATAAGAAACCATGGAAACAGATAAAATACTTTTTTCACTCAGTGCATTTGCCATCTTTGTTGGCATCGTTTTTTCATTGTCATTGCCAGTGTTTACGACACTCTTCTTTGACTATTCCGAGTATCATTTTTTTATTCGACAATTTGCTGTTGGTATGATATGTATCACGATTATGTGGGCACTCTCACAAATAGATCCCGATAAGTTTTTAATGCATATTGGCTTTACTATTTTTTTAAGTTGTCTTTTATTAATGGGAGTCATGCACTACCTTCCAGAGTCCTTAGTTACATCAGCAGGCGGAGCAAAAAGGTGGATCAGACTTCCAGGATTTTCACTTGCACCTGTTGAGTTTTTCAAAATCGGTTTTGTTTATTTTTTGGCATGGAGTTTTGCAAGAAAACTGAATAACAACAAAAAAACGCTTAAAGAAGAGATGAAACTTATTTTACCTTATTTGGCTGTTTTTGTCTTGGTTATTTATCTTATTGCTGTCATGCAAAATGACCTCGGTCAAGTAGTTGTCCTAGCCCTTACACTAGCCGTTATGGCATTTTTTGCTGGCACCAGTTTACAACTTTTCATGCTTGCTATCTTGGGTTCCATTTTTGTTTTTCTAATCGCCATTTTTAGTTCCACACACCGTATTATTAGAATCAAAACATGGTGGGCAACCATTCAAAATATGATTCTCTCCCTCTTCCCTGAAAAAATTGCTGCTGTATTGAGAGTTGAAGATGCACCTGAGCCTTATCAAATCTCGCACTCACTCAATGCTATCAAACATGGTGGGCTTTTTGGAGAAGGTATCGGAAATGGCATGTTTAAGCTGGGATACCTCAGTGAAGTTCATACCGACTTTGCATTGGCAGGGATTGCTGAAGAACTTGGAGCATTAGGAGTTACATGTCTAACCCTTGTTATCATCACCATTATTTATCGTATTTTTAAAATTGCCAGTCGTAGCTCCAATAAAGTCTATTATCTCTTTTCTCTTGGTATTGGTCTTTTAATTGTTTTTTCATTTTTGATGAATGCCTATGGTATTACTTCAATTACCCCTATCAAAGGTATTTCTGTTCCATTTATCAGTTATGGAGGTAGCTCCATTTTAGCGCTTTCTGTGGGCATTGGAATGGTTTTAATGATTAGTAAAAAGGCGAAATTATGATAGCCATTACAGGCGGTGGCACAGGCGGACATCTTGTGATTGCTCGTGCTATAAAAGAGGAGTTAAACAAACGTGGTATTAAGCCTATTTATATTGGTTCTACCGCAGGACAAGATAAAGCATGGTTTGAAAACGATTCAGGGTTTGAACAAACCTATTTTTTAGAGAGTCAAGGCGTGGTCAATAAAAAAGGCTTACGCAAAATTCAAGTGCTCTGTTCTATTATGCGCTCAGCTTTTACCTGTAAATCAATTTTTAAAAAACATCACATTAAATATGTTTTCTCCGTTGGAGGTTATTCTGCTGCACCTGCGTCTTTTGGCGCTCTTCTTTGTGGTATTCCTTTGTATATTCATGAACAAAATGCCATTCAGGGTAAACTCAATTCACTGCTAAGACCTTTTAGCAAAGCATTCTTTAGCTCTTACGATAAACAAGCAACGTTGACCAGCTATCCTGTTAGTGAAGCCTTTTTTCAGGTCAGCAGAGAAAGGAATACCCTAAAAACTATTATCTTTTTAGGAGGAAGCCAAGGGGCCTCTTTTATTAATGCATTGGCTCAGAAATTAGCACCCATTTTGCACAAAGAGGGCATCGCCATCATTCATCAAACGGGTAAAAAAGAGTTTGAGGCAATGAAAGCATTTTACGATCAAGAAAAAATTCCAGCCGATGTGTTTGATTTTTCCAATGCAATTCCTGCTAAGCTCGCTGTTGCAGATTTTGCTATTAGTCGCTCTGGTGCTAGTACACTATGGGAATTGTGTGCAGCAACTGTGCCAGCTTTGTTTATACCCTTTCCCCATGCTGCGGCCAATCATCAGTATTTTAATGCCAAAGCACTGGCTGATCAAAAATTAGCCCTTATTCTTTCACAAAACAGTGAAATTGACCCTATATTGCTCTTAGAGCAGATCAAGCAAGTTGATCTCTTATACGTTTCTCAACACCTGTCTGACATGATTCAAAAAGATGGTGCACGAGAAATTGTTGATGTTATACTACAAAACCCCAAGAAGGAGAAACCATGTTAGAAAATCTGATCGTTCGTATTGCAACCCGTGATGATGCCCAAGAGATTGCAACCTTTAACGTACTCTTCGCCAAAGAGACTGTCAATAAGAATGTTCCTTTAGCGCTGACAAGCGAAGGTGTTCATCAAGTCTTTGCAAAGTTTCATAATGGTTTTTATATTATTGCCACCGTTGACAATGTCATTGTTGGATTAGCTATGATCACACGAGAGTGGAGTGATTGGAGCAATGGTGCTTATTACTGCATCCAAAGTATTTTTGTTACAGACCATGAACATGAAAAAGAGATTCATGATGCACTCTTAGATAAAGCAAAAGCATTGGCAAAAGAGCATTACGATGTATGTGGTATTAGACTCTATGTTCATAAAGATGACAAAGCTACTCAAAAAGCGTATGAAGAGTTAGGATTGCAAAAAACACAATACAGAGTATTTGAAGAGATATTTTAAAAGGAATGGTGCGCCCGAAGGGATTCGAACCCCTGACCTCCGGTACCGCAAACCGATGCTCTATCCAGCTGAGCCACGAGCGCACTTATTTGTTTGAGGTCGGTATTATATCTTAGCTAATATAAATTAAGTATTAAAAAAAGAGCCAAAATGTCATTTAGCGTACAAAATTCACTCAAAACATCGTTAAAAAGCTCTTGGACGATTCTAAAGCTTATTGTTCCTATCTACATTTTGGCAGATATTCTATTTTACTATGATCTTCTTTCCCACATTACATTTATCTTTAAGCCCATAGTTGCTCTTTTAGGACTTCCTCAAGAAGCAGCACTTGCTATCGTGAGTGGACTTTTTCTCAATCTATATGCGGCCATAGCCTTTGCAGCACCTCTAGGCCTAGGTGCAAAAGAATGGACCGTTTTAGCAGTTTTTTTAGGCATTGCTCACGCATTATTGGTTGAAACGGAGATTATGAAACGCTTAGGTCTTTCGAGGATTTATTCGATCTGTTTGCGTTTAAGTGTAGGCTTATTGGTAGGAGGATTAACATCTACGCTTCCTCAAAGTTGGTTTACACACGAACTAAGCCAAGAGACAGTTCTTCCTAATCAGTCTATCTACCATTCACTTTTCGACTTACTTCAAAATTCTTTGTATGAATCACTCTCGCTTTCCATTAAAGTCATAGCATTAGTAACTATACTCATCTTTTTTCTTGATTTCATCAAATCACTTCCAATAATTGAAAAACATTCACAAAAAGTCAATAGTGGCTTTTCAATATTAGTTGGAGTCATACTAGGTATTACCTATGGAGCTGGTATTTTAATTGCTGAGTACGAAAAGGGTCTTCTGCAAAAACGAGAAGTTTTATTTATAGGGACTTATTTGATGATCTGTCATGCCATCATTGAAGATACACTCCTTTTTGTCATATTTGGAGCAAATCCTTGGATTATCGTAGGATTACGACTACTTTTTGCAACACTGGTTGCTTATATCATTGTGAAGTATTCTAAAACGACTTAAACTCTTGAGCATACACTTCATCAAGTAACTCTATAAAACTATCAGGACGCATATAGCCTGCAAATTCGTCAATAATATGAAGATCATACGGCGATAAGATTAGATTGGTAGGAAAATACTTTACATGGAAAGCCTTTGGTAAAGAAGAATCCTCTTGATGAATACTTACATGTAAATATTTTCTAGAAATTTGTTGGGAGTATTTTGGCACATTGAAAATTTCTGTTTGCATTTTCAAACAGTAAGGACATCCCTCTTTCTCTACGCTTAAAAGTATAAGCTGTTTTGCTTTTACAGCTTTTTGGCGCTCCACTTCAAGAAAATCTGCTTTTAATGAAAATGCAATTATGCAAAAGCTTAGTAAAATAAACAAACATCCTTTCATTTATTAATTCCATAACGATCTAAAAGAACAATAAATTCGCTTTTTGAAGGTGCGCCTATTACTTCATGTAGAATTGTAATACCATCACTGCTTAAAAAATAAAATGTTGGAGTTACTCGTGAGACTAAAAACTCTGGTATTTCATCTTTATGAATATCTAGCTTTAAAAGTATATAGTTCTTTTCAAGGATCTTTTTAACATCCTCTTTAGAAAGAACAAATTTCTCCATTTTTTCACAATACAAGCAAGATTCCATTACTAATTCGACCAATATAGGTTTCTGTTGTGCTTTTGCTTTTTCACGTGCATCACTAAAACTTGAAGCCCAGAGGCTTAGACTTATTATTAACAATCCACATACCATCTTGATCATTTCATGACCTTTTTACCTTTTTGTTGTACAAGAAGCCCGATTATAATAAAAATTAAACCAATCAATGTTGAAAAAAGAATCGTTTCTCCAACAAATAAGGAAATAAACAGCAAAGATAAAAAAGGAGAAATAAAAATAAGATTAGCAATTTTTGCAGTATTAGTGCTTAATTTCATCGCTTGAAGCCATAAAACAAAGGTAATTCCCATTTCAAAAACACCTACATAAATCGAGCCTAAAAAGCCATAGAGATTAAATGTCAATGGATGAGATGTTACAAGAGCATAGAGTAAAATAGCAGGTACACCAAAGAGAAAATTGATAAAAAGACCAACCAGAGGATCTACATGTAATTTGGTATTGTAAAGCCAATAGAGCGACCATAACACCGTTGAAAAAAGTGCTAGAAAAACACCTGTGAGGTTCGAGAAAGAGAAATTCCAAAGATCGCCATGGGTAGAGATAACTAGAACACCAAAGTAACACATAACTCCTGCTAGCAAATCATACAAACTAACTTTTTGTTTTAAGATCAAAACAGAGAGATACGTCAATGTCAACGCCCACGTGTAATTAATAGGCTGTGCCTCTTGTGCTGGTAAAAGCTCATAAGCGCGAAAAAGAATTAAATAATAGATAAAGGGATTGATTAATCCTAACAATGCCAGTTGGAAATAGGTTTTTTTGGAATAAGTAAAAAGAGTGTAAAACTTTTTTTGATACCAGATAACACTAAAGAATACACATAAAGAAAAAAATGAAGCATAAAGAAGAAGTTGTAACGCATCAAAGTGAGCTAATGTAAGTTTAAAAGCACTTGCAACCGTTGACCAAAGCAAAACAGCGAAAAGAGCAAATAAATAAGCTTTTGATTGATTTTTTTCCAAGGAAGACCGCCTTTGTATAAGACGAAATGAAAGAATAAAAGGGGATAAAATCACGGGAACTGGCAGCGACCTACGTTTCCATCCCAGTAAGGGAGAGTATTATCGGCGATGAAGAGCTTAGCTTCCTGGTTCGAAATGGGACAGGGCGTTTCCTC
>JAGDMU010000010.1 GCA_017860615.1 Pseudomonadota bacterium | reverse complement strand
AGGCTCCTAAAGATTCACCAAAACGAAATTTAGGGCGATTAGGAGCTATCAGTAAAGAAGGGCGAAAATGATAGGTTGATATGAAGTGTAAAGCGTTGAGACTTTGCTCAATTTTTCCTTTTGTTTGAAGGTAAAAAGAGCGAGCATTTACACTTGCTCCTATGGAAGAATTATAGATAAAACAGGGTGTTCCTGCTTCATGTGCTAGTTTTGCTGCGTTCAAAACATAATCATGGTCAATCGTAAAAAAAGCTTTTTGTGAACCAGCATCAGCAATGGTAGTGCCAAAAGCACATAAAACAGCATCGCATTTCCACCAAAGGGCATCTTGGGGTAAATCAGAGAAATCAACAATAGGGTTTTCCAGTTTTTGATGTGGTAAAAGCGGTTTGCGTGTAGGTGCAACGATATGTTCAATCTCAGGATGAAGCAAAGCAAAATTCAACAATGCTTTCCCGACTGCACCCGTTGCTCCAAGGATTATAATGGTTTTCATGCTTTACAAAAACCTCTCCACAAATCTATCTAAGCCTTCATCATTCATAGCACCACTGACACGTTCAACCTCTTGTCCATCTTTAAACACAATGAGCGTTGGAATAGAGCGAATTTTAAAGCGTGAAGCGAGGAATTGCTCGGCTTCGGTATCGACTTTGGCAAAGAGCACACGAAGCGGGTAGGCGCGTGCGGCTTGTTCAAAAATGGGTGCAAACATTTTACATGGACCACACCAAGGGGCCCAAAAGTCCACGATGACGGGTACATCGGTACTCTCTAACACGGCTTCAAGATTATCGCTTGTAAGTGCAAGTGGATGTGGGTCGAGTAAGGAAGTTTTGCATTTACCACAGTTGGCTTTTTTATAGACTTCCAGTTTTGGGACATTATTGGTTGCGAGGCAAGAGGGACAGATAACTTTCATGGTTTATCCTTTCGTTGCATAATCTTTAAGTGATTGAAGAATCTCGGGCTCTAACGCCCACTCTTTACCGTCCACGGACATCACGGATTCGCGTTTGATGCCATCGACTGAGCCTTTTTCGACGATGAAAGCAAGGTACTTTTCGACTGTTTCAAACTCTGGCAAAAGTGTCACGTGTAGCTGTTTTTCCAGTTCTGCGATGAAGCCATATCCACCCCAGTTGGAGACCGAAGCGATCATCGGGTAGTCGCAAGGAATGACGCAGTAGTCATAAAAGAACTCTTTGTTTTTGAGTACTTCGGCAAAGCTTCCCATGCCCACTTCATTGCCGCCATCGCCTATGCCAAAGCTAGGGGCTGTTTTACTTCCCAATTTAAAAAGCTCATCGACAGGTGCGGTAAACTCTTTGACCGAAATACCTCTTGCGTTAAGATAATCGCCTTGTGCATTTTGTCCGCAACGCTCAATGGAAAGATGCGCTACAGGTTTGTAAGTGTTTAAAAGTAGGGTATATTCATCGTGGCTAAGCCCATTTAGAGGGATGTAGAGTGTTTTAATGTCAGGAAAATAGTCTTCACAAAAAGAATCGGTGATAATAACAGGCGTGTAACCTAGTTTTTCAAACGCTTTGGCTAAAAAGTACGCACCCAAAGGGCCATCGGTCTCAGCGAAACCTGCAACGTAAAAACCCGTATAGATGAAAACAACGCCTTTTCCGAGCTTTAAAAAAGCATTAACCGCATGTTTGGTGTGTTCATTGGGAAAATGTGCTTGAATTTTGTCCATATGGCGAGTGGAGTGTTGAAGTGTGATCTCTTCAATTGTATGAAAATTGCGCATGAAAGCCTTTACCTCTAAAAAGTTAACTGGAAAAATTGTACCTAAAATTTGATACAATTTAACCAAAAAAAGGGATTAAAATGTGTCCAAAAGAGTTACGCGCTAAAATTGCCAAAGGCGAATTTACAAGACCGACAGCGGGTGAATGCCCTGGCTACATCCAGATGAATATGGTAGCGCTTCCAAGAGAGTATGCAGAGCGTTTTGAAGCCTTTGCTAAGGAAAACTCCAAAGCTATCCCCGTCCTTGAAGTGATTTCGCAGGGACATCATTCTAAAGTTTTAGCTGCGGGTGCGGACATCTTAAACGAGATACCCAAATACAACATTTTAAAAGATGGCGTTGTCGTTGAAACGGTAACAGACATCACACCGTATTACAATCCTGATCTTGTCTTCTTTTTGATCGGTTGTAGTTTTTCATTCGAGAGCGCACTCATTGAAAATGGAATGCCGCTTCGCCATGTGGATCAGCAAAAAAATGTGGCAATGTACCGCACCAACATCAAGCTCAAACCCGTTGCAGGCTTTGAAGGCGAGATGGTTGTGAGTATGCGCCCGATTAAAAAAGAGAAAGTGGCGGATGCGTGTGTGGTCACCAGCCATTACCCACGTATGCACGGCTCACCGATACAAGTGGGTTACCCTGAGATGATCGGCATCAACGATGTAGCCCATCCTGATTATGGTGATGCTATCGAAATTAAAGCAGATGAAATTCCCCTTTTCTGGCCATGCGGTGTAACGCCTCAAAATGTCATTTCAAGCATGAAACTTCCTTTTGCGATCACCCATGCTCCAGGGCATATGTTTGTGACCGATAAAAAAGACAGCGAATACTACGAATAAGACCTACTTTACAAACGCTTCTTGAATAGGCTTAAATCGGTAGGTTTTGAGCACTTCAGGAAGCTTCTTCTGCATCATTGCAATTCCCTGAGGTTCATTTTTATTGCCATGAATCAGGATGATGCTTCCCTTTTTAATAGGTTCATTTTTAGCGATCCACGCATTCGCACCCAAAGGAATTAAAAAGTACGTTTCCTTAAGCTCGCGCATTAGCTTTTCATCGGCGATCAACCCTGGAAAGCGAAAAAAGACTGAGGGTGTAAGTCCTTCTTCTAAGAGCGTTTTTTCAAATCCTAGTATTTCTGATTTGACATCGGTATTTTTGTGCAACATAAAGTTTTGATGTTCAGGCAGTTTAGGGTCGTAAAAATGGGTATGCGTGTGGTTCACCCATGTGATTTCCAAAAGTGGGTTTTTTACAAGGGCTTCAAACTCTTTTTTGTGGTGTTCCCTCCAAGCAGAACTCAGCGCAATAGCGATAGGAGTTTTGCCATTTTGCTTGGTTAAATGCTCTATAAACGCACTCTCATAGCCTTTCTTAGCAGAAGGACAGAGATCCATCGTGAGATAAATCGCTTTATCATTTGCCATCACACCCTGTGTTGCACCACCTTTTGCAAAAGAAGCAGTGGCGTTGCTGAGCTGCTTTGCAAAGGGTGTCTGTAAAAAGCGTTCATCTAAAGGCATCAGTTTTGAAGTATCGAGGGAGAGCACTTTGGTTTGCAATGTTTGCGTGTTGGTGGTAAGGTAAAACGTAGCCCCTCCAAGCTCAAAACGGCGGGAAACAAGAAAGAGGGTATCGTTTTCTTGGTACTGTTTTGTAAATATTTCATAGTGTTCAATATGCTCAATCGCAGACAAGGGAAGCCAACAGAGCATCACAGAAAAAATTAGTCGTAACATGTGAACTCCTTTTACAAGAATTTTAGCTCTTTTTTGAAAAAATATGATTATAATTTTGCAAAATATTGTCTACTGGCGGTGTTTGAGTTTTCAAACGGATTTGAGGGCTGTAGAGCCTAATAGAAATAATGAGAATGAGAGAATGACGGTCAACGAAGCAGTTTTAGAGATGCGTTATAGTGGAATCCCTGAAGAGGACATCGAAGAGATTCTCGAGATTTGCAAGAAGAAAGGGTTAAGCCCTCAGAACATTGACAAAGAGCTTGAAACCAGAGGCTTGGATAAAGTTTTTGAGTTTGAGTACGATGCAAGTGAGAGTTGGTTTGAAGGTGGCGCAAGTGCTGCACCTGCACACAAGGCACCTGTAAAACAGGGATTAGAAAAGGAAAAAAAATAGATGGCAAAGCAGATAAGACAACTGATAGAAGAGTACTATGAAGTGCTTTGGAATGAGAAGAAACTCGACCAAGCACACCGTTTTTTAGACCCTTCGCTGAATTTTAGAGGCTCTTTAGGTATGAGAGTCGATAGCATCAATGGCTTTTGTGACTATGCCAAAATGCTTTTTAGTGCTTTTCCAAATCTTTATCATGTGATTGAAGACATTGTCATCGAAGGAGACAAAGCCGCTGTAAGACTGGTGTATACAGCGACTCACTCTGGAAAACTCTTTGGTTTTGAGCCAACAGGCAATCGTATTCGTTACTCTGGGGCGTGTTTTTTCAAATTTGAAAATGAAAAGATTGTCGATGCGTGGGTTTTAGGTGACCTTAATGCCCTCTATGGACAGCTTAACGTTGCCGAGCATCATTAAGTTTTGCTTCTTTATACGTCATCATTGAGTGAACGATCAAGGTCGTCACGATGATGGCGCCTCCCATCAATGTATTGATATGCGGTTTTTCATCCATGAATATCCAGACCCAAAAGGGTGCTAATACGGGTTCAATGATGGTTAAAAGTGCCACTTCAACCGAAGATAAAACTTTTGTTCCCATACCAATAAACGCCCGTGAAAGCGGTGTTAATAAAGCTCCCATAAAAACAATAATCCATAACGAATAGCTATCGGGTACGATCATCGGTGCGCTAATCGCTGCTAAAAGCGATGCTATAAGCGCGCCCGTTCCAAAACAGGCAAGGCGGTTAGCTTCTTTGTCGCGCTCTAAAACCGAAAGCATCGATACAAAAGCAAACACACACCCAAAGGCGTAAAGATTGCCTTCCATATTACCCAGTTCTAAGTCATTAAACAAAATAATAGAGAGCCCTATAAACACAAAAAAGATCGCTCCAAAGGTACGGCGTGGTGTTTTTTGTCTAAAAAAGATAAATGCGATGAGCGCACTTACAAGCGGTCCTGTGCTTAAAATAAACACAGCACTTGCCACACTGGTATGTTTAATGGCAAGAATAAAGAAAAGATTGCTTAAGCCTGTAAAAAGTCCACTCCATAAGATTGTTGAGAGATGATTTTTATAAAGAGATGCAATGCTTTTTTGATGTTTTGACCATAAAGTGATGTTCATCGTTAAAAACATGCACAGACCAAAGTAAAACGTAAAATTTTGAGCAGGCACATGCGTCATTTTAATGAGCGGTGATTCAAAGCTCATAAGTATCATGCCCAGCGTTGTAATCCCAAAGGCTTTCGTGTAATTCATAAGATTATTTCGTTTGATTTTTACGAAAGTTGATGTAGAGTTTTTCGATTTTTTCACGCGCCCAAGGAGTTTTGCGGAAAAATTTTAGGCATGAGTTGATGCTGGGATTGACATGAAAACAGTTCATGCGTAGCATTTCATCGAGTTTTTCCCAACCATAATGTGCTTGCAGCTCTGTGACAAGCTTTTCAAGGGTGATTCCATGAAGGGGATTGGTGTTATTTTCGTTGTTGTTCATTGATTCCTCAAGATAAAGGCGTAAAGAAAATCTCTACGCCTTAGGTATTTAATTATTGCGCTCTACGCTAAGACCTGCATAGCTTTGAACCGTTGGCATGATCTCAATGCGGTTGACATTCACATGTTCTGGAAGCTCTGCTAAAGAGAAAATGGCGTTGGCAATGTCTTCTTTCGAAAGTGGTGTAGTGTTTTTATAGACTGAGTCTGCCTTTTCTTTATCGCCTTTAAAACGTACATCGGAAAATTCGGTGAGTGAAAAACCAGGCTCAATGTTGGTGACACGAACGTGTGTGCCTTTTAGGTCGGTTCTAAGGTTAAGCGAGAACTGTTTGACAAACGCTTTGGTTGCGCCATACACATTGCCACCCTCATACGGCCAACTGCCTGCGGTTGAGCCGATGTTAAAGATATAACCCGTTTTACGTTTAACCATCACAGGAAGAACGGCTTTGGTGACATAGAGCAGACCTTTAATGTTAGTATCGATCATGCGCTCCCAATCATCCAAGCTTGCTTCATTAGCATGTTCTAATCCTAAAGCAAGGCCTGCATTGTTGACCAAAATATCAATATTTTTATACGCTTCAGGAAGGGATGCTATAGCATTAAACACCTCTTCTTTTTGAGTGACATCAAAACAAAGGGGCAGAATATCGCATGTGGATAAGCGAGCTTTTAAGGCATCCAAACGCTCTTTACGACGACCAGTGACAATGACTTTATAGCCAGCTTTAGCAAACTTTTCAGCCGTTGCCTCTCCAAAACCTGACGTAGCACCCGTAATCAAAACGATTTTTGACATGTCGATCCTTTGGTAATAATTTGCAAAATTATAGCCAACTAAGCTATAATGATACCTTTGGTAACGTCATTAAAAATAGGCTTCACAGAAGAGAAATACTGAAATTAGCCTTAAAATAGAAGTTCCAAAGCACGAATTTCAACTTTCTTCACTTTTTGTCTAAAAATTCACCACATTTTTTTGAAAACTTTTTCCAAAAATATACTACTATTTCCTTATGAAATAAAAAGTACTACTTTTAGTATTCTTAAAATTTACTAAGGTGAGCGACGTGGCAAAACAGAAATTTGGTAGAGAAATCATTCAAAGTGTGATTGAAAAGAATAAGACCAAAAAACGTGAGATTGCACAATTAACGATCAAGATTGATGCAAAGCTCGACATCGCCCTTGGTAAGCTTGCAACGTCTCTGAATATCTCTAAAAACAGACTTATCGAAGACATCCTCAAAGAAAGTGGCATCATCCAAGAAGTTGAGGAGAACTACTATGAGTAAATTCCCCACTCAAAGCAGTGTGATTGAAGCCACGCTCGAAGGTATGCGTCAAGCGCAAAAAAACTTTTTATTTTGGACAAATAACCGACTCTCTCTTTCAAGTGGGCCTCAAAAAATTCTCTCCATTCACGTAGCACAAGCATTAAGCTTGATTGACAATGCTCCTGAAGTATTTATTGATGCGACCGTATCCGATATATTGCGCTGTTCCCTTCCCAATCGTAAAGCGTTTAAAGCCTATATGGAGAAAAATGCGCTTTCACAAGATGTCTTTAGCATCACTTTGGATGAGCGCTTGTCGCACCAAAACCACAACGATTCCATCTCAAGAGTCATCCTAACGCTTAAAAACGGTGTTTGCAATGCTAAAGCTGAGTACAGTTATGAGATCGAGCGGTTGTGTAAGATGTTGCATAAAAAAGTGGAAGAGTCTTCAACGCTTGATTATGGTATTTTTGCTTTTTATGCCGACCTTTCCACTTCCGCTCGCAAGAAGCTGGTTAAACGCATCCCCGATGTGATAGCGAGTTTTGATGAGGTCGTGAGCCATTTTCCTACCCTTAAAGCATCGTTTGTTCAGACACCTGTTCAAGAAGTCATTGATGTGGGAGAGTGGATGGCAGGGTGTTATGTGATTGAGCCAAAATAAAACTCAGCCAAATACTTTCAGTTATCAAAGTATTGGACTGAGTTTTAAAATTTATAAAGGAGTGAGAATGAAGAAAATGTTTCCAAAATTGACTGCTTCTTTAGCAGTATGTTCTGTGCTTGTAAGTACAAGCATCGCAGCTGATGTGATTAAAATCGGTGTGCAAGCACCTATTACTGGGCAGTATGCCAATGAAGGTCAAAGCATTGATAACGGTGTTAAACTCATCGTAGATCAGTACAATGCTAAGGGTGGCGTTTTAGGTAAAAAAATCGAAGTTGTCACATGCGATGACCAAGGAACAGCGCAACAAGCAGCCATTTGTGCGAAAAAATTGGTCAACGAAGGTGTCAAAGCGGTTATTGGCTCTTACACATCAGGCGCAACGGAAGCGGCACAAACAACGTACTTTAGAGCAGGCGTACTTCAAACCAGTGATGGTACGAGTGATTCGTTGATTGCGCACAAATACTGGACATTTTTTAGAAATTCATTTCCAAACAGTGCTGAGGCAGACTACACAGCAAAATATTTTGTTGATGGCAAACAGTACAAAAAAATCGTTATTCTCTCCGATTACTCAAGCTACTCTACAGACTTAGCAGATGCAACTTCTAAAGCACTGAAAGCAAAAAATGCCAACATCATCTATGAAGGCAAAATCAAGTCTGGTACGCAAAACTTTACAGCGACTTTGACAAAAATCAAGTCCATGGATCCAGATGTTATCTACTTTAGCGGTTACTATACCGATGGTGGACTTCTACGTGCACAACAAATTCAACTTGGCATCAAAGCGGACTTTGTAGGCGGTGATTCTAACGACAACCCTGATTATATGAAACTAGCAGGCGATAGCGCTAAAGGAACACTGCTTATTAACGTGCCAACACCAGACATTCTTCCGTATGACATCGCTAAAACGTTCTTAGTGGACTACAAAGCGAAATTCAATGCTATGCCAGCGTCTATCTGGTCGCTTATGAATGTCGATGGGCTTCGTGCAATCCTTCACACGATGGAGCAAACCAAGTCTGAAGATACGAAAGTCATCGCTGAGAGCTTACATAAACTCAAAGATTTTCCAGGTATTACAGGCCCTGTGACCTTTAGGGAAGATGGTGAGCGCATCGGCGGAGGTTATATGACCTATGAAGTTCAAGCGGATAAAAGCTATAAGATTGTTTACCAATAAGCATTTGGCAGATCTTGCCCGTATTGCCAAAGATGAAGTTCATCTTTGGCATACAATTACATTAGGATAAGGTTATCTTATGGATATTTTCTTACAACAAATGGTTAATGGCCTTACTATCGGAAGTCTTTATGCACTGGTTGCATTGGGCTATACCATGGTGTATGGTGTTATGCGACTGATTAACTTTGCACACGGCGATTTAGTCGCTTTTTCAGCGTTTATAGGATTGAGCGTTTATGCCCAAATTTTTGGAGAGAGTGTGACTTCCTTAATTGCGGTCATTACCGTTTTTGTGTTTACGGCTGCCATCGTTGCTTTTGTGGGTGTACTTCTTGAGCGCCTAGCGTATAGACCTTTACGAACTGCACCACGCCTTAGTGCCGTTGTTTCAGCACTTGGAGCTGGGTTGGTCATTCAAAACTCTGTAATGCTGATTTGGGGTCCTAATATGAAAATCTTCCCTTCCAACCTTTTCCCTGCAACCATTTGGGAAATAGGGGGTATTGTGATTACCTTTACGCAAGTAATGATTTTAGGGCTTTCATCGGTGTTGATGGTAGGGCTTTACTTTTTCATTCATCAAACCAAAATTGGAACCGCCATTCGAGCCGTTGCCATCGACCAAGACGCGGCAAAGCTGATGGGCATTAATGTGAATCGCATTGTTATGATTATCTTCATCATCGGCTCTTCACTAGGGGCTGTGGCAGGACTTTTCATTGGAACATACTATCGTGGTGTCACGTTTGATATGGGCTGGATGTACGGGCTTAATGCCTTTGTTGCGGCCATTATGGGTGGTATTGGTAATATTCCAGGTGCGATGCTAGGAGGCCTCCTTTTAGGGCTTTTCAATGCAATGATCACAGGGTATATCTCCACACAATGGGCAGAAACCTTTACCTTTGTGCTTTTGATTGCTATTTTAGTCTTTAGACCAACGGGTATTTTAGGCGAAACTGTGGCGGAGAAAGTATGATGAATAAAACCAGTTTGATAGCCATAGCGCTACTTGTTTTTATGGGCTTTTTCCCACTGTTTGTGGATTCTGCATGGTTAGCGGTGGGAACAACTTTTTTGGTTTTCTCTGTCGTGGCACTCTCTCAAGACATTATTTTAGGGCGAGCGGGTGTATTTCACATGGGACATGCAATGTTCTTTGGTTTGGGTGCGTATACGACCGCCATTTTAAATGTCAACTTTGGACTTCCTATTTTAGCCACATGGGCGCCTGCTGTGTTGGTTCCTATGCTGGTTGCGTTTGTCATGGTGGCTCCGATTATTCACTTAAGAGGGGATTATCTGTTGGTTGCGACGATTGGTTTTAACATTATCTTTATTCAAGTGCTCGAAAATGACATCTTTGGTTTAACAGGAGGACCGAACGGTCTTTTTGGCATCGATGTTGTACGTGTTCTTGGATTTGACTTTAGTTCGCAAACGCATATGTACTATATGGCATTTATTCTTCTAGGTATTACACTGTTTATTATGCGCAATCTCGACAAAAGCAAATTTGGTCGTGCGATGTTTTACATCCACAAAGATGAAATTGCCGCGCAAAGTATGGGGATTAATGTACGCTATTTCAAGCTCTATGCGTTTATCTTGGGTGCAGGTATCGCGGGGGCTGCTGGAAGTATGTTCTCTGTTCAGTACTCAGCAGTAAGTCCAGAAGCGTTTAATGTCACACAGTCCATTATGTTCTTTACCATCGTTTTAGTGGGCGGTTCTGCGTCTCTTCCAGGTGTTTTGATAGGAACGTTTGTGATGTTTGTGTTGCCTGAAATGTTTAGAGAGTTTGAAACAGCACGTTATCTGGTCTTCGGTGTTGCAATGATTTTGACAATGATTTTACGCCCTCGTGGTATTTGGCCTGTTCGTTTTGGCAATATCCCTGATTTTCTTAAAAAGGGGGTCAAATGAGCGAGTATATCTTAGAAATTAGCCATGTAAGCAAGTATTTTCAAGGGCTTGTTGCCATTAATGATCTCTCCATGAAAGTTAAAAAAGGGCAAATATACGGCATTATCGGACCTAATGGTGCGGGTAAAACGACTTTGTTTAACTGTATTACAGGTATTTATCGACCTGAAATTGGGCAAATTTTGTGGAAGGGTAAAGACATCAAAGGCAGTAATCCCTATAAAATTGCGGAGCTTGGCATCTTAAGAACCTTTCAAACCATTCGACTTTTTGCGGAGATGAGTGTGGCCGAGAACATTATGTCGGGTCGTCACATCAAATCTAAACAACGTTGGTATAACGGTGTGATTCCGACGCCTGCGTATGTCAGAGATGAAAAAGCGAACTGGGAAAAAGTAGGCGAGTTGATGGATTTTTTCAATCTTACAGAATATGCGACTATTCCTGCGGGTGATCTCTCGTATGGTATTCAAAGACGCATCGAGATGGCACGTGCCCTTGCAGCTGAGCCTGAACTTCTTATTTTGGATGAACCTGCTGCGGGGCTTAATGAAAATGAGACCTTGGAGCTGACGCAAACGATTCGAAAAATCCAAGAGATGGGTGTGACCATCATGATGATTGAGCACGACATGGAGATGGTGATGAGTTTGAGCGAATACATCACGGTGATTAACTTTGGCGCGAAAATAAGCGAAGGTGTGCCTTCTTTTGTTCAAGACGATCCTGTTGTTATTGAGGCGTATATTGGAAGTGATGAGGAAGACGAAGATGAGTGAAAAATTACTAGAAGTAAAAGGCTTACACGTCAACTACGGTGCCATTGAAGCGATTAAAGGCATCGACCTTTACGTCAACAAAGGCGAAGTCGTCACCATCCTTGGAGCCAATGGCGCAGGCAAAACAACCACGCTGCGTACCATCAGTGGACTTTTAAAATCAAGTGCAGGTAGCATCATTTTTGATGGCAAAGAAATTACACAGATTCCTGCCCATGAGATCGTCTCTCTTGGGATGAGCCACTCTCCTGAGGGTCGTCGTGTCTTTGGGACACTCAGTGTTGAAGAAAACCTCATGATGGGTGCGTACAGTTTGAAAAAATACGATGCTACAACGCTTGATTGGATTTATGAAATTTTACCTCGTTTACATGAACGTAAAAAACAGCTTGCAGGCACACTTAGTGGTGGCGAACAGCAGATGTTAGCCATTGGACGAGCCATTATGAGTAAACCAAAGCTGTTGATCTTAGATGAGCCAAGTCTGGGACTTGCTCCTGTTTTAGTCAAAGTGATTTTTAAAGCGATTAAAGAGATTAGTAAAAGTGGTGTAACCGTTCTTTTGGTAGAGCAAAATGCCAAAGCAGCTCTTAAACTTGCCAATCGTGGTTATGTTTTGGAACTGGGAAAAATAACACACAGTGGAAGCAGCGAAGAGTTATTAAATTCTGAGATGATTCAAGAGGCGTATTTGGGTAAGAAAAAGTAAGGTTTCATAAAAGACCGCCTGTATTATGCAGGCGGCTTTTTTTTGCCCAATTTTCATATGAAGTAAAACGTACTACTTTTAGTACTACAAAAGGAGAAATAATGCAAGCAAATGCCGAAGTAATTCAAAGAGCCATTACACTCGCTGAAACATGGCAGAACAGAGCCAGTGAATTGGTGAGTGATTTTGATAAAAAGTTCCATATTAAAATGAATAAGATGCTCAGCAATCCAAAAGATAAAGTCTTTTTGATTGAATTGATGGACCAGAGTTTTAGAAGTAAAAATCCTGCGCGTGTTGCAAATCAGATTGAATATCTTTTTGCAAAATACGAAATGGCTTCATTCTTTACAACAGCGGAGCGTTTTTTAGTCTTTTTATTTTTAAATGCAGGTGTTTATTTACCTCAAATTTCAATTCCACTTTTTGTAAGCAACATACGAGAAGACACAAAAACGGTTGTTCTAAAAGGCGAAGATGAGCCATTTAATGCGCACCTTGTAAAGCGTAAAAGCGAAGGAACAAGGGTCAACATTAACCTGATTGGTGAAGTGGTTTTGGGAGAAGAAGAGGCGGAAGAACGCATCGAGAAATATCTTAAAGTGCTTGAAAACCCAAATGTGGATTATATTTCCATCAAAATCTCGACACTCTTTTCTCAAATCAATGCTTTAGCGTATGAAGAGACGGTTGCAGAATTAATCAAACGTTTGAGTCGTATCTATGCGCAAGCGAAAAAATACAGTTTTACGAATGCAAAAGGTGAAAAAGAGAACAAATTTATCAACCTTGATATGGAAGAATACCGTGATTTAGCACTGACGTTTAGCGCCTTCACCCAAACACTAGATCTTCCTGAGTTTCAAGATTTTCGTGCAGGTATTGTACTTCAGGCCTATTTGCCAGACTCACACTTATGGCAGCAAAAGCTCGTTGAATGGGCAAAAAAGCGTGTTGAAAATGGTGGTGTTCCGATTAAGATGCGCCTTGTTAAAGGTGCCAATATGGAGATGGAAGAGACGGAAGCAGGACTTCGCCACTGGGAAATGGTCACCTTTACACAAAAAATTGACACCGATAGTAACTATAAAGTCATGGGTGAATTTGCTTTGCGTCCTGAAAATGCAAAGTATGTCAATATTGGTATGGCATCACACAATCTTTTTGAGCTTGCCTATGGCTATGAACTTTCCAAAGAGTATGGAACAACAGAGTTCTTTAGTATGGAGATGCTAGAAGGTATGAGCGAGTCTGCACGGCTTGCCATTAAACAGATCAGTGGTGAAGTGATCTTATATGCACCCATCGCTAAAAAAGAGCAGTTTACGAATGCCATTGCTTACTTGGTTAGACGTCTTGATGAAAATACGGGTGTGGAGAACTTTATTCGCTACTCCTTTGGGTTAAAAGTAGGAACACCTGCATGGGAAACTCAAAAGCAAAAATTCATTGACTCTTTTGAAAATGCTAAACATATTTTTATAGGCTCAAAACGGAAACAAAATAGATTCACAGAGCAGTGGGAGCATTATGAAGGTGGTAGCTTCTTTAGCGGTAAATACCATGGAGAAGCAGACACAGACTTTATCTTGTTAGTTAATAAAGAGTGGGCAAAAGGTATTAGTGCTAAGTGGAAGAAAAAAGCGGGCGAAGAGTTAAGCATTGCACCTGTCGTTGTGGGTGGTGAAGAGTTGAGTGAGCGTGAAGTCAAAGAGGTCATCGACAAATCACAACTTAAAGAGGGTGTAATCTGTGGAAAATATGCGCTTGCAACTAAAGAAGATTTGGAACGTGCAGTTGAGATAGCTGCCCAAGATAGAGACGGTTGGAGAAGTCTTAGTGTCAGTGAGAGGCAAAAAGTTCTTTGTCAGGTTGCCAATCAGGTGCGTTCAAAAAGAGCCGATCTTATCGGTGTTGCTGCAGCAGAAGTAGGGAAAGTATTTAGCGAAACCGATGTAGAGGTCAGTGAAGCTATCGACTTTTTGGAATTCTATGGTCATAGTGCACGTTACTTTGAGGATTATAAAAACTTGAGCGCAAAAGGCAAAGGTGTGGGTGTGGTAACACCTCCTTGGAACTTTCCGATAGCTATCCCTGTAGGAGGCATCAGTGCAGCTTTAGCTGCGGGCAATTGCGTCATTATCAAACCAGCCAGTGTGGCTGCTTTATGTGCGTATGAGTTATGTAAATGTTTTTGGGATGCAGGAGTGAGCCAAAACACCCTTCAATTTGTTCCATGTGCTGGAAGTTTAGCAGGTGAGTATTTGGTCAAAAATGAGAAGGTTGACTTTGTCATTTTAACAGGTGGCGAGGAAACTGCTTATAAAATGTTAGAAAGCCGTCCAAATCTCTTCTTAAGTGCAGAAACAGGTGGTAAAGATGCGACCATTGTAACGGCAATGGCGGATCGCGATCAAGCCATTAAAAATGTAATCCATTCTGCATTTTCCAATAGTGGTCAAAAATGTTCTGCAACGTCACTTTTAGTTTTAGAAGAAGAGGTTTACAATGACCCTCACTTTAAAAAAGGACTGATTGATGCGGCAAAAAGCTTGCATGTAGGTTCTGTCTGGGATTTTACGAATCGTCTTGGAACCCTTGCAAATCCTGTGAGTGGTGCACTCAAACATGCCCTTGAAAATCTAGAATCTGGTGAGAGTTGGGCATTGGCACCTTCGTATGTAGATGGCAATGAATACATGTTAAGGCCGTGCATTAAATGGGGTGTTAAAGAGGGAAGCTTCTGCCATATAAACGAACTTTTTGGTCCAGTACTTTCCGTCATGTGTGCAAAAGATTTGAAGCACGCTATTGAGATCGTCAATGCGACAGGTTATGGACTGACTTCTGGTATAGAATCGTTGGATGAGCGTGAAGTGGCATATTGGAGAAAACACCTTAAAGCAGGAAATCTTTATATCAATCGTGGAACCACAGGTGCTATTGTTCTTCGCCAGCCTTTTGGCGGGCTTGGCAAATCAGCGGTAGGAACAGGACGAAAAGCGGGTATCCACAACTACATTACGCAGTTTATGGACTTTGAGGATGTGGCAGAGCCTGCTATTAAGCACTCTGTACAACATTCGTTTGTTCATCTCATTCATGGCTGGGTCGATAGTTGCCATAAGGGTGCACATTCAGGCTTTAAAGCTGACTTTGACAAACTTTCTTTAGCTATAGGAAGCTACCTTGAAAATTATGCGGAAACCTTTAGTCAAGAAAAAGATTTTGTAAAAGTGCGAGGCGAGGATAATCTTTTTAAATATCTTCCTTTATCAAAAATAGCGCTTCGCATCAGCAAAGAAGATGGGCTTTTTGATGTGATGAGCCGTATTATGGCAGCGCGTATTGCTCAAATTTCTCTGCATGTAAGCATTGAGCTCAGTGCTGAAAGCAGTGTGATTTCATTCTTGTATGAAAATCAAGGCTTACTTCTAGGAAAAAATGACACGATTGAACGCGAAGATGAAGCAACATTTGCAAAGTGTTTTGAAAGCGTTGATAAAATCTTCTATGCCAATGAGACACTTATCACGCCATTTGTGTATGCAGCAGCTTCAAAGAAAGCAAAATGCATTGTAAGAAGTAAGCCTTTGATGGAAGGACGTGTTGAACTACTCCATTTCTTGAATGAGCAGAGTATTTCACACAGTTATCATCGTTATGGAAATCTAGGAGCACGAGGGATTAAAAAGTAGGTGAGAGAAGGGGCTGTATTGTATGGCCCCTTTAAGATTATTTGAGTTTTTCAATAATCGTTTGATTTAGCTCGATGGTCTCTTTGTTTTTAGCAATATTTTCTTTATTTTTTTCGATACTTTGCTTATTTTTAGTAATCTCTTCACGGTTAAGCTCGATAAGTCTTGTGAGTTCATCCACTCTTCGTTCATACTTATTGATAAGATAATAGATCACGTAAACCAGTACACCAATGACAATCCATTGTAAAATGTCCATGAGCCTTTCCTTTATGCAAATTTGATGACATTGTACCCTTTTAATGCAAATCAATCAATAATAGTAAAGACGTATTCTCGTTTGAGTTTTTGATCCAATATTTCATGAATTTGAAGTCCTTTAAAATGAATTGCTCCAAGCTCTTTTTCATTTTTTGGTTGATGTATGGCAATTTCGCGTAAAACCTCTCCACGGTATGCTTTGGCAAAGTGACTCACTACTTTCCCTTTTTTGAGAAACTTCATTGTAATGTAAGGACGTTTCAGCGTGTAAAATTTCTCGTAAAAACCTGCGCGTAGGTCAAGAACAGTCTCATCGCTCACCCATGTGTCAATTGCGTCGCTAAAGTGTTCTTTATAAAAGAGCTCGGTTTTAAAACCATCTAAGCTCTCCCCTTGTTGGAGTTTGTATTCAGGAATGAGATCGCCCGCCAAAAGAGGACCAAAAAGGTTAGAAAAGATCATCACATGTTTTTCTATATAGGACTGAGCGTTTTTATTAAGTGATTCAAAGTCCAGATGATCGTACGCAATACCACTGTAGCGTAGAATAGCTTTGCACGTTAACGCATTGAAAATATTTTTTGAGGCTTGAAGCATTATCTTTTGTTCATCTTTAATACCAAAAAGATGTTGGAGCTTGTTCTTGTCGTATGTATCCAAAAGTGATTGATACTGCTTTAAAACATAATGGCGTTTTTCATATAAGTATGGAAAGAGTAAGCTTCTTTCTTCTAGTATCCCATGG
Organism: Pseudomonadota bacterium; assembly: GCA_017860615.1. Lineage (GTDB taxonomy): Bacteria > Campylobacterota > Campylobacteria > Campylobacterales > Sulfurospirillaceae > Sulfurospirillum. Next base: position 160,163 of record JAGDMU010000010.1, on the reverse strand, counting down.
GTCGTAAGAGTACTTTTTGTTTCACTAGGAGAGAATAAAATTTTCATCGTAACCCTTTGTTTAAAAACATAAGAGAGCATTTTAGCTAATATTCAAAATCTTTTGAGATATAATTTCACCTCACAATCAAGGGTGCTGGTGTAGCTCAGTTGGTAGAGCAACTGCCTTGTAAGCAGTAGGTCGGCGGTTCGATTCCGTTCACCAGCTCCATTTTTGTTTGTGAAAGACAGTGTTTGACCAGCAATGAAAATGGAAAAATACGGTGAGATACTCAAGTGGCCAACGAGGGCAGACTGTAAATCTGCTGACTATGTCTTCGAAGGTTCGAATCCTTCTCTCACCACCATTGCGGGAGTAGCTCAGTTGGCTAGAGCATTAGCCTTCCAAGCTGGGGGTCGCGGGTTCGAGTCCCGTCTCCCGCTCCAAGATTTTATAAGCAAACTGGGAGCTGTTGAATTTCTTCTGCTTTAGGGCACTACAGAACAAGTTCAGTAGTCTTACCTTCCTTTCTTAATAAAATCAAATCATTATTGTTGTTTCGATACAATTTGGTCCACCCTTTTGTAGTCGGCTCATATGGCTCAGGGGTAGAGCACTTCCTTGGTAAGGAAGAGGTCGAGGGTTCAAGTCCCTCTATGAGCTCCATCACTCAAAAAGTTTTTAATAACTTTGACAAATTGAAATGTATTAAAAAAACAAAACTCATTACGGAGGAAAAAATGGCAAAAGAAAAGTTCTCTAGAACCAAGCCACACGTTAACATTGGAACCATCGGTCACGTTGATCATGGTAAAACTACGCTTACAGCTGCAATTTCAGCTGTTCTAGCGACAAAAGGTCTTTGTGAATTTAAAGATTATGATGGTATTGATAACGCTCCTGAAGAGAGAGAGCGTGGTATTACCATTGCAACTTCACATATTGAGTATGAAACAGAAAATCGTCACTACGCTCACGTAGACTGTCCAGGTCACGCGGATTACGTTAAAAACATGATTACTGGTGCTGCTCAAATGGATGGCGCGATTCTTGTTGTTTCTGCAGCAGATGGTCCTATGCCACAAACTCGTGAGCACATTCTTCTTTCTCGCCAAGTTGGCGTTCCATACATCGTTGTTTTCATGAACAAAGCTGATATGGTTGATGATGAAGAACTTCTTGAACTCGTTGAAATGGAAATTCGTGAACTTCTTTCTGTTTATGACTTCCCAGGTGATGATACTCCAATCGTTTCTGGTTCAGCGCTTAAAGCACTTGAAGAAGCAAAAGCTGGTACAGTTGGACCATGGGGTCAAAAAATTCTTGATCTTATGGCAGCAGTTGATGCTTACATCCCAGTTCCACAACGTGAAACTGAAAAAGATTTCTTGATGCCAATCGAAGACGTATTCTCAATTTCAGGTCGTGGCCAAAATCAATCACTCCACACACTGACTTTGAAGCTGAGATCTATGTTCTTTCAAAAGAAGAGGGTGGCCGTCATACTCCATTCTTTAACAACTATAGACCACAATTCTATGTTCGTACAACAGACGTAACAGGTTCTATCACATTACCAGAAGGTACTGAGATGGTTATGCCTGGTGATAACGTAAAAATCAAAGTAGCAATGATCGCTCCTATCGCTCTTGAAGAGGGTACTCGTTTTGCAATCCGTGAGGGTGGTAGAACTGTCGGTGCGGGTGTTGTTTCTACAATTATCAAGTAATTTTAGCATGTAAGGGGAAACCCTTACATGTAATTTAGTCAAGGAAATATTATGACCGTTAAAATCGGACTTAAGTGTTCTGAATGTGGTGACATTAATTACACTACAACAAAAAACAGCAAGACAGTTACTGAAAAAGTTGAACTTAGCAAGTATTGTCCAAGACTGAAAAAACACACTGTTCACAAAGAAGTGAAATTAAAAAGTTAAGTCTCTCAAAAGACTTAACTTACATGCAGGGTAGTAGCTCCAACGGTAGAGCGTCGGTCTCCAAAACCGCAGGTTGGGGGTTCGAGTCCCTCCTACCCTGCCACTAGTCGAGGTAATACAATGGAAAAATTAAGAGCTTATTATCATCATTCTAAAGCTGAATTGTCAAAGGTTATTTTCCCGATTAAAGAACAGATTCGAAATGCATTCATCTCTGTCTTTGTCGTAGTAACCGTGATTTCACTCTTTTTGGCGCTGATTGATGCTATTATGTCTTTTTCTTTATCTTCTTTAATTTAAGGAGAAAGAATGGCACATAGATGGTATGCAATTCAAACCTATGCAGGTAGCGAGCAAGCAGTCAAAAAAGGAATTATTACTCTTGTCAACGATCATGGTATCGCTGAAAAGTTAGAACAAATTGTTGTTCCAACAGAAGATGTAATTGAAGTTAAGAATGGTAAAAAGAAGATTAGTGAGCGAAGTCTCTATCCTGGTTATGCGTTTGCAAAATTAGATTTAGATACAGCACTCTGGCATCTTATCCAATCATTGCCAAAAGTCGGAAGATTCATCGGTGAAGCAAAAAAGCCTACTCCTTTGAGTGAAAAAGACATTGCATTGATCTTGGAAAAAGCTGAGAAGAAAGGTGCGCCAAAACCAAAAATTTTCTTCGAAAACGGTGAAAGTGTTAGGATTACTGAAGGTCCTTTCGCAAACTTCACAGGTTCTGTTGAAGAGTATGATATGGTTCATGGCAAACTCACACTCAATGTTTCAATCTTTGGTAGAAGTACCCCAGTTGAGATTCTCTATTCTCAAGTTGAAAAAATAGTCTAAGCGTAAAGGAAAAGAAATGGCAAAAAAAGTCATTGGCGAAATTAAATTGCAGATTGAAGCTGCGAAAGCAAATCCATCACCTCCAGTTGGTCCAGCACTTGGTCAACGTGGTGTGAATATCATGGAGTTTTGTAAAGCATTTAACGAAAGAACAAAAGAGATGGCAGGTTTTAGAATTCCTGTTGTTATCACTGTTTATGCTGACAAAAGTTTTACTTTTGTTACAAAACAACCACCTGCAACTGATCTTATCAAAAAAGCAGTTGGCCTTAAAAGCGGTTCAAGTAACCCTTTGAAAAACAAAGTAGGTACACTTAATAAAGCTCAGATTCTTGAGATTGTTGAGAAAAAAATTGCTGATCTTAATACAACAGATAAAGAAGCAGCTGCAAAAATTATTGCAGGATCTGCAAGAAGTATCGGTATTAACGTCGTCGATTAATCATAACCCTTTACCGCCAGGGTCACTAAAGGCGGAAGCAAAATTATGCGGAGATAAATAATGGCAAAAAAAGTAAATAAAAGATTTCAAGAACTTTTGAAAAAAGTTGATAAAGAAAAAAAATATTCTGTCGATGAAGCACTTGGTAACATTAAAAACCTAGCGTCTGCAAAATTTGATGAAACAATTGAAGTAGCACTTAAACTTAACGTTGATCCAAGACATGCAGATCAAATGGTAAGAGGTTCAGTTGTTCTTCCTTCAGGTACTGGTAAAACAGTTCGTGTTGCAGTTATTGCTAAAGATGAAAAAGCAGATGAAGCAAGAGCAGCGGGAGCTGATATCGTCGGTAGTGATGATTTGATTGAAGAGATTCAAGCAGGTCGTATCAACTTTGATGTTTTGATCGCAACTCCTAATATGATGGGTTTAGTAGGTAAAGTTGGTCGTATTCTTGGACCAAAAGGTATCATGCCAAATCCAAAAACAGGTACTGTAACAATGGATGTTGCAAAAGCTGTTGAGAATAACAAAGGTGGCCAAGTTAACTTCCGCGTTGATAAACAAGGAAATATCCATGCAGGTATTGGTAAAATTAGCTTCACATCTGAGCAAATCAGAGAGAACTTTGAAGCATTTATCAAAGCAATCAACAAACATAAACCTGCTGCTGCAAAAGGTAAATATATCAAAAGTGCTGCATTGTCACTTACAATGAGCCCATCTATGAACCTTGAAAACCAAGAATTAATCGACCTTAGATAATATTAACTCAACCATTGACCAATAAATTGGCTAGTGGTTGAGTGCCTTCTTAAGATATTAAGTCATAAATATTATTTTATGACATTTAAACGTAAGTACTTAATCTTTGATTGGAGAGAGTAGAGGCGTAAGCTTAATTTGAGATCACTCATCTCTACTTGAAATCACCAGTTGGAAAGGAGAAAAATTGACAAGAACAGAGAAAGCTGAATTTATTAGTTCTCTAACTGAAGAGTTTAAATCTTCCGACGGTTTAATTGTTTGTGACTATAAAGGTCTTAATGTTAAAGCGATTGAAGCATTGAGAAATGCTTCAAGACCAGAAGCTGTTAGTGTTAAAGTTATTAAAAATACTTTAGCATCAATTGCTATGACAAACGCTGGTATCGAAGGACTTGAACTTAAAGACACAAACATTTTTGTTTGGGGTGCTGATCAGTTAGCCGTTACTAAAGTTGTTGCTACGTTCGCCAAAACAAATCCAATGATGCTGCTAAAGTTGAAGCACTTTCTAAAATGCCATCACGTAATGAGCTTATTGGAATGCTTCTATCAACTTGGATGGCTCCAATTACAAACTTTACTATCGGTCTTGATGCACTTCGTGCTAAAAAACAAGAGTCTGAATAGAACATATATGTAAGGCTCGAAGTCTTACGTATAAGGTGCAAGAGCAAGACTCTTGTAAAATCATTATAACTATAAAATAATCAGGAGATTTGAAATGGCAATTTCAAAACAAGACGTATTAGAGTATATTTCAGGTCTTAGTGTACTTGAATTGAGTGAACTTGTAAAAGATTTCGAAGAGAAATTCGGTGTATCTGCTGCACCTGTAATGGTAGCTGGCGCTGGCGCTGCTGTCGCTACAGAAGCTGCTGAAGAGAAAACTGAGTTTGATGTTATCCTTAAAGATGGTGGCGAGAAAAAAATCAACGCTATTAAAGTTGTTAGAGAAATCACAGGTCTTGGTCTTAAAGAGGCTAAAGATGCTGTTGAAGGCGCTCCTACAACAATTAAAGAGGGTGTATCTAAACAACTTGCTGAAGAGATCAAAAAGAAACTTGAAGAAGCTGGCGCTGTCGCTGAAATCAAGTAATTTTATTACTTTAAGAGAAGCCATTGGCTTCTCTTTTAAAACTTTTTCCCTGGAAATTAATTATTAGTCGTTACAACGTCTATCAAGCGATAGATGAACCCACTGCCCTTTTCAAACAACTACACGAGGTAGACTCATGTTAAATAGCCTAAAATCTGGAAATCGCTTACGAGTTGATTTTTCCAAAGTCCCAAAAAAAATTGATGTACCAAATCTACTCCAACTTCAACAAAAGAGTTATGAACAGTTTTTAAATGTTGAAAATCTCAAAGAAGAGAGCGGTGTAGAGAAGGTTTTTAAATCTATTTTTCCTATTCATGATCCCCAAAATAGACTTACATTAGAATATGTTGGATCAGAAGTAGGGAAACCTAGATATACTGTCCGCGAATGTATGGAGCGTGGACTTACGTATTCTGTCAGCTTAAAAATGAACATTCGTCTTATCCTATGGGATAAAGATGAAAAATCCGGTGAAAAAACGGGTGTAAAAGATATTAAAGAACAAGCCATTTTTATTCGTGAAATTCCATTAATGACTGAGAGAACCTCATTTATTATTAATGGTGTTGAAAGAGTTGTTGTTAATCAGCTTCACAGAAGCCCTGGCGTTATCTTCAAAGAGGAAGAGAGCCCAACGGTTGCGAATAAACTGATCTACAATGCTCAAATTATTCCTGATCGTGGTTCTTGGTTGTACTTTGAGTATGATGCAAAAGATACCCTCTTTGTTAGAATTAATAAACGCAGAAAAGTTCCTATTACGATTCTATTCCGTGCACTTGGTTACAGCAAACAAGACATCTTAAAACTTTTTTATCCAGTGCTTAACATTATGATTCGTGAGAACAAGTTTTTAATTGAATTCTCAGCAGATAATTTCCTAGGTCGTGTTGATTTCGATCTTAAAGATGAGCATGGTAACCTTCTTTTGGCAGCAGGCAAACGTCTTGCGCGTAAAAAAGCAGAAAAATTTATTGAAGATGGTATCAAGTTTATTGAGTATCCTGTTGAAATTTTAGTGAATCGTTTCCTCTCCTCTCCAATCATTGATCAAGAGAGTGGTGAAGTACTTTACGATACATTAACACAACTTGATGAAGGAAAATTGGCAAAAATTATTGAGCAGAAATGTGAAGTGATTGAAATTGCGAATGATCTTGCAAGTGGTGTGGATGATGCGATCATTAACTCATTTATTGCTGATAACGAAACGCTTAAATTGCTTCGCCAAACAGAGAGTATTGAAGATGAGAATGACTTAGCAGCGATTCGTATCTACAAAGTTATGAGACCAGGTGAGCCTGTTACGAAAGAAGCAGCAAAAACCTTTGTAAAAGATCTTTTCTTTAATTCTGAAAGATACGACTTAACCAAAGTTGGTCGTATGAAAATGAATCATAAACTCGGTCTTAGCGTACCAGAATATGTGACGATTATGACCAGTGAAGATATTATCAAAACTGCGAAATACTTGATCAAAGTTAAAAATGGTCAGGGTCATATTGACGATCGTGATCACCTAGGTAACAGAAGAATTAGAGCAATTGGCGAGTTACTTGCAAATGAGCTTCATGCTGGTTTAATCAAAATGCAAAAAGCGATTCGTGATAAATTTACAGCGCTGAGCGGTAGTGTTGAAGAGTTAATGCCACACGATTTGATTAATTCTAAAATGATTACTTCTGCTATTGCAGAATTTTTCTCAAGTGGACAGTTATCACAATTTATGGATCAAACCAATCCACTCAGTGAAATTACCCATAAAAGAAGACTTTCAGCTCTTGGTGAGGGTGGTTTGGTTAAAGAGCGTGCAGGCTTTGAAGTCCGTGACGTTCACCCAACACACTATGGAAGAATCTGTCCAGTAGAAACGCCAGAGGGTCAAAACATTGGTTTGATCAATACGCTTTCTATGTATGCAAAAGTAAATGATTTAGGTTTTGTTGAAGCGCCATACCGTAAGGTTGAAAATGCAAAAATTACTGACGAAATTATTTACATCACAGCGACACAAGAAGAAGGTTTGGTTATTGCTCCAGCCAGTACAAAAGTCAATGAAAACGATGAAATTGTTGAAGATTTGATTGAAGTACGCGTGGACGGTGAGACTGTTCTTATTGAAAAAGAAAAAGTTGACTTAATTGACCTTTCATCTATGATGATTGCGGGTGTTGCTGCATCATTAATTCCATTCTTGGAACACGACGATGCGAACCGTGCACTTATGGGTTCAAACATGCAACGTCAAGCAGTGCCATTGGTTAAATCAGATGCGCCAATTGTAGGAACAGGTGTTGAGAAAATTGCTGCTCGTGATTCATGGGAAGCGATTAAAGCAAAGCGCGCGGGTGTTGTCGAAAAAGTAGATAACAAAAATGTTTACATACTAGGTGAAGATGAAGGTGGTGCCTTTATTGATCATTATGCACTTCAAAAAAATCTGAGAACCAACCAAAATACAACATTTACTCAAAAAGTGATTGTAAGACGTGGTGATATGGTAGAAGCGGGTGGCGTAATCGCAGATGGTCCAAGTATGGATCAAGGCGAGCTTGCTATCGGTAAAAATGCTATGGTTGCCTTTATGCCATGGAATGGTTATAACTACGAAGATGCGATTGTTATCAGTGAACGTATGATTCGTGAAGATGCGTTTACTAGCGTTCATATTTATGAAAAAGAGATCGAAGCACGCGAACTTAAAGACGGTGTGGAAGAGATTACGAAAGACATTCCAAACGTTAAAGAAGAAGAGCTAGCACATCTTGATGACAGTGGTATTGTTAAAGTAGGTACGTATATTACTCCAGGTATGATCCTTGTGGGTAAAGTGTCTCCAAAAGGCGAAGTAAAACCAACGCCTGAAGAGAGACTATTACGTGCTATTTTTGGTGAAAAAGCAGGACATGTTGTTAATAAATCACTTTATGCAACACCTTCCTTAGAGGGTATCGTTGTTGATGTTAAAATCTTTACGAAAAAAGGTTATGACAAAGATCCACGTGCTGTTCAAGCGTATGAGCAAGAAAAAGAGATTTTGGATCGCGAACACCATGATAAACTCTTGATGTTAGATAGAGAAGAGATGCTACGTATCAATGCATTGCTTCTTAAAAATCCATTGCAAGAAGATCAAGAGATCAGTAAAACCAGCTATAAAAAAGGTGGGTTTATCAAAGCAGAAGATCTTCATAATGTCAATCGTTTCTCGATTAACTCAATCGTAAAAGCGTTTTCAAATGAGATTCAAGATGAGTATAAAGACCTTAAAGTCTACTTCCAAAATGAGAAGAAAAAACTCAAAGAAGAGCACGATGAGAAACTTAACATCATTGAAAAAGACGATATTTTACCAAGCGGCGTAGTCAAGCTCGTTAAAGTTTATGTGGCAACGAAACGTAAACTCAAAGTGGGTGATAAAATGGCTGGACGTCACGGTAACAAAGGTATTGTTTCTAATATTGTTCGTGAAGTTGATATGCCTTACCTTAAAAACGGTGAGATTGTAGATATTGTCTTAAATCCACTGGGCGTTCCAAGTCGTATGAACATCGGACAAATTCTTGAGGTTCACTTAGGACTTGTTGGAAAACGTTTGGGTAATCAAATTGAAGAGATTTTCAAAGAGAAACAAGGTGATTGGATTAAGTCACTTCGTGAAAAAATGATTAATATTGCTGAAGTTGCAAAACTGATGGATGCAAAGAATTTTATTGATAAATTAGAAGATGAGCAATTATTGATCTATGCAAGAGATTGGAGCAAAGGCGTTAAATTTGCAAGCCCAATTTTTGAAGGTGTCAACGTTGAAGAGTTTGAAAAACTCTTTGAAATGGCGAAAATCGATACCGATGGAAAGACGGATTTATACGATGGTATGACCGGTCAAAAAATGCATGAAAAAGTCAACGTGGGTTACATGTACATGTTAAAACTCCACCACTTGGTTGACGAAAAAGTTCACGCAAGAAGTACAGGACCATACTCACTCGTCACACAACAGCCAGTGGGTGGTAAAGCACTCTTTGGAGGTCAGCGATTTGGTGAGATGGAGGTTTGGGCGCTTGAGGCATACGGTGCTGCTCATACCCTAAGAGAAATGTTAACAGTCAAATCAGACGACGTTGAAGGCAGAATCCTAGCGTACAAAGCACTCACTAGAGGCGAAAATGTACCACAAACGGGAATCCCTGAAACATTCTATGTATTAACAAACGAGTTGAAGTCTTTGGCTTTAGATGTTGAGATTTATGACGAGGTGGAAGAAGATGAAACGACTAGAACCAATTGAGATTCACGAAGAGAGTAGACCAAGGGATTTTAAAGCATTTCAATTAAGACTTGCAAGTCCTGAAAAGATCCGCTCATGGAGTTATGGTGAGGTCAAAAAGCCAGAAACCATTAACTATCGTACGCTCAAACCTGAGCGTGATGGCCTTTTTTGTGCAAAAATCTTTGGACCCGTTAGAGATTATGAATGTCTATGCGGAAAATACAAAAAGATGCGTTACAAAGGCATTAAATGCGAGAAGTGTGGTGTTGAAGTTACCAGTACAAAAGTAAGACGTTCACGTATGGGTCACATTGAGTTAGTCACTCCTGTGGCACATATTTGGTATGTTAACTCACTTCCAAGTCGTGTAGGAACACTGCTTGGTGTTAAGATGAAAGATCTTGAGCGCGTACTGTATTATGAAGCATACATTGTTGAACAAGCAGGCGAAGCGTTTTACGATGCTGAGAATAAAAACAAAGTCGCTTTGTATGATGTTTTAAATGAAGAACAATATCAAGCACTCCAACAAAAATTTGGGGATACGGGTTTTGTGGCTAAAATGGGTGGTGAAGTTATTCGTGATCTTTTAGCAAGTTTAGATCTTGTAGAAGTTCTTGGACAGTTGAAAGAAGACATTAACCAAACCAGTTCAGAAGCGAAGAAAAAAACAATTATTAAACGTCTGAAAGTGGTTGAAGCATTCCTTCACAGTGGTAACCGCCCTGAGTGGATGATGATCACTATGTTACCAGTATTACCACCAGATTTAAGACCATTGGTTGCACTAGATGGCGGTAAATTTGCTGTAAGTGATGTCAATGATTTATATCGTCGTGTTATCAACAGAAATGCCCGTTTGAAACGTTTAATGGAACTTGATGCTCCTGAGATTATTATTCGCAACGAAAAAAGAATGCTTCAAGAAGCCGTTGATGCGTTGTTTGATAATGGCCGTCGTGCCAATGCGGTAAAAGGTGCAAATAAGCGTCCTTTAAAATCGCTCTCAGAGATCATTAAAGGTAAGCAAGGCCGTTTCCGTCAAAACCTTCTCGGTAAAAGGGTTGACTTTTCGGGTCGTTCGGTTATCGTTGTTGGACCAAATTTGAGAATGGATCAATGTGGTCTTCCAAAACAGATGGCATTGGAGCTTTTCAAACCGCATTTGTTAGCGCGTCTTGAAGAAAAAGGGTACGCTACAACGGTTAAACAAGCAAAGAAAATGATCGATAGTAAAACCAATGAAGTATGGGAATGTCTAGCTGAAGTGGTTAAAGGTCACCCGGTTATGTTAAACCGTGCACCGACACTTCACAAACTTTCCATTCAGGCGTTTCACCCTGTTTTGATTGATGGAAAAGCGATTCGTTTGCATCCTCTCGTATGTTCTGCGTTCAACGCGGATTTCGACGGCGATCAGATGGCGGTTCACGTTCCACTGTCACAAGAGGCCATTGCTGAATGTAAAATTTTGATGCTGAGTTCTATGAACATCTTGCTTCCAGCTTCGGGTAAAGCGGTAACGGTTCCAACACAAGATATGGTTTTGGGTCTTTATTACTTAACACTTGAAAAACCAAATGCAAAAGGTTCTAATAAGATTTTTGCCAATGTAGATGAAGTGCATATCGCGATTGATGCAGGATTTTTAGATATCCATGCAAAAATTAAGACACGTATTAACGATAGAGTACTCTTTACCACAGCAGGTCGTTTGATTTTAAAATCAATTTTACCTGCTTTTGTTCCTGAAGAGCTATGGAACAGAGTGTTGAAGAAGAAAAATATCGGTGGCTTGGTTGATCATATCTTTAAAGAGGGTGGTATTGGTATCACCGCAGGATTCTTGGATAACCTCAAAAATCTTGGTTTTAAATATGCGACACAATCGGGAATTTCAGTCTCTATTGATGATATTCGTGTACCTGATACAAAAGTGAAAAAAATTAAAGAAGCGAAGAAAAAAGTACGTGAGATCCAAAAACAGTTTAGTTCTGGTCTATTAACAGAGCAAGAGCGTTATAACAAAATTATTGATATTTGGACCGATACAAACAATGACGTAGCTTCTGAGATGATGAAGCTTACTGAGAGCCATAAAGGCGGCTTTAACTCTATTTATATGATGGCAGACTCTGGTGCGCGTGGTTCTGCTGCGCAAATCCGTCAGCTAGCAGGTATGAGGGGTCTTATGGCAAAACCAGATGGAAGTATTATTGAGACTCCAATTATCTCTAACTTCCGTGAAGGTCTAAACGTTCTTGAATACTTTATTTCAACGCACGGTGCACGTAAAGGTCTTGCAGATACCGCTCTTAAAACAGCGAACGCGGGTTACTTGACACGTAAGCTTATCGACGTTGCACAAAACGTTAAAGTGACGATGGATGATTGTGGCACACACGAAGGTGTTGAAATCACAGAAATCAGCGAGAGTGGTGAGCTTGTAGAGTCATTGTATGAGCGTGCAACAGGTCGTGTACTTGCTGAAGACGTTATTGATACGATCACCAATGAAGTTCTTTTCACAGAGGGAACACTCATTGATGAGAAGAGCGCACAAGCCCTTAAAGAGGCAAGCATTAAGTCGGTTGTTATTCGTACACCGATTACATGTAAAGCGAAAAAAGGTGTCTGTGCGAAATGTTATGGTACAAACCTTGCAGAGGGTACATTGGTTCGCCCTGGTGAAGCGGTTGGTATTATTTCAGCGCAATCCATTGGTGAGCCAGGTACGCAGTTGACCCTTCGTACATTCCACATCGGTGGTACGGCATCAACAGAATCTCAAGATCGTCAAGTTATCGCACAAAAAGAGGGTTTTATTCGTTATTACAATGTGAAAACGTATGTAACCAAAGAGGGTAAAAATATCGTTGCTAACCGTAGAAATGCGGCCGTTTTACTTGTTGAGCCAAAGATCAAAGCACCATTTAAAGGCACCATTGAGATCGATACAGCGCACGAAGAGACCGCCATTACACTTACAGGTGCAGGCGAGAATATTCGTTATACCCTTCGTAAAAGTGACTTTGCTAAGCCAAATGAGCTTGCAGGTGTTAGCGGTAAAATTGAGGGTAAATTCTACATTCCTTACGTGAGTGGTGATGTGATTGAAGCTAATGAGAGTATCGTAGAGGTCATTAAAGAGGGTTGGAATGTTCCAAGTCGTATTCCTTATGCGAGTGAACTCAAAGTTAAAAATGGTGATCCAATTATTCAAAAAATTCACGCTGATGCAAAAGGTGTTGTTAAATACTATAAGCTTCGTGGGGATTATTTAGATCGTATCCATGATATCGAAAAAGGTCATATTGTTAAAGAAAAAGGTATCTTTGCCGTTATCGCAGACGAGGATGATAGAGAAGCGATTCGCCATTACATTCCACGCGATTCGATCATTGATGTCAATGACAATAGTATGGTTGATTCAAAAACCTTGCTTGCGTATCCATCAACCAGTGAACAAATTACGATTGCTGAGTGGGATCCGTACTCTACGCCGATTATTGCAGAGGATGCAGGTACCATTACATTTGAAGATATTGAACCAGGTATCAGTGCGACAGAGCAATTTGATGACATGACAGGTCAAAGTAGACTTGTGATCAACGAGTATCTTCCAAGTGGTATGAAACCGACCATTATCATTGCCAATAAAAATGGTGAGATTATTAAATACCAATTGGAGCCAAAAACAGCGATCTTCGTTCAAAATGGCGTTACGGTTGGCTTGGCTGATTTGATCGGTAGAACACCTAAAGCGATGAGATTGATGGAACGATTCGTTTTGGTAAGCCACTTCGCTCAAAAGAGCGTATTATCATTGAAGCCAATGATGGTACAAGCGTTGAGTATTTGGTTGATCGTAATACACAAATTCACGTTCAAGCGGGTGAGTTTGTCCATGCGGGTGAGAGACTCACTGATGGTGTTATCTCAAGCCACGATATTTTACGTATTATGGGTGAGAAAGCACTTCACTATTATTTGATCAGTGAGATTCAACAAGTTTACCGTGGACAAGGTGTTGCGATTAACGATAAACACATTGAGGTTATCGTTTCTCAAATGCTACGTCAAATCCGTATCGTGGATAGTGGTGATACCAAGTTCATTATGGGTGATTTGATTAGCCGTAGACGTTTCCGTGAAGAGAATGAAGCGGTTATGAAAATGGGTGGTCAACCAGCAATCGCTGAGCCAACACTGCTTGGTGTTACCCGTGCAGCGATTGGTAGTGATAGTGTTATCTCTGCTGCTTCATTCCAAGAGACAACTAAGGTTCTAACGGAAGCGAGTATCGCAGGTAAGATGGATATGCTTGAAGATCTTAAAGAGAACGTTATTTTAGGACGTATGATTCCAGTAGGAACAGGTCTTTATCAGAACAAACAATTCAATATTGAGTTGAACCCAAGTAGAGGTTAAGTTAAGGTTCCCTTAACTTAACCTTTTTTTAAGCTATTTTTAAATAAAATTAGCACCTATTTTTTACAAAATAAAGGAAATAATGTGCCAACCATTAACCAACTCGTCAGAAATGAGAGAAAAAAGGTGATTAAAAAATCAAAATCACCTGCACTTGATAAGTGCCCTCAAAGAAGAGGCGTTTGTACAAGAGTTTATACTACAACTCCTAAGAAACCAAACTCTGCTTTGAGAAAAGTTGCCAAAGTCAAATTGACCAGCGGTTTTGAAGTCATTAGCTACATCGGTGGCGAGGGACACAACCTACAAGAACACTCCATTGTATTGGTACGTGGCGGTAGGGTAAAAGATTTACCAGGTGTTAAGTACCATATCGTACGTGGTGCGCTTGATACTTCAGGTGTTGCAAAAAGAACGGTGTCTAGAAGTAAATACGGTACAAAAAGACCAAAAGCTAAATAAATTTAACAGCAGGTGATGTCCATTGTTTTGACATCATTTGAGTAAAATTTTTAAAAAATTTGAAGGAAATAGTATGAGAAGAAGAAAAGCTCCTGTAAGAGAAGTATTACCAGATCCAATCTACAATAGCAAGATTATCACAAAGTTTATCAATGCGTTGATGCTCGATGGAAAAAAGAGTGTTGCTACTAAAGTATTTTATGGTGCGTTAGAGCTAGCTGAAAAAAGAAGTGGAACCCTAAAAGGTATTGAAATTTTTAACGGCGCTATCGATAACGTAAAACCAGTTATGGAAGTAAAAAGTAGACGTGTAGGTGGAGCAACATACCAAGTCCCCGTTGAAGTTAGAGCAGCTCGTCAACAAGCATTGGCTCTTAGATGGTTGGTGTCTTTCTCACGCAAAAGAAGTGAGAGAACCATGATCGAGAGGTTGGCAAATGAACTTTTAGATGCGGCTAACAGTAGAGGCGCAACCTTTAAGAAAAAAGAAGATACTTATAAAATGGCAGAAGCAAATAAAGCGTTTGCTCACTATCGCTGGTAAAATGGTGATGGGAATGTTTGTTTTTATAACGCACATTCCCTCTCTTCACGAACTACACTCCTAATATAACAAGGAAATTATAATGGCAAGAAATACCCCTATTGAAATGGTTAGAAACATCGGTATTGCTGCGCACATTGATGCAGGTAAGACCACAACAACAGAAAGAATCCTTTTTTACACCGGTATCTCTCACAAAATTGGTGAGGTACATGATGGTGCTGCAACAATGGACTGGATGGAGCAAGAGAAAGAAAGAGGTATTACCATTACTTCTGCTGCGACAACATGTACATGGAAAGATCATCAAATTAATATCATTGACACCCCTGAAGTTGAGCGTTCTATGCGTGTTCTTGATGGCGCTGTAGCTGTATTTTGTGCAGTTGGTGGCGTTCAACCACAATCTGAGACTGTTTGGAGACAAGCCAATCGTTACCAAGTTCCAAGAATGGTTTATGTTAATAAAATGGATCGTATTGGTGCAAACTTTTATAATGTTGAAGCACAAATTAAAAATCGTTTAAAAGCAAATCCAGTGCCAATTCAGATTCCTATTGGTGCAGAAGAGCACTTTAAAGGTGTTGTTGATCTCGTAGAGATGAAAGCACTTGTTTGGGATGATGATGCTGCAATGGGTTCAAACTACCAAGTCGTTGAAATTCCAGCTGATCTTTTAGATAAAGCTAAAGAGTACCGTGAGAGAATGGTTGAAGCTGTTTCTGAGACCAGTGATGAGTTGATGGAAAAATACCTTGGTGGCGAAGAGTTAACCAAAGCTGAAATTAAAGCAGGTATTAAAGCTGGATGTCTTGCAATGACATTTATTCCTATGATTTGTGGTACTTCATTTAAAAACAAAGGTGTTCAACCGATGTTAGATGCAGTTGTTGACTATATGCCAGCACCTACAGAAGTACACGCAATTAAAGGTGAGTATGAAGATGGTCGCGAGTGTGTGGTTGATTCAACAGACAATGGTGAATTTGCGGCACTTGCATTTAAAATTATGACGGATCCATTTGTTGGACAATTAACTTTCGTACGTGTTTACCGTGGTTCATTGGAAAGCGGAAGTTATGCTTACAACACAACCAAAGATAAAAAAGAGAGAATTGGTCGTTTGCTCAAAATGCATGCGAACAAAAGAGAAGAGATCAAAGTACTTCACTCTGGTGAGATCGGCGCAGTTGTAGGTCTTAAAGACACACTAACGGGTGATACACTTGCAAGTGAAAAAGATCCTGTAATTTTAGAGAGAATGGTATTCCCTGATCCAGTTATCTCTGTTGCGGTTGAGCCTAAAACCAAAGCGGATCAAGAAAAAATGGGTATTGCCCTTCAAAAATTGGCTCAAGAAGATCCAAGCTTTAGAGTTGAGACAGATGAAGAGAGTGGTCAAACCATTATTTCTGGTATGGGTGAGCTTCACTTAGAGATTCTTGTTGATCGTATGCTTAGAGAGTTTAAAGTAAGTGCAGAAGTTGGTCAACCTCAAGTTGCTTACCGTGAGACTATTCGTGCATCTGTTAACCAAGAGTACAAATACGCAAAACAATCTGGTGGTCGCGGTCAATACGGTCACGTTTACCTCAAAATCGAACCTCAAGATGCAGGTCTTGGTTATGAGTTTGTTAACGATATCAAGGGTGGTGCGATTCCTAAAGAATTTATTCCAGCTGTTGATAAAGGTATCAAAGAAGCACTTGGTTTAAATTGGCTGCTTCTATGGGCTTTAAAGAGGG
The DNA here is from genome assembly GCA_017860615.1 of Pseudomonadota bacterium. Lineage (GTDB taxonomy): Bacteria > Campylobacterota > Campylobacteria > Campylobacterales > Sulfurospirillaceae > Sulfurospirillum. The sequence goes on along the minus strand of JAGDMU010000010.1, from coordinate 143,641 downwards.
TTGTAGAAAAGCAAAACCAGTTATTCTTGAGCCAATCATGAAAGTTGAAGTAGAGACTCCAGAAGACTTTATGGGTGATGTTATCGGCGATCTTAACAGAAGACGTGGACAAATCAACTCTATGGATGACAGAAGTGGTAACAAAATTGTTAACGCATTCTGCCCATTGGCTGAGATGTTCGGTTACTCTACAGATCTTCGTTCTCAAACACAAGGTCGTGCTTCTTACTCTATGGAATTTGATCACTATGATGAAGTTCCTAGAAACGTTGCAGAAGAGATCATTAAAAAACGTAACGGTTAATTACTTTACTGGTAAAGAGTCGAAAGGCTCTTTACCGCTTCTTTCTGCGTTCATCTATTCAAAAATCTACCTAATATCTCATTACACATTATTTTTTCTTCATCATTATAGGCATTGAATTGATAGACGTTAAACAATAAATAGCTATAATCTCGCGTTTTAGATTTGCATACTTTTTTAAAGGTCAAAACTTGATAGATATAAAACATCTCAGTAAATATTTTAACGATCAAAGAGTGTTAGATGATATCAGCTTGAAGGTCAATGCAGGTGAAATTTTTGCCATTGTTGGACACAGTGGTGCTGGAAAATCGACACTGCTTCGTTGTATTAATGGTCTTGAAGGCTTTAGTGATGGTGAAGTAATCGTTTTAGGTAAAGAGGTTAAAAACTTAAATGAGAGTGGACTTGGTGAGCTAAGAAGTCAGATTGGGATGATTTTTCAAAATTTTTCTTTACTCAATCAAAAAAATGTGTATGAAAATATTGCTCTTCCGATGAAAGTATGGGGATATAGCAAAGAGCAGATTCAAAAAAGAGTTGATGAACTTTTAAAACTTGTTGGACTAGAAACTAAAAAATTTGTTTATCCTAAAGAGCTTAGTGGTGGACAAAAACAACGTGTTGCCATTGCACGAGCTTTAACGCTAAATCCGAAAATACTTCTAAGTGATGAAGCTACATCGGCACTTGATCCCAATACCACAAAATCTATTTTAGAACTTTTACAAGAGATCAATAAAAACTTAGGCGTTACCATCATCATCGTGACCCATGAAATGGAAGTTGTCAAAAAAGTAGCAACACGTGCTTTACTGTTAGAAGATGGTAAAGTGATTGGACTAGGACGGATCGAAGATCTCTTTTTAAGGCCCGATGAAAAAATGATGAAATTTTTAGGTGAGGATGAAGAACTCCCTGAAGAAGGCGTTAATATAAGACTTTTCTTTCCTAGTAATGTCTCGTATCAACCCATTGTGACGAAGATGGCACGAGAGCTTGATATCAATTTTAATATTGTTTGGGGGAAACTTGAAAAGTTAAATGACCATGTAGTTGGCTCCTTGGTTATCAATATTGATGAACAAGCTGCAACTCTTATTACAGATTATTTAGAAGAAAAAACTGAAGTGATTTGGGAGGTTATTTAAGATGGAGCAATCAATAATAGCATTTTATGAAAAATCGCTAGGAATGAAACAGGTTTTAATGGATGCAGTGATTGAGACTCTAACCATGAGTCTTATTTCGACTTTTATAGCAACAATCATTGGTTTTGCTCTCGCTATCGTTCTGATTGTAACCGATAAAAATGGCATTTCACCCAATCAATATACCTACAAAATTTTAGATGTTGCCATCAATATGTTACGCTCCTTTCCTTTTATTATCTTGATTATTGTCCTGTTCCCTGTGACAAAATTTTTGGTGGGGAAGCATACAGGAACGTTTGCGATGATCGTGCCACTTACCATTGGAACAGCGCCTTTTATAGCCAGAATGCTTGAAGGCGCTTTTAAAGAGGTCGATAGAAGTGTTATTGAAGCAGCAAAATCTTTTGGGACCAGTAAATTTCAAATTATTTTTAGAGTCCTTCTTCCAGAAGCGTTCCCTAGCATTATATCTGCCATCACGCTTTCTTTGATCATTATTATTGGCTTTTCTGCCATGGCTGGAACGGTTGGCGGCGGCGGTCTTGGTGCTGTGGCTATGAATTATGGTTATTATCGATTTGATGGTATTTATATCTTTTGGACAGTTTTTATTTTGATTGTATTGGTTCAAATCTTTCAAAGTCTTGGGGATTTTCTTTATAAAATAGTGAAGCATTAACTTTCCATTCTGAGGAAACTTCAGTCAAATTTAATGCGAATGACGTTAGGATTTCACAAATCTTTAGTAAACAAAGTGATTTACTAAAGATTTAGCTATTTTAAGGAGTATACATGTATAAACGTTTAGGCGTAATTTTAGTTGGAGCCCTACTTGCCTTCAGCGGTTGTAGTGGCGATAAAAAAGTTGAAGAAAAAGCGGCTTCAAAAGAAGATAAAAGTTCAAAGACAATTATTGTAGGCGCAACACCCGTTCCTCATTCTGAGATCTTAGAAATCGTAAAACCTCTTTTAGCCAAAGATGGCTATACCCTTGAGATTAAAGTGTTTAACGACTATGTGATCCCAAATAAAGTGACAGACAGTGGCGAAATTGACGCCAACTTCTTCCAACATACCCCATACCTTGTTGAATTCAATAAAAACCAAGGTACCAAACTTGTTAGTGTTGGTAATGTTCATATTGAGCCAATTGGCATTTACTCTAAAAAGATCAAAGCACTTTCTGAGCTTAAAGATGGCGATACCGTTGCCATTCCAAACGACCCAAGCAATGCAGGTCGAGCTTTAGATGTTTTGGCAACTGCTGGACTTATCAAACTCAAAGATGTTGAACTCAAAACAAAGCTTGACATCGTTGAAAATCCAAAAAATCTTAAATTTACAGAGCTTGAAGCAGCACAGCTTCCTCGTGTTATTGAAGACTTTACACTTGCTGTGATTAACACCAACTACGCACTTCCAGCAGGTCTAAATCCTAGCAGTGATGCACTTGCGTTAGAATCTGCTAATTCTCCGTATGCGAATATCCTCGTGGTTAAAGCTGGTAATGAGAACAGCGATAAAATCAAAGCATTGGTGAAAGCTGTGAAATCAGAAGAGGTGAAAAAGTTTATCAACGATAAATACAAAGGTGCTATCGTACCAGCATTTTAAATACCTCTAAACCAAAGTGCCTCTTTGTAGCGCTTTGGTTCTTCTCGCTTTTAAATTCCCTAAGTATCTTTTTGTTATAATCCGCCACACAAAATCTCACCAATGTCCCCATAGCTCAGCTGGATAGAGCACAGAATTCCTAATTCTGAGGCCGTGCGTTCGAATCGCGCTGGGGACACCACCTTAATGCAACAAACGATCAATCTTTTCTATACTTTCATTATCCAACGTAAATTCAAAAATAGATAAATCTTCTTCCATATGCTGTGACGATGTTGTTCCATTGAGGGGAATCATCCCTTTTTGCGTCACATAACGGTAAAAAATCTGCTCAACACTTTTAGCATACTGATGCGCAATGTTTTGAAGTGTGTGGGATTGTAAAATATGTGGATTAGCGCTGAGTGTCCAAAAACTTTGATAGATAATGCCTTGTTCTTGGCACCATAAACGCAGTTGCTTATCGTAATGCGTATCGGCATAAAAACGGTTTTGTACTACGGAGGGCTTAATCTTGGCGTCGTAATAGAGTTGTTCGAGTAAAGAGAGATCATAACAGTTGCTAATGCCTATTTGACACGTATCTTTATTTTCGCAAAGTGTTTCTAACGTTCGCCATGCTCTTTGCAAATGGGCATAAGGAAACAGCGGAGAATGCAATAATAACGAGTCCAAATAGTCTGTGCATAGGTTATGTTTAGAGATATTGCATGAAGCGATAATCTGTTCTTCTAGTGCGGCTTTAGCATCGTATGGAAGACGTTGTGGATCTTGCCCTGAAAGAGGCGTAAACTTGGTTTGAATAAAAAGATCTTCTCTTTTGCCACCTGTTTGGTAAAAACGCTTTAATCCTTCACCGACCAATGCCTCTTCGTAATGTTTGGGCTGACACGCGGTATCAATCCCTCTAAAGCCCTTTTCAAGAGCTAAAGAGACTAAATCTGCGGTGCGTTCTTTTTTCCATGCTGTGCCGTAAAGCATACACGGAATTGAGACGTTTTGGTTGCTTGTAATGTAGTTCATGTGAACTCCTTTTGGTTATTATAGAAATTTTTTTTTTCAACGGTGCTTTTTTTGCAGGATTAAATAGAGTATGTAAAGAAAACGATAGCGAGTAAGAGGTAGGATATGGCAAAGGAGATACGATGTTAGCCTACCATGCGCAAACCATGCACAGCTATCTCTCTGTGCGAAACAAATCTCATTTTATGGACTGGGACCATCAGCCTAGGCAGTTTAAAATTTATCCTGAACATTTTAAGCGCATCATACTCGATAAACAAAATCCCAAGCACCAGTTTTTTTACCTTATAGGAGGGCTTACGGCTCAGAAAAGTTACCCAGGTGTGACCTATGCTTTACGTACCAATCCCAGTGCTGGGGCGTTGTACCCTACAGAAGTGTATGTGCAGATACGAAGAGTTGAAGGATTTATTGATGGCATTTATCAGCTAAGTCCTTTTGAGTCCTCTTTGGTGTTGTTACATGCCTTAGATGAGAATGAGGGGATTGAGAGCTTTTTAGGTATGAAGAAGGTGGATGGTTTTATTTTTCTTTTTTCAGCGCTCTATTACCGTTCTTCATGGAAGTACCGTGATCGCGCGTTTCGCTACTGTTTACACGATACAGGGCATATGCTGGGTACTTTGGAAGCATCGTGTATGGTGCATAAGAAAACGTATCGAATCCTTTATGGTATGGATAAAAAAGCGCTCAATAGTCTCTTTGGATTTGGTACGGAAGAGTTTTTTCTCTCGTGTGCCATTGTGGGTGAAGAGACAAGTTGTACATGCAAAGCGTTAGCGATGCAATTATCTTTTGTCAATGGCACGGGAACCTTTGAATCCAATACGCTGATTGAAGAGACGTATCGTGACACTTGCGAACTCTCTTTACAAAAACAAACCACACAACCTTCGTTTCATCTAGATCAGGAGCGTTTTAAACAAGCCATTTGGCGCCGTCGCTCCATTCGTGACTTTACGCAAAAGCCTCTTTCCAAAGAGGAATTTACACAGGTGATGGATTTTATAAACGAACCCATTCCCTCTGATTGCGATGTGAAGATAGATATCTATGCGATCATCAACCGTGTAGAGGGAATGTGGCAAGGTGTTTACAAAGAGGGTGTTTGCCTGCAATCAGGGGATTTTGCGCGTAAAGCGGGCTATCTCTGTTTGGAACAAGCACTAGGAGCGCAGAGTGGTGTTACGTTCTTTCTTGTGGGAAAGGATGCCAAAAATTACCAAGCGATGGTGCAAAAAGCGGGTATTATAGGGCATCGGCTTTATCTTATCAGCGAATACCTTGGTTTTGGATGCAGTGGTATTGGGGCGTATTACGATGAAGAGGTTGCCGAATTTTTAGCAAGTGATGGCATGGTGCTTTATGCGCTAGCCATCGGTCGCTGAGGAAGTTTTGTGTAGGTGTAGTAGAGCAGGAAAAGTGCTGAACTATAGACAATGCACCCAAGCCCCACCCACAGCCAGACAAACGAGAGGTTAAAGTAGGTAACGATGAGTGTGTAAACAACGCTAGGGGCTAAGATTTGGCGGAAGAAACCAACGTAGAAAATCATCGTTGGTTTTTTGATACCCTGAAGTGTTGCCACACAGGCAAAGTGTGTGACATAACCACAAAAGAGAAAAAGCATCACGTAGATATAGGTTGTTCCGTACTGAATGACTTCGCTATTGGAGTCAAATTGGGAAACGAGCCATGCACCCAAAAGCCATAAAATCGCCATGCCTATGATGCTGATGGTATATCCGTAAGCTAGCGCGTAAAAAAGCGTTTGACGCACACGTTCAAATTTCCCCGCACCCATGTTGTTGGAAACGAGGCTTAGCACCGCACTGCTGATGCCAAGTGCTGGAAGTAACATCAACTGCTCGACTCGATACCCTATGCCATACCCTGCTACAGCGTGATAGCCATAAAGCGTGACAAAATGAAGGGCAATGAGTGAACCAAACGACATCATCAGCATATTGAGCCCTGGTGGTGTAGCTTGCGTGATAAACGCTTTGTAGATACGCCAATCAGGATAATACTGCTCTTTACAACTCAAACGAATAAGCCCTGTCTGTAAGCTTTTGTAAAGCAGGTAGCCTGCATTGATCGCTTGGACTAAAACGGTAGCTAACGCGATGCCTGCAATGCCCATAGCAGGAATGAATCCCCAGCCATAGATAAAGAGGGGATTGAGCATGATATTGGCAAAGAAGCCAAAAATAAGGGTGTTTCGATAACTTTTGGTATCGCCTGTAGCAACGAGTACGCTGTTGAGCGCAAAGTTAGCAAAGAAGAGGGCAGAGCCTAGGAGTATCACTTCAATGAAACTAAGTGCAAGTGCGTGATAACTCGCTTCTGTACCAATGATATGCAGTAAAGGTGAAGCAAAAAAGAAGCCAAGTAACCCCAATGCCATTCCTACTCCAATAATCAACGCAACGCCCTTTTGAGCAATCAAACTGGCAAGAAAAAAATGTTGTTTTCCATACGCATGACCAATAAGTGCTGTAAGCGCACTGGTTCCTCCATAGGCAAGTCCAATGACAAAGAAAAAAAGAAAGGATGATGCCGAGAGTGCGGCAAGTGCTTCTGTGGAGATGAGTCCTGCATAATAGGTATCGACAATGTTGTAAAGGGTGTTAAACAGCATACCAAGACTCGATGGAATCGAGAGTTGGCGCAGTAAAGAGGGAATAGGTTGATTGATGAGTGATGTCGAATCCATAGAGGCTCTTTTTGATTTTATCATAACGCTATCCTGCTTCAAAGAAGCTCTTTTTTTACTTTTAAAATGGTTTTTATAGCTCACTAATTACTCATTTTATTTCGTTAAGCTTCATTTATAAAAATAAAAATTACAGACTAAATGTAACTTTTATTTAAGTTTTGTTGTTTTCCATGCAAAAAATGTTCAATCTAAGGAGTACATTATGACAAAGAAAATGGATAGAAGATCGTTTCTCAAAGTAGGTGGCGCAGTAGCAGGTACCGCTGTTGCAACGGTGAGTGCAGAAGCCATCCCTTTGGTAGGAGATTCACTGCTCAATGATGCTGAAAAAGGGTTTAGCGCATCTCACTTTGGTGCTGTCGTTACGCACACCCGTAATTCACGTTTTGAGAGTGTCACACCGTTTGAAGGGGATGAACATCCTGTAACGCTCATCGAAGGGTTAGCGGCGCGTACGTATGCTAAAGACCGTATTATGTACCCATGTGTACGTGAGAGTTACTTGAAAAATGGGTATAAAAGCGATAAAACCAAACGTGGAAGCGATAAGTTTGTACGTGTCTCATGGGAGACGGCATACGATTTGATTGCCAATGAACTCAAACGTGTGTATAAAAACTATGGATCGGATGCCGTTTATGGTGGTAGTTACGGTTGGTTTTGTGTTGGAAGTCTTAACAACCCGCAAGCACTTCTTGGCAGAATGCTAGGCGTTGCAGGTGGTTATACTTCACGTACATGCACCTACTCAACCCATGCCATTCGTCAAATTACTCCATATGTTACAGGAACCGATGAATCGACTGCACCTGCTACGGTTTATCCTGTGATTATCGAAAATACTGAATGTATCGTATTTTGGGGAGCAGACCCCGTCAATACGTGCCAAATTGCATGGGGTGTACCAGACCACCAATCGTATACCTATATGAAACAGCTCAAAGAAGCGGCTCAAAAACGCAATATCAAGTTTTACATCATTGATCCTGTGTATAACAACACTGGAATGTATTTTGGAGCAGAGCATATCCAAATTCGCCCAACGACAGACGTTGCATTGATGTTGGGTATTGCACAGTATCTTTACAGTGAAAACCTCTACAGTAAAGAGTTTGTCGATAAATACACCACAGGTTTTGAAGAGTTTAGAAAATACCTTGTTGGCGAGAGTGAAGATAAAGTGGCTAAAACACCTGAATGGGCATCCAAAATTTGTGGCATTCCTGTTGAAGTAATCAAAATGCTAGCCAAAGAATTTGTCTCTAAACGTACCATGCTGATGGGCGGTTGGGGAACACAAAGAGCACACCATGGCGAGCAACCTAACTGGATGATGATTACGCTTGCGAGTATGATCGGTCAAGTGGGACTTCCTGGTGGAGGTTATGGTATGAACTATCACTACTCAGACGGTGGTGTGCCAATGCCTGCTGCGGCTACGGGTAATGCACTAAGCGATAAACCACTCAATGGCTCCGCTGGAGCAGTGGCTGATGCTGAAAATGTAGCGGCTTCTCCAGGACTTTCAGGCATTAGCATCAACTCAAAAATAGAAGGTCCATGGAAACAACGCAAAATCAATGTTATTCCTGTATCGCGCATCGTTGAGTGTTTGGAAAACCCTGGCAAAGAGTATAACTTTGATGGAAAAGCGTACAAATACCCTGAAATTAAAATGGCATACTGGGCAGGTGGTAATCCTTTCCACCATCACCAAGACCGTAACCGTATGATCAAAGCATGGCAAAAACTCGATACATTCGTTGTGAATGAGTGCTTCTGGACAGCCACAGCGCGTATGGCAGACATCGTTCTTCCTGCAACCACAGAGCAAGAGCGCAACGACATTACCAAATCGCACTCAAACAGCTATATCTTCGCGATGAAACAAGCAGTGAAACCTGTGGGTGAAGCGACGGATGATTTTGATATTTTTGTCAACATCCTAAGACGCTTTGGTGCCAATGAAGTGCTTGCTTTTACCGAAGGCAAAACAAAAATGGAATGGGTTGAGTCTTTCTACCAAGAGTCTTACAACAAAGCCACCAAATCAGGCGTTAAAATGCTTCCATTTAAAGAGTTTTGGGAGAAAGGTTTTGTCAAATTTGAGACACCAGAGAGTGCGAAAAAGTTTGTCAAACATGCGAAATTTAGACAAAATCCTGTGGTCAATCGCCTTGGAACACCTTCGGGTAAAATTGAGATTTTCTCTAAGAAAATTGCAGGTTATAACTATAAAGAGTGTAAAGGTCATCCGATGTGGTTTGAGCCAATGGAATGGCTAGGAAGTTCTGTGGCAAAAGAGTTCCCTCTGAACTTAGTCTCTCCTCATCCGAAATACCGCCTTCACTCACAACTTAATAACACATGGATTCGTGATCTTGAAGAGGTGGATGGCAGAGAACCAATTTGGTTGAACCCTAAAGATGCGGCAAAACGTGGCATCCAAAATGGTGACATCGTGAGAGTCTTCAACAAACGTGGTCAAGTGCTTGCAGGTGCTGTGGTAACGGAAGCGGTGATGCAAGGCGTTGTTAGAATGCAAGAGGGTGCGTGGTATGATCCAAGTGAGCCAGGCAAAGTAGGCACATTGTGTCGTCATGGTGATGTTAACGTGCTTATCCCCGATGTAGGAACGTCTGAACTTGCACAGGGTAACCAAGCAACAGCGTTGGTTGAGATTGAAAAATTTAAAGGCGAAGTTCCAGAGATAGGAATCTTTAAAGCGCCAAAAATTAAAGGTATCTAATGCGATTGTTCCATGTTCTAGCGCCACTGTGCGCCGCAACAATGATGTTTGCAGCAAGTGGTTCATTTCTTAGTAAAAATGCACCTCTTTATGCAGAGGCGAGCGAAGGATCAGCTCTTGGAGAGCTGATCATCGCTTCAGAAGTGAAAGAGCTCTCTCAAAAGGGCTCTTTTAGTGAAGTCGAGTTTGTAGGATTTGCTCCTGAGGGAAGCGGCGTTGTGTATGAAAAAGCGGGTATGCTCATCATTGGCTTTGAAGCGAGTAATCCGTCTATTTTCAAAGTCTTAGGTCAAAAAACCGATGAATACGGCAGCGTGTGGATCAATGTTTCCATCAAAGGTTTTGTGAAAAGCGATGCTCTAAGCAGTGACAAAAACAAAGTCCTAGGAGCAGGTAAAACACTTTTTCAAGCCAAATGCAGTACGTGTCATGCCTTGCATCCTGAGAGCGAATTTGATGCCAATGTGTGGCCAAGCATCCTCGAAGCGATGGGTGCACAAGCGGGACTCTCTAAGCTTGAAAAACAGAGTATCGAAAAGTATCTGCAAAACTATAAGTAACTTCTTTTCCCTTCACCTCATTTTTTGGGTGAAGGGAGCCTCTCACCTCATTTTTAACTCATTTTTTGTCGCTATAGTGACTTCATGATAAAATTGGCTAAAATCTTCATAGGTAAAGTCATGTTAAAGGATGAGAATGGAACTTTGGATGGAAAAACTCAAATCATTGCGACTCTTGTACGCAGAAGATGAAGAGGGCATTCGCAAACCCATGGCAAACACCCTCTCTTATTATCTCAAAGAGGTCATTGAATCAAAAGATGGCGAAGAGGGGTTAGATCTTTACTATGAACAACGTCCCGATATCATTCTAACCGACCTTAGGATGCCTCGAAAAGATGGGCTTTACATGGTCAAAGAGATCCGAAAAATGGACAAAAAAACGCCAATATTGATGATAACCGCACATACGGATAAAGAGTACCTGCTCAGTGCTATTGAGCTTAAAATCGAGAAATATCTGATAAAACCTGTGGCACTCGATGAACTTTTAAGTGCGCTTAGACTTTGCATTGAAGAGATTGAATCGGATCGCAGTGTGAGCATTGAGTGTGCTGGTTGTACGTTTGACTTTAAAAATAAGCGTATTATTCATGCTGGTAAAGAGATCGAGATGACGCATAAGGAGTCTGATTTTTTAGAACTCTTATTGCGTAAAAAAGGGCTTGTTGTAAGTTATGAAGAGATTGAGATGAGTGTGTGGAAAGAGGAATATATGAGTATCGCAGCCCTTCGCACGCTGGTAAAATCATTACGTAAAAAGCTTCCCAATCATCCGATTAAAAACCACTCCCAAGCAGGGTATAGCTTTGAGAGTTAGCTTTTTTTTCTGTTTACTTTTGAGCCTCATGTACGGCGCTGAGGTTGTAGATGAAAAAGAGATTTACCATGAAGATACGAGTGCAAGTCGTGTTTTAAAAGGGCGTGACCCACGGTCGCACATCAAAGTTTTTTTACCCTCCATGCCTTACAACTACGTTTCGCGCTTGGTCAATGAAGGGCTGGTAAGACTTGCCGAGAATGAGCAAGGTTGGGAGTACTCTTTGGCAACAAAGAGCACGAAACTCTCCCCTTTATTGTATGAGTTTGAGCTACGTCAAGGGGTGCGTTTTCAAGATGGAACGCCTTTTAATGCAGACTCCGTCATCCACAATTTCAGCTACTTTTTAAAACAACCTTTTAATTACACCAACATTCATCATTCGCTCCAACGTGTTGAAAAAATCTCGGAGTTTAAAATTCGCTTGCATCTCTCACAGCCTTACGGGATGCTTTTTCGCGATCTTGCACGTATCTATTTCTACTCTGAAGCGTATTTGAGTAGTTTTGGTTGGGGTGGTGCGGAGACGGGTGCAAACATCAAAGCTTCAGGACCCTATGGGTTAGGGCCCTACATTTTGGTAGAAGGGATGATTACAGGAAGAGAGCAGACCCCTAAAGCCATTCTCAAAGCCAATCCTTATTATTGGGAGAGCGAGTACCCTTCCATTGAAACGATTACATTTTACACTGAGTTAGAGACACAAGAGGCGCTTCATTTGGCACTTTTTGAAGATGGTGGACTTGATTTTATGCAAATTCCCTTCAATAAAAAAATAGAGACAATGCTTTCACCGTATGCAAAGCTGGTTTCAAAGCCTTCATCTCATAACTTTACGATCTATTTTAATCTTCTCAAACACTACTCACCCATTGCGCGCAAAGAGGTGCGACAAGCGCTCAATTGTGCACTCAATCAGAAAAATTTGTTGGATTTTACCTATAAAAAAGAGGGGAGGCTTAACCCTTCTGCGTTTAATGCAAATGAATGTCCGCTGGATTCAAGTGTCGTTGAACGTACTTTAAAAGGGTTAGAGCTGCATGTTGCAACACAAGATTCACTGCTTTTTTTATGGAAAGGGATTGAGTATCAACTCTCTATGTATGGGGTGAAGCTTCGCTATACGATTACCACGAGTGAAAAAGAGATTTATAATTTAACGCAAAAAAATCATAAAAGTATTCAAGATTGGGATATTTTAATTCAAAATACGCAAGATTGGTATGGAAGGCATCCTTGGCCTGTGTTTATTCGCTATCAGGAGGACAATCCTTGGAGTTTTGTGCACCATGATGCGGTCATGGAAAGCTACATACATCAATTTTTTAGGATTGAACAAGAAGAGCCTCTTTTTCAGACATTGACCCATCAGATTCAAAATCGAGCTAAAAAGGAGGCGTATATGCTGTTTGTCCCCACGCCCAATGCGGTGTTTGCCATGAATAAAGAGCTTGTATTTGAGCCACTTGGCATTGGTATGCAGCCTTTTTGGAAAGCAAAAATTACCAATCAACACTGGTCAATACGAGGCGATACACCTTATCCTGTTGAACTTCAAACCCCTCTTTTACCAAAGCGATTACCATGAAAAAAATACCGATTAAATACAAACTTTTTTTGCTCTTTAGTTTTTCGTTTATTGGTATGCTCATCCTTGCAGAGCGTACATTTGTGCTCTCTCAAGAGAATATCAGCAATGCCACAACCATCTTTGAGAATGCCCGAAGTACACAGCATTTACAAGAGAACTACATCGAGCCAACCAATGCACTGCGCGAGATGAGTCTATCCTTGGTGATGTCTCCTAATGAAGATTATCGTAAAAGCATCGAGGTTGATATACGTAAACAGCGTGAGCGTCTAGAGGAATACTATTTAAAGCTTGACAAACAGACGTATGATTTTTGGAAAACCTATGCCACCAGTGTTGAAAAGACTTGTAACTACCTTGCAGCACGTTTTGAAGAAGGTGCTTTTGTCAATGTCAATACCACAGAGCGAGATCACTACTACGCTTTGCTCAATCGTCTTAAAGAGCTTCAACATAATGCTGTTAATCAAGCAGAAGAAAACTTTGCTGACATACATACGAGTGCACAGGCCCTTAAATACGAGCTTGCGATAGTGGTGCTTCTACTCTCTACACTGGTGTTTTTAGCAGGTTATCTGCTCTCCAGCCACATTGTCTCTTCGATCTTGAAGCTACAAGAAGGGCTCAAAGAGTTTTTTGGTTACTTGGAGACTAAAAACAGACAACCCAAACCCATTGAGCTTAACAGCCGTGATGAGTTAGAAGATATGTCCAAACTGCTTAACCGTAGTATCGCAAAGGCTTCGGCAAACATAGAACAAGATATTGTGTTTATCGAAGATGCCATCAGTGTGGTGAATGATCTGAAAGTGGGCAAACTCTCTTCACGCCTTCATGCAACCGCCCAAGCACAAGAGCTTCAACTGCTTAAAGATGTGGTCAATGAAATGATCGATAATTTAGAATCAAAGATACATGAAGAAATTTTAAAGCGCACCGAGCAAGAGAAGCTTTTGATCCAGCAGAGTAAGTTAGCAAGTATGGGTGAGATGATCGGCAATATCGCGCATCAATGGAGGCAGCCTTTGGGAGAACTCAGTGCGCTTTTGATGAACATTCAAGTCAAGCATGAGTTTAATGATCTGGATGAGGCGTATATGCTCTCAAGTATTCAACAGTGTATCAAAATCAATGCGTTTATGTCAGGAACTATCAGTGATTTTCAAAACTTTTTTAAGCCTTCAAAAGAGAAAGAGGTGTTTGAGATCAGTGAAGCATGTCAGCGTTCTATCGCTATCTTGCAAGCATCATTGAAGTATCATGGTATTGAGTTTTCGTTTGATATTTCGGAAAAAATGGAAGTACTTGGTTACCCCAATGAGTTTGCGCAAGCGCTTTTGAACATTCTCTCCAATGCCAAAGATGTCTTAAGTGAACGCGAGATCAGCAATCCATTCATTCGCCTCTATCTTAAAAAGGGCTATAAATACATTTTGATTGTGATTGAGGACAATGGTGGAGGTATTGCGGGTGAGTATATGGACCGTATTTTTGAGCCGTATTTTACAACCAAGTATGCCAAGCAAGGTACGGGTATTGGGCTTTATATGACGAAGATGATTATTGAAAATAACATGGGTGGTATCATTAAGGTTAAAAATACACAAGCGGGCGCACTTTTTACGATTAAACTCCCGAGTGTTCCTGAGGTGATTGCGTGAGGTTTAACATGTAAGGAAAAATCCTTACATGTCGTTGTGTGTTTAAGCTTGCGCGTTTTTCTCTGCGATCATACGATCAAGGGTTCCAAAGAGCACTTTACTCTCCTTTTCTACCTCTTTAAAGTAGTTGACAATCTGCTCCTTCTCATCCAAAAGATTCGATGAGGTGGAACGAATCAGTTTTGACACTTCGAGAACATGGGTATGGAAACTTTCATGCGGTTTATAGAGCTCTTTAAAGCCTTGGGTATCGCCAAAGATCTTTTGCCCATCTTTTTGGTACCACTCTCCAAGACTGCATGTTTCATGGTTTTGAAACGCTGCATCTGTATCGTTCACATAGACTGCACTGTAGGCATTGGACTTAAAGATAGCATGGTTCATCTTGGCAAGCGTAATGAAGATGGTTTGCTGGATGGTGTTAATATTGGTCGAAGTCGTATTGGAATGTTCAATCAAACTGTTAAACGTAAGGCTAAGTTTATCAAGCGTTTTTGTGGATTCATCGGCATTTTCTTTCATAGAATCCGCATTGGTCTCTAGCCCTGCCGTCTCTTGTTGAAGCATCTTAATCGATACAGCAATTTCAGCGGTTGCTTTTTGCGTTGTCTCTGCTAGTTTTCTCACTTCATCGGCAACCACGGCAAAACCACGTCCATGCTCACCTGCCCGTGCCGCTTCGATCGCGGCATTGAGGGCTAGAAGATTGGTTTTATCGGCGATGTCATTGATCATATCGACCACGTTACTGATGTCGCGGGTTCGCTGTGCAAGTACGCCGATACTTTGCTCATTTTGATTGACAAATTCAACCAAAGAGGTAATTTTACTGATTGTATCCCGAAGGTTTTGATAGCTTCCCTTCGTCTCTTCTGCGTAAATCTCACCATCCTGTGCAATCTCTTTGAGACGCTCTACAATAGTGGTAAGGTTTGTTTGGACCGTAGTAAAGTCATTGGAGCCGCTGCTAATTTGTGCCAGTTCGGCATTGAGCGTGTTTCGTGCAATAAATTCATGCGTTTGTTTCATAGCATTCACCGATTTGTTGACCATCTCCGTCTGCTCTTTAAACTCGCCGTGCATTCCTTTTTGAAGAATTTTACGGCTAAAGTCCTCTTTGGATGCTGCTAAAATCGTTGACTTAATCTCTTTGGTGACCAGTTCAAAATTATCTAAAAGTGAGTTCATGTTGGAACAAAGAAGCTTCAGTTCACCACCATCATTCACATTGACGATACGACCGTGTAAATTACCGTGTGAGCTCTCTTTCACGATGTCTGCAAGGGCATGAATGGTCTTTTGAACTTTGCGAATGTTGATAAACATAAACCATCCCAGTGCAAAGTTTGTGAGGTTAATGATTTGAATCCAGTGGAAGCCGTTATAGGAGACTTCAAGAATAAACGCAAAGGCAAAAGCAACCAGAGAAATAATATTGGCATCTTGCACTTTGGCAAGAGAGGACCTATTCATGAGAGAGAATGAAGGCATCATAACTGACCTTTAGTTGAGATAGCGTATTTTCTAACAGAGCACTAGAGGCTTTCACACCGCCTCGCGCTTCTTCGTTGATCATTTTTTTATACAAAGGGGTAATGACTTCAAGTCCTTTGACACTTGGAGAGCGACGCACAGAGTGATAGCCGATGAGTTGATTGGTTTTGGTGTCAACAATAGGGGTGATATAGGCATGTACCCAGTAGTATTGATTGTTTTTAGTTCGATTTTTGACATAAGCAAAAACTTCCTTACCTGCTTGCACGCGATCCCATAAGAGTTTGAAAATAGCTTTTGGCATATCGGGGTGACGCAAAATATTATGGGGTGTGCCGATCAGCTCTTTTTCTTTAAAGCCAGAGATTTCGATAAAAAGATCATTGGCATAGGTAATTCTGCCTTTGAGGTCTGTTTTTGAGACTATAAATTGGTTTTCGTCAAAGTGAAGTTCTTCACCTCTTTGGGTAATGGACACGGCGGCTACTCCTCTGAAAATGTAAGTACTTAGTATAACGCAAAAAATGATTCCTATGTCACACGACAGTATGCAATAAACATTCCTAAGCCTAAAAATTACTTTGTGTAACGTAACCTGATTTTTTTAAGTTACTTATCTGTTTTAAAGGTAAAAATAGCTCCTTGACTTTGCGTGGTTTGATCTAGAATGACATTGGCTTGCCAGATCATATTTCCCATCACACACGTTGGGAGCATTCCTTCCCCTTCATAGATACCTTTGGACGTTTGGCTCAGTTTGATAGTATGCAATCCCATGTTCATATTGGTTGCAAAAAGTTTGATCTCAATGTTTGGCAGATCAACGATTGAGGTCACTTTAAAATGAAGCGGTTTCATCAATGGAATTTCTTTAGGTTCAATCTCCAAAGAAAGCGTTGATCCGTCTTTGAGACTGACTTCACAGGCACTTACATGTAAATCACAAGTGCTAGAAGCGTGTGCAAAATGAGTGTCACCTACCCACCACCTATAGAGATCTTGCGAATCAACTAAAATATACACACCAATAAGTAAAACAGCAATAATTTCTACAATAAGCCATTTGAAAAAACGAGCTGAGAGCATAACACTTCCTTAAAAAGAATAGAGTACGCAGAGTTTAACATCTCTTGATTGAATTTTTAGTAAACCAGAAGTGACAGCAACTTTAAAGTTTATGCTCGCTAGAATTGAGACACTACGTCCAAACGAGGATAGCAATTTAATGGCGCATATTACGGTAGATGGCACGGTATTAGAGGTTAAAGAGGGTGCTTTGTTGATTGAAGAGCTTCTGGCAAACAACATCAATATTCCCCACTTTTGTTACCACCCTGCTCTTGGAAAAGATGGTAATTGCCGTATGTGTATGGTGGAGATTGAAGGACAAAAACGCCCCCAAATTGCCTGTGATACGCCCATTAAAGAAGGTATGATCATCCGCACAAAAGGTGCGAATATTGACCGCGTTAAACGCTCGATTTTAGAGCTTGAACTGATTAATCACCCCATCGACTGTCCTATTTGCGATCAAGCAGGCGAATGTTCCTTGCAAAATTACTATATGGATGTGGGATTGTATGAAAGCCGTCTCAGCACGCCTAAAACCAGAGGTGAAAAACACGTTGATTTGGGTGCCAACGTCGTGCTTGATCAAGAACGTTGTGTACTCTGTACGCGTTGTGTACGCTTTACCAAAAACATTACCAAGACCAGTGAATTAGGCGTACTTTCACGCGCTGATCATTCGGTCATTACAACGTTTCCTGGTGCTAAACTCTCCAACCCTTATGCCATGAATGTGGTCGATCTCTGTCCTGTGGGTGCGCTCACCAGCAAAGACTTCCGCTTTCAAAAACGGGTCTGGTTTTTAAATGCTAAAGAGGCGATTTGCGATCATTGCGCCAGAGGCTGTTCGATTTTTGTCGATCATCACAAAGAAAAATACAAAGATGAGGTCATTTACCGTTATCGCCCACGTCTCAATGACAAAATCAACGGTTATTTTATTTGCGATGCAGGGCGTTTGAGTTACCACAAAGAGAACGAAAATAAAGAGTTTCATGCCCTGATTCGTGGCAAAATAAGTGAATACGAATATGCCGAGGGAAAACTGCTACGTCTTTTAAAACGTCACCTTGGTAAAACCGCTTTTGTGATCTCATCAAACCTCTCTTTAGAAGAGATGGTTCGTGTTCAAAAACTAGCAAAACTTTACGAAATTGCGCTCAATGCCTATGAACCTGAGCGTTTTGATACCAGCTTTGGCGATGACTTTTTAAAATGCAATGACCGCTCTGCCAATGCTAGAGCACTCCCTCTTTTAGGCATTGATACGTCTAAAGAGATGTTGCAAGAAGCACTTAATAGAGTTGAATTGGTAGTACTCATCGGTCGAAGCGATGCTAACGTTATCAAAGAGATGGGCTATACACAAAACATTGCGATTCTCTGTTCCCGTTGCGAAGTAACGTGTAAAGAGGTCGAACTGGTACTTCCCATCGCTTCGCATACCAGACGAGAGGGAAGTTTTATCAATCTTGATGGGTATGTACAGCATAGCGCTTGCGCCATTCAAAGTGAGCATGGGCATAAAACACTGCTTGCGATTTTAGCTCCCATTTTGGGCGATACCATTTTTACCTGTAAAGAGGTGTGGGAAGCCGAACTCTTCTTTTATGAAGTGCTCAAAGGCGTCTCCTTTGACTCCCTTAAAACCACGCCAAAGATAGCGCTATGAGTACCATAAGTATTGCTGTTGTCATCATCAATGTCATTTTAGCACTTCTCTTCTCCCTTGGCGCTGCACCGATTTTAGTCTGGATAGAACGACGTGTTGCTGGACTTATTCAAGATCGTTTAGGTCCCAATCGCTGTCATATTAACGGTATTCGTCTAGGAGGACTTATCCAGTCCTTTGCCGATATGCTCAAACTGGTTTTTAAAGAGGATTTTAAAGCCAAAGCCATTCAAGAGAGTTTCTTTTTCTCTCTAGCACCTGTCATCGTTTTTGCCTCCGCTTTTTTAAGCTTTATGGTGATGCCTTTTGCGGATGATCTCATCATCAACGGTGAGCGTTTCATCATGCAGGGTTTGCCGATGGATTTGGGCGTGCTTTGGTTTTTAGCGTTAGCAGGCTTAAGTGTCTATGGCATTATGCTTGGTGGTTGGTCGAGTCGCAATAAGTACTCCCTTTTAGGTGCGATGCGAGCAGGTGCACAAGTCATCAGTTACGAAGCGGCGATGGGGCTTTCTGTGGTTTCAGTGCTTATTACGTATGGCTCCATTCATTTGGGTGACATTGTGGCGTATCAAGGGCAGTTACTCTTTGGATTTATCCCTGCGTGGGGGATTATCATTCAGCCTATCGCAGCACTTATTTTTATCATCACGGCATTTGCTGAAGCCAATCGTACGCCGTTTGATTTAGCCGAAGGTGAGAGTGAGATCGTTGGTGGTTTTCATACCGAGTATAGCGCCATGCGTTTTGGACTCTTTTTTGTCGGTGAATATGTTGCGATGAGTGCATCAAGTGCATTGATCGTGACACTTTTTTTGGGCGGGTATCATCTACCGTATCTCAATACCCAAACCTTACAAGCGTATATGCCTTTTATTTTAATGGTTCTTATCGTGGCACTTCCCCTTGGAAGCTGGTCTGCGATGCGATGGATTCAAAAACATAATAGGTGGCATAAGGCGAATGATATTAGAAACCATGAGAGTGCTTTTTTACAAAAAGGGTTGATTGGATTAAACGTGCTTGTTATAGCAGGTGTTGGCGCACTACTTGTTTTAGGGCTTAGTGAGACGTCAACCAACGTCGCAACTGCCGTGATTCAAATAGCTACTTTTGCACTCAAACTGCTTTTTATGAATTTTGTCTTTGTGTGGGTGCGCTGGACATTGCCTCGTTTTCGTTACGATCAGTTGCAAACACTGGGATGGAAAGTCTTGATGCCGTTAGCGATTGCCAACATTTTCATCAGTGCTATCATTGTCGTAGCAAGGGGGCTGTAGATGGGCATTAAAATCGTTCCACGTCATGGAAATACCCTCAAAGAAAAGCTCTATTTGCCTGCCATTTTTGGCGGTATGAAAACTACGCTTTCACATCTGATTACCAATCTAAGTGATACTCCAGAGATCAAAACTATTAACTATCCAGAAGAGCAACCGCACGACATCAGTGAACGCTACCGAGGCGTGCACCGTCTGACCAAGCGAGACGATGGAAGTGTGCGTTGTGTGGCGTGTTTTATGTGTGCAACGGCGTGCCCTGCGGAGTGCATTTTCATCGAAGCGGAAGAGCGAAACGATGGGGTGGATGAGAAGATGCCAAAACGTTTTGACATTGACCTCTTAGAGTGCGTCTTTTGCGGCGCGTGCGTAGAGGCGTGTCCGTGTGATGCGATTCGCATGGACAGCGGTATTTTTAGCTTTATCGGTAAAAAACGCGAAGATTTTGTGCTGAGTAAAGAGCAACTTTTAGCCAATGAGGAGAAAAAAGCATGACGGATATACTCTTTGTACTGCTCAGTTTTTTTGCCATTATTGGAGCTTTAGGTATGGTGAGTTTACATCAACCCGTGCACAGTGCACTGAGTCTCATTTTAACGATTATTGCTCTCTCAGGGCTGTTTGCGCTCCTGAGCGCTTCGTTTTTATTTATGGTGCAGATCATCATCTACGCAGGAGCGATTCTGACACTTTTTATTTTTATCATTATGTTTTTAAACGTTAAAGAAGCCAATCTTCCTAAAGAGCCCAATAAAAACCTGACCCTGTTTTTAGGCTCACTAGCTCTTTTACCGCTTAATTTTTTGATCTTACGTGCCTTTTATAAAATGCCGCTGTTAACGGCTCCACTTGAGCATGATTTTGGCAAAATTAAACCTTTGGGGATGGAGCTTTTCACAAAATGGTTACTCCCTTTTGAACTGATTTCGATTTTACTGCTTGTTGCGCTGATTGGTGCGGTTGTTTTTGGACGAAAGGATGAAGCATGATCGCTAACTCTCTTTTTATGTATATTGCTGTTGGGATGATTCTTTTTTCTATTGGTCTTTTGGGTGTCATTAGCCGTAAAAATATCTTTGTGATTTACATGTCGATTGAGCTGATGCTCAACGCAATTAACCTTATTTTTGTAGCGCTCAGTAACTATCATCACGATATGGGCTCACAAGTCATGGCAATGCTTGTCATTGCGATTGCAGCAGCCGAAGCGGGGGTCTTTTTATCGCTCATTATCGTGTTGTACCGTCGTAAAAAATCACTTGATTCTGACATCTTTAGAACCCTCTCTCAAAAGGAGGCGGTATGAGTATTATCCTTGCGCTGATTGTCCTTTCTCCGCTGGTATCTTCCGTCCTCATCGGGCTTTTGTATATGTTCTCCATTACTCAAAAACCTCTGCGAAAATGCTGGTTTACTATTCCTGCTCTTTTTGCACCGTTGATCAGTTTTGTGCTAGGACTCAGTGGCTTTTTGTACGTTGCCAAGTACGATGTTCCTCTTCATTTTCAGCCCTATTTATGGCTTGGCGTGGGCGAGTACAAAATCTACATGGGTTTCTTAGGCGATAAACTCTCTTTGTTTATGGTGCTCTTTATCACCTTTGTAGGCTGGCTCATTCACCTCTATGCCACAGCATACATGAGCGAAGACAAGGGCTATGGTAAGTTTTTCTTCTACTTCAACCTTTTCCTAAGCTCGATGCTTTTGCTCGTACTTGCCGATGGACCACTCATCATGTTTATCGGTTGGGAAGGGGTAGGGCTTTGTTCGTACCTGCTTATTAGTTTTTACTTCCAAGATAATGCCAATGTCGTTGCGGGCAATAAAGCCTTCATCGTCAACCGTGTGGGTGATCTGGGCTTTTTAATTGGGCTTGCAATTTTGTTTTTTTACTGCTCCGATGCAGGGTTTAGTTATGAAAATATTGCTGGGAAAATCAGCACCATGCCTTTGTGGCTTATGGAGATTGTAGGCATTGCCCTTTTCATCGGTGCGATGGGCAAATCGGCTCAAATTCCTCTGTATGTCTGGCTTCCTGATGCGATGGCAGGACCAACCCCTGTTTCAGCACTCATTCACGCCGCAACGATGGTAACAGCGGGCGTTTATATGGTCGCTCGTTTTGCTTTCTTGTATGAACTCATCCCTAATATTGGGCTTTTCATAGCATACATAGGTGCTTTTAGTGCGCTGTTTGCTGCGGTCATTGCGACCAAACAGAGCGATATTAAAAAGATTTTGGCGTATTCTACGATGTCGCAACTGGGCTATATGTTTATCGCTGTAGGACTTGGAGCCTATAGTAGCGCACTGTTCCATGTTTTTACACACGCCTTTTTCAAAGCACTTCTCTTTATGGGTGCGGGTGCAGTGATCATTGCGTTGCATCACGAGCAAAATATTTTTAAGATGGGCAAAATGCGCCATGTGACTCCTGTGGTGTATATGAGTATGTTGATAGCGACTTTGGCGATTAGTGGCATACCACCCTTTGCGGGATTTTTCAGTAAAGATGAGATTTTACTCGTAGCCTTTGGTAGCGGAGAATATATTATCTGGACGATTGCCGTGTGTAGCGCTGTGCTCACCGCATACTATATGTTTAGGCTCTTTTTTGTGGTGTTTGAGGGTAAAAATGCCAAACACGTGCACCATCCTCACGATGTCTCATGGGTGATGAAAGCGCCTTTGGTTGTTTTGGCATTGGGGTCTCTCCTTGCAGGTTTTGTGGGACTACCTTCGCTATTAGGTGGAACTCATCTCATCGGCGCTTGGCTAGGGGAGTGGGGCATGAGAGCACTCCATGTGAGCCATGAAACGGAGTGGTTGCTACTCGCGCTTAATATCGCCATTTCACTTTTAGGTATTGGCATCGCTTATAAGAAATTTTATGCGTACGATCTTTCAACTCATAAAGAAGCCAAGGGCATTGTGTACAACAAGTTTTACGTAGATGAAGTGTATGACCTCTTGTTTGTACGTTCCATTAAAAAACTGAGTGAATTTTTTGCTGTGAATTTAGATGTGAACCTTGTCGATAAATTCATCATGTCTTTAAGTTATGGATTTATCAAACTGGGGCACGTGGTAGCACTGATGCAAAATGCACATGTGCGGTTTTACGCACTCATTATGATGTTAGGCATTAGTGCTGCGTCATGCTATTTGATTTTGGTATTAGGGTAGAACATGAGTATAGGTATTCTTTCAATCATTATCTTTTTACCGATGGTCACCGCATTCTTGCTAATGCTCATACCCCTTCCTTCTCGTCCTACACGCAATGTCGCGTTTGGGGTGTCGCTGGCTATTTTTGCACTCGCACTTTACATTTACACCCATTTTGAGCTTACAGGTGCTCTTCAATTTAAAGAGTTTTATCCGTGGATTAAGAGTTATGGCATCTCATATAGCTTGGGCATTGATGGTTTTTCACTGATTATTTTGATGCTTATCGCCACACTCATTCCCAGTGCGTATCTGCTGTTGTGGAAAAATGAGCGCTCCAAAAGCTACTGGATCAATATGCTCTTCATTCAATCAGGCATCAGTGGTACACTTTTCTCGCTCGATCTTTTCTTGTTTTACTTTTTCTGGGAAGCGATGTTATTGCCTGTTTTTATGATTATCGGTCTGTTTGGCTCGGGCAATCGTGTCTTTTCCACCCTTAAAATCACCATCTATACCATCATGGGTTCGCTCTTTATGTTTGTGAGCATCCTTTATTTGGGCGTTGCACACTATTATGAATTTGGACTATGGAGTTTTGCACTCTCTGATTTGGTAAACATCACGAGTATTGCACGCGATCAAAAAATACTCCTATTCTTTGGTTTCATGCTTGCCTTTGCGATTAAAATTCCTCTTTTCCCGTTTCACTCATGGCTTCTTCAAACGTACTCAAATTCACCCACAGGTGGTGTTTTCTTGCTTTCCTCCATTATGGCAAAGCTGGGTGTGTATGCGCTGGTTCGCTTTATGATTCCGCTTTTTCCAGACCTCTTTGTCGAGTTTTCGCTCTATTTTGTAGCGCTGGGCATTTTTGGTTTGGTCTATTTTGGTATCGCTGCGATTTCTCAAATGAACATTAAAAAGATGTTTGCTTACTCATCGGCTTCGCACTTAGGCTTCATCACCGCAGGTGTCTTCGCACTCAATGTGCAAGGTATGATGGGAAGTGCTTTTTTAATTGTTGCTCATGCTATCGCCACGGGTGGGCTTTTCTTGTTAGTTGGTGTGATGGAGCGACACTTGGGTATTCGCTCTATTTCAGGACTCGGAGGCATTGCGACCAAAGCGCCTTGGTTTACGCTCTATTTTGCCATTATGCTCTTTTGTACGGTCGGTATTCCTGGAACAAATGGCTTTGTTGCGGAGCTGTTAATCGTACTGGGTATTTTCCATTACAACCCTTATCTTGGTGTATTATCTGCTCTGACGGTTTTAGTGGCAGCAAGTTATATGTTTTGGGTCTTTCAAAAGGCAATTTTGGTGAAAAGTGATAACAATGTCTCTCATATGAAAGATCTCAGTCGTCACGAGATCGTAGGACTTTTCCCATTGGCGTTCTTGATTTTGGCAATGGGTGTTTATCCCGATCTGTTTTTATACAAGATTGAGCCTACCTTGCAACACTATCTGCTTGACATTTTACATGTAGGAGTTCACTGATGCAATGGGTACAACTAGGCTATCTTTTGCCACTCATTATCGTAGGTGCAGGAGCTATCATGTTGATGCTTCTCTCTCCTTTGGAAAAAGTTTCGATGGAGCGCTTTTCTCTCTTTACGTTTCTTATCTTATTATCAGCACTCAGTGCTGATTTTTACTATTTTGGAGAGCTTTTTACATCGTTTCCGATGCAAGAAATCTTCTCTAAAATGCTTATTGTTGACAGCTATTCAGTCTATTTTGATGCCATTATTTTAAGTGGTGCATTGGTGACATCCCTTATTGGAACACACTATTTTCAAGAGAAACGTCACTTTAAAAAAGAGTTTTTTTCCTTGTTCCTTTTCTCGGTTTTTGGCATGATGCTCTTAGTGCACGCCAATGAACTCTTAACCGCATTCATCGCGCTTGAAATCGCATCGTTAGCGCTTTATGTCATGATAGGTTTTCAAAAAATCCATGACAAACGTGTGGAAGCGAGTTACCAGTACTTAGTGCTTGGCTCCATCTCAGGGGCATTTTTTCTTTTAGGGTCTGCTTTCATTTATGCAGGGCTTGGTACGACCATTTTAGGCGATATGGGAAAAACACTGGATGCGTTGATGGGAAAAGATGTTTCGCTCATCATCATTGGTGGCACATTCGTTTTAGTGACGTTCTTATTTAAAATCTCCGCATTTCCGTTTCAAAACTGGACGATAGACGTTTACGATGGCTCGCCTCTGCCTGTCACCGCATTTATGGCGGCAACGTTTAAGGTGGCAATTTTCGGGTTTGTACTTCGTTTGATGCTCATCGACCTTGACCCGATTCGCGATATTTGGGACACGCTGTTTATCGTTGTTATTTTAGCAACGCTCTTGTATGGAACCTTTTTAGCGATCATCCAAGAGAGTCTCAAACGAATGCTGGCAGCTTCAAGTATCGTGCATACGGGCTATCTGCTCATCGCTTTTGTCTCCATCGGTTATGCAGGCGAGAGTGCTTCTTCTTCCATCATTTACTATTTGGTAGCGTATTTTCTCTCCGCTATGGGTGCGTTTGGGCTTATCTCGTACATCGCAGCCGATGAGCACATACGTGTGACCTACGAGGACTTTAGAGGCTTTGCGCACGTGCATCCTTACATGGCGGCGATGCTCAGTATCTTTATGCTCTCTTTAGCAGGCATTCCAAGTACCATCGGTTTTGTGGGTAAGTTTTACATCTTTACAGGTGCCATTGAAGCGGGTTACACCTTCTTAGCAGTCTGTGGCATCATCGCGACGTTTATCTCGATTTATTACTACTTTAAACTCATTGCATTGATGTACTTCTACCCTGCATGTGAGTCTGAATGGGATGATGTTCCAAGTTTGAGAGGTATTACGCCTATTACCATCGGGTTTATCGCAATAGCCGTTATTTGGGGTGGTATTGGAAACACATTTATCGCTTACTTCCCAGGCGTTGACTTCTTAATCGAAAGTGCCAGACTTTCGTATATGTCGTTGTTTATTAAATAAAATGCTTTTAGATATAATCTTCATCATAAATACATTTAAGCATAATAAGGGATATGATGAGTAAATATTATCCACCAGAATTTAAAAAAGACCAATTTCACTGTCCTCATTGTAATGTTTATGCGAAGCAGCTATGGCTTTCTTTATATTATGGTAACGGTACTTATTTGAGTACGCATATGCTTTGCATGTGCGTCCATTGTAATAAAAATTCGATATGGAATGCAACGAGTAAAACGATGGTTGATCCAACTATGGCAACAAATATTCCTCCACATGAAGATATGCCAGAAGAGATAAAATCGCTTTATATGGAAGCATTAAGTGTTATAGACTTATCGCCTAAAGCTTCATCGGCGCTTCTAAGGCTTGCACTTCAAAATTTAATGCCAATTCTTGGTACAAATACAGGAAAGATTAATGAAGATATTGCAAAATTAGTTAGGGAAGGGCTTCCAGAAGAAATTCAGCAAGCACTTGATTATTGTCGTGTTATTGGAAATAATGCGGTTCATCCCAATGAATTAAACCTTGATGACACTCCTGAAATGGCGCATGCTATGTTTGAAATGATCAATTTTATTGTAGAAGAAAAGATTGCAAAGCCAAAACGTATTAAAGAGCTTTTTTCAAAGTTGCCTGCAGGTGCAAAAGAGGCAATTGATAAAAGAGATAAAAAGCCAACTTAAAATATATCAAAATGATATATTTTAAGTTTTTACAAGTAAAAGCTATTTGAGCAATGCTTCAAACTCTTCTTTAAATTTTTTCAAATAACTCTGAGCAATAAATGCAACAGAAGGTGCAAAAACGCAGATGGTTTTACCATTGAGCATATCGCAGGCATCGAGAATGGTTTGGTAGTCTTCTTTGCTTCCTTTCCCTGCCAAAATCTTGGCTAAGATGCGATCGACCCAGCCCGTACCTTCACGGCATGGTGTGCATTGACCGCAGGATTCGTGGTGGTAAAATTCAAAGAGGTTTTTCATCACTTCGGGGATGGAAACAGTCTCATCCATCACGATCATACCGCCTGTTCCAAGAGCGGAACCGTGCGCTTTGAGGCTTTCGTAGTCTAACGTTATATCTTCGATTTCATCGGCTCTTAATATTTGCACCGATGAGCCACCTGGGATGATGGCTTTAAGCTTTTTGCCATTTTTAATGCCGCCGCAAAGGTCGTAAATGACCTCTTTCATGCTCACACCATAAGGAAGTTCATACACTCCTGGACGTTCCACATGCCCGCTGATGCCAAAAAGCATCGTGCCTGGGGACTCTTTGGTTCCGTACATCTGATACGCGCCATAGCCCTCGCTGATGATGTAGGGAACACTGGCGATGGTTTCGACATTGTTCACCACCGTTGGATTACCAAAAAACCACTCAGGCTCTTTGCCTTTGGGTTTGAGTCTAGGGTGTCCGCGCTTGCCTTCTAAAGATTCTAAAAGAGCGGTTTTTTCACCACAGATGTACGCCCCAGCACCTTTGTGAACGGTAATCTCTAAAGCGTAGTTATGCCCTAAAATACGTTCTCCCAAGATGCCAGCACTGTACGCTTCATCAATGGCATGTTGCAAACGATTCATCCAAAAAACATACTCACCGCGAATGTAGACATACGCATGATGCGCGCCAATGGCGTAGGAAGAGCAGATGATGCCTTCGATAAGCAAATGCGGGTCAAACTCCAAAATCTGACGGTCTTTAAAGGTTCCTGGTTCTCCCTCGTCGGCATTGATAACGAGGTAAACAGGTTTAGTATTGTTTTTAGGGATGAGTCGCCACTTCTCTCCCGTGTGCGCTCCACCACCACCTTTTCCGCGAAGTCCGCTTTTTTCAACTTCACTGGTGACTTCATCGGGGCTCATGGAAAAGAGTTTTTCTAAAGAGGCGTATCTGCCATTTTCTCTCGCAACGTCTAGGGTGTAGGCTTCGGGGATATCAAAGTTTTTACTGACCAGTTTAACGACCATTTTGAAGTTCCTCTAAAAGGGCATCGAGCTTTTCAATGGTAAGGTTTTCGATGTAATCATCGTTCAGGCGCATACAAGGGCTTGTACCACACGAGCCTAAGCACTCAACCAAAGAGAGGGTAAATTTACCATCTTCGCTGGTTTGCCCCGCTTTGATGCCCAGACGATTTTGCAAATGCTCTTGTAAAGTCTTAGCGCCTGCCAACATACACGAAAGCGTTTTACACAGTTGCAAATGGTATGTTCCGATGGGTTGAAGGTTGAACATCGTGTAAAATGAAGCAACAGAGTAAACATCCATCGCAGAGCACTCTAGTTTTTTGGCAATGTATTGCATCGCATCTAAGCTGATCCACCCTTCTTGGTACTGTGCCATCCATAAAGAAGGCAACATGAGGGAGCTTTTATCGGGGTAGCGTGTTAAGAGAGCATTAAATTTTTCTTCATTTTCGTGATTGAATGAAAAGGTATTCATCGATCCAACTCCCCTGCGATAATGTTAAGGCTTCCTAAGGTTAAGACGGCATCGGCGATCATGCTTCCCTCAATTAAACGAGGGTAGGCTGCCATCGCGTAAAAACAAGGCGGTCTTACTTTGACTTTATACGGTGTGCCACTGCCATCACTGATGATGAAAAAGCCAAGCTCGCCATTAGCACCCTCAATCGCTCGGTAATACTCCATTGGCGGCACTTTAACGCCTTCGTAGATGAGTTTAAACTGATTCATTAACCCTTCGATATTGCCATACACCTCTTTTTTAGGCGGTAACGAGATGGCATGATTTTCCACACAAATAGCCCCTCCAGGTAAGCGTTGCATCGCTTGATGGATAATGCGTGTACTTTGGCGTATCTCTTCAAAACGTACCATCATTCTATCGTACACGTCTCCGACACTTCCTAGGGCGATGTCAAATTCAAATGTTTCATAGTGATAATACGGTGCAGTGACTCTAAGGTCATAAGGAACACCGCTTGCCCTAAGATTGGGACCACTAAGACCACGGTTGATGGCATCTTCTTTGGTGATAATGCCTACATTTTGCGTTCTATCGTGGAAAATGCGGTTGTGTTCAATGAGTTTAAGCGCTTCTCCTACTCCTTGTTCGATCTCTTTGAGGCAGGCCTTGAGGTCGTCTTCAAAACCATCATACAAGTCGTGGCTCATGCCACCGATACGCATGTATGAGTTTGTCAGACGAGCACCTGTTAGTTTTGAGAGGAGGTCATAGACTTTTTCGCGTGGATTGTAAAGATACCAGTAATTGGTGAGTGCGCCCATATCGACCAAAATAGCGGCTAAACAGACCAGATGGTCGATGATGCGTGAAAGCTCACCAATGATAACGCGAATAAACTTAGCGCGCTCTGGCAAATCAACGCCTAAAATGCCTTCAACGGCATGAGCAAAACCGATGTTGTTCATAATGGCGGAGCAGTAATTTAGGCGGTCGGTATAAGGAATAATCTGATTGTACGTATGGTTTTCACACGACTTCTCAAAACCTCGGTGGAGGTAGCCGATCTCACTCACCGCACATGTGATGTTCTCACCATCGAGTGCTACAAAGGTACGAATCGTTCCATGGCTTGCAGGGTGTGCAGGTCCTAGATTGAGAAACATTAGCTCTTCTTGTGAAGAGTAGCCTTTGGTTTTAAGCCTTGGGGTCATCTCATCCATCAAATCATCACTTTTATGACAGAGTTGCCCTTGGGTGATGGGGTAGTCTTTGCGCAAAGGATGCCCTACAAATTCTTTGTGATTGAGGATGCGCTTTAAATTAGGATGGTTTTTAAAATGGATCCCATATTGGTCCCAAATTTCGCGCTCAGCCCAATTGGCACTTTTAAATAACGATGTAATGCTTTGTGTTGCAAGCGAGCTGTCAATGTAGGTCTTAAGTGTGATGAGGTTTTGAAAATTGTGATCGCGTAAAAGATAGACAATCGCAAAACGCTCAGGGTGATTTTTTTGATTCAGATAATCCACGGCGGTCATATCGACCAAAAATGTATAGTTGTCTTTTTCCAAAAGTATCTGTAATGCTTGCAAAATAAGCTCTTTTGGGAGAATGTATGCACCATAACTATCGATGCTATAGTGCTCTTGAAAAAGTGTTTTAAAGGCTTTAGGCATCAAGCACTCCTTTAAAAACGCGTTTGGCACGGTCTTCTAAAAGACTCTGGGTTGCTTGAATTTTTTGAATTTCCAAAAGAGCATCTAAAAATGCTTCAGGACGCGGAGGACAGCCTGCGACATAAACGTCCACAGGGATAATGCTATCAATACCTTGCATGGTGGTATAGTTATCGTAAAATCCCCCACTGCACGCGCACGCCCCAGCACTAATGACCCATTTAGGTTCACTCATCTGGTCGTAGATCTTTTTCAAAATAGGGGCTTGTTTGTAGCTAATCGTTCCTGCAATGATAAGCAGATCGGCTTGGCGTGGGGAAAAACGCACGACTTCGGCACCAAAACGGGAGATGTCGTATTTGCTGCTCGCCACACTCATAAACTCGATCGCGCAACAGGCAGTTCCAAAGATATAAGGCCACATGGAAGATTCTCTCGCCCATGAAATAGCACTGTCCAGTTTGGTGGTGATGAGGCTTTCGCCAAAAATTGCTTCTGCTCCTACTGCCATGAGAGTGCCTTAATACGGTAGATGTAAATGAGTCCAAACAAAAGCAGCCCAATAAACGTGAACATCTCAAAAAGCCCTAAAAAAGAGAGTTCTCTGACATTGACCGCCCATGGGAACATAAAGACAATTTCCACATCAAAAAGGACAAATAAAATAGCGACCAGATAAAACTTGGCGCTAAAGCGACTTTCACTGTTGCCAACAGGAGAGCTAATGCCGCTTTCATACACGCTGTTTTTAGCTTTGTTGCCAACGTTGGAAGGTCCCAATTTCTGACTGAGTAGAAAAAGTGTGGGTAGGAGAATCACCAGTAGAGCGACGATACAAGAAGCCAAAATGAGTTCTAAGGACATGGGCGCATCTTTTATTGAAATTAATCCATCTTAGCCAAAGAATTTTAAAAGATACGTAAAAAAAGAAAATCAATTTTTGTTTGATAAAAAGAGGAGGTCTTAAGTGATTTTTTTATAAAATAGGCTCCAAAAATTGTATTAGACTTCTAGATGCATGGTTGTATTGAAGTCTATTAAGAGGGGATGTATGCGCTATCTTGTCTTTTTATCTCTGTGTGCTTTTGCGCTGTATGCAGCAACAGCTGAAGATATTTATAAAATTTACAAAACCAAAGGCATCAATGCTGTAGAGGATTTTCTCAAAAAAGAGTTTGAATCCAAAGAGGTTAAAGAAGTGCCTGTTAAAGAGGTTAAAAAAGAGAAAGAAGAGCCTAAGGAACCTATCGTTAAGTTGGGTCAAAAAAAACAAGCAAAGCTTAAAGCTCCAAGTGAGAAAGAGTCAATGTCACGTGATTACTGGCTAAAGCAGCTTAAAGGTGTAGATGTTAGTTATGGTTACTATGAAGATGTTGAGTCTCTCATCGTGTGTGAAAAAGATAAAAAGCGTTGTGAAGTCTATCACAATGAAGATGATGGTTTAAAACTGATTAGAACTCACGATGTTATTATGGGTAAAAGTGGAGACAAAGTTAAACGAGGTGATCTCAAAACGCCTATAGGTGTTTATGAAATTACAAAACGCTTTAAGCCGATGGATCAGTTCTATGGACCATTAGCATTCGTGCTCTCTTATCCAAATTTATTTGATGTT
The DNA here is from genome assembly GCA_017860615.1 of Pseudomonadota bacterium. GTDB lineage: Bacteria > Campylobacterota > Campylobacteria > Campylobacterales > Sulfurospirillaceae > Sulfurospirillum. Next base: position 112,026 of record JAGDMU010000010.1, on the reverse strand, counting down.
CTTAGAGGAAAAAATGGTGATGGTATTTGGATTCACGGTATGCCAATTGATGGTAAAGATCGTGATGATCGTACCAAAGGATGTGTTGCATTTGAAAACAACAATCTTTTAACACTTGATACTGAGATTAATGCAGAGAGTGCAATGATCATTATTGGTGAGAGTAAAATTCCTAAGATGACACGTGAAAATGTTGCTACGATTTTGACCGAAGTCTACAAATGGCAACGTGCATGGAAAGTCAATGATATTAATGCATATTTGAACTTTTATTCCAATGATTTCAAAAAGTCCGATGGATCAGGAAAAGTACAATTTTCAAATATGAAAAAACAGATATTTTCTCGAAAAGAGAACAAAACCATTTTGTTTGAACATATGAGCGTTGCTCCTTATCCAACGCTGGATGATCGTAAACTTTTTAAAATCTCCTTCTTTCAAACCTATAAAAGTCCTTCGTTCTCCTCCAAAGGCGAAAAAGAACTTTACGTAGAAATGGTTGGCGACAAGATGCAGATTTTGGCAGAAAAATAAGGCATACGTATAATGAATCCAAATGAAATAGAGATTGATAAAGAGCTTACAAAACTTATCGAAGCGAGAGATGCGTTCATGGCTTACATGGATGCTACGGTTCCAAAAGACAAAAATGGTATTGCCTTTGATTTTTCGGCTCATCCGACTTTGGATGCAAAAACAGTGTATGAGCATTTTTATAAACTTGATTACCAAGCCCGTAAAATTCGTGGTTTTGTAATCCGTAACCTTGGGGTGAAAGCGTAGAAATATGGCATTTATTACAATTAATAAAGCGCACTTTTTTCACAATCTTGATCTTTTGTGCGCGAAGGCTGGGGGCAAAACAAAGCTCATGGCAGTTTTAAAAGACAACGCTTATGGGCATGACCTGAGACTTATGGCTTCTCTTGCTTCACAGTACGGCTTAAGCAGAGCTGCGGTTAAAAATATCGAAGAAGCAGAGCGTATTGCTGATCTTTTTGAAGAGGTTTTAGTTTTAGTGGATCATCCAACTGCTAAACCCCTTTCTGCTTCCATTTCACTTGCAGCTCACTCTTATGAGGCACTTCAAGCTTTACCTGATGGCACTTCCATTCACCTGAGCATTGATTCAGGGATGCACCGCAATGGGATTAAAGAAGAGCAGATTGATGAGGCACTCGCACTTATTCATGCTAAAAAGTTACGTTTGAGGGGTGTTTTTACCCACTTTAGAAGTGCGGATGAGTTAAGCAGTGAATTTTTCTGGCAGAGAGCTAATTTTGAGCGTGCTAAGAAACGTATTAAAGCTCTGATTGAACACTATGGTTTACCTAAGACTGCATTTCACTCCTGTAACTCAGCAGCACTGCTTCGCACAGACACTATAGGCGATGATGACTATGCAAGGTCTGGCATAGCGATGTACGGCTACACTACACTTGATCCTTTAATTGCTACATACGATCTTAAACCTGTTCTTGCTTTATGGGCAGAAAAACTGAGTTCTCGTGTGCTTAAAAAAGGTGAACGTGTAGGTTATGGTGGAATTTATGAGGCGAAAGAAGATGAACTTATCTCAACGTATGACATTGGCTACGGGGATGGATTTTTCCGTTTTGATGGTTTTGAGCCGATAGCGATGGCAGATGGCAGTTTAACGAAAGGTCGTATGTCTATGGACAGTTTTTGCCTTGGTGGCGATGCCTCTAAGGTGTGTATGTTTGAAGATGCCAATCCTTTGGCAAGGCAGTTTCACACCATCAGCTATGAGATAATGACGAAACTCTATCCTGCTTTAAAACGCGTTGTGATTTAACTCTGTTGTTTGAAGTTTGACTTCAATGGCATTGCCTTCTTTTGTGGAAGCTGAGACAAGGGCACTCTCGGCTCTGGCTTTAAAACTGCCAACGGTATCTTTGGGTGAAAGTGATGTGATGCCATAACTGCAACTTATTTTTCCTACTCTGGGAAACTTCGTCTCTTCTAAAATAGTTTGGAGCTTTTTAGCCACTCTTTGACCTGCACGAAAATCAACATCAGGTAAAATCAGTGCGAACTGATCGTTGGTCCATTTGCCGAAAATATCGACTTCACGTGTATTTTTTTTCACCAACTGTATAAAATCTTTCTTTAATGCCATAACCACTTCGGCTGGAAATACTTTGGTAAGGTTTTTGAGCATAGTAATATCTATCAGTACCAGAGTGAGGGCAGTATGATAACGTTTATGGCGTTTAAATTCATAGTCGATATGCTCTTGTACTTTGGAAAAATTGATAATGTTTAGGACTTTGTCAAAATGGCTGGTTGTATCACTGGAATATTGACTATTCAGGCTTTGTAAAAGCTCTTTTTTTGCCGCGATAGAGAGTGCGAAAGTGAGCATTTGTGTAAATTTCTCAATCAGAGCACGATTGTGTTCCACAAATTTTGCATCATGGCTTGCAAGCATTAAACTACCCAAAGCTGTTTCACTGCGCTGTTCTTGCAAGGCAAAACTAAAAAGGGTTATCTGTTTTTTATCCATTTTAACGCTTACCTCGGATGTTGCACGTTTTTCAACATAGCAGTTGACGGCAAATTCTTCAACCGTACTGCGTGTGGTTGAGATGCGAAAAGGTAAGATCTCTTTGGAACGAAAAAAGGCTTTGATAAACTCGTTTTCGTTATACAGCGTCAAGGTCTCTTTGTTGTAGATAAAAAGAAGACTCGCTTCCAAGTGTAAAATCTCTTCAAGGATTTCAAGTGCTTTAATAACATTGATCTTGGTTGAAAGTGAGGAAAAAAGAATGTCAGCCACACGTTGCAACTCTCCAAATTCATTGAGGGGCGCTTTGGCATTTTTTTGCACACGCTTTGTGAAAAAGAGAGGTGTGAGACTGAGTGTAAACATAAGCCCAGCCGTTAAAATTTTAATAAAAATAAGCGTATTAGGGGTTTGAAGCAAAATTTCATCAATGAGGGATGAACCATAAAGTGATGCACTCGTGTAGGCATCTAAAATCCAATAGAGGAAGGTAATGGTAAAAGCAAGGATAAAATAATGGTTTTTGCTCATACGTTCATGATCTAAAGTGATCTAATTCCTTTCTCAAATAAAATGCCATCAATGGCATGAGATGCTGCAAATTCAATCTCGTTGTCATCATTGCCTAAAAGCAAAACTTTGCCATCAAAAAGGTAATCATCGGCAATTTTTTGCGCATGCAGTGCTAAGCCTTTATCGACAACAAAATATGAAGCACCTAAGGCATTTGCTAAAATAAGCTCCTTAATGTGCTTTACATGCAAAGCAAATGAAACATTGTTCTCGACACAATAGGCTGATAATGTGGGATCAAAATCAAACATAACCACCGCTTGTGGAGGTGTTTTGGCAATCTCTTGCGTAGAGACAACACGGTAAAAAGGCTCGCTAGGGATAAGTTCGTGACCAATGAGTAACATTAGGGTAACCTCGCACACTCTTTCGAGCAAAAGAAAAGGCCATCTTTGATGATTGCCTCTTTATGGCTGATAAAAGTGGAACACGCTTGGCACTCAACCATCGTTTCCCCTTCTAAGACTCTTTTAGAAGCATTTTTTTTAATTTCTTCTTTACGGCTGTTTTTGAAAAAAAAGATATATATTAGAAAAATTATAACAGCAAAAAGTGCAATTTTAAGCAGCATCAACATCCTTCATCACAAGATAATAGCGTTTGTCACGTTGGTAAACATGGCAATTTTTGAGCCCTTTAATCTCCTCTTCCACCAATTCACCCTTATAAAAAAGAAGGGTTGTATTAGGATCAATAAAGGTTTTGCATAATTTTACCAACATTTTGGTATTGGTGACGGCACGTGAACTGATGAGATCAACCTGGAAAGGAGTGACCTTTTCAACTCTATTGGTGGTTATATCGACATTTTTAAGTTCCAATGTTGTTTTGGCAAGGTGCAAAAAGGCACTTTTTTTGGCGATAGGTTCAAAAAGCGTAAAGTGAACATCTGGAAGTGCTAATGCGAGGAGAAGCCCTGGGAACCCAGCTCCTGTTCCAATATCAATGGCATTTTTGATTTCATGGAGATTTAAATACTGTAATGGATAGATGCTATCTTCAACATTTTTAAGCACTACCTCTTTGCTCTTAGCACCTGAGATATTGTGAGTTTGGTTGTACTGAAGCAAAAGTGTCGTAAATGTGTCGACCTGTTGCCAAAATGTATCAGGAAGCGAATATGCAGCCATTGCCTAAAAACCTTTTGTATGATTTAAAGGTATATCCTACCCAAATGGCGATTAATGGGCAATTAATATTTTAAATTGCTGCATGTAAGCCCTGTGTGGGCTTACATGTGATGAATCAATGGATGCGAAATCGTCTGAGTTCGATGTTGGCACTTTCCGCTTTTCCTGAAAGGTGCTTCGAAATATCTTTAACTTTTTCACCCAAGGCATTGTTGTTTTCTGAGAGTGTTGTAACGTCATCAATATGTTTCATAAACGTTTCGACTGTTTGTGCAACAGCTGTATGTTCAGACGTTTGTTGTTGTGATATCTTGATGGTGTTGCTGAGCTTTTCAGAGGTGTTTTGTGAATCTAAAATAAGCGTATTGGTCTCTTTGGAGAGATGGTAAAAAGATTGAGAGATACTCTCTGTCTCTGAGGTAACATCGTGAATGGTTTGAACGATGACGTTGGTTGTCGTGCTGATGTCCGAAAGCGATGTTTGGGTACGTTCTGCTAACTTTCGTACTTCATCGGCAACAACAGCAAAGCCACGACCATGCTCACCCGCTCGCGCTGCTTCAATAGCGGCATTAAGCGCTAAAAGATTCGTTTGATCGGCAATATCACCAATAATCCCTAGAACATCTTTGATTTGTGTCGCTTGGCTTGAGAGTGAATTGACTTTTCCCCCAAGTTCATGCTGCTTTTGAGCACTTTGGGAGATGAGTTCGACCACTTTACTCATATTGGTGACAAACGCTTCTAAAACCTCTTTTGTCTGCTCAAGGTCACCAAAGGTTTTAAAAGACATCTCTTTCATTGCCATCTCTTTATCTTTGAGTGACTGCATCTCTTGCTGAATCGTATGAATAAATCGGTTTTGTTCTTCAATATTAGAAGCAAGATTCGTAGAAACGTTGCTGAGTGAATTACTCGCTTCAACGCTTTGGTTAGACGTATCGAGCGCTTTGCCAATGGACTCTTTAAAATTAAAAATAAGTTTTTGAACCTGTTTCATAGTATCGGAGATTTCGTTGTCACTTTCAAGTGCTAAGGATTGTGTGAGATCAAGATTGGATGCGATGGATTCAAGTTTTTTGCCTGAAGTTGTAATGGTACGAATAACATCTTGAAATGTCGCATAAAGTAAAATGACAATAAACAGAGTCATCACAACAAGCCCACCACCCTCAACAAGCATTTGTTTTTGCGCACTACTTTTCAGCATGGTGAGTGAAGTTAAAATCTCTTGTGCGAGTGCGTCATCTACCTCTTTGAGTAAGTTTATTTTATTGGTAATGGTCTCAAACCAATGGGTTGCATCAACACCAAAATTGCCTACATTTGCTTTTTCGATGGCGATATGACGCATTTTTTCAACTTCCGCTACAAGGGGATTGCGCATAGTTTTTTCATAAAAAGCAATCGAAGTAGGTGAGGCTGTCCCTAAGAAAGAGTCACTATAAGAGACTTGCTCTGAGACAAGTGTAATAAGCTTAACGAACATGTTAGGAGCAAAAGCACCCGCTGCAAACGTATTTGAAAGAACAGCTCTTTCGATGCCTGTACGCTCTTTAGCTTTTAGAAAGTTTGCGTAAGCGCCCAGTTGTTTTACGATCTCTGTATCAGAAGAGAGCACGGCAGTAGAAGCAACAATATCCAAAAGGTGTTTATTTAGAAGTGTGTAATAATCAACCTGTTCTGGAGCGCTGATGCTGAGGCTATCAACACGATTACGAATGGAAGGAAGTTTTTGGAGCATTTCGTCAATTGTCTTGATTTTATCGCCAAGGGATTGTGGATAGCGCTTAAGGTCAATTGCTTGTAATGCTTCTTGATAGCGATGTCGTTCTTTATCGGTGAGTTGACGTTGAGGCGCTAATTTATCTGCAAATTTTTGACCTTTTGAGCCGATAAATCCTGCACTTGTACCTCTCTCTTTTTGACTCTCATGAACAAACAAACTAATGCTGGTTGAGAGTGTGACAATGCTTTGCAAATCATGAATGTTTCGCAGTTTACTCTGCCCATCCATCATGGTTTTGATGCCAAGTAGCAACGCTACAAAAACAACAACAATCGAGACCAAGGCTAATTGTCGTTTGATGGTTCTTCGCATCTAATTCTCCTGTATAAAGTAAATATAAGCTTATATTATTCATTGGTTTGGTAAAAAATTCAATGACCTAAGTCAATACAATTAACTCGATAGATTTACCATTCATTTATGAAGAAGCTGTAGAATGGAATGAGATTAAATTTTAGACAAAGGAGTTTTTATGGCTATTACTTTACCAGCGCTTCCTTACGAAGCTAATGCACTAGAACCTTATATCACAGCTAACACACTCTCTTTTCATCATGGAAAGCATCATCAAACCTATGTCACCAATCTAAACAATCTGATTCAAGGAAGTGAACTTGCTGAAGCAAGCCTTGAGAAAATTATTGTAACGGTTGCTAACAACCCAGAAAAAGTGGGTATTTTTAACAATGCTGCTCAGGTATGGAATCACACCTTTTACTGGAACTCTATGAAAAAAGGTGGAGGTGGCGCTCCAAGCGGTGCAATTGCTACAAAGATCAATGAAGACTTTGGAAGCTATGAAGCATTTGTTGACGCGTTTAAAAATGCTGGATTGACACAATTTGGTAGCGGTTGGGCGTGGCTTGTACTGGAGGGTGGAAAACTGAAAATCACCAAAACTGCCAATGCCGATACACCCCTCGCTCATGATCAAAAGGCAATTTTAACGGTGGATGTTTGGGAACATGCTTACTATCTTGATTACCAAAACAAGCGCGCAGATTATTTGGATATTTTCTTAAAAAATCTTGTCAATTGGGATTTTGCTAACGCAAATTTAAAAGCATAAGTTATATCAAGGCGAGTTAAGGCTCGCCTTGAAATCTTTTACAGGTAAGAGTGACAGTACGGGCACTTTTTAGCATGTAAGGGAATGTTCATCCCACATTCAGGGCACTCTTTTGTTGTAGGAGCAGCTTCTACTGGTGCTTCTTCTTTGACCATGAGTCTGTTATATCCCTTAATCATCATAAACATAACAAAACCTAAAATGACAAATGAGGTGATGTCGTTAAAAAAGATACCCAGCTTGATAGCAGGAGCGCCCGCTTTATCTAAATCCGCTAATGAAGCATATGTTTTACCATCCAGCGCAATAAAGAGCGATGAAAAATCAACATTTCCAAGCAGTAGTCCAATGGGTGGCATAATAATGTTGGTGACCAAAGATTTCACAACCGTTGCAAACGCGGCACCAAAAATAAACCCCACAGCCATATCAACAACATTGCCTTTGATAAGGAAGTTTTTAAACTCTTTGAACATCATAACTCCTTTTAAATGTGATCTGTTTGACAAAATATTTGGGAGACTCAATGTACCTGTGTTGCTCGTAAAAACGGTGTGCATCGTTTCGTCTTTCATGGCAATGCACTTCGATGCGATCACACTCTTTCTCTTTAGCGATCTGTGTTGCTAAAGCTTCAAATTCTGCGCCTATTTTTTGTGAACGTACCTTTTCATCCACAATAAAATAACTGATACGCAAAAATGAGCCAAAAAGAGCAATTTGGGGAATGAGATGTAAAGAGAGAAGGGCAACAACTTTGCCCTCAGATTCATAAAGAAAAAGCATCGCATCAGGATGTTCTAGTAACGCTTGAATGCGTTTGGGAAGAAACGATAGCGTTTCTGCATAGCCTAATTGTGTCAAAAGTTTGTCAATGACGCCAGCATCTTCGACTGTCGCAGCGCGTATCATGTTCACTCCTAAAAAAGGTGTCCCATCTGCTCTTTTTTGGTTTTCAAATACCCTTCGTTAAACTTATTGGAAGGAATAACAACAGGGATTCGTTCGACAATTTCAATGTTTTTCAAGCTCTCAATTTTTTTAGGGTTATTGGTAAGAAGCTTGATTTTTTTAATGTTAAAATACTCTAAGACAAATTCGACCATTTCATAGGTTCGTTCATCGTCTAGAAAGCCCAGTTGATGATTGGCTTCAATGGTATTAAACCCTTTGTCTTGCAGAGCATACGCATTGACTTTATTAAGAAGCCCTATATTTCGGCCTTCTTGACGTAAATAAATCACCATACCGCCATTTTTTTCAATGGTAGCAAGCGCAAACTCAAGCTGATCGCGGCAGTCACATTTAAGACTCCCCATGCTATCACCTGTCAAACATTCACTGTGCACACGCACCAACGGAATCTCTCCTAAAGGCTCTTTAAATACCACAAGATGCTCTTTAATGCCTTCCTTAAATGATTGGATTTTAAACGTCCCAAAACGCGATGGGAGGTTCGCAACCTCGGAAATTTCTATTTTCATTTTCTTTTATATCCAGTTATGCTAAAATCACTACTTTTTATAACATGAGTACCATTTAGGCACTCGCCATTTTAACCAAGATAAGGCAAAAGAATGTTTAAAAGATTTAGAAGACTGAGAATGAATGCAACACTTCGCTCTCTGGTGCGCGAAACAACACTGAGTATGGACGATTTTATCTATCCGTTATTTGCTAAAAGTGGTGAAGGCATTAAAAAAGAGATTAGCTCGATGCCTGGTGTGTACCAGATGAGCATTGATGAGATTGTTAAAGAGTGTGGAAAGTTACAAGAACTCGGTATTAATTCGATTATTTTATTTGGTATTCCTGAGGTGAAAGACAGTGTGGGAAGCGACGCATTGTGCGAGCATGGCATTATCGCAAGTACCATCAAAGCCGTTAAAAAAGCGTATCCAAATATGTTTGTCGTCACCGATCTTTGTTTCTGTGAATTTACAGATCATGGACATTGTGGCATTTTAGACATCGAACATGAGAGTGTCAACAACGACGCAACACTCGAAATTTTAGCCAAACAAGCCCTTGTTCACGCTCATGCGGGTGCAGATATGATAGCACCAAGTGGTATGATGGACGGTATGATCGAAGCATTACGCGAAGCGCTGGATAGCGAAGGTTTTGTAAACTTACCAATCATGAGTTACTCGACAAAGTTTGCCAGTGCCTATTATGGACCGTTCCGTGATGTAGCAGAATCTGCTCCAAGCTTTGGCGATCGTAAAACCTACCAGATGGATCCAGCAAATCGTAGAGAAGCGATAGCCGAATCCGTGGAAGATGAGATGCAAGGTGCGGACATTTTGATGGTTAAACCAGCTCTTGCGTATTTAGACATCATCCGTGATGTACGCAATGCGACCTCGACCCCTTTGTGTGTTTATAACGTGAGTGGTGAGTACGCGATGCTCAAGGCCGCAGGTAAAGCAGGGGTGATTGATTATGAGCGCGTGATGATGGAGACGATGATCGCTTTTAAACGTGCTGGGGCTGACATTATCATCAGTTACCACGCAAAAGAAGTAGCAGAAGTATTAAGGAGAAGATAGGATGAGACATTTTTTAACACTGAAAGATTACAGCAAAGAAGAGATTTTAGAGATCATCGACTTGGCGATTAAAATTAAAAAACAGGCCAAAAAAGGTAAATATAAACCGTATCTTGAAAATCAAACCTTAGGGATGATTTTTGAAAAAAGCAGTACCCGAACACGTGTCAGTTTTGAAGTGGGTATTCATCAGCTTGGAGGTGTGGGTCTGTTCCTCTCTTCCAATGACTTACAACTCGGACGTGGTGAACCTATGAAAGATACTGCACGTGTCATTAGCCGTATGGTCGATATGGTGATGATTCGTACGTTTGCACAAAGCACACTCGAAGAGTTTGCAGCGTACTCTAAAGTACCTGTTATCAGCGGTCTAAGTGATTCATACCACCCTGTACAACTGATGGCAGACTATCTTACGATGGTAGAGTATAAAAAAGATAAAAATCCTATCGTTGCGTACGTAGGTGATGGCAACAATATGACCCATTCGTGGCTTATGCTCGCTTCAAAATTGGGCTTTGAGCTTCGCATAGCAACTCCAAAAGGGTACGAAGTGGATGCTCAGATTTTAGCAGAAGCGCTTGCCTTTGCAAAAGAGAGTGGTGCGATCATTAAAATCGGCAATGACCCAAAAGAGGCTATCAAAGGTGCTACGGTTGTCACCACAGACACATGGGTTTCGATGGGACAAGAAGCGGAAAAAGCGGCGCGTGTGAAAGCCTTCCAAGGGTATATGGTCGATGATGCGATGATGAGCTTGGCAGAAAAAGATGCGATGTTTTTACACTGCTTACCAGCGTACCGTGACTATGAAGTGAGTGAGAGTGTCTTTGAAGCATATGCCGATGAGATTTTTGATGAGGCAGAGAATCGTCTTCATGCCCAAAAAGCTGTTATGGTATGGCTTGATAGGCACAGAAACAACTAATGGAATTTAAAAAACGAAAAAAAGAGTTTAAGATGATAGAAAAAATTTCTAAAAATTTAAGCCCAACCAAACAGAAAGAACAAACGGTTTTAGAGATAGTGCCAAGTGAGGATGAAATCACCAAGCTTTTACGCCTTAAAAATGGTTCATGGGACAATGCCAAAGAGCCATGGTTAGTGTATGATGAGAAGCAAAAGCTTCATGCACTCCTTTCTATTGATACACTGACTAAAATGATAGAGCATTTTAAAAAAGCGGAGCAGGAGACACTTTTTCTTAAACTTGAAAAAAGTATCTTGCAGCACTTGCCACTTGATTTTCAAGATGTTTGGACGGTGGCTATGGAAGAGATCAAAAAGAGTAAAAAGAACGAGGTAGATTTTGATAAATTGGTCAAAAAGATCAAAAAAGATCATCCAAATCTCTTTTTAGACCTCAAAGATCTCTATTTGCCTGAAGGGGCGAGTATTATCAGCGCGATAGAGCGCTAGGATGAAGCATGATTGATTTTGAGAAATTTGCCAAGTACTCCAAAGCGGGTCCTAGGTACACGAGTTACCCAACGGCTCCAGAGTTTCATGAAGGATTTACTGCAAAAAGTTATGAGAGTATCTTGGCAACCCAAGACAAAAACCGTAAACTCTCCTTATATTTTCACCTTCCTTTTTGTCGAAGCGCCTGTTACTTCTGTGGTTGTAACGTTGTTTACACAAGTAAAGAAGATAAAAAAGAGCGTTACATAGACTATTTAGAGCGCGAACTTGAATTGCTCTCCAAGCACCTCGATACCTCTCGTGAAGTGATTCAGATGCATTTTGGTGGTGGTACACCGACCTTTTTTAACACAGCACAGTTAGAGCGCATTATTGGAGCTATCAAACGTTATTTCAAAAACTTTGCTAAAGACGCTGAAATAAGCTGTGAGATCGACCCTCGCTTTTTAACCAAAGAACAACTGGATGTTTTAACCAATAATGGTTTTAACCGCATTAGTTATGGTGTGCAAGACTTTAACGATGAGGTTCAAAAAGCGATCCATCGCATCCAACCGTATGATGTTACGGGCAATGCCGTAAAAATGGCAAAAGAGGCTGGCATTAAGTCGATTAACATGGACTTGATTTACGGACTTCCGTACCAAACCTTTGAGAGTTTTCAAGAAACGCTTCGTTTAGCCGTCTCGCTTGATCCAACACGTTTAGCTGTCTTTAACTACGCACACGTGCCGTGGATGAAAAAATCGATGCGTAAAATTGATGAGACAACGCTTCCACATCCGAGTATTAAGCTTGCCATTATGCGTTATACCATTGATTATTTGGAGTCTAACGGCTATAAAATGATCGGAATGGATCACTTTGCAAAGCCTGATGATGAGCTTTTCTTAGCCATTGAAAAAGGCGAGTTGCACCGTAACTTCCAAGGATATACCACTAAAGGTGGCGCAGACTTAATTGGTATTGGTTTGACAAGCATCGGTGAGGGTTTGAAACACTATGTTCAAAACTTCAAAGAGATGGATGAGTACGAAAAAGCCATTGATGCGGGTGTGTTGCCTGTGCATCGTGGACTTGTTTTAAATGATGATGATGTGCTTAGAAAAGCAGTCATCATGGAGATGATGAGTAACTTTAAACTCAACATCGCTGGCATTGAACAAGCGTTTGGCATTGACTTTTTTGACTATTTTGCAGATGCCATATCAGCACTTGCTCCATTTGTTGAAGAAGATTTAGTGGTTATCGATAAAGTGGGTAAAAAGATTTTAGTCAATACCACAGGCACACTGCTCATTCGCAATATCGTGATGCCTTTTGATGCGTACCTCCAAAAAATCCCTGAAGACAAACGACGCTTCAGTAAAACGGTGTAACAGATGTTTAATTTTAATGTAACGAGCGATGCGTGTGTTAAGTGTGGTAAGTGTATTCCTGTTTGTACGATTCACGAAGTAAACCGTGATGAAGTAACTTCTCCTAGAGGTTTTTTAGACCTTCTTGGCGCGTACCAACGAGGTGAACTCGAACTCGACAAAAATGCTAAAAACATTTTTGAGAGCTGTTTTTTATGTACCAACTGCGTTGATGTCTGTCCGAATGATTTGCCTGTCGATATGCTCATTGAGCAAGCACGCAATGACATCCGCAAAAAATTTGGATTAGCGTGGTACAAAAAGCTCGCCTTCTTCTTGCTTCGCAACCGTAACATTATGGATGTTCTCGCTCGTTTTGGTTACATGTTTCAAACCTGTGGCTTTAAAATCGTGGAGAAAAAAAGCTCCATGTACATGCGAAATTTTCCCATCATTAAGATGGACAGACTTTTCCCAAGTCTTGCCAAAAAGACCTTTTTAAATTCTCATCCCGATGTGATTAAAAACGGTGGCAAAGGCAAAGTGGGCATTTTCATCGGTTGTTTAGCCAATTACATGTACACTGACATCGGTAAGTCGCTTTTAGAGATTTTAAAAGAGTTACAGATGGATGCTTACCTTATAAAACAACAAAAATGCTGTGGCGCACCTCAATACTTCACAGGTGATTTTGATAGCGTGGACTTTCTCGCAAAATTTAACATCGAGTACATCGAAGGTTTTGTAAACGAACTCGATGCCATCATCATTCCCGAAGCGACCTGTAGTGCGATGATCAAAGCAGACTACATTCACTTTTTCCACGACCAACCTGAGTGGCAAGCAAGGGCTAAAGCGATTGCTCCACACATTTTTATGGCAACGGAATACCTAGAGAAAAAGACCAATTTAGCTGAGATTTTGGCAACCAAAGCCAAACAAAGCGATGCTGTAACCTATCACGACCCATGCCATGCACGCAAAATGCAAGGTGTTTGGAAAGAGCCACGAAACTTACTCTCACAAAATTATGTGATGAAAGAGATGAGCGACCCGAACCGCTGTTGTGGTTTTGGTGGTGTGACGATGCAAACAGGAAACTACCGTTTTGCCAAAGCTGCAGGACTTCCAAAAGCCGCAATGATTAAAGAGACAGGGGCTGAATACGTGAGTGCTGAGTGTAGCGCCTGTCGTATGCAACTGGGCGATGCAATGCACGGTCAAAAAGTCGATGCTATCTTTAAAAATCCGATAGAACTTATCGCTAAAGCCCTAAGAGAGGGATAATCTACATATGTGCATGTAAGGCTGAAAAGCTTTACCTGCAAAGTGTTAATACCCTTATTCTCATTACCTCTTATATCCACCTACGTGTGTAAGGAGTTTTCCTAATGTTTAAAGTGAACGTATAATGGCTTTGTTATCTTTTGGCAAATTTCCATCAATATTTATAGGTTAGTTCCTTTTTTTCAATTTTAGAATCATTATTTTGAAGAAAATTTCGCCCATCGAATGTTAAACCATTGAAAATATATAAATTATCACTTTGAAACCAACGTCCTTTATTAATATACTCCATATCTTCCATTTTATTGATGTGGCTCTTAAACTCATCATATTCTATTTTGAAATCACTTGGATATATCTCACTGTGCACTTTTTGTTTTCCTAAGTAATCCATAATTTCATTCTGTTTTGCCTCAATTGGTGTCATGATGTTTTTCCTTTATTTATATTTTTATAATGAAATTATACCATGGCGAAAATGGGCAAAAAAAAGTTATAAAATCAAGAGAAATTTATTGTTTACACCATTACATGAAAACCTTTTATTTGACAAAATTCACGCATAAAAGTATAATAAACACTAAATAAAGTACTAAAAAAGGTGTCTATTATGCAACCTATTTTATCCAACTACACAGCAAGCATCACCGAGCTTAAAAAATCACCCACGCAAATTCTTGAAAATGCAGGCGAAGAGGTTGTAGCTATCCTAAATCACAATGTGGCGAGTGCTTATCTTGTTCCTTCTAAAACGTATGAAAAACTCATGGCGATGCTGGATGATTATATGCTTTCAAAAGAAGTCACAAGCAGACAAAGCGAAGTCTATACTCCTGTCAAAGTGACGCTTGATGAGCTATGAATTAGAATTTCACCCGCAAGCGCTCAAAGAGTGGAAAAATTTGGGTGAGACTATCAAGGAGCAGTTCAAAAAGAAACTGAAAGAGAGACTAGAAAACCCAAAAGTTTCTAAAGACAAACTGGTTGGATTTGATACAGTCTATAAAATAAAACTCAAAACGGCAGGATATAGGCTTGCGTATGAAGTAATTGATGAAAGGGTCGTTATTATTGTTTTGGTTATTGGAAAACGCGAAAACAATAAAGTTTATAATGCGCTTCATGCACGGTTTAGTAAATAGCTTAGTTTTTAATCAAAAGATACCTCTTCCAAATCCAAATCGATAACATCAGTGCAATGCTTCCAAACAACGCTCCGACAAAACCCACGTTTGCCATTGAACTCTGCGATATAACCAAACTTCCCACAAAAGCGCCTCCACCAATGCCAATGTTATAAATACCCGAATAAAGCGACATCGCAACATCGGTGGCATCGGGTGTAAGTTCTAAAACCGTTACTTGAAGAATGAGGCTAATAAGGCAAATCGCAATGCCCCAAAATAGGCATAGAATGCTGAGTGGAATCTGATAAGGTGCAAGTGGGAGCATCAAGAGTAAAGCTAAAATAAGTGCGCCAAGTGAGCTTACCACAATGGTAAAGGGGTATTTGTGTTTGAAATGTGCAAAGATCGTACTGCCAAGCATTCCCGCAATGCCGAAAATAAAGAGCGTTATGGTTGCAAAATCGGCACTAAAAAAGGCAATTTGTTGCACAAAAGGCTCGATGTACGAGTAGGCTGTAAAATGGGCAGTAATGGCTAAAGCGGTTAAAAGATAAACACCCATAAGCGCAGGTCGTTTGATTAACAGCGGTAAGCTTTTGAGCGAACCTGCATTGACACTGGGAAGTTGTGGTAAGAGTTTCATGAGAAAAAACATCATCGCAAAGGCGACTAAAGCGATGCAGGCAAAGGTTGTGCGCCAGCCCAGACTTTGACCGATGAGGCGACCAAGAGGCAAACCCAAAACAATGGCAAGTGATGTGCCTGTTGCTAAGATGCCAAGAGCCCTCGTTTTTTTTCCATTGGGTGCAAGTCGGTAGGCGAGCGAAGCGGTTATCGACCAAAAGATGGCATGGGAAAAAGCGATGCCAATGCGTGAGAGCATCAAAATCCAAAAATTCCACGCGAGGATAGAGAGCATATGGCTAGCAATAAAAAAAGAGAACAACAGCAATAATAATTTACGACGTTCCATATCTTTCGTAAGCAACATCAACGGCAAAGAGGTTGTAGCCACAATCCACGCATAAACCGTCATCATGAGCCCAGCCTGAGCTTCGCTAATGTGAAAATCTGCCGCAATGTCTGTGAGCAAGCTAATGGGAGCAAATTCGGTGGTGTTGAAAATAAACGCTGAAATGGTGAGACAAACAACAGGAAGCCATGGTTTCCATGAGCGAAAAAGGGAAGCAAACATACTAAAAAAGCCTTGTACTAAATGAGCGGTCATTGTATCTAAACAGACAAAAGAAAATGTTGAAGGTGCAGATGTAGAAGAAGGGATTTAATGAAATGTTTGTATAATATTTTTCAAATGTACGTCAAAGAGGAAGTCATGAAAGAAGAAAATCTCTGTCCGTGTGGTAGTGGTAAAACCTACGAGTTATGTTGTGAACCGTGCCATCAAAACCATAATGCGCCAACGGCTGAGGCACTTATGCGCTCACGCTATAGCGCGTTTGTGTTTGGACTAGTGGATTATCTTTTTGAGACGACACATCCAAGTCATCGTGCTAAAAATCTCAAAGCTGATATTGCCTCTACGTGTAAAGGTTTGGCGTGGACAGGCTTAGAAGTCATGGAAAAATGGCAAGGGAGAGAGGGCGATAAAGTAGGCAAAGTCGCTTTTCGTGCTTCTTTTGTTCAAGAGGGAAAAAATGGTTTACATGTTGAACATTCTCGTTTTAAACGTTTTGGTAAAGCGTGGATGTATGTGGATGGCGAAGTAAAGGGTTAGTCATGTACGCACTCGAAGTCATACAGCAAGAACTCAAAGACGACATAGAGCATTTTGGGCGTGTGGTGCATGTTAAAAAAGGCGAAATTTTGATGCGTCCAGAAGAGTGCATGGAGCATTTTTTTGTCATTTTAGATGGGCGTGTGAAAATCTCGCAGATCAACTTTGAAAATGGCAAAGAACAGATACTCTACTTGCTCACAAAAGGCGATATGTACGACATCATCACGCTTTTAGACGCCAAAGTGCATGAAAATGTGGCGATGGCGCTCGATGATGTTACTCTTCTAGTTTTTCCTATCGAGCTGTTTCGTGAGTGGATCGAGACAAAGCCTTCGTTTAACAAACTTTTTTTACCCTATGTTGCCAAACAGCTTCGCGATGTTGAAACACTAGCCAGTGATCTCTCTTTGTACGACACCACAACACGTTTGGTGAAATTGATCGCTAAAAACATTGAAAAACAAGGTGACAAACAAACCCTTAAACTGATCAATAATCTCTCCCATGAAGAGCTTGCAAGCCTTGTGGGAACCGTACGTAAAGTGCTCAATCGCAATCTTCAGTCACTTAAAAAACAAGGGCTTATTGATATTAAGCGCAAGGAAATTTTCATCAAAGACTCTCAAAATCTCCTCGAACATCTTCCCGAAGAATAAACCTTTCTGTGCCACTTAAGTGGCAGACAACCATAACACCCTTGGGCTAAACTTCTTTTAACAAAATAAAAAAGGAGTTTAACATGTTAGTTACACGATTTAACCCGTATAAAGAGCTTAAAGAGTTGGAGAGTAGATTGTTTAACTATTATCCTACTGAAAGTGATGAGAGTGGCATCTCAGCGTTCAAGCCTACGGTGAGTACACGTGAGGGTGAGTTTGCTTACCATGTCGAGATCGATCTTCCTGGTGTCAAAAAAGAGGATATCAGCATTGATGTCAAAGAGAATCAAATCGTCATTTCAGGTGAGCGAAACTTTAAAGAAGAGCGTACTGATAAAGACTACTACAAAATTGAAAGCAGTTACGGTAAGTTCCAACGTAGTTTTGCACTGCCAGAAAATGTAGATGTTGAAAACATTGAGGCAAGCAGTCAAGATGGTGTGCTTGAAGTCGTGCTTCCAAAACTCAAAGTGGAAAAAACGGAAGTTAAAAAAATTCAAGTCAAATAAATATCTTGAGGCAAGAGATGAACTCTTGCCTCTGTTAATATCGTTCGATTCCTTTTCCTAATTTACGCTACAATCTCCTTCTATATTGGTGTGGAGGAGAAGTTTCTTGAAAAATTTTTGGGAATCTAGATTCTTACCATTGCTTTTTTTACTCTTAGGTTTAGTATTTTCCTCACTGATTGCGTGGAAAAGCGCTCTTTGGATTCAAGAGACGGAACAGATTCGCTTCCAATCAGCCTCAAATCATATAGCAAGTTTAATCCACAAAGAGCTTGATGCCCATATTCAACTCATACACAGTGTGGCTGCTTTTATGAATGCCTCAAATCATGTATCAAGAGAAGAGTGGAAACAATATGCTCTTGAAAATCATATCAACGAACATTTTTTAGGATTTAGGGCGTTAGGATATGCCCCTTTAATTCAGCCCTCAGAGCGCCTGAAACATGAACAAAGTGTGCGTGATGAAGGTTTCCCCAACTACACTGTTTTTCAACTCAATACATCTTCAACTTCAGCCATGTTTCCCATAACGTATATGGAGCCACTCTCTGAACTCAATGAAAAAGCTTTTGGCTTTGACTTGGCTTCTGAGATCATACGTAAAGAGGCATTGCATCAATCTTTTATACGAGCAGATGCAACACTCTCTTCTAAAATCAATTTAGTGCAAAAATACATTACGGATCATCAGGCAGGTTTTTTGATCTTCTTTCCTTTATATCAAAACAGGGATGTTCCATCTTCCGAAGAAGAGCGCTTAAAGAAGGCAAAAGGGATTGTTTATATTGCTATCGATGCTAAAAAAATGTTTGAACAACTCTTGCAGAGTAATTATATTTTAGTTGATTTTGAAATTTACGATGGTATGACCCCTTTGGAGCAAAATCTTCTTTATAACTCCAATCCTGATCTGACTGTGCCAAGATTAAGTCATTATGTCTCTTTAGAAATTTATGGTAAAACATGGACGATTCACTTTAAAGCTCAAAATGCCTTAGAAATGAACAATAGTCGCTATTTCCCGTGGCTTCAAATGTTGTTTGGTCTCCTTTTGTTTAGTTTATTGAGTGGCTTAATTTATGTATTGCAACGTACACGAAAAAAAGCGTATGCAATAGCCGCTGAAAAGACAAAACTCCTTGCGAAATCTGAATCCGAGATACGCTCTATTTTTCAAACGATGCAAGAGGGTATTATGATCTTGAATGATCAAGGGATGATTGTTGAGTGCAATTTAGCCGCACAAGAGATGTTACAGCTTTCAAAAAGTGAGATTGTCGGTAATTTTAGCAGTGACTCAAAATGGAGTGCTGTTCAGGAAGATGGTTCTGTCTTTGATAGAGAAGAGAGGCCCTCTTATAAAGCGTTTCATACAGGTTTAGCACAAAACAATGTCATTATGGGAATTAAGCGAGAAGATGGCTCTCATTTGTGGGTTAAAACGAATGCACAGCCTCTTTATTCTGATGATTTTGAGAAGATTAGTTCTGTATTGGTGACATTTAGCGATATTACTGCATACCGTAAATCCAAATATGAACTTGAAAAATATCTTCAAATTATTGATGCACATGTGATTATTTCAAGTACAGATTTACATGGAATGATTACAGAAGTGAGTGAGGCATTTTGTAAAATTTCGGGTTATACCAAAGAAGAACTTATTGGCAGAAGCCATAATATCGTCAGGCATCCCGATATGCCTACAACCCTTTATAAAGAGATGTGGGACACTTTGAAAAAAGGTATTTCGTGGAGTGGTGAGATTAAAAATAGGCGTAAAGATGGCTCTGATTATTGGATAGAGACGATTATTGAACCTCGCTACAATGAAGAGTATGAGTTAGTAGGTTATACTGCCATTCGACATGATATTACCGATAAAAAAAGAGTTGAAGAACTTTCGATTACCGATCGTTTGACAGGGTTGTACAATCGTCTGAAACTCGATGAACTTTTTGCCCATTATCTCAGTATTGCCAAACGTCATCAGGCTCTTTTTTCGATCATTCTCCTTGATATTGATAAATTTAAATCGGTGAATGATACGTATGGGCATCAAGTAGGAGATAGCTTGCTGCAAGAGATAGCGAAGCTTTTAAAAACCAATGTTCGTTTTGAAGATGCTGTAGGAAGATGGGGAGGGGAAGAATTTTTGATTCTTCTCCCCAATAGTAATAGTGAAGATGCACGGCTATTGGCAGAAAAGCTTCGTGGTGTCATTGAAGCAGAAAATTTTGCGTACGTAGGAAGTCGTACAGCCAGTTTTGGTGTGGCAACATATCATCAAAATGATGATGAAAAAAGTATGACTGCACGAGCCGATGAGGCACTTTACCTTGCAAAAGAGAGTGGTCGTAACCGTGTTGAAGTGGAAATACATACGTGTCACTTGCCTTCTTCCTCAACTCTCTCTTAATCTAAATTCAGTAAAATATTTTTTTACATGTAAGGATTTGAATGCTTTTTTGGAATAATATTTACAGCCAATTTGACCCTGTCGCTTTTAAATTAGGACCCGTTGCAGTGCATTGGTATGGTCTTATGTATATGCTGGCTCTGCTTGGAGCACTGTATGCGGCAAAATGGTTTGTCAAACGTGATAATTTAGGCTTTACCAATCAAGTCTTAGAGAGCTATTTTATTTGGATCGAAATTGGCATTGTTTTGGGTGCTCGTATTGGCTATATTCTTTTCTACGATCCGCATGTGGATTATTACCTCTCGAACCCATGGCAAATGTTCAATCCGTTTATGGATGGCACATTTGTTGGAATTAGAGGTATGAGTTACCATGGTGCGATTGTTGGCTTTTTTCTTGGTACGTGGTTTTTCTACCTCAAACATAAAATCAATGTTTGGAGACTTTTGGATGTTGTTGCCATTAGTGTGCCTGTTGGTTATATTTTTGGGCGCATTGGTAATTTTCTTAACCAAGAGCTCTTTGGTCGTCCGACCGATGTTGCATGGGGCATTTATGTCGATGGCGTGCTTCGTCACCCTTCCCAACTCTACGAAGCACTTCTAGAAGGACTGATGGTTTTTGTCGTACTCTATGTTTACCGAAACTTTAAAAAATACGATGGTGAACTCATTGCTCTTTATGGTTTTTTCTACTCTCTTGGACGCTTTATTGCAGAGTTTTGGAGAGAACCAGATTTTCAAATTGGATTCGTTTATGGAGAATGGATGAGCAAAGGACAAGCGCTTTCTATTCTTATGATAATTGCTTCTTTACTTCTTTATAGCTTCATCATCAGACGAGGGAAAAGGGGATAAAAAAATCCCTTTTAAATCCCCTTTCGTATATTATAATTTCAACTAATATGTGCAAATTAGCATAGTTATGATGTGTTTGAACTTCTTTAAAATGCCTTTAAAACGGACTTTGTTAGAAATTGACATTCATAAGTGTGTTATTTTGCACATTTATGAGTGTTTATAAAACTTCACAAAAAGGATAAGATGTGAGTGACCTACTTGAAGGTTTTTTAGGTACAAGCGTTGAGGGAAAAAAGAGTAGAGTTCCAGCGAAACTTGACTATGTTCAAAGTGCGACTGGTCTATTCTTAGGTTTGTTTATGTGGGGACATATGTTCTTTGTATCAACTATTTTGATCAGCAAAGACTTTATGTACACCGTAACCAAAATGTTTGAAGGCAGTATGTTCTTCAGTGAGCCACAGCCTTGGATCGTTTCTGCGATCGTATTGTTTGTATTTGCTGTCTTTATTGTACACGCAATGCTCGGTATGAGAAAATTGCCTATTACATTTAGACAATATCAAGCATACAAAACACATATGGGCATGATGAAACATGATGATACGACTATGTGGTTTACACAAGCGTTCACAGGTTTTGCAATGTTCTTCCTTGGTTCTGCACACCTTCTTATGATGGCGGTTAAAGCAGATGAAATCGGACCATACGGTTCAGCAGATAGAATGTACAGTGATTTCATGTGGCCATTTTATCTTCTTCTTCTCCTAGCAGTAGAATTCCACGGTGGTATTGGTCTTTATCGTCTTTGTGTTAAATGGGGATGGTTTGAAGGCGAACACGCTAAAGAATCTCGTAAAAATCTTAAAAAAGTTAAATGGGCTGTGACGGTATTTTTCTTAGCACTTGGTCTTTTAACACTTGCAGCGTATGTGAAAATCGGATACGAGCACTAGAAGCAAGATATGATGTGAAGGTTAGGGCGTAAAAATGAACGTAAAATATTGTGATGCACTGGTAATCGGTGGTGGTTTAGCAGGTCTTAGAGCGGCGATTGCAACGCAATCTAAAGGTCTTAGTACAACGGTTTTAAGTCTTTGTCCAGTTAAGAGATCTCACTCTGCTGCGGCACAAGGTGGTATGCAAGCAAGTCTTGGTAACTCAAAAATGAGTAGAGGTGACAACGAAGATGTTCACTTTGCGGATACTGTCAAAGGTAGTGACTGGGGTTGTGACCAAGAAGTTGCACGTATGTTCGTTACCGTTGCACCTAAAGCTATCCGTGAGTTAGCGGGTTGGGGCGTGCCTTGGACTAGAATTGCTAAAGGTAGCAGAGAAGCAATCATCAATGCTGAGAGAACAACAATCGTTGAAGACGATGAAGTACACGGTTATATCCACTCTCGTGACTTTGGTGGTACTAAAAAATGGAGAACCTGTTATACAGCGGATGCTACAGGTCATACTATGCTTTTTGGTGTTGCGAATGAAGCGTTAAAACACAATGTAAATATTGAAGATAGAAAAGAAGCGATTGCTTTGATTCATGAAAACAACCGTTGTTACGGTGCGATTGTAAGAGATCTTGTAACGGGTGAGCTTTGGGCTTACGTTGCTAAAGGTACTTTGATCGCAACAGGCGGTTATGGTAGACTTTACAAACAAACAACCAATGCAGTTATCTGTGATGGTATCGGTGCTGCTATTGCTCTTGAGACGGGTGTTGCGACACTTGGTAACATGGAAGCAGTACAATTCCACCCAACTCCAATCGTTCCTTCAGGTATCCTTTTAACAGAGGGTTGTAGAGGTGATGGTGGTTTACTCCGAGACGTTGATGGTCATAGATTTATGCCAGACTACGAGCCTGAGAAAAAAGAACTTGCAAGTCGTGACGTTGTAAGTCGTCGTATGATGGAACACATCCGTAAAGGTAAAGGTGTTAAATCTCCATATGGCGAGCACTTGTGGTTAGATATCTCTATTCTTGGTCGTGCACACATTGAAAGAAACTTAAGAGATGTACAAGAAATTTGTCAAATCTTTAACGGTATCGATCCTGCGGATGAAGGTCCAAAAGGTTGGGCACCAGTTCTTCCAATGCAACACTACTCAATGGGTGGTATTAGAACAAAACCAACGGGTGAGTCTCCAACTCTAGCGGGTCTTTTCTCTGCTGGTGAAGCTGCTTGTTGGGATATGCACGGATTTAACAGACTTGGTGGTAACTCGGTCAGTGAAACCGTTGTTGCTGGTATGATCGTTGGTGATTATTTTGCTGACTATTGTTTAGCAAACGAAGTCAATGTTAATACTGCAACCATTGAAAAAGCAATTAAAAAACAAAAAGACTTCATTGATCATTTGTTGACGAACAAAGGTAAATATAACATCTTTGAAATCAAAAACAGAATGAGAGATATTATGTGGGAAAAAGTTGCGATTTTCCGTGATGGCAAAGGTCTTGCTGAAGCGGTTAACGAACTTGAAGAACTTCTCAAAAAATCTCATGACGTTAATGTTAAATCTAAAACAGCATCTGCTAACCCAGAACTTGAAGAAGCATACCGTGTTCCGATGATGCTTAAACTTGCTCTTTGTGTTGCCGTTGGTGCAAGAGATAGAACAGAAAGTCGTGGTGCTCACTACAGAGAAGACTTCCTTAAACGTGATGATGCTAACTGGTTGAAACGTACCTTGACTTCATGGAAAGAGGGTTCTACGCTTCCAACAGTTACATACGAAGATTTAGATATTATGAAAATGGAGATCCCACCTGCGTTCCGTGGTTACGGTGCAAAAGGTATGATTATTGAAAATGAGCTAAGCCTTAAACGTCAAGAAGAAGTCGATAAACTTCGTGAAGAGATGGAAGCGGCAGGCAAAGACAGACATGTTATCCAAGATGCGCTTATGCCATTTGAGCTTCAACCATATTATAAAGCTAAAAATGAGAGATTTGGAGATCCAAAATGAGTAGAACTATTACCATAAGGGCTATGAAATATAACCCACAATCAAAGCTTTCTAAAGCGCACTTTGCAGAGTACAAACTAGAAGAAACAGATGGTATGACACTGTTTATCGCGCTTACAAAAATTCGCGAGACAATGGACGCTGACCTTTCTTTTGACTTTGTATGCCGTGCAGGTATCTGCGGAAGTTGTGGTATGATGGTTAATGGTAAGCCTGCCCTTGCATGTAGAACATTGACAAAAAATTTCCCAGGTGGCGTTATTCAATTGATGCCTATGCCTGCATTTAAGTTACTTAAAGATCTTTCTGTTGATACAGGTAACTGGATGAATGGTATGAGTAAACGTGTTGAGAGTTGGATTCACACAAATCATACGGTTGACATTTCTAAACTTGAAGCACCAATGGAGCCAAAACTCGCTGATGAGACGTTTGAGCTTGATCGTTGTATCGAGTGCGGTATCTGTGTTGCAGCATGTGGTACAAAACTCATGAGACCAAACTTTATTGGTGCTGTTGGTTTGAACTTTGGATGTATGAGTCTCGTTGCGTGCGAAGACAACTGTCCAAAACACTTACCACTTCAATCAAAAATCGCTTATATGAGAAGAAAGCTAGTCGCTCTCAAGTAAGTTTTGCCTTCTTTCTAAGGGATAAGACACTTGTCTTATCCCTTGCCTTAATCTTGACATTTAGTCTTACATTTTTGTTTCTCTTATAAGAAATACTGATATAATCAAAAAAACTTTAAAGATAGTATCTCATGCATGTGATCAATGATTTTTTCTTACTCATTTGGAGTGAGAGGTTAAACCAACACGCTGTTTTCGACGAAAAACATAAAACTCTGCTCGATCAAACTTTATCAACAGCTTTTGATAATTTTTGCGATGGTGCTGCCATCTTACTTATCACAAGCCCTCAGAATTTTGCCAATATGGCAAGCCTTGAAGAACCTAAAACTGTTTTGAAAACCCTTTTTCAACAACCAACCTTTAGTAAAGAAAATATTCAATATGCTCAAAGCCAGCTGCTTGGTTATTTGATTGCACTCGGTAATGTGCAGATCAACCATGCCATTCTTAAACGCTTAGAGCTTTTAAAAAAAGAGGGTATCATCTCTTACGATGCTGTGCGCTCTTTAGGGAGTATTCTCTCACTCATTGAAGAGAAAAAAATCGAAGTAGCTTCCTTACACGTCAAGAGTGCAACCACCCAAGAGAACTACTATAAAACAGCTCTACATCTGCTTTTAACAGCCATTGAAAACCTTAAACAGGCGGTTGAGATCCCACGTCTGAGTGAACGTTTAAATGCTATTCCCGAACGACTCGAAAATCAACGCTTTTCTATTGGTATTACAGGAGTTATGAACGCGGGTAAATCTACCATGCTCAATGCGCTTTTAGGGCAAGAAGTTTTAGGTACCTCTGTTGTCCCTGAAACGGCTAACCTAACTCTTATTAAATACGCAAAAAATCCTTATGCGGTCGTCAATTTTTGGAACACCAAAGAGTGGAGTAAGATCGAAGAAGGGGCAAATAGCCTTAAGAGCTTAGAAGCCTTTGTTAAAGAGAGCAGAGCACATTTTGGTGAAACCTTTAACACGCTCGTCACACCAAAAGGGGAGAGTCAATCTATTGCAGTAGAAGACTTAGCCCTTTACACTTCAGCAAAACATTCCGATAAAAAATGCAATCTTGTTAAAAGCGTAGAACTCTATACTGACCTTAAATTTGTCCAAGATGGTGTCCAAATCGTCGATACTCCAGGCTTAGATGATCCTGTTGTGCAACGTGAAGAGATTACGCTGGAGTATCTCAGCGAATGCGATTTGATGATTCATCTTATGAATGCGGCACAAGCAGCGACGCAAAAAGATGTTGACTTTATCATTGACGCGCTTTTATACCGCAATGTTGCGCGTTTACTCATTGTGATTACCCGTATTGATGCGATTAAAGAAAAAGAGTTACAAGAGGTTATTGCTTATACCAAACGAAGCATCGAAGCACGTCTGAAAGAGCAAAATAAGGGTGCGAAACTGGATGAGATTATCGCTAAAATCGTCTTTATCCCCATTGCAGGAAAGCTGGCACTTATGCATAAATTGGGTCAAGGAGAGGAGGCACTTTCCCTTGGTTATGACTTAGAGCGCACAGGGTTGCCTTTGGTTGAAGCATACCTTGAAGATGTCTTATTTGGATCAAACAGTCAAAAAGCCAATCTAATTATCTCCTCAAACCGTAAAGAGATCAAGTCGGTCATTAGCGAATCGATGGCATCGTTCGAGCAAGAACTTCACTACTTAAATATCTCGCATGAAGAGATTGAGCAAGCCTACGCTAAACATCAAGAAGATAAAAAAGGGATGATAAACTTTTTAGAGCAGATCAAAACCAGCGTTTCCCAAAGCAAAGAAGAGATGGAGCATTATTTTGTCACACTCCAAAAATTTGCAAGTAATCAACTTGATAAACTGCAGCATGTTGTGAAACGTCGCATTACCGATGATGTGAGTTATGAATTTAGTAAAAATAAAAGAGTGCCGAAGGAAGAGCGAATCGCTTCTATGATAGAAACAGCCATCAAAGATGGACTGGTCGATCTTATTCGTGACTATCGCTATGAATTTCAAAAGAAGATGCAAAGCTCTTTAGAGTATATGGATGCTAAATACGGTGAATTTAAAAGTGATACTTCCTCTAATCACTTTGATGCGAAAGCGTTTTGTGAAGAACATTTGGGCTCTTTATTGATCTTTAAAAACAGCACTGTGGTTAGTGTTGGTGCCAATGATGCGATTAAAAAATACGGCAAAAATGACTTGAATATGCTCTCAACAACGCTTGAAGCGCTTTTTGGAACTGAATTTTCAAGCATCAAAGAGATGTTGAATGACAAACTTATCAAGGTGAATCAAGAGCTTTTAGGCTCTTTTGTAAGCCTTTGTGAAGCACCTGCTAAGACGATTGAAGAACGCTTTAGTGCCGAAGAAGCGTTGATTGAACGTGCGATGCGTCAAATGAAAGATGCAACACTTAACCGTGAAGCACGCATAGCAGAGATTAAAGAGAAAGAGCGTGTGATGGGCATTGTGTTGAATGATTTAGGTGCGACAAAGGAGTCAAAATGAGTCTATTAGAGAGTTTTGTGACTTCGTATAAAGAGCATTTTTTAAAAGTGGTACCGCAGTTTGATGCAACCCTTTTAGGCGCACTCAAAAAAGTACAATACGTACTGCTTGATGAACACCAACTTCCTTCCATTCAACTCAAAAAGGCACTTGATCGCCTTCAAATGCGTTCCGAAGAACCGATGAAAGTGGCGATTACAGGGCAGTTCTCTAGTGGAAAATCAACCTTCTTGAACGCTCTTTTAGCCAAAAGTATTTTACCTACAGGCATCACACCTGTCACCTCCAAAGTCAATTACATTCGCTATGGAGAAGAGTTTAAAATCCGTGTGCGTTACAAAGATGGTAGAGATGAGTACCATGACATCAATACGATTGCTCATTTTACTGACCAGCGTGAACATGTCGAAGATATCGCGTATCTTGTGCTCTATGCTCCACTTAATATTCTCAAAGACGTTGTCTTTGTCGATACCCCAGGTCTTAACTCGCAAGCAGCAACCGATACGCAAACCACTGAGAAAGTACTCAAAGAGGTCGATGGCATTATCTGGTTGACACTCATTGACAATGCAGGAAAAATGAGTGAGCTTCAAGTTTTGGAAGAGTACCTTGGTAAGTACCAAAACAAATCGCTTTGCGTACTCAATCAAAAAGATAAATTTACACCACAACAAGTCGAAGAGACAACAAACTATGTTAAAACCGCATTTAAAGAGTTCTTTAGCGATGTTATTCCTATCTCAGCGCGCCAAGCGCTAGAGTCTCGTAGTCATGATAAAAAAGTGATGATGGAAGAGAAGCTTGAAGAGTTTATGCACGATTTGCATGTAAAGCTTCAAAGTGGTGGGGAAAAACTCGATTTTGCTGGAGTAGAGCATGATTTTAAAGCATACCAAGCAACACTGGATACTATTTTACAAAGTGACTTGGGCGCAAACCTCAAACTCTTGGAAGAGTCAAACATCGACAAAGTATTAGACTTCATTCGCAATGAAATTCAGCCTAAATCAACGCAATCCAAAGAGTTTGCCATCACCAAAGAGATTAAAGAGATTTCTTCCAAACTGATCGCACAACATCAGCTTTTCTTAGCCATTTACGATGAGCTTTTGGAGGAAATAGTACGCTTTGAAGCCGAAGCAAAAACGCTTTTTTCTGAGCTAAAAGGCAAATTTTCTCACGATCTTAAAAGTGCGTTTATGCGCATTGAACAGATCATCGAAACGATTGCTGATGCTATTTATAATCAAATAACAACCGAAAAACAGATTCGTTATGAAGCCCAAAAAGCAGGGCTTTTTAGCAAACAGGCAACGTATGTTCCCTTTGAGTATCAAGCCCCTAAAATCAATTCAGATCTCATTTATAAAAGCCTTTTTTATGAAGAGAATTTGATTGGTAAGATGTTTAAACAATATGTGCGAAACCTTGGAACTATTCAAAATGAAGTCAACGATAAAAACCGTTTGGTCTACCGCTCTTTAGAGCAGGGTATTTTAAAATGGCAAGCACCGTATGAGGTGATCCGTAAAAGCGAGGAGTTGCACTCTGACATCGAGTTTGCGAATATGCGTCGTTTTGCTTCTAAGGCATATGAGAGCATTCTTAAGCCCTTTAATGATGAGATAGCAGACTCATACGCTAAGATCAGCTCAGAGTTTAATCATCTAAGCAGTGCGGTAAGTTTTAACTACCAAAATGCAACCGAAGTGTGTGTCGCCTTTTTAGAAAATAAGATTGAGAAGTCAGTGAAATTATACGAGGAAAATCCAACGAAATTTTCACTCTATCAACCAAAACTCGACGAGATCAAAGAGCGCCTTCGAACATCGTTTCACCTCTATGAATTAGAAAATATGATGAACACAAAAAATACGTTTTTGAGTAAAGATTATGACCGCTTAATTAGCCAATTTAGTGCAATTAAAGAAGAGAAGGTAACATTTTTAGAAGAGCGTAAAGCACGCCACCAACGTATGATTGAAACAATTGAAACACTTTTAAAAGAGGTTGGCTAAAAAGCCAAGCCTCTTTACATGTAATGTTTCTCTTTGAGCAGTTTGTAGAGCTTCAGAAGTGAAATAAAGAGCGTTGTGATCGCAGGTCCTAGGATCATTCCCCAAAAACCAAACGTTGTGAGTCCCGCAAAAATAGCGAAGAAAATCAAAAGTTCGTTAACGGCTGTGGGTGTTTTGACCATCTTGTCGTTGATGTATTTGATGATAAGTGGTTTGATGAAAGTATCTGCGATAATAGAGATCACGACAATCGAATAGGTTGCGATAATAATGGCCGTGGTGGTATTGCCATGGGCCACCTCAATTGCGCAGAGTGGAATCCACATGAGCGCTCCTCCAATAACAGGGATCAGCGATGCAAAACCGTAGAAAATACCCAGCAAAAGCCCGTCATACCCAAAATACATTCCAATAAATGAGAAAAGGGCACCTTGAAAAATAGCGCTGAGCAAAATGGAGTAGAAAACCACACTCATGACATTGGTCACTTCTGAAAAGACGATGTTCACTTCTTTAGCATCAATGGGCATCACGCTTTTAAAATAATCCACTAAATCTTTACCATTCAGCAATGCAAAAAAGAAAAAGACAACGATAAGAAGCATATCTTTTAAAAATCCTGCACTGTTTTTACCGATAGATCCAAAATACGAAAGCGCCGTGCTGGAGAGCTGAGCGATGTTCAGTGAGTTGATAAAATCATCCAAGGGTGCTTGCATAAAAGCAAGTGGAGCTGGTAGTTGGTAATCGAGTGTATGCAGATAGGCTTGAACACGCTCAATCATTGAAAAATCGAAATTGTTCACAATACTACCCACCGAAGTGATGGTATAAACAATAGGCCCAAAAAGAAGTAAGGAGAGAAGCATCGTGGATAAAACAGCCGCGATATGTCTATTTTTAGTCAGCCCATAGAGTTTGAGGTTAAGATTGTACGTTGCCATGGCGAGCAGGGATGCAATCGCAATGATCATTAAAAAAGGTTGATATAATTTAAGGATTGAAAACAGAACCGTTAGGAAAATAGCGGTTAAAAAGAAACGATGTTCATTCATAGAGTATCCTCAAAAAGTGCACTTTGTAATGTTGGAGGTGTGAGACGAAAAAGCTCATAGGTTTTAGGAGTTGCAATTCGCCCACGCGCTGTTCGTTCAATGTAACTGTTTGCGAGTAGATAAGGCTCTATCACATCTTCAATAGTACCCTCATCTTCACTGAGTGCTGCTGCAATGGTGCTTAACCCCAAAGGACGACCTTTACTTTGCAGTAGAAGTTCGAGGTATTTGATATCCAGTTCATCAAAACCGAGATCATTAACACCTAGCTCATTGAGTCCATATTGCGCTCGCTCAATGTTAATAGTCTCTTCATCCACTACATCAGCATAGTCGCGAATACGTTTTAAAAGACGAAGCGCTATACGAGGTGTACCTCGTGAACGTCGTGCCATCTCAACCGCAGCATCTTGAAGGCAGATTTTTTCCAGCTTATGCGATGCTTTGGTGATAATGAGCGAGAGTTCATCTTTGGTGTAAAATTGTAAACGAAAGTGCATACCAAAACGATCACGTAATGGTGAGCTAATCATACCTGCGCGAGTGGTCGCTCCAATCAGTGTAAATCGCGGCAGATCGATTTTAATCGTTTGTGCCGCAGGTCCAGAGCCGATGATGATGTCAAGGCGAAAATCTTCCATTGCTGGGTAAAGGATCTCTTCAATGGCAGGCGAGAGTCTGTGAATCTCATCGATAAAGAGAATATCACCTTCTTGAAGATTGGTCAAAATTGCCGCTAAATCGCCACTTTTTTCGATCATTGGCGCAGCAGTAATTTTCATATTGGCGCGCATTTCATTGGAGATAATATGTGCTAAAGTTGTCTTACCCAGACCTGGAGGCCCAAAAAAGAGGATGTGATCTAAGCATTCGGATCGTTTTTGTGCAGCCTGAATAAAAACTTGTAAATTCTTTTTGATCTTCTCTTGCCCGATGTAATCTTCAAACGAAGAGGGACGTAAGCTTTTTTCGTAGTCATTCTCAAAGGAGATTTTTTCGATTTCGACGATGCGTTCCATTTATCTCACTTTGTATAGGTGTAAGGCGCTTCAGGAAAAGTTCGCTCTTGCACTTCTTTAACGTAAGCATCGACAGCATCTTGAACAACTGTTGCACCCTCTAAATAGCGTTTAACAAATTTTGGCTGAAATGCTTGGAAAAAGCCCAGCATATCACTCCAAACCAAGACTTGCCCATCGGTGTATTTGCCTGCACCTATACCAATCGTAGGAATAGATATCGCTTCAGAGATACGCTTAGCAGCCTCTTCAACAACACCTTCGATCACTAAACTAAATGCACCTGCTTCTTCGACGGCTTTGGCATCTTCGATGAGCGCAAGAATGTCTTCTTCTGTGCGTCCACGTACTTTATAGCCACCTTCGCTTCTGACATATTGAGGCATAAGCCCAATATGCCCCATAACCGCAATAGAGTTTTGAGTTAAAGCTTTGATGATAGGTGCGCGATTCACACCACCTTCGATTTTAACCGCATGTGCATTGGTTTGGCTGTACACAAGTGAAGCATTATGCAGTGCCATCTTTTCATCGGTATACGTTCCAAACGGCATGTCACATACGATAAAGGTCTCTTTAGCTCCTGCACACACCGCTTTGGTATGGTAAAGCATCACTTCCATATTGGCTGAAAGTGTGTCTGATTTGGCATTAAAACTCATGTTAAGGCTATCGCCAACAAGGATGATATCGACTCTTTGATCAAAGAGCGAGGCAAAGAGTGCATCATAAGCAGTAATGACGGTAAGGGGTGTTTTTCCC
The DNA here is from genome assembly GCA_017860615.1 of Pseudomonadota bacterium. Lineage (GTDB taxonomy): Bacteria > Campylobacterota > Campylobacteria > Campylobacterales > Sulfurospirillaceae > Sulfurospirillum. The sequence continues at coordinate 80,092 of JAGDMU010000010.1, read as the reverse complement.
TTCTGTTGTTTAATAGATGTGATTGTTTTCATGGTCTCATTATACCCTATTTTAGGACAAGAAAATTTTATAAAAAACATGGTACAATGAGCAACTTCGGAGGTAAGCAACATGGGTGTTTTGGCACAATTGGAAGTTGATTTTGACATCGAAATTGTAGGAGATTTTATCTCTCACTATGCCATTATGTGTGAAAATATGGAGCCTCTGATTATTGGGCTCAGTAAAAAAGAGCGTTATCCTGAAAATATTGGAGATCTTTTTCGCATTTTTCACAATATGAAATCAGCCGCAGGATTTTTAAAACTAGATCCTATTATTAAATTGGCAGTATTGTGTGAAGATATTGTTGAAGAGGCACGTACGTTGCAAGGCCCTGCAAGCGAAGAGTTCATTGACTGGCTATTGTTAGTGAGCGATCAGTTTGAAAAATACCGCAAAGATGTTGAAGATGATGCTTCTTTCTTTACGGTTTTAAATCCTTTAATTATAAAAGTACCTCATATGCTGGAGAAAGAGTGAAGCAATTAGTTGCCTATATTACCGCGGGTTTTCCCGATAAAAATTTTTCATTAGATTTAGTCTCTGCCCTAAAAGAAGCAGGTGTCGATAAACTAGAATTAGGAATTCCTTTTTCTGATCCTGTGGCAGATGGACCCATTATTGAGGTTGCTAACTTACATGCACTGCAAAATGGTTTTAAAATGCAGACACTCTTCGATATCTCTTCAATGGTTGCACCTACTATTGAAACCTATTGGATGGGATATTTTAATCCTTTCTATCATAAAGGTGTAGAAACATTTGCACAAAAAGCAACCGAGTTTGGTGTTAAAGGTTTTATTATTCCTGACCTTCCTCATGAAGAGGCAATGCCGTATGTGCCTTTAATGGATCAGTATAATCTTTCACTGATCAGTTTTGTAGCGCCAACGGATAGTAAAGAACGCATTACCAAGGTGGTTAAGGATGCTAAAGGGTTTATTTATCTTGTAGCCTATGCTGGCATCACAGGGGCTCATGCAAGTGAGGACCTTACTAAAACGATACAGTCCATTAAAGAGCAGAGCAGTACTCCTTTGTTTGTAGGCTTTGGTGTGAATGAAAAAACCGCTAAAGAGCGAGCTCGTGGTGTGGATGGTGTTATCGTGGGAAGCGCATTTGTGGAAGTCTTACTCAATGAAAGTTTAAGTGCAACAGAGAAAATTATAACCATTGCACAAAAAGCAAAAATTATTAAAGAGAAAATTAATTCCTAAGGTCGCAAATAACTAGTGACACTGATATGTGTCATTAGTTATTTTTTTGGTGCTGGTTCATCAGGTTGTTTGAGTTTTTCAAGCAATGTTTCAAACGGTTCTTTCGCTAAAATATCTGCAAATTGTGTACGATACGTTTGAATGATACTTACACCCAAAATATCGACATCGTAAATCATCCAGCTGTTATTTTTATCTTTATAAAATTTATAGATAATTTCATAGACTTCGCTATTTTTCATTAAATGCGTTGTAAGGTGAATACGCGCATCTTTGATTTTCTCTAAATTTTTAATCACAATTTTTTCATCAGTGTAAAGATCGAGTTTCTCCATATACGATACCTTGAGTTTTTGCTCAAAAAGTTTGGTAAACTCTGTTTGTTTTGAAGCGGAAAGTGATGCCCACTGTTTTCCGCCAAGGGCTAATTGCGCCATAAGGGTATAGTCAAAGATAGAATCAAAAATTGCAAAAAGCTTCTCTGATTTTTCAGGTTTTTGAATTTTTTTGTCACGTAAAATAGTAGTAGCAAGATCAATATTGTTTTGCATAAATGTTGATATATCACGCTCTTCTATAGCTAAGAGAGGATGCGAACCCAAAAGTGTTAGCATCAATAAGGCGAGAATTCGTTTCATAGTATTATTCACTTATAAGTTTATTTCTTCTTGATTCGTAAAAATTACGCAAGAAAGGGTAGAGCTCAATAGCATCTTTTTTAAAGTTGTCGTATTCTTTGACATGGAGAGATGTTTTATTGATAGTGTAGAATGCTGTTGTTGCAAGAGATTCTTCGGTGCTATCGAGTAAATTTGCATCACGAGCTTCAATATAATTGATTGGATTAAGCCACATATCACCAGCAAGACCAGCAATATCACGGACATTCGATGGTCCAAAAAATGGAAGAACAACGTGAAAGCCACTACCAACGCCATAATGACCTAATGTTTGACCTAAATCTTCATCGTGTGCTTTAATGCCTAATTCTTCGCCTGCAACGTCACGAAAGCCTAAAATACCCATCGTTGAGTTAAGCACAAAACGCTCCGTCTCTTCCCAACCATTGTAAAATTTCAATTGCAAAAGGTTATTGACAAAACGGATAGGAAAAAAGAGGTTATCAAAAAAATTCGCTATTCCATTGCGTGCCATTTGAGGCATAACATAAGCGTAACCTTGGGCTGTTGGTCTAAGCAAATATTCGTAAAAATTATCGTTGAAGGTTGTCATAATTTCGTTATAGCCACTAAGCGGATCAAAGAGGTTTGCATCATTTTTTGTTGTAAACTCAGCTTCAAAGTCATCATTACTATAAGAGGTTGTCCCAATATATTCGCTCGCAAAAATCAATGAAAAGCTTAATAAACAGGCTAAAATTAAACGCAAAATATCACCTCTGTCTTTTTTAAATTTGCGCAATTATAGAACTTTTTTGATTTAAAGTAAATTAAAGCATAGGAATAGAACTTATTTTTAGATTAAAACAAGCAAAAATTAATCTTATTTTGACTATAATCACCGTCCAAATCTCACACACACCAATCCTTTACGGTTGCAGTTAATCGCTGTTGATGGGTGTGGAGGCTAAACCAAAAAAAATACAAGGAGCAAATTCATGGTAACCATGAAAGACCTATTAGAGTGTGGTGTACACTTCGGACACCAAACAAGACGTTGGAATCCAAAGATGAAAAAATTCATCTTCGGCGAGAGAAAAAACATCTATATCGTAGACTTACAAAAAACTCTACGTTATTTCAGATATACATACAATGTTGTTAAAGATGCAGCAGCAGAAGGCAAAACAATGCTTTTTGTTGGTACAAAAAAACAAGCAAGTCAAGCAATTAAAGAGTACGCAGAAAAATGCGGTATGCCATACGTTAACCACAGATGGTTAGGCGGAATGCTTACAAACTACCAAACAATCAGACAATCAATCCGTAAACTTGACATCATCGAGAAAATGGAAGAAGATGGACAAATTGACCTTCTTACTAAAAAAGAAGCGTTAATGCTTAGAAGAAAAAAAGAGAAACTTCTTGATTACCTTGGTGGTATCAGAAACATGAAAAACTTACCAGATATGATTTTTGTTATTGACACCGTTAAAGAGAAAATTGCCGTTCAAGAAGCAAGAAGACTTGGCATCACTGTTGTAGCTCCACTTGATACAAACTGTGATCCAGACGTTGTTGATCTTCCAATCCCAGGTAATGATGATGCGATCCGTTCAATTCAACTTTTCTGTAAAGAGATGTGTGAAGCGATGACTGAGGGTTATGAAATCCGTTCAAAAGACGCTCCAGCAACTGAAGAAACAGCTGACATTAGTGAAGACGAGAAAAAAGAGTTGATCAATGAAGTGGTCAGCGAAGAAGAATTTGCAGTAGAGGAAGGCGAATAATGGCTGAGATCACTGCTGCTTTAGTAAAAGAACTACGTGAGTCCACTGGGGCTGGTATGATGGACTGCAAAAAAGCACTAGTCGATACCGATGGTGATTTTGAAGCAGCAAAAGATCTTTTAAGAGAAAAAGGTCTTGGCAAAGCGGCTAAAAAAGCTGACAGACTTGCCAGTGAAGGTTTGGTTAACGTTTTTGTTGATCCAAGCTTGAAACTAGCAACTGTTAGTGAAATTAATGCTGAAACTGACTTCGTTGCAAAAAATGAAGGCTTTATTAATTTAACAAAAGATACAACAGCGCATATTCAAGCAACCAATGTACAGAGTACAGAAGAGTTGATGAAAACAACGATCAATGGTACTGTATTTGAAGAGTACTTTGCAACTAAAGTTGCAACGATTGGTGAGAACTTGGTCGTTAGACGTTTTGCGACACTAAAAGCTGGTGCCAATGGCGTTGTCAATGGTTATGTTCACTCAAACGGTCGCGTAGGTGTTTTAATTGCTGCTAATTGTGACAGTGAAAAAACAGCAGCAGCAGCGGGTGAGTTTATTCGTAACCTTTGTATGCATGCAGCAGCTATGAAACCAAGTTTCTTAAGCTACACAGAACTTGATGCTGAGTTTGTTGAAAAAGAGACCATTGGTATTAAAGCAGACATTGAAAAAGAGAATGAAGAGTTAAGTCGTCTTAAAAAACCTCTTAAACGTATGCCTCTTTTTGTTTCTCGTGTGCAGTTAACCGATGCTGTTTTAGAAAATGCTAAAAAAGAGATGGAAGCTGAGCTTAAAGCACAAGGCAAGCCTGAACAGATTTGGGATAAAATTATTCCTGGTCAGTTAGAGCGTTTTATTGCTGATAATACACAGCTTGATCAACAGTACACACTTCTAAGTCAATTCTATGTTATGGATGATAAAAAAACCATTGCACAAGTGGTTGAGGAAAAAGCTAAAGAGCTTGGTGGTAAAATTGAGCTTGTAGGCTATGTTCGTTTTGAACTTGGCGAAGGCTTAGAGAAAAAAGCATGTGACTTCGCTTCTGAAGTTGCTGAGCAACTTAAATAAGCATTAAATTATTTGTGGTGAAGAGGAGACTCTTCACCTCTTCTTTTGAAGGACATTGATGTCTTTACTACACGCACAGAATATCTCTCATGCTTTTGATTATCTTCTTTTTGAAAATGTTAACTTTAGCCTTGCTCCTAAAGAGTCAATGGCAATATTAGGTGTGAGTGGAAGTGGGAAGTCAACACTTTTGCATATTTGTTCGACATTGCTACAACCCAATCATGGCGAAGTGATTTTGTCTGATCATAATATTTACAACGATAATGATGACGCAAGATTAAAACTAAGACGTTATGATGTGGGCATTATTTTTCAGTCACATTACTTATTCAAAGGCTTTTATGCCAATGAAAATATAGAACTTTCTTCATTCATTAGTGACAAGACAATTGACAATGGTATTTTAGAGCGTCTTGGTATTGCTGATTTTATGAATTATCGTGTGGGCGATCTTTCGGGTGGCCAACAACAGCGTGTTTCTATTGCCCGTGTTTTAGCTAAAAAACCTAAAATTATTTTTGCGGATGAGCCAACAGGTAATCTCGATGATAAAACAGCCCAAGAGGTTATGAATGTTTTATTTGAATACATTGAAAAAGAAAACGCTGCCCTTCTTTTGGTGACACACAACCATCAGTTAGCTAAACAGTGTACGTATGTACGACATCTCCATGTGGATGGACTTAAAGAGGAAGCGTAACATGGAATCGTTGGTGAAACTTTTTGGTGAACATCAAGTGATTCTTTTTTTCCTTTTATTTGCAAGAATTAGTGGACTTTTTGCTTTTTTCCCTTTTTTTTCACATGCCAATATTCCTCTTACGATTAAAACGTCCATGACCTTTTTTATGGTTATTTTTTTATTTCCTCTTCTCCCCGCTTTAGATGTAACTCCAACATTGCTTAATCTCTCGCTTGCCATTGTTGGCGAATTACTGATTGGGTTTGTGGCAGGACTATTTTTAACCATTACGATTTCTATTTTACAAATGGCAGGAATGCAAATCTCTTTTGTCATGGGTTTCACAATGGCAAGTGTTATTGACCCACAAACCAGTACGTCAATTCCTGTATTATCTCAGCTTCTTTCTTTGATAGGACTCATGGTTGTTTTAGCCTTTAATGGACATCACCAAATGTTAATTTTTATTGCTGATTCTTTGAGCCTTTTACCATTAGGAAGCTTCTACCCTCAAACCAATATGCTCACCTATTTACTTAAAGCTATGACTGGTATGTTTGTTTATGGTTTTATTCTCTCTTTCCCTGTTGTTGCCTTTTCTCTACTTTTAGATGCCGTTTTTGGAATGTTGATGAAAACAATGCCCCAATTTAATCTTTTAGTGATCGGATTTCCTATTAAAATTATGGTTTCTTTTGTAGTTTTAGTTGCGACACTTGCGTCTATTATGCTGATTTTTAAGAAAGAGTTTATTGAAGCCCTTAACCATTTGACCATTCTTTTTGTACGTTAAAGCAATCATAAATTTTTTTATACTACAATGAGAGTTAATAATTCTCATTCAGGAGTGAGCATGCGCCTGTTACTACTCAATAATAATCCCGCTGTTTCAAGATTGATCAAACTTAGTGCCGAAAAAGCTGGGTATGAGTTAGACGAGTTTGAAGATTACGGCTTAGTGCCACTCACAACGTATGATGTCATTTTAGTGGATAATGAACTCTATGAAGAGACTGCTGTATCAGGGTTATGTGAACATACAGGCTGTGACTATGTTGTTTATGTTTGCCAAAGAGGGGCTAAAAAACCTGATGCAATGAATGTTGCTCTTGAAAAACCCTTTTTACCGACAGACTTTTTAATCCTTATGGATAAGATCAAAAACGTTCTTGCAAGCCATAAAATGGAAGAGCCTGATGATGAAGAATCTATGTTGCAAACCGATGAAGAATCAGATGCTTTCGATATTGATAAAATTGATACATTGGAAAGAGAAGATGATGATATGCTTCCAATCAATTTGTTAGAAGAACATGATGATGACTTTAAAGAAGCGGAAGAAAACAACGAAAAGCTTACTTTTGATGATTTAGAATTGGATGATTTAAATTTAGAAGATGAACTTTTCAATGGTAGAACATCAGAAGAAAAAGAACTGATCAATAACGATGATGAATTCTCTTTTGATGATGTTGAACCTTTAGAAAAAGAAGTTGCTACCCCATTTGAAGATTTCGATTTTGAAGAAAACGATAATGCTTCTACCAATAACCTTGATACCGATGAGCACGATACAGAGGAAGATGAACACAACCCTTCTATTTTAGATAAAGATGATATTAATGAGGTCAAACAACTCTTAGATGAGAGTGAAGACAATCAAGACGAAAAAGAAATTACAGCGTTGTCACTTGATTCTTTAAATCAAGAAGAAGATGATGCAGGTACATTTTTCTTTGATGAAGGTGAAAAAGCAGAGGAGTCTCTAGAAGAAGATGAGTCATTAGAAACGGAACTTGAGAATAGTTCTGATTTAAGCTTTGAAGAGGTTATTCCAGCTGTAGAAGATGAGCTAGAAGAGTCACTTGAAAAAGAGAGTGCTTCTTTGGAAGAAGATCAAGAAGAGATCATTGATGATTTTGCAGAAGCCATTGATGAAAAAATTGAAGAAGAGAAAGAACAGGCATTAGAAGAAGAGGAATTACTTCCGAAAGTCGGTATAGCAGTAAATGCTTTAGAAGAGATAGGCGATATTGATTCCCTTGATGATTTGAGTGAAAATATGCTCAAACAAGCTTTCGGTGAAGCAGTTGATGAAGAAGAGGTCTCTGGCTCTTTAGAAGCAGTTGTTCCTGCACCAAAAAGTCAAGAAATTGAAGTGATTCGTGATGAAATTGAAAGTAGTATAGCCCGAAGCATTTCAAGCTTAGCACAAAGTGATATTTTACGCGAAGCGCTTAAAGGGATGCGTCTTAATATCTCTATTACTTTTGATGAAAAAGAGTAAGAGTGAAGGGTAATCTTCTAGTTATTTCAGGACCAAGTGGCTCAGGTAAAAGTTCTTTAATGAAAGAGATACTTCAAGAAATTACTGACTCGTACTTTTCAATTTCAAGCACTACGCGGGCTATTCGTGAAGGTGAAATAGATGGGGTTAACTACCATTTTATCTCTAAAGAAGAGTTTGAAAAAGATATTGATGCAGGATTCTTCTTGGAGTGGGCAAAAGTTCATGATAATTACTATGGAACATCACTCAAACCTATTTTAAAAGAGTTACATGCAGGTAAACTTGTTATTTGTGACATTGATGTACAGGGACACAAAATTGCACGGGAAAAATTTGGTAGTTTAATTACATCTGTATTTATTACAACGCCTGATCAAAAAAGCCTGAAAGAGCGACTTGTTAATCGCGGAACCGATAGTTTGGACGTGATCGAAAAGCGTTTAGCCAATGCGGTTTCAGAGATGACACGTATTAGAGAATATGACTACGTTTTAATTAACGATGATTTTAAAACAGCATTGCACGATTTATTGGCAATTGCTTATACCTCACGAAAAAAAATGGAACTCATGGATTTAGGTGAATTTATCAGTGCATGGGCAAACATCGAATAAAAAGAGTGGTTCATTTTTAGTTTATAAAAAAATGCTACAATAACATCAAAGTATATAGTCATTAAGACAAAGGAGAGAGTATGGGTTCATTTAGTATAGGTCATTGGTTAGTCATTTTAGCCGTTGTTGTTTTATTGTTTGGTGCTAAAAAAATACCAGAACTTGCAAAAGGTATTGGCCAAGGTATGAAAGATTTTAAAAAAGCTATCAAAGAAGATGAAGAAGTTAAAACAACTGTAGATCAAGTTGAAGCAAAACCTGAATCAGGTGCTGCAACTACTGCTACTACAACATCAACACACGCAGATGAAAAAAAGTCTGTATAAGGTTACGTATTGAAAAAATCGGTTATTCGTGCTATTAAAGAAAAATTACAAAGAGAGTTTGTTTTAGAGAAACCTACCAATCTCTCTTTTGGCCATTATGCCACTCCTATCGCTTTTTCTCTTGCTAAAGAGTTGAAAAAATCACCTATTGCCATTGCAGAAGAGATTTGTACTCAGTTTAATGCTGGGGATATCTTTCAAGAAGTGACACCTATCAAGGGTTACATCAATTTTAAGCTCAGCGAACAATTTTTGGATCAATATGCTACTTGGGCAATTCAAAATGAAACACTGTTTGGCAAAGATGAGCAGAATGAATCAATTTTACTCGAATATGTGAGTGCGAATCCCACCGGACCTTTACATATCGGTCATGCTAGGGGTGCTGTTATTGGGGATGCCCTAGCACGTATTGGTTCGCATTTAGGGTATAAAATTACGACAGAGTATTATGTCAATGATGCGGGTAATCAGGTTGATCTTTTAGGTCTTTCCATTTATCTTGCAGGTCGTGAGCAAGTGCTTGGTTTAGAAGTTGTGTGGCCAGAAGAGTTTTACAGAGGCGAATACATTATCGACCTTGCGCATGTTGCCAAAGCTGAGCTTGGAAGTGCTATTTTTGAAGATGAAGCCAATATCAAAACGCTTTCTGTTTGGGGCAAAGATAAGATGTTAGAGCTTATAAAGTCTAATCTTGCTGATGTTGGTATTGAATTTGAGCAATTTGTCAGTGAAAAATCCCTTTACGATAAATGGGATGAAAGCTTTGCTAAACTTCAAAAAAACGACAAAACGTATGCAGAGGGTGGTAAAGTCTGGATTCGTTCTACTGAACTTGGCGATGAAAAAGATCGTGTTGTGGTAAGAGAAGATGGTAGACCAACGTATCTTGCAGGCGATATTATCTACCATGACAACAAATTTCAAAGAAATTACGATAGATACATCAATATCTGGGGCGCAGATCACCATGGATACATTTCGCGTGTAAAAGCAGCCATTAACTTTTTAGGCTATGATGAGCAAAAACTCGAAGTCATCTTAGCTCAAATGGTTTCTCTCCTTAAAGGTGGAGAACCGTATAAAATGAGTAAACGTGCGGGCAATTTTATTTTGATGAGTGATGTTGTCAGTGAAGTAGGTAGTGATGCACTTCGTTTTGTTTTTCTCAGTAAAAAGTCTGATACACATCTTGAATTTGATGTGGATGTCTTTAAACAAGAAGATAATAATAATCCAATTTTTTACATCAACTACGCACATGCTAGAATTAATCAAATCTTTTCTAAAGCAGAAAAAAATCTTAATGATGTACAAGATGTAAAACTTGAAAATCTGAGTGAAGAAGCTCAAAATCTTCTTTTCAGTGCTCTTTTGTTGCCTGAAGTACTGGAAGATACCTTTAGTTCTCGCCAAGTGCAAAAGTTGACAGAGTATTTAAAATCTCTAGCTGCAAGCTTACATAAGTTTTACAATGAAAACCGTGTTGTGGGCAGTGAAGACGAAGCTAAACTTCTTAAACTTTTCGCCGTTGTTGCATTATCACTTCGTGTAGGACTTAAACTTATAGGCATTAGCGCAAAAGATAAAATGTAGAGTGTGATCGTGAGAAGATCGTACCTCATTACCTCTATCGTAACACTTTTAGTAAGAAATCCAAAAGTATTCTTATTAGCCCTTCTTTTAGGAGGGCTTTCCTATTCATATGAGTTGTTCATTGCACGTGAAGCAATGGTTTTTGAGGGCATCCCTAAAGCAACTTATAACTCAATGCAAACATATACACGGATATTTAGAAATAACGCTTATATGGTAGGTTATTCTGATATTAAAGGTAACCCTCTGTGGGTTGTCTATAAATTAACATCACTGAGTGAAAATACACCACATTTAAAACGACCAGAAAGCTTTAGTGCAGATTGGCGTAATTTAGGCCTTATTACTTCAAGTGATTATACGAATAGTGGATACGACAGAGGACATATGGCTCCCAATCATGCTATTTCACTTCTCTATGGGAAACAAGCACAGGTTGAGACTTTTTTGATGACCAATATTACGCCTCAAAAGCCTTCCTTAAATCAAAAGCTCTGGCAACGTTTGGAAGAGATGGAACTTGATTCTTTCGCACCAAAATTTAAAGAGGTATGGGTTTATACAGGTCCATTGTTTGATGAGAAAACAACACGCCTAAAAAGTTCCTATTTTGTGGAAATTCCTGATGCTTTTTATAAAATCTATGTTGGTGTAGAAGCTAATGGTACCCTTAAAACATTGGCTGTTATTGTGCCGCAAAATGCTAAAGCGAATGATCGTATGGAAAAGTATCTTGTCAGTATTGATGAAGTTGAACGCCGTAGTGGCTTTGATTTTTTACATAGGCTAGAAGATACTATGGAGAGAAGATTGGAAAAAGAGATCGATGCTACACCTTGGTTTTAACTCAATTTATCTTCATCATGGTTTTGAAGAGCTGACGCGGTAGAGAAAAATACACCTTGGCAATACTCAATTCCTAAGGATTTTATTTTGTCATAAATCTGTTCATTGCTCACATATTCAGCAACGACTTTGATATGAGCTTCTTTGGCAAATGTAACAATGTTTTTAACCAGTAAAAATGAGATTTTATCTTCCAAAATCTTTTGAATGATAGTACCGTCAATTTTAATATAATCTGTTTTTATTTCAGTGAGATAGATAAAATTAGAATAACCACTTCCAAAATCATCAATAAATATTTTGTATCCTAGACTTTTAAGTTCTAAGAGATTATTCTTTGCATCATCACGATGAGCGATGTCTTCACTTTCGACAATTTCAAGTCCCAATCTTGGAGCAATAGTGGGTTCACTAGCATAATTTTTCAAAAGTGTTAGAATGGTTTCATCAATAATATCATGTGGATTCAAATTGACGTTAATTGACATAAGAGGGTTTTTGATAAGTTGTTCATAACAAATACCTAACACTTCTTTTGTGATATTTCGTAAGATAAAAGTACCTTTAATGGTAGGAAGGATTTTATCGGGAGTAATAATCGTTCCATTTTTATCAATAATGCGCAACAACGCTTCATAATACGATAGCTCTTGTGTTTGAGTATCGACAATCTTTTGGTAATAGCAGAGAATTCTATGCTCTTCTATAGCCTCTTTTATCTCGTTAAGTGAGAGGAACGTATTATGAATATTTTCATTTTCATCATAAAGTTCGATAGTATTTCTACCTTTATTTTTCGCATTGTAAAGCGCAATATCGGCTAGTTTGAAAGCTTCAGAAAATGTTCTTGACTTGTGTGGAACTAAATTTACGCCAATTGAGACAGTAATATTGATAGTTTCATTGTTAGAAATAGCAAAAGGGTGTTCTTGGATATTACGAAAAATTCTTTCAATGACATTAAGTGCATTCAAATGTCCATCTCGTTGCGTTTTGATTAAAATGAGAAACTCTTCACCACCATATCGGATAATAATGTCATCTTTATTTCTGATCGTAAGTAAGAGCGTATTGGCAACTTGTTTTAAAATTTTATCACCGACATCATGTCCATAAGTATCATTAACCTTTTTAAAATAGTCAATATCTAATGTGGCTAAAATGAAATCATTGAGATTGATAAAATCTTCATATTTTTGTAGATAATTGCGGTTATAAACATTGGTAAGTTTATCAATAAAGGCAGTTTTTTTAACGGCTCTAAATCGAATGGACTGGATAATGGTGAAGAGCAAAATGATAAGAACAACAATCATCACGGCTAAGATACCATTTTGCATAAGGTGAATAATGTGATTAATCTCTTCAATTTTCTGTATGGAAAAATCAATGGCTAAAATGAGTTCAATTTTGTCGTGATACATAATAGGAATAAGATAGCTCATTGAGAGTTGGTGGAGAAGCGTATGCTGAATCATCAAGGCTTTTTTCTCTCCATAGAGTGATAGCCATTCTGGGCTTTCAACATCAAATTTCTGATCTATCAAGGCTTTTTCTTCCTGTTTGGATGCATCTGCTAAAAATCGAAATACACCTCTCTCATCTCTGTATAAAAGGTACGCGTACTTAATATTGGGCGTAATGAGAACTTTTAAATTCTCTTCAATTTTATGTTGCAGTAAACGATTTTTTTTGATATCTTCTGGGTAGTTTGTACTCTCTTTTAAAAGTGATTGAATGGCAGTGGCACTGTTATTCATAATTGTAAAAACATCTGAGGTCGAAATTTCAAAGATCTTTTTTTCAATACTTCCTTCTAATTTGATTGTTGAAAGTAGCAAAAGCCCTAAAATAGACGAGATAGCAATAACAGGAATCAGAAAATAAAGGGGTTTTTTAAAAAAAGGTTTGTTGCTCATCAAAAATTCTCTATAAATTGATCAAATGTTTTAGGTAGCTCTATAGCTCTTTTTTCAAGTCGTTTTTTAATGAAGACAATGTTTGGTCTACTTTTATTCCAAAAGAGTGCGCCATAATATTTTTCATCGGAGAGTAGTTTTCGATAGTTATTGGTAAAAAAGAGCCTGTTGGTATTATCACACAAAATTTCATTCTCTACGGCTTTATTCACAAAGACAAAGTTTGCTGTCTCACATTTTGAGCTCAATTTGAAGTAGCGTGAATAGATTTTCTCTTCCATCTCTGACATATGAGGAATAAAAAGTTCTATTTTTTCACGTACAGAAGAGGTTGCGATTTCAGCAATAATTTTTGCTTCAAGTTCCATTTCTTTACTATAGGGTTGTACAAGAAAAGTATAATTTTCTGCTGATGAAAAAGCTAGTAAGGTTAGAAGAAGGATGAATACTCTCATTAGAATACCCACCTAAAAGAGAAAGTAACACTTCTGTCGTTATCATCTAAAGCAAAATTTGCTCCCCCTATACCTTCGGAAAAAAGAGATTTTGTTGATTTATCTAAAATATTATTCGCTTTAATGCTATAACTCAAATCTTTTGTTACATGGTAGGTAAGACCAAGGCTTACATCGAAACTGTCTGGAATATCAAGATCAAGGTATTGGTAACCATTTCGATAAATGAGTGAGGTGAAATAATCAAACTTTTGGTATCCACCCATATATTTAATATAGCCACCCTTAGTAGCGTTGTTAATAGTTTCGCTGAGCGTTGAAGTATAGTAATTTAAACGAAGTTTATCTCGATCCGAAAAGCTATATTCATAGTCAAAAAGAAACCCATCGGTTTTGATTTTATGATCAACATTGATAAACCCGATGGGAGTAAGATAGAGAAAATCCTCGATTTCAACATGATCAAAAGTAACTCCAAATTTAGAGTTACCTTGGGTATATACTGCTTCAAGAGTGTAAAAATTGTATTGCTGCGATTTTAGATTTGGATTGCTCTGTGCCGCATAATCAATGTTGTAAAACGATGGAGCAAGTGCCGTTTGAGTGTAAAAGCTTTTGAAACCAAAATTTTCTGTAGGTGTATAGATGGCACCTACTCTTAAAAGTGTTTCAGAGGTGTCTTCTAAATAGCCACTTCGAGTATAGTGGTCAAGTTTTGCATTTGCCACTAAAATAAGGGTATCGGTGAGTTTATAGTTATCTTGTAAGAGCAATGACGAAGTTGTCTCTTCATCAAAAGTATTGTACTGCCCAATGGCGCTATTTTGATTGCTCTCACGGTTTTGGACATCATATGTTTTATTTTTAACGTTTAAGGCTGCTATTAAAGCGTTGTTTTCAAAATTAATTGATTTGGAGAGATAAGCATTGGTTTTGATAAAACGTAAATCTTCGTTAAAGTGTCTAGGGAAAGTGAATCCTATCGGGACGATGTAGAAACCTGCATCCGTATTCTCTTCTTCATAGCTTCGATCGTTAATATCGACAGAGAGATTTGCTTTTAGCGATTTATCTTCCAAGAAAGAGTGTGTTATATCGATAAAGAAATCTTTGGAGAGGTTTTTACCGCTACTTGGAATTGCATCAAGAGAATAACCCGTGTAATTATTTTTTGAAACGTCCGTATAGCCCATATTGATATTTGTTGTTTCATTGTTTGCATCGACATAGAGATATTGTTTATGACCGTTACTGTTAATCTTTTGATTTTTGTAAACGGCCGTTTGCTTGACTTTTTCTTGATTCAGAAACATCAGATAAGACCAACCATTTTCAAAGCTAGAAGAGTGTGTGATACTTTGAGAGTTTGAGCCTTTGGAGGTAAACATCGCATTGAGTTCGGAGCTGTTTTCTTTTATAGGCGATTTGGTATAAATACGAACAAAATAGATACCTGTTTCATTGCCGAATGAAAACGAACTCTCTCCATAATATATCTCAACATGATCGACAAAATCGAGTGGCAAATCGCCCCAAGATAGGGATGTGGATTGATCATATCCTGAACTAATTTCATGGTCGTTAATAAAAAATCTAAAAAAGCCACTGGTGGTTGTTTTGGAACCTGTCAAGGAATAATTGGTAAGTCCAAATCGGTTAGTATTGACATTGAAGAGAGGGAGTTCTTTTAAAATATCGTTGAGCTTAGAATATTGCATCAAACGAATCTCTTTTTGGGAATAGATAATGACATGTCCTATTTTTTCATTGACAGTATGTAATGAATTGTCAGATGTCGATTCATACTCTTTTAATAAGCTATCAAGAGAATCAGAGAGAAGAAGACTAACATATAGCCCAAACAATAAAATAATTTTCATCTGCTTACCAACGAATCCTTATAATTTCTGATATGCACATCAGTATAGAAAAGAAGAGCTTAATAATTTATTTTTAGAATGAGAAAATGGTACTTGATTATTGGCGTGGAACAATAGAGTTCATGAATGGTGGCTTGCTTTGTGTAGAAGAAGGTGGTATAAAACCTTTTTTTTTCATGCACTCATCTACAAAGGAGTGACTCGGTTTTCCATGTGTCTCTTGAGGAGCACCAGAAAGACATTCTGCCATTGCTGCTTCAAGTTGAATATTCTTTGTTGGTGCAAGAATGTTTTGATTAGGTGATAGTCCTTCTGTTGCGTATAAAAGATTGAGTGAAAAAACTATGCTAGAAAAAAGTACTACTCTTTGCATTTTATTGCTTTAGATAGCAAGTTTTACAGATGCCATTCATAACAATGAAGCTGTTACTAATATGAAAGCCACTTTGAGAAGAGACCGTCTCTAAAAGAGGTTTTGTCTCAACAAACATATCCTCAACATTACCACACTCACTGCATAAAAGGTGAATATGAGGCACTTTTTTGATCTCGTATTGCTGTTTTTGCTGTGGAAGTTTTACCTCTTCTAAGATATGAAAAGAGATAAGGTCATTGATATTACGGTAAAGCGTTGCTTTGGACATTGTAGGGTATTTCTGAACAATAGAGTCGTAAAGTGTGTCAATGTCAACATGTCCAAAATGATCGATTGCATCTAAAATAGCAAGCCTTTGATGTGTTGATTTGAGGTTACTTGCTTTTAAAACATCTTTAAACCGATCCATCTGAATGCTATCCTTCATTATGTAATATAAAATTTTATAGGAGCTGAACTTAATAAGATATTAACTATCCTATTTATTTTTTAAAATAATGATAAATAATTCTAAATAAGATTAATTACTATTTAAGATATATATTCATATAATTTTTACACAAACTTAAAAAGGAGAAGAAATGCAAATTTCTAAGGTAATCAGTCTTTGTGCACTGAGTGCAACCGTTGTTCTTGGGGCAAATACGTTGGTCGATAAGGTGAAGCAAAACGGTATTGAAGCGATTCCTGTAAGCCAACTGGAAATTTTAAAATTAATTGATGATCCTAAAGATCCAATAACAGAGGCTAAAGTTGAGTTAGGTAAAAAACTCTATTTTGATCCTCGTATGTCAAAAAGTTCTATTATTAGTTGTAATACCTGTCATAATTTGGCAACGGGAGGAACGGATGGTATTAGTGCTGCTATTGGGCATGGCTGGACTGCAAATCCGCATCATCTCAATTCTCCAACAGTGTATAACTCCGCCTTTTTCAAAGCACAGTTTTGGGATGGAAGAAGCCCACACTTAGCAGATCAAGCACAAGGTCCAGTGCAAGCAGGACCTGAGATGGCAGCTCCACCAAAATTGGTTGAAGAGCGTATTAATTCTATTCCTGAATATATTGAATTTTTTAAAGGTGCATACGGTGATAATGTCAAAATCAGTTTTGAGAAGATCACTTCTACGATTGCCATTTTTGAGAAAACCTTGGTCACGCCATCGCGTTTTGATGATTTCCTCAATGGTAAAGATAATGCACTTACTAAAGCAGAGAAAGAGGGGCTTGAAGTGTTCATTGACAAAGGCTGTGCAGGTTGTCATAACGGTGTTGCTCTGGGGGGTACAATGCAGCCATTCCAAGTAGCAGGTAAATATAAATTTGCACAAGTGGGTGATTTTAATGGAGATAAAAATGGCATGGTTAAAACACCAACGCTTCGAAATATCTCAGAGACTGCGCCGTATTTCCATAACGGTGCGATTTGGACACTTAAGGATGCGATCAAAGAGATGGGAAGTACGCAATTAGGTATTAGCATCAGTGATGTTGAGAGTACGAAGATTGAGACATTCTTGAAAGCATTAAAAGGTAGAAAGCCCGTGATTGTTTATCCACAGCTTCCAGAGAGCAGTGACAAAACACCCAAACCAGACGCTAAACTTTAATGAGGTCATGCCTTCCTAGTTTTCCTAGGAAGGCGTATTGATAAACTTATTCTACGCCACGTACTCTTTTCATCTCATCTTCTCTCTCTTTGAGGAAAAGTTCTAAATTATATTTGACACGATAAGCAGGTGTCATAAGGTGAATTAAAACATCTCCCATATCAATAACGGTCCAGTTATCATCGGCGTCAACATTGAGAAAATTCTCTCCAGCACCTTTGAGTTCGGTTTTGAGATGATCTAAAAGTGAAAGTCCGTGTCTCTCACCCATTGTCGTTGCAATAACAACCGTGTTGACAAAATAATCTTTACCTGTCATATCAAATACTTGTATATCTTCTGCTTTTTTGTCGCTTAAAGCAGTTACGATTCTCTCGATTCTATTATCCATTGGATTCCTTGTATAAAACGCTATCACTTCATTTTCTATGGCTTTTGGGATAAATCTTCTATCCAAAAATGAGCGGAGCTTTGAAGAACTGATATTAACATTAATTGGTAAAATTTTCAAGTCTTTGGGCGGTGTAAATTCTCCACGAGGCGCTACAACAAATTCTACAAGTGAGCAAAGTTCTTCGTGACGGTTCCATTTGGGAAGTGCTTTAAAACTGTCGCTTCCAACGATCAAAAAAAGTTTTGCCTCAGGATAGAGATTCTTTACATGTAAAACAGTTTCGATGGTAGGAACTTGTCTTTTTTGATCACATTCATACGAAAAAATTTCGACTTTTTCCATGCCTTCAAACATCTTTGCAAGCCATGCTTGGCGCATGGGTGCTGGAGCACAAAAGCTCTCTTTAAAAGGGCTAAGGTATGTCGTTACGACTAATAGCTTGTCAATATCGAGGATTTCAAGGGCTTTTTTGACAATGAGCTCATGCCCTGTGTGTGGAGGATCAAAAGATCCTCCAAAGATAGCTATGTTCAACTTTGAGACTCCGTGGACTTTAAACTTTTTTATACATCATTTTTGCTAAAATAATTCGCTTTTCTCTAAAAGCAAATTGGACTAAAACGACTATTATATCAAAAGGAATACCTATGGCACTCAAAATTGCTATAAATGGATTTGGTCGCATTGGAAGATGCGTTGCAAGAATTATCGATTCACGAGACGATGTTGAGTTGGTTTGTGTCAACGATACGGCTGAACGTTCTATGACAAAACAATTACTCAAATACGATAGCGTACATGGTATTTTCCCAGGCAGTGTTGAGTTACTTGAAAATGATTATATGCAAATAGGGAAAGCAAAAGTTAAAATGTTTTCAACCCGCGATCCTAAAGCTTTAAATTTTGCAGACTATGGTGTAGATGTTGTCCTTGAATGTACAGGCGCACTTTTAACTCAAAAAGATACACAAGTTTTCATTGACAACGGCATCAAAAAAGTGGTTATGTCAGCTCCTGCAAAAGACGACACACCGACATTTGTTATAGGTGTTAATGAGCATACCTATGCAGGACAAGCCATTGTTTCCAATGCTAGTTGTACGACAAACTGTTTAGGTCCTGTAGCCAAAATTTTGGACGATGCGTTTGGTATTGATAAAGGTTTGATGACAACTGTTCATTCTTATACCAACGATCAAAATATTTTAGATGTTAAACACAGTAAAGATTTACGCCGTGCACGTGCTGCTGCGATCAATATGATCCCAACCAGTACAGGTGCCGCTAAAGCTATTGGCTTAGTGCTTCCACATCTCAAAGGAAGACTCCATGGACAAAGTGTTCGCGTTCCAACGCCTAACGTTTCTATCGTTGATCTTAACGTCGTAGTAAAAAAAGATACAACCAAAGAAGAAGTAAACGCACTGTTCACACAACAAGCACAAGGTAGTTTAAAAGGTATTTTGGAAGTCGATGTTGAACAAAGAGTTTCTCAGGATTTTGTAACCACTACGTGGAGTTCCATTGTTGCGGTAGATTTAACACAAGTTATAGGCGGCAATATGGTTAAAGTAATGGCATGGTATGACAATGAATGGGGTTACTCATCTCGTTTGGTCGACATGGCTATACACGTAAGCAAATAAAAAGGATAGGGAATGATTCGCTCCATTAGAGATTTGGATATCGCAGGTAAAAAAGTTTTTATTCGTTGTGATTTCAATGTACCACTAGATGAGTTTGCTAATATCACAGATGATAGACGTGTACGTTCAGCAATCCCAACCATTCGTTACTGTTTGGATCATGGTTGTTCTATCATTTTAGCGAGCCATTTAGGTCGCCCAAAAGGAGCTGTGGATGAGAAATATTCACTTGCTCCTGTGCAAATGCGGCTCAAACGCCTTTTGGACAAAGAGGTTATTTTGAGCTCAGATGTCATTGGTAAAGACGCTTCGGAAAAAGCAGCAGCCCTTCAGCCAGGTGAAATTTTACTCTTAGAAAACCTACGTTTTAACAAAGGTGAAACAGCCAATGATGAAGAGTTTGCAAAAGCACTCGCAGATATGGCAGAAGTGTATATCAATGATGCATTTGGCGTATGTCACCGTGCACACGCTTCGGTGGAAGCCATTACGCACTATTTTAATGAAAAAAGCTCTGCTGCTGGATTTTTACTTCAAAAAGAGGTTGAATTTTCTAAAAACCTTCTTCGTCGTCCAACACGACCGTTTGTTGCGGTTGTAGGTGGCAGCAAAGTGAGTGGAAAACTCCAAGCACTGGTTAACCTTCTTCCACGTGTTGATAAATTGGTTATCGGCGGTGGTATGGCATTTACCTTCCTCAAAGCGCAAGGGCTTGACATCGGTAACTCTTTGGTTGAAGATGAACTTCTCGATGAAGCAAGTCGTGTTATGGAAGAGGCAAAACGCTTAGGTGTTAAGCTTTACTTACCTGTGGATGTTGTTGCAGCACAAACCTGCTCTCAAGATGCAACGATTAAATTTGTGACGGTTCAAGAAATTCCAAAAGGTTGGATGGGACTTGATATTGGACCTGCAACATCTCGTCTGTTTAGAGAAGCGCTCGCAGATGCACAGACCATTTTATGGAATGGACCAATGGGCGTCTTTGAACTTGAAAAATTCTCTAAAGGTAGCTTTAAAATGTCTCATGTCATTGCAGAAGCACATGCAACAACGGTTGTAGGCGGTGGTGATACGGCTGATGTGGTGGCTCGTGCAGGAGATGCTGATGAGATGACCTTTATCTCTACAGGTGGAGGAGCTAGCTTAGAGCTTATCGAGGGAAAAATACTTCCAGGTGTCAAAGTACTCAGCACCAGTGAGACTGAATAAGCATGATCATTGCTTCAAACTTTAAAACAAACTACACGAGAGGTGCAACAAAGGCTTTTATCAAAGAAATTCAAGCCTTTGTTGCCAATACAACAAGTAAACAGCAAGTACGTATATTTGCCCCTTTTACAGCACTGGATTGCTTTGATGAAGTTGCACATCTTAAAGTGGGTGCTCAAAACTTTTACCCTGTACAAAATGGTTCTTTTACAGGCGAAATTGGTTTTGAACAGCTTGAAGAGTTTGGTATTGACACCGTGCTTATTGGGCACAGTGAAAGACGTCATATCTTAAAAGAGTCACAAAACTTTATTGCACAAAAATATGATTTTGCAAAAGCCAGAGAAGTTGAGATTATTTACTGCATTGGTGAACCTCAAGAAATTCGTATGCAGGGCATTGATGCGATTATGAGCTATCTTTGGGAGCAATTTGAGGGCATTGACATTCATTATGACAAACTTATTATTGCGTATGAGCCTGTTTGGGCGATTGGTACGGGGTTGACTGCAAGCTTGGAAGATATTGAAGAGGTACTAACGAGACTTCGCGATAAACTCTCTGCACCACTTTTGTATGGCGGTAGTGTGAAGGTTGAAAATATCGATGCAATTTTACATGTCAAAGCATGTGACGGTGTTTTGGTAGGAACGGCTAGTTGGAATGAAAAAGCGTTTTGTGAAATGATTCGCATCGCTGATACTGTAAAAAAATAAGGAGTTTAAGTATGGTCATGAAAGGCAAAAAAGGTCTTATCGTAGGAATTGCCAATAATAAATCAATTGCATATGGCATTGCAAAAGCATGTAAGGAACAAGGCGCAGAGTTAGCATTTACGTATCTTAACGAGCAATTGGAAAAAAGAGTACGTCCTATCGCTGAAGAGTTTGGTTGTGACAAAGTGTATGAGCTTGACATTAATAATCCAGCCCATTTGGAAGCGCTAACAGCATCATTGGAAAAAGACTTTGGTAAGATTGATTTCGTGGTTCATTCCGTTGCTTATGCTCCAAAAGAGGCACTCAGCGGTAAGTTTGTTGATACTACTAAAGAGGCTTTTGACATTGCGCTTGGAACATCAGCGTATTCATTGGTTTCTCTCTCACGCGCATGTTTACCTGTGATGAACGATAACGGCTCTATTTTGACTCTGACCTATTTAGGCGGACCTCGTTATGTTCCTCACTACAATGTTATGGGTGTTGCAAAAGCAGCATTGGAAGCCTCTGTACGCTACCTTGCCGTTGATCTTGGACGTCGTGGAATTCGTGTTAATGCGATCAGTGCAGGCCCTATTAAAACGCTTGCAGCAAGTGGTATAGGTGATTTTAGAATGATCCTTAACTGGAATGAAGTTAACGCGCCACTTCGCAAAAATGTAACGACAGATGAAGTAGGCAATAGCGGTATGTATCTTTTAAGTGACCTCTCTTCGGGTGTAACAGGTGAGATTCATTACGTCGATGCAGGCTATAGCATCATGGGCATGGGTATGGACGAAACAGATGCTGAAGGCCATACTGTACTTGCGTGGGATATGCAAAAATAAGGTAAACGCATGAAATTAGTACTGCAAAAATTTGGTTATGTAGTACTGATGCTCTGCATTATCTCTTTAATTTCTTTTGGAGCGATTCATCTCGCTCCTAACTCTTTCTTTGCCAGCGGTGAACTTAACCCCAATATTACTCCAGAATCTCTTGAACAACTTAAACGCGTTTACGGACTCGATAAATCTTTATCTGTGCAATTTTTTGCATGGTTTAAAGCGATGCTTCAACTCGATTTTGGGATATCCTTTGCCAGTGGTAAAGCAGTACGCGATGAGATTTTAGAGCGCCTTCCCATTACCTTATTGATGAATATCATAAGTATGGTTTTTGTTTTTATTTTAGCCCTTTATTGGGGTATCAAATCTGCCATGAAGCAGACAAGTTTTTACGATAAAAGCATTAAACAGGTTGCCCTTATCAGCTATGCAATGCCTTCGTTTTATCTCTCTTTATTGTTAGTGATGCTCTTCTCAGTGCAGTGGAAAATTTTCCCCATTTCTGGATTACATTCCCAAGGTATGACTGGAAATGGTATTGCCTACATGGCTGATATGGCATGGCATTTAATCTTGCCTATCTTTGTAATGGTCTTTGGCGGTTTGGGAAGTCTTGTACTGTATGTGAGAAGCTTAACGCTGAATATTTTAAAGAGTGATTACATCTTTTTTGCCAAAAGTAGGGGTATTGAAGGAAAAGACCTTTTAATACGTTTTATTTTGCCTAATCTCTCACCGCCGATTGTAACGATTTTAGGGCTTTCCCTTCCTGGTCTTATCGGTGGTAGCGTGATTTTAGAGTCAATTTTTGCCATTAATGGCATGGGGCTTCTTTTTTATCAAAGTGCATTGAGTCGTGATTATCCTGTGATTATGGGAATACTTATTATCTCTTCATTTTTAACTTTACTTGGAAATATGATTGCCGATTTGGTTTTAACAAAACTCAATCCTCATTTTAAACGAAGAGGATAAATAATTTTAAAAGGAAAAAATTATGAAAAATATTCTTTTAGCTTTTGTCGTTGTAGGGCTTATGAGTGGTTGTGCTACATGGGGTGGCATTAAAAAAGATGCAAAAGACGGTGCTGAATGGACCAAAGAGAAGATCAATCATGGTGCTGAATATGTAAAAGAAAAAACAGAATAAACTGCGCAAAAGTTTTACATGTAAAGCACTAAGGCTTTACATGTAAAGAGATTTATAGTCCGCCGAAAAGGTTTTTAAGCGCATTTGGATCGCGTTCTGGTTGATCATCATTTGCGGATTCACCTGAAGCTGTGGAAGAGCCTGATTCAACCAATTCTATTTCAAATCCTGTAAGCATCGAAGTTAAACGGATGTTAATACCATTTTTACCGATCGCTTTTGATTTTTGATCACTTGGAAGCGTTACAATGGCTTTACCATTTTGAATTTTAACATTTGAGATAATCGCAGGAGAAAGAGAACGTGCGATAAAAATCTCAGGAATATTAGAGTATTCAATACAATCAATATTTTCGTTGTGTAGCTCTTTACTCACGGCATTGATTCTCACACCTTTGGTACCAACGGTTGCACCAACTGCATCGATATTTGGATGCAATGAACTCAGTGCAATTTTTGCTCGCTCACCAGGAATTCTAGCACTACCAATGATTTTGATAAGTTCATCTTTAATCTCAGGTACTTCAAGTTCTAATAAAGACTCTAAAAATTTAGGGCTGGTACGAGAAAGCTCAACATACATGCCTTGAGATTTATCGATAAGTACTTTACGAATAACACTCTTAACAACGTTGCCAACTTTAAATTTTTCACCTTTAATACGGTTTTTACGTGGCAATACCGCTCTAATTTCATCGATTTCAATATAGGTGTTTTCATCATTATCGACACGAGCGACGGTTCCAAAAACCGTTTTACCCACAAGTTTTTGGTATTTTTCAAAAATATTATTTTCAAGCAAGCGTTGAATGTGGTATTCAAGTTCTTTTTGAAGCGTTGCTGCTGCGGTTCTTCCCAAGTTATCAAGTGGCAATTCATAGGTGAGTTCATCGCCAAGTTCGATGTCAGGATCAACCTCTTTAGCGTCTTTAATGGCAATAAAATTTTCATTGCCTTCTAATAATCTTTCATCATCTGGGGCAACTACGATTACTTTTTGATAAAGTTTCAGTGTTTTCGTTGCAGGGTCAATTTCTGCGCCGTATTCGTATTCTGCGCCGTAAATTCGTTTCGCAGTCTTAATGAGTGCCAAGGTAACTGTGTTCTTAACTTCGTTAATGTCAAGCCCTTTTTCATGGGCAATAGATTCTATAATGTCTACAATTTTTTCCATAAGTTTCCTTAATAAAGATACATATTTTTTATGTCATGTGTGATAATCGCAATGATGAAAAATCAAAAATGGAAATTTAAACGATTGCGGTGAAGAATAAGGATTATAGCTAAAATCTTCTTTTATTTTTCTTTATGTGTAGGCGATGGTTTGCTTTTAATGAGGAATTTATCGTAAATAAAGTATACTTCGCGATATAAAGAGGTTTACGATGGAAATCAAATTAGCAAGAAATGAAATTAATGGAAAACCAAAGACAATTACATTGGACAAAGTGACTGAGATTATCGAAAAAGAAGGGCAAAAGATTTTTTATTTTGATAAAGAAAACTCTCACAAAGACCTTGTAGCACTTGTTGAGCATTTTGAAGCGCAAGGTTTTAGCGTCTATTTAAGAGACATTCGTTATGGCTTAGGCGAGAGCGATTATATGTACGAAGTACATATCCTCTAAGGCTGTATTTTGGGTATTTCAGAGGAAAAAAAGCTTTATATAGAGACCCTTGGTTGCGCGATGAACGTGCGAGATTCTGAGCACATCATCGCCGAACTAGGTGATAGAGAAAATTATGTTTTAACCAGCAATGTACAAGATGCTGATCTTATTTTGATCAACACCTGTAGTGTGCGTGAAAAACCTGTTAGTAAACTTTTTTCAGAGATCGGTAAATATAACCTCCAAAAAAAAGAGGGCGCCAAGATTGGCGTATGTGGTTGTACTGCAAGCCATCTAGGCAAAGAGATATTCAGACGTGCTCCTTATGTAAGCTTTGTAATCGGTGCGCGTAATGTTTCCAAAATCTCTACAGCGGTGAATACTGAGAAGTTTCTCAGTGTCGATACCGACTATGATGAGAGTACCTATGCTTTTGGCGAGTATCGTAATAGTCTTTATAAAGCATATGTGAATATCTCCATTGGTTGTGATAAAAAATGTACGTATTGTATTGTTCCTCAAACCAGAGGTGAAGAAATCTCTATTCCTGCGGAGCTTATTGTAAATGAGGCACGTAAGGCCGCTCAAAATGGAGCAAAAGAGATTTTTTTACTTGGACAAAATGTCAATAATTATGGCAGACGTTTTAGCGGCTCGATTGATTATAATATGGATTTTTCAGATCTTCTCAATCAAATTAGTGAAATACCTGAAGTGGAGCGCATTCGTTTTACATCTCCGCATCCATTGCATATGGATGATAAATTTTTAGAGACATTTGCCAATAATCCTAAAGTCTGCAAATCGATGCACATGCCATTGCAGAGTGGTTCAACGCATATCTTAGAGCAGATGAAACGAGGTTACAGCAAAGAGTGGTTTTTAAATCGTGCCTTGAAACTACGGGAAATGATACCTGATGTCTCCATTAGTACAGACATTATCGTAGCATTTCCTGGTGAAAGTGAAGAAGATTTTGAAGATACGCTGGATGTTATGAGACAAGTTAAATTTGAGCAGATTTTTGCGTTTAAATACTCTCCACGACCTCTGACAAAAGCGGCTGATTTTACCAACCAAATTGATTCTGAAGTGGGATCACGAAGACTTGAGCGTTTACAACTATTGCAAGATGAAATTTTAGATGAAATTGCAGAAGCACACCGCGATAAAACTTATTCTGTATATATTGATGAGCTTCGAAACAGTGGCTTTTTAGCAGGACGAAGTGACAACAATGCCCTTGTCCAGATTAAAGGTGATGAAAGTTTATTGGGACAAACCGTAAACATTAAAATTACCAATCCTAAACGACTCTCCCTCTATGGCGAACTTGTTCTCTAAAAATACAAAACGTAAACTTTTGGTGTGGATTGTTCCACCCCTTGTTTATGTTTTGATTAAAATTTTGTTTTTTACCTGTAAAAAGAAATTTTACTTTCAACAAGATGGCTCAGAAACTCCCAGTATTTATGCCATTTGGCATGGGGAGATACTGATGGCAGCCGCTGCATATACTTACTATACAAAACGTAAAACCATAGATACGATCGTAAGCAATCATTTTGATGGGGAGTTAGTAGCAAGACTGATGCAGCTTTTTGGTGGTGGAACGATTCGTGGAAGTTCTTCTAAAGGTGGAGTCTCTGCTTTAAGAGGCGCATTAAAAGCTCTTCAAAAAGGGCGTGATATTGGCATTACTCCTGATGGTCCAAGAGGACCAAGGCACAGTGTGGCAGATGGCGCAGCAGCGCTTGCAATGATGCGAAAAGTGCCCATTATTACGATGAATTGTAAGCTCTCATCGTATTGGAGCATGAAGAGTTGGGATCACTTTTGTATTCCAAAACCTTTTTCTACCATAGAATTTTATTTTGGTGATCCTTTCTATGTAGATGAACTCTCGCTAGAAGAGGCGAAGGCGCTCATCCAAAAACGTCTTTTAGAACACGCTGTCTAATGCAGTTAGATCAAATGGTACTGCTTTTGCTTGATATTTTACAAAACTTAAGCAAGATTAGTCTAATATATAGTACAAATTCAAATTAACACAAGAGTAGTGATGTGAACAAAGAGTCAGTAATATGGGCATAAGAACTGTTCTTCAGAAAAAATTTCAGAATCTTTTCGTCGCTGTTGTGTTAAGTGAAACAGAATGCGTGCTGCGTTGCAAAGTGCTTAAAGATGGCGCAATTACTAAAACTTTTACCAAAACTTTTGCATTAACACCTCCTTTGGAAGCGCTTGATAGCTCACTTGAAAATTATTTGATGAATTTACAAGATGAGTATCAGTTTGTCTACATCGCTTTTTTATTGGGCTCTCTAGGACAAGGTGCTATCTCTGGTACAGGCAATGCAAGTTTTGGCAAGCATAATGTCGATATTCAAAATGTTCATAATGTTACACTCTACAATCAATGGTCAGCGTATGCTTCTTACATTGAAATCAAATGGGCAAAAAACCTTTTTTCTGAAGTTGGCTTAGATTTTATCTACTCTCCTTTTATTATTTTAAGTGATTTTGTCGTCTCTCAAAAACTTAAAAATAAACCAACATGTTATATTTTAAATTGCCAAGATTTTTTTATTTTGGCCGTTTTTGAAGAACGACAGTTGCATTTTGGAGCTTTTTTCAAAACACAGACGGACACAGCTTTTACCCACAGTGATGATGTGAATGACTGGGAAAATGAGCAAGAAGAAGAGGGAATTCTTGATTCTGAAGAGATGCCTGAGGCTGCAACAGAAGAAGAGGAAGAACATGAGGGCATTGAGGAACTAAGTGAGCTTACAGAACTTGGGGACTTGGAAGATATAGATGATTTACGCTCAACGGACTCTTTTTCCGATATTGACACTAGGGCAATGGGTTCGTTTAGAGGTATGGAGGGTGTTAAAGAAGAAGATATTAGCCTAGAGCTGTATGGACGTGATCTCTTAGTCTATAAATACCTTAAAACAGCACTAGAAGAGTATTATCACAATCCATTGTATGTCAGCGAATTTATTGATGAAATTATTATTTTTGATGGTTATGAAATCAGCTCAGACCTGATTCATCAACTTGAAGATGAGTTGATGATGGATGTTGAGATTCATAAAGTCGACGTGAGTGATCGTATGTGTGATATCGCAATCAAAGAGGTTTTTAAATGAGACTAAGTTTCATAGCACCTCGTCCAAAGCCCTTTTTATCACTCTTTAGTAAAATGTGGGTTGTTTTCATTGGTTTGATGTCACTCTTTATGATTATTTTTAACTTTTACATTGTGATTGAGATGAGCTCGTTTAAACATGGTGTGGTTGATCTTACTAAAGAGCGTGAAATGTTAGAGATTAAGATCGATGAAGATGATGAGGCGATTGGTCTTATTTTACGTCAAAAAGCTATTTCTGAAGAAATCTTTTCAAACAACACACTTTTAAAAGAGAGTATGAAAAATCTATTTGATTTAGTACCTGATCAGATTACCCTTAAAAAGGTTCAAATGGAGCGTAATTCATTGGTGTTATATGGTGTTTCTCCAACGCAAGATACTTTTAATTTCTTGCTAGCAGCTCCACTTAAATCAATTTTTCATACCAGCAATACGACATTTTACCTAACAAAAGAGGGTTGGTATAATTTTGTGAGTATCAACAAAATTATTGGCGAGGATGGTATACGTGAATAGTTTTGATCGAAGTTTAGACAAAATAGATATTATGAAGTTGCTTATTTTTTTAATGGTCTTCATTATAATCACGTTTACGTTTGTATTTTTGTTAATTATTCCCAATGTTAAAGAACACCGTATTTTGCAAGCAGAATACAAACGTGTTTTGGTGCATAAAACACGTGTTGAAAATCTTTTTTTAGAGCGTGAAGCGGAACTCTCCAAACTCAAAGCAGAAAATGTACACATCATTGGCGCGTTCAAACACCCCTTTACGCAAGAAGAATTTATGCGTTATGCTGGCAAGTTTTTTACTCAAGTCTCCTTAATGGAAGTGACCAAATCAGACTATAAAAAAGAGTTTGTAGAGTATGAACTCAATGTGACTTCAACGCTTAAAACACCAAGTAATTTCTACAATTTTTTAGAGGGACTCAATCGTTATAGCAGTATTGTTCAAGCCGATTTTCCGATTCATTTAGAATCGACTAAAGAGAGTATTAGCTCAACCTTTAAAATTAAAGTGTATGATCTTAACGCAACGCGTTAGGATCGATTCCTACTCCATACAAATAGGGGCGTATTTTTGAAGGAATACGCTCTGTTCGACAGAGCTCTTTAAATGTTTTATCCATCGTTTCTTGATGATAGGGCGCTATAAAAATCTTCTCTTTTTCAAAGCAAACCACAATTTTTCCACCAACAACACATGCTTTTGTTCGTAAAATCTCATCTCTTTGTGCTTTAGATGGCAGAAGTCCTAAAAGTTTGAGTACTTTGTCAATGTGACGAATGTTGATAAGATCATCGGCATCTCTTGTGAGTATAAAAAGATCTTGGATACGTTTCGTCTGATGAGGCAAAAGTCGTTTACGATCTTCCTCTAAGTACGCAAAACTTTTAGCAATGCCTTCTTCATAGGTATTAATCAGTGGGTTTGCATGGTCATGTCGGAACTGATTACGTAGGTGTTTTAAGGAGTCATTACTTTCATCGTTAAAATAAATAATGTTGTGTTCATGCAAATAGCCCTGAAGCGTTTGCTTGCTGATATGTAAAAGTGGCCGAATAATTGAGTACTGCTCTCGCTCTTCCTTTTCTTGCATACCCAACATTTCCACAAGCCCAGCTCCACGTGTTAGCTGCATTAAAAACCATTCTAGTTGATCCCCTAGATGATGGGCTGTAAGAAGCGTTTGATAGCCGTGATCTTGAATGAGTTGCTTAAAAAAAGTGTAACGTTCATGTCGTGCATGATGCTCAAAATTAGACCCCTCTAGTTTGCATGTCAAGGTAAAAAGCTCTTTTTTGTGGGTATCGGCTAATGTTTTAGCATACGCTGCTTCTGCATTGCTTTGCGCTCTGGTTTGGTAATTAACATGTGCTATATCAAAAGGAATATGCTTTTCAAGCAGTAAAAAGAAGAGGGCGGTAGAGTCTCCACCCCCTGAGAATGCCAATAGATTTTTAGTGTGCCTTAAGTACGCTAATGTTGCTTCATGCAACTGAAGTAATGGTTGCAATGAGTTGATCTCCAGCACATTCAGTAATGGTCGCTCGGTAGCATTTTCCAACTTCAATGTTTGCAACATCGGAGTCATTGACCAAGACCTCACCATCGATGCTAGGTGCCCAAAGAAGCTCACGTGCGCCCATAAAATATTCATGTTCGCTGCTTTCACCTTCAACTAAGATGATGACCTCTTTGCCAACCTCTTTTTCAAAACTTTTTTTCGTTTTGGCTTGAACGATTTTGTCGAGTTGTTTAATGCGTTTATTGATGGTTTTTGTATCAATCTTCTCTTCCATTTCGTAAGCAGATGTGTCTTCTTCATCAGAATATGCAAAGATATTTACACGATCAAAATCAAACGCTTTGGTAAAGTCAAGAAGCTCTTTAAATTCTGCTTCGCTCTCTCCTGGATGGCCCACAATAAAGCTGGTACGAATAAAGCTATTAGGCGCTTTGCGCATAAGATCAAGTTGTTCGATAATACGTTCACGTCCTGCACCTCTTTTCATGCGTTTGAGCATCGAATCGCTGATGTGTTGGATCGGCATATCAAAGTAGTTATGAAAGAGTGGTGAAGCGATAATGCGCTCAATGAGAGCGTTGGATGTGGTCGTAGGGTAAAGGTATAAAATACGTGCACTTTTCACGCCTTCAATCTGTTCTACCGCATCAATAAGTTTGATTAAGCCCTCTTTTTCACCGATATCACGCAGAAATGAGCTGCTATCTTGAGAGATAAAACTGATGTCATAAAAGCCTTTTGCCACAAGCGCTTTAACCTCTTTAACGAGTGATTCAAGCGTGCGTGAATGAAGCTTACCTTTAAATCCAGGAATTGCGCAAAAGCTACACGTTTGATTGCATCCTTCTGAGAGCTTGACATACGCATGTGCGTTAGAGCCTGTAATCACACGCTCCTCTTCGCTTTGTAAATAGGTCGCTGGAGTAAAACGATTTTGACGAAGAGCGATAATTTCATCAATTTTGTCATAATCACCCACACCTGTAAAGAGGTCAACTTCTTTCAGCTCTTTGGTAAGATCTTCTTTGTATCGTTCTGTCAAACAGCCTGCCATAACGAGTATAGAGCCTTTTTTACGTGCTTCATGGAGTGAAAAGATGGTGTTGAGACTCTCTTCTTTGGCTGGTCCGATGAAGCCACAGGTATTGACGATCAGCACGTCTGCCTGAGAGGGATTATCGCACATCTCATAGGCTTGGAGTTTTCCTAACATCACTTCGCTATCGACAAGATTTTTGTTACAGCCAAGTGAGACTAAATGTAGTTTTTTCAATCTATTCCTTAATAGAGTTCTTCCAGAACTCGTTTTATACGCTTTAAAAGCAAAGCTTCCAAAGCTACGTTTGCCACTGGGGCACTAAAGCTAGCCTCTGATGAGGCAGAAAAATACCTTAAATCCATAAATTATCAATGAGGCGAGTAGTACCAACTTTTGCGCAGACTAAAATGATAGAGTTGCCTATTTCAATGGTTGATATTGTATCAAAATCACGATTTAAAATTTCCACGTATTCTACATGTAAAGGTTTTAGGGTCTGTAACATTTCAGTTTTAATTTTGGCAATATCACGCTCTCCTGCAATGATAGCATGTGTTGCCACTTTAAGCGATTCGCAAAGCAGTAAGGCATCTTTGCGTTCTTGTGGGCTTAGATAGACATTGCGACTTGAAAGCGCTAAACCATCATCTTCTCGCACAATTTCACAGGGTACAATTTCAAGATCCACAAAGAGGGAAGCGACCATGTTTTGTAAAAGATAGAGCTGTTGGGCATCTTTTTTACCAAAATAAGCGCGTGTAGGTTTGGTAAGGTTGAAAAGTTTGAGAACCACACGTAAAACGCCATCAAAATGACCAGGGCGGGCTAACCCTTCAAGCACATACGCTTTGGAGCTTGGCGCTAAGATGGTTGGTTCCATTTTGGAGTACATCATCTCAACGGTTGGCATAAATAAAATGCTCACACCTGCAAGCTCACAGATTTTAATATCGGCTTGGGTACGTTGTGGATATGTGTGAAAATCTTCCCCTTCTAAAAACTGGGTAGGATTGACAAAAACAGAGACGATGGTGTGGTCATTTTCGGCGATGGATTTTTGCATTAAAGAGAGGTGTCCGTTGTGTAATGCTCCCATGGTTGGCACAAAGCCTACGGAGCCATTAAGCTCTCTTCTCGCTTGGGATAATTCTTCAATGGTTTTTACTATTTTCATTTTAGGCACTTTTGAGTAGAATATAATACTAGACTTCTTGTTACAGAGGTCTCTTAAATTGAAGCGAGTATTATAGCAAAAGGAAACCATTTGGATAGTTACGAATATACCGAACTTCTCAAAAAATTAACCACAAAAGTGGACAATATCGCGCAGATCATTAAACCAGAAGATTTAACTTCAAGGCTTAAAGAGATCGAAGCGATAGAGCAAGATCCTGAATTTTGGAACGATGCAAAAAAAGCCGCTGAGTTGCAAAAAGAAAAAACATCTCTGAACTCTTTACTCACACGCTACACTAAGGCAAAAAATGTTGTTGTGGATGCTGTGGATTTGTACGAAATGGCAAATGCTGAAAATGACGAAGCGACCATCGAAGAGCTTTACAAAGATGCAGAACATCTTGAAGATCATATCACCAATTTAGAGATAGCCATGATGCTCAGTGGCGAAAATGATAACAAAAATGCCATTATCTCGATTCACCCAGGTGCTGGAGGAACGGAGAGCCAAGATTGGGCGAGTATTTTATACCGTATGTATTTGAGGTGGGCGGAACGCTCAGGTTTTAAAGTCGAAGTGCTCGACTACCAAGAGGGTGATGAGGCAGGGCTGAAAGATGTGAGTTTTATCATCAGTGGTGAAAATGCGTATGGCTATATGAAAGTTGAAAATGGTATTCACCGTTTAGTGCGCATTAGTCCGTTTGATGCCAATGCCAAACGTCACACTTCTTTTAGTTCCGTGATGGTTTCTCCTGAGGTGGATGACGATATTGACATCGTGATCGAAGATCGTGATCTTAAAGTGGATACGTACCGTTCAGGTGGTGCTGGTGGTCAGCATGTCAATAAAACCGATAGTGCGATTCGTATTACACACATGCCAACAGGTATTGTGGTACAGTGTCAAAATGATAGATCGCAACATAAAAACAGAGCATCGGCGATGAAGATGTTAAAATCTCGTTTGTATGAATTAGAGCTTGAAAAACAACAAGCAGAAAAAGATGGTGTCGAGAAGAGTGAAATCGGTTGGGGGCATCAAATTCGCTCTTACGTGCTTGCACCGTATCAGCAAGTCAAAGACAACCGTAGTAACATCGCTTACTCTCAAGTCAATAATATTTTAGACGGTGATATTTCAAAAATGATCGAAGATGTGCTTATCGCACAAAAACGCTAATAAAGGATTACAATGCAAAAACAAGCAATCTTAACACAACTAGGCTACAGTGTCACTCCAAATGCAGAAGCGCAACTTGAGCGTGTCATTAACAACACCATAGGGTTTGAGCATGTTGAAAAACATCTCATCGCACTCCACGATGCACTGAAAGTTCATCACTCTTTTGTGGCACTCTCTAGTAACAAAGATTACTTCAAAATCAAAAACGAAGCCTCTGGTGCTGAATTGATTGATGAGGTCAATGAAATGATTAGCAAATGGGCTGCAAAATATAAAATTACTTTAGAAAAAGTTCCTAACAAAAATACCTATTACGTCATAGGTTACAAATAACAAAGGCTTTTTATGTCAAAAACAAAATATCTGGTTATCGCTTCTGTCGTTGTAGCAGCGTTTGCTGCAACGCCTCTTCTTGTCTCTCAAAAGGTTGATAGTACCATAGAGGCAAACAAAGCACTGCTTGAACAAAATGGTTTTAAACAAGAAATTTTGAGTCAAAGTGGTTATTTCACTGGCAAAAGAGCATTTAGCCTTGAAGTGGTCGATGCGAAAAAAGCACGTGATTTTTTACTGGCACAGTTGGTTGAAAAAAACGCACAGTATAAACTTTTTGCGCAAAGTCTCAAAGATGAAAGCAATGAAGGTATCAATCAAGCATTTGATGGTTTAAAATTCAAAGGCGAGATGACAAACTCTAACCTTTTACCAAGCGATGTAAAAGTTTCTTTATCTCTGGATCAATTACCAAAATCAGCACAAGAAGAACTTGCAAATGATAAAGCTCTCAGCGAAGCCATTTTACCGCTCTTGGCACGGGGTGTTTTAGCGGTTGATATGACATTTACAAGTGATCAAAAGCTCAAAGATCTCAAACTACGAGATATTAAAGAAGAGATCAAAGCCGAAGGTTCAACCCTTAGTATCAATACCGAAAAACAACTTTTGACGCTCAATGAACGTGGTGGTGTTATTCAAGGTGTTGTAGGCGTTGGTAAGCAAAATCTTGGTGTTAGTGGTGAGATGTTCATGCTCAAAAGTGAGTTAAAAGATTTTATTTATAACTTTAGTTACAAAGATGATCTGAACAATCAAGGCGACATAAGCATCGGTAAATACGCACTTGAGATCAATGATGAGTACACCAATGTCAAATTTGATCTAGGGAGTCTCAAAGCGATCAGTAGTGTTGAAGATGTGAAAAAAGATCTTCAAGTTAAGGCTGACTATATGTTAGACAATATTGCTGTATTAAATAGTACGGATGATATTAAGCTCGAAAAACTCTTTGCCAAACTCTTTTTAAGAGGCATTAATTCGGATACAATGAAAAAAGTACAAGCAGACTACAATGCATTGCTTCTTGGTACAACGACTGTAGAAGATCAAGTGTTGATTGATGATTTTGTAGCACTTGTTAATCATGGTATCAAAGTCGATCTTGGTATCGCATTTAAAGGCCTTAGTATGGACATGCTTACCCTCAAAGATGTCAGCGTCGATACCACATTAGAGATCGCTCAAAACAGTTACAGTGACAAACAGAGTCCGTTGGCGCTTGTTGGACTTTTAGACATTACGTCAAAAGTTAAAGTGCATAAAGATGATCGTGCAACACTTGAAGCTATGGGACTCACTTCGGCTGAAGATTTCGCTTTAGGCAAGCCTGAGGGTGATTTTTTCATTTATGAAATTGCGATGAAAAAAGGCGCTATCAGCGTTAATGGTCAAGTGATCCAATAAAAACATGAACTCAACCCCCAAAACGAATATTTTTGCTCTGGCTCTTGGAGATACACTCTCTCCAAGAGTTTTGCTTGTTTCGCTGCTCTCTTTTGTTTTAACCATCATCGTTTTTATAGGGGCGATTTGGCTTTTATTTGGGGGTATGGGTGCACTCTCTGAATGGATAGCGCATAGTTTACAAAGCTTTGAAGGAAGTATTGAACAGAGCTGGTTTTTGAGCATGGTCTCACTCATTTTCATCACAAAAACCGTTATCGCCATTCTTTTCTTTTTTACTTCCGCAATGGTGACATACTATCTTTTCTTGATGGTTTATTCCGTTATTGTAGGGCTTT
Organism: Pseudomonadota bacterium; assembly: GCA_017860615.1. GTDB lineage: Bacteria > Campylobacterota > Campylobacteria > Campylobacterales > Sulfurospirillaceae > Sulfurospirillum. Next base: position 44,526 of record JAGDMU010000010.1, on the reverse strand, counting down.
TTGCGGGCTATTTTATTAAAGAGATAGGATCACTGTATTACCCTAAGGTAGCATTTCGTGGCATTGGGCTTGCGAGTTATCTTTGGATGGTGTTTAAAACGCTTTTGTGGACAACTCTGATGTTCTTGTTGCTCTCTCCTTTAGTCTTTATCCCATTGCTCAATTTTGCACTTTTAGTGCCTGTTTATTATCTGTTTCATAAGCTTTTGGTTTTAGATGTGGCTTCGATGATCAATTCTTCTGAAGAGTACAAAGAACTGAAGCGATTGTATGGAGGACAGATGCGGGGTATTTCGTTGGTCTGTTTTGCGCTTACCATCATTCCGTTTTTAGGTGTAGTAATCTACCCTTATTATGTGATTGTAATGAGTCACTTCTTATTTCGCAAAACAGAGGGATTGCGAGCGCTTTAACAAAGCTCGAAAATCCCTTTTTGTCTGTTTTTATAAATACTTCCATGTATGGCAACTGCGCCGTGCATCGCAAGATAGACACCATTCTTTTCTCTACACATCATATCACCTAATGCCATCATAAAATTGCTTGTTGCCTCTACTGTGCTGATGCTCAAAGGAACCATGGCTCCTGTTAGTGTGATGACTTTATCTTTGATATGCAGTGCTAAAAAGGTAGCGGTAACATCCATCGTATCCGTCCCATGCACGATCAAAACTTTGCGACATGAAGAAGCTTGAATTGTTTTAACAATCAATTCACGGTCAATTTCACTCATCTCTAAACTGTCTTTATGAATGATGTTTAAAAGCTCATACGACGTGTTATTACAGTACTGTAAAATTGACTCCACAGCGATGCCATCTTTGGGAACTTCAAGCTCACCTTTGAGAGGATTGTAGCGTTTGTTAAAAGTGCCACCTGTGTTAATAATAAGGATTTTTTCCATCGTTAAACTTTCTGACGAATTTGAATTTTTTGTGGATCAAAAAGCTCCGTGGCTCTTTGAACAAAAGGGGTATTGAGCACCTCTTTAGCGTCAATCTCTTTTTTCCCTGCCATCATTGCACCTGTTGCACAACTTTCACTTTGAGATTCATCTTCAAACTCAAGGCTTTCCATCATGGATGAACTCTCATCATTGGCACTGAGTTCTGCTTCGCTCATTTGCGCTTCATAGTTTGGCTCAAATGAAGGCTCAGGTTGTGGCTCTATTGGAGGTGTTTGAATTTTGTTGATCTTGATTTTTGTCTCTAGCCCAAAGAGCTCTTGCACAAAATGTTTGATGATGCTGTAATAGGTATTGAGTGTTTTACTCGCTTCGCCTTCCGCATTTGAGGTGAGAGTAAGCTGTGTCTCTTCAAAGCTTACAAAACGAATGTGATTTTTAAAACATTCGCCCAGCTCAGCATTGCGATCAAGCAGTTTGTCGCAAAGGCGCGCAAAAAGCATTGCAGAGGTTACCCCTTGGTCTTGTACGGGTAATACTTCTTCAACTGCTTCAGCAGGTTGTTCTAAGGTAGGTGTTTCAACACTTTGTGCTGCTTCTGGCTTTGGATGCGATGTTGGAAGGCGGAACTTCTCATTCTCAAGTGAGTCTATCATCTCTTCAATGGTCTTGATATTGGTCGCTTCGATCATCTTAAAGAAGATCAAGGAGAGTACAAAACCGTTGTTTGCGTTGATGTAAAGAAGACTTTTGGATTCACTGAGAATTTTGAAAAAACGCTCATACAGAAGTGTTGAAAAGCGGCGATCTTGTGCAAAAAAAGCATTTTTAAGATACGCGATTAACTCATCGATGATGATTTCGCACTCATAACTCTCAAGCTCTTTGATGAGGTGAAGCATTTCACTCTTGTTGCCACTTAAAATGGCGGTAAAAATCGTTTCCAGTTGGTTAGGATCAAGAAGCCCCAGCATCGTAGCGACATTCTCAGGGGTAATGTAGCCTTTTGAGAAGATGATGGATTGATCCAGCAAGGTCAATGTATCACGAAGAGAGCCATTTCCTGCACGAGAGAGCATCTCTAACGCGTCTTTTTCGTACTCGATGTTTTCAAGATTGAGAATGTGGCAGAGGTGATTGACGACGTCACTTTGTTTGATCTGTTTAAATCGAAAATGTTGCGCACGCGATAAAATTGTTGCAGGTAGTTTTAAAGGATCGGTCGTTGCAAGGATGAATTTTACATAACTTGGAGGCTCTTCCAATGTCTTTAAAAGTGCATTAAACGCTTGTGTGGTGAGCATATGGACTTCATCGATGATGAAGATTTTAAAACGCGCACTGGTGGGTTTGTATTTGGTGCTCTCTATCAGTTCACGAATATCATCAATTCCGCGATTGGACGCGGCGTCCATTTCGATGATGTCGATGTGACGGTTTTCATTGGCACTGAGGCAGTGTTCGCATACTTCACACGGAGTAGAAGAAGGGCCTTGGTCACACACGAGCGCTTTAGCAAAGATGCGCGCTGTCGAAGTCTTACCACTCCCTCTAAGTCCTGAAAAGAGATAGGCATGTGAGAGCCTATCTTGGTTAAGTGCTAATGAAAGTGTTTGGGTGATCGACTCTTGGCCGATCAACTTATCAAACGAGGAAGGACGATATTTTAGAGCAAGTACTTGATGTGACACAGCGCAACCTTTAGGTTTTTAGTCATTCATAATGGAGAGGAGTTCTTCATTGTCCTTGGTTTTAAGCATCTTAGCATACAAGAATTTAAGTGCTTCAATGTCATCCATTTGGCTAATAGCACTTCTAAGTGCCCAAATTTTTTGAAGACGATCAGGGGTAAGAAGAAGCTCTTCTTTACGTGTTCCTGACTTCATAATGTTGATGGCTGGGTAGATACGACGATCAGAGATATTTCTATCGAGAACGATTTCGCTGTTACCCGTACCTTTGAACTCTTCGAAGATAACTTCATCCATTCTACTTCCAGTCTCGATAAGTGCAGTTGAAATGATGGTTAAACTACCGCCATCTTCGATATTTCGAGCAGCTCCAAAGAAACGTTTTGGTTTATGAAGGGCATTTGCATCCACACCACCACTGAGTACTTTACCACTTGAAGGGGTTACCGTATTGTAAGCACGAGCAAGACGGGTGATAGAATCTAAAAGGATGATGACATCTTTGCCCATCTCAACGCGACGTTTTGCTTTTTCGATGACAAGGTTTGCCACGCGAACATGGTTTGATGCAGGCATATCAAAGGTTGAGCTATACACTTCACCTTGAACACAGCGTTGCATATCGGTGACCTCTTCAGGTCGCTCGTCAACGAGGAGAACGATGAGTTCTGACTCTGGGTGATTGCGAGCGATGCCATGCGCTAACTCTTTCATAAGCTCTGTTTTACCACTACGAGGAGGGGCTACGATCAAACCACGTTGACCTTTACCGATTGGTGTAAAGAGGTCAAGTACACGACCTGTGATTTTCATCGGATCGTATTCGAGTTTGATTTTTTCGGTTGGATAAAGTGGCGTTAAGTTTTCAAAAAGAGGGCGTTTTTTGCTCTCTGCAAGAGGTAGATAGTTGATCGCTTCGATTTTAAGAAGGGCGTAGTAACGCTCTTGATCTTTTGGAGGTCTGACTTGTCCTGTAACAATGTCACCGGTACGAAGTGCAAATTTCTTGACTTGGGTACTGCTGACATAGGCGTCATTGGCACTGTCTGAGAAGTTAGCGTCTGTTGCACGTAAAAAGCCATAACCTTCACCCGCAATCTCTAAAATGCCCGTAAAAAGGATAAATCCACCTTGGTTTACTTGTGATTTTAAGATTTCAAACATCAAATCTTGGCGTTTTAATTCGTTTGGATTTTCAATGCCAAGTTCTGTCGCGATCTCTAAAAGTTTTTCGAGTGGAGTCGTTCTAAGACCCTCTATTTTGTAGCCATCGACTGGGACGTGTGTTCTTGCTTTGTTATGATGAGTTGGTTTTGCTTGTCCGTTAGTTGGGGCTGTATTCGCGCAGGATTGATTGTTTGAGGTGGGAGTGTTTCCGCTCATTGTGCCTTCTTTGTTGTTAGTTTGATCGTTCATGAAGCTAGAGTCTCTTGATGGTGAAAGGATTCCCAAAGATAGAGTTGCTTGAGTCGATTTTTATGAGACTACTTTGTGAGAAATCTAAAAAGTAGTGATGGCGTAATTTTAGTCAAAGCGGGAGAATTTGTCAAGGTGGGCTAAAGAGAAAAAAGATAAAATGGCGCTCATAAATTGTAAGCTAAAAAGAAGTGAATAATGAATGATTTAGTGCACTTGGCGATTATCATGGATGGCAATGGCAGATGGGCAAAGCGCCAAGGTAAAGAGCGCTCTTTTGGGCATAAAGAAGGTGCTAAAAAAGTACGCGAGATCACAAAGTATGCCGCTAAAATGGGCATAAAGTACCTTACCTTGTATGCGTTTAGTACTGAAAACTGGAACCGTCCGAGCAAGTTTTCTCCTTCGCTTCAAAAAGAGATCGCTTATGCCAAAGAGATGACGGCACACTGTACAGGGCTTAGACAAATCCTTGCCATCAACTACGGTGCACACGATGAAATCCTTCGAGCCATCAACAAATCTTTACAAGTAAACGGTGAAATCACCAAAGAAATCTTAGAATCCAACCTCGACACCGCGGGCATTCCTCCTGTTGATGTCCTCATTCGCACAGGTGGTGACTGCCGACTTTCTAACTTCTTGCTCTGGCAAGCAGCCTACGCAGAGCTTTTCTTTAGTAAAACACTTTGGCCAGACTTTTCGGTGGGCGAGCTTGAAACCATCGTATCAGAGTACCTCCAAACCGAACGACGTTTTGGTGGCATCGTCTAACTGACCCCTCTCTCAAAAGTCTTGATTGAGATCAATCAATGACATAAATACCTCCTCTTGCTAAGATGCTGGAAATTTTTCAAAGAGGATAAAAAATGTCTTTAAACATGTTATGTGATCAATGCTCTATGAGTGCCATCAATGGCTGTGGTTCTAAAGGTCAAGATGTAGGAACGTGTGGCAAAGATGCCAACTTGGCAAAACTTCAAGACATCATGATTTACGGTCTTAAAGGTCTTAGTGCTTATAGAACGCATGCGAATGAATTTGGTGCCAATACCAAAGAAGTCGATGACGTCATCGCTCAAACACTTTACTTCACCCTTACCAACGTCAACTTCAACTTTGACGATCACATCGCTCAACTGATGAAAATCGGCTCTGCAGGCGTTAAAATGATGGACATCTTAAGTGATGCACACACCTCTCACCTTGGTGTTCCAACTCCTGTTCAAATCAGTCAAAACAAAGCTGAAGGTAAAGCGATCTTAGTAAGCGGTCACAATCTTGACATGTTCTTAGAGCTTTTGAAACAAACCGAAGGTAAAGGCATCAATGTTTATACGCATTCAGAAATGCTTCCAGCACATGCGTATCCTGAGCTTAAAAAATACCCTCATCTTAAAGGTAACATCGGTAAATCATGGTTTGACCAAACCAAACTCTTTGAGCAATGGGGCGGAACTATCATCGTTAACACCAACTGTATCGTTCCTCCAAAATCAAACTCAACGTATATTGATAGACTCTACACATACGACATCGTAGGCATCAAAGAGGGCAAAAAAATCCACAATAACGACTTCAGCGAAGTCATCGCTCAAACATTAGCACTCCCCGATGTAACAGGCTTTGACAGTGACGAGACACTCGTAACAGGTCATCACTATAAAACCATCCTTGGCCTTGCACCTCAAATTCTTGAAGCCGTTCAAGCAGGTAAAATCAGCCAGTTCTTCGTCATCGCAGGGTGTGACGCTCCAGGAAGTGGCGGCGAATACTATAGAAAAATGGCAGAAAGCCTCCCCAATGACTGCGTGATTTTGACTTCAAGTTGTGGTAAATTTAGATTTAACGACATCGACTTTGGAACTGTTGCAGACACAGGCATTCCTCGCTACCTAGACCTCGGTCAATGCAATGACAGCAATGGCGCGGTTCACATCGCTCTAGCCCTTGCAGGCGCACTTGGTGTAACAGTACACGATCTTCCAGTTTCTATCGTTCTTAGCTGGATGGAGCAAAAAGCCGTTCTTATTCTTCTAGGACTCTTTAGCCTTGGCATCAAAAACATCTACCTCGGACCAAAACCACCACAATTTGTGAACGATGACATCTTCGCATTCTTGCAAGAGAACTTTAACTTGCATTTGACGGATGATGCGGCATCTGACGTGGAAAAATTATTGCTTAAAAAACCTGCGTAATTTAGAAGAAGCCCTATTTTAGGGCTTCTTTAATAAACTGCTTTTAATCGACTCAACAAATTATCTAAAATAGCTTCATCGAGTTTAACGCACAACTTATCTTCCAAAACTTTGTGCAATTCTATTACTTTGCAAATATAGGCTATCTGCTCATCTATGCTAAATCTTTGCCAGCTGTTTTTATACTTTTTCACATTGTGGTATTTAAGCAAAAGTTGAAAATTATTAGGGTGGTGTTTGCCTTGTTGGGCATTGTCCAAAAGTGCTTGAGCGTGGTCTATCTCGAAATCAATGCCAAAGAAGTTTTTAAAACTTTTTTGAATATTCTCAAACTCACTGATTCTGTAAAGCTCTTTTGCTTCCAAACTCTCTTTGGCTTGGTTGATGATGTCTTGACGGCGAAGCGGCTCGATGTCTTCTTCTAGCTCTTGGGTTGTTTTTTCGTTGAGTTCTTCTTTGGTGATGTATTTGACTTTACGTGGGCGTTCGGTTGCATCTATCTCAACCAGTCCATCAAATCCACCCGTAGCAAGGCGTGAAGAGATACGCGCGGCAAGCTCACGCAGACCTGTTGTATCGTTCTTTTGGTTTTGCGCTTCTTTGTTGGCTTTGTCTAAAAGTTCAGGGTACATCTCGCTAAATCTTACCGCCCACTCCGAAACAGTGACAAAGTCATCAAATGTTTTTAATGCTTCGAGGTATTTTTCATGGATTTTCATACCAAGTACCTTTTTCTAGTATTTTAGGAAGATTATTTATAACTATAGATTTGATTCCTGAGTAATAATTGCTTTCTTGATACGGTATATATTGAAGCTTTATAATTGCCCTTATTGTAGGATATTCATCAAAAGTTTTTCTCAATAATTCTTGAAGTTTAATCATCGGAGGGTTCTTTCAATATCATCTTTTCAACTTCGTTTTTTGCGTTTTCAAAAATTTGTATTGCTTCCTCTTTTAAAGCTTGTGCTTCATCTCGCAAGTTTTGGATATGCTTTGCAATTTTATTTTGAATTTCTATAGAAGGGAGCAATATTTTTATTTTATGAACCGCTTCTTTTGTCAGTCCTGTAACCGTAGCTCCTGTAATTTCTCTTTTTATTTGAATTTGTCCTATAGTTGAATTTAAGAAATTTAAAATATATATTGGATTAATTTCTTTTAAGAGTCTTAATATAAAAACATGTTCATTTATATTCTGATTGATATGTTCAGTATTTCTTATAATTCCAATTTTACCTGTAGTTGCACCATCTTTTACTAAAATAATATCATTTAGTTTGGTTTGTGTATTTAAAATTTTATTATGAAATGATAGAGGTATATATTTTGGATTTTTTATTTCTATTTCACATAAATTATTTACATGTTCTCCACCTAAGCTTAAAATACCATTTTCAATATTTCTAACTCCACCAGCTGGTCGACTACCACTTTCTAAAAAAATTAAGATATTTTTCAATAAAACTATATTATTTTTAGTTTTATTGAAATTTAATTCAGCTTCATTAAAAATATTTTTGTAGTAAAAAGCATCTAATCTATTACTACTAATTTCACTATATTTTCTAAAAAATACTCTATCCTCCAAATTCTCTTTTTCATCGTTAAATGGTTTTATTCCTAGTTCATTTAAAAGATAATCATCAATACTATCTAGCTTATTTTGAGCTTCTTTTTCTTTTTCTTTTTTTCGTTTGTAGGCTTCTTCCATCTTGAAAATAAGTTGATTTTGAATATTTAAGGGAGGTGTAATAATTGGAATTTCTGATAACTGCTGATTATTTAAATTTTTTTGAGCTGCGTAAGGTGCTAATGCAACAATATAAGGCTTAATTATTTTAAAATAAATATTCAAATAGTCAATTTTTAGTTTTTCATCTTTTGGGATTAAAGCAACTATACTATCAGGGAAGCAACTTGAATAATCTAAAATTGCGGTATCTCCTATATTTGCTGCTATAGTAAATAATAATTTTGGAGGTTCAAATAATTTACTTGTTTCTAATCCAAGTTCATTAAGAGTTTGTTTATATTCTATTTGACTATTATTTATTGAAGCATTTACAACATCTCCTGTTTGTATGAACGGATACTTACCTCCATAAAATCTAGGATCATTTCTGGGTCTATGTCCAAATCTTCCACGATTTATAGTACATAGTTGATGTAAATTATAACTTTCATATTTAGATTTCTTAACAATATTAACTTTAATATTTTCCATTCCAACATGAAATAAAGGATCTAATCTATCCCCTATTTGACTAAATTTTATAAAAAAAATCTTTTCTGCCATTTTATAGACTTTCAATAAAAATTTTTAATTTTTGGGCTATGAAGTCTAGTTCATTTTTACCTGTCTCTTTTCCTGTTGCATCGTAGCCTATATCTTCAGCTATTGCCATAAAAATATCATAATCATATTTTTTCAAAGCCTCTTCTTTTGAGGTTTTATATAACTCTCTCATTTCATCTTTAAGGTTTAATAGCTTTTCTGCATACTCTTTTGAAAGTTCTGCTTTTGCTTCTTTGAGTGTATCGCTATCTTTCGCATAGAGACTATTTAACTCTTTCATTTTTTGCTTTTTTTCATCTTCAAAAGCTTTTACTTTTTGTCTATATTTGTGCTGTACTACTAAATCGCCTTGAAGTTTTAGCTTTAGGTTTTTAATATTACTACTTTCACGTTCAGAGTATTTTTTGAGAAATAGCACACTGCTTTTTACACCTGCACCTGTTGCACTAAAGGCAGTTTGAGGCATAGACACGACAGCTATAATTCTATACATCTCTTCTATGCTATCTCTTACATATTGAAGCGATGAGTTTGTAAGTATCCCATCAGGTATGACGATAGCCAGTATCCCGCTACCTGCCTTTAAAAAATTGTATGCTTGTTCTATAAAAAGCACTTCTGTACTTTGGTTTTCTCTACCTTTTTTAATTCCACTAGTATCTAGCCAATCAATTTCCTTCATACCAAAACCATATTGGTGTAAATATGCTTTTTCTGTTTGCTTTACAGATGAGCCAAAAGGTGGGTTGGTAAGGATGAAGTCAAAATGATTTTCTTTAAATTTATCGTTTCTACCTTTTTTTTGTATAGTATTTTCATTTCTTGTTTTTCTAGCTTCTCGCTCGTCATCTGTTTCATACAAAGGTTCAGGTTCAGGAGTGATTTGAAGTAGTCCATCACAAGAGATAACATTCGTATGTCCGTCATCATGGATTATCATATTCATCTTAGCCGTTCTTGCTATTTGCTCATTTATTTCTATTCCATAAAGATTTTTTTCGGCAAAATCATGCCAATATTTATAATGGTCTTTTGCATCTTCTGTATCTGTTTTATAATTAGGATATTCTTTATTTGCTAAATGTCTTACTTTATCAAGAGCATGAAGTAAGAAACCACCACTTCCACATGATGTATCAAGTACATAGCTATCTTTTTTTATAGGTAAAACATCAACAATAAATTTTACGATTGGTCTTGGTGTAAAGTATTGCCCAAAATCTCCTCGAAAAAATGACCCCATAAAAGTTTCAAAAGCTCTACCTTTGCTATCTAAGTCTGTTTTATTGAGATTTATTCCCTCTAAATAACCTACAACCGTACGAATTTTATCGGCCTTGAGCCTTATGCTGTCTTTAAAAACTTCTGGGTCTTTAACTGCTCCTTGTGCATAAAGTTCATGGATTCTATCAAGTAAGTTTTTATTTGTAATTCTTTTATTTTCTACTTCATCACCATCTTTATCTATTTCAATAAATGGGATAACTTGAAATTTATAAGGCTCTTTTCTTGCACAGTTTCGCTCATCCCAAATCTTACAAAATATTAATTTATCTAACTCATCAAAAGCTTCACTAGGGTTAAGTTCGCCACCAGCCCACAGCGCATTATGGGCTTGTTTAAATCTTTTGGTAAGATTATCTTCTGTTACTATTTCTAACTCGTGGTATTTTGGGTCAGCTTTTACATATTTATATTTTGGGGCAAATTTTTCACCAAGAGCAGGTATATCAACTACGGTTATTCTATCTTTTGGTTTTTTCTTTGGTACTTGGTAGTATTCATTTTTAATACCTGAGGTTATCCAAACAAACTTTGCACCTTCAGTTACTGCGTAGCTAAATGCTTGATTGACTGCCGTTTTAAACTCTAATTCTGAAATATCTTCTTTTTTACATTCAACGATAATGTAAGGAGATAGATGGTCTTTATCGTTATAGACAATAATATCAGCTTCTTTTTTTGCTACGCCCATTTGTACAGTAACAAATTGCTCGATATTTTCAACAGGATATTTGTACTCTAAAATCAGTTTTAAAAAAGTTTGTACTTGTATTTTTTCTTCTGGATTGTTAAAATTTCTTCTTTTTTTTTGATGTATATATGTTATATAGTTTGTTTCTTTGTCAATCTCTATATAACCTTCGTTTTCCCCTTGTTTTATTAACTCATCCATGTTCTTAATCCTATTAATTAAATCTTGCAGTAATATCTTTGTTGGTAATTATACACATTTAGGCTTTTATCTTGTGCTAATTTTTTGCTTGTTATGTACCTTTAGTAATATTTCTATACTTCTTGGATACCCACTGGAAGAATAGGGGGCAGGGCTAAACTTTTAACTTTTCCTAACTGACACCTTTACATGTAAAAAACTATCAAGCCCTATCTATAATACTTATGATCTTCCCATCACAAAATGTAAACTCTGAGCGTCCTTGGAGTTTGAGAGTTTCGCCAGCTTTTAGTCCGTTGGGTAGATCGATGGCGAGTATAGCTTCAAATGCCACATCTATGCGTGTTTGATCCTCGTTCGTTTCGATGTGGGTGATGGTCTGTTTGCGAGACGTAAAAAGTCCTTTGGACTGTTCGGCGAGGGTACGAAATGCTTCGATGCCGTGTGTTTCAGCGTTAACTTCGCCGTTAGAAATGTTTTGAAATGTGATGTTTGGGTGGAGCGTGCTTATCATGGTATCGATGTCAAAAGCATTGTACGCTTCGATGTAGCGTTCTATCAACTGTGAATGATTCATGATTTATTCCTAAAATAATTGTTATAAGTCAATTATAGCGAATGTGATAAGCGAGTACTAAAGCTTTAGCCTATTTTCACTCCTCCTCAACCAACCTCTGGCGAATCACTTTCAACTCATCTTTACGTTTGTCATCCGTTTCAGGGTAGTGCATATCAAGCAACTTGAAGGTATCGAGAAGAATGTTTGAGATGATGAGCCTAGCATTTTTTTTGTCATCTGCGGGCACGATGTACCATGGGGCATGTTTGGTGCTGGTTGCGCTGAGACAGGACTCGTAGGCGTGCATGTACTGTTTCCAGTATTTTCGCTCTTCCAAGTCTGCAATGCTAAATTTCCAGTTTTTGTTAGGTTTGTCGATGCGTTCAAGGAAGCGTTTTTTCTGCTCATCTTTGGAGAGATGGAGAAAAAATTTTACGATTTTCGTGCCGTTGCGGTGGAGATGGTTTTCCAAATCAGTGATAGAGCGGTACCGCTCTTTCCACACCGTCTCTTCATCGAGCACGCGGTCTGGCAGTCCTTGTCCTTGCAATATCTCAGGATGAACCCGAACGATGAGCACTTCCTCATAATAGGAACGGTTAAAAACGCCTATCTGCCCGCGTTCAGGGAGAACACACGTCGTACGCCAGAGAAAATCATGCTCAAGTTCAGCGGCAACGGGGTGTTTGAAACTGAAAACCTGACAGCCTTGAGGGTTGATGCCTGATAGCACATGCCGTATGACGCCATCTTTTCCCGCCGCATCCATGGCTTGAAAGATCAACAGTACGGCGTATTTGTTGGATGCGTAAAGCAGTTCTTGCAAGTCGCTTAACTCTTTTACGCCTGCTTTGAGTGCATCTTCGTAGTCTTCTTTGTCTTTGTAAAATGGTTTAACAAGGGTAGGGGACTTTTTAAGGTCAACCTTTGCGCCCTCGTGCACGAGAAAATCTTCTGTTTTTAGTTTCATAATTCATCTTTGTCCTTACATGTAAAATGGGCTATTTTAAAGCACTCTCAACTTCTATCGTCTCATCGCCTACTTCAATCACTTCACCTGAAACGATTTTAGCGCGTTTTCTAAGCTCCACTTCACCGTTTCGCTTAACCTGTTCCTCTTCGATGAGCATTTTAGCTTGCGCACCACTTTCCGCAACTCCTGTAACTTTGAGAAGTTTAAATAACTCAATGAACTCTTCTTCTAATTCAAATTTCATTTTCATTCCTTTATTTATGGCTAATAATATCCGAATCCATCTTTACATCTAAACCTCTTAGCGCTTCCCTAAAGTCAGTATAATTTTATTAATGGAAGTTTTTGGTAAAATGGCTATGCGCAAAGCATGGCATAAAGGAAAATGGGGATGGATAGAAACCGAAGACTGGTGAATTACTCGCTCTTAGCGCTTACGGGGACGGGTGTGTATTACACGGTCGGTACGATGTTTCAGTCCTTAGAACCTCCCAAAAAAGCACTCCTTGATGCGGCAACTTACATTGATACCACGGCGTTACCTTTGAATGAAATTGCCTATTTTTCGTGGCAGAAAAAACCACTTTTTATCCTCAAAAAAGACGCTACGTTGACTCTTGATACAAAGCGAGATATTAAAATTGGTGAGTATTATTACACGTTGATGGTTGGGATTTGCACCCATTTAGGCTGTGTGCCTAAGTATGATGCCTCCTCCAAACGCTTTATCTGTCCCTGTCATAATGGGCAGTTTGACTACAATGGCAACGCACTTGCTAGTCCTGTTACGAAGCCCTTAGTCATTCCTCCTTTTAAAGTACATGATGAGACAATTATCGTCGGAGAGGTTGGTGAGGCGTACCTCCAACTGATGGAGGCATCAAAAGCATGAATCTAAAAATACATAACTTCAATATTTTACTCTATAGTGGCGCCATCATGGTTATTCTGTGCCTTTTCTTACTCGTTTCGGGCATTTTCCTTGCGATGCACTATATTCCCGATGCGGAAAAAGCATTTGAAAGTGTTCATACGACGATTATGCAGGAAGTCAATTACGGCTGGTTATGGCGAAAAATCCACGCGGTTGGCTCGACTTTTTTCTTTTTACTGCTCTACATTCACCTCTTAGGTATGCTCTATTTTGGGTTTTACAAACACGGCAAAACGAAGTACTGGTACAGTGGCATGGTGCTTTACTTTTGTTGTATGGTCATCGGCTTTACGGGCTATGTGCTTCCGATGGGGCAGATGAGTTACTGGGCGGCGCAAGTCATTACGAGTTTACTAGAGTATATCCCTGGTGCGGGCGAAGACATCGTACTGTGGGTTCGAGGCGATTTTAGTGTGAGTGGCATCACGTTGTTGCGCTTTTACACTTTGCACATTGTAGTGATGCCTTTGAGCATTGTCTTGATGATACTGGTGCATACGGATTTTATGAAGTGGTACGCAACCAATAAGCTCTCATGGAATCGCAAAGGTTTGCATATACGCAAAGAGGAGCGTTTTAGCAAACACGACATCATCCCAAAAGAGTCAAAACCATTTTTCTCCAATGCCGTATTAAAGCCAATGTTGGCGTGTACGCTCTTTTTGGCACTCTTTTTTTACTGTGTCTTTTTTCATGATTATTTAGCGTTTGATGCGCTCAATCTCACACCTGCGAATCCGAGCGATACGCCTGCTCATATCTACCCTGAGTGGTATTTTCTGTGGATGCTACAGTTGCTTAAGAGCTTTTTCTTTGACATCGGCATCATCAAAGGCTCGTACATCGGTATGGCATCCTTGGTGGTGGTTAATGTGGGGCTCTTATTTATGCCATTGTTAGATCGAAACCCTCGTCGTATTCCTGCTCATCAGCGTCCTTACTTCTTAGTGTGGTTTTGGGCATTGGTGGTTTCACTCATCGCTTTGAGCATTTTAGGTAAATTGCCAAGCTCAAACTTAAGCCTATATATAGGGCTTTTCTTCTCAACTGTTTTGATGGCACTTTTTTTCATCTTACCTTTTTTATCTGGGAAGGAGTCTCATGCCAAATCGTAAAATTTTTGCGGCAATTGTGCTGTGCGTTTTTGTACTGGTGATGGGGCTAGAGTGGTTACCAAAACAAGTTGCTCCACAAAGTAGCATTGTGGTAGAACAGAGTCTTAAGACGTCATCAAATGAAGAAAAAGCGATACAAGAGAAAGAACTTAGCAGACGTGATGTGATAGGCTATAGCGTTGTGGGGTATTTTCTCTTACTTTCTTTGTTGCTCTACATCAAAATTCATCTGCAACGATCTAAGTCAATGAATAACGATTAAGGTTTTTTCTTCCCATCCAAAATCACGTCGATAATCATTGCAAAAATACCCAATGTAATAAGCGTAAATGCCCATGAAAAGCTTTTGGTGATGACGTATCCGACGATTAAAATGGCGAGTGCTGTCGGAACTTCATTGTAAGCTCTGAAAAATTTTCCACTTTTAGTGCAGGTGTCATTTGCAAGTTCCAAACGGTACTTTTCGAGTGAAAATGAGTAGAGCGTGAGTGCAATAAGCACGGTAAACTTCGCATAAATCCACCCACCGCTTGAGAGCAGTTGTGGGTCAAACACTATCATGCCAAGCCCACTGGCAAGGGTTGCCCAAAAAGCGGGAAGCCCGATGTACTTGTAGATTTTGTACTCTTGGATTTTCACGACTTCCACAAACTCTTTTTTTTCAGCGTGTTCGACGTGGTAGACAAAGAGTCTCGGCAAGTAAAACAGCATCGCCATCCATGACATGAGCGCGATAACGTGAAAAGCAAGAATCCATTTATAGTGATCCAACGTTCGTCCTTTTTTCATTAAAATGCTATAACACGCTTTTAAAGCAAAGCTCTAAAAGCTACGTTAACACTAGGTCTTCCTCGGCGGAAAGCCCGCGCACCTTTGGTGCTTTTCTTCGTTTACAAGCGTGTTATCATACCAAAAACTTACCTCAAACTCCTCTAAAGTGAGATTATTCTACAATGTCATAAATACTTAAAGGATACATTTTATGCCATTTGCTACACTTTGCCCAGCCATCCAAAAAGTGCTCGCTGAAGTAGGCTTTAGAGAGCCAACGACCATTCAAGAAAAAGTCATTCCGCTTGTGTTGGAGCGTCGTGACATCTTGGCGAGGGCGCAAACGGGGAGTGGTAAAAGTGCCTCTTTTGTACTGCCGATATTGGAGCTGTGGAGTGCGAATAAAAGTGAGGGAAAAGCGAAAATCAAGGCATTGGTTCTCACTCCTACGAGGGAGCTAACGGTGCAAGTCGCGGAGGCATTTATCACCTTTGGAAAATTCTTGCCAACGAAACCAAAAGTAGTCAGTGTCATCGGTGGAGAGAAGATAGGCGAGCAATTGTATGACATCCAACAAGGGTGCGACATCGTGGTCGCAACATCGGGGCGTTTGCTTGACATTATGAGCAAAAAGCAGATCGACCTTTCTCGTGTTGAGTTTTTTGTGCTGGATGAAGCGGACAAGATGCTTGACCTTGGGTTTGAGCAAGAGCTTAGCTCCATCCTTGAAGCCTTGCCCGCCAAACGGCAAAATCTTCTTTTCTCTGCTACTTACCCCGAAAAAATGCAAGCCATTGCTTCCAAGATAACCAAAAGTGCGGTGGAAGTGAGCATTGAAGCGGAAGCACCGACGGTTGAGCTTATCAAACAACGTGCCATTGAAGTCAACAAAGAAAATAGAGCGCCATTGTTGCGCCATCTTTTACGTGAAAACAAATGGGAGTTGGTGTTGGTTTTTATGGCAAATAAACGCGCTGCCGATAACATCGCCGTGAAGTTTCGCAAACATGGTTTTTTAGCGGAATCGTTTCATGGAGATTTACTTCAAGAAGACCGTTCATGGACGCTGAAGTCTTTTAAAGAGCGAAAAATTCGCGTTTTATTTGCCACCGACATCGCTTCGCGTGGGCTTGACATCGACGATGTGAGTTGTGTCATCAACTTTGATTTGCCTCGCGCAACGGAAGATTATATCCACCGCATCGGACGAACGGGACGTGCGGGTAAAGAGGGCTTGGCGATTTCATTTATTGACCATGAAGACAAGGCGCATTTTGCACTGATTCAAAAACGTTGTGGTGTGAAGCTTGAAACAGAGCAGATTAAAGGTTTTGAGTTAGAAGGTGTTGCTCCCCAAAAAGAGAAGGGAAGTGCTCCCGTTAAAGGTAAACGCAAGAGTAAAAAAGACAAGTTACGAGAATCTCAAAAAGAGGGTGCAAGCTCCTAAGAGCTTGCAGAGAGAGATTAAAGAAAAACGATAGACATAAGTGCTACAACGGCCATGGTCACAATACCCTGAACCAATGTTGCCATCGTGTACGCTTTGTACGCGGTTGGAACGTCCATTTGACTGAAACGTGAGACAACCCAGAAAAAGCTATCGTTGGCATGACTGACAGTAAGTGCACCTGCACCAATCGCCATAACGGTGAGGACTTTACCCATCTCACTATCGAGTCCTAAACTGGCAAGAAGCGGATACATAATGGTTGAAGTTACCACCAGTGCCGTTGTGGAAGAGCCTTGCGCGGTTTTGAGCGCTGCTGAGATGATGAATGGTACAAAGATGCCAAGGCTAAGCGTTTGAAGCGTTACACCAAGATAATCACCAATACCACTGGCTTTAAGAACCGCACCAAGTGCACCACCCGCACCTGTGATGATGAGAATCTCACCTGCGTTTTTCACACCTTCTCCGACCCAGCCTGAAAGCGTCTCTTCGTTCCATTTCGGTAAAAGTAAACTGGCAAAAAGGACACCAACAAAAAGCGCGTTAGCAGGGTGACCTAAGAAAACAAAAAATTTATAGATAAATGTCTCGCTAGAGTCTTTAAATGCAAGCTTTGCGATACTCTCAATTGCCATCAAAAGAACAGGAATAAAAATAGGTGCAAACGATTTGAACGCACTTGGGAGTGTGCCGTATTTGGCTTGGACTTCGCTGTCTTTTTCTAAGTCAATGTTGAGGTCTTCGCCACTTTGGTAAAGAGGTCCTCGTTTGATCGCCCAAAAATAACCTGCAAGCATCGTAAACATAGCGACAAACAGACCCACGAGAATAACAAGACCAAGATTTCCAACCATCAAGTTACCCGCCGCAGCAATAGGACCAGGTGTTGGAGGAACAAGGGTGTGTGTTGCGTAAAGCCCAGTAGCTAGGGCTACACTCATAGCAACACCTGAGACTTTGAGTTGTTTGACCATAGAGCGTTTAAGGGCGTTTAAAATGACAAAACCGCTATCACAAAAAACAGGAATCGAGACGATGTATCCGATGATGGACATCGCAAGAACAGGGCGATGTTTACCGACAACTTTAAGAACAACATTTGCCATCTTAACAGCAGCGCCGCTTTTTTCCAAGATGACACCAATGATGGTTCCAAGAACGATGACAATACCGATGTAGGCTAAGATGCTTCCGAATCCTGACGTGATGGTTTTGGCAATGTCGGCGTATTTCATGCCTACACTAAATGCGATACCATAGGCTGCAACAAGCAAAGCAATAAAAGGGTGTAATTTCCATTTGCTGGTTGAAAGTACGATAAATCCTATCGCTAATAGTAAAATAACGATTAACATTCTGACTCCTTCTTTAGTTTTTTAATTTAATATATATATTTAAATTAAAGCATGTAATTATAGTCTAAAAGAAGTCATTTGAAGATGAA
Source organism: Pseudomonadota bacterium (assembly GCA_017860615.1). Classification (GTDB taxonomy): domain Bacteria; phylum Campylobacterota; class Campylobacteria; order Campylobacterales; family Sulfurospirillaceae; genus Sulfurospirillum. Next base: position 26,593 of record JAGDMU010000010.1, on the reverse strand, counting down.
AAAGCGTAAAAAATATATTATTTTACGCTTTTTACATAGGAAGGGTTTTTAAGCGACAATTTTTGCTTTTTTAAGTTCGAGTCTATCGTACATATCGAGCATATTGACGTAGTGTGAATGGAGGCTAACGTCGATAAGATAGGCTTTGCCATCTAGGATATTGATGGCACGTTCGACTTTTTCTTTGCCGAAGATATCCCATAGAGCACTTTCATATTCTGCCCATGCGAGTTTTTGTTCTCTTAAAGAGAGAATTTCACAGAGAAGTTTGCTCATAGGATTTTGACTAAAAGAGAGCAGCATTTGTGCTTCTTCGTAATTTTCTAAAAGAAGATGCACTTGTGCTTTAAGCTCAATCATTTGAAAGTTTTGCTCAAAAATTACGCCGATATATTTTTCCATATTGAGTGAATCTTCAAGGGACTCTATGGTTTCTAAAAGTGTCTCGTGATTTTCTTCTTTAAAGTTAAGTACTTGATGTCGGATGAATTTACCGCAGTTGCGATTTTGGTAGATCATGTCATCGATAGGGTATACCTCGGAGATGCTTGGAACGATCATGTGGCATGAATAAAAGTCTAAGTAGGTGTATTCACGAAGGTAAATTTCCTTGCCCATAGACTTAACGATGGCGCATAAAAAAGCGTATTCTTCGGCACTTCCAACACCAGCATAGTTCCAAGGGGCATACTCAAAACTTTTGGTGGCGCTTAAAAAAGGAAAACCCATTTTGCCGTTAGAGTCGATAAAATGCGCTTCAAGGTTGAAGTTATCACCAACAAGGCTCATATCAAACGTGGGCATCTCAAAAGCATCAAGGTTTTCAACACCTCTGCCTTGCATCAGTTCGCTCATGGTACGCTCTAAACTGACTTCTAAGATAGGATGTGCGCCAAAGGAGACAAACAGCGTGCCATTGCGTGGGTTAATAAGGGAGATAGCGGTTACGGGAAATTTTCCACCTAATGAGGCATCAAGAATCTCAACGATGAAGCCCGCATTTCTAAGCTCAGTTAAATCAGCATGGAGTTTTGGAAACGTAGCGATAATAACCTCTGGGTACTTTGGAAGCGCGTAACCATTTTTGATAATTTCAAGTTTGGCATGTCGCTCAAAAATCTCGCTGAGTGCTTGCACTTTGGCTTCATCAGGTGTGTTACCGCTTGCTAGACCATTACTCACGTAAAGATTGCTGAGAATGTTGAGAGGAATGTAAACTTGCTCTTTGCCGAAAAAACTTTGAAAAGGAAGTGCTACGATTTTGTCTGCATAGTCACTGTTAAAGTCAACTAAGTCTTCATGGCTCATTTCACTGGATGGATTGTAGATCTCATATAAAGTGTCATTTAGATATGCGCCTCCAAATTCAAACACTTTTTGATCTGGATAATAAGTACGATTTGGAAGATGAAAGTCAATAAAAAAGTTGTTGGTTTGAAGTCTTTCGATGTACTCGCCCAGCGCACTGGCTTTAGAGGCTTCTGAGAGCGTGCCTTTACCGTTTGAGTAGATATGGTTTGGCGCTTCGATAGACGCTAGATTGACAGAGTAACAATTTTTAAGGGGATGCTTTTCACTTGCAAACTTCATGCCACAGCCAAGATCACTTAAGATAGCTTGCATTCTTAAAATAGAGGCTTCGAGTGGTGCATTTTTTGAGAGTATGTTCATAATGTAAAAATTCCTTTTGGGTGTAACGCGATGTGGTAAAAAATGGGTAGAAGTAAATAGTTATAGAAGGTAACACGAAGAAAATAGAAGTCTTTAAACTTCCATTTTAGTGAGTTAAAATCAATTCGAATGGTGGAGCTGTGGGGGATTGAACCCCAGTCCAAAAATAGCCACCTATGACGTCTACATGCTTAGATATTGTTGATAGTGTTTAATTTTGCTTCGTACAACAATCAGAAAACTACGCAAAACGAGCCTTTAACTTCGCTGCATGTAAAGGCGTTCATGCAGTATATCTATCATAGCTATGATACTTCCCAATCCTCCTTAGATAGCATTAGAGGGAGAAGCAGTCCTTATGTATTAAACTTACGCAGCTAGAGCGTAAGCAGGACGATAGTTACTGTTGTTAGCAGTTATTGATTGAAGGTTGTGTAACGGAAGACCCTCACTTCCGACATGCAGCCATAAGCTAAAACTACTCCTGTCGAAGCCATGTCAGCCCCATTCGAGAAACGAATTTTACCATAATAAATAGGAAATTTTGCTATAATCCGCAAAAATGTATAAGGATTTGTTTTGAAAAGAATTTTATCGTATCTTGGTGTAGCACTTTTGTTCTTGTTGATGCAAGGATGCGCCTCACGTACACCGCCTCCTTCAACGGTAACAACGTATGCAAATGAGAAAAATACTACCAATCCAAAACTCTCTAAACTTGTTGGTAAAAATTATATTAAGGGTGTCGTGATTTCACTGAAACAAGATGCAAACTCACAGTTATGGAACTATGAAATTGATGGTATTGAAACAACCAATGGAAAATTGCCTTATGTAAACTTCAATCATAAAACGGTACTTGCGAATGAAGGCGATCTTGTTTATGCTTCGTTTGATGGTATGAGAATGACTGAGATGTTTGTGGTTAAAGAAGGGTATTTAAAAGGCGGCAAACGTGCGTCTCCAACACCTCCTATCGCAAGAAAAAAGAGTACAGGCAATAACGCAGAAGCCTCTGCTGGAAAACGTGATAAAGCACACCAAGTGATTGGTGTTCCTCAAGAAGAGACTGTTAGATTTTAGATTTTGTCAGAAGGTTTACTTTTGTTAACCGATCGTTTACTTTGAGTTCCTATACTTCTCTCAGCGAATTTCATATTTTCTTCTGAATTATGGAGACTCAAAGGGGCGATCCGCCAAGCGCCTCTTTGAAACCTTTTTCTAACTCTATCGTAAAAATAGCTCCCCCATTTTCATTCTTTGCTTCAAGTTTCCCTCTCATACTCTTCTCGATAATGAGTTTTGCCATATATAGCCCGATGCCTGTACCTTCATTTTGCTCTTTGGTACTGACGTAAGGCTCGAAGATTTTTTCAATAGGTTTGATTTGAATACCCCCGCCATTATCTTGAATGATAAGCCGAACAGTGGTTTCATCGCTCTCAAGGCTAATCGTGATTTTTCCACCTTGCTTACCTGATGCAATGATGGCATCTTTGGCGTTGGAGAGGAGGTTTAAAATGACTTGCTCGTATTCACTCTTATAACCCACGATATATTCATCGTGCAAAATATTTACCTCTATGGCTATCTCTTGATTTGTAATGGACATACCAATGATACGCAACACTTCATCAATGGAAGTTTGGATGCTAAAGTTTTTTTTGTCTTTGTTGGGCATAAAGAAGTTACGAAAATCATCGATGGTATGCGACATGTACTCAACGATATTTTCTGCCTCGACACATTTGATCTCCATACCTATTTTATCAAGCTTATCCATGTTGTATTTGAGTTTGAGTGTCATCAAGAGTGCTGAAAGCTGAGAAAGTGGCTGTCTCCATTGATGGGCAATGTTACTGATCATCTCTCCTAGTGCAATAAATTTAGACTTTTGAATAAGAAGCTGCTCTTGTTCACGGTTTTTTTTGATCTCTTCTGTGACACGACTCTCCAAAGTACGGTTAAGATTTTCAAGTTCAAGTGTTTTTTGCTGGACTTGCCTATGGTAATTATTCAAAAAACGCTCAATACGTTTACCCAACATGACAGCAAACGTGTTGGCAATAAATGCAAACAGTAAAAAGATGATAACGGCAGAAGTCACTTCAAGCTTCATTTTCTTTTTAAAATCAGCCTTGGCAATATCGATCTCTTTGTCAATATCGTCGGTGTAAGCACCTGCTGCAATGATGAGGTTCCACTCTTTATAAAGCTTAAAGTATGAAACTTTAGGGCGAATAATGCTGCTATCAGGCTTTTTGTAAATGTAGTCTACAAACGAGTAGCCCTTCTCATGAATATCTTGTAGAAAAATTTTACGAAAAGCTTTGCCATTATCATCGGTATAAGCATCGGAGATGTATTCACCTTCTAAATCAGGGCGATTAGGATTGATAAGCATTTTGGCAAACTTATCACCACCTTTTATCTGTTCTACTTGATAAACAAAAATGTAGTTATGTTCTTGTCCACCGTAACGAATATGGCGAATCCAGTCGTACACTTCAAGTTTAAGTGCTTCTACTGCTTTTGAGTCTCCTAGATTGGTTCTACTTTTTTTAAATTCAATAAATTCAATGATGGCATCGACTTCACGTTTGAGTACATTGCGCTTATTTTCAACAAATGTTTTTTTACTGTCTTCGATTTGCGCTTGTAAAATTTCATATTGCTTTGTGATAAAAAAATAACCGTTAAAAAGCATTAAAGAGCTGATAATAAAGATCGTACTAAAGATAATGATATTGGAGATATTGCTCTCTTTAATAATTTTCACAAAAAATTCCTGCCTTGACTGCTATAATTAATGAAAAAGTATCATAGTGATTCTTTTGAGAAATGTAAAGGGTATGAAATGGACGAAAAGATGCTGAAAAAACTTGCTCCTTATAGAGTTTTATATGCTGAAGATGATGCTGGAGTTAGAAAAAATGTCTATGAATTGCTCTGTCTTCTCTTCAAAGAGGTTTACCTTGCAACGGATGGAGAAGAGGCCTATACGCTTTTTATGAAGCATAAACCTGATCTTATTATTACTGACATTAAAATGCCTCATCTAAGTGGTATTGATTTAGCTAAGAAAATTCGTGAAAGTGATAACAAGGCACACATTATCATTATTACAGCGTACACAGAAGTAGATTTCATGCTTGAAGCGATTGAACTCTCTTTGCTTCGTTATATCGTTAAACCTATTACTGAGCCTAAACTCTTTGATGCGTTAGAGAAGTTTTTACAGGCAAAAGAGAAAGCGCATCTGCAAGAATTAGCCCCTGATTGGTACTATGATTCGATGCAAAAGATGATTATACACAACAGCGAACTCTACGAATTGACGAAAAAAGAAGCCAAATTGATTGAACTGCTTTTAGAGAAAGATTCGATCATTACTTACGAAGAGATAGAGCAGAATTTATGGGAGAGTGAGTATATGAGTCTTAATGCACTTCGTTTGATGATTAAAAACTTAAGAAAGAAGCTTCCTGAAGGTACTTTAAAGAATATGCAAGGAATTGGTTACAAATTGTAACGTAAAAAATCAAGAAAAGTTTAATTTTTGCCAAATTAGTTACAAAAAGAAACTATTGAAGCTTTATTCGTAATGCTTTGAGCCTTTACATGTAAAGTTACATAACTTTGACATAATTTTCACCTATAATCGACAGTGAAAATACTATAAATAAGGAGTCAACATGACTAAGTTTCTTAAAGTAGCTGCGCTAGCAACGCTTCTTGTTTCCTCTGCTGTTGCAGCAGAGTACACCATTAAACTAACACACGTTGTAAGTCCTAGTACACCAAAAGGTATGGGTGCTGACTTCTTCGCAAAAAGAGTTGGTGAATTAACAAACGGTAAAGTTGAAGTGGTTGTTTTCCCAAACTCTCAGCTCTATGGTGATGGCGAAGAGATGAAAGCGCTTAAGCTTGGAAATGCGCACATCGCGATGCCAAGTTTCTCAAAATTTACCAGTATTGTCCCAGAGATGCAATTGTTTGATCTTCCGTTCATCTTTAGAGACAAAGACCATCTTTACAAAGTCTTAGATGGCGAAGTAGGTAAAATCCTCAAAGATAAAGTTACTGCAAAAGGTTTCGTAGCACTTGATTACTGGGATGCAGGCTTTAAACACCTCTCATCTAACAAAAAAGCGATTTTGATGCCTAAAGATGCAGAAGGTCAGAAGTTTCGTATTATGAGCTCACATGTTTTGGAAGCTCAATTTAAAGCAGTAGGTGCGAACCCCCAAGTATTACCATTTTCAGAAGTTTACTCAGCACTCCAACAAGGTGTTGTGGATGGTGCTGAAAACCCACTTTCAAACTTCTATACCAAAAAATTTAACGAAGTTCAAACAGACTTAACACTCTCAGATCACGGCTACCTTGGTTACTTAGTTATTATGAGTGAGAGCTTCTGGAAAAAATTCCCAGCAGATTTAAAACCAATGGTTCTTCAAGCGATGAAAGAAGCAACAGAGTATGAGAGAAAGCTAGCAGCTCAAGATGATGAAGATACTTTAGTAAAAATCAAAGAGTATGCAAAAACATCAGGCAATCTTAAAATTCATACACTAACAGCGGAGCAAAAAGCAGCATGGCAAAAAGCTATGGAAGCGATCTATCCACAGTTCTACAGTGTGATTGGTGAAGATCTTATCAAAAAAGTTCAAGCAGTTAAATAGTACGAAGCAAGGCATCTTAATGATAAAAAAGATGCCTCTGCACACTTAAGTGCCCTTGTGGCTTAAAAGACTTTATAAAAAAGTTTGACTAAAAGAGAAGCGATGAAAAAATACTTTACAATCCTCGATTTAGGGGTTATGGCAATCAATAAAAATATTGCAGTCTTTGGTATTACCTTAGGAGTTATTTTAGCATTTGCCAATGTTGTGTTGCGTTATTTTTTTGAGATGAGTATCACATGGGCAGGAGAGCTTACTAACTATCTTTTTATGTGGTCAGCACTGTTTGGTGCAGCTTATGGTTTCAAAAAAGGGGTACATATATCTGTTACCATGCTTTTAGAAATGTTACCACCAATGATGGCAAAAATTATCATGATGGGAGCACATCTGTTTAGCTGTCTCTATCTCGCGTTGATGGCATATTTTGGCTATGAATTGGTGTTGATGCTGATTGACTTTGGTGAAATGAGCATAGACCTTCGTATTCCTATGTGGATTCCACACCTTGTTTTGCCATTTGCATTTATTGGTGCGGCATTTCGTGCAGGTGAAAAAATCTTTGAAGTCGCTGCTACAGATGCAGATAAAGTTGTGGTTAATAGTGAGCTTGAAACCTTACATGATTCATTAGAAATTAGAGGAGTAAAAGATGTTAATGCTTAGTATATTTGGGTTACTCTTTCTTCTTATGTTTCTAGGCGTACCTGTTTCTGTATCGTTGGGTGCAAGTACGCTTATTACGGCCTATTTTTTTACTGATATGGATTTGATGGGCATTACATCTCATGTTTTTGATGGACTGAACAAGTACTCATTAATGGCTATTCCTATGTTTATTCTAGCAGGCTCATTTCTGTCCAAAGGTGGGGCAGCACATCGTATTATTGAGTTTGCAAAGTCAATTGTCGGGCATCTTCCTGGTGGTCTTCCTATTTCCGCCATTTTTGCATGTATGATTTTTGCAGCAGTAAGTGGAAGTTCACCTGCAACGGTTGCCGCTATTGGCTCCGTTATGTTTGTGGCGATTAAAGAGGCAGGTTATCCGCAAGGCTATTCCATCGGAACCATTGCAACTTCTGGTAGTTTGGGTATTTTGATTCCTCCTTCTATTATCTTCATCGTTTATGGTGTTACAGCAGACCTTTCTATTGGTAAACTTTTCATGGCAGGTGTTGTGCCTGGTTTATTGATAGGCTTTATGCTAATGGGATACACCTATATTGGTGCAGTACGACTTGGCTTTAAACGCCAGCAACCTGCCTCATTCAAAGAGCGATTGAAAAAATTTAAAGAGGCCTTTTGGGCATTAATGCTCATTGTTCTTGTTATTGGCGGTATTTATGGTGGATTATTTACACCAACGGAAGCAGGGGCAGCAAGCGCAGTCTATGCGTTTGTCATTTCGGTTTTTGTCTATAGAGATCTTAAACTCAAAGATGTTTATCCTATCTTGGTGGAATCAGCATTGACCAGTGCGATGATTTTCTTTGTTATTGCCAATGCAATGATCTTCGCACATTTTTTAACTGATGAGACGATTCCACAGCAAATCACAAAAATGATTATGGATGCCAATGTTGGTCCAATTATGTTCTTAGTGATTGTCAATATCCTGCTCTTGCTCATGGGGCAATTTATGGAACCAAGTTCTATTACAATGATTGTTGTACCGCTTTTGTTACCATTAATATATGCACTTGGAATCGATCCGATCCATTTTGGTGTTATTTTAGTTGTAAATATGGAAATTGGTATGATAACCCCACCCGTTGGGCTTAACTTGTTCGTAGCAGCTGGTATGACAGGACTAAGTCTTAAAGAAGTTGTTATGGCATCATTGCCATGGGTTATGGTACTTTTCGTTGGACTTATTATGGTGACGTATATACCTATCATTTCATTGTGGTTACCACAATTAATGTACGGTGTTTGATTTTCACATCTAAATCTTCAAGGAAGGCAGTTTACTCTGCCTCCCTTATTTTTTTTCAGAATCCATTATGTAAAATAAAGTTTACATCTCGTATTTTCTAAATACTTCTTTATAACCGTTTCATTACAAAACCCTACAACTGTGCCATTTTCTTTTAAAGATTTATTGTAATTTATTATTTTTTGTGATAGACTTATCTCGCCTTCAAAAAAATTCAAGGAGACAATATGAAATTAGCTAAACTTAGCTTGGCGGCTATGGTAGTTGCAGGTCTTGCATCTAGCTCTTTTGCGGCATCAGACACACTTGCTGACGCATTTAAAAACGGTAAAGTAAACGGCGAATTAAGAGCATGGTATTTTGACAGAGATTCAGGTACAGGTTCTACAAGTGCTGATATCTTCAATACAGGTGTAGTACTTGGTTATGTAACAGATTCACTCTATGGTTTAAGCCTTGGTTTAACATTCCAATCAAACTATGCACCAGAAGCAGATGCTACAGCAAAAAAAGTATTTGATGGTGATATGTATGGTTCAGGTGCAGTGCTTTCAGAAGCATATGTAGCATACACAATTGGCAAAACAACTGCAAAAGTTGGTCGCCAATTTATTTCTACTCCATTGGTTAATGGTTCTGGCTCACGTATGGTTAAAGAAGCATTCCAAGGTGCAGTAGTTCTTAACACAGACCTTCCTCAAACAACATTGGCAGCTGGCTATGTTAATAAATTCCAAGGAAGAACATCTCAAGTAACTGGTGATGCAGTTGTTGTTGATGGTGTAAGTGATATTCCAGAATTTAAAAACAATGCAATTTTCTATGGCGCAGGTAACTTTACATTTGATGGCGCTTATACAGTATTGGCTATCAATAAATCAATTCCAAACTTGACAATTACAGCTCAATATGCAATGGTTAATGATGTTGCTGGAACAGTTGCAGGTGATACTGATGTTTATGTTGGTGCACTTGGTTATGTTATCCCTATGAGCAACTTCAAAATCGGTTTAGATGCTGCTTACCAAGCTTCTGCTACAGATAAAGACATTGGTTTAGATGGTGATATGACAGGTCTTAAAGCATCTTTAATTGACCTTGCAGGTTTTGGTGCTACAGTAGCTTATACAACTACATCTAACAATGACGACGTTATCTTAGGTATGGGTAATGGTGCTGGTGGTGCTGTTGCATTTGCAGCTCCATTGATTACTGGTGCTGCTAGAACAGCAACTGGTAGCACAGATGCTTATAAAGTTGAAGCTACTTATGATTTCTCAAAAGTAGGCGTAACAGGTCTTAAAGTGTTAGGTCAATACGTAGAAGTTAAAGCAGATAAATCTACAGGTTTTGCTGCTCGTACAGTTGATAATGACTGGACATACTGGGCAGGTCAAATTGCTTACGATGTTCCAGCACTTAAAGGACTTACTTTATCTCTTGAATACGAAGATGTTAAAAGAGAAGCTGCAACAACTACAAACTCTGACGAGTTAAGATTTAGAGCTAACTACAAATTCTAATTTGTACGATTCTCAGATCTATAAACCAGTGGCGATTTAGCCACTGGTTCTTCTAAAATATTTTTCTACAACCTCTTTAAATTCTAAAAAGCTTACTTTTTAATCACACACTTTAGTTTACTTTAGTATTTTTTGTGTATAATTCGACTTGTAACCAAATGGTAATCAAACATTTTCAAGGAGAAAATATGAAATTAGCTAAACTTAGCTTGGCGGCTATCGTTGTTGCTGGACTTACATCTAGCTCATTTGCGGCAGACACACTTGCAGACGCATTTAAAAATGGTAAAGTAAACGGTGAGCTTAAAGCTTATTATTTTACAACAGATAATGGTACTAGCGATGCTGACATTTTTTCAACAGGCGTTATGCTTGGTTATAAAACAGCACCTTTATATGGATTGACTCTTGGTTTAACAGCTCAAGGAAGTGCATCTCCATTTGTTGATGCAGATGGCAAAGCTGCGTTTAATGGTAGTATGTGGGGTTCAGGCGCTGTTCTTTCAGAAGCGTATGTAGCGTATAACATTGGTAAAACAACTGCAATGGTTGGTCGTATGTTCTTAGATACTCCACTTGTAAGTGGTAGTGGATCAAGAATCATTAAAGAAGCATTTGAAGGTGCAGCTGTTATCAATACAGACCTTCCAAATACAACTTTGATTGCTGGTTATGTTCAAAAATTCCAATCAAGAACAGATGGTTCTGGTAACGTTGGTGAATTTTCAAGAAAAAATGTTACAACTAACTCTTCGGTTAATATAGATATTAATAATGGTGCATATACTGTAGCAGCTATCAATAAATCTATTGCTGGTTTAACATTAACAGGCGCTTATGCGTATGCTGAAGCTTTTAGTGCTATTGATATCAACATTGCTTATGTAGAAGCACTATATGAAGGTAAAGTTGGTGAAGTGGGTTATGTTTTAGGTGCACAAGATTATTATAACTCATTTGATAATGCTGGAACACAAGATGATTCAATTAACCTTTATGCATTTAAAGCAGGTGTAAGCTTTAAAGGTATCAACGGTACAATCGCATACTCACAAGTAAGTGATGACGTAGTTGTTGGTAATGCTGTTGCTTCAGGTTTAGGTAACGGTGCGGATCTTCTTTATACTGATCCAGTTATCGGTATGCCAGGATATAACAGAGATACTACATCATACCTTGCAGACGTAAATTATGATGTAACTGCAGCAGCTAATGTTGGTGCAAGATACGTTTTAGCAGAACTTGCTGATCATGATGAAGATTATACAGCAGTTTATGGTTCATATAAATTTGAAGGTGCTTTAAAAGGTTTTAGCCTTGGAGCACAATTTGAATCAAAAGGTAAAGACGTAGATGGTGAAGACCTTTGGGTAAAAGCTAACTACAAATTCTAATTTCTACTGTTTTCCACCCCTCTTTTGGGGTGGAACTCTCTTATTTTTTTTGTAACATTTCTTATCTGCATATTTTTTATACAACTCCTTCAAAACTTTACATTCATTCTTAAGTAACTTTTTTGTACTATATTTCTATAACTACACTAAGGAGTTTTCATGAAGAAACTAGCTCTACTTGCTACATCTGTTGCTGTTTTAGCATCATCTTCAGTTGCTAAAGAGATCAATGTAGGCGTTACGATGTCTATGAGTGGACCACTTGCTGCGTACGGACAAACTGCGTATGAAGGTATTGAGTTTGCAAACTCTTTGCAGCCAAAACTCAAAAATGGAGATACTGTCAAGTTGGTACTTATTGATACCAAAGGTGACAAAGTTGAGTCAGCAAATGCGGCTACAAGACTTATTAGTTCTGATAAAGTTGTAGGAATTATTGGTGAGTTGACCAGTACAAATACGGCGCAAGTTATGGCTATTGCCGAGAAAAAACAGATTCCTGTGATTGCTCCTGTGGCAACCAATGACAAACTTACTGAGCAAAAAGAGTTCGCGAATCGTGTTTGTTTTACAGACTCTTTTCAAGGTGCTGTTGTTGCTAACTATGCAACAAAAGACTTGAAACTTAAAACAGCTGTTGTCGTCGTTGATCAAGCACAAGTTTACTCTCTAGGTCTTGCAAAAGCCTTTACAGATGCTTTCACAAAAGCTGGCGGTAAAATTGTAAAAGAGATTAAAGTAAGTTCAGGCGATAAAGATTTTAAAGCGGTTGTTTCTCAAATCAAAGCTGCAAATCCTGATATGCTGTTCCTCCCAATGTACCACCCAGAAGTTTCTATGATTGCTCGCCAAGCAAAACAAATTGGACTTTCTAAGCCAATGTTTTCAGGTGACGGTGTTGCTAACCAAACCTTTATTGATTTAGGTGGCGATGCAGTTGAGGGTTATATGTTTACAGATTTCTTTGATTATGGTGCGCCTCCAACACAGCGTTCAAAAGATTTCATTGCTGCGTATGCTAAAAAAACAGGTAAACAAGAGATGAACTCATTTGTAGCACTTGGTGCAGATGCATACAATGTTATGGTAGATGCGATGAATCGTTGTGCTAACCCAGAAGATAGCGTATGTATCAATAATGCTATCAAATCAACTGTTAATTTCGAAGGTGTTTCTGGCGTTCTTAACATTGACAAATCAGGTAACTCAACACGTTCAGCGGTTATCAAAGTGGTTCAAAACGCGAAAGCTGTTTATAAAGCAACCGTTAATCCATAAGTTAATTTTCTCTCTTTACATGTCAAAGTGTAAAGAGAGATTTTAGAGCAATTTCCATTTCAAAAAGTGGGTATTGCTCTAAAATATTTTAGGAGAATCTATTTGGATTTAATCATGTTTATGCAGCAAATGGTCAATGGCTTTAGCCTTGGCAGTATGTATGCACTCATTGCCATTGGTTATACCATGGTGTATGGAGTACTAAGACTCATCAACTTCGCGCACGGCGACATCATGATGGTAGGTGGATTTTTAGGTTATTTTGGTATCGCTGTTTTAGATCTTCCTTTCGGTGCAGCTGTCCTTTTAGCAATTGTAGGCTCAGCCCTTTTGGGTATGGCAAGTGATCGTGTGGCTTATAGACCATTACGCAGTGCACCTAAAATTTCACTTTTAATTACTGCAATTGGCGTTAGCTTTTTTCTTGAGAATGCTTTTAACGTCTTTTTTGGTGGAGTGCCAAAGGCCTTCCCTGTTCCTGCCTACTTAGAAAATGTGATTGATTTTATGGGATTAACAATGCCCGTTTCTGCAATTCTTGTGCCAATCATCACTGCTTTTTTGTTGGCAATCATTTTATGGGTGTTGTACAAAACAAAATACGGTATGGCAATTCGTGCTCTTGCATTTGATGTAGGTACGGTGAATCTTATGGGTATTGATGCAAACCGTATCATTACGCTTGTTTTTGGCATGGGATCAGCTCTTGCAGCCGTTGGAGGTATCTTCTGGGCAGTGAATTACCCTTCTGTAGAGCCAATGATGGGTGTACTTGTGGGACTTAAAGCATTCGCTGCTGCCGTTGTTGGTGGTATCGGTAGTGTGGGTGGCGCTGTTCTTGGAGGCTTGATCATCGGTTTTACAGAAGTTGTTGTGATTGCTTTTTTCCCAGAGTTAGGTGGTTATAAAGATGCGTTTGCATTTATCTTTTTGATTTTAATCCTTCTTTTTAAACCCACAGGTATTTTGGGTATTGATTTTGAAAAAAGTAGGTTTTAAGATGAATAACTTCATGATAAAAAAAGAACAATGGTTGAAAATTTCATTTGTTGTTATCACCCTATGGTTTATTTGGTTTGCTAATACGCACTTCGATGAATATACCGTAAGAATTTTAAATAATATTGCGATTTTCATCATTTTAGCAGTAAGTTACAATCTCATTAATGGTGTAACGGGTCAGTTTTCACTTGAACCTAATGGTTTTGTTGCTATTGGTGCTTATGTTGCAGCACTTTTGTTGGTTAGTCCTGATGCGAAGCAGTATCAATACGCGATTGTCGATCCGTATCCATTTGTATTAACACTCCATGCCAACTTTGTAGTAGCTCTTCTCTTGGGAGGTGCTTTTGCCGCTATTTTAGCAGCAATCCTCTCTTTCCCTGTCTTTAGAGTGCGTGGTGATTATCTTGCGATCGTAACACTTGGATTTGGTTTTATTATTAAAATCTTGGCTATCAATCATCCTGAGGTGACCAATGGCTCATTAGGACTTAATGATATTCCTGAATTTTCCAATCTTTATTGGACGGGTGGCATAGCTATTATTGCAGTTATTACAGTGTTAAATATTATTAATTCCAAGTTTGGTCGTGCAATGAAAGCGGTACGTGATGATGAAGATGCTGCTATTGCTATGGGCGTTAATACGTTTAAAGCTAAAACACTTGCATTTTGTACCAGTGCTTTCTTTGAAGGTGTGGGTGGTGGACTTTTAGCAGCACTTCTTACCAGTATTTCTCCTGATCTGTTTGACTTTTTCTTTACGTTCCAATTACTCATTATCATCGTCCTTGGAGGGCTAGGCAGTACAACGGGCGCAATTATTGGTACGGTGCTTGTTATGGGTGGAAGTGAGTGGATGCGCTTCTTGGATGAGCCTATGCATCTTTTTGGATACGAAACAGCAGCAATGCCAGGTATGCGTATGGTTGTTTTCTCACTGATCCTTATTTTTATTATGCTGTTTGCACGTGAGGGTGTTATGGGCAAAAGAGAATTAACAGACATCTTGAAATGGCGCAAAAAGGGTGGCAAATGATCTTAAAAATTGATAATGTCACTAAAAATTTTGGCGGTGTCACTGCCATTAAAGAGACCAGTTTTAGCGTAGCTCCTAAAGAGATTTTTGGACTTATTGGGCCAAATGGTGCAGGTAAAACAACGATGTTTAACATCATTACGGGTAATTATACGCCAAGTTCAGGCGAAGTAATTTTTAGAAATGAAGCCATTAATGGCTTAAAGCCGCATCATATTGTCCGTAAAGGAATTGCTAGGACATTCCAAAATATTAGACTTTTTGCAAGTATGAGTGTTTTAGATAATGTTCTAATTGGCTTTGATTTCCAAGCACGTTATGGTTTTGCAGAATCAATTTTGCGCTTTCCTCGTTTCATAACGGAAGAGCGACGCATTAAAGCACGTTCAATGGAGATATTGGACTATTTTGGTATGAGTTCATATGCCCATGATAAGGCCGTTGATCTTAGTTATGGCCAGCAACGTAAAGTAGAGATTGCAAGAGCGTTAGCAACTAATCCAGAGCTTTTACTCCTTGATGAACCTGCTGCTGGTATGAATCCATCGGAAACTGAAGAGCTTGGAGAGATTATCAAAAAAGCACGTGTTGATTTTGACTTAACCGTTCTTTTGATCGAACATGACATGAAATTCGTCAATCAATTGTGCGACAAAGTGTTAGTACTCGATTATGGTAAAACAATTTTTGAGGGTAAACCCGCTGATGCGATTCAAGACCCTGAAGTAATAGCCGCGTATTTAGGAGATTTTCATAATGATTAGTGTTAAAAATTTACATGTCTATTATGGACTGATCGAGGCTGTTAAAGGGATCAATTTTGAAGTCAAAGAGGGAGAAATTGTCTCTTTGATTGGATCAAACGGTGCAGGTAAAAGCTCAACGCTCAAAGCACTTCTTAACAGTGTCAAGAAAATAGGCGATATTAACTTTTTGGGTTATGATACACGTAATCATAAAACGCACACCTTAGTCCAGCATGGGCTCTCTTTGGTTCCAGAAGGAAGAAAAATTTTCATTAACCTAACCGTTGAAGAAAACCTACGTATGGGAGCGTTTAATAATGATGAAAATTATGAACATCTGCGTGATACGATGTACGAACTTTTCCCTCGTATCAAAGATAAACGTCATCAACTTGCAGGAACGATGAGTGGTGGTGAGCAGCAGATGCTTGCGATTTCAAGGGCTCTTATGGGTGAGCCAAAACTTTTGATGTTAGATGAGCCTAGTCTTGGACTTGCTCCTAAAATTGTAGGTGAAGTTTTTGAGATTATTATGCGTTTACGTGATGAAGGAATTACCATTCTTCTGGTTGAGCAAAATGCTTTTGCTGCACTTAAAATTTCAGATAAAGCCTATGTCTTGGAAAACGGTAAAATCGTTATGAACGGTGTTGCTAAAGATATGATAGGCGATGATACCATTCGTAAAAAATACCTCGGCGGATAAGCCAACCCCTCTTTCTTTGTAAGCCTCCAAAATAGGGAGGTTTACTCTTCTTTAATGATTTATAAATTATTTACTCTAAAAAGGTAACATAACTCAATTTTTCCAGACAAGGGAGTTTTATGGATTTTGTATTGAAGCAGGTTTTTTCGATGAAGTCAGCCATCATTCTTTTAGTGTTTTTTGGGCTTTTTAGTGGCGTGGCAACTTTTATTGAAAATGACTTTGGTGTCGAGACAAGTTGGGCACTGATTTATACCTCATGGTGGTTTGAGTTACTTCAAGTTGCATTGGGACTCATATTAATTAACAACATCATTCGATATAAACTATACACTCTTGATAAATTACCCTCATTTATATTCCATATTAGCTTTATCTTTATTCTTATTGGTTCTGGTATGACACGTTATTTTGGTTTTGAGGGAACATTACATGTCAGAAATGGTATGGAAGAAAATAAGGTGATGTCTAGTGATGCATATATCCAAGCAAGCGCACTTAAAGATGGCAAGCCTTATGGATACAGCCATCCTCAATTGATTTCACACGTAGGTAGCAATAGCTTCTCATTCAACTTTGATGTGGGTGGCGACAAGGCTACGGTTAAATTTAAAGAGTATTTACCTAATGCTACTGCCAAAGTTGTTGATGATCCATCTGGTGTTCCGATGATTTCGATGATGCTAAGCGGCTATGGTGAAAGCTTGAGTGTGGTTTTAAAAGAGGGTGAAACCTATGAAACAAGTGAATATATCTTTAGCTTTAATGGGAAACCATCGCAACATCCAAAAGAAGAAATACGTTTTACATTGGAAGATGACAAGTTTTACTTTACTTCAAAGTCAAAAATTGCATGGTTTAAGATGGTTGAAAATAAACGTGGAGAATATGAACCCAATAAAAAAGAAGATTTTATTGCAGGGCAGCTTTATACCATCGGTAATGTTAATTTTGCACCACGCTATATTGGACTTAAAGGCAAAGAAAAAGTGGTTGCCGATAAAAATCCTATGGCAAAAGGCAATGCTGTTTCTGCTGTGATTGTGGATGTGTCCTTTAAAGGTGAAACCAAAGAAGTTGCGATGTTTGGACAAGGTAAAGGAAGTCAAGGAGAACCAACCAAAGAGATTATTGCAGGTATCCCCTTTATTTTTGAATGGGGCTCTCAAATTTTCACACTTCCTTTTAACATAAAACTTAATGAATTCCAGCTTGACCGTTATCCTGGTTCTATGTCGCCTATGTCTTATGCCAGTGAAGTAGAAGTTGTAGATACTGAAAAAAACGTTCATATGCCATTTCGTATTTATATGAACCATGTCCTTGATTACCGAGGTTTTCGTTTCTTCCAAAGCTCGTATGATAAAGATGAAAAAGGAACGATCTTGTCTGTCAATAATGATCCTGGAAAACTTCCAACGTATTTAGGTTATCTGCTTTTATCTATTGGACTCTTTTTTAATCTCCTTAACCCAAAAAGTCGTTTCCGCAAGCTTGCAGCAATGGTTCAAAGAGATACGACTAAAATAAAATCAGTGCTTCTAGCCCTTTTTATGGGCTTTGCATTAACGCAAGGAAGTAGTTTACATGCTGCAACCTATACTACTGAAGAATATTTGTTGTTTTTAAAGCAATACGATGCCAAACATTCTGATAAATTTGGAAGATTACTGGTTCAAAGTGTTGATGGGCGAATTAAACCAATCGATACGGTTTCGACAGAACTGCTCAACAAAATTTATGGTAGTTCAACGTTTGCAGGTATGAGTGCCAACCAAGTGGCTCTTAGTATGATGAGTTCGCCTGCTGAATGGCAAGTGGTACCCGTTATCAAAGTCTTTCATCCTGAACTTAAAAAAATTATTGGTATTCCTGAAAATCAAAAATATGCGTCATTTAATGATTTTTTTGAAAAAGAGGGTGATCATGGGTTTAAATTAACCAAATATTCTGAAGAAGCGAACCGTAAAAAACCAGCGCTTCGTAATCAATTTGATAAAGATGTTCTTAAAGTCGATGAACGTGTTAATATTTGTTATATGGTGTATACGGGTGAAGTCTTCAAAATGATCCCTAAACAAAATGATATGAGCAAGCGCTGGTTTGCTCCTCAAGAAGCTGTAGGAAATTTTTCTAAGCAAGAAGGAGATGAAGTACGAGCGCTTCTTGGAGGGTACTTTGAGGCTATCGGTGAAGGGTTAGAAAAAGGTAATTGGCAAAATGCCAATAAAGCTGTGGACAAACTTCAATCATATCAAGAACAGTATGGCTCAGATATTATTCCAAGTGTTAGTCGTATCAAAGCAGAAATCTTCTTTAATCATGCGAAAATTTTTGATCGCTTAACACCTGTTTATCTACTTAGTGGGTTAGTGCTTCTTTGCTTTATCTTTGCTAAAATGATTAAGTCAACATTACGTATTGGATTGGTAACTAAAATTGTCTTAGGAGTCAACTTCTTGGCGTTTTTAGTTCATACTGCAGGACTGGGGCTTAGGTGGTATATCTCAACGCATGCCCCGTGGAGTGATGGTTATGAGTCAATGATTTATATTGCATGGGCAATAGCACTTGCAGGTATTTTCTTCTCCCGTCAATCGGTTGTATCTCTTGCTTTAACTTCCATTTTAACAGGTGTTACACTGTTTGTAGCACATCTTAGTTGGATGGACCCTCAAATTACGAATTTGGTACCAGTACTTAAATCGTATTGGCTTAATATTCACGTCTCCGTAATTACCGCAAGTTATGGCTTTTTAGGTCTGTGCTCACTTTTAGGCTTTTTTACACTTATTCTCTTTATTTTACGAAACAAAACACAAACCAAGCGTAATCAAGAGATTGATCGCAATATTGTGGAGGCTACACGCATTAATGAGATGGCAATGATTTTAGGGTTAAGCCTTCTTACGGTTGGTAACTTTTTAGGTGGTGTTTGGGCCAATGAATCATGGGGGAGATATTGGGGATGGGATCCAAAAGAGACATGGGCATTGGTTTCGATTTTATTTTACGCAGCCGTAGTGCATTTTAGATTTATTCCAAAGTTGAATACTCCTTTTGCCTTTGCTGTGGCTTCAACCGTTACATTTGCTTCTATTATTATGACCTATTTTGGTGTTAACTTCTATCTTTCTGGTATGCACTCATACGCCGCAGGTGATCCAATCCCTGTGCCAACTTTTGTCTACTATACCATTGTTATTGTTGCTGTTGTGATAGCCTTGGCTTACCCTAAACGCGAGATCGCTAAAACCTTATAAAGCAAAAGAGGGATATTCTCCCTCTTTTAAGTTGTGCTATAATAGGCAAAAACTTAAGAGGCGCTCCTTCATGCAAGAGAATTATCTCATCGTTGCAATTGTTGCAGTCATTGCTATTGTTTTAATCTCTCTTTTTATCGTTGTTGCCAATTTACAAAAAACAGTTGTTGTTGAAGTTTCTCATACTCCAGAGCAAGAAGAGAAAGAGCGAAAAATTGCCATTGAGGCCCTCATTGATATTGCAGCCAAACGTACTACAACCCGTAATGATCTTACCAATGCTATTTTAAAAGCTGCCAAAGAGTGTCCTTTTCCTGCCAAAGAAAAAGGTGTCGCTCCAAAAGTCTCCAAAATTTACCTTAACTTTGTTTTATTAGTGGCAAGTCACCGCAATGCAGATGCCAAGCTTATCGCTTTTATGGATGAAGAGCTTAAAAAGGCTAATCCTGAGTATAAACGTGAAATTGATTTGTATGAAAATGAAGGAATAAGAAGAAATGGCGACCCCAGGGGGACTTGAACCCCCGTTCCCGCCTTGAGAGGGCGGTGTCCTAACCACTAGACGATGGGGTCGCACAAGTGTGTTTGTTTAGGACAATGGTGACCCGTGATGGATTCGAACCATCGACCACCTCCTTAAAAGGGAGATGCTCTACCGACTGAGCTAACGAGTCATGCTCAGACAGTTTCATAACAAATAAGAAAATGCTGAGGGAAAACAAAAAATCGTGGCGCGGCGGACGGGGCTCGAACCCGCGACCCCCGGCGTGACAGGCCGATATTCTAACCAACTGAACTACCGCCGCGCATATGGTGGTCGTTAGAGGACTCGAACCTCTGACATCCACCTTGTAAGGGTGGCGCTCTACCAACTGAGCTAAACGACCATTAGGGACACTAAAGAAGAATTATTTGGCGACCCCAAGGGGATTTGAACCCCTGTAACCGCCGTGAAAGGGCGGGATCCTGGACCACTAGACGCATCGACCACCTCCTTAAAAGGGAGATGCTCTACCGACTGAGCTAACGAGTCATTCACCGTTCTTCTCGTAATGAGGCTGAAATTATAGAGAAAAAAAATTCATTTGTCAAGACATTTTTTCACTTTTTAAAAAAATATTTTCTCCTACATGTAAAAGTAACTTTAAGGCATGGTATGCGCTTTGGGTTTGAATGTATTCACGATCACCCTCTAAAAGAAGCCTTTCAATCATAATATCACCCTGTTTATTACGTGCTCCAACATAAACTGTTCCCACTGGTTTTTCAATAGTTCCTCCATCAGGTCCAGCTATGCCACTGGTAGCAATAGCATAATCTGACAAACTTGCATTAAGAACACCCTCAAGCATCTCTCTCACACATAACTCACTTACGGCACCAAAACGCTCTATCGTGTCAGGGCTTACACCCAGCCATGATTCTTTAATTTCATTCGAGTAAGAGACAATACCGCCTTTAAAGACAGCAGAAATACCAGCGCGCTTCGTAAGCATAGAAGCAATAAGTCCTCCTGTGCAGCTTTCAGCAATACTCAATGTTTTTTCTTCACGCTGTAAGGATTGCGAAATGTGCTCAATGACATCAGGATGATTGATAACTTTGGTAGGAAGCAGTGATTTTATTGCTTTAAAGAAGCTCTCCAAGTTGCCATATTTATTTGAGATAGCTTCTACTGTAATCCATCCATCCACAATCGTTGTTGGTGTAATACGGATTTCATAGTTTTGAGCCAGCGGTTCCACAAGAATTTTGAGAGAATCTTCATCGATGTTGATGATGGAAAAAAGTGCTGAGCTATTACTGTTTTCGATCAACACAGGTGGAAGTTTTTTATTTTCGCACGCTTTAATCACATTAATGTGTTTACCTTCTCGCTCTAAAAGATAACTGTTGTTTTCAAAGCGTACTGTTTTAGAAGGGATGAGCATTCCCGCCTTAAGTTCTAAAGACTCTTCCCCTAGCGTTGCAATAACTTTATTGACCAGATTAAAGCTGTCATTAGATGTCACAATAACGATTTCATCAGCATGTGCGATGGACTCTTCTAAAACAAAAAAGAGATCTTTATCGTTTTTATCAATGTAAACCGTTTGATCAGGTAGATCAATATGTTTGGTTATGGTTGCATGTATATAATTTAAAAATGGCAGATTGTATCGCAATGCTTTACCAACTACGATCAAAGAGCTTTTCATAGGAATCCCTTTTTTATTTTTGTGATAGAGTTCCGCAAGAACTCTTAATATGCTTTTAAAGCAAAGCTTTAAAAACTACGTTAACACTGGATAATCTTGTGCAGAACGCCCACGCACCTTTCGGCGCTTTCATTAACGCGTGCCAACAGTGTTGGCAGACTAAAATTGCGTTATAACGTACCTCGTATTATACCGTAAGTGCTTCTTAAATCGTTTTTAGATAAA
Source organism: Pseudomonadota bacterium (assembly GCA_017860615.1). Taxonomy (GTDB): domain Bacteria; phylum Campylobacterota; class Campylobacteria; order Campylobacterales; family Sulfurospirillaceae; genus Sulfurospirillum. Next base: position 4,927 of record JAGDMU010000010.1, on the reverse strand, counting down.
CTTGCCTCATTTTAAGAGACGCTTACATGTAAAACTTTTTCACAGCTGCGTAGCTTCCAAGGAGAGATTATTAATGGACTATAAAGAGACCTTGCTTCTTCCTCAAACCGATTTTCCAATGAGAGGCAATCTACCCCAAAATGAGCCTGCTCGTTATGCAAAGTGGTTTTCCAAAGAGGAGAGCGCTTATGCTAAAATGATTCAAAACCGAGAAAATGCTCCGACATCATTTATTCTTCATGATGGACCTCCATATGCCAATGGGCATATTCATATTGGTCATGCACTCAATAAAATTCTCAAAGATGTGATCATCAAAACACATTATTTCTTTGGCGAAAAAGTACGTTATGTTCCAGGTTGGGATTGTCATGGACTTCCTATTGAGCAGCAAGTGGAAAAAAATCTTGGAAAAGAGAAAAAAGACGCACTGCCTAAGAGTAAAATTAGAGAGTTGTGTCGTGAACATGCACGAAAGTTCATTGATATTCAAAGAGAAGAGTTTAAATCACTAGGTGTTATTGGCGATTGGGATAACCCTTATATGACCATGAAGTTTAAATTTGAAGCAGACATTTACCGTGCATTGTGCGGTGTAGCCGATCGAGGATTACTGATTGAGCGAAGCAAGCCTGTGTATTGGTCTTGGGCCGCACGAAGTGCATTAGCGGAAGCGGAAGTGGAGTATGAAGACAAAGAAGACTACTCTATCTTTGTTGCGTTTAAACTCGGCACTGAAGCGAAAGCAAAACTAGACATCAGCTCTGATGTTTCAGTAATTATCTGGACCACAACACCTTGGACATTGCCTGCAAATGTGGGTATCTCTTTTAGTCCTGATGAAAACTATGTGCTTACCAGTGATGGTTATATCGTTGCAGAGCCTTTGCATGCAAAACTTATTGAACAAGGTGTTATTGCAGGTGAGATTGTTAAAACATTTAAAGCAAATATTCTTGAAAACAGCTTCGCAATTAACCCATTGAACGGCAGAAATTCTCAATGTGTTTTAGGTGATCACGTTACGATGGATGGCGGTAGTGGTTGTGTTCATACCGCACCAGGACATGGTGATGATGACTATAAAGTAGGACTTCGTTATGGTCTTGAAGTCGTAATGCCTGTCGATGAGAGAGGCTGTTACGATGAGACGGTGGTTCATTTAGGGCTACTTCCTGATGCGGCATCTTTTGTAGGTGAGCATATTTTTAAATGCAATGAGCGTATTTTAGAGCTTCTAGGAAGTGCACTGCTTAAATGTTCAAAATTCACCCACTCGTATCCATTCTGCTGGAGAACACATCAGCCTGTTATTTACCGTGCAACGAAACAGTGGTTTGTTGCGATGGATGAAGCGGTTGGTGGTCGTGAGAGTCTTCGTAAAATGGCAATGGAGGAGATCAATAAAGTTCGCTTCTATCCAAAATCAGGTATCAACCGTTTAGGTTCGATGATTGAAAACAGACCTGATTGGTGTATCTCAAGACAACGTGATTGGGGTGTTCCTATCGCTTTCTTTAGAGATAAAAGAACAGGTAAGCCTATTTTTGATGCAAAAATTGTTGAGCATATCGCAGCTATTTTTGAGGAAAAAGGTGCGGATGCATGGTGGGATCTTGAGATCAAAGACCTACTCGTTGCCAACAGTGGCTACAACCCAGAAGACCTTGAAAAAGTGATGGACATCTTGGATGTTTGGTTTGACAGTGGTAGTACATGGAAAGCCGTTCTTCAATCGAGTGATTACGATGCAGGCACTTACCCAGCAACGATGTATCTTGAAGGCAGTGACCAACACCGTGGCTGGTTCCAAAGTTCTCTTTTAGTGAGTACCGCCAATAACGGCATCGCTCCGTACAGTAAAATCTTAACACATGGTTTTACTGTCGATGAAAAAGGCGAGAAGATGAGCAAGTCCAAAGGCAATGTGGTAGCACCAAGCGATGTTGCAAAACAATACGGTGTTGAAATTTTACGTCTTTGGGTTGGAACAAGCGAATACACAACCGATCTTAAAATCAGTGACAATATCCTAAAACAAATCAGCGAGCAGTACCGAAAAATTCGTAATACCTTTAGATTTTTACTGGCCAATGTGAATGATTTAGAGTCCATCATGCCTATCTCCCAAATGGGAATGCTCGATCAATGGATTTTAGCGCACGCTAAAGCTGTTTTTGATGAAGTTGAGGGCTATTTTAGAGAGTATGAATTCTCTAAAGGATTTGCACTTCTAAACCACTTTATCGCCGTAGAACTGAGTGGTATTTACCTTGATATTTCTAAAGATAGACTTTACTGTAATGCTAAAAATGACTCTATTCGCCTCTCAGCGCAAAGTGCAATGGCACTCATTGCTGAAAAATTGATGGCATTGATGGCTCCAACACTGACCTATACCATCGATGAGATGTTAGAGTATGCCCCTGCTATTTTGAAGAAAGAGAGTGTGTTTGACCTTGTTTACACATCCCTTCCAAGTGTTTCAACGTCATTTGATGAAGCGTATATGATGGAAGCAAGAGAGAAATTCTTTGAGATTGTGGATGCGCTTAAAAAAGAGAAAATCATCAAATCAACCTTAGAGTTGGTACTGCAAACAAACTCATCTAAAGTAGCATCACTTGAGAAGGTGGATGCTGAAGATTGGTTTACGGTCAGTAAAGTGATTGAACATGATGAGAGTGGCGAAATGGGTGTCTTTGAGGTGGCTGGGGATCAGTTTAAAATCCTTAAAGCGTCTAAATGCAAATGTCCACGTTGTTGGAAATACCGTTCAAAAAGTGAAGAAGAGCTTTGCCACAGATGTAATGAGGCACTCAATGGTTGATTTTGGTTCCCCGGTTGAGCTTAGTTTTATTTTTGAAACGATTGGAGCAATTTTTGCCGTTATTGGCGTATGTGTTTATTTGGTAAATCAAAGAACGAAAAAGCTAAAGGATACGAAGTGATAACCTTAAAAGAGGCATTGAAACTTCCTAAAGAAGAGATTGAAGCATTTAGAAATGAGTTAAAAAAAGAGATTGAAGCTAAAAAAACATTGGGTGCGTATGTTGAACAGTTGACAGGTAAGAGTGTCAGTGAATACGGTGCAGGCATCCCCATCGCTGTTAAAGATAATATTCAAGTCAATGGCTGGGAAGTCACGAGTGGTTCTAATATTCTTCAAGGCTATGTTGCTCCTTATAATGCAACGGTCATTGATAATATGCTTCGTCAAGGGCTCTCTCCATTTGGTCGTACCAACATGGACGAATTTGCCATGGGAAGCTCAACTGAGTCATCGTTTTATGGAAGGACACTCAACCCACACAATCCAAAATGCGTTCCAGGCGGTAGTAGCGGTGGTAGTGCTGCTGCTGTTGCAGGTGGCATTGCCATTGCAGCGCTTGGTAGTGACACGGGCGGAAGTATTCGCCAACCAGCCGCTTTTTGTGGCTGTGTGGGGCTTAAACCAACGTATGGGAAAGTAAGTCGTTACGGTTTGGGAGCGTATTCAAGCTCATTAGACCAGATTGGGCCGATTACACAAAACGTTGAAGATGCGGCGATTTTATATGACATTATCGCAGGGCATGAGCCAAAAGACTCTACCAGTGCCAATATGGCGCATCAGAGTGTGGCAGATAAGCTCAATGCGGATCGTAAAATGACGATTGCTGTGATTGAGAACTATCTGAATGAAGCCAGTCCTGAAGTGCGTGAACGTATGATGGATGGTATTCGTGCATTGGAAAAAGCGGGTCATAAAATCATTTATCGTAATTTTATTAACTCCAAATATGACATCGCAACCTATTATGTCATCGCAACCGCAGAAGCGAGTGCGAACTTGAGCCGTTATGATGGTGTTCGTTATGGTAACCGTGGAAGCAATGAAAACCTTAAAGAGATGTTTATTCAAAGCCGAAGCCTTGGTTTTGGTGAAGAGGTCAAACGAAGAATCCTTTTGGGAACATTCGTTCTTAGCAGCGGCTACTACGATGCGTATTACATTAAAGCGCAACGTGCGCGCCATTTTATTAAAGCACAGTATGAAGCAATTTTCAAAGAGGCTGATCTGATCTTTATGCCAGTGACTCCAACCAGTGCGTTTGAGTTTGGTTCTAAAGCAGATCCATTAGAGATGTATTTGAGTGATATTTATACCATTTCACTCAACTTAGCAGGGCTTCCAGGTATCTCCGTTCCTCTTGGTATGGACAGCAAAGGGCTTCCTGTTGGAGGACAACTGATTGGTCAAGCGTATGGTGAGCAAGCACTTCTGGATGGAGCGCTTAGCTTAGAGAGAGAATTAGGGTTATAGGAGAAACACATGAAGATTAGAAAAAGAGCATTGACATTTGAAGATGTACTATTAGTACCAAAGTATTCAGAGATTTTACCTAAAGAGGTAGATATCAAAACACAACTTACCAAAAATATTACACTGAATATCCCTTTAGTATCTGCGGCGATGGATACTGTTACAGAACACCGTGCTGCGATTATGATGGCAAGATTGGGTGGTATTGGTATTATCCATAAAAACATGGACGTTGAATCTCAAGTACGTGAAATTAAACGTGTGAAAAAAAGTGAGAGTGGCATTATCATCGACCCTGTTTCCATCAAAGCCACAGCTACGCTTAAAGAAGCCCTTACCATCATGTCTGAGTACCGTATTTCGGGCGTTCCTGTTATTGATGACAATGACATCTTGATTGGTATTTTAACTAATCGTGACCTTCGTTTTGAAAATGACTATAGCAAAAATGTGGAAGAGTTAATGACCAAAATGCCTTTGATTACCGTCAAAAAAGGAACCACTTTAGATGACGCAGAGGCAATTTTTAGAACCAATAAAGTTGAGAAACTTCCTATTGTAGATGAAAATAACAAACTTGCAGGGCTTATTACGATTAAAGATCTTAAAAAACGCCAAGAG
>JAGDMU010000021.1 GCA_017860615.1 Pseudomonadota bacterium | reverse complement strand
TCATTAAACGCAGGGGATACGATCAGTGATACCTTTAGTGTTGCGAGTGTGGATGGAACGCTTAGCAGTGTTCAAGTGACCATTATCGGAACCAATGATGGTCCAATGGCTGAGTCAAAAGTTTTTACAACAGCAGAAGATACAGCGATTACGATCACCGATGCACAGCTTCTTGCAAATGCGACTGACATTGACTCTCACGATATTTTAAGTGTAAATAATGTGACTTTGGTCGATAATGCGAATGGTAGTTTGATCAATAATCACGATGGAACCTATACGTTTATTCCAAGTGCAAACTACAGTGGCAGCGACATTGAACTCATATTTACGGTGACAGATAGCAGTGGTCTAACCGATACACAAGATGTTACGATTAATGTAACGCCTGTTGCAGATGCACCTCTATTAGATGTGAGTGTTTCTCAAGGGGATGTGATCATAAGTCCTGAATATCCAGCACCTATTTTCAATGGGCATCTTAATGCTGGTAGTACGACAGGTAATATCGTCTTTGAGGGATATACCAAAACAGCGGCGATTGACATTAAAAGTTATAAAACCAATGTTGATGATGGACGCATTGTGTTCCTTCGAGATGGTATTGTTGTAAAAGAAGTGTTGATCGATACTTTACTACCTGATGCGAATAATACGCCTGTACATTTGGAACTCAGTGCGGATGAGTATTTTAATACCGTCCGTATCGATAACTTCGCAACCAGTAGCGATAAAAATGCTGAATTCAAAATCGATAGTGTGAGCTTGATTGCAGATATTGCGGTTGAGTATAACATCAATATTGCAGCAGCACTCACCGATAGCAGTGAAACGCTCGGTCAAGTGTTGATTGATCAGTCAACATTACCAATGGATGCAACGCTTTTTGAAAATGGTGTGATTCAAAGTGCAACAGACGGTTACTATAGCGTTGATCCAGATGCTACCGTCACATTTACGACAGATCATTACATGAGTGTAGATGAAATCAATGCGATCACAAGCAGTGTGACATCATGGGATGATGCTGATTATGCGACAACAATGCAAACAGCTCTCAATGAAATCACTGGAACATCAAGTGATGATGGGCTGTATGGCTCAACGGGTGATGATTTGATGGATGGCGATTCTGGTAATGATGCTCTCTATGGAGACTCAGGAGACGATACGTTAGATGGTGGAATAGGCACAGATTCCCTCTATGGTGGAGCCGATAACGATACGTTAACCTATGATAGCAATGATAATATGGCTGATGGTGGTAGTGGAACCGATACATTACTCATTCAAGATTCAACGATGGATTTTAGTGGTATTGATGATGCTAAAATCGAAAATATTGAAGTACTGGATCTCTCAAAATCGGATGTTTCAATAAGCAATCTTAATCCAAATGATGTCTTTGATATGACCGATGATGCCAATACTATATTAAGGATTGTTGGTGACAGTAGTGATAGTGTAGCAAGCACTATTGTCGCAGATGAATCTCCATGGGCGGTACTGGCTGATCAGACAGGTGTCGATGATGGCTTTACCCGTTATGAAGGTACTTTGGATGATGGCGTAACAAAAGTTATGGTAGACATTCAAGATACGATTGTCCATACGGATTTTGATTAAAAAAGGAGGGGTTTTCCCTCCTTTTATCTTTTTATCGTAACACATTTTTCATATTTATAATTCTGCAATCTAAGCATATTGTACCAAAGTACAATAGAAACTTTGTCACAATTTTGTTATCATCTCTCATCTAATAATTGAACGAGGGGATAGCATGGCACTTTCGATCGGAACAATCAAACAAATCAGTGGTATCGTTATAGCAAGAAACGCCGCAGGGCAAGAGAGAATTTTAAAAGTTGGAGATAGTATCAGCTTTGAAGATACGATCAGTACTGTGGGTGGTGGTTCTCATGCATTATTGGCTTTAGCCGATGGTCGCGAGATCTTTTTAGGTGGTAACGATGTTGTTATACTCGATAAGAGTGTGTATGCGTCTGATGAAGGTTTCGGTCATGAAGCTGTCGTAGCGAGTAAGACCGTTGATGCTATGAATTCTGGTAAAAGCGTTACGGATATTCAAGAAGCACTATTACGTGGTGAAGATATCTCCAATCTTGAAGCAACTGCTGCTGGTGAGACAGGAGCTGGTGCAGGCGGTGGAAATGTCATCTCTGGATTTGCAACAGCTCAGTATGCTACTGGCGGTAATGAAAGTAATATTACAGCAGGTACGCGAACACTTGCCGATAATCAAGACGCCACAACAACATTTACGCCTATCAATGCCAACAATGCTATAGAGGTAAATAATCTCCCTATGGCGAGTGATACAAGCATTAGCCTCAATGAAGATGAAAGTATCGTAGGTACGCTTCCTCTTGCAACCGATGTTGATGGCGATGTGATTGTTTATTCATTAGACTCGAGCGCAACCAATGGTGTAGTCGTGGTTAACGCTGATGGTACTTACACCTATACTCCAACTGAAAATTACAATGGAACCGATAGCTTTACTTATACAGTAACTGATAGCAATGGCGGTAGTAGCACTTATACGGTTTCCATTGATGTAAGCCCAATGAATGATGCCCCAACTGCGAGCGATACGACTATTAACCTCAATGAAGATGCTATTTATACGGGTACATTACCGACTGCCAATGATGTTGATAATGATAGCGTTACCTATGCTCTTGACACTGCAACAACCAATGGAACTATCGTAATAAATAGTGATGGAAGCTATATCTATACCCCAAATGCAAATTATAATGGAGCCGATAACTTTACCTATACCGTTACGGATGGAAATGGTGGAAGTAATACCTATAGTGTTTCAATTGGGATCAATCCAGTCAATGACCAACCTGTGGTAACCAACATCGATGCAAATGCTAATACAGGTGTTTCAGGAGATGTTGAGTATAGTAATACAACATCGACATATATTGCTGATGTTACTACCACAACGTCCACAATTACGATTACAGATTCAGGGACGGTTGAAGATCTCAATGTTCAAATCAACTTAACACATACATGGGATTCCGACTTAGATATTTATCTGGTTGCTCCTGATGGAACCGTGATTGAACTCACATCTGATAATGGCGGTAGCGGTGATAATTACACCAATACTATTTTTGATGATGACGCAGCAACGTCTATTATAAGTGGAGGAGCTCCTTTTACGGGTACATTTAGACCTGAAGGCGATTTAAGTCTCTTGGAAGGAATGGATATTTCTGGAACATGGACACTTCGTATTGTTGATGACCTTGGTGCGGATGTTGGAACATTGATCTCATGGTCTATTGCTACAACAATCGATGGTACAAATACAGTCTATGAATCTTCTGACACACTAGGGACAACATCCGATGTTGTGACAACTTTTGATGGTACACTTGCAACTGCAACCGATAATGATGCGGGCGATACCCATACGTATGCACAATATGGCGATGTCTCTTTAGATTCAACTGATGTAGATACTACTTTAATTACAGGCGTTGGCGTTGTTATTGACCCTGTAACTGGACAATACACCCTAAGTGGAAACTTCAATGCGCTTGGTGCAGGAGAAAGTGTTACGATTACTTTCCAATACACTGCAAATGATGGGCATGGTTTTACGGGTATGGATGGTGTTAATGCAAGCTCTACCAGTGAACCAGCAACCGTTACCTTAGTCATTACAGGAACCAATGATAAACCTGTTGTCCAATCTGTCAGTATCTCTACGACTGAAGCCGATAGTGGCAACAATACGGTGTCTGGGATGCTCTCTGAAATTACTGACGCAGATGTCAATGACACCCATACTTATGAAATCAATCAAAGTAGTATTAGTTCATCGAATAATGCTGTAACAGGCTTAACTGTAACCTTAGTAAATGCTGCTACAGGCGAATTTAGAGTGGATGGTGATTTTAATGCACTCGGTGCAGGCGAAACAGCAACCATTACATTCCAATACCGTGTCAATGATGGCAGTGCGTCTTCATCACACAATGAATCACATTATTCTGATTATCAAACAGTGACTTTAACCTGTGAATGATGCCCCAACGGTTGAAGTGACGGTAACACTGACTCCAACAGAAGATAGCGTCAGTGCAGGGGATCAAGTTGCAACCAGTGCAGGACATGATGACGATGGTGATACCCTCACATACTCCCTTACCACAAACCCTGGTGGCGTCTTACCAAAAGTAGAAGTCACCGTAACAGACCCATCTCTTGCCACAGGTACCGATAGTAAAGATGTTGCGACCACCCAAGATGTGAATGATGCCCCAACGGCATCTAATGATTCAATTACTCTTAATGAAGATACTGTCTATACACTTTCACTTGGTGATTTTGGCTCTTATAGTGATGAAGAGAGTAGTAGTTTGGCTTCTATTCGTATTGATTCACTACCAACCAATGGTACACTCTATCTTGATGGTGTTGCTATTAATTCAGGTGCAGAAGTTTCGGCAACAGATATCAACAATGGTAAACTTACGTTTGATCCAGTTGACAATTCGGATGCAGATAGTTCATTGAGCTTTAGTGTGAGTGATGGCGTTGATTGGAGTAGTAATTCGTATACAACAACGGTTACGCTTACAGCTGTTGCCGATGCTCCGACGCTTAGTGTTTCCTTAAGTTCAGGCTCAAATGATGTTCCTACTTCTTCAACAGCAGGGTTGGGTGATGGTCTGACAATCAGTTACTACAATAATGTTTCAACGCTCAGCCAAAGCAATGCTCAAGGCTCTAATCTTGAAGCTGCGTTGGAAGGTATTTCTGCTGCGTCTACAAGTACACTACGTACGGCAGATTATTATGATGAGTCTATCACAAATACCAGTGGACAAGTAGCCGTAGGAGAAGATGATGCTGTTAGTGTCAAAGGGCTTATTTACCTTGAAGCGGGGAAAACATATACCTTTACTGGTTACGAAGATGATACATTCCAACTGGAAATTGGTGGAACGGTTTTAGAATCGATTGATTACAATACATGGGGCACGTATACAGCAACGTATACAGTAGAAGTGAGTGGTTATTATACGATTGAAGCATATGTGTATGATGGTAATGGGGCTGGTGCATTTGACATTAATGTTTCTATTGATGGAGGAACAACACAAAATTTAAGCTCACTTTCTCTCTTTACGGATATTGCAGATGTTGCGGACAGTGGGTTAACGTATTCTGACTTTATTGCTGTGAATGGTGATGATGGTGGATATTACCCTGTTGCAAATGCAGGTGTTGCAGGTTCCGTGATTAATCTCTCTTCTATCAGTGCATCACTTGTGGATGCTGATGGCTCAGAGACGCTTTCCGTTTCCGTGAGTGGATTTAAAACAGGGTTTGTTTTCTCAGATGGTACTGCAGCACATACGGTTACCATTACATCTGATGCTCAAAGTGTGGATGTAACAAGCTGGGATTTGACCTCTTTGACATTGACTTCACCGAAAAATGTTGAAGGTACACTTACTTTAACTGTAACATCGACAGCAACAGAGAGTTCAAATGGCTCTTCTGCTTCAACATCGAAAACGTTAGATGTACTTATAATAGCAGAAGCGGCACTGAGTGCTGTAGCAGATAATGTTATTACGAATGCGAATAATACATCTTATACGATTCCAGAATGGGCACTTATGTATAATGATACATCAGCAGATGATGTCACCGCTGTATCAATCAATAATAGTACCTTGACATTGGCTAATCTGACAAGTAATACTGGCTATGTGACCGTTCAAGACAGCAATAGTTCAGGTACTTTCACCTATACAACAACCAGTACCGTGACAGATATAGATACTAATACCACTACAACGAGTACCGATACCGCTAGTGTAAGTATCACACGTGATACAAGCGGTAGTTTGGGCAGCTCTTCAAGTGCAACGACAGATGATATTTTAATTGATACCAATAGTTCAGCAACAACGCTTAATGGGTATGCTGGCAATGACATTCTTATTGGCGGATCTGGCGCGGACACTCTTAATGGTGGGGCAGGTAATGATGTGCTTGTTTATGATGGGGCAGATACCTTAATCGATGGTGGAACAGGGACTGATACCTTGCTCTTTGCAGCTGATGCGACAGTTGATCTAAGCAGTATCGCTTCGTTGGACAGTAAGATTGACAACATTGAAGTGTTAGACCTCACTCATGCCAGTGTCAATCTGACCATCAACCCAGATGATGTCTTAGAGATAACAGATAGCAGCAGCACGATTTTGAAAATCTTAGGTGATAGCAACGATACTGTGGCAAGTTCAAGTACATCGACTTGGGCAGCGTCTACAGATCAAAGCAGTGTTGATGCGGGCTTTACACGCTATGAAAATGCCGACCATACGATCAAAATTGATGTCCAAAACACAATTCACACTGATTTTTAATGGCATTTTTTAAAGTCTTTTGTTTTTTTGCCTTTCTACATGTCAGCCTTTTAGGAGGGGAGTTTCGGCTCTCTTCCTCTTATCTCTCTTCTCAAACTTCTTCCAAATCCAAAGCAATCCTCAAAGACTATGAACGTTTTATGAATGAAACCAGCTTAAAGCCATTGCCCATAAAGCTTGAAGCGGTCAACTTTTATGTCAATGTTTTTGTGGGGGCTTATGATGAGCAAACCTATAAGCAGGATGAATACTGGGCAAGCCGTGGTGAGTTTTTAAGCCATGGCGGCGGGGATTGTGAAGATTATGTGATCACAAAGTTTTATACACTGAAAGACTTAGGTGTTGATGCTAAAAAAATGGGACTGTGTGTGGTAAAAGACAATGATCGTGGGCTTTGGCATATGGTTTTACTTGTTTTTGCCCATGCCAAAGAGGAGCCTTTTGTGCTTGATAACCTGAGCTTTAAGGTTTTACCTCTAAGCAAGCGTTATGACATTTCCATCAAGGAGTGTATGAACGAAGAGGGGAGTGTGAAGCTTCAGAACAATGCGTTTGTGCCCGATTCATCGCGTAAGCCTTTGAAAGCTTTTAACGCGATGATGGAACGTAGTAAAAAAGAGTTATTGTGGCAGCGCTAATTTAACAATGCGAAATGCCACGGCATTTTGAAAAATGAGAGGGTAGTCGTATTTACAGGAGACAATACCTTCGCATGGCGAGATAATGGTTTGCAAAAGAGAACCATCCAGTGCGTTATAGATGCGTGCAAGGGGTTGACCGTGGACGACGTGCTCACCAATGGGTGCAAGGGCATCAAAAAGTCCTGCGGCACTGCTTTTAACCACCTCTATATCTTCAGTCGTGATGACATTTCCTACTGCTCCTTCAAATGATGAGTAATCTATAATGCCTTTTTTGGATAAAAAGCGAATCAAAGCGTCAAAGACTTTGGTTGATTCCATTTTACGAAGCGTACCTTTTTTACCAGATATGATGGAAAAAGACTTGGCATTCCAGATTTGCCAGTTATAGTTAAGTGAGACGGTATCGCTAGGTGTTGGCTCTTTGTAGTGAATGAAGTCTAGTCCAAATGCTTGTGCGTCATTCACATCTTCATAGCCCGTTTTGAGCACTTTAACGTAAGGGATACACTCAGCGCGATCCTTTCTTGCTTCCAGTAGAATTGCATACTCAAAGTGATTTATTTTTTCAAAAAGCTTAGCTGCAATGCGTTGGGTTGACTCACCTTTGTCATAGCCTGGAAACATGGCATCGATGTCGGTGTTATCGAGAGGCCAAAAGGATTTTCCCATATTAAATGAGTAGGGATTGACTGCGGGAACAACTAAAATCTCACCCTTGATGAAAGCAGGGTTTTCCAGCTCTTGTTGGCGTAAAAATCGCACCAGTCTTGAGGCTACCCAGAGTTGATCGATTGCTGTACCAGTAAGAGGACCTACGATGACACAGCTTGGTTTGCTATTGGGGATTCCAAAACGAAACCCTTTGATACGTAGTGGCTCACGGCTTAGTGAGGTGATTTCACACAGGACCTCTTCTCTCATTCATTCACCTCAAATGGATTTTCTAAAATACGTGCAAGAAGCGAGCCTTCATACACAACAGGGTATTCTCGTATGGTAAACAAAAGCCCATCACAAGGGCTTAGTAAGCTCTCTTTGATGACACCCTCTAATGGGTCGATAATCTCGCCTAGTTTTTCCCCTTTTTTGACCATCACGTTATGTTCCAGGGTTGGTATAAAAATGCCCGCTTCAGAAGCATTAATAAAATGCACTTCAGAGTTTTGGGTTGAAATGGAAGTTTTACATGGATGCACTGGCTCATCGATAATGCCAACATGTGCCATAAAATTCAGCAACCCATTGGCAAGATTTTGTCCATACTCTTTGGTAATGCGCATACCAACCCCCATCTCAACCACAAGGGTTTTGGTACCAATGGAATTCATAGCATGTGAAAAAGTAGACTCTAAAACGGTGACGGCGTCATGTACCCAGATAAAATCAATGCCTAATTTTTCAGCGAGCGGTACAAGATCATGCTCATTTGAGCGGCTAATACGCACTTGGGGAAGCTCTCTTAGAAAAATATTGCTTGCATGAATGTCGATGGCAAAGTCACTTCCTTTAACGGTTTCCACAATGGCATTGGCGACTTGTGCAGGCAGAAATTCAGCCGTATGCCCAGGAAAAGAGCGGTTTAGGTCGACATCGTAAAAAGGAAAATTGCGTGTGATGCTATCGATGCCCATAGGATTCATCGAAGGGTAGATGTCTACAATACCCTTAATTTTAGTGGGATTTTCCCGAAGCCACTTGATGAGCAAATAGCAGACATATTGTCCTTCCAGCTCATCACCATGGGTTCCTGTGATGATGGAAATCCGCTTGGTTGACTTGGTGATGTCGGGTGGATTGAAACGGTTTCGTTTGAGTTTTAACGTCTCATCCACGGGGAGTTTGACACTAAAAACCTCTTCTATCATTGTTCTTCCCTTGCAACAGTAACGTTTACATGTAAATTTTGTTGGCTCTTTCCTATAAAGACACCACGGTTTAGGCGGCAGTCCATAAAGTCTCTTCCATGGGCGATTTTGATGTAAGGCTGATGTTCTAACATCACGCCGTTGGTTGGGTCAAACCCTCTCCAGTATCCATCGATGAAAGCCTCTACCCACGCATGGCTTTCACCTTCACCATCAATAAACCCAGCCACATAACGCGCTGGAATGTTACTGAGACGAAGGAGAGTGATGAGCAAATGGCTAAAGTCTTGACAGACACCATTGTGGCGCAAAAGCAGAGCATCCGCATCACAAGTCGTGGTCGAAACACCTGCTAAATACTCAAAGTTTTGGAAGATGGTTTGGTTGAGCATCTTCGTTAAACTCAGCGGTGATTGTGGAAGCATTAATGTCTCCAAATAATCACGCGAGAGAGGTGAAAAAGGCGTGAGTGTCGTTGGGTGCAGATACAAAGCAGCATTTTCGTTATCTTTGTACTGGTAGCTTCCGTGAAAGGCGACACTTCCTGTGAGCATGGCTTCAAAATTGCGGTGGAATTTTTCAATCGTACCAAAGAGTAGATCGTTTCCAAAGCCGTCTTTGGTTACGAAAAAGGGTACATCATTATTGATACGAAGTTCCCAATCAAGAAGGGTTTGCACACCGTTGCTGATGGGAAGCATACGTAAACAAAAAGCATGTTTGCGCACTGCTTCTTTAAAATTCAGCGTAAATGCGTATGAGAAATTAACTTTCATGGACATAGGCCAGTGTTCCGTAAATTGAATTTATTTTTTCTAATGTTTTATACTTATTGCTCGATGAAAGAGCGACATGTTTATGGTTTGGACGAATTTTTTCCGCAATGATATTGAGCTTTTCCACATCCAAAAGGGCAGCCTCAATACTGTCATACATACGAATATTCAAATCCATTCTCTCCACAACTTTTCCAAATTGAATGAGCGGGGACTCTTTGGCCTCCACGAGGGAAAGCTCTAAATTTCCCCAGATGGCATCAAGCTCTTTAAGCGTTGACTCCAACCAAAAAACGGAAACAGTGCGCTCATCTTTGGCTTTTTGATACGCAAGATAAAGCGCGTTGATACGGCTAAACATACGGTTCGAGAGGTGTGAACGCGTCAAAATCGCATTTTCTCTCGCACAGTTAATGACAGAAATAAGACTTGCATATTCCACTTCAAAAACACTTTGGCGCAAAAAGGCTTGCGAAGAGTCATAGTTAAGCGCAATACCCAATCTCGCGTAGAAATTTTTTGCATCATCAAAATCAACATCGAGTATTTTATCAAAAAGTGCTATAACAAGACGAGTCATACTCTCCGCTCTTTGGATGTAGCGACCCATCCAGTAAAGTTGTTCCGCACTTTGAGGTGATATGAGAATCATCTATTCTCCTTTAAAATCCATGTATCTTTAAAACCGCCACCTTGTGAGGAGTTGACGATGTAACTGGTTGGATCCATCGCAAAACGGGTCAGTCCACCCGGCCAGACGAAGATCTCATCACCATAGAGTGAGAACATTCTCAGGTCTGCTTTGCGCGGTGAGAAAGCACCTGTTTCATCTAAGCACTCGATGTCATAAAACTCGATAATATCTTGCGCGATGAAACGACGTGGTTCTGCACAAATCGCATTTTTTAGTTTTTCACGCTCGCTTTTGGTGAGCAGTGAGCCAAAAATAACACCGTACCCTCCAGCTTCTGCGACATCTTTAATGACAAGACTTCGCATATTTTGCAAGATGTGGTTACGATCTTTTTCAAAAAACGCCAAGTAGGTTGGGGCATTTTGTAAGATAGGCTCTTCTTTGAGGTAGTAGCGAATCATATCGGGGACAAAGTAATAAATGCCCTTATCATCAGCGATGCCATTGCCAATGCTGTTCATAAGCGCTACATTACCAGCACGGTACACTTGGGTGATGTTGGGTACGCCAATGAGTGAGTCAGGATTGAACTCGATAGGATCGAGCGCATCATCATCAATTCTTCGGTACACTGACCCCACACGTGCTTTTTTACCACTGTAGGTTTTGAGGTAAAGCTTGTCTTTTTCCACGACCAAGTCATCGCCAGTCGCTAAAACGGCACCACTCTCTTTCGCAAGGTAAGAGTGCTCGTAAAAGGCGGAGTTGTAACGCCCAGGGGTTAAAATAACGTTGATACCACCTGTGTTTACATGCTCCATGGCTGCGGCTAAACGTTTGGGGTAGTCTTGCACACTTTGAATGGGGAGTTTCTCAAAAAACTCAGGAAACACTTTACGTGTCAGTATACGCAAAGAGAGCGGGTAACTCACGCCACTTGGAACGCGAAGGTTGTCTTCGAGCACAACCCAGCCATCGCCCACACTGTTTTTCACAAGGTCGATGCCACTGATGTGTACACGGATGTTTTTAGCCACAGGCGTGTTGGCAAAAGCGGGCAGATAGGCTTTGGATGAAAAGACAAATTCGCTAGGGATGATGCCATCTTTGAGAATCTTCTGCGCTCCATAGATATCTTCTAAAAAGAGGTTCAAAGCGTGGATGCGCTGTTGTATCCCTTTTTCAAGGTACGAAAATTCATTCGCAGAGACAATGCGAGGAATAATGTCAAAGGGAAATTTACGCTCTATAAAAGCGTTGTTT
Source organism: Pseudomonadota bacterium (assembly GCA_017860615.1). Classification (GTDB taxonomy): domain Bacteria; phylum Campylobacterota; class Campylobacteria; order Campylobacterales; family Sulfurospirillaceae; genus Sulfurospirillum. The sequence goes on along the minus strand of JAGDMU010000021.1, from coordinate 10,087 downwards.
TTGAAAAGGTTGAAGTTGATCGCTTCGGTATTCATGTAGGCGAGCAACTCTTGGACGCGTTCTTTGTCGATGGTGTTTAAGATGCCTTTAAAAGCATCATAGAGTGGACTATGTGATTCAATCATAACCTGTACCTTTGCCCTTTTTTTCAGAACTCTTGACACGCTTTTAAAGCAAAGCTTTAAAAACTACGTTAACACTATGTTCTCTTCGAAAGATCGCCCGCGCACCTTTGGCGCTTTTCCTTCTTCCAGAATGAATTTTTAATGTCATAAAAGCAGTTTAGCACAAAATTAAGCAGAGAAAGAGGGTAAAAAGGCAGTTTTTTGCCTATTTTTTAAGCAGTGTTACCTATAAGAAAAAAGCACTCTTTAGAACGATCTCAGATGGGCAAAAAAGCTCTTATTTAAGATAAAAGAGACGGGTCGTTTTACGTACACGCATAAAAAAAGCCCTTACATTTTAATTTCAACCTATTTAGACTATGATTCTAACCATAGAATGTTAAAAGGATTTCCCACGATTTCAAAGGAAGAACAAACTAGAATCACTGCGGTGGTTGTCCGTGTTGCTGCAATGCTCCTTGAATACGGTGCTGAAAGCCGTTTGATAGAGCAACTATCGTCTCGTTTGGGCGTGGCGCTTGGATGTACTTCCATTGAGATTTCATTGATTCCCTCCGCCATTGTCCTTACTACGCTCATTGGCGATTCTTCAGTCACGACCACAAGGCGCGCGCATGAACAGCCGATTAATATGTCGATTGTTCATCAAATCGTCACTATTTGTATCGCTGCGGAACAAAACCCTCGTGACATTATGATGGTTGAGCGCTCCCTTGCAAACATTCACGCAAACCCGTATCCCGCGTGGTTGATTGTTCCCATGATTGGGCTTTCATGTGCTGCATTTAGCCATCTTCAAGGGGCAGATTGGCCTGGATTTTGGATCACTTTTTTGGCAGCTTCTGTGGGAATGATAGTACGCAGGGCACTTTCCAGTCGTAATTACTCTTTACTGATCGTTTTTGCGTTTACAGCGTTTGTCTGTACTTTGATCGCCAGTCTCTCGTTTTATCATGGGCTAAGTTCCACAGGGCGCGTGGTTCTCTCTTCCAGTGTTCTACTCCTCGTTCCAGGCTTTCCGTATATCAACTCAATGCTCGATGCCTTTAAAGGCTATATCAGCATGGGGTGGGGACGTTGGACACAAGCGACACTTTTAACACTCATGTCGTCACTTGGCATCATGCTTGCCATGGGTTTTTTAGATATAAAAGGATGGTAACGATGGCATGGTTTTCACTTCTACTCAATGCCCTGTGGGCAGCGATTCCTGCTGTGGGATTTGGGATGATTTTCAACGTTCCGCGTTCAACACTTCCTTTGTGTGCTGTGGGTGGTGCAGTGACATACGGTATTCGAGATACATTGCTGCACAACCACTTCTCGATAGAGCTTTCGACGTTTATTGCCGCAACGGCTATTGGGATTATCGGTGTTTTCTGGTCACGTCGTTACGTGATGCCCAGACCCGTTTATACGGTTCCTTCCATCATTCCTATGATCCCAGGTACGTATGCTTATGAGATGATGATTAGCCTTGTAACGATGAATACGGTTGGAGTTACGGATGCGTTGCTTTCAAGTTTTATCGAAAACGGCTTGCACGCGGTGAGTATTTTATTTGCGATTGCGTTTGGCTTGGTTTTGCCTTCGATGTATTACACCAAGCGCAAACAACCGATTATTTAAGTGTGATAGTGCAAAACGCTCCTCATAGTGAAGAGCGTTTTATGTGGTTTACTTATGTGTTAAAACCCGTGTTGCGTTAAGAACTGCAATCAAGGCAACGCCTACATCACCAAAGACCGCTTCCCACATCGTCGCAATTCCCATCGCTCCCATAATGAGAATAGCACCTTTAACCCCAAGGGCAAAAATGATGTTTTGCCAAACAATCGCATGGGTTTTTTGTGCGATTTTAAGGGCTGTTGCAACTTTGCTAATCTCATCGGTCATGATGACCACATCCGCCGCTTCAATGGCAGCGTCTGAACCGACCCCACCCATGGCAATGCCAATGTCAGAGCGCGCTAAAACAGGTGCGTCATTGATGCCATCGCCCACAAAGACGGTTTTGCCTTTGCCACTTTTTCGTGCCATAATCTCTTCGAGTTTTTCGACTTTTTGATGCGGTAAAAGTTCTGCTTCAACGTGCATAATGCCAAGTTCATTGGCTACTTTTTGTGCGGCTGCTTTATTGTCACCTGTGAGCATAATAATATCTTTTATGCCAAGGGCTTTCAGCGCTAAAATAGCTCTGGCACTGTCCTCTTTTGGCTCATCCGCAATGGTGAGGTAACCTGCTAAGACACCCTCAACAACCACATAAACGACGGTATCAGGTGTAGTGAGTGCTTCATGTGCAATGCCTTGCTCCAAAAGGAGTTTATCATTGCCCGCGAGAACGGTTTTGTTGTCAATGGTTGCTTTTACCCCATACCCTGCTAGCTCTTCATACTCATTGACGATAGCTTCTAAAGGCTCAGTATAGGCACGCTTGATAGAAAGGGCAATGGGGTGGTTTGAGTGCATCTCAGCCAGTGCCGCAAGACGTAGCACCTCTGTTTCACTGTGTCCTTTGAACGCTATGATGGAGGTAACACTAAAGATGCCTTTGGTAAGGGTTCCTGTTTTATCTAAAACAACCGTATCGACACTGTTAAGTGCTTCAAGGAAGTTTCCACCTTTGACTAAGATACCATTTTTAGACGCACCACCGATGCCGCCAAAGAAGCTAAGCGGAATGGAAACGACAAGTGCGCATGGGCAAGAGACAACAAGGAAAACCAAAGAGCGTCTAAACCAGTCACTTAAAAGTGCATCTTGCATCAAAAGAGGTGGCAAGAACGCGAGCAGGGCAGCGGAGATAACGACAAATGGCGTATAGTACTTTGCAAATTGTGTGATGAATTGCTCGGTTTTTGCTTTTTTACTGCTCGCATTTTGCACAAGGTCTAAGATTTTTGAGACGGTGGATTCGGAAAAAAGTTTGGTCGTTTCGATGATGAGTACACCCGTTTTATTAATCGTTCCAGAAAGCACTTCATCATTTTTATTAACCTCTTTAGGGAGCGATTCACCCGTAAGTGCTGATGTGTCAAGCGTAGAGCGACCCTCTGTGATGATCCCATCGAGTGGAATTTTCTCACCTGGTCTTACGATGATGCGACTGCCCACACTGACATCATTAGGGCTTACTTTTTCTTCACCTGCATCTGTTTGAAGGTTTGCAAAATCAGGGCGAATGTCCATGAGTTTCGTGATGGATTTACGTGAGCGATCAACGGCTAAGTCTTGGAAAAACTCGCCGATACGGAAAAAGAGCATTACCGACACACCCTCAGGGTATTCGCCAATGCTAAACGCACCTACGGTGGCAAGACCCATTAAAAAGTTTTCATCAAACAGATGCCCTTTAAAAAGGTTGGTAAGCGCCATATACAAAATTTCACCACCGACTAAGAAAAAGCTCATCAGATAAGTCCAAAACATGAGTGGATTGGTCTCATCCATGAGTAGGGCGGCGATAAAGAGTACTGCTCCTATACAAAACGTGATGAAATGCCACGATTTAAGCATCTCCATCAAACTGGAATCTCCTAAACCGTGGTGATGATGGTCGTCATGGTCATGATCGTGATCGTGGTCATGTGGAATGGCAGGTTTGCACCTTGTACAACAACTCCCTGTTGTTGTCTCGCACGCCTGAGGTGCGCTCTCATGAAATTGCATATTCATATCCTCGTGGTTCTAAGATGTGTTCTAAACCTTGGTTAAAGATGGTTTTAATATGTTCGTCATCCAGTGAATAAAAGACGACTTTCCCTTCTTTGCGGTGCTTGACAAGGCGTGCTTGGCGAAGAACGCGTAGTTGGTGGGAAATGGCAGACTGTGTCATGCTTAAAAGCTCTGCAATGTCACAGACGCACATCTCTGCTTCAAAAAGAGCAGATATAATCTTCACGCGTGTGGTATCTCCAAAGACTTTGAAAAGTTCTGCAAGATCATAAAGCTTTTCCTCTTGGGGCATTTTTTGTTTGACAATTTCGATGATGTTCTCATGCACAATGTCGCAACTGCAAAATTCATCGCTCATCGTAAACCTCCCTCTCAATAATATATAAATGCTCATATGAACAATTGCTCATATATTAAAACAACTCAAATTAGAGAAAGCTTAAAATGATAAGCAAACTCAAAAAGTTTTTAGATGTAAAGAAAATTAAGAAGACAAAGGTTAAAAGTTTAGCCCGTAGCTTTTTTAGAGGAGATAATCCAAAAATTGCTCTGATGGGAATAAGTTGGCAATTTTTGGATTGAGTGAAAGAACATTTATGGCTAAACTGTCTCTCATCAACCCCAAAGGAGATCAGATGAGTTATATCAACAATGATCGTTTATCCACCGCCGATGACGCTGTTTTTAGGATTCTTCATAATGAGTATGAGCGACAATCCACGCATCTTGAGATGATCGCGAGTGAGAATTTTACCTCGCGTGCTGTTATGGAAGCAACGGGAAGTATTTTTACCAATAAATATGCCGAGGGTTACCCACAAAAGCGGTATTACGGAGGCTGTGCATGTGCCGATGAGATCGAGCAACTTGCCATTGACAGACTCTGTGAGATTTTTGGATGTACCTATGCCAACGTCCAACCTCATTCGGGTAGTCAAGCCAATGGCGCGGTGTATGCGGCACTTTTGAATGCAAATGATAAATTATTGGGTATGGACTTACAGCAGGGCGGTCACTTAACGCACGGTGCAAAAGTGAGCTTTTCAGGTAAAAATTATCAATCGTTTTCGTATGGTGTTGATGCTCAGGGTTTTATTGATTATGAAAAGGTCATGGAGATTGCGAAGATCGTCAAGCCTAAGATGATCGTATGCGGCGCTTCGGCGTATGCACGTGAGCTTGATTTTGCCAAGTTTCGCGAAATTGCGGACGCCGTTGGTGCGATTTTATTTGCTGACATCGCGCATGTTGCAGGTCTTGTTGCCGCGGGTGAGCATATGAGTCCGTTTCCTTACGCGCATGTGGTGACTTCGACAACGCATAAAACATTGCGTGGTCCTAGGGGTGGTGTGATTATGACCAACGATGAAGCGCTTGCAAAAAAGATCAACGCGGCTATTTTCCCAGGCATCCAAGGTGGTCCATTGTTACATGTTATTGCGGCAAAAGCGGTGGCGTTTGGTGAGGTGTTAAAGCCAGAGTGGAAAGAGTATGCCAAGCAAGTTAAACGTAATGCTAGCGTTTTGGGCGAGGTTATGCTTGAGAGAGGCTTTGATTTGGTCAGTGGTGGAACCGATAATCATCTGATTTTGGTATCATTACTGGGCAAAGATTATTCAGGCGAAGAGGCGAGTATCGCCTTGGAAAATGCGGGTATAACCGTGAATAAAAACAGTGTCCCTAACGATACGAGAAGTGCAAAATTGACCTCAGGTATCCGTATCGGTTCTGCGGCATTAACGACACTGGGGTTGAAAGAAAAAGAGTTTGAGTTGATCGCACATCGTATTTGCGATGTTTTGGTAAATAGAGACAATTTAGCGTTACATGTCAAGATTAAAAAAGAGTTGGTGGCACTTTTAAAAAACTTCCATGTGTACGAAAGTGCCACGTATTAAATAAGTTCTTGCAAAACTAATTTTGCAAGAAGAAAAAGCACCAAGGGTGCGTGGGCACTCTGCCGAAGAGAACTCAGTGTTAACGTAGTCTTTAGAGCTTTGCTTTAAAGACGTGTTAAGAGTTCTTGCAAGAACTCTAATGAAAAAATTACGAAGGAGGGGTGTGATGAGAGAGATGGAAGTGTTGCATACCAATTATCAATTGATTGAAAAAGCGATCAAATACATTGACGCACACTTTAAAGAACAGCCCTCCATCGATGTGATTGCCAGCAGTATCGGCATGAGCAAGTACCATTTTATCCGCGTGTTTAAAGAGTATGTGGGCGTGACACCCAAACAGTTTTTGCACTCAGTAACGCTCAATTACGCCAAAGAGCACATCAAAGAGTCCAAGTCTATTTTAGACAGCACGCTTGACATGGGGCTCTCCAGTGTGAGCAGGTTGCATGAACTTTTTGTCAATCTAATCGGCGTTACGCCTAAAGAGTGGCGCGAAAAGGGTAGGGATGTCATTATCACCTATGGTTTTGGTATTACACCTTTTGGTGAAGCGTTGATTGCGTATACCGATAAGGGCATCTGCTATTTAGGGTTTATCGACCAAAATAAAGAGGCGATTTTTACACGGTTTAAAGAGCTTTGGGAAAATGCCAATCTGGTACATGATGATCTCAAAGCGCAGACTTATTTGGAAAATATTTTCATCAACAATAAAAAATACAACCTCTTAGTCAAAGGCACTAACCTACAGATCAATGTCTGGAAAGCGCTTCTCAATCTTCCCAATGGAGTGATAGCCACTTATCAGGATATTGCCAATTACGTTGAAAAGCCTAATGCGGTGAGAGCGGTTGCGAGTGCCATTGGCCAAAATCACATAGGCTATCTCATTCCATGTCACCGTGTCATTGCAAAAAGTGGAGCGATGAGTGGTTACCGTTGGGGAATTGAACGCAAAAAAATACTCATAGCGTATGAATCAACCTACAAAGAGAGTCGCACCGATTGTAGGATGGCAACACTTGAGGATATCCCTACTGTATGCCAATTTCTTCATACTATGTTTCCGCAGCATGAGAAAAAGCAGGCGAAAGCTCTCTCTGAGATGATTCAAAATGCGAGTACGCATTCTCTTTTTCTTGCTATTCAGGAGACAAAAGTGGTAGGGATGTTGCCTGTTCTGTACCGTGTGTCGATTCCATCAGGAGAAAAAATTGCGATGTTTGAAGAGATGGTAATGGATGAAGCCTATAAAAATCATTCTATTGAGAAAGAGTTGTTACAATATGCCATTACTTCATGCACGAAAATGGGATGCCAAGAAGCCACTTTGTTGGCAAAAGAGGCGTCTTTTTATACGCTCTATGAAGAACTAGGATTTGAAAAATCGCAGAGAGAACTCTTTACATGTAAAGCGTTACGCGGCGAGTTTTAATTTCTCTTTTTTCTCTTCAACCCTTGCTGTAGCGCTCTCTTGGTGTAAAAACTTGGAGAGAAGTTTGGTAAGGGTATGCGAAATCCCAAACAGTTCTTCAGCCACGCTGGCGACGGCTTGTCCATTGCCTCGGTTGGTGACGCTCAGTGCCAAGGTTTCTTGCATTTGAGTTATCAAAGTGTTCACATTATGTGAAACGGAGTGAGAAAGGCTAACGGCTTGGTTGGCAACGTCGAGTGAATGGGTGATCTCTTGTTGCGTATTTGTAGCGATCATGCCTAGTGATGCCATACGTTTACTGGTATCTTCCATCAAAATGCCCACATGATTGAGCCGCTTGGTGTTGCTTCCAACCCCTTCAATGATGTGTTTAACGATAACATCGATATTTCCTAAACTCTCTTGTGTTCGTTCTGCAAGCTTTCGCACTTCATCAGCGACCACGGCAAAGCCTCGTCCATGTTCACCTGCACGCGCCGCTTCTATGGCAGCATTAAGGGCTAGAAGATTGGTTTGTTCGGCAATTTCATCGATGAGGTTAAAGACATGTTTCATTTCATCGACTTGTTTAGTGAGTTCAAACATCTGTACATTTACAGCATTTTGTTCTTGTTTACTCTCTTGCACATCGTTATGAAGCGCTTCTAAATCTTTCATAAAATGCCCCATAACGCCCATGTTTTGTTTAAGCACATCTCTGGTTTGTTCGCTCACACCTTCAGATTCACTCAGTGTTCGTTTAAGTGTTGCGATAGGCTTTTGCATAGTCTCAATACTGCTTTCTTGTGCATGGATGGTTCCTAAAAGCGTTTGAGAAGTCTTTTGCAAACTTTGCGCCGAATTATGGGCATGATGCCCAATATCTGATATGCGAATGATGGTCTGTTCGACATTGGTAAACACAGAGCTAATCACACGTGCAATGCCATCTAATTCGTCTTTGTTCTCTGCAACCGTTTTGATTTTTTGACGAAAATCGATATGGTTGGTATCTTCGATGACAGTTTGCAAGTCATTACGCATTTGCAAGGTTTCAACCACAATCATGCGAATGGCAAGGAGTAAAAAAAGCAAAGTAAGCATGAAAATGAGTGCGGCGATGCTTAGGTAAAACGTATAGGTATGGTTGGCATCATGAAGTGCTGCTAAAGCTTGGTTGCTGTTTTCAAGTTCATTGGTGTCACGTGTAAGATTGGCATTGAGATGCGTTAAATTGGTTTTGACGCCTGCCATGGCTTGTTGTGTTTTTTCGTTAAACGCGAGGGCTTCTTCGATGACCTTTCCTGTAATATCTTCAATAACCAAAGCGATGTCACGTACGGCATCTTCGCTAGGATTGGTACGCATAAGCTCTGCTAAAATACTAAATTGTCCCGCATAAGGTGCAATGAACGGGTGTTTTCCTGCGGTGCTACTTTGCCATGCGACAAGGTCATCCATAAGACGTTCCAGTTTACGTTGCTGGGAAGGTTTGAAGTTGAGTGTAGAGAGGTCATTGCGAATGTTACGAAGTGCGGAGAGGTCGTTGTAAAGCTCTCCTACTTCTTTCGCTTGTTTTTCGAGTGTGGAAAAATCGTGAATGGTCTTGGCATTGACGTTTGTGGTCTCTTCGAGGTTCGCTTTAAGAGTATGCGATTGCATAATTTGCTCATCAAAAAAGCTTTGAGTGTGGAAAAAACTGATGCCATAAATCATTCCCATGATAAGAAATGAGACAAAAATGGTTAAAAATCCAAGGTAAAAACGGTGAGCTATGGACATTTGTTTAAGGTAGCTGCGAAGTGTATGAGGCATAAAAGACTCCAAAACGAAAGTTAAGGTGAAGTTTAAATAAAAATTATTGCGAAATTATTACTAAAGGTCATATTTCGGTCATTTATTGCAACGTATTTGTAACGATTCGTCGATATAATTGGAATAGTATTTCACCTTTTAAAGGAGCATTTATGTCATTTAAAGCCAAAATCATCCTAACCATCTCGGTGTTGATGTTTTTAAGTTTGAGTATCTTCAGTATGGTAAGCTACATGGATACGAAAAAGAACAGCGTGATTCAGATTGAAGCGAGCTTGAAGATGGCATCACGTGCTTTGACGGATTATATCGATGTTTGGGCTGCGGGTAAGAAAAGCGGTATGGAGAGTTCGGCAAGGACATTAACCGATATCTCGACCATGGATGAAGCGGATATTCGCTCCAGACTTCAAGAGACAACCAAAACACTCGGTGGTTTTGATACAACGGTGGGTTTAGAGACAGGAAATGCGATTACAGGTACAGGCACACCTTTACCAGCAGGGTATGATCCACGTATTCGTGGTTGGTATAAAGCGGTTAAAGCTTCTGGAAAAGTGGGTGTAACGGATGCTTATGTGGATGCTACAACCAACAAGCTCATCGTATCATTTATGGCGCCAATCTTCAAAAATGGCACATTTTTAGGGGCTGTTGTTATGGATATAGCCTTAGATACTTTGGTAAAAGCTACAGCCGATGTTAATTTTAATGGTGGATATGGCGTCCTCTTTGATACAAAACAGGTCATTATCGCGCACCCTAATAAAGATTTATTGGGAAAAGAGTTGCCTTCTGTATTGCCTGAATTGACTCAAAAACTTGAAGGTAAAAAAGATGGTTTGATCGAGTATACCTACAATGGCGATGCAAAGGTTTTTGCCTTTAAAGTATCGACAGAGACGGGTTGGACGCCAAGTATAACCTTTGATAAAGAAGTAGCGTACAGTTTTTTAAACGCGCAAATCAAAGAGCTGATGCTTGTAGGCTTCATCATGCTAATCCTCTCCATCGGCGTGATGATCGTCTTGATCAAAGCATTGCTACGACCACTTGATAACCTCAATGGCGTGGTACAAGAACTCTCAAGCAGTGAAGGAGATCTTCGCCAAAGACTTTCTGCTTCGTCCAATGATGAGTTTTCTCAAGTCTCT
>JAGDMU010000029.1 GCA_017860615.1 Pseudomonadota bacterium | reverse complement strand
AGCTAAGGCTGGTTCTTTTCCTTGAAATCCTGGGAACGGCCATCAGCCTAGTCAATTATCATAGAAGATCAAAGATACAGAGATTTCTTCACACACTCGCTCTTTTATGCCAGGCTCTTTTTTCTGCCTCGTTATGACGGGTTGATCTGTAATCATCATAATTTTTATGCTGATAGGTATTGAACGCGAAAATTTGCTCCGGTGTTACATGAAAAGTATGCCCCAAAAACAATTTAGATGTAGCGAGATTTGTCTCAAAATGGAATTCTTCCATTTGCTGTTCCGTTGCATTCATCGTATAAATCAATGCTGTCGGGACATCTTTGGGAGAAACGCCCGGATACATTAAGCGTTCCAAAAATCCTCGCAGTTGCGCTGAAATATCATGAAAATAAATAGGAGTAGCAAATATAATTCCATCAGAATCAAATGCCCCTTTCAATATGTCATGTATATCATCGCATACCGCACATTCCAGCGGTTTCCCGTTTTTTCGCTGACAGGTAAAGCAACTTTTGCAGCCCGTATAGGTATAGTCATATAGATGAATCATTTCTATTTCGGCATCTTCCTGAACGGAATGGACGCCTTTCACAAAGTAATCCAGCAGGGCTGCAGTGTTCCATGTTTTTCGTGGGCCACCGTTTATTGCATATATCTTTATGGTAATTCCTCCTATTATTGCATCTTCTTTGCTTCCCCTATAAGTTTTATTCCTAAATCAAATGCTTTTTGACAGTCAATCGGAAATTGCTTTCCTCTTATCTCTGCCTTGTCTTTTTCGTCGAAAAATGTAACGTCATATTTGGAATAGTCATTAAATTGATAGGTATCCATAGAACACATTGATTCACAATATCCAAACAATCTCCCTAAATCATGTTCATTATATGACATTATAGTTGGATATTCATATTCTTTCATTATACTTTCAGGAGCATTCATCGTATAGATAAATCCTACAGGGACAACCTTGTTTAAAAGTGCACGCTGCATCCCAGTATTAGTATCAATTGCATAACTATCAATTGGGAACATAAGTCGTTCCATAAATGAGCGCATCTGTCCAGTTACAAAGTGATAGTATATCGGAGAACCAAGAAGAATCACATCTGCAGCCATTGCTTTTTCAAGCAACGGCGAAAGGTCATCACGATATGCACACTTGCCACTGCTTTTTCCATCCTTTAATTTACAGGCAAAACAGCTCACGCATCCTTTATAGTTTAAGTCATAAAGATTTGCCATCTCTGTTTTGACTCCGATTGAAGCTGCGCCTTGCAAAGCATAGTCCAACAGAGTCGCAGTATTTTTATTTTTTCTCGGACTTCCGTTAATTGCTAATATTTTCATTATGTCCTCCTAAAATATTTTTAATTATGGTATAATCATAATTAGACGAGCAGTAAATTACAAGTACGCAGTATTTTCTGCCTTAGTATATAATTTACACCTTGGAGGAAATAAAAATGAGCAATAAAGAGATTTCTCAACCGAATCAAAATATATATGAAGCAAAGTGTCCCATTATATATGCATTAGATATTATCGGACAGAAATGGAAGATTCCAATTATGTGGCATTTATCAGAACAAGAATCTATACGGTATAATGAATTAAAACGAAGTGTCACTGGCATTACGAATATGATGCTTACAAAATCCCTACAAGAGCTGGAAGCATATCAACTAGTCAACAGAATACAATATGATACAATCCCCCCAAAAGTTGAGTATTCTTTGACAGAACGAGGGAAATCATTATTGCCAGCGTTAAATGAACTTCATGTATGGGGAGAAGAACAAATTTTGCTTGACCAGAAGGCTCAACAATAAATGAGCTGCACTCTTTTTCACTTGCAGTCTTTAAGTAGTGGTGACGGCACTTTTTGCAGGGCAATGAGGGCAGACTCATTGCCACATTTTTTTAGCCGTTGTTCCCGATACGGAGAACCGTATCAGGTCAAACGGTGAAACAAGAACTCCTACCCAATTTTGTTTAAGTGGTAGGAGTTCTTGTCACTATTTATGGAAGTTAATAACTTATAAGATATTATACTCGGGGACTGACTCGGTAGAACCGTACGAAACTGCTGGAAAAGTTAGTGATAACAGGGAGCTTTGAATCTCGTTGTCCGATTCAAGAAAGTCAAGCCTGAGTACCTATTGCTTTTCGGATGTAGAAAACGATTAACTAGGCTATTAGCAGGAGTATTTTTATATTCACTCTGAGGCACTATTATATGTATAATGAGATACAAACTACAGTAGGCTGGAGATTGGACAATTCGAGAAAAAATGAGGTATATAATAAGATGGATGATCAATATATTGCGAATTATGTTTTTAGTAAGGAAATAAAAAAAGCATTAAAGGACTTGGGGTATGAGACGCTAACTAAGGTTCAGGAAGAAGTAATACCCTTAGTTCTTGCACAGAAGGATATCATAGTGAGATCCCAGACGGGTAGTGGTAAGACAGCGGCTTTTGCCATTCCGGTTTGTGAGAAACTTGAAATAGAGCAAAAAAATCCCCAGGTATTGGTTCTTACGCCAACTAGAGAATTGGCGGTACAATTAAAACAGGATATTTCCAATATAGGGAGATTTAGAGGGGTAAGATGCGCTGCTGTTTTTGGCAGACAATCTATGGAAATACAAAGAAGGGAATTAAGGCAAAGAGTACATGTTATTGTTGGTACACCAGGGAGAGCCTTAGATCATATTGAAAGAAAAAATATGAATCTGGGAGAGGTGCAGTACCTAATTATTGATGAAGCAGACAAAATGCTTGATATGGGTTTTATCGAGCAGGTGAAAGCTATCATAAACGTGTTGCCTACTAACAGGCTCACGATGTTATTTTCTGCTACTATGCCCGATAAGATTCAGGAAATCTGCCAACAATACATGAATAAGCCTATAAAAATAGAGGTTGATTCGGAAACTTCTAGCCTGGAAAACATCCGGCAAGTTTATTATGAAGTAGAAGAAGATGAAAAATTCAATCTAATTACTAAAATCATATATACTGAAAGACCAGATAGTTGTATTCTCTTTTGCAATACAAGAGACAAGGTAGAAACTGTTTTTAAAAAGATGCAACATAAAGGCTACTCATGTGGAACCTTGCATGGGGGCATGGAACAAAGGGATCGGCTTAGTGCCATTCATGATTTTAAAAGGGGAGAATTTCAATTTTTGATTGCGACTGATGTGGCAGCTAGGGGTATCCATATAGATGATATATCTCTAGTGGTCAATTATGATATGCCCCTCGATAATGAAAGCTATGTGCATAGAATTGGCAGGACAGGACGGGCAGGGAAGGTAGGGGTGGCGATTACCCTTGCAACTAAAAATGAATATAGGATTTTACATGAGATAGAGGAATATGTTCATTATAAGATACCGAAAAAAGAAACTCCGACGGTAGAAGAAGTGGCAGAAGGTGAATTGATTTTTAATAGACGTGATGGAATTGAGCCTGTATTAAAAATTGATAAAAACGAAAAATTAAACAGACAGATTACTAGAATTAGGATAAATGCAGGCAAAAAGACGAAGATGCGGCCAGGAGATATACTAGGAGCGATTACTGCCATTCCAGGTATTCGTGGAGATGATATTGGCATTATTGATGTCCAAGATACATGCTCCTATGTGGAGATACTTGGGGATAAAGGAGATCTTGTCATGGAGGCGCTTTGGGCAACAAGGATAAAAGGGAAGATACATAAGATAAAAGAGGTAGGTTTTTCTAATAAGTAGTGTAGGAAAAGCCTGGAGGGCTGAAAAGTAGAGGGGAAAAGGATATAGTATGAGTACTAGTGCATTAACAGAGATAGATTTTGCCGAAATTATTGCAAAAAACGGTGGACGTGTTTTTAGAGTCGGTGGTTGTGTTCGCGATAGTTTTATGGGAAGAACATCGAAGGATATTGATTTTAGTATTGTTGGTATGGTTAAGAAAAATTTCAAAATGCTTTTTCCGGAGGCTGAAGATTTCGGCAAGTCTTTTCCCGTTTTTCACTTGGTGATAGACGGCATAAAGCGCGAAGTTGCCTTTGCGAGAACGGAGCGGAAAGTAGGTAGTGGTTACAAGGGGTTCAAGGTATCCGCTAAACCAAAGATCACCATAGAAGAAGATCTTTTTAGACGTGATACTACGGTGAACTCCATGGCTCTAGATTGTTTAACGGGAGAAATTATCGATCCTTTCCATGGACGAGAGGATATAGAAGCTAAGGTCCTTAGGGCGAATGGACAACATTTTTCCGATGATCCAATGCGCGCCTTGCGACTTGCAGGGCAAGCCGCCCGTTTTGGTTTCACAATAGACTGTAATACGCTGCCGCTTGTGATTGCTGCTGGGGAAGAACTTGCCCATGAGCCTGTGGAGCGGATGGTTGCGGAATTGGGCATGGTTTTGTCAGAAGCACAGGAACCAGGACGATTTTTCAAGGTTTTGGCAGAGACGAATTTATTGCAGATTACATTTAAAGAAATCTCGGATTTGTCTCTAGGAGAATTTGAAAGAGTAATAGCAGCGTTAGATTCGGTGGCAAAAGTTACACAAAATTCGAAGGTAAGGTTTGCAGCCTTAGGTGTAGTGCTGGACAAAGAAAGGTTAGGATTATGGAATAATCGAATGAAATTGCCTGGCGGCTGGATGGATGCGGCCGTTACTGTCAGCCAGACAATAGGCTTTTTGGAAAATCCCACTCCTGATAAGATTGTAGATACCATTAATAAATTAAGGCGTAGTTCTCTTACTATAGAGGAGTTTGACCTCATTATTAAAGCGGCGGGATTAAAGATTACCCAATTGGGACCACTGAAAGCTATAATGGCCTTGCCTCAAGAAACGGTTGTCCCCAAAACATTAAAGGGTAAAGAAATTGGTGAATGGTTACGTGAGAAACATGTGGAAGCCATTGCGAGGCAATTACATCTGTAATTATGGCTTAAAGAGTTCATATAAGGAAATATTAATAGAATTTCGCAGTTACCAGCGATACGGTGAACCGTAACACTGGTAATGGCGAAAAGTGGCTTCAACCCTTATATAATGAGGAGTTGAGGCTTTCTTTTTTGAGTTCCTGGTTTTTATCTGTATTGATTACCCTGATATGATAGATATTGTTCGCACACTCACCGCCCCGGGAGACAATAAGTATAGGTATAGCCCAAAATGGAGTCGGTTTTTAGGATGGCTCCGGAGCTCGGCCAACTGTCAGAACCCGATATTCCCACATGGTCTCCATAACCAGGATAGACTGTTCTTCCAAGCACTGAACGATGATCGTAATTTCTGGTAATTTTTTCGGGAGATGCCGGTGCGTGCCCTTGTTGATGAGAAAATATATTCCAAAAGCGATAGTAAAGCCAATAGCGGCAGCTATTAACCCTACAAAGATGGGCCCCCATGGTAAAATGAACCCGACACAAGTACCAATGACAGCGCTTCCCGTAGCACAGGCCATGCCAACCTCAATACCCTTGGTATAGAAGTCGCGTGCTTTGGTAATAAACCGGACTGGGGGAGTAGGTTCCGTATCCATGGGAATTACCAGCATATGCTTTCTGGCAATCCCGTTATGCTCCAATACAGCTAAGACCTGTTCTAACTCAAGGGAATGTTCAAAAGGTAGCGTTCTACGAAATGCTGGCGCTGCTCCAGCCGAAAAAGCCGGTTATGTTCCAAGGCTGTATAAAAAGCATGATAAATCGATCCTCCCCAAACGGAAGGCATAAATAACAGCCAGTGTGGGTTAAGTACGGCAATCGATTCTTGAACATTACCAAGTAACAGGTACAAGAGGGATGTATGCGCATGGGATAAGGAAAGGTAAATCCACCACCAGCTGATTGCGTAAAATGCAAGTAACCATTGCTGATTGTGCAATTGCCCCAGACCGGGAAAGCAGAAAGAATAAAAGGCTGCTATCCATGGATTTCTTTGTTCCAGATATTGAATTTCAAACGGATGAATGATTGTACAATTTAATGGTTCATTTTCAAGCTCTGCAAGCTGACACATTTTGTTCTGTATCAAAGCAGATCGATAACTGTCCCATATTGCATAAAAATAAATGATGACATAGCCCAAGATCCAGTGTGTTTTGATGATGGCTTTGGCCATTTCAAATTGTCCGCAAAAGGAATAAATAATTGCTTCGTTTATATGAATTAGTGTATTTGTAGTCACTTCAGATAAAGTTAATAAGGTAGCCCGTGCATATTGATTAAGCAAATAGTGACCAAAACCGGGATATATAGCGGACAACCAAGCTACCATGTAAGGATTCTGCCGATGAAAATAAGTAACGCCATACAGGCTGAGGGTCATGAGGGGACGGCGGGGTTGATTGTGCATGGTGATAGTTCCTTATTAATAAAAATTTGTTTTACGAGCGTTATGTTAGTACTATATTTTGCTATTTATCTTTCGTAATTATCCTCTCTGTGTCAGAAAAGTTGTCGTAGAGTTCCGAGAACGGGTATATCTAAGGGAGACGGGGACAGGTATATTATCCCTTGAATTTCAAATGGAAACATGCGGGAAAAGAAACCTGTCGTGCGCTACGAAAGCGCTAAGTTAATAAATCAATATGGAACTATGCTTAACGTTTTTTGTGAAATTTAGTAAAAATTTTTAATATCTAATATCGAAGAATGTATGCTAACTGTAAAAATATATAAGAAAATGTACATGAAAAGAATTAGGGTATTAACGTATGCTGATACTTTTTTTGTACAAACTAAATACGGGCGTTTTCATGAACAAAACGCAAATAAAAGAGAAGAATCCGCATAGTGTTCAAACGTGCTTGAAAGCCTAGTAGATTAGCACCTTGTGGTGATGAACATTTGGGAAAGCAAAAGGGGAGCCGAGTGGATAATGGGGGTGTTAGGAAACATTTATTTATTCGATAGGAATACTGAGTTCATTTGATTAGTCTGACTGAATAATATCGGTGGTGTTTTTATGAGTACTGAAAAATATCCTCGACATCCCAAAGCTACCCTGACAGTATTGGGTATACTAGGAACACATCTGAGGAATCCTTGGGTTACTGCATGGTGGTCTGCTGCACTGCCGGGATTTGGACATCTACTTATTAGTAGTCATTTGTCCGGATTCCTGTTGCTTTCCTGGGAGTTTTTTGTTAATAATCAGGCTCATATCAATACTGCTATTATTTTGTCATTAACCGGGCGGTTCCAAGAGGCTACGGTAGCGGTTGATTATAGATGGGTGCTTTTATATATAGGCGTTTACGTATATGCAATATGGGATAGCTACTCAGAGACAATAGAGCTGAATAAGTATTACATTATTGCGGAACGGGAGGATTTTCCCATATCACCCTCCAAGGTAACGGCGTTCGAATTTGGGCATGGGAAAAGGAGGAACCCGATACTAGCTATGCTATGGTCACTTTTCACTCCAGGTTTGGGGCACCTTTACTCAAGAAAGCTTGATGAAGGGGTTATAATATTAGCTTCTTGGATTGCAATGACCTATATGTCACATCTCTGTGAAGCGATTATTTTTTCATTAATTGGTGATTTTAATAGTGCAAAGTTCATTCTTAATTATCAATGGTTTCTGTTTGCGCCTTCCATATATGGATATGCGGCTTATGCGGCTTATGCTGGAGTTGTCGAAGTGAATAAATATTATGACGCTGAACAGGCTAGATATTTGAAGCAAGAATATATGGATAAGGAATATATTATGCCATTGTGACACGTTGAGGAGTTACTATGTATATTTTTGCCTCTTTTGATCATGGGCCTTTTCTGGAAATTGCTATAGCGGATTTAACACGTATCGGTTTAACAAAGAAAGAAGTCATGGCAGTACCACTACGTAAAACAACACGGAAGATTTCCGTGTTTGATCGCATGTATCGGGCCGACGGCGTGAGCATTCTCGATGGAGCTGCGTTATTAGCTACTCTTTGTATGTTGTTTGGGACAGTATGGGGGTCTGTGCTTTACTGGGGTCCGATTATATGGGGATTACTAGGATTTTTTGCTGGAGCTATCATAGGATTAATTATTGATTGGGTAGTTACCACTAAAAATATTAAATCGGACCAGAGAAACAATCCAATACCAGTAGTTCTTATTGTAAGATGTGGGGAATCACAAGCGGAAACCGTTGAAAGAATATTAGAGGAGCATCATGCTTTAGCTTTAGCGCGTCACTATAAGGCGGAGACAGTCTCCGCCTCCGCTATTAATGAGTCCTGTTGACACCTGCGTAAATCGCGGGTTTTTTTGTTTTTAGAAGAATCGAGGAGGTTTTGCTAAGTCGAAGGAAAATGAGAAAAAAGTAACAATAAATTTAATAATTTTTTATTATCGCAGAAGGAATTTATTATTATTTATAGAATAACTAGAATATAAATTGAAATCAGAAAATTCTTAATGAAATAATAAAGGTAGAAAAAATTCGCAAAGTAGCTTGTGAAGTTCTGTAGTAGATATATTGCTTCGTAATAGCCGTTCAAGGGCAATTAGGAAGGGGATAGTAATGGAGTGTTGCCACAACAGATATTTATTAGGAGGAGAAAAAATGAAAGAAGTAATTCAAACCAACCTGGCCCCGCAAGCGATCGGCCCTTATTCCCAAGCGAGAATTTCAGGAGGCTATCTGTTTTGCTCTGGTCAAATTCCTATTAATCCTGAAACAGGGGAAGTTGTTGCTGGGGGGATTGAAGCGCAAGCAAAACAAGTAATGGAAAATCTCAAACAAATTTTGTTGGCTGCAGAAATGAATTTTGATGATGTTCTAAAAACTACGGTATTTATTACAAACATGGACAACTTTGTCGCTGTAAATGAGATATATGGGAGCTATTTTACTGACAAATTACCAGCTCGCTCTTGTGTCGCTGTAGCAAATTTGCCGAAAGGGGTGTTAGTGGAAATCGAATTAATTGCTTGCAACCATGCATGATAAGGAGATGCCGAAATGGATTTTTCATTGAAGGACGTAAAAAAAGCCCAGGAAACACTCAAGGGTGTGGCTATCCGAACAGAACTGGCCTATACGAATACGCTTAGTGAAATGACAGGAAATCGCGTTTATCTAAAACTGGAAAATCAGCAACGGACAGGTTCTTTTAAATTGCGAGGAGCCTACAACAAAATTGCCAATTTAAAGAGTGATGAAAGAAAACGTGGAATAATTGCATCGTCTGCGGGAAATCACGCTCAGGGAACGGCGCTGGCAGGTTCACTTTTTGGTATTCAGTCTACCATTGTCATGCCCCAGAACGCACCCCTATCTAAGGTCAAAGCAACTACGAGCTATGGCGCAAAGGTTGTGCTTCATGGCGAAGTCTATGACGATGCATATCAGGAGGCGTGCCGCTTACAGAAGGAACAAGATTTTACTTTTATTCACCCTTTTAATGATCCCAAGGTTGTGGCTGGCCAGGGAACAATTGCTTTAGAAATATTAGAAGATTTGCCTGACGTAGAGGCTGTCGTTGTACCGATTGGCGGTGGTGGACTGATTTCCGGTATAGCCGCGGCAGTTAAATACTTAAAACCAAGCGTAAAAGTGATAGGCGTCCAGACTAAAAACATGCCTTCCATGGCGGAATCGGTTGCGCAAAAGAAGGTTATCACTTGTAACGGGATTCCTTCTGTTGCGGATGGAATTGCCGTGCGGACCCCAGGGGAGCTTACATTCGATTTGGTTCAGCGCTATGTTGATGACATTGTAACAGTAGATGAAGAAGAAATAGCAAGTGCAATTTTACTTTTGATGGAACGCATCAAAACTATATCCGAAGGAGCCGGCGCTGTTTCTGTCGCAGCGGTGCTAAACAGGCTTCATTCTTACAAGAACAGTAAAATAGTAGCCTTAATTAGCGGCGGCAATATTGATGTTAATATGATGTCCCGTATTATTAATCAAGGGCTGGCTAAAACGGGACGCAAAGTAGTCTTCGATATAGTAATTCCCGACAAACCGGGTTTTCTTTGTCAGCTTTTAAAGCTGACAGCTGAAACAGGCGCTAATGTATTAAATATTAGCCATAATCGAGAAGCGCGCGGTGTGGCCTTAGGCTATGCGAATGTTCAATTGGAATTGGAGACAGCCGATCAAGAACAAATCAACACCATCAAAAAGGTTATGGAACTTCATCGATACTGTGTAAATATTATATGATGTTTGGAAAGGAATGAAAGATAATGAAAGAAAAACAACTAAGCCGTGGTCTGAAAGCGCGCCATATTGAATTGATTGCTTTAGGTGGAACTATCGGTGTCGGGCTGTTTATGGGTTCGGCGAGCACTATTAAGTGGGCGGGTCCTTCGGTAATGCTTGCTTATGCACTGGCTGGCATTGTCATGTTCTTTGTTATGCGGATTATGGGGGAAATGCTTTATCTCGAACCGGTTACCGGCTCTTTTGCTACATATGCGCATAAGTATATTAGTCCCTGGGCGGGATATCTGACAGCTTGGTGCTATTGGTTCTTGTGGGTTACGGTAGGTATGTCCGAAGTAACAGCAATCGGAATTTATATGAATTATTGGTTTCCTGATTTGGCGCAGTGGATACCTGCTTTAATAGGCGTGGGAATTGTTGCAGCGGCTAATTTGGTTTCTGTGAAATATTATGGAGAATTCGAGTTTTGGTTTGCGATTATAAAAGTCGTTACAATAGTGGCTATG